>JAQTWT010000002.1:0-199360 GCA_028689145.1 Gallionella sp.
GACCAATGTGAAAGTGATCGACACGCAGACCAACGAGGTGATCCGCCAGTTGCCGTCCAAGGAGATGGTGGCGATCGCGCAGGCGCTGGACAAGTTTCAGGGGCTGCTGATCAAGATTAAAGCGTAAAATGCACACATAGCACCGGATTACCGGCTTCGATATTTTTACAAAACGGCAGTAATCTTATAGGGTGCTTATCTATGCGCCCTATAATGCTTTGTGTAATGAATTCAGGGTGATTGGTTAATGTGAAATTCGCGCAGCGGTTCGTTTGCCCTTTCTCCCGCTTGCGGGGGAAAGTTGGATAGGGGGAAACGGGCATGACGAGTTTTATTATCAGGGCTGGCAACTTGTTATGCCCGTTAGGAGTAAATCATGGCAATTTCATCTCCGGGTATCGGTTCAGGACTCGATGTCAACGGTATTGTCACCAAGTTGATGGCGGTCGAGGCGCAGCCGCTGACAAACCTTGCCACGAAGGAGGCTGCTTTTCAAGCCAAGTTATCAGCTTACGGTACCTTGAGCGGCGCGTTGTCGTCATTTCAGAACTCGGTGCAGGGGTTGAGCGATCCGACAAAATTTCAGTCGCTCAAGGCTACTTCCAGCGATACCACCATCGCTACAGCTTCGGCATCCAGTATAGCCGTGGCAGGCAGTTATGCGCTCGACATCAGCAAAATAGCGCAATCACAAAAACTGGTGGCGGCAGGCAAAACCAGTACCTCGACGGCAATTGGTCTGGGTGGATCAACCACGCTGACATTCGATTTTGGTACCGTCACCGGAACGCTCGCGCCATATGTTCCCGCTACAGGTACTGGCGGAACCTATAGCGCTTCGAGCTTTGTCAGTAATGGCAATGGCGTAAAAACGGTCACTATTGACGCGACCAACAATTCCTTGACCGGTATCCGCGATGCCATCAATACCGCGAAAATTGGCGTTACTGCTTCTATCGTTAACGATGGAGGCGCTTCGCCTTATCGTTTGGTGTTGTCTTCCGATAATGCCGGTTTGAGCAATAGTCTCAAAATTAGTGTGAGCGGCGATGCGACGGTTTCTTCGCTGCTTTCCCATGATCCGACCGGTGCAGTAGGCGTTACGCAAAACATGCAGCAAACTTTGGTTGCGCAGAATACCGAATTGACGGTCAACGGCGTATTTGTGAGTAAAACGAACAGCACACTGACCGATGTAATTCCGGGTGTAACCCTGAATGCGCTCAAGATCGGAACCAGTACTGTTTCTGTGGCACAGGACAGTTCCGGGGTAACGACGGCGGTCGAAGCCTTTATCAAAGGCTATAACGATCTTGCCAAGACGCTCAAAGATTCGTCGTCGTACGATCCCGCAACCAAAAAGGCCGGCATTCTTCAGGGTGATGCCTCGGTGCGTACCATTCAGAGCCAGATACGGTCGTTGCTGGGACGTTCGCTGACCGGCAACCTGACTTATACCAATCTTTCACAAGTCGGCATTACCCTCCAGAAGGACGGTACACTGGCCCTTGATTCCGCCAAGCTGCAAACTGCTTTAGCCTCTAATCCGGTTGATCTTGCCGCAGTGTTTTCCGCGACTGGCAAGGCTTCCGATAGTCTGGTGAGTTATGTCAGTTCGACCTCCAATACCAAAGCGGGAACTTACTTGCTAGATGTTACACAACTTGCCACTCAGGGAGGTATGGTCGGTTCTGCCGTGGCAGGGCTTACTATTACAGCCGGGGTAAACGATACCCTGAGCACGACAATAGACGGAATACCGGCTACAGCTACTTTGTCGCCGGGCGTTTATGCCAGCGCAGCGGCACTGGCGGCTGAAGTGCAGGCCAGAATCAACGGTATATCCGCCTTGTCGAGCGCGGGGGTTTCGGTGGCGGTAACTCAGTCGGGCGGAACCATGACGTTGACTTCCAACCGTTACGGCTCAACCTCAAGTGTGAGCGTCGGCGGTAATGGCGCAACTAATTTGCTCGGTGCCGCACCAACCAGTACCACAGGTGTAGATGTAGCCGGAACCTTTGATGGGGCTGCGGGTAGTGGTTCCGGACAGAATCTCACCGGTGCTTCAGGTAATGCGCAAGGATTAAAAGTGCTAATTTCAGGCGGTGCAGCCAGCAGTCGTGGAACGGTGAGTTTTTCACAAGGATATGCTTACCAACTGGATCTGTTGATAACCAGCTTCCTCAGTAGCTCGGGGGCAATTGCAGCGGTGACCGACGGTACCAACCGAAGCATCAAGGATATCAGCAATCAGCGGGATGTGTTAAACCGCAGATTGGCAAGCATTGAAGCCCAATACCGCAAACAGTTTACCGCACTGGATGTCGCGATGGCCAGCATGAGCCAGACCAGTAGCTATCTCACGCAGCAACTGTCCGCCCTGTCTAGTCAGACAAAATAGTCACTTGCCTCGCATGGATGTTGTCATCCTGCGGGGGCTCTATTCCAAGAACATAGTGCTCGGCCCGTGGTGTTATCATTTCAACTCAACGCATCTTCCCTTAGCTTTAGTAGCCGAGATATTTAGTTCGTGGTTGCCGGGTGGTGATTTTCTCGAATCAAACGATGAAACCGGGTAAAGAGATGGAGCTTAACGAAACATTCAAACAAGCTGTTGCGCACCACCAGGTCGGCCGGTTTGCCGAGGCTGAAGAATTGTATCGCCGGGTATTGCAAGTTGATCGGCGGCATCTTGATGCGAACCATAATCTTGGGTTGATGGCCATGCAGCTCGGGCAGGCGCAGAAGGGTTTGCCATATTTGCAAACCGCATGGGAAGCAGAACCATCGGTAGACCAATATTGGCTGACGCTGACGGAATGCCTGCTGGAAATGGGGCATTACGAGGATGCGCTGCTACTGATTGAAGATGCGATAAAACGCGGCATACAATCACCGCAAGCGCAGCAATTGCGGCAGCGCGCGAAAAATGGTCGCGGCAATAAGAGGCAGCCTGCGGATACCGTTGTAGAAGAAATACTCGCGTTGTTCAGATCGGCTCGTTTTGCCGAGGTGGAAGAAAAAACAAAATTACTGGTTGAAATATACCCGAACTGGGCATGGGGTTGGAAATTGCTGGGCGCGACTATGCAAAATCAGGGCAAAGACGGCGTGAAAGTGATGCGGCGTGCGGTGGAATTGAACCCGAATGATGCCGAGGTACACAACAATCTTGGGGTCATGTTGCAGTCGCAAGGGCAGATAGAGGCAGCATTGAAAAGCCTGCGCAGGGCGCTTGAACTCAAACCTGATTATGCAAACGCCCACAATAGTTTGGGTAGTATTCTGGACGACTTGGAGCAATTCGATGCCGCACAGTCAAGTTATCGCCGGGCAATTAAGATCAATCCTGATTTAGCCGATGCGCACAACAATTTGGGTTCTTCCCTGAAGGAGCAGGGGCTTTTTGATGCAGCCGCTGCGAGCTTGCGCAGGGCGATAGCGATCAAACCGGACTATGCCGAGGCGCACAATAACCTCGGGATTGTTCTGATGGATCAGGGCAAACTCGATGAAGCGCTGGCAAGTTGCCGCCGTGCTTTGGAACTTAATCCAAACTCCCCTGAAGTGCATTACAGTTTGGGATGCGTTTTGAATGAGCTGGGGCAACCTGATGCCGCGCAGGCAAGTTATTGCCGGACACTGGAGCTTAATCCAGGCTATGCTCAGGCGCATAGTAGTTTGGGTATCACGCTTCTGGCTTTGGGTCGGCTAAACGAGGCTGAGGCCAGCTGTCAACGGGCGTTACAAATCAAGCCTGATTTAGCCGATGCGCATAACAATCTTGGCAATATACTCAAGGACATGGGTAGGCTAGACGAGGCAGAGGCCAGCTACAGACGAGCGCTGCAGGTCAAGCCGGATGCTGAAATTTTATGCAATTTGGGTCATACACTCTATGATTTGGATGACTTGGGGCAGGCAGCCGTTATATATCAAAAAGCATTAGACCTTAAACCAGCTAACAGCGGATTAGATGCGGCGATAAATTTGGCGATACTGCATTATTTAGAGGGGAATTTTGAGCAGTGTAGGAGCAAGCTCCATGCGTCTTTGCCGATTATGGGCAAGTTCGATTTGAAGTACAAAAATATTCATGTTTACTGGCGCTACCTTGATAAACTTCTATTCTGGCAGCAGCAGCAATCCAATCAGAAAAATCTTCAAACGCAGGGTATTAAACTACTCCATGTAATTGGTGAAAGCCACTCCTTGGCTGCACACGGAACGGTGGTTTGCTACAAAAAAGAAGAGATGCGGTGCGTAGCAGAATTAATTTTTGGTTGTAAACAGTGGCATCTGGGTAACGGCAAACCAAACAAATACAAACATAAATTCGAGGCAGTCATGGCGCGCTTGCCCCGTGAAGCTGCAATCCTGCTGTCTATAGGCGAAATCGATTGCAGATATGACGAGGGAATTATAAAGGCCGGGGAAAAGTACCCGGATAAAACGTTAGCTGAGATTATGCAATCTACGATAGATGCGTACCTTGGCTATGTCGCAGCTATAGCTGCACGCTACGGCCATAGAATAATAGTGGCTGGCGTGCCGGCCACCAACATTCCTTTGGAGTCGCTGGATCAGAGCGCAGCCGGGAAACTCATTCAACTCATACGGATATTTAATGCATCATTAAAGAGCCAGTCTCTAGCCGCAGGCATGGATTTTTTGGATGTCTACGCTCTTACCGACAGGGGGGACGGCATTGCGAGCGGTGAGTGGCATATAGATGAAATCCATCTGCTGCCTAGCGCCGTAGTGGAGGCCTTTGGCAGGCATTGCACGCTTCATCAATAGCGTGGCATCACACTGCGAATTTTGGAAGAATTATCTTTCGATTGCATCGGCCGACGATATCGCGATCAGGGCAGCCATAAGGACAAAATACCAGCCCTCGAACTTGCATTCCCCCCATATTTCCAGTAACTTGCATCCTTCGCTGGGGGTCTTCGCCGGTATCTGAAAGTGGCGGAGTGAGATACACCCTTTGAACCTGTACGGGTAATGCCGTAAAGGGAAGCTCTTCTCCGATGCTTCCCGAATTTTAGGAGCATCACAATGAACGCCAATCCCCCATTTTTAGCCCCCGCTTTTACTGCTGACGCTGCGCATGTCGATGCGGCGGCGATCCAGCCGCTGCCGAATTCGCGCAAGATCTATGTCGAGGGCAGTAGGCCGGACATCCGCGTGCCGATGCGCGAAATTTCGCAGGCTGCCACCCACACCAGCGCGGGCGAAGAACAGAATCCGCCGATCCATGTGTACGACTGCTCCGGCCCCTATACCGACCCTGCAGTGAAAATTGACATCCGCTCCGGTTTGGCCCCGTTGCGCGAAGGCTGGATTACTGAGCGCAACGACACCGAGCAACTCAGCGCGCCGAGTTCGGATTACGGCAAGCAACGGCTGGCCGATCCCGAGCTGGCGGCCTTGCGCTTCAACCTGCAGCGCGCGCCACGCCGTGCAAAAGCGGGAGCTAACGTCACGCAGATGCACTATGCGCGGCAGGGCATCATCACGCCGGAAATGGAATACATCGCGATCCGCGAAAACCAGAAGACCGAGGGGCTTTCCGAACTGCTGAAAGCCCAGCACCACGGCGAACGCTTCGGTGCGCCGATCCCGAAAGTCATCACCCCCGAATTCGTGCGCGACGAAATCGCCCGTGGACGCGCGATCATCCCGGCCAACATCAACCACCCCGAAGTCGAGCCGATGATTATCGGGCGCAACTTTCTAGTCAAGATCAACGCCAACATCGGCAACTCCGCCTTGGGTTCCAGTATTCAGGAAGAAGTCGAAAAGATGACCTGGGCGATCCGCTGGGGCGGCGACAACGTGATGGATCTTTCCACCGGCAAACACATTCACGAGACGCGCGAATGGATCATCCGCAACTCGCCCGTGCCGATCGGTACCGTTCCGATCTATCAGGCGCTGGAAAAAGTTGACGGCAAAGCCGAAGACCTGACTTGGGAAATCTACCGCGACACCCTGATCGAGCAGGCCGAGCAGGGCGTGGACTACTTCACCATCCACGCCGGCGTGCTGCTGCGTTACATCCCGATGACCGCGAAGCGCATGACCGGCATCGTGTCGCGTGGCGGCTCGATCATGGCAAAATGGTGTCTCGCACACCACAAGGAAAGTTTCCTCTACACCCATTTCGAGGAAATCTGCGAAATCATGAAGGCCTACGACGTGGCGTTCAGCCTCGGCGACGGCCTGCGTCCCGGTTCGATCTACGATGCCAACGACGAAGCGCAACTCGGCGAACTCAAGACGCTCGGCGAACTCACCCAAGTGGCATGGAAGCACGACGTGCAGACCATGATTGAAGGCCCCGGCCACGTGCCGATGCACATGATTAAAGAGAACATGGATCTGCAACTCAAGTGGTGTCACGAAGCGCCGTTCTACACCCTCGGCCCGCTCACCATGGACATCGCCCCCGGCTACGACCACATCACCAGCGCGATCGGCGCGGCGATGATCGGCTGGTACGGCACCGCGATGCTGTGCTACGTCACGCCGAAAGAACATCTGGGCTTACCGGACAAGGACGACGTGAAAGAAGGCATCATCACCTACAAGATCGCCGCCCACGCCGCAGATCTCGCCAAAGGTCATCCCGGCGCGCAGGTGCGCGACAACGCACTGAGCAAGGCGCGCTTTGAATTTCGCTGGGACGACCAGTTCAACCTCGGCCTCGACCCCGACAAGGCGCGTGAATTCCACGACGAAACCCTGCCCAAGGAATCCGCCAAAGTCGCACACTTTTGCTCGATGTGCGGCCCGCACTTCTGCTCGATGAAAATCACCCAGGACGTGCGCGACTACGCTGCGACGCAGGGTGTGTCCGAACAGGAAGCGCTGGGAAAAGGCATGGAAGCGAAGTCGGTCGAGTTTGTGCAGCAGGGGGCGAGTATTTACCGCAAGGCTTGATTTCCGCAAATACAACTTTAACTGTGCCCAGAACCCGGCAGGTTCAAGCTTTCAAGAAAGTTTTGCCGGATGCCGTATCAGCCTGTTATCTGAAACGATAAAGCCAGCTCGCGTGCAATTCGGTATCGTCATAGCGGTGACCGGCGACTGCATCCGCGTGAAAACGGCGCAGACCGATGTCCAGTGTGTTGGATGAGTTCAGTGGCTTGCTCACTCCCAATTCAAGTGTATTGGCTATGGCTTCCACCCGATAGGCATAACGTGTACCGAAAACTAGGTCTTTGGCAACCGCTTTGGAATATTCGCGCAATTCCAGATCCGGCGTCGTTGTGAAAACCTGATCGCCGAAGTCGCGCGACAAGCTGGTGTACAGGGTGCTGTTCAGGCCAATTTTGTAGTCGGCCATGACATACATACGGCGGTGTTGCCACTCGAATATATTGGTGTTGTCCGCCCGGCGTTGTTCGTGACCGATACTGATACGGGCACCGATGCGGTCGGTAAAACGTTGTCCGGCGATCGCTTCGACCGCCAACAGCTTGCCATTGCGGATAGCGCTGTTATTGAAAGATTGCCACTCCAGCAGGGCACCCAGTTCTATCCACGGTGCCGTGTAACCCGATACCGGCTGGATACGATAGCTGATGCCGAGATTGGCAGATGCCAAATTAAGATTGGTATATTTCGCATATTCCGACAAGTGCAGCCCGCCTCTGAACCTAATGCCGCTGTTGGGCGTAAGCAACATGCTGCGGGTTGCTGTCACACCCATATTCAGCAGCTTGTCGCTGAATATGTCATGCGCCAATTCAGCGCGCGCCAGATTATTGTCGCGGCGGGCGGCAAGCTCTACATCGATATAAGTGGCATCCGCTTGCGCCGCTCCGGTGCAAGCCAGCAAACAAACAACCAGACATTGCTTGTGGATTTTCATGCAAGTATTGTACTCTGGTCGCAACCGGGACAATCTCAGGGGGTATCAATATGGCTGAAGATATGGACGAAACCCGCCGCATCTTCCTGTTGCGCATGCTGGCTACTGGATTGCTTGCCGCATCTCCCTTTGCACGAGCCGGTTTGCTCGGAAATGTGCCGCGCGCACTTCCCGCAGGGCAATCTATTTACAGCCTGAATGGCGAGTTGCGTGTCAACGGGCAAGTTGCCACCCCCGGCACCATAATCGGTAGTAACGATACGCTGGTTACCGGTTACGGAAGTCAGGCGATTTTTGTGGTCGGTAAGGATGCATTCCTTCTGCGCGAGAACAGCGAATTGCATCTTTCCGGCGACAATTTGCTGGTTGACGGACTCAGGCTCGTTACCGGTGCGCTGCTCTCGGTGTTCGGTAAAAGCCGCCATCATTTGACAACGCTCACCACTACTATCGGCATTCGCGGCACCGGCTTGTATGTCGAAGCGCAGCCCGATTTGTCCTATGTGTGCACTTGCTACGGGAAAACTGCGATTGGCGCTTTGGCTAACCCGGCCAATACCGAAACTATCGAATCGAAGCATCATGACGCGCCGCGTTATGTGCAGGCTGATGGCAGCATCCGGCCTGCGCCGTTCGTCAATCACAGCGACGAAGAGCTCATGCTGATTGAAACGCTGGTGGGACGAACCACGCCGTTCGCACTGTTCGATGACAGTTACGGCGGGCCGAAGCGCTATTGACCGGCATCGGCAGTCCGGGTCTTCGTCAGGTGCGGGTATAATCGCGGCTTACTTTCAGGAACATCATGGATATTGCTCTGCTGCTTAAAGCCGCCATTCTCGGCATCGTCGAAGGCCTAACCGAATTTCTTCCTATCTCCAGCACCGGTCATCTGATTATTCTCGGCGATCTGCTTGGATATAACGATGAAACCAGCAAGGTGTTTAAAATCGTGATTCAGCTTGCCGCCATCCTTGCGGTATGCTGGGATTATCGCGTGCGTTTGACGAAGATAATTGTCGGATTGTCCGGCGATGCGCCATCGCAGCGGTTTGCCGCAATGCTGTTCGTCGGTTTCCTGCCGGCGGCGGTGCTGGGGCTGATGTTTCATTCCACGATTAAGGCATTGCTGTTCAACCCCATCACCGTGGCCACCGCGCTGATCGTGGGCGGCATCATCATTCTTTACGTGGAGAAGCGTGCTTATCATCCGCGTATAAATTCAGTCGACGAGATGCGCTGGCAGGATGGGCTCAAGGTTGGATTTGCGCAGGCGCTGGCGATGATTCCCGGCACTTCGCGTTCCGGCGCAACCATCATGGGCGGGATGATTTTTGGGCTGTCGCGCAAGACAGCGGCGGAGTTCTCGTTCTTCCTCGCGATTCCCACCATGTTTGCCGCGACCGCCTACGATCTTTACAAGAACTGGGGTTTGCTGCGTGCGGAGGATTTTCCGGTTTTTGCAGTGGGCTTCGTCGCGTCGTTCATTGCGGCGATGTGGGCGGTAAAAAGCTTCATCAGCTTCATTTCGAACCATACCTTCGTGGTGTTCGCCTGGTATCGCATTGTGTTCGGTTTAGTGGTGCTGGGGACGGCGTACAGCGGCGTAGTAAACTGGTCGGTGACGTAGTCACAGAAGCAGTTGTCCGCAGATTAAGCGCATAGATTACCCCGTTAAGTTTTTCATCTTTTGGGTGATGCAGCACCATGCTGTTTGCTTGGTACAGAGCCGTTCGCCCTGAGGTATCGAAAGGCATGCATCAAGTGGTTCGATACCTCGGATGGAACAACTAAGTTTTGATTAAGAACGATAGCCCAGTGCTAAATTACTACTCAACCACGAACGGTTAAACGCATGAGAATCTGCGTTAATCTGTGTAATCTGCGGATGGTATGGCCGTTTTTTTGCTGATGCACGTGCCAATAAAAAAGCCGCCGGATATTCCCGGCGGCTTTTTTGTGATCTCAACCAATCAGACATCAATCGATTTTCAGGTTCGCTTTCAGCCACAGGTTGCGTCCCATCTCGTTGACACGCGTAGTCTGGGTGAACCCGGACACCGCCATGCCGCCCTTGCTGAGATGTTCGGCATAGGTCTGGTTGGTTAAATTATCCACGCCCGCACTAAGCAGCACGCCTTTGCTGGCGCGCCAAGCGGCATTTAAGGACAACACATTAAATCCATTGGAACGCCCGATATCCTGTCCGGCGATGTTGCCCTGGTTTGCCACGAAGCGATCCTGTGCGGCAACCATGCGCAGCAGGCCGCCGACATTCCATACCCCGTTGTCATAGGCTGCGCCGATACGACCCTCCAATGGTGCAATTTGCGCCAGCGCGGTGCCATCGGTATCGTTGCTGCCGCGAACATAGGCCAGCGAACCGTCCAGTTTCCATTGCGGCGCGAATTGCCAGGCAGCACTGGCTTCACCACCCCAAGTCGTTGCGCTGATGTTGCGTGTCATTGATGTCGGTGTCGGGATCATCCCGCCACAATTATTCGACAATCCGGTCAGCACCCCCATCATATTTTTACAGCCTTGCTCGACCAGAATGAAATCGCTGATCTTGCTGTAGAAACCTGAGACTGAGCCGGATATTTCGCCTTGCTTGTAGGTTACCCCCACATCAAGCTGGGTGGTTTTTTCCGGACGGGTATTGAAAGAGCTGCGGGTTGTGGCAGTTTCTTTGTTGACCAGTTCCCAGTAATCCGGGAAGCGTTCGGTATGTCCAAGGCCGGCATAAAAAGTACCGGTATTACCCGATACATCTTTTTCATAGCGGATAAAGCTGCTGGTCAATGTATCGCGACGCGATTGGTTTTGGGTAGGGTTGGCTATCATGGCCATCATGTCGACAGTGGCGCGTTTGTCCTGTGCCTTCCACCAATCCGTGCGCAATCCGCCAATGACGCGCGCTGCTTCGGTATAGTGATGGGTAACCTCCCCAAACAATCCATGATTCTGGAAGTTTGCATCTTCGACACGCGCCAGCAGGGTGTAATCGCCCATGTAGCCGGGCGCGGCACCGCTCCTGCCGGTATGAATGTTGGATTGTGTGTCCAGACCCAGTTTGAGTTGTGTTGCGTCGGAAAAATTCAGCGTGCCCACAACTCTCCCGCCCGTTGTGGTGCGATCCGGATTCATTGCGGCCATCATGCCTGCAGGGTTTCCCGCGCGCAGGCTGTAGCTGTCCATCACATGGTCAATGTAGTTGCGAAAAAGCTGTGCTTCTACTTTGCCCAGCAGACCGTGGTTGGAATTTTGCCAGTCCGCTTTCAGACCGACATTGTCGCGTGCGAACTTCGATCCATCCACGGAGCGGTCGGCATAGGCTGCGTGCCCGTCGCTTTTGGCCATCGACAATTCGACGCGTGTGCCGTCGTTAGGGGTTAAGCCAATAGCGGCATTGGCACTCCAGCGCGAGTAGGCGGAATGGACGCTGATGCCATTGCCATCACTGTAATCGCCGGCATGCGAATCGGTATAAATGCCGCGTGCATACCAGTCGGGCGAACCGCCGTGCACGTCGCCCATCACATCGGCTCGGCCAAAACTGCCCAACGTTGCGCTAGCGTCGAAACCGGCACCTTTATCGCTGCGACGCGCAAGGTTGCGTTCAAACAATACCGTGCCCGCTGAATTGCCAGGGCCGTGCAGTACCGTTTGAGGGCCTTTTAGTAGTGTGATCTTGTCGTAGGAAGAGGGAAATACGTAAGCAGTTGGCGGATCCATGCGACCGCCACAGCCGCCCAGTATCTGTTCACCGTCCAGCAGAATGTTCAGGCGCGAACCGGCCATGCCGCGAAATACCGGGTCGCCGTCGCTGCCGCCTTTGCGTATCACCGAGAAGCCGGGAATGGTCTTCAGATATTCCGCCCCGTCATGCGCGGGGATCGGCTGGCGTGGTTTGCGCGGGTCGGTGGTCACCAGTAGCGGTTGCTCCATCGCCGGCGCGGTGACCACGACCTCTGGCAAGCTTGTTTCGGCTGCAAACGCGCCGGGCGCAAACGCCAGTGCGACACAAATGGCTATACGTTTTAACTGCATTTATTGGCTCCCTTGTCTATATGTAAAACTGTGGCGCAAATATTGCGCGGCGCGATTATCAGTTCAATTGAGAGGGTTGAGAATGTGACATATTGTCGCACCCTTGCATTTGCTGACTTTCAGCTACACATACAGAAAAGGCCGCCGGATAACACCGGCGGCTTTTTGTTTGCAATGCAACTTTAGAATTTCAGGGTTGCGCCAGTGTAGATTGAACGCCCCATACCGGGAACGGGAATACCCCATGGGACAGTGTTTATTGACATGGTCGCGCCTTGCCCGGTATAGGCTCCGCCCAGCGGCAGAGAGTAGAACTTGTCGAGCAGGTTTTCGATACCGAGATCGAATCGCAGCTGTTTCCACTCGTAGCCCGCACGCAAATTTATCAGACCATAACCGCCCGTTTGCATCTCCTGGCGGACATCGGAAACATTGTTCTTTCTCTTCACCAATTGCAATTCGATGCTATTGCTCCATGCGCCGAGTTTTTGCGCTACTGCCAGTTTCGTGTTCAGTGGCATGATGTTGTAAAGATCATCGCCGGTTGTCCGGTTTTTGCCGTTGACATAGTTCAGCACACCAGAGGCGATGAATTCACCCCAGCCTTCTGTCTTGGTCAATGGAAAATGACCGGAAACATCAAGGCCGTAAAGTCGGGCGGACTGGTTTGCGTACTGGAGATGGAAGAACTTGTTAGTGCCAGAATTGTTTGCCGCACCACCGCAGAGCGCATTCATCATCACGCCGCTGCCCGTGCAACGGATGGCATCGATGAAATCTGTAACCCGTGTGTAGTAAGGTGTAGCCTTAAGTTCCCAGGTGCGATCTGCATCATGCCAATCGAGGGTGCCGCTCAGGGTATGCGCCACTTCCGGCTTCAAATTGGGATCACCGAAATAGCCGTTGCCGTCGCCGACAAAGTTATTCATGATCAATGCCATCCCGTGCATCGACCAAGAGTAACGCTCATAAACATTTGGCGAGCGGGTTTTCTGCGCATAGCCGAACTCGAAAGTGCGGGTGTCATCAGGTGTATAGCGTGCCAACGCAGTCAAGTCGAGATTGTTGTCAGTGCGCTGGTGGTTGAGGGCGTTAAAGGCGGTCGCGTTATACCCTGCCATTACGGTGTTATAGCCTTGCACTGGGCCGGTATCCATCTTTACCTGTTCGGCGCGTGCGCCGAGCAACGTATTCCAGCGCGTATTCCAGCGGCCATCCCATTCGGCGAAGATGCCGAAACGGTCGCGCCTGCCATTGCTGATGTTCCAAAATGTGTTCGGTGCCATCCCTCCAAAAGTGGCAGGGACACCGGCAGCGCTAAACATGCCGGCAAGGGATGATGGAGAAGAAGGCCACCAGTCATCCAAGCGGTAATTCTGCACCTCGCTACCCACCCTGAGAATGTCGCGCTCCGAAATCATGATGTCGGCCTTGACCTGTGCACCCGTGGTTTTGCCCGTCGTGTACATCGGCATGCCGGGCGCAACAACAGTGTTGGTGGCAGATGCGGGTCCGTACCAATACTGCTTGTCAGAACCAAAATCCATGAAATGATCGACTTTCTCCTGATAGGCACGCGCATCCAAAGCACCCCAGCCAAACTGGCCGGCATAATGCAGGTTTACCCGCTTCGCAATATTGCTCAGCATGTCCATGCGCTGATTAGGATAGAGTTCATATGGGATGTTCTGGTAACCGAGAATCAGATCGACCAGATGGTTTTCATGGCGTAGCGCAAACTTGAGCGAGTGGTTTCCCGACTTAAACTTGGTAGATCCTACCTCATCCCCATCCAGCCAGCCGCGAGGCCTTGCCGCAGGGCCACCGTTTCCATCAGTTGCCGCCGGACCTGTAGCCTTGAAATCTTTTGCCGCCCTGTAATTGTCTGATTTTGCTGTTGATCCGTTGTACGTCATGCTCAGTTGCTCGCCAGCAATCGTGGCCAAAAAGTTGCCGCCTTGTGCGTTGCCGTTGCTGCGATAGAAAGCGCTGAACTCGCCTTTGGTGAGACTACCCTGACCGGGAGCAGCGAACACCGGCGCAGGCGAATCGACGATAATAGCTCCGCCAATGCTGTCGCCACCGACACTCACCGGCGCAATACCGGCATATACTTTGACGCTACCAACGTTGGTTGGGTCAATGTAGGAAAGCGGCGAGTTCATGTGGTTCGGACAGGAGGAGATCAAATCAGTGCCATCGACCTTGGTGCGGATGCGGTCATCCGCCAAACCATGAATCGCGGGCAGGCTGGAAACCCCGCCTGCGCCGTAGAGGCTGACACCGGGCTGCCCATCGAGCAGTTTTGCCGTATCGCTGGTTGCGGCGCGCTGGCGCGCAATGTCAAAGCCGCCGAGTGCAGAGTCACTCAAGGCGGGTAGCGGCTGAATTTTCTGTCCGACCACCTCTACATCCGGTAAGGCCGCTTCGTTTGCTTCGGCCGCAAATGCGCCGGGCGCGAACGCCAGCGCGATGCAGAATGTGATTTTCTTCAATTGCATTGCTATTCTCCCTGTAAATAAACTTGCGCAACGCGATTATCAGTTCAATGTTTTTGTCTGGGAATGTGGCATATTGCCGCGCGACAAAAGGCCGCACCAGCTTTGGTGCGGCCTTTTGCCTCGCAGGTAGATTCCGAATTCCTGCGGGCTAAAGCCCATGAAAGGCGAATGCGGTGGCAAACTTGCCTTCAGGCTGGATGTAGACGCAAAACGCCGCATCTTGCGTAATTGCGGGTTTTTAGCCGGACACGCGCAAAAACTTCATCCTGATGTCATAATTGCGTGACACAATCAACCGCAAGGAGACTCGCAACATGGCAAGAATGGTGCAATGCGTAAAACTGGGACGCGAAGCTGAAGGGCTGGATCGCCCAACTTATCCGGGGCCGCTGGGTCAGCGGATATTCGATAATGTTTCCAAGGAGGCCTGGCAAGGCTGGATCAAGTTTCAAACTATGCTGGTGAATGAAAATCGCCTCAACTTGTCCGACGCGCATGCGCGCAAGTTCCTTGCCGAACAGATGGAGAATTATTTCTTCGGCGAGGGTACGCAAATGCCGCAGGGTTACGCGCCTCCGAAGCAATGACCGGGGGTTAACTTGACTAAGAAATTTGCTCCGCAACAATTTCTGAACCGTGAGCTCGGTCAGCTTGAGTTTAACCTGCGTGTGCTGGCACAGGCCGAAGATGCGACTGTACCATTGCTGGAACGGTTGAAATACCTGTGTATCGTCAGCAGCAACCTCGACGAATTTTTCGAGATACGCGTGGCGGGATTGAAGGAGCAGATCAAGTTGGGCAGCGTTGCCGCCGGTGCCGACGGGATGATCGCCAAACAGACGCTCAAGCTGGTGCGCGAACAGGCGCATCAGCTCATCAAGCGCCAATATCAGGTGCTCAACGACGATATTTTGCCTGCACTCGACCAGCAAGAAATCCGCTTCCTGCGCCGTACCAGCTGGAACGATGCGCAGCGCGCCTGGATACGGGAATTTTTCTTCAATGAAGTGAAGCCGGTGTTGACCCCGATCGGGTTGGATCCCGTGCATCCCTTTCCGCGCGTGCTCAACAAGAGCCTGAATTTTGCGGTGGAGTTGCAGGGCAAGGATGCTTTCGGGCGAAATACCGCCAAGGCTATCGTGCAGGCACCGCGCGTGGTGCCGCGCACTATCCTGCTGCCGCCGGAAATCAGCGGCTGCGCGCACGGTTTTGTGTTTCTTTCCTCCATTCTGCATGCGCATGTCGGCGAGCTATTCAGCGGTATGGAGGTGTTGAGCTGTCACCAGTTCCGCGTCACGCGCAACAGTAACCTGTTCGTGGACGATGAGGAAGTGAAAAACCTGCGTGTCAGCCTGCAGGGCGAATTGCCGCACCGCCACTTTGGTGATGCGGTGCGACTGGAGGTTACCGACAACTGCGCGCCGCAGGTGGCCGAATATTTGTTG
Organism: Gallionella sp.; assembly: GCA_028689145.1. Lineage (GTDB taxonomy): Bacteria > Pseudomonadota > Gammaproteobacteria > Burkholderiales > Gallionellaceae > Gallionella. Next base: position 15,879 of record JAQTWT010000002.1, read on the forward strand.
CGGCAATTCGAGCTCGGTCAGGATGATTTATACCGCGTGGACGGCCCGGTCAATCTGGTGCGCCTGATGGATATTCCGGGCCGGGTGGTGCGCGACGACCTCAAGTTTCCGGTGTTCTCGCCCGGCGTACCCGGTGTGTTGCAGAAGAAGGGTGCGGATATGTTCAAGGTGATCCGCAAGAACGATGTGTTATTGCATCATCCGTTTCAATCGTTCAAGCCGATTATCGAATTTATCCAGCAGGCTTCTATCGACCCCAGCGTAGTTGCCATCAAACAGACGGTGTACCGCACCGGAGTCGATTCCGAGCTGATGGATGCGCTGATCGCCGCCACCCAACTCGGCAAGGAAGTGACGGTAGTGGTGGAATTACTGGCACGCTTCGACGAGGAAGCCAACATCAGCTGGGCAAAGAAACTGGAGGAGGTTGGCGCGCATGTGGTGTACGGCGTGGTTGGACACAAGACGCACGCCAAGATGCTGATGGTGGTGCGGCGCGAGGATGGCAAGCTGCGCCGCTATGTGCATCTCGGCACAGGTAACTACCACCCGCGCACCGCGCGGCTGTATACCGATTTCGGTTTGTTCACCTGCAACGAGGAAGTTTGCGCGGACGCGAACGAGGTGTTCAACCAGCTCACCAGTCTCGGTAAGGCGCGCAAATTGAATCACCTGTGGCAGTCGCCGTTTTCGTTGCACGTTGAAGTGTTGCGCGCCATCCAAAATGAGACAAAGCTGGCGCAAGCGGGCAAGCGCGCCCATATTATCGCCAAGATGAATGCGCTGCTGGAACCGGAAACCATTACGGCATTGTACGAAGCTTCGCAGGCCGGGGTGAAGGTGGAGCTCATCGTACGCGGCGTGTGCGCGCTGCGTCCTGGTGTGCCGGGTTTGTCCGAGAACATCAGCGTGCGTTCGATCATCGGACGCTTTCTGGAGCACACGCGCATCTTTTATTTCTGCAATAACATGAAGCATGATGTCTATCTCGCCAGCGCGGACTGGATGGACCGGAATTTCTTCCGCCGCGTCGAGGTGTGTTTCCCGCTGCTCGACAAGAAGCTCAAGAAGCGCGTGATTGACGAGGGGCTGAAGGTTTATCTGCAGGATAATTCGCAGGCGTGGGAAATGGACGGCGACGGACATTACCAGCGCAAGAGTTCGCGCCGCGCCGTGCAGAAATGCGCGCAAGGAGCGTTGCTCGCCGAGCTTGCCGATTTGCAGGCCGATCCCACTGCAGGAATGGCTGCCAAGTCGCCGTAATTTATAGCTTAGTCCGGTGAGCGCCTAGATTGTCGAGGTTCTCACGGTGCTCTATTGTTGCGTTCTGTTTGGCGAAATAAGACGTTCGGTATATGCTTGTCATTCAAGCGCAATATGCGGGAGGCACAGATGGATCTGATCTTGTGGCGGCATGCGGAGGCGGTGGAGGGTACCCCGGATCATGACCGCGAACTGACTGCCAAAGGCATCAGGCAGGCGGAGAAGGTTGCTGCTTTCCTGCGCCAGCATTTGCCTGACGAACGCCGCATTCTGGCCAGCCCTGCGATTCGCACCCGGCAAACTGTCGCCGCGCTTACCGACCATTTTACCCTGGCACCCACCATCGCGCCCGGAGCTTCCGCACAGGCGGTGTTGCGCGCGGCATACTGGCCGGAGGCGGGCGGCACCGTGCTGGTGGTCGGGCATCAGCCGACGCTGGGCGAAGTTGCCGCGCAGTTGCTGGGCTGCAACGATTACTCGCTAAGCATCAAAAAGGGCGCATTGTGGTGGTTTAACAGTCGCGAACGCGAGGGTGCGGTACAAGTTACATTGCGACTGGTCATTACACCGGATTTTCTGTAGGAATGTGTTGGTAAATTTTGGAGGGCATCATGTTTGAATCTGCTGAACTCGGCCATAAGATAGACAAAGCCACTTACGATGCGGAAGTGCCTAAACTGCGCGAAGCATTGCTGGAAGCGCAAATGGAGTTGGCCAAGCTGGCAAAATTTCCGGTCATCATTTTGATTGGCGGCGTGGATGGTGCGGGGCGCGGCGAGACCGTCAACCTGCTCAACGAATGGATGGACCCGCGCTTTGTGCAGACTCACGGCATGGGAGAACCATCGGATGAGGAGTTGGATCGCCCGATGATGTGGCGTTTTTGGCGCGCACTGCCGCCCAAAGGCAAGACCGGTGTATTCCTCGGTTCCTGGTACACCTGGCCGATTCTTAACCGGGTGATGGGTGTCACCAAAACAGCCGATCTGGATCAAAGTCTGGAGCGTGCCAAGCGTTTGGAAAAAATGCTGACCGACGAGGGCGCGCTGGTGCTGAAATTCTGGATGCACCTGTCCAAGGACAAACAGGAAAAGCGCCTGAAAATTCTTGAAAAAGATCCCAAGACCCGCTGGCGCGTTACCGAGCGCGACTGGAAACACTTTAAGCTATACGATAAATTTCGCGTGGTGCATGAGAGCGTTATTCGTCATACCAGTACTGCCGAAGCGCCGTGGATTATCGTTGAGGGCTACGATCCGCGTTACCGCAGCATGACGGTGGGCAAGGTGATTCTTGATGCCATACAAAAACGTCTGGCTGAAGCGGGTAAAAAAGTTACAGATGTGGTGCATGCACCGCCCCCGCTTCCGTCAATCGACCAGTTGGATATTCTCAAGACGCTCGATCTCGGCCAGAAGATCGACAAGAAAGCCTTTCAACTTGAACTGGAAAAATATCAGGGCAAGCTCGCGCTGCTGACGCGCAGCGAGAAGTTCAAAAAGATCACCGTGATTGCGATGTTTGAAGGCAATGATGCCGCTGGCAAGGGTGGTGCGATTCGCCGCATCACCGGTGCGCTGGATGCACGTTATTACAACATTATTCCAGTTGCTGCACCCACCGAGGAGGAGCGCGCGCAGCCTTATCTTTGGCGCTTCTGGCGGCATATTCCGCGGCGCGGCGGGGTGACGATTTTTGACCGTTCATGGTATGGCCGGGTGCTGGTCGAGCGCGTCGAGGGTTTTTGCTCCAAAGCGGACTGGATGCGCGCCTACAGTGAGATCAACGACTTTGAATCGCAGTTGGTGCGGCACAACATCATCGTAGTGAAATTCTGGCTGACCATCAGCAAGGAAGAGCAGCTCAGGCGTTTCAAAGAACGCGAGAAGATAGGCTTTAAACGCTTCAAGATAACCGAAGAAGACTGGCGTAACCGCAAGAAGTGGAATGAATACGAGCACGCCGTATGCGATATGGTGGACAGAACTAGCACCGAAATTTCGCCGTGGACACTGGTGGAAGCCAACGACAAGAACTTCGCGCGCATCAAAATCCTGAAAACGCTATGCAAACGCATCGAGGCGGCGATGAAGAAGGTGTAGCTTGGCGGCGGCGGGTGTGGTGCCATGTAATTCCGATGCTATTTCAAAGGCACAACCACCAAGTAGGGGCGTGATTTATCGCGCCCTTTTTCCGGTGCAAGATGTAGATCATAGCGATCACAGTTCCAAATATTGAATGTCCAGTTTTTCTTCCCAGCTCGTATCCTGGCAGCGCCAGCATGGCCGCCACGGTCTGCCATGGCAAGGCGCTGATGTCTATCGCGTGTGGCTATCCGAGATCATGCTGCAACAGACACAGGTCGCCACCGTTCTGCCCTATTACCAGCGTTTCATAGCCGCGTTTCCGACTGTTGCGGCACTCGCGGCGGCCAGTCAGGAACAAGTGCTGGCGTACTGGAGCGGGCTGGGTTACTACGCGCGAGGGCGCAACCTGCACCATGCCGCGCAACTCATCGTGGAACAATACCACGGCAAGTTTCCGCGCCGCTATGAGCAGATACTCGAGCTGCCCGGCATCGGACGCTCCACTGCCGCCGCGATCTGCGCGCTGGCCTGGCATGAACGCCGCGCAATACTCGATGGCAACGTCAAGCGTGTGCTGGCGCGCTATTGCGGCATCGAAGGCGCGACCGGCGATAAGGCGGTGGAAGCACAGCTCTGGCAACGAGCAGAAACTCTGTTGCCACAACGCTATATCGCTATCTATACCCAAGCCCTGATGGATATGGGCGCGACGCTGTGCACACGCAGCAAACCCAAGTGCGGCGAGTGTCCGGTGCAAGCCGGTTGCGTTGCCTGTCAGACAGATCGCGTGCACGTGCTGCCGACCTCGCGACCGCGCAAAGCCGTGCCGGAGAAGCACACTACCTTTCTATTGCTGCTGCACGGCAACGACATCCTGCTGGAAAAGCGTGCGCCGTCCGGCATTTGGGGCGGGCTGTGGTGTCCGCCGCAACTGGAGGACGGGCAGGGTGTTGTCGCGGGTTATTTGCAGCGCAACGGCATAACGGTGAGCGAAAGAACCGAACTGGACGAATTCACCCACACCTTCACCCATTTCAAGCTGCACATCACCCCGGTGCTGCTGTGCGTCGAGCATAAACCGCTGCAGGCGCAACAACCGGGCATCATATGGTTGGATGTGGAGGAGGCGCTGAACGGTGCGATTCCGACCCCGGTGCGTATGCTGCTGGAGAAATTAAGGCGGAGCTGAATCGGACGGGTATGGTGTTAAACCAGTTTGAGTGCGAAGGCAATCATAATCGCCAGTGTGGGAAATAATAGAACCCAGCCGACTGCTTTTGGAAAAGTAGTGACAAATTTATCGATACCCAGATGCATGCGTTCCAGCTCATAAACGAATTTTCGCATCGAATACCACTTGTTCAGTGACTTCTCGATAGTGCTCAAAGCATGGGGAGAAAAACTGAGCATGAGTGCAATGACCAAAGAAAATACGCTGAGAGTAATTAGTGTCAACCTTGCGCTTTGGACGATCCAGACGACAAATGGAAGCGGCAAGTTCAAGGCCAGGCTGGCGGCGATTTTTGTATCGTCCAATGTTGCGGCTAATGTTGCGATTCCAAGCAGGGTGTAGGCGGATCCAACGATAATAAAAACTGCAAACCAGTTTTTATGTTTTACAACCAGCTGGTTGGTGTCGTGCACAATGGCCAGTTCCCTGAATCCCTTGCGTGTGGAGACGATGCTGTTCATCGCTTCGAAAATCCTGAACACGTTATCTTTGCAAACGATGAGGCCTATGCTAAGCGCTACGCCAATGGCTCCAAATATCAGGAAGAGCAGGATGCTGGAGGAGTAGAACACTTGCTCTAGGGCGGGATTGTTAGAAATATTCAACATTTTTCCATACTCCCAAAGTAGAAATGCATGATTTGACCGTTTGCACTGCTGTTTAGCAGATATCAGTCCCGTTGAAGCCTAATCCACTGGTGGGGATAATATGCCTCTTGTGTCAGGCATGCTGTCGGCGTATCTCTGATTTTGGTATCAGTGAATAAGGAATTTTGCCATCAGTGTTTGGCTGATGGGTATGGGTGATCTGAGGGGTGGTTGCTGCGCGGCGATGTTTTGTTACACGGCAGAACAAGCCACCGACAGGTTGGAAAAGGGGTGACGCATCGCGCAGTCCCTTGGGTTTATATGGCTGCAGATTTTTGATCAATCTGTTGCAGGACAGCTTGTAGTCAAGTTGGTGCAGTAGGCTAATGCGTCTGCTGGACAGCCATTGTTGAAATACAATAAGATACAAATCCATGAACGCGCAGAACAACCAGCAACCGGCTGACGATAGAAGCATTCTTGCGGAGAACCATTTTCCTCTGCTGCGCCGCTTCTCGGTTGCCAGTCTGGTGGCGATGCTTGCCACCGCCGCCATTCTGATATTGCTGTACCGGCATGACCAACTTGCCGAGCACGAGAGCATTTCCGAACAGCAGAGCGAACAAATCGCAATTCATTTTATGCGGATGCTGGGTGATCAGGTTAACACCATACTGCCCGCCAGCAATGGACTCGCTACCGGTACACTACCGGCTAATTCGAGTCCCGCCTTATTGTCTGCAGTGCAGGAAATAGTACGCGAACATGACGTACTCAAACTAAAAATTTATAACCTATCGAGGACAATCGTTTACTCGTCTGCCAAGGACGAAATTGGCGTAACCGGCCTTCATACGGATTTTTTGGCAAAAGCGCTATCAGGTGAAGCGAGTTACCGGCATGAATTCCGCGATTCGTTTCACGCGGCAACCGGCGAACTGCGTGATGCCTATATTGATATTAGCTACATACCGCTGAATTACGCAGGGAAGCGCATTGGCGCCATCGCGATATACCGCGACTCCACCCCGGTGTTCAGGCATCTGAATACCAACACGATACGCATCCCGCTGATCATTTTTGGCGTATTTGCATTGCTGTATGCCGCGTTGTTTTTCTACATACGCAGAACCGACCTCGCCATTGAGGAATGGCAGAAATTTATCCACGACACTGCTTTGGTCGGGGAAGCGCAGCAGCGCATGTCGCGTTTTATCGCCAATGTGCCGGGCTTCGTTTTTTCCTTCCGCAGATCACCTGAAGGCCATTGCAGCTTTCCATTTGCCAGTCCTGGCATCAACGAGATTTACGGCCTGCATCCCGAAGACGTGCGTGACGACATGGCTGCGCTGCATAAGTTGGCGCATCCCGAGGATGCGCGTCGTGTCGAGGATATTCTCGACGAGTCGGCAAGAATTATGGCACCTGTCAAAATGGAGTTTCGCGTGTTGCGTCCGGGACATCCTGAGTGTTGGATCGAGTGCCGTTCCACCCCTGAGTGCGAGGCCGATGGAGGCATGATCTGGCATGGCATTATGCTCGATATTACCGAGCGCAAGCGTGTGGAAGCCATGCTGGTGCAACGCGAACATGAATTCCGTACTCTGGCGGAAAACATGCCGGACACGCTGATCCGCTATGACCGCGAAGGCCATCGCACCTACATCAATCCGGCGCTGAAGCGAATTTCTGCTGTCAGGGACGAACAAATGATCGGCTTGACGCAGCAGGAATCCAATCCTTTTACCATGCCGGAAATTTACCGGCTGGCACTGGAACATACGCTTGCAACGGGTGAGCACAGCGAGCTCGAGCTACCGATACGCACGCCATCGGGCGACATACGCACCAACCTGGTTTCCATCGCGGCAGAGCGGGCGGCGGATGGGCAAATTACGGGCGCGATTACCATCGGTCACGACATCACCGAGCGCAAACAGGCAGAACGCCAACTGCGTGAGCTTACTGCCTATCTACAAACGGTGCGAGAGGAAGAAAAGGCCGGGTTCGCACGGGAAATTCACGATGGTCTGGGGGGTACGCTGTTCGCGCTCAATTTACAAGCATCACTGTTGAATATGGAACTGCCTGCCGATTTGAAACAAACGCCGCTGTTTGATCACATCCAATTGATATCGCAATTGATCGACAGCGCAACCGTATCTATGCGCTCCATCATCAATGACATGCATCCGAGCATCCTTAACGACCTTGGGCTCCCCGCGGCGATTAAATGGCAAGCTGAGCAATTCCACAAACGCTCCGGCATCGAGTGCAGGGTCAGTTGCTGCTATAAGGAAGGCAATGAGTGGTGTAACTACGAATACCGTGAATGCAAGCTGGACAAAACACCGTCGATTAACCTGTTCCGTATCTTTCAGGAAGCCCTTACCAATGTTGAGCGGCATTCCGGTGCCTCCAGAGTGGAAGTCGAATTTCGACTCGATGATAGTGAAGTGATGTTGTCGATCAGCGACAATGGGCGAGGTCTGCCGGAAGGGCATAACATCGCTGCAACCTCGTATGGCATACGTGGCATGCGTGAGCGTGTCGTGCATCTGGGTGGCAAGATCGGATTCGGCAGGCCGCGCGGTGGCGGATTCAGTATAAGTGTGGAATTACCGTTGCCCGCCATAACATAAAAATAGGCAAAAGCTGTCCACGACAATTGAAAATCAAGGTTGGCTGTCTTATGACGGCATCAGCCTCCGGCGTAATTCAGGTAGGCAGCCCAGGCGATTCCGGCGACCGCAAGCAGCAGGATGGGAATGGCAAATTTCTTCGCCCAGCGCCTCATTAACGGCACCTCGGAGTCCGGCAATATCGGCCTGGGTTCGCCGCAATTCGGGCAGGGTGTGTACTTCAGCCAGGCGGTCACCGAGCTGCGGTCGATGATCCAAGGCGTGGATTTATACTCGGTCGACAGGTGGTTCTTGACGATCAGCGGTGTTTTGCAGACTCGGCACGCACGGGTTTCCGCTTTCCTGGATGCGACCGTGTCGCACTTGCAGTGCGGGCATATTCTCGCGTTGTCGCTTATTTCTTTTCCGCAGCCGGAGCACTTGACCAGCATATATAGACCTTGTGTAGTAAGGGGTAAACGGTCGGAGTCGGGCGACCTGAATTCGCCGGTCGCATCTTGCCCGAGCTGATGCAGCGCATCAACCCCGGTGCAAAGATTGCCGATAACGTGCGGCATTGTACTTTGGGACAATATCATTCGGCCAGAATTGACCGTAGAATTTTAGCTTAACGTAGTGTCATCAAGCCATTTCCAAAGAACAGCTTTTGACGCATCTAGCTGATTTATAGGGGGAACGGAGTAACCGGGTGTAATCCGGTTGACGCTCTGATTTCCGGGAAGTGATAGAAATGATGTCTGCAAAGCAAACTTTAGAAATCTTTCATACCGGTCATGCCACTGCGGGCAATCGGCGCGATATATTTTCATACATCTCCTCCTCCCCAAAATCGCCAAAATTTAATGAATTGCAATCAAGGTACGCGACTGTTGACGTAACCGATAGCAATTTGAAATCGCCCGGTTTTAAGGAATTAAAACCGGACGCGTAAAGCATTATTGTTGTAAACAACCCGCAGGGGGTTTCCCTGTTTTATGAGTAAGGAATAGTCAAATGGCAGCAGGTACAGTTAAATGGTTCAACGATGCAAAAGGTTTTGGTTTCATCACCCCCGATGACGGCAGCGAAGATTTGTTCGCGCACTTCTCCGCCATTAACATGAGCGGATTCAAGTCGCTCAAGGAAGGCCAGAAGGTTACTTTCGAAGTGACACAGGGCCAAAAAGGCAAACAAGCTTCCAATATCCAGGCTCCTTAACCGGTTCCTGAATTGATAAAAGCCCGGCACGAAAGTGCCGGGCTTTTTTTGTCCGGGAAATGGCTATGTTATTGCCAATTCCCGCTCATACCCAATCGCAGATTACCCCGCTGCGTAAGTGAATGGAAAAATTGACGCGAAGCAGGACTTCATCCGTTATCCAAATTTAGCCACCATTCAATATTACTAGGCCGAAATATCTATATATTTCGGCCTATATGATTTTCTTCCCAAGCTAGGCATAATTCGCGCCCGCTCAACATGGGCGGGTTGTAATAATTATTCAGCAAGGATGTGTTATGTTGCCCGCTATGCCAGTTTTAAATAGTACTTACGCTGATCGCGCAACTGTGAATAGTGCTGCGGGCATGTTCATTAATGATTTATCATCCTCCCCGAAATCGCCAAAGTTAAATGAGCTGCGATCGAGGCACATAACTCGTCATGCGACAGATATTGATGCAAAGTCGGTCAAGTCTGAAAAGGACAAAACCTAAGCGATAAAAGCTCTGGTGTTGTAAAAAAAGCCTGCAGGGGGTTTCCCTGTTTTATGAGTAAGGAATAGTCAAATGGCAACAGGTACAGTTAAATGGTTCAACGACGCAAAAGGTTTTGGTTTCATCACCCCCGATGACGGCAGCGAAGATTTGTTCGCGCACTTCTCCGCCATCAACATGAGCGGATTCAAGTCGCTCAAGGAAGGCCAGAAGGTTACTTTCGAAGTGACGCAGGGCCAAAAAGGCAAACAAGCTTCCAATATCCAGGCTCCTTAACCGGTTCCTGAATTGATAAAAGCCCGGCACGAAAGTGCCGGGCTTTTTTTGTCCGGAAAATGGCGTGTGCTGTTACTGGCCTTTATTTATTTCAAATTTCATATCGCTCCACAGGATCGGATATTCGTTAATTTCCGCTGTGTGCCAACAGGAGACATTCGTGTCTGCCCGTACTATTATGTATATGAGGACAGGCAAGATAGAGGGACTCCAATGAATCAATCAGTTGCTGAAAATATGTACGCCTCATTGTTGTCAATAATACGGACAGGTGCGTCCGCCTAATAACTGTTAGGTTTCTTTGGAGTGCTGTATGCAAACTGTCGCCTCACGAATCGAAGACCTCGTTAACGCTGGCTTTAATGTAGCCAAGAGTGCTGATTACAGGAACTGGGCAAATCGAGTGTCCGACGTTCCTGTCGTCCGCCATTGACGAGGGTGCCGCTACGAAATTCAAAGAGCTAGGGAATGAGGGGTTTACTGAAACATGGATGGATTGTAGAGACCGACAAGTAGGTCATCTCGAAGGGTTGGCAGTTCGCCTTGCAAACGAAGACTCAAAAAGAGAATCATCAAGTCCATCCGCAACAACATCAACACCACCTGTACATCTGACCAAAAAGGTGTTCGTGGTACACGGGCACGATAATGAGGCAAAGGAAACGGTTGCTCGGTTTATTGAGCGCCTGCGCCTTACACCTGTCATTCTTCATGAACAACCTAACTCTGGCCGAACCATTATTGAAAAATTCGAGGTGTTCTCTGATGTTGGTTTCGCAGTAGTCCTGCTCACTCCAGATGACATTGGCGCGCCATCATTAGAACCAAAGAATCTCAAGTCACGAGCCAGACAGAATGTAATACTTGAACTTGGGTATTTTATGGGCAAGCTTTCTCGGTTCAGAGTCTGCGCCCTCTATAAGCAAGGAGTTGAAATGCCTTCTGATTATCAAGGCGTCCTGTACATCGAAATGGATTCTGCCGGTGCTTGGAAGAAAAAGCTGGCTCAGGAACTTGTCGAGGCCAACCTCTCCATTGACCTTGACGGGCTCCTTCATGCGTAAGAAACCTAACCCTCCGCTCGAGTTCGCCCCCTTCGGGGGTTGGGACGCGCCGCAAGCGTCGCGCCCCTCAGCTACATTAGGCGAGCATAAATTTTGGAGAACGTATGAACCAGATTTTGTACGATGAATTGGTCAAGCTAGCTAAAAGCGATAAATTGACGTTCTATAGCAAAGTTGCTCCTCTTGTTGGCCTTTCGATGGATGATGAAGAAGATCGGAATGAGATAGCGCGTCTTTTGGGTGAAATAGCTGTTTATGAGCATAAACAAGGCCGCCCAATGCTGACATCATTGGTAATTCACAAGGGGAATGACAACAATCCAGGCGAGGGTTTTTTTTCAATTGCTACAGAGCTGGGATTGTATAGCGGTTCTCGTGATCAATTGGAGAGAGTAACTTTTTGGGCAAATCAAGTAAAAGCGGTTCACAACCACTGGTGAATATGCCTAACTCCAGCGTGAACGTCCGCATCCCATAAAGTGTGAACGTCTGCAACGGGTCGAAAGCGGTCTTCTCAGTTGCAACTTCCTATCTGAGAGCGGATAGGTCAAGGTAATAACTCGGCAGTTTTACTTTCGAATCCAGAACGACAAACCGACCGCGCAAAAAAAGGGGCTGCGCATCGCGTAGCCCCTTGGTTTTTTCGGTGATGCCGGATTATTTCACGATCTTCAGCGTGGGCTTGTGCGGCTTGGGTTTGCGCTCTTCATCATCGCTGTTTGCGGTGGGCGGCGGTTGTTGCGGGTCGCTGCCCTGGAACACTAGCCCCTGTCCGGTTTCCTTGGCGAAGATGCCGATCACTGCCGCGACGGGAACCATCAGATCGAACGGCGAACCGCCGAAGCGTCCATTGCAGGTAATCATCTCGTTGCCCATTTCGAGGTTGCGCACCGCGCCGGAACTGAGGTTTAGGACGATCTCGCCGTCTTTTACATAAGCCTGCGGCACCTCGGTCTGATGATCGACGCGGACGGCCAGATAGGGAGTCAGGCCGCTGTCCACGCACCATTCGTAGATCGCGCGAATCAGGTAGGGGCGCGTGGATAGATCGCTCATTTAATGCCTCTGTATAACGTGGCGGACGATGAAGTCAGCGCGGCTTGACTGGTCAAACCGCGTTGGCATTATTTGCGCATCGCCCGTTCTGATGGGGTCAACGCGTCGATGAAGCCCTGACGCGAGAACAGCCGCTCGGCGTATTTCATCAGCGGTGCGGCATCCTTGCTCATCTGGATGCCGTAATGGTCGAGGCGCCACAGCAGCGGGACGATCGCCACGTCCAGCATGGAGAACTCGTCGCCCAGCAGGAATTTCTGCTTGGTCAGTATCTGCGAGATCTGGGTCAGGTTGTCGCGGATCGCGGCGCGCGCCTTGTCGGCGGTTTTGCCGCCCTGCTCGATCACTTCCACCTTGCTGTAGAGTTCCTGTTCGAAACGGTGCAGGAACAGGCGGGCGCGACCGCGCATCACCGGATCAGGCGGCATCAGCTGCGGATGCGGGAAGCGTTCGTCGATGTACTCGTTGATGATGTTGGCTTCGTACAGAATCAGGTCGCGTTCGACCAGTGTCGGCACTTTGTTGTACGGATTGATCACCGCGATGTCTTCGGCACGGTTGGCCATGTCGACATCGATCACTTCAAAGTCCATGCCTTTTTCGTACAACACGATCCGGCAACGGTGGGAGAATGGGCATGTGGTGCCCGAATAAAGTCGCATCATAATAAACTTCCTGTCCTCAATTAAAGACTCGATAAACCCAAATAATCCATTAGGCCGTCATACCGGCGAAGGCCGGTATCCAGATGATTAAAAAATCCCCACGCAAGTGGGACAACAGCTTGGTTTTGCCCGCTTCGCGGTGTATTTTTATTTGCTGGATACCGGCCTTCGCCGGTATGACGCAATTTTTTTCTAATGAACTATCTGGGATAAACAAAAAACCAATAAAGCGAGACGGCCAATTTCATTCATACTGGCCCCCATTCATAATGGCAACTGGCAAATCAGCCGAGAAACTACCACAAATGCGCCGGGTAATTCAACTTAATATTGCCGGAAGCCATGCTCTACGCCGCTTGGCGGGTATAATTGCCCCGGAATGCCCGTGTTTATATATGAGCCGGATAATTTTTGACGGATTGGCGCGCTAAAAACCATGCAACAGTTGAAGCAAACGATCAGACGAGACATCCTCGCGTTGCGTGAACGGCTCGAGCCCGATACGCGTGCCGCGTACAGCGCGGCGATCAGCCGGCGCTTGTCGGGCATGCCCGAATACCGCCAAGCCGGGACGGTGCTGGGCTACATGAACTTCGGTGCGGAATTCGCCAGCGAACTTTGGGCGGCGCAGGCGTTGGCGGATGGCAAGCATCTGCTGCTGCCCAGAGTGAACCACCGCACCAACCGGCTGGATTTGTACCGGGTGGACGATTTGGAAAACCAGTTGGCGGCGGGGCTGTGGGGGATACGCGAGCCGGTCGCCGAACGCTGCGAACGGCTGGAGCGGCTGGATGAGGTAGAATTCGTGCTGCTGCCCGGCGTGGCGTTCGCCCGCGATGGTGCGCGGCTGGGCTACGGCAAGGGTTTTTACGACAAGCTGCTGGCGCAGATGGCACATGGCCCGGCGCTGGTTGCCGCAGCATTCGCTATGCAAATAGTAGAACAAATTCCGCAGGAAGCAACCGATGTCAAAGTTACATGGATCGTGACCGAGCAAGAGACGATTGTCTGTTAACAAAGCGCTAATCTTACTGTGTCACAAAGCGGTTAAGGGATGCAGTGCAAGGCAAAATCGGGCGAAAAAGCGGAGTTTACATGTAGTAAATGAGCATTTTGAGTCCGATTTTAACGCCGCAATGCGCCCTTCAGCGCTTTGTGACACAGTAAGACTAATGGGGGTGCCGAAAGATGGAGCCGGACGACGACCCGCAAGAAACCCGAGAGTGGCTGGATGCGCTTGAATCGGTGCTGGAGAACGAAGGTGCGGAACGCGCCAATTTTCTGCTCGGACAACTGATTGACAAGGCGCGGGGCTCCGGTGCGGGCGTGCCGTTCAGCGCGACTACCCCGTATTGCAACACTATCCCTCTGGACAGGGAGCAACGCTCCGCCGGCAACCATGAATTGGAACACCGCATTCGCGCGCTGACGCGCTGGAATGCGATGGCGCTGGTGTTGAACGCCAACCGCGAATCTTCCGAGCTGGGCGGGCACATCGCCACTTTCGCCTCTGCTGCGACGCTGTACGATGTCGCTTTCAATCATTTCTTTCACGGCAAGACCGACACGCACGGCGGCGATCTGGTGTATTTCCAGGGGCACTCTTCGCCCGGTATGTACGCACGCGCTTTTCTCGAAGGACGGCTCAGCGAAGAGCAGATGTATAAATTCCGCCAGGAGTCCGAGGGCGGCGGACTGTCGTCCTATCCGCACCCTTGGCTGATGCCGGATTTCTGGCAATTCTCAACGGTGTCAATGGGGCTGGGGCCGCTGATGGCGATCTATCAGGCGCGCTTCATGCGTTATCTGGAACACCGCGGCATTGTGCAAACCGGCGGGCGCAAGGTGTGGGCATTTCTCGGCGACGGCGAAACCGACGAGCCGGAGTCGTTGGGCGCGATTTCGCTGGCGGGGCGTGAGAACCTCGACAACCTGATCTTCGTGGTGAACTGTAATTTACAGCGGCTGGACGGCCCGGTGCGCGGCAACGGCAAGATCATTCAGGAGCTGGAAGGGGTGTTTCGCGGCGCGGGTTGGAACGTCATCAAGGTGGTGTGGGGCAGACACTGGGACAGGCTGTTCGCGAAGGATAAAAACGGCCTGCTGCAACAGCGCATGCAGGAAGTGGTGGACGGCGAATACCAGAACTACAAAGCCAGGGACGGTGCGTACGTACGCGAACATTTTTTCGGCAAGCATCCGGAACTGCTGGCAATGGTGGCCGATATGTCGGATGACGAATTGTGGCATCTGAACCGCGGCGGGCATGATCCGTACAAGATGTTTGCGGCCTATGCCGAGGCCATCAAACATACCGGTCAGCCAACGGTGATTCTCGCCAAGACGGTGAAGGGTTACGGCATGGGCGCATCCGGCGAGGCGCAGAATCCGACCCACCAGCAAAAGAAAATAGCCGGCGAATTGCTGCCCAAGTTCCGCGACCGCTTCAATCTTCCGCTGACCGATGAGCAGGTGGCAAGTTTGAGTTTTTACCGTCCGCCGGAAGATAGCCAAGAGATGAAATACCTGATGGAGCGCCGCCGGGTAATGGGCATGGTTCCGGAACGCAGGCCGGTCGATGAGCCGTTGCAGATGCCGGGTCTGGAGGCGTTCGAAGTGCTGTTGAAAAGCACCGAGGGGCGTGAAATTTCGACCACGATGGCCTTCGTGCGCATGCTCGGCATCCTGGTAAAAGACCAGAATATCGGCAAAAAGATTGTGCCGATTGTGCCGGACGAGTCGCGCACTTTCGGCATGGAAGGCATGTTCCGCCAGCTAGGCATTTTTTCGCAAGTCGGGCAGCTCTACACGCCGCAGGATGCCGACCAGCTGATGTACTACAAGGAAGACAAGAGCGGCCAGATACTGCAGGAAGGTATCAATGAGGCGGGCGCGATGTCGTCGTGGATCGCCGCCGCGACGGCCTATGCGAACCACGGCACGGCGATGATCCCGTTCTATATTTATTATTCGATGTTCGGCTTCCAGCGCATCGGCGATCTTGCCTGGGCGGCGGGCGACATGCTGGCGCGCGGTTTTCTGCTTGGCGCTACCGCCGGGCGTACCACGCTGAACGGCGAAGGTTTGCAGCATCAGGACGGGCACAGTCACTTGTTGGCGGCGACCATTCCGAACTGCGTGTCTTATGACCCGACCTTCGCGTATGAACTGGCGGTAATCATTCAGGACGGCATGCGCCGCATGTATGTGAACCAGGAGAATGTGTTCTATTACGTGACGGTGATGAATGAAAATTACGCCCATCCGGCCATGCCCAAGGATGCGGAAGCGGGCATCCTTAAGGGGATGTATCTTTTAAGCGAGGGGATAAGGGCGAAGGGGGAAGGGAAGAACCCCAAAGTCCAGTTGCTCGGCAGCGGGACTATTCTGCGCGAGGCGATTGCCGCAGCGGAATTGCTGGAAAAAGATTTCGGGGTCGCGTCGGATATCTGGAGTGTGACCAGCTTTAACGAGTTGCGCCGCGACGGGCTGGATTGCGAACGCTGGAACATGCTGCATCCCGAAGCCGTGCCGCGCGATAGTCATGTCGGACAATGCCTCGCCGGGCGCGACGGCCCGGTGATCGCCGTCAGCGATTATATGAAGAGCTATGCCGACCAGATTCGCGGTTTTGTGCCCAAGCGTTACAAGGTACTGGGCACGGACGGTTTCGGTCGTTCGGATACGCGCAACAAGCTGCGCCGCTTCTTCGAGGTGGATCGCTGCTATATCGCGGTTGCCGCCCTGAAAGCGTTGGCCGAGGAAGGTGCGATCAGTGCCGGGGAAGTCGGTAAAGCGATCAAGCTGTACCGGCTCGATCCCGATAAATCCAACCCGACAACGGTTTAAGCTTAGGGACGATATATGGCAGAGGCTAGGCAAATATTAGTTCCGGATATCGGTAACTTCAAGGACGTTGGTGTCATTGAGGTGCAGGTCAAGGTCGGCGACAAGATCAATGCGGAAGACAATCTGGTCACGCTGGAAACCGACAAGGCGGCGATGGAGGTGCCCTCGCCGTATGCGGGTGTGGTAACGGAAATAAAGCTCAAAGTCGGCGACAAGGTGTCGCAGGGGTCGGTGATTCTGTTGCTGGAAAGCGGTGACGCGGTGGCGCAAATCCCCCCCGGCCCCCCTTTTGCAAAGGGGGGAGCGGAAGCTGTTCTACCAGCGTCGCCCTCTGCCCCGGTAATCCAAACGCCCATATCTGCCGTGCAAGCCCCTGCTCCTGCTGCGCCTGCAACTCCCTCCTTTACAAAAGGGGGGGCGGGGGGGATTTCAGCGCATGCCAGCCCCGCGATCCGCCGATTTGCGCGCGAACTCGGCGTGGATTTGGCGCAGCTCAAAGGCAGCGGGGAAAAAGGCCGGGTGACGAAAGACGACGTGCAAAATTTCGTCAAGGCCATGCTCGCACAGCCGCGCGGCACAACAGGCGGCGGCCTGCAAGTATCGGCAATGCCTGCAATAGACTTCGCCCAGTTCGGCCTGGTCGAAACCAGACCGCTGTCGCGCATCCGAAAGCTCGCCGCTGCGAACCTGCATCGCAACTGGGTGAGTATCCCGCATGTCACGCAATTCGATGAGGCCGACATCACCGAAATGGAAGAGTTTCGCAAACAGTTGGGCGAGGAATACGCGCCGCAGGGTATCAGGATCACCCCATTGGCGTTCCTGCTCAGGGCGGTGATGGAGGCTTTGCAACACTTTCCGGAGTTCAACGCCTCGCTGGATGCCGGGGGCGAAAACCTGATACTGAAAAAATATATCCACATCGGCGTGGCGGTGGATACGCCGGACGGCCTGGTGGTGCCGGTGCTGCGTGACGTGGACAAAAAAGGTATCGTGCAACTTGCCAAAGAACTCGGCGAGATCAGCGCAAGGGCGCGCGACAGGAAGCTCGCCGCCGCCGATATGCAGGGTGGCTGTTTCACTATTTCCAGTCTTGGCGGCATCGGCGGCACGGCGTTCACGCCGATCATCAACGCGCCGGAAGTGGCGATTCTCGGTGTATCGCGATCGGGCATGAAGCAGATGTACCGGGACGGCGAATTCGTGCCGCGCCTGATGCTGCCGTTGTCGTTGTCCTATGATCATCGCGTGATTGACGGTGCATCCGCCGCGCGCTTCACCGTTTATCTGGCGCAAACACTGGCCGATATCCGCCGCCTCGCGCTGTGAAGTTAGAGACTTGTCGGTTGCCGGTGATCGGCGCTTTCACGAAATGGGTTGTTTGACTGTCATGCGCATGGGAAAATCGAACCGGTCACATATATCCGTCTGTGATAACTCCGCATCCATTCGTGGCTGATTATGGTTTCTGACAATATGAGCGTAGCACCCATAGGCATTTTCGGCGGCACCTTTGATCCGGTTCATTACGGGCATTTAAGGCTCGCCGAGGAAATGCTGGAGCTGGCGCATCTCCGGCAGATTCGCTTTATTCCCACCGGAACCCCGCCGCACCGCGCTGCCCCGCAAGTGTCCGCGCAACACCGCAGCGCGATGGTGCAATTGGCGATCACCGATCAGCCAGCCTTTATGCTGGATGATCGCGAAGTTAACCGCATCACGCCGTGTTATACGGTGGACACGTTGCGCGAGCTGCGTGCCGATCTGGGAGAGGCGCAACCGCTGTGCCTGTTGATGGGCGGCGATGCGTTTCTGCAATTGCACACCTGGTACGAATGGGAACAATTGTTCGAACTGGCGCACATCGTGGTAGGCTATCGCCCCGGCTTTACTTTGGACGAAAGCATTCACACCGCGACGGCGGAGCTGCAACGGCACTATCAGTTGCGCCGGTGCACGGCGGATGACTTGTCGGGTCAGTCAGCCGGCGGTATTGCCGAATTGGCGATTCCAAAACTGGAGATTTCAGCCACCGACATCCGTCGCCGTGTGGCGGAAAACCGTACCATTCGCTACCTGCTGCCCAACGCGGTGGCCAACTACATTCATCAACATCATTTATATAAACATGCTAACTACTGAAGAAAAAACCCAGGCTGTGATCGCCGCGCTCGAAGACGTAAAAGCCAGCGACATCAAGGTGATCGATACCGGCAAACTCAGCTCGATGTTTGAGTGCATGATTATTGCCAGCGCCAACTCCACCAGGCAAACCAAAGCGCTTGCCGACAATGTGGTAGTCAAGCTCAAAGAGCGCGGCGAAACGATCTACGGCCGCGAAGGTGAAGACAGCGGAGAGTGGATTCTGGTGGATCTGGGCGAAGTGCTGGTGCACATCATGCAACCCGCTATTCGCGAGTATTACAATTTGGAAGAGCTGTGGAGCAAGGCGCAGGCGGCGCGACCCAAGCTGGCACCTGCGCCTAAATAATCGTGGATACGGGAAAATATTTCGTAGGGGCGCGATTCATCGCGCCCTGTTCTATTCATGCACCGGACAAAGGGCGCGATGAATCGCGCCCCTACAGAGACCTGCACCGGAAAAAATGAAGCTGCTTATCGTCTCGGTCGGCCACAAGATGCCGGACTGGATCACGGCGGGTTTTAACGAATACGCCAAACGGATGCCGCGCGAGGCAAAGATCGAACTGGCCGAGATCAAGCCGGAGCCGCGCACCACCGGCAAGACCACCGCGCAGATCATGGAGGCGGAAGCGCAACGCATCCAGTCCGCGCTCCCGCAGAATTGTCTGCGCATCGCGCTGGATGAACGCGGCGCGCAGACGACTACCAAACAGCTTGCCGCGCAGATGCAGGAGTGGATGCGTGAAGGGCGCGATGTGGCGTTCATTGTTGGCGGAGCGGACGGTTTGCACGATTCGGTCAAGCGGTCCGCGCAGCAGCTGCTGGCGGTGTCCGCGTTCACCCTGCCGCATGCTTTTGTGCGTGTTTTGCTGGCCGAGCAGTTGTATCGGGCGCATAGCCTGATGCACAATCACCCCTACCATCGTGAATAAAAATATTGATCCGCAGATGAAAATTATTCAGCCACGCATCTACCTCGCCTCGCAAAGTCCGCGCCGCCGCGAATTGCTCAAACAGATCGGCATCAATTTCGAGATGCTGCTGCTGCGCTCCGATCCGCGCCGCAGTGTGGATGTTGATGAAACGCCGTTGGAGGGTGAGCAGGCGGAAATCTATGTGCGGCGCATCTGCCAGGAAAAAGCTCGAGCGGGCTGGGAATCATTGCGCTTGCGCAGTTTGCCGTCTTTTCCGGTGCTGGCTGCCGATACCACGGTTACGCTGGACGGCAAGATATTCGGCAAGCCGGATAACGCCGAGCATGCCGTCGCGATGCTGCAAGAACTTTCCGGGCGTGAGCATCAGGTGCTCAGCGCGGTGGCCGTCGCGATGGGCGAGCAAATTAAAGTTGCCCTGTCAGCCTCCACGGTACGCTTTGCCACGCTCAGCGAAGAACGTATTCGCCGCTATTTGCTTACCCGCGAATATATCGATAAGGCCGGAAGTTACGCCATTCAGGGGCATGCCGGCGCGTTCATCGAGCATATTTCCGGCAGTTATTCCGGCGTAATGGGGTTGCCGCTGTTTGAAACGACCCAATTGCTGCAACACTTTGATCAATACACATCATTGAGCCCGAGAGTATGAGCGAAGAAATTCTGATCAATGTCACGCCGCAGGAAACGCGCGTTGCGGTGATGCAGCTCGGGGTGGTGCAAGACCTGCACGTCGAGCGTGGCAGCAGTTGCGGCATCGTCAGTAATGTCTATCTCGGCAAGGTTAGTCGGGTGTTGCCCGGAATGCAATCCGCATTTATCGACATTGGATTGGAACGCTCAGCCTTCCTGCATGTGGCTGATATTTGGGGAAATAATAACGGCAGCGATGTTGCGAAACCGATTGAAAAAGTGCTGTTTGAAGGCCAGACGCTGCTGGTGCAAGTCATCAAAGAACCGATTGGCAGCAAGGGTGCGCGGCTTTCCACGCAGATCAGTATTGCCGGGCGTTTGCTGGTTTATTTGCCGCAGGAAAGCCACATCGGCGTGTCGCAACGTATCGAGGGTGCGGAGCACCGTGAGGCATTGCGTGCCAAATTGCAGGCTGCGTTGCCGCCTGAACATAAAGGCGGCTATATCATCCGCACCGTAGTCGAGGCGACGGAGGTGCCGGATTTTCAGGCTGATATCGACTATCTCGACAAGTTGTGGAGTAATTTGCAGGGTGCCGCAAAAAATGCCAGTGCGCCGCAATTGTTGTATCGCGAACTTGACATCAGTCTGCGGGTGCTGCGCGATTTTGTTAATCTCGACACTGTGCGTATCCTGGTGGATTCGCGCAGCACTTACCAGAAGATGCTGGAATTTGCGCAAGCCTATAATCCAGTCGCGGTCAGTCGTCTGGAGCATTATCCGGGGGCGCGTCCATTGTTCGATCTGTATGGTGTGGAGGAGGAGATCGAACGGGCATTATCCAAGCGTGTCGATCTGAAATCCGGCGGTTACCTGATTATCGATCAGACCGAGGCGTTGACCACTATCGATGTAAATACCGGCGGTTTCGTCGGGCTGCGCAATTTCGACGACACCATTTTCAAGAATAATCTCGAAGCAACTCAAGTGATCGCGCGACAATTGCGCTTGCGCAATCTGGGCGGCATTATTATCTGCGACTTTATCGACATGGACACGCAGGAGCATCGCGAGGCGGTGCTGGAGGAGTTCAAAAAAGCCTTGGCGCGCGACCACACGCGTATCAGCGTAAACGGCTTTTCCTCGCTGGGTTTGGTGGAAATGACCCGCAAGCGCACCCGCGAGAGTTTGGCGCATGTATTGTGCGAACCCTGTCCGACATGCAAGGGGCGAGGCGAGGTAAAAACCGCGCAGACGGTGTGTTATGAGATTCTCCGTGAAATTGTCCGCGAAGCGCGCCAGTTCAATGCGCGCGAATACCGCATTCTGGCTTCGCAGCAAGTTATTGATTTATTCCTGGAAGAGGAATCTCAGGCGCTAGCGCAACTTTCCGACTTTATTGGCAAGCCGGTTTCGATGCAAGTGGAGACGATCTACACGCAGGAACAATACGATGTCATTTTAATGTGACGGGTCGGTGTCCCCATTTGTTCTGTTGTTCTACCTCTATGTTGATCTATGTAAATACATAATATATTCAATAAATTGCCATTAGCTTGATTGCCGACGCTTTAATGATTGTTTGCACGAAGTTAATTCAATTTGACATACGGGGTGACGATTGGCATAATTGCGGGTTCTGTTAGGAGGGGTTCCCGAGCGGTCAAAGGGATCAGACTGTAAATCTGACGGCTCAGCCTTCGAAGGTTCGAATCCTTCCCCCTCCACCAATGTTTCTGGTTCTTGTTTTAATGGTGTTTTTGCTGGTGCGGTGGCAGTGTTTGTTGTGTTGTGTTGTGTGGTGTGGAAGCCTGCGGGTGTAGCTCAATGGTAGAGCAGAAGTTTTCCAAACTTACGACGAGGGTTCGATCCCCTTCACCCGCTCCAGTGTGAATCGCTGCCCATGTGGCTCAGTGGTAGAGCACTCCCTTGGTAAGGGAGAGGTCGCGAGTCCGATTCTCGCCATGGGCACCAAATTTAGTTTTATTTTATATTGTTAACGTTTGACATTGATAAGGAAAAATCATGGCAAAGAGTAAATTTGAACGCACCAAACCGCACGTCAACGTGGGCACGATCGGCCACGTGGATCACGGCAAGACCACGCTGACAGCGGCGATCACCACCGTATTGTCGAAGAAATTTGGCGGCGAAGCCAAAGCGTACGACCAAATCGACGCGGCGCCGGAAGAAAAGGCGCGCGGCATCACGATTAACACCGCGCACGTCGAATACGAAACCGAGACCCGTCACTACGCGCACGTAGATTGCCCGGGCCACGCCGACTACATCAAGAACATGATCACCGGTGCCGCCCAGATGGACGGCGCGATCCTGGTTTGTTCCGCAGCCGACGGCCCGATGCCGCAGACCCGCGAACACATCCTGCTGGCACGCCAAGTGGGCGTACCGTACATCGTCGTATTCCTGAACAAGTGCGACATGGTTGACGACGAAGAGCTGCTGGAGCTGGTCGAAATGGAAGTGCGCGAACTGCTCTCCAAATACGACTTTCCCGGCGACGACATCCCCATCATCAAAGGTTCCGCCCTCAAAGCGCTGCAAGGCGACCAGAGCGAAATCGGCGAACCCGCCATTTTCCGTTTGGCCGACGCACTCGACAGCTACATCCCCGAGCCAAAGCGCGCGCTGGATGGCACCTTCCTGATGCCGGTTGAAGACGTATTCTCCATCTCCGGTCGCGGTACTGTGGTAACCGGCCGTATCGAGCGCGGTGTGGTCAAGGTCGGCGAAGAACTGGAAATCGTTGGTATCAAGCCCACCCTCAAGACAACCTGCACCGGCGTGGAAATGTTCCGCAAACTGCTGGACCAGGGTCAGGCTGGCGACAACGTCGGCGTGCTGCTGCGCGGCACCAAGCGCGAAGAAGTCGAGCGCGGCCAAGTGTTGGCCAAGCCCGGTTCTATTACTCCGCACACCAAATTCACCGCCGAGATCTACGTGCTGGGCAAGGATGAAGGCGGCCGTCATACCCCGTTCTTCCAGGGCTACCGTCCGCAGTTCTACTTCCGTACCACCGACGTAACCGGCGCGGTTGAACTGCCAGCTGGTACCGAGATGGTTATGCCTGGCGATAACGTCAGCATCACCGTAAACCTGATCAACCCGATCGCGATGGAAGAAGGTTTGCGTTTCGCGATTCGCGAAGGCGGCCGTACCGTCGGCGCGGGTGTGGTGGCGAAGATCATCGAATAGCAGGATTGAGGATCGGGGATCGAGGATCGGGCGGGTTGTGCTCGATCCTCAAGCCTCAATCCTAATTTTTAGGCCAGTAGCTCAATTGGTAGAGTATCGGTCTCCAAAACCGAGGGTTGGGGGTTCGAGACCCTCCTGGCCTGCCAAGAAGTAAGTAAAAGTTGACTGGAATAATTGCGCATGGCGGACAAAATCAAGTTGCTGGTTGCCTTTCTGCTAGTTGTGGCGGGGATCGCAGGCTTCTATTATTTGCACGACAGTGCGGCGGTGTTGAGGTTGGTGTCGGTGTTGGCAGGCTTGTTACTGGCCGCCGGGGTGATGTGGACAAGTGGGCCGGGCAAGCGTTTTTTTGCGTTTAGTCAGGATTCTGTTGCCGAAGCGAAGCGTGTAGTTTGGCCGACGCGCAAGGAAACCTTGCAAACCACCGGTGTGGTGATTTTGTTTGCGATCACCATGGCCTTGTTCCTGTGGGCGGTGGATGCCAGTTTGATGATGGTAGTAAATAAGCTGATGGGACGGGGTGAGTGATGGCCAAGAGTTGGTATGTTGTTCATACGTATTCGCAGTTTGAGAAAAGCGTGCAGCGGGCGTTGCTTGAGCGCATTCAGCGCGATGGAATGCAGGATAAATTCGGTCAGATTCTGGTTCCGGTCGAAGAGGTCGTCGAGCTGAAATCGGGGCAGAAAAGCATTACCGAGCGCAAATTTTTCCCCGGTTATGTGCTGGTTGAAATGGATATGACCGATGAAAGCTGGCATCTGGTGAAGAATACTCCCAAGGTGACGGGCTTTTTGGGTGGGTCGGCGATGAAGCCAACGCCGATCAGCGAAAAAGAAGTGCAGAATATTATGCAGCAAATGCAGGCGGGGGTTGAGAAGCCAAGGCCTAAGGTGCTGTTTGAAGTGGGTGAGCTGGTGCGTGTCAAAGAAGGTCCGTTTACCGATTTTAATGGATCGGTCGAGGATGTTAATTACGACAAGAATAAAATCCGCGTGGCTGTGACGATCTTTGGTCGCTCGACGCCGGTGGAATTGGGTTTTGGCCAAGTAGAAAAGGCATAAAGAGGGGAAGAGGTTAAGGGAGAGGTGAGAAGGGTGTGGTTGCCCTTCCCGCTTCCCTCTTCTCTCTTCCCGGTTTTAAACGGGGAGCGTATCGGAGTGGTAGCGGTATGCGTTTAACCCACTGAAGAGGAGTAGTAACGTGGCAAAGAAAGTCATCGGCTATATCAAGCTGCAAGTGCCCGCGGGCAAAGCAAATCCAAGCCCACCGATTGGCCCTGCATTGGGTCAGCGCGGTCTGAATATCATGGAGTTCTGCAAGGCGTTCAACGCGCAAACCCAGGGCGTTGAGCCGGGTTTGCCGATACCGGTGGTGATCACCGCGTTCGCGGATAAGAGCTTCACCTTCATCATGAAGACCCCGCCAGCAACCATTCTGATCAAGAAGGCTGCCGGTATCCAGAAGGGTAGCAAGACACCGCATACCGACAAGGTGGGTAAACTGACCCGCAAACAGGCGGAAGAAATCGCAACAACCAAGATGCCCGATCTGACGGCTGCCGATATGGATGCCGCCGTGCGTACTATCGCGGGTAGCGCGCGCAGCATGGGTATCACTGTGGAGGGCGTATAACATGTCGAAGCGTTATAAAGCAATTGCAGCCAAGATCGATCGCAATAAATTGTACCCATTGGGCGATGCGTTGAATCTGGTTAAAGAAACTGCTGTGGCAAAGTTTGATGAGTCTATCGACGTTGCGGTGAATCTCGGTATTGATGCGCGCAAATCGGATCAATTGGTTCGCGGTTCGGTAGTGTTGCCAAAGGGAACAGGTAAGACAATGCGCGTGGCAGTATTCGCTCAGGGTGCAAAGGCTGAAGAAGCCAAAGCTGCCGGTGCGGATATCGTGGGTTTTGACGATCTGGCCGAATCCATCAAGGGTGGTAACCTGAATTTTGACGTGCTGATTGCCAGCCCGGATGCGATGCGTCTGGTCGGGCAATTGGGTCAGATCCTCGGTCCGCGCGGTTTGATGCCTAACCCTAAAGTAGGCACTGTGTCCGCCGATGTGGCTGGTGCGGTGAAGAATGCCAAGGCCGGTCAGGTGCAGTACCGTACCGACAAAAACGGTATCGTGCAGTGCACCATCGGACGAGCCTCGTTCACGCCGGAAGCGTTGCGTGAGAATCTGTTGGCGCTGGTCGATGCGCTGAACAAGGCCAAACCGGCTGCTTCCAAGGGTGTGTACCTGAGGAAAGTATCGATCTCCAGCACCATGGGTGCCGGTATTCGCGTCGAACAAGCCAGCCTGACAGCGTAAATTTTTTGAATTTGGCGGCAAGGCGCAAGTCTTGCTGCCTTTTGCTCTTTGTACTGCTGGCGTGCTGGCAGCCTCAAAGACCGTAGGTGTCGAAGGTGCGGCTGGCCCGAGACTTAATTGACGGGGTGTGGATACCCGGCGACCCACGCAGATGGTGTGCCCGCGAGCAGGAATGGTTGTTCTCCTGACTCAAGGTCGCTGTTGTAAACGATGGAATGTGCGTAAGGGAGCCTCTAAAAATTTATAGTTCGCCAAAGTACAAGGCGCGGTAAAAAATTCGCAGCGCTGTATATGTTTTATATATAAGCAAGAAATTTTTAGCGTAACTCAGTAGTTGGGTTGAAATATGAATTTTTAGAGGCTCCCGAAAGTGCATTCCGGAAACTGGAGGATTACTTGAGTCTCAATCTGCAAGAAAAACAGGCTGTAGTGGCGGAAGTCAGTGCACAAGTGGCGCAGGCGCAAACCATTGTTCTGGCAGAGTACCGTGGCATAGGAGTCGCTGACATCACCAGGTTGCGTGCCAACGCGCGCAACTCGGGGGTGTACTTTCATGTGTTGAAAAACACATTGGCTCGACGTGCGGTGCAAGGAACCCCGTTTGAAGCACTGGCTGAAAAAATGGTTGGCCCTCTTGTGTATAGCATGAGTGCCGACGCAGTCGCTGCGG
Organism: Gallionella sp.; assembly: GCA_028689145.1. GTDB lineage: Bacteria > Pseudomonadota > Gammaproteobacteria > Burkholderiales > Gallionellaceae > Gallionella. Next base: position 42,209 of record JAQTWT010000002.1, read on the forward strand.
CAAAGGTGGTGTTCGATTTTGCCAAGACCAATGACAAGCTGGTGATCAAGGCTGGTTCGATGAACGGTTCCGTGATGTCTGCGGAACAGGTCGCGGTGCTGGCGGCAACCCCGAGCCGCGACGAGCTGATTGCCCGTTTGATGGCAACCATGAATGCGACGACTGCAAAGTTCGTGCGTACTCTGGCTGCAATCCGCGACAAGAGCGAAACCGCTGCTGCTTGATTAATTTTGAATTAACTGAATTATTAGGAGAACAACATGGCTGTATCTAAAGCTGAAATTCTGGACGCAATTGCTGGCATGACCGTATTGGACTTGTCCGATCTGATCAAACAAATGGAAGAAAAATTTGGCGTTTCAGCCGCGGCTGTTGCCGTTGCTGCACCCGCCGCCGGTGGCGGTGCCGCTGCTGCTGCCGAACAATCTGAATTCACCGTTGTTTTGAAAGCAGCCGGCGACAGCAAAGTGAACGTGATCAAGGTGGTTCGCGCCATTACCGGTTTGGGCTTGAAAGAAGCCAAGGATCTGGTTGACGGTGCGCCAAAACCTGTCAAGGAAGGCGTATCCAAGGCTGATGCCGACGCGATCGTGAAACAACTGGTCGAAGCCGGCGCAACAGCTGAACTCAAGTAAGGTTGTTGGTTGAAGAAAGGCTGGCGGCATACCGTCAGCCTTTTGCCGCTCTAAAAGGCCAGCGGACAGGAAGTCGAATTATTTCCTGTCCCCTGTCTTTTTGGTCCGGGCGTAACCCGAAAGTTATGCCTGAACTGAAGTTTTGTTTTACTTCAATCGTGGAGATTATATGAGCTACTCTTTTACCGAAAAAAAACGTATCCGTAAAAGTTTTGCCAAACGTGTCGGCGCATTGCCGATTCCATTCCTGTTGTCCACACAATTGGAATCCTTCGCCGCTTTTTTGCAGGCATATACTCCACCCGAGCAACGCAAGAATGAAGGTTTGCAGGCTGCCTTCAACGGTATTTTTCCAATTCAGAGCCATTCCAAGAATGCGCGCCTCGACTTTGTCAGCTACCAGCTCGGGATGCCGCCGTTTGATGTGAAAGAATGCCAACAGCGCGGATTGACTTATGCTTCACCGCTGCGTGCACGTGTGCGCCTGACCATTATGGACAAGGAGGCATCCAAGCCCACGGTCAAAGAAGTGAAAGAGCAGGAAGTCTACATGGGCGAGATTCCGCTGATGACCAATACCGGCTCCTTTGTAATCAACGGTACCGAGCGCGTCATTGTTTCGCAGCTGCACCGTTCGCCGGGCGTATTCTTTGAACATGATCGGGGCAAAACGCACTCTTCCGGCAAATTGCTGTTCTCCGCGCGCATCATTCCGTATCGCGGTTCATGGCTGGACTTTGAGTTTGACGCGAAGGATTACGTATATTTCCGTATCGACCGCCGCCGCAAAATGCCGGTTACCATCCTGTTGCGCTCGCTGGGTTACAGCAACGAAGACATACTCAAAATGTTCTTCGATGTTGATACTTTCCATCTGGGCAAGAAGGGTTTGCAGTTTGAGGTTGTGCCGGAACGTCTGCGCGGCGACGTGGCGCGCTTCGATATTGTCAGTAAATCAGGCAAGGTTATCGTGGCTAAAGACAAGCGCATAACCGTGCGTCATATCCGCGAAATGCACGAGGCGGGTATCGACAAGCTGGCTGTTGCGGAAGAATTTCTGTTCGGGCGCGTGATTGCAAACGATATCGTGGACAAGGATAGCGGTGAGATCATCGCCAGCGCCAACGACGAAATCACCGAAACCCTATTGCAGAATTTGCAAACCGCCGGTATCGCCAAGATTCATACGCTGTATACCAACGACCTGGATCACGGCGCGTTTATTTCGCAAACCTTGCGTACCGACGAAACAGTTGATCAATGGACGGCGCGCGTGGCCATCTACCGCATGATGCGTCCCGGCGAGCCTCCTACCGAAGATGCTGTTTTGGGGTTGTTCAACGGCTTGTTCTTCAGCGAGGAACGTTATGACCTGTCAACCGTTGGGCGTATGAAGTTTAACCGCCGTGTCGGTCGCGAAGAGTTGACCGGTGCGTCGATCCTGTCCAACGAAGATATCGTCGAAGTGGTCAAGATTTTGGTCGAGTTGCGCAATGGCCGCGGCGAAATTGACGATATTGATCACCTCGGTAACCGCCGTGTGCGCGCGGTCGGTGAGTTGGCGGAAAATACTTTCCGTGCCGGTCTGGCGCGCGTCGAGCGCGCCGTCAAGGAGCGTCTGGGTCAGGCTGAAACAGACAACCTGATGCCGCATGACCTGATCAACGCCAAGCCGATCTCGGCGGCGGTCAAGGAGTTTTTTGGCTCCAGCCAACTGTCGCAGTTTATGGACCAGACCAATCCGTTGTCGGAGATCACCCACAAGCGCCGCATTTCCGCGCTGGGACCGGGCGGTCTGACCCGCGAACGCGCCGGTTTCGAAGTGCGCGACGTGCACCCGACCCATTATGGACGAGTGTGCCCGATCGAAACACCGGAAGGTCCGAACATCGGCCTGATCAACTCGCTGGCACTGTATGCGCGTACCAACGAGTATGGCTTCATCGAAACACCATACCGTAAAGTAACCAACGGCAAGGTATCCGACGATGTCGATTACCTGTCGGCGATCGAGGAAGGCAAGTTCACCATTGCGCAGGCGAATGCCGAGCTGGACAAGAAGGGTCACTTTACCAATGACATCGTGTCGGCGCGTCACCACAATGAATTCGTGCTTGCCGAGCCGGACAAGCTGGAGTACATGGACGTATCGCCTTCTCAGGTGGTGTCGGTCGCAGCTTCGCTGATTCCGTTTCTGGAACACGATGACGCGAACCGCGCGTTGATGGGTGCCAACATGCAGCGTCAGGCGGTGCCCTGTTTGCGTGCCGAAAAGCCATTGGTGGGTACCGGCAACGAACGCACTGTGGCAGTCGATTCCGGCACAACCGTGCAGGCGTGGCGCGGCGGTCGTATCGATTATATCGACGCGGGACGTATCGTGGTGCGTGTCAACGACAATGAAACCACTGCCGGTGAAGTCGGTGTGGATATCTACAATTTGACCAAATATACACGTTCCAACCAGAACACCAACATCAACCAGCGTCCGCTGGTCAAGGTGGGCGATGTGATCGCACGCGGCGATGTGGTGGCCGACGGTGCTTCCACCGATATGGGCGAATTGGCGCTCGGGCAGAATATGCTGGTCGCGTTTATGCCGTGGAACGGTTACAACTACGAAGATTCGATTCTGATCTCCGAGCGCGTACTGGCTCAGGATCGCTTCACTTCCATCCATATCGAAGAGCTGACCGTTGCGGCACGCGACACCAAGCTTGGCCCTGAGGAGATCACCCGCGATATCCCGAATCTGGCGGATGCGCAGCTGGCACGTCTGGACGAGTGCGGCATCGTGCATATCGGTGCGGAAGTCGCTGTCGGCGACGTGCTGGTCGGCAAGGTAACACCCAAGGGTGAAACCCAGCTCACACCGGAAGAAAAATTGTTGCGCGCAATCTTCGGCGAGAAGGCTTCCGACGTGAAAGATACCAGCTTGCGTGTGCCGACCGGTAGTTCCGGAACGGTGATCGATGTGCAGGTGTTTACACGCGAAGGTCTGCAACGGGACAAGCGCGCGCAGCAGATCATTGATGACGAACTAAACCGCTATAAGAAGGATCTGGCGGATCAGATGCGCATCGTGGAAGCCGACGTGTTTGCGCGTCTCGAGAAATTGTTGCTCAACAAGGTAGCCAACGGCGGGCCGAAGAAGCTGGTTAAAGGTACAAAGCTGGGCAAGGAATACCTGCACAGCATCGAGCATCATCAATGGTTCGACATCCGCGTGGCTGACGACGAAGTGGCTGCCCAGATGGAACAGGTCAAGGAAGGTCTGGCGCAAAACCGTATCGAGTTCGATGCCGCGTTTGAGCTGAAGAAGAAGAAACTGACACAGGGCGACGAGCTGCAAGCCGGAGTGCAGAAAATGGTCAAAGTGTATGTTGCGGTGAAGCGCCGTCTGCAGCCCGGCGACAAGATGGCCGGCCGTCACGGTAACAAGGGTGTGGTATCGCGTATCGTGCCGGTGGAAGATATGCCGCACATGGCCGACGGAACACCGGTCGATGTGGTGCTGAACCCGCTTGGCGTGCCGTCGCGGATGAACATTGGCCAGATTCTCGAGACCCATCTGGGCTGGGCTGCCAAGGGGTTGGGCAAAAAGATCGACGATATGCTGCAAGCCAACGCCAAGATCGCGGAAGTGCGCAAGTTCCTCGGCAAGATATACAACCATCACAACGGTCAGACCGTTGATCTGGAAGCGTTTAGTGACGACGAAATCATCGAGCTGTGCCGTAATCTGAGGAAAGGTGTGCCATTTGCGACACCGGTGTTTGACGGCGCAAGCGAAGAGGAAATCAAATACATGCTGGAGTTGGCTGATCTGCCGCTGTCCGGTCAGACCACGCTATTCGATGGTCGTACCGGCGAGGCTTTCGATCGCAAGGTGACGGTTGGTTACAAGCACGTGCTGAAGCTGCACCACTTGGTGGACGACAAGATGCACGCGCGTTCTACCGGCCCGTACAGTCTGGTGACGCAACAGCCGCTGGGCGGCAAGGCGCAGTTCGGAGGCCAGCGTTTCGGTGAAATGGAAGTGTGGGCGCTGGAAGCCTATGGCGCATCGTATACCCTGCAGGAAATGCTGACCGTCAAGTCGGACGATGTGGCGGGACGTACCAAGGTTTACGAGAACATTGTCAAGGGCGACCACAAGATCGATGCCGGCATGCCGGAATCTTTCAATGTAGTCATCAAGGAAATCCGTTCCTTGGCCATTGATATGGATTTGGTACGCCACTAATTTGTTTCTGACGAATTCTTGGGAATTCTTGGCTGTGTTGCAGATGCATAAGACGAATAGGAGTCACACATGAAATCATTGTTAGATTTGTTCAAGCAAGTCACGCAAAAAGAAGAGTTTGATGCGATCAAGATCGGTCTGGCCTCGCCGGAAAAAATCCGTTCCTGGTCATACGGCGAAGTCAAGAAGCCGGAAACCATCAATTACCGCACCTTCAAGCCGGAACGCGACGGTTTGTTTTGCGCCAAGATCTTCGGGCCGGTCAAGGATTACGAGTGCCTGTGCGGCAAATACAAGCGCCTGAAGCATCGCGGTGTAATCTGCGAAAAATGCGGTGTGGAAGTCACGCTATCCAAAGTGCGCCGCGAACGCATGGGCCACATCGAGCTGGCCAGCCCGGTCGCGCATATCTGGTTCCTCAAATCGCTGCCGTCTCGCCTGGGTATGGTGCTGGATATGACGCTGCGCGACATCGAGCGCGTGCTGTACTTTGAAGCCTATGTGGTGACCGAACCCGGTATGACACCGTTGAATCGCGGCCAGTTGTTGTCGGAAGACGACTACCTCGCCAAGACCGAAGAGTACGGCGACGAGTTCGTTGCGATGATGGGTGCGGAAGGCGTGCGCGCATTGTTGGGTAATCTGGATGTGACCAGCGAGATTGAAACCATTCGCGCTGATCTGGCTGCGACCGGTTCCGAAACCAAGATCAAGAAATACGCCAAGCGCCTGAAAGTGCTGGAAGCATTCAATGCGTCCGGCATCAAGCCGCAATGGATGGTGCTAGAAGTGCTGCCGGTGCTGCCGCCGGAACTGCGTCCGCTGGTGCCGCTGGACGGCGGTCGTTTTGCCACTTCCGACCTGAATGACCTGTACCGTCGCGTGATCAATCGTAATAATCGTCTGCGCCGTTTGCTTGAGCTCAAAGCTCCGGACATCATCGTGCGCAACGAAAAGCGTATGTTGCAGGAAGCGGTGGATTCGCTGCTGGATAACGGTCGTCGCGGCAAAGCGATGACCGGTGCAAACAAGCGCCAGCTGAAATCGCTGGCCGACATGATCAAGGGCAAGAGCGGTCGTTTCCGTCAAAACCTGTTGGGCAAGCGCGTCGATTATTCCGGTCGTTCCGTGATCGTGGTCGGCCCGCAGCTCAAACTGCATCAATGCGGTCTGCCGAAGAAGATGGCGCTGGAATTGTTCAAGCCGTTCATCTTCAGCAGGCTCGAAGCAATGGGTCTGGCAACTACCATCAAGGCCAGCAAGCGCATGGTCGAGGCCGAAGAGCCGATTGTCTGGGATATCCTCGAAGAAGTAATCCGTGAACATCCGGTGCTGTTGAACCGCGCGCCAACCTTGCACCGTCTGGGTATTCAGGCGTTCGAGCCTTTGCTGATCGAAGGCAAAGCGATCCAGCTGCATCCGCTGGTCTGCTCCGCGTTTAACGCCGACTTCGACGGCGACCAGATGGCGGTACACGTGCCGTTGTCGCTGGAAGCTCAGATGGAAGCGCGCACCCTGATGCTGGCATCCAACAACGTTCTGTCGCCCGCGAACGGTGAACCGATTATCGTTCCGTCGCAGGATATCGTGTTGGGCTTGTACTACATGACCCGCGAGAAGATTGGCGCATTGGGCGAAGGCTCGATGTTCGCCAATATCGGCGAAGTATCGCGCGCATACGAGACGCGCGAAGTTGAACTGCAGGCCAAGGTCATTGTGCGTCTCAAGGAGATGCAAAAAGACGAAGCCGGTCAATGGGTAGAGAAATTGGTGCGCTACGAAACCACCGTGGGGCGCGCTTTGCTGTCCGAAGTGTTGCCTGCCGGTCTGGCGTTTGCCTTGATCAACAAGGCTCTCAAGAAGAAAGAAATTTCACGCCTGATCAACGCCAGCTTCCGCCAATGCGGTCTGCGCGATACAGTGATCATGGCTGACAAACTGATGTACACCGGCTTCACCTATGCGACGCGCGCCGGCATTTCGATTTGTGTCGACGATATGCTGATGCCGCCGCAAAAGAACGAGTTGATCGGTGCTGCCGAAAAAGAAGTGCACGAAATTCACACCCAGTACACCTCCGGTCTGGTGACCGACGGCGAACGCTACAATAAGGTAGTGGATATCTGGGGCCGCACCGGCGACATCGTGGCCAAGGCCATGATGGAACAACTGGGCAGCGAGCCGGTGCTGGATCGTGTTACCGGTGAGCCGCGCATGGAAAAGGGCAAGCCGGTGATGCAGGAGTCGTTCAACTCCATCTATATGATGGCCGACTCCGGAGCGCGCGGTTCTGCCGCACAGATTCGTCAGCTCGCCGGTATGCGCGGATTGATGGCGAAGCCGGACGGTTCGATCATCGAGACACCGATTACCGCGAACTTCCGCGAAGGTCTGAACATGCTGCAGTACTTCATCTCGACGCACGGTGCACGTAAGGGTTTGGCGGATACCGCGTTGAAGACTGCAAACTCCGGTTATCTGACACGCCGTCTGGTGGATGTCACGCAAGATCTGGTGGTTATTGAGGACGACTGCGGCACCGAGAACGGTACCGCGATGAAGGCTATTGTCGAAGGCGGTGAAGTCATTGAGGCATTGCGCGAGCGTATTCTCGGTCGCGTAGTCAGCGCTGATGTGGTCAATCCGGATACCGCTGAAACGATTTACGAGGCGGGCGTGTTGCTGGATGAAGCCGCTGTGGAACGCATCGAGGTATTGGGCGTCGACGAAGTGCGCGTGCGCACACCGCTGAACTGCGAAACCCGTTTCGGCCTGTGTGCCAAGTGTTACGGTCGCGATCTGGGGCGCGGCGGCATGATCAATGTCGGCGAGGCGGTGGGCGTGATTGCCGCGCAATCCATCGGCGAACCGGGAACCCAGTTGACCATGCGTACCTTCCACATCGGCGGCGCGGCTTCGCGTACCGTGGTGGCCAGTCAAGTGGAGAGCAAATCCAACGGCGTGCTGAAGTACAGCCCGAATATGCGCGTGGTGACCACAGTGCGCAACGAGCTGATCGTGGTGGCACGCAGTGCCGAAGTGATTATCGCCGATGACCATGGTCGCGAGCGTGAACGCCACAAGGTTCCATACGGTGCGATGTTGACTGTAAAGCAGGGCGATACAGTGCGTGCCGGCGTGGTGTTGGCGACATGGGATCCGCACACCCGTCCGATCGTTACCGAATATGCCGGTAAAGTGAGTTTCCAAAATGTTGAAGAAGGTGTGACTGTCGCCAAGCAGATCGACGATGTGACCGGGTTGTCCACGCTGGTGGTGATCGATCCGAAGCAGCGTGCCGGTACGCAGAGTAAGACTGTGCTGCGTCCGATGGTGCGTCTGATCGATGATGCCGGCCAGGAAGTTAAATTGGCAAATACTGAAACGTCGGTTAGCGTGACCTTGCAGACCGGTTCGATTATTACTGTTGAAGACGGGCAGCATGTCGGCGTAGGCGACGTGTTGGCGCGTATTCCGCAGGAAAGCAGCAAGACGCGCGATATTACCGGCGGTCTGCCGCGCGTAGCCGAGTTATTCGAAGCGCGGGTGCCGAAGGATGCCGGTATGTTGGCGGAATGCACCGGTACTGTTTCATTCGGCAAGGACACCAAGGGCAAGCAGCGTTTGGTGATTACCGATGTGGACGGTATCGCCAACGAATTCCTGATTTCCAAGGAAAAGCACGTGCTGGCGCATGACGGTCAGGTGGTAAATCGCGGTGAAATGATTGTCGACGGCCCGGCCGATCCGCATGACATCCTGCGTCTGTTGGGTATCGACGAGCTGGCACGCTATATCACCGACGAGGTGCAGGACGTATACCGCTTGCAGGGCGTGAAGATCAGCGACAAGCATATTGAAGTCATCGTGCGTCAGATGCTGCGCCGTGTACAGATCACCGATGTGGGCGATACCCGCTTCATCACCGGTGAGCAGGTGGAACGTGCCGATCTGCTGGAAGAAAACGAGCGTATGGTTGCGGAGGATAAAAAACCGGCGGAATTCGAGTATATGTTGCTCGGTATTACCAAGGCTTCGTTGTCCACCGACTCGTTTATTTCCGCCGCATCCTTCCAGGAAACCACGCGCGTGCTGACCGAAGCGGCCATCATGGGCAAGCGTGACGATTTGCGCGGTTTGAAGGAAAACGTCATCGTGGGTCGTTTGATCCCGGCTGGTACGGGATTGGCCTATCACACCACGCGGCGCAAGCAGCGTTTGGGTATCGATGTAGCGGAAGGGCGCGAGTTGCAGGCGGAAGAACTGGTTGTGTCAGGCGAATTGCTTGACACCTCTAGTGTTTCTCAATAGAATTCGCAACCTTTTTTCCGTCGTAGCGGATGAATCTTGTCATGCTGCGACGGTATATTTTTTTACTTTTTGATTTTTAACGGTATTTTTAGAAAATATTTTAGGATGTGTAGATAATGCCAACCATTAATCAGTTGATCCGCAAGCCTCGTGCTGCAATCGTAGAAAAGAGCAAGGTGCCTGCTCTGGCGGGTTCCCCGCAAAAGCGCGGTGTATGTACACGTGTGTACACCACAACACCAAAGAAGCCGAACTCTGCGTTGCGTAAAGTGGCCAAGGTTCGTCTGACCAACGGTTTTGAGGTTATTTCCTACATCGGCGGTGAAGGCCACAACCTGCAGGAACACTCGGTAGTGTTGCTGCGCGGTGGTCGTGTAAAGGATCTGCCGGGTGTGCGTTACCACATGGTGCGCGGCAGTTTGGATACTGCGGGCGTGAAAGATCGTAAGCAGGGTCGTTCCAAGTACGGTTCGAAGCGCGCTAAAAAAGCGTAACTTTGAGCATTCGCATTAGCAATTATTCGAGCTAAAAATAAACTGAGGTAGATATGCCAAGACGTAGAGAAGTCCCCAAACGCGAAATCCTGCCCGACCCAAAATTCGGCAACCAGGATCTGTCCAAGTTTGTAAACGTATTGATGACGGCCGGTAAAAAATCGGTTGCCGAGCGTATTTTGTACGGCGCGCTGGAGCAGATCGTCAAGAAAACCAGCAAGGATGCGATTGAGGTATTCAATCTGGCGCTGACTAATGCCAAACCGCAGGTGGAAGTAAAAAGCCGCCGTGTCGGCGGTGCAAACTATCAGGTGCCGGTTGAGGTGCGCCCTTCGCGCCGTATGGCGTTGGCGATGCGCTGGTTGCGCGAAGCAGCGCGCAAGCGCGGTGAAAAATCCATGGGTATGCGTCTGGCGGGCGAGTTGATCGACGCGTCAGAAGGCCGCGGCGGTGCGGTGAAGAAGCGTGAAGAAGTGCACCGTATGGCTGAAGCAAACAAGGCTTTCTCGCATTTCCGTTTCTAATCAGAATATATAGTTAGGTATCCACCGTGGCACGCAAAACTCCAATCCAACGCTATCGCAATATCGGCATCAGTGCTCACATTGATGCGGGCAAGACTACGACCACCGAGCGCATCCTGTTTTATACGGGTGTGAGTCACAAGATCGGTGAGGTGCACGATGGTGCGGCTACCATGGACTGGATGGAGCAAGAGCAGGAGCGCGGTATTACCATTACCTCAGCGGCGACCACTTGTTTCTGGAAGGGTATGGACAACTCCTATCCTGAACACCGTTTCAATATCATCGATACGCCGGGACACGTGGACTTCACTATTGAGGTGGAGCGTTCCATGCGTGTGCTGGATGGCGCGTGCATGGTGTATTGCGCGGTGGGCGGTGTGCAGCCGCAGTCCGAGACCGTGTGGCGTCAGGCTAACAAATACAAAGTGCCGCGTCTGGCATTTGTTAACAAAATGGATCGTACCGGTGCCAACTTCTTCAAGGTGGTTGAGCAGATGGAGACTCGCCTGAGGGCTCGCCCGATTCCTCTGGTGATTCCTATCGGCGCGGAAGAGGGATTTACCGGTGTTGTGGATCTGATCAAGATGAGAGCTATCATCTGGGATGAGGCTTCGCAAGGCATGAAGTTCGAGTACCAGGAGATTCCGGCTGAGCTGGTGGCGAGCGCCAATGAGTGGCGCGCCAAGATGGTCGAGACGGCCGCCGAGGCATCCGAGGAGCTGATGAATCAGTATCTCGAAAATGGCGAGTTGACCGAAGAGCAAATCATTCTGGGTATTCGCACTCGTACTATCGCCTGTGAAATTCAGCCGATGTTGTGCGGCTCCGCGTTTAAGAACAAGGGTGTGCAGCGCATGCTGGACGCAGTGATTATGTTCTTGCCATCGCCGGTGGATATCCCGGATGTCACAGGTGAGTCCGAGACGGGCGAGCCGCTCACGCGTAAGGCGGATGACGGCGAGAGTTTCTCTGCGCTGGCGTTCAAGCTGATGACCGATCCGTTTGTGGGGCAGTTGACTTTTGTGCGTGTGTATTCCGGTGTGTTGAAAAAAGGCGATACGGTCTACAACCCGGTCAGGGGAAAGAAAGAGCGTATCGGCCGTATCGTGCAGATGCATGCGAACAACCGCGTAGAGGTTGATGAGATTTTGGCGGGCGATATCGCTGCCTGTATCGGCCTGAAGGACGTGACTACCGGCGAATCGCTGTGCGATCCGAACAAGCCTATCATTCTTGAGCGTATGGTGTTCCCGGAGCCGGTGATTCACGTGGCCGTCGAGCCGAAGACCAAGGTTGACCAGGAAAAGATGGGTATTGCGCTGGGTCGTTTGGCGGCAGAAGATCCTTCGTTCCGTGTGCGTACCGATGAAGAGTCCGGTCAGACGATCATGTCCGGCATGGGCGAGTTGCACTTGGAAATTCTGGTTGACCGTATGAAGCGCGAGTTCGGCGTGGAAGCCAACGTGGGTGCACCGCAGGTGGCTTACCGCGAAGCGATCAGGAAATCGGTCGAAATCGAAGGAAAGTTCGTCAAGCAGTCCGGTGGTCGTGGTCAGTATGGTCACGTGTGGATTAAGATGGAGCCGAGCGAAGCGGGTAAAGGTTTTGAATTCGTCGATGCGATCAAGGGTGGTACGGTTCCCCGCGAATATATTCCTGCGGTTGAAAAGGGTTTGCGCGAAACGCTGCCGAATGGAGTGTTGGCGGGCTTCCCGGTTGTGGATGTGAAATGCACCTTGTTCGACGGTTCTTACCACGATGTGGACTCCAACGAAAACGCGTTTAAGATGGCGGCTTCGATGGCGTTCAAGGATGGTATGCGCAAGGCCAGTCCGGTGCTGCTTGAGCCGATGATGTCGGTCGAGGTGGAGACACCTGAAGATTATGCCGGTACGGTGATGGGTGATTTGTCCTCGCGCCGCGGTATGGTGCAGGGTATGGATGACATGATGGGCGGCGGCAAATCCATCAAGGCTGAAGTGCCATTGTCCGAGATGTTTGGTTATTCCACTTCGTTGCGTTCCGCAACGCAGGGGCGCGCGACCTATACCATGGAATTCAAGCATTATTCCGAGGCACCGAAGAACGTTGCCGAAGCAATCATGAACAAGAAATAATTTTAGATTAAAGGGCGAAAATCATGGCAAAGAGTAAATTTGAACGCACCAAACCGCACGTCAACGTGGGCACGATCGGCCACGTGGATCACGGCAAGACCACGCTGACAGCGGCGATCACCACCGTATTGTCGAAGAAATTTGGCGGCGAAGCCAAAGCGTACGACCAAATCGACGCGGCGCCGGAAGAAAAGGCGCGCGGCATCACGATTAACACCGCGCACGTCGAATACGAAACCGAGACCCGTCACTACGCGCACGTAGATTGCCCGGGCCACGCCGACTACATCAAGAACATGATCACCGGTGCCGCCCAGATGGACGGCGCGATCCTGGTTTGTTCCGCAGCCGACGGCCCGATGCCGCAGACCCGCGAACACATCCTGCTGGCACGCCAAGTGGGCGTACCGTACATCGTCGTATTCCTGAACAAGTGCGACATGGTTGACGACGAAGAGCTGCTGGAGCTGGTCGAAATGGAAGTGCGCGAACTGCTCTCCAAATACGACTTTCCCGGCGACGACATCCCCATCATCAAAGGTTCCGCCCTCAAAGCGCTGCAAGGCGACCAGAGCGAAATCGGCGAACCCGCCATTTTCCGTTTGGCCGACGCACTCGACAGCTACATCCCCGAGCCAAAGCGCGCGCTGGATGGCACCTTCCTGATGCCGGTTGAAGACGTATTCTCCATCTCCGGTCGCGGTACTGTGGTAACCGGCCGTATCGAGCGCGGTGTGGTCAAGGTCGGCGAAGAACTGGAAATCGTTGGTATCAAGCCCACCCTCAAGACAACCTGCACCGGCGTGGAAATGTTCCGCAAACTGCTGGACCAGGGTCAGGCTGGCGACAACGTCGGCGTGCTGCTGCGCGGCACCAAGCGCGAAGAAGTCGAGCGCGGCCAAGTGTTGGCCAAGCCCGGTTCTATTACTCCGCACACCAAATTCACCGCCGAGATCTACGTGCTGGGCAAGGATGAAGGCGGCCGTCATACCCCGTTCTTCCAGGGCTACCGTCCGCAGTTCTACTTCCGTACCACCGACGTAACCGGCGCGGTTGAACTGCCAGCTGGTACCGAGATGGTTATGCCTGGCGATAACGTCAGCATCACCGTAAACCTGATCAACCCGATCGCGATGGAAGAAGGTTTGCGTTTCGCGATTCGCGAAGGCGGCCGTACCGTCGGCGCGGGTGTGGTGGCGAAGATCATCGAATAGCAGGATTGAGGATCGGGGATCGAGGATTGTGGGGGAAGTTTTCCCTCTATCCTCGGGCCTAGATCTTTGCCCTGAATTTTGTTTGCAAAGTTGAATAAGTAAGACTACAATGCGCGCCCTCGCGAGGTTTAGGCCTTTTTTGGGCTGCGCGATTCGTTCTTTAATTAGCGGCATTGCCGCGTAAATGCAAGAGAAAATTATGCAAAGTCAAAAAATCCGCATTCGCCTCAAGGCGTTTGACTATCGTTTGATCGACCAGTCGGCTGCTCAGATTGTTGAAACTGCCAAGCGCACCGGCGCTGTGGTAAACGGCCCTGTGCCGTTACCGACCAGGATTGAGCGTTTCGACGTGTTGCGTTCACCGCACGTCAACAAGACTTCGCGCGATCAGTTTGAAATCCGTACCCATCTTCGTCTGATGGACATCGTTGATCCTACCGACAAGACGGTAGATGCGCTGATGAAGCTGGACCTGCCGGCTGGCGTGGATGTCGAGATCAAGTTACAGTAATTGTTGTGCTCCGGTGATTCATGCCGGTTAATCGTTGTAATGGTAGTAAAAAATCGGCTGACCAATTGAAGTCAGCCCCTTAACAAGAGGAAATTAAAATGAGCTTAGGACTTGTCGGTCGCAAGATTGGCATGACCCGCGTGTTTACCGAAGACGGTTCGTCGTTGCCGGTGACAGTGCTGGAAGTGTCCAACAATCGTATCACTCAGGTTAAATCCGTTGATACCGATGGCTATACCGCTGTGCAGTTGGCACACGGCGTACGCCGTCCCGGTCGCGTCAGCAAGGCTGCCGCCGGACATTACGCCAAGGCGGGTGTGGAAGCGGGTAGCCAACTGAAAGAATTCACTGTATCCCCTGAACAGTTGTCCGGCCTGCAAGCGGGTTCCACGGTCAGCGTGGAGATTTTTCAGGTGGGTCAGCTCGTCGATGTGACGGGTATATCCAAAGGTAAGGGTTACGCCGGTACCATCAAGCGTTACCACTTCAAATCAGGTCGTGCCTCGCACGGCAACTCCAAATCGCATAACGTACCCGGTTCTATCGGTATGGCGCAGGATCCGGGTCGCGTGTTCCCGGGTAAGCGCATGACCGGCCATTTGGGCGATGTGCAAAGGACAGTTCAAAATTTACAAGTCGTGCGCGTCGATGTTGCACGTCAATTGCTGCTGGTCAAGGGTGCCGTTCCAGGCGCGCAAAACGGCAGCGTGATTGTGCGTCCCGCAGTGAAGGCAGGTGCATAATGGAACTCAAAGTCATTAACGATAAAGGTCAGGCAACCGCGAATCTGAGCGCGTCGGACGAATTGTTCGGTCGCGAATACAACGAGGATCTGGTCCATCAACTGGTTACCGCCTATCAGGCGAATGCCCGCGCTGCCAACAGCAAGCAAAAAGGCCGCAGCGAGATCGCCAAGAGTACCCGCAAGCCGTTTGCGCAAAAGGGTACCGGCCGTGCGCGTGCCGGTATGGCATCCAGCCCGTTGTGGCGCGGTGGCGGTAAGATATTCCCGAATACCGGCGAAGAAAATTACACGCAAAAAATCAACCGCAAGATGTACCGCGCGGGTCTGGCTTCCATTTTTTCGAAACTGGTCAGCGAAAACCGCCTGATGGTGGTGGATAGCCTGACAGTTGATTCGCCCAAGACAAAATTGCTGGCGCAAAAAATCAAGGCTTGGGGTTTGGATTCCGGTCGTGTGCTGATCATTACCGATAGCGTTGATGAAAATCTGTACCTGTCCGCGCGCAATTTGCCGAACGTATTGGTGCTGGAAGCCAATCAGGCCGACCCGGTCAGTCTGGTGCGTTTTCCGAGTGTGATCGTGACACGCGGTGCGGTGGCTAAAATTGAGGAGATGTTCGTATGAGTACCCAACAATTCAGTCAAGAGCGTTTGATGAAAGTGTTGCTCGCTCCGCAAATCTCCGAAAAGGCAACGTACGTCGCCGACAAGCATGAACAGGTGATCTTCCGTGTTGCTACGGACGCGACCAAGCATGAGATCAAAGCAGCTGTCGAAATGATGTTCAAAGTGAATGTGGACAGCGTGCAAGTGCTCAACGTCAAAGGCAAGGTAAAGCGCGCCGGACGTTTCACGGGGCGCCGCAATAACTGGAAGAAGGCATATGTATGTCTGGCTTCCGGTCAGGAAATCAATTTTGCTGCAAGCGAGCAAGGATAATCATCATGGCATTGATTAAATTAAAACCGACAACCCCGGGGCAGCGCGCCGTAGTGCGTGTTGTCAATCCCGATCTGCATAAAGGCAAGCCGGTCGCTGCTCTTCTGGAAAAGAAGAACAAGACTGCGGGTCGCAACCATAACGGTCACATCACCACGCGTCACATGGGCGGCGGGCATAAGCAGCATTACCGTCTGGTGGACTTCAAGCGCAACAAGGACGGTATTCCTGCGACTGTTGAGCGTTTGGAATACGACCCGAACCGCAGCGCCAATCTGGCTCTGTTGTGTTACGCAGACGGCGAGCGCCGTTACATCATTGCACCGAAAGGTGTTGCGAGCGGTGCCACTCTGGTGAGCGGTTCCGAAGCGCCGATCAAGCCGGGTAACGCTTTGCCACTGCGCAATATTCCGGTTGGTTCAACCATTCATTGCATCGAAATGTTGCCCGGTAAGGGTGCGCAATTGGCACGTTCCGCGGGTACCTCCGTGCAACTGTTGGCGCGCGAAGGCAGCTATGCACAATTGCGTTTGCGCTCCGGCGAAATCCGCAAGGTGCACATCGATTGCAAGGCGACGCTGGGTGAAGTGGGTAATTCCGAACACAGTCTGCGTTCCATCGGTAAGGCCGGTGCAATGCGTTGGCGCGGTGTTCGTCCAACCGTCCGCGGTGTGGTTATGAACCCGGTCGATCACCCGCACGGTGGTGGTGAAGGTAAGACCGCAGCTGGTCGCCATCCGGTCAGCCCGTGGGGCGTGCCGGCCAAGGGCTTCCGCACTCGTCGCAACAAGCGTACTAGCGGCATGATTGTGCGCCGTCGCTTTCAGGTTTAAGGGGTAGACAGATATGGCACGTTCAATTAAAAAAGGTCCATTTGTTGATGCTCACCTGCTCAAGAAGAT
Organism: Gallionella sp.; assembly: GCA_028689145.1. Classification (GTDB taxonomy): domain Bacteria; phylum Pseudomonadota; class Gammaproteobacteria; order Burkholderiales; family Gallionellaceae; genus Gallionella. Next base: position 58,849 of record JAQTWT010000002.1, read on the forward strand.
TGAGACAGTGCGCGCGACCAGTGATAAGCGTCCGGTGAAAACCTGGTCGCGCCGTTCCACGGTGCTGCCCGAGTTTGTCGGCCTGACAATTGCGGTACACAACGGCAAGCAGCATATCCCGGTGTACATCTCCGAAAACATGGTGGGCCATAAATTGGGTGAATTTTCCCTGACGCGCACCTTCAAAGGACACGCTGCCGATAAAAAAGCAGCGGTCAAGAAATAAGGGGGCATGATGACAACGACTACTGCAGTTGCAAAAAACATTCATCTGTCCGCGCAAAAAGCCCGTCTGGTTGCCGATCAAATTCGCGGCTTGCCGGTTGCACAAGCGCTTAACATTCTGGCATTCAGCCCGAAAAAAGGTGCAGGAATTATCAAGAAAGCACTGGACTCGGCGATTGCCAATGCCGAGCACAACGACGGTGCCGACATCGACGAGTTGAAGGTGACTACCATTTACGTCGACAAGGCTACTTCGCTGAAGCGTTTCATGGCACGTGCCAAGGGCCGCGGTGCGAGTATCGAAAAGCAGACTTGCCACATCACGGTTAGCGTCGGAAACTAAGGATAAATTATGGGACAGAAAATTCATCCAACCGGTTTCCGGTTGTGCGTTCGCAAAAATTGGGATTCCAAGTGGTTCTCAAACACCAAGAATTTTTCCGCTTTGCTGCTCAAGGACATCGAAGTCCGCGCATTTCTGAAAAAGAAACTGGCTGCTGCGGGAGTATCCAAAGTAATCATCGAGCGTCCGGCCAAGAATGCCAAAGTGACCATTTACACCGCCCGTCCGGGCATGGTGATCGGTAAAAAAGGCGAGGACATCGAAGCGTTGCGTGCCGAATTGCGCAAGCGTATGGGTCTGCAGTCTGTTGATCTGGCCATCGAAGAAGTGCGCAAGCCGGAAATCGATGCGCAACTGATCGCAGATAGCATTACCGCGCAGCTGGAAAAGCGCATTATGTTCCGCCGTGCCATGAAACGTGCGATGCAAAACGCGATGCGTCTGGGTGCCCAGGGTATCAAGATCATGAGCGCGGGCCGTTTGAACGGAATCGAAATCGCACGTACCGAATGGTACCGCGAAGGCCGTGTGCCATTGCATACACTGCGTGCCGATATCGACTACGGTACATCCGAAGCCAAAACCACCTACGGCATCATCGGGGTGAAAGTTTGGGTATTCAAGGGCGAAATTGGTGCTCAGGAAGTTGCTGCGCCAGTAGTTGCCGAACCGGAAAAGAAAGCAAGAAAGTCGGGAGTGAAACATGCTACAGCCAGCTAGAAGAAAATACCGCAAGGAACAGAAGGGTCGTAACACCGGTATTGCCACCCGTGGCAACAAAGTGAGTTTCGGCGAGTTCGGTTTGAAGGCGGTTGGGCGCGGTCGTTTGACTGCGCGTCAGATCGAAGCGGCGCGCCGCGCGATGACCCGTCATATCAAACGCGGCGGACGTATTTGGATCCGTGTTTTCCCGGATAAGCCGATCTCCAAGAAACCGGCCGAAGTTCGTATGGGTAACGGTAAGGGTAACCCGGAGTTCTACGTTGCCGAAATCCAGCCGGGCAAGATGTTGTACGAAATGGATGGCGTGAATGAGGTATTGGCACGCGAAGCGTTTCAATTGGCATCCGCTAAATTACCAATTGCGACTACATTTGTGGTCAGACAGGTAGGTGCGTAATATGAAAGCTAGTGAATTAAAGACAAAATCCGCGGCGGATCTGCAGCAGGAAATGCTGTCGCTGACCAAGGCTCAATTTGGCCTGCGTATGCAAATTGCGACTCAGCAGATGACCAATACCAGTGAGTTGCGCAAAGTGCGCCGCGATATCGCCCGTGTAAAAACCGTATTGAAAGAGAAGGGTACCAGCTGATGAGCGAGCCAAAACTGAAACGTACCCTGACCGGTACTATAACAAGCGACAAAATGGACAAAACTGTCACGGTTCTGGTCGAGCGCAAAGTGAAACACCCGTTGCTGGGCAAGATCATTCGCGTTTCGAAGAAATATCACGCGCACGATGAAGCCAATGAGTTTCATGCCGGTGACGTGGTGATGATCGAAGAATGCCGCCCGCTTGCCAAAACAAAAAGCTGGCGTGTCGCCAAGCTGCTGGAAAAAGCACAAGCCGCTTAAGTCTGCTGTTGTTGTAACTGCTTTACGCGCCCTGCGGCTTGCCGCAGGGCGTTTTCTTTTTTTCAGAATTTTTCAGCGTCTCCCCCACTCCCATCCTAACTGGGGAAGGGACTCAGTTCCTCCCCCTTCAAGGGGGTGGCTAGGTGGGGGGGATGGGGGTGTTTGATAGTCTGATTCAGACTATCTGGAATAAAAAAAGCGCCCATGCATGCAAAGCATGGGCGCTTTTTAATACTTCAATTGCTGCGTGTGGGTAGCCTGTAGCGCTACAGCCCGGCATCTGCGCGAAGCGCGGCTGCTTTGTCAGTGTTTTCCCAAGTGAAGCCCGGCTCTTCGCGACCGAAGTGACCGTAAGCAGCGGTATTCTGGTAGATCGGACGCAGCAGGTCGAGCATCTGCACAATGCCTTTCGGTCGCAGGTCGAAATGTTTTTTGACCAGTTCGGCGATTTTCTCGTCGGAGACTTTGCCGGTACCGTAAGTGGTAACCCAGACGCTGGTCGGATGCGCCACGCCAATGGCGTAGGAGATCTGAATCAGGCATTTGCTGGCTAGGCCGGCAGCCACGATATTTTTGGCTACATAGCGGCCGGCATAAGCGGCGGAACGATCCACCTTGGATGGGTCTTTGCCGGAGAACGCGCCGCCGCCGTGCGGAGCTGCACCGCCGTAGGTATCGACGATGATCTTGCGGCCAGTCAGGCCGCAGTCGCCCTGCGGGCCGCCGACAACAAAACGTCCGGTCGGATTGACCAGATATTTGACATCGCCTTTGATCAATTCCTTAGGCAGTATAGGCTTGAGAATTTCCTCGATGACCGCTTCGCGGATTTGTTCCTGTGTCATTTCCGGTGCGTGCTGGGTAGATAACACCACAGTATCGATCGAGTGCGGCTTGCCGTCCACATAGCGGACGGTAACCTGCGATTTGGCATCAGGACGTAGCCAGTTCAGTCGCCCGTCGCGGCGCAATTGCGCCTGGCGTTCCACTGCGCGGTGCGCCAGATAAATCGGCAGCGGCATCAGTGTGTCGGTTTCATCGCATGCGTAGCCGAACATCAGCCCCTGATCGCCCGCGCCCTGATCCAGACCGTCGTCATAAGCCTTGTTTACGCCCTGTGCAATATCCGGACTTTGTTTGTCGTAAGCCACCAGTACCGCGCAGCCTTTGTAGTCGATGCCGTATTCGGTATTGTCGTAGCCGATGCGTTTGATGGTGTCGCGCGCCACCTGAATGTAATCGACATTCGCAGTGGTGGTGATCTCGCCGGCCAACACGACCAGGCCGGTGTTGCACAGCGTCTCGGCGGCAATGCGCGAATGCTTGTCCTGCGCTAAAATGGCATCGACGATAGCATCGGAAATCTGATCGGCTACCTTGTCGGGATGGCCTTCGGACACGGACTCGGATGTAAACAAATATTCACTCATAATTCCTTCGCTCAATCACTCAATAAATTAAATGGAGCGGCATTTTACCAAATCTGGGCAAACTTGGTAGCATTGCGCAGCTGGTAGTTTGTGCTTGAAAGCGCGGGTCGTGCGGCTGATATCGCCGAACCTGGTGTATATCCGCAAGCTATTCAGCCAACTATCAGAATATTCAGACTATTCACTTTAATATGCGCCCTCCGGGGGGAGGTTATCATGCACAAGGTTCTCGTTCTGCTCGCGCAAGGTTGCGAAGAAATTGAGGCCGTGACGGTCATCGATATCATGCGCCGCGCAGGCGTGGCAGTAGTCAGTGCCGGACTGAACGACCTGCCGGTACTGGCCAGTCGTGGTGTGGTGTTGTTGCCGGATACCACGCTGGATCTCGCGTTGCAGCAAAATTTCGACATGATCGTGCTGCCGGGTGGCCAGCCCGGTACCGATAACCTCGGTGCCGACAGCCGTGTGATCGCGCTGCTGAGGCAAATGGCGCAGCAGGGGAAATACGTTACAGCGATCTGTGCCGCACCTTCGGTGCTCGCCGCCGCCGGATTGCTGGACGGGCGCAAGGCCACCTGCTATCCGAGCTGTCTGAATGACTTTCCCCAAGTGCGTTTGCAAACCGATGCGGTAGTGGAAGACGGCAAACTGATCACCTCGCGCGGTCCCGGCACGGCCATGGATTTCGCGTTGACGCTGGTTGAACGTTTGGTTGGCAAAGCCAAGCGCCGGGAAGTCGAAGCCAAGCTGGTACGCTAACTTGCGCGCCTTGTTCAAAAAAATCCCGCCCGCTATCAAAGCGCTGTTGCTGCAATTCGCGGCGTTGTTACTGGTGTTGTTTGTTGCACGCGCGACTGATATGCAACCGTCATTCATGACGTTCGCATTGCTGTGCGGCCTGTGCGCGGCTGTTTTTAGCTACCTTGCCGGGCTGCAACGCTGGTGGCTGCCGATCCAATTGGTATTTGTACCCGCACTGGTGTTGATGCTCGCGCTGAGCATCCCGCCCGGATTTTATCTCGCGGCGTTTCTGCTGCTGCTGGCGGTGTACTGGAGCGTCTTCCGTACTCAGGTACCGCTGTATCTTTCCAGCGATAAGGTGTGGCACGCACTGGAAGACGTGCTGCAGGATGCGCAAAGCGGATTTCGCTTCATCGATCTTGGCTCGGGGTTGGGCGGAGTGTTGACGCATCTGGCAAGTGTGCGTCCCGATGGGCGTTACAGCGGCGTTGAATCAGCACCGCTGCCGTTTGTGTGGAGCTGGTTGCGCATCAAGCTCGGCGGTTACCGCAACTGCAAGGTGCACTGGGGGAGTATCTGGGACGATAGTCTTGGCGCTTGCGATCTGGGGCAATACGACGTGGTGTTTGCCTATCTCTCGCCGGTGCCGATGGAGCGTCTGTGGAACAAGGCGCGTGCCGAGATGCGCGCCGGAACGGTATTTGTCAGCAGCACCTTTGCCGTGCCGGAACAATCCCCGTCTCAAACTCTGCAGGTTGATGACCTGCATCGTTCCAGGCTGCTCATTTGGCGCATGTGAATTTTCTGCTGGGTATGCGTTGTGTCGATTGCAGCGAAGATGGCGGTGGTAACCGCACCTGCAGAATTTGAGTGCGATTTTTTCGAGGAAACGCGCTGATTTATTGCTTAAGTTTTTTCCACTCGTCCGTCAGCAATCCGGAAAATCCCCAGTTCTCCTCGCTTATTTCCTGAATCACGATATGCGTGTGCTCCGGCTTTTTCCCGAGAATGCGCACCAGCGAGTCGGTTACTTCCTTGATCAATTGTGCTTTCTGCGCTCTTGTTGCGCCCTGCGTGATCTGGATATTTACGTATGGCATCGTTTTAGTCCGGGGCAATATACCGCGTTAGAGACTGCGTATCTTTTTTAATAATGCCGTAGTGGAGCGTTCGTGCAGGAACGGGATGCTGTGCACCGTGCCGCCCCAACTTTGCACTTCTTGCGCTCCGACGATGTCGGCGGGTTGCCAGTCGCCGCCTTTAACCAGTATGTCGGGACGGCAGGCAATGATCAGTCGCAGCGGCGTGTCTTCATCGAAGGGTATGACGAGATTGACCGATTCCAGCGCGGCCAGCACCGTCATGCGGTCATGCAACAGGTTAATGGGTCTGTCGGCGCCCTTATTCAGGCGTTTCACCGAGGCATCGCTGTTTACCCCCACGATCAATCCCGCACCCAGCGCGCGCGCTTGCGCGAGGTAAGTTACATGGCCGCGATGCAGCACATCGAAGCAGCCGTTGGTGAATACCAGCGGGCGCGGCAGTGCGGCAATCCGCGCGGCGAGTTCCCCGGCATTGCACAGCTTGCCTTCGAAGGCGGGGGCGGAATGCATCTAATCGAGGTACTCGAACAATCTCACCACGCGTTGCACACCGCTGGTGGTGCGGGTGACTTCGGTGGCGGCATCCGCTTCGGCACGTTTGACAATACCCATCAGAAATACCGTGCCGTTTTCGGTGACCACTTTGATATGCTCTGCATTGAAGCGCTTTTCATTCATGAAACGCAGTTTTACGTTTGAAGTGACCAAGCTGTCGCTGCCGCGAGAGGTCAGCGAACTGGTTCCGGAAACGACCAGCTCATTGTTGATGTTGCGCACGTTCTCGATGCTTGCGACGAGTTTGCCGATTTCGGTTTTTATCGCATCGGACTGCACTTCGCCGCTGATCAGTATATTGCGGTTAAAGCTGGTGATATTGACATGCGCATCATTTTTGAATCGCTTGCCGATACGGTCGAATGCTTTGGTTTCGATCGCTTCATCCTCGATGTAAGCGCCGCCGGTGCGGCGATCCTGCGACATCAGGACGCCGGTGCCCACACCCGCGGCAATCACCGGGAAGCATCCCTGCAGCGAAGCGGAGACCAGCACAACTAGCAACAGGCAGATAATACGCATCGTTATTCTCCTAATAATAAATAATCAATCACATCGCACAGGCAATGCAGGGCAAGCAAGTGAACTTCCTGGATGCGCGCGGTGCTTTTCGCATCCACACAAATCAATACGTCATTGGGGTGCAGCGCGGCGGCCATTTGGCCTCCATCGCGCCCGGTCAGCGCGACTACGCGCATACTGCGTTCATGCGCGGCGTGGATCGCCGCGACCACGTTCGGCGAGTTGCCGCTGGTGGAAATTGCCAGCAGGCTGTCGCCGGGCAAGCCGAGCGCGCGCACTTGTTTGGAGAATATCTTGTTGAAATCGTAATCGTTGGCAATGGAGGTCAGCACCGAGCTGTCGGTGGTCAGCGCGACCGCCGCCAAACCGGGGCGCTCTTTTTCGAAGCGGTTCAGCAATTCCGCCGCAAAATGTTGCGCGTCAGCCGCCGAACCGCCGTTGCCGCAGCACAGGATTTTTCCGTCGTTGGTCACGCAGTCGAAAAAAGCCTGTGCTCCCTCGGCGATGGGCTTTGCCAGCGCATCTTTAACCTTGAGTTTGAGTTCGGCGCTGTCTTTGAAATGTTTGATGATGCGTTTATTAATATCCATAAAATCCATTTTGCGGGCAAATCGCGGTGTCGCGTGCTCGCTCATTCCTCGTCTATCAATTGATATGCCTCGTCATTCGCTGCGCGGCTCCTTGCGCTTCATCCCGCAAAATGAATTTTAGAGGCTTGTGTCTCTGTTGTTACCAATGCGTTGATCGCGAATATTAACCGAATCAGGCTTCAAACGCATTCTTGAGCCACTGTACGTTGGTGCCCTGCACATCGTCCATTAGCACGGCATCGAAGCGGCACGGCGGTATCTGCGCCAAGTCGGCAAGATAGTGCTGCGCGGTGCGGATCAGGCGTTGCTGCTTGCGCGCATCGATGCTGGCAGCAGCACCGCCGAAATCCGCATTGCGCCGCAAGCGTACCTCGACGAATACCAGCGCCGCGCCGTCACGCATAATCAAATCGACTTCGCCGAAACGGCTGCGGTAATTTTTCGTAACCGGCTTCAACCCCTGTTGTTGCAAATAGCGCGCCGCCCAGTGTTCGGCTTGCGCACCATCATTCATGTGGCTGATCGACGACCTGATCCGGAAACATCTGCTGGGCGGGTGCGGCCTGCGTGTTGTTTGACTGTGCGTGTCCCTGCATGAATACTGCCGGGATTCCCGTGCGCAGGAAAGTGTGTTCGTCAAGATCGATGAGTCCGCTCACCCCGTCCAGCGGCAAGGCATCGCCAACTTTATCGGCCAGCAGCAATTGAATCAAACGGAACGCGTCTATGCCCAGTGCGTAAAGCCGCTCATGATCTGCGGAAAGCGGCTGCGCCGGACGCGGATAGACCATCACGGCCGGGTGGTCGGTTTGCAGCAACCAGGGCATATCTACAAAACGGATACCGTTCAGATCATAGTTGGTCAGTGTGTCGTCGTTGCCGGCAAAGATTTGAGAGGTGGAATAGATCGGCAATTTATTCGGCAGATAAGGCCGGATCAGGCGCGCTTTGGCGGCATCGGCAGCCAAAAATACCGCCGTATCCGGCAGGTCGGAGATATCCGCAAATGCTGCAGTATCGCCGTTAAACTCGATCTCGTGCAGCAATCCGCCCCCCAAGGCGCGCCATTCGTCCTCGAACGCGAATTGCAAACGTTTGGACAGTTGTTCGCGGGTAGAGATAATAATCGCCTGGTGTAACCCCTGTTGCATAGCCAGTTGTGCGATTTGTTTCGCCTCGGCTTCCGCCGCCATGCCGAAAAAATACAGCTGGTCGGCAGGCTTGTCTTCCACCACATTCAAGGTTAGTGTCGGCACGGGAATATTTTGTTCTGCTGCTAGCGTGGTGGTGCCGCTGCGCGTCAGCGGCCCCACCACAGCGCGCGCGCCGTTGGCGACGGCCTGACGATACAGTGCGACAATATCCTTGCTTTCGTCGAAACAGTTGTACACGCGCACCGGCAATTTTCCCGGCAGTTGCATCTCCAGATCGGCCGCAGCCTGAAAACCCTGCTGCACCGCTTCGGCGGCGGATTTGAAGATCGCCGACTGGAGCGGCAGCAACAGCGCGATATGCGGCACGGGTTTTTCATTGCCGGGCGGCAGAGGTTCGCTGCTGGCGCAAGCAAAACCGCTCACGTATAGTGCGAGCAAGGCCGCAAGCCAGACCGAAAACCACTTGAAATATGAAGGGAACACGCGTTGCATAACGGTCGACCACAAATACTGGAACCCGCATTATATGTAGTTGCCACCCCAATTGGGAATCTGCGTGACATTACCCTGCGCGCACTGGAGGTGCTGGCCGCCGCCGATGTGGTCGCGGCGGAGGACACACGCAACACCGCGCACCTGCTGACGCACCACGGCATTAGCGCAAAGCGGCTGATGGCGGCGCACCAGCACAACGAACGCGGCGCGGCGGAAAAGATCATCGCGCTGCTGCGGGCCGGCCAAAGCGTGGCATTTGTCAGCGATGCGGGTACCCCTGCCGTCAGCGATCCCGGCGCGCTGCTGGTACAGGCGGCGCTGGCTGCGGGACTGCGCGTCATTCCGGTTCCCGGTGCAAATGCGGCGGTAACAGCTTTGTCGGCGGCAGGGCTGGAAGGGGCGCATTTTCTGTTCTACGGTTTCCTGCCCAACAAGTCCGCGGCACGGCGCACTGCGCTGCAGGCGCTATGCGATCATTCCTATACGCTGGTGTTTTACGAAGCGCCGCACCGCATCGTCGAATGCATTGCAGACTTATGTGCAATCTTGGGCGAGGAGCGACAAATCGTGCTGGCGCGCGAAATCACCAAGCTGTTCGAGACCATTCATAGCTGCCCGTTGAGGGATGCCGAGGCATGGCTGCTGGCCGACAGCAACCGGCAACGCGGCGAATTCGTGGTGCTGGTGTCCGGCGCGCCGCCGCACACGGAAGGTTTGGATGCCGGCACCGAGCGTATCCTTGCGCTGCTGCTCAACGAGCTTCCTCTGAAACAGGCCGTGCAGCTTGCAGTCCAGATCACCGGCGCGAACCGCAACGAACTGTATCAACACGCGCTGGCGATCAAGAACGGCTGAAGCCGGTTTCCAGACGAACCATTGGCATTGTCAACAGCTCGCTCCCTGTTTTCTGCAGTTCGTCGCATTTTTATACCGTTGATGCGCGTGCGCTTCTAGAGTGTGAACCGTCGAATAATTGCCGGAGAACACATGAAGCGGCTGACTGTTTTTGCCGTGCTTTTGCTGGCAAGCCACGCCCAGGCGGGCGAACTCAAGCTGGATTTATACGGTAAAGGTATGGCTGGCAACCGGATACGCGTCGCTGTCTATTCCGCCAGCGCGCCGGAGCAGTTTCCTTTCGGAAATAAATTCTATCTCGGGATAGTGGGCGAGGCGGCGGGCGACCGGTTTACCGTGTCGGTAGCAGACCTGCTGCCGGGAAGCTATGCCGTGGCAGCCTATGTGGATAGCAAAGACAACGGCAGGCAGGACCAGAACTTTCTGGGGGTTCCGACAGAACTATATGGGTTCTCCAATAATGCGCGCGGCAAATTCGGCGTGCCCGATTTTGCCGCGGCCGGGTTCGCAATCGGCGAACGCGCGGTATCACTATCCATCCACCTGCACTGAGGCAGAACATGAACGATAACACCAGTCATCCGCCGATCCTGAAGTTGCGCAACGTGCGCCGCCGTTTTCAACTGGGCGAAACGACAATCGACGCACTGAACAGCATTTCGCTGGACATCCATGCCGGCGAGTTCCTTGCGGTTTGGGGGCCGTCCGGCAGCGGCAAATCCACGTTGATGAATATTATTGGGTTGATCGATACTCCGACCGCAGGAAAAGTACATTTCGACAAACAAGATACATGCGTGCTGGCGGATGACGAGCTTACCGAGTTTCGCAGCAGGAAGATCGGTTTCGTGTTTCAGAACTTTAATCTGGTGCCGGTGCTATCCGCGCTGGAAAACGTGATGCTGCCCTTGCAGATACAGGGTGTTGCCGAGCATGCGGCGCGCCGACGCGCCGCAGCGGTGTTGGTGGATGTCGGTCTGGAACGCTTCAAGGGTTCGCTGCCGGACAAACTTTCCGGCGGCCAGCGCCAGCGCGTCGCCATCGCGCGCGCACTGGTGGTTGAGCCGATGCTGGTTATCGCCGACGAGCCGACGGCGAATCTGGATTCCGGGAACAGCCGCATGGTGATCGACCTGATGCGCGAGATGAACCGTGCGCGCAAGGTGACGTTCGTGTTTACCACGCATGATCCGCGCTTGCTCGATCATGTGGACAGAAAAATACTGCTGCGGGACGGTGATATCGCCAGCGACGAGGTGCTGCAATGAATATTTTGAAACTTGCGCTGCGCGGCCTGATGCGCAACCGCCGCCGTTCGCTGGTCACGCTGCTGGCCATCGCTCTCGGTTTTTCCGCTATCGCGCTGTTCGCCGGTTATACGCACAACGTCTATGATGGAATGGCGCGCGGGGCGATCCATAGCGAGATGCTCGGACATCTGACCCTGAGCAAGCGCGGCATGCGCAAGGAAGGCAAACTCGACCCGCAACGCTACCTGCTCACCGCGAATGAGGTTGCAGCTATTACCGGGCTACTGAAGGATGAGCCGCATGTCGAAATGATTGCGCCGCGTCTGGCGCTAAGCGGCTTGGTCAGCAACGGACGCGCCAGCACCATCTTCATTGCGGAAGGCATCGAGCCGACCGCGATGGAGCGGTTGCAGCGGGATGTGCTGAACGAGCGGGAAAAACAAAGCGGCTTGTACGACAACCTCATGAAGCATCTCGATCCCGCGCACTCCGAAGTGGTGGAACTGAGCGAAGGGTTGGTCGAGATGCTGCACCTCTCCATTGGCGGACAGGCGGCGGTGCTGGTAAATACCCTGAGCGGACAAGCCAACGCGCTCGATATTAGCGTGGGGCACAGCTTCAATACCGGCAATGCGGGCAGCAACGACAAGTTCGCTTTCGTTTCGCTGGCGTTGGCGCAATCGCTGCTGGATGCGGAAGGGCGCGCGGATCGTCTGACCATACTGCTCGACGATATGCTGCAGACCGGAGCAATGCGTGCGCGCTTGAGCGAAAAACTGCGCGCAGCCGGATTTGATATCGAGATCATGACCTGGCAAGAGCTGTCCGATTTTTACAACCAGGTGCACGGCATGTTCGACATGATCTTCGGCTTTATCTTCTCCATCGTGCTGACCGTGGTGGTGATGAGCGTGGCAAACTCGATGGGGATGACCGTGGTCGAGCGCACCCGCGAGATCGGCACCCTGCGCGCCATCGGGTTAAAACGCAAAGGCGTGGTGCGCTTGTTCACCGCAGAATCCATGCTGCTCACGCTGATCGGCTGTACCGTTGGATTGCTCATTACGCTGGGCGTGCGCTGGGGTATCAATCTGGCGAACATTTCCTACACGCCGCCGAATAGCGCCAGCCCGGTGCCCTTGCTGGTGGATATGGATTACTGGCGGATATTGTTTACTTTTGCACTGATGGGCGCGGTGGGCACGTTGGCGGCTTATCTGCCCGCCAGACGCGCGGCCAACCAGGCCATTATCGACGCGCTCGGACATGTATAGAAAGCGGTCTTTCGGGAAGGGATGGCAATGAAAATAGTTTGGCAAAATCTGCTTGTAGTGCTGCTGCTCGGCATCAATGTTTCCGCATTTGCGGCACCGGATGCCCAATTCTTGCTGCAGCACGCCGACCGGGCGCGCGGCGGCGGTTTGCCGGGCATCGTGTGGGAGATCAGGCTGGTGTCGCGCGATGGCGACAAGGTGTCCGACGAGCAACGCTTGGAAGTGCGGGCGGTGGACGATGCCAGTGTGGCAGAAACGCTGGAGCCGGTGCGTTTCAAGGGCTCAAAATTGTTGCAGGTCGGGCGCAATATGTGGCTGACACGCCCCGGCTTGTCCAAGCCGATTCCCATTTCGCCCCGCCAGCGTATGAGCGGGCAGGCTTCCAACGGCGATATCGCCGCCACCAATTATGCGGGCGATTATGAGGCGCAACCGGCGGGCGAAGAGTTGGTGGACGGTGAAGCCTGTCACGTTCTGGGACTCACTGCAAAGCACAAACGCGCCACCTATGACCGGGTGCGCTACTGGGTGTCGGTTAAGCGCGAGGTTGGCGTAAAAGCCGAGTTTTATTCGCTATCCGGCAAGCTGCTGAAGAGCGCGCATTTTGATTACCGTAACACTATCGAATACAACGGCCAACGTATCCCTTTCGTCAGCCGTATGACCATCCGCGATGCGCTGGTCGATGCTGAAACAACCATGCAATTCGGCGCGGTGAAGGTGAAGAAGATTGCGTCGGCCGAGTTCGATCTGGGGCAGATGCAATGAGGCTGGTTTTATCCGTGCTGTTTTTGCTGCCGGTAGCTGCGGCATCGGCAGTTGAGTCTTCGTGGGATGGTTCGCTGTATGGCTATGCGAACAACATGAACCTGCGCGGCGACAGTGCGCTGAATCCCGGCAACCGGATCGCCCGCCTGCCGCAGAACAGCGCCACCGCCGAGGCGCGTTTCAACGTCAAGGCCGAAAACGACACATTGCGCCTGACGCTGCGTCCCATTGTACTGGTGCAGGATAACCGCATTGTCTTCGGCAGCCAGCGGCAGAACGAAGGTTATCTTAGTCAATGGCAGGTGCGGCTGCGCGCTGCGGAGGCATGGAGCGTGGCTGCCGGACGCGAGGTGTTGAACTGGGGTCCGGCGCAGTTCCGCTCGCCGTCCAGCCCGTTCTATTTCGATAACGGGCGCAGCAACCCGATGCGCGAACTGTCCGGCGTGGATGCGCTGAAAGTATCCTGGACCCCGGATATGGAAAACACCCTGACTCTGGCACACATCACCGGATCCGGCCATGTCGCGCGGGATGTTTTGCACAACAGCTGGCTGCTGAAAGCCGAACGGCGCGGCGGCGACTGGGCGGGCGGACTGGCGCTGGCGCATACGCCCGGGCAAAGCGCATTCCTCGGTATGCACGGTCAACTCACCGCCGGTGACGCGTTGCTGCTGTATGCCGAAGCTTCGTCCTCCACTCGTGCCAACGCGCTGCAATCGTCTGTCGATAGCGCATTGCCGTTCAGCATCGCCGCGAAATCGTCGCGCCAAACGGATGCGCTGGCGGGCGCAGCCTGGACTTTTGACAACGGCCAATCGCTCAACGCCGAGTACCTGCATTCCGGCCACGGTTACCGCGCGGCGGAAGAAAGCGCTTATTTTTCCCGCGCCGCCGCGTCACCGTTGTTGGCCGGGCAGGCGCTGGGCGATGCGCCCCCGTTACTTGGGCGCGACTATCTGCATCTGGTGTGGCAAAGCAATCTGATGGAGAGCGGCGGTTACTGGCGCGCGATGGCGACCCACAGCTTCACCGATAGCGGCAACGAACTGTCCGGCTACGGCGAGCTCGCCCTTACCGGGTACATCACCGCTTTTGCTCTGGTCGTGCTGCCCGCCGGAAACGCGCGGCAGGAATTTTCCAGCCTGTACCGTCGCAGTGTCACTGCAGGTTTGAAAATTGCCCTGCCGTGACACTGCGACGATAATCCGCACATGAACAAGATTGCCGTTTCATTTATCGCCACCTTTGCCTACAACACCGCCATCGCCGGATTGTTAACGGCAACGGGCTGGATGTCGCAGGAGAGTAATTACGGTTTTTGGCACAACTTCATGTTTTCCCAGAGCATCGGTTTTTCCATTGCCATCATCAGTTCACTGACACTGGCGCGCATGAAACCGGGGCGAATGCGCTGGGCCGCTCTGGGTCTGGTTTTGCCGTTTAGTATTGCCATCGGGCTTACGCTGGGGTTTGAGCTGACCGGCATTGGCAACTGGTCGCATCCCTATATATGGCAGTCCATGCTAATCGCGCTGTTCTTTGGGTTGATTGCCAGCATTACCTTCGTGCTGGTCGAACGTATCGGCAAGCTGAACGAGGCGATCAAAGAGCGCCAACTGCAAGTCGCGGAACAGGACAAGCGCCAACTCGAAGCGCATTTGAAACTGCTGCAAGCGCAGATCGAGCCGCATTTTTTATTTAATACGCTGGCGAACGTCGGCAGCCTCATCAATAGCGACCCTGCCCTCGCGAAAAAATTACTGGAGCGCCTCGACGACTGGTTGCGCGTCGCCTTGGCAAGGGCGCGCAGCGACAACACGACGCTTGGCGATGAACTGGAAATGCTGGAAAACTATTTACAGATAATGAAGATTCGTTTCGGCGAACGGCTGCGCTGGAAAATCGATGCCGATGATGCCGCGCGGCAGGCATTGTTTCCGCCGATGCTGTTGCAGCCGCTGGTGGAAAATGCGGTACGCCACGGCATTGAACCAAAGTTGGGCGGCGGGGCGATTCTCATTCGTGCCGATATCGCGCGGGGCGGCTTGCGCATCGAAGTCTGCGACAGCGGTGCGGGGTTGCCGGACGGCGGAAATGCGTGCGGTGCTGGGCTGGCGAATGTGCGTGCGCGTCTGGCGGCGCTTTTCGGCGCGGCGGGCAAGTTGATACTGGATAACAATACCGAAGGCGGTGCGACCGCCGTGCTGGAAATCCCGCGATGAAAGCGATTATTGCAGACGATGAGAAATACTTGGCCGATGATTTGCGGCGCAGATTGTTCCGGCTGTGGCCGGAGCTGGAAATTGCCGCTGTGTTGCACGATGGTGTGGCGGCAGCGGTAGCGCTTGCGGAGATCAGACCGGACATTGCCTTCCTCGATATCCGCATGCCCGGCATGAGCGGTTTGGAGGCGGCACGTTCCTCGACATCCGGTTGCCGTGTGGTATTTGTCACCGCTTACGATGAACACGCCGTGGCAGCCTTCGAACAGGAAGCGGTGGATTATTTGCTTAAACCGGCCAGTGATGAGCGTTTGGCGCGTTGCGTGGAACGCTTGCGGCGGCAAATTCCGGCTCCGCCGGACGAGTTGCTGATACGTTTGCAGAAATTGCTGTCCGCGTCCGGCAAAGCGGATCCGTTGCGCTGGGTGCGCGCCCAAGTAGGGCAGTCGGTGCGGCTGGTGGCGGTGGAAGATGTTTGTTATTTTCAGTCTGCCGACAAATACACGACCGTGCTGACGCGTGATGCCGAACTGTTGCTGCGCACGCCGCTCAGAGAATTGATCGGACAACTCGATATGGAACAGTTTTGGCAGGTGCATCGCGGCACGCTGGTGAATGTGCGGCAAATCGTTTCTGCGCACCACGACCCGCTGGGTAAAGTCGCGCTCACCCTGCGTGACAGGCCGGAAAAGATTGCAGTCAGCCGGAGCTATGCCCACCTGTTCCGGCAGATGTGACTGCCTTGCCGTGGATGAGATAAATATACCGGGCGCTTGGTGCATTTATGTTTTATGCCGGCGAACTTCCCGGTTGCGGTAAAACCGGCCAAGCGCCTCCGGCAATCCGGTATAATGCCGCCTCTTATGGCAGATTCCGCAGCAACCAACATCATGTTCTCATCCCTCAATCTCGATCCGCAGATTCTGCGCGCCATTGAAGAAGAGGGGTACACCGAGCCGACGCCGATTCAGGCGCAGGCTATTCCTCATGTTCTGGCAGGCCGCGATCTGATGGCGATGGCGCAGACCGGCACCGGCAAGACGGCGGCGTTCACGCTGCCGCTGTTGCAGCGTTTGTTGCCGCAGGCCAACACCAGCGCCTCACCGGCGCGTCACCCGATCCGCGCGCTGATTCTGGCACCGACCCGTGAACTGGCGATTCAGGTCGAAAAAAGCGTGGAAACTTATTCAAAGCATGTGCCGCTGCGCTCCACTGTGGTATTCGGCGGCATCGACATCAAGACGCAGAAGCCCGCGCTGATGAAGGGCGTGGAGATTCTGGTGGCGACCCCGGGCCGCCTGTTGGATCACGTTGAAAGCCGCAATCTGATGCTCAATCAGGTGCAGATACTGATTTTGGACGAGGCGGATCGCATGCTGGACATGGGCTTTATGCCCGACCTCAAACGCATCCTCACGCTGCTGCCGAAACAGCGCCAGACCCTGCTGTTCTCGGCCACGTTCTCCGACGACATCAAAAAACTCGCGCATGATTTTCTCGCCAACCCGATCACGGTTGAAGCTGAGCGCCGCAATACGGCGGCAGAAACCGTCACGCAATCGGTGCTGATGGTGGATCACGGCAATAAATTCGACGTGTTGGCCGATTTGATCCGCGCGCGCGGGCTTGGCAGCCAGGTGCTGGTGTTTACTCGCACCAAGCTGACGGCGGCGCAGTTGGCGCGTAAACTGGAACGCGTGGGTATCCCCTCCGATGCCATTCACGGCGACAAGACCCAGCAGGAACGGATCAATGCGCTGGATGCGTTCAAGGCAAACAAGATCACCGCGCTGGTGGCGACCGATGTTGCGGCACGCGGACTGGACATCGACCAGTTGCCGCTGGTGGTCAATTACGAACTGCCGACCAATGCCGAGGATTACGTGCACCGCATCGGACGCACCGGCCGTGCGGGTGCCAGCGGTGAAGCGATCTCGCTGGTGGATGGCGAAGAAGATCGGCGGCTGGTGGAGATCGAGAAGCTGCTGAAGCGGGAATTTCCGCGCGAACGGGCAGCGGTTGCGCATACCCCGCGCGCACCTTCAATTCACCGGCCCGACAGACCAGCCCCGCATGCTTTTGTCAAAAAATCTGCGCCGGTGGACGACTGGTTTATGAAGCCTTACGAACCTTCCCCAGCTGCCGCAAAAAATGCAGAGCCGCTTGCTGTCAGCCCGGACAAACCAAAAAAACAAATTGCCGCACTGTTGTGTAGGCCGCCCGTCAAACCCTGATCTTTCTGAAAGTCTGCACGCACCAAGATAACCGCCGGGATGGATATTGCGGATGAAAATGCGCGGAACTAAAATTTTTAGAGGTTCAATCAAGTCATGAGTCCGGTTTCCATAAACTCGCTGTCCGCGGGCAAGCCGCGTTGCGCGTGGGCGGGCAACGATGCCTTGTATCAGACCTACCACGATCTGGAATGGGGTGTGCCGCTGCATGACGATCAGCGCCTGTTTGAATTTCTGATTCTGGAAGGCGCGCAGGCGGGATTGAGCTGGATTACCATTCTGCGCAAACGCGAAAATTACCGTGCCGCTTTCGACGGTTTTGACGCGACGCGCATTGCCCGTTATGGCGCTGATAAAATAGAATCACTGTTGCAGGATGCGGGTATTGTGCGCAATCGCCTGAAAATCGAAGCGGCGGTGGTCAACGCGCAAAGATTTCTCGAGGTGCAGAATGAGTTCGGTAGTTTTGCGAAATTCGTCTGGCAATTTGTCGGGGGCGAGCCAAAGCAGAATGTATGGCGCAGCCCCGCCGATGTTCCGGCGAGTACCCCCGAGTCGGATATGATGAGCAAAGAGCTGAAACGGTGCGGATTCAAATTTGTCGGCACGACCATCTGCTACGCGCATATGCAGGCGACCGGCATGGTGAACGACCATACCGTGAATTGTTTCCGGCATGCCGAATTAAGCAATAAACAGGAATAAGCGAAGATGCAGCTGAAGTTCACCAAAATGCACGGCGCAGGCAACGATTTCGTGGTGCTGGACGGCGTGCGCCAGCACCTTGATCTCAGCCCAGAACAATTGCGCCTACTGGCAGACCGCCATTTCGGCGTGGGCTGCGATCAGGTTTTACTGGTTGAAAAAGCGCAGCACAAAGATGCCGATTTTCGCTACCGCATTTTCAATGCGGATGGCGGCGAGGTGGAGCAATGCGGCAACGGCGCGCGCTGTTTTGCGCGTTTTGTGCATGATCAACAGCTTACCTCGAAACGTGAAATCACGGTGGAAACTCAAAGCGGCCTGATTATGCCGCGCCTCGAAGATGACGGGCGCGTGACGGTGAATATGGGCTCGCCAATTTTCGAGGCGGCGCTTATTCCGTTTGACAGCGGCAGCGGTGCGGTAAGCGAGCCGCTGGAAGTGGCGGGTAACATGCTGCAGATTAGCGCGGTGTCGATGGGCAATCCGCATGCGGTGCATGTGGTGGAAAATGTCGAACATGCGCCGGTGACAGAGTTGGGGCCGCTCATCGAGTGCCATCCGCGTTTCCCGAAGCGCGTCAATGCCGGATTCATGCAGGTAATGGATCGCCAACACATCCGCTTGCGCGTTTACGAACGCGGTGCTGGCGAAACTTTATCGTGCGGCACAGGGGCTTGCGCGGCAGTGGTATCCGGCATCCGGAGCGGTTTGCTGGACAGCCCGGTCAATGTCGCGACACGCGGCGGCGCGCTGACTATTGCGTGGGACGGTGACGGCCGACCGGTAATGATGACTGGGCCCGCGATAACGGTATTCGAAGGCGAAATTACTTTATAGGAAACCACGATGAGATCAGAAGATGTCGCACAATATTTGCGGGACAACCCGCAGTTTTTTGAAGATCATGTCGAGACGCTGGCGCAAATAAACCTGCCGCATCCGCACGGCGGGCGCACGGTTTCGCTGAGCGAGCGGCAACTGCTGGCATTGCGCGACAAGAACAAGGAGCTGGAAAAAAAGCTTCACGAACTGATCGAATTTGCCAAAGCAAACGATGCGCTACAGCATAAAGTGCACGAGTTCGTCGTGGCGTTGTTTGCCGCGCGCGATCTGGCTACATTGCAGGAAATGGTTCCGCATCTGTTGCGCGATATATTTGCCGTTCCCCATGCTGTTTTACGTTTGTGGCAGGTCAATCCGCCCAACGCGGAGGTGCTGGCATTCGCCGATACCCATGCGCAACCGGTTTGTCTGCATCATGCCGCGCACGATACCGCCGGCTGGTTCGGCGAAATTTCCGCGCAACTGCATTCGTTCGCCTATCTGCCGCTGCATGCCGGCAGCGAGACCATCGGCTTGCTGGCACTGGCCAGCGAAGACAAACAGCGCTTCTATCCGGAGATGGGGACAGTGTTCCTGCAACGCATCGCCGAAGCGGTGGGCAGTGCGCTGCATCCACATCTCGATTCGTAGGAGCGCGATTCATCGCGCCATGATTTATTCGTATATCCAAAAAGGGCGCGATGAATCTCGCCCCTACGGAATGATGGGAATCACCCATTTGTTATGACAGATGCAGCCGCCCCTAATCAGCAATATTTGAACGGTTATCAGGCGTGGCTGCGCAACGAAAAACAATACTCCGGACTGACCGCCACAAATTACGCGCGCGACCTGAAGCATCTATTTGAACTGGCGGGTGATATGCCGCTCGCCAATCTCAAAATTCACCACATCCGCCGTTTTATCGCGCAACTGCACAGCAAGGGGCTGGGCGGACGCTCGCTGGCGCGCATGTTGTCGGCGTGGCGCGGTTTCTTCACTTACCTGATGCGCGATCACGGTCTGACCGACAATCCCTGTGTCGGCCTGCGTGCCCCCAAATCACCGAAGACCCTGCCGCAAGCCTTGTCGCCGGACGAAGCGACGCGCATGGTCGATCTGCCGGCCGATACGCCGGAGGCAATCCGCGACAAGGCAATGTTCGAGTTGTTTTATTCTTCCGGTCTGCGCCTGGCCGAACTGGTCGGTCTCGAACTCGAAGCCATGCGCGCCGACCTGAACGCAGGCGAAGTGCGCGTCACCGGCAAGGGCAGCAAAACGCGCATCGTGCCACTCGGCACTTTCGCCATCGCTGCGTTGCAGGCATGGCTGGCGGTGCGAGCGCAACTCGCCAACGCCAACGAGACCGCGCTGTTTGTCGGCCAGCGCGGCTCGCGCATTGCGCCACGCGTGGTGCAGCTGCGCATGAAACAGTGGGGCATCAAACAGGGCATCACCAGCAACGTGCATCCGCATCTGTTGCGCCACTCGTTCGCCACGCATGTACTGCAATCTTCCGGCGACTTGCGCGCGGTGCAGGAAATGCTCGGCCATGCCAGCATCTCCACCACGCAGGTTTACACGCACCTCGATTTCCAATATCTCAGCAAGATTTACGATGCCGCTCATCCGCGCGCGAAGAAGAAAAGCCAGGAAAAAACATGACCCAGCAAAAAGCCAGATCACCGAAAAACAAGTCGCCGTCCACGCCGCACCGCGCATCTCAGGGGAATCGCGATTTTCGCAAGCGTACCCAACGCGATGCAAAACCATCTGCCGCACGTGAGAGCACCCCGCGCACCATCGTGCAGGGTGCGCCTGACGCGCGACCTTGTATCGTGCTCCACGCGGGGCGCGAAAAATCTTTGCAGCGCCGTCACCCGTGGATATTCTCCGGCGCAGTCGCGCGCGTGGATGGAGTACCGGAGAATGGTGATACATTGCCCGTACGGGATGCCGCCGGAAACTTTCTGGCCTGGGCGGCATACAACGCCGCTTCGCAAATCACCGCGCGTGTCTGGTCGTGGCGCGAAGAAGAAAATATCAACGCCCAATTTTTCCGCAGCCGCATCAGTGCGGCATCAGAGATGCGCCGCGCACTACTCCCTCGCCCGCAGGCGGGAGAGGATGAGGGAATGAACAACGGAGCGCGCCTGATTCACGCCGAATCGGACGGGCTGCCGGGGCTGATCGTCGACCGTTACGGGGACGTGCTGGTTATGCAGATCGGCAGTGCCGGAATCGAGCGCTGGCGCGATACCATCGCCGACATCCTGCAGGATTTATTCCTTCCGGTGTGCATCTACGAACGTTCCGATTCCGACTCGCGCGGGCTGGAGGGGCTCGAAGAGCGCAACGGTGTGCTGCGCGGCACACTACCTGGCAACGTGGAAGTGGTAGAGCATGGGCTGCATTTCAGGGTGGATGTCGCGGCAGGTCAGAAGACCGGCTTCTATCTCGACCAGCGCGACAATCGCGCGCTGACTGAAACGCTGGCGCACGGCAAGGATGTGCTGAATTGCTTCTGCTACACCGGCGGTTTTTCGCTGTATGCATTGCGCGGCGGCGCAAAGTCGGTGTTGTCGATAGATGCGTCGGGAGAGGCGCTGCGCATTGCCGCACAAAATCTGACTAACAACGGTCTGGATTCGGCGCGCGCCGAGTGGCAGGAAGCGGACGTGTTTCAGGCACTGCGCAAGTTGCGCGATCAGGGACGCAGTTTCGACTTCATCATCCTCGATCCGCCCAAGTTCGCCCCCACCGCGGCCTTTGCCGAGAAAGCGGCGCGCGGTTACAAGGACATCAATCTGCTCGGCTTTAAACTGCTCAGACCGGGCGGCTTGCTGGCCACCTATTCCTGCTCGGGCGGCATCAGCGACGAGCTGTTTCAGAAGATCATTGCCGGTGCTGCACTCGATGCCGGTGTGGACGCGCAGATTATTCATCATCTGCACGCCAGCGCCGACCATCCGGTGTTGCTCAGTTTCCCGGAAGGAACGTATCTAAAAGGGTTGGTGTTACGGGTGGTATCGTAGCCGGGATGCATTGCGCTTCCGCGCAAGCATCCTGTGTTTT
This sequence comes from Gallionella sp., assembly GCA_028689145.1. GTDB lineage: Bacteria > Pseudomonadota > Gammaproteobacteria > Burkholderiales > Gallionellaceae > Gallionella. The sequence goes on from JAQTWT010000002.1 coordinate 80,788, forward strand.
TGTTAGATCTTGAACCGGTCTATCGCCGTGCGCATGTTATCCGCCAGCTGTGCCAAATTATTGGCTGCATCGGCGGTGGACTCGGTGGCCGCATGGTTCTCTTCGGTCATTTGCGCCACCTTTTCGACATTGGCGGATATGTTGTTGCTGGCGCTACTTTGTTCCACCAGTGCGGCTGAAATGCCGCTGACTGTTGTGATCACCCGGTTGGATTCTTCCTTGATCTGATTGATCGCATCGCCTGCCTGTTGCGCCAGCGCGGCACCGCTGCTGACCTGATTGACGGCGCTGGACATACTGGTAACCGCAACGCTGGCGGTGGTCTGGATGGTGTCGATCATCAGGGAGATTTCCTTGGTGGAAATAGCGGTGCGTTCCGCCAGTTTGCGCACCTCGTCGGCTACCACCGCAAAACCGCGCCCCTGTTCGCCGGCACGCGCCGCTTCGATTGCGGCATTCAATGCCAGCAGGTTGGTCTGCTCGGCGATTTCCTTGATGACCTGGACAATGGAAGAAATCTGGCTGGACTGCTGTCCGAGATTTTCGATTGAGCCGGATGTCTGGCGTACCGTCTCGGCAATTTGTTGCATTTCCGTGGCGGCATTATGGATGATTTCGCTGCCCTGATCGGACAGGTCGCCGGATCTTCTGGACACCTGCAATGCTTCCTGAACACTGTCTGAAACATGATTGATGCTGGCAGTGACCTGCTCCACCGTCGCTGCTATCGCGGATGCCGCTTCGCTTTGATGCGCCGAACTGGCGGCGACCTGTTGCGACGAGGTTGATAAGGCACGCGAGGCATCAAATATCCGGTCGATGCAGTCATGCATTTGGTGAAATGCGGTTTGCAAGTTGCCGATCAGTTCGTTGAACGAACGCGCGGTCTCACCTACTTCGTCACGGCTATCCAGTGCCACACGACGGGTAAAATCCCCGTTTTTGCCGATCTCCACGATCGTCGATTTCATCATACCCATCGGCACAATGACGGAGCGCGTGATCAGCACGGACAGAAAGGCAGCCAGTAATGCAGCCACTATGCCGCCGATGATCATTACGCGCATGGTCGATGAGGCGGAACTAGCCGTGTTGTCAACGACCTGATTGGCCTCGGCGATTTGCTGCTCGCGGAATTTGGTCAGCGCCTCCGAGATCGATTCGCTTTCCTGATCAAAGCCTGTCACGGTATCGGAGCCTTTCATCAGCACATTGCCGGCCTCCAGACCTTTGGTGATATACGCTTCCGCCATTTCCCTGCCTTTGGTGTTGAACGCGTTAAAGCGCGTTTCGATATCGGTAATTTGCTTCAGTCTCGCGGTATCGTTTTCCCTCTGGTACATCTGCTTGAATTTGGCTGTGCCCTCCAAAAAGCGTTTGGCCGCAGCATCTGATTCCTCATAACCCGCACGGTCATGGGTGGCTGAAACGTCGGTCAGGAACTGCTGCACCTCGGAGCGGCTCAGGTCCATTTGATCCACCACCAGAATATAGGGCAGCGTTTCATCCTTGATCTGGTTTACATCTTTGCCGAGTCCCGAGAGCGATATGCCAACCTGCAGCAGATTCAGCGCAAACAGCACCACCACGATGGCGAATCCGACAGCCAGCCGGATGCCGATATGTATATTTTTCATTATGTTCTCCTAGCTGCCAGCTTTTTTATATTTATTGAACCGCCATCATACTACTGCCGGAATATTTTTGGCGTGTCGCATCGGCGTAAATTTGCTGCACGACATCGTACTTTTTAAGGTTGAGATACTATAGCGGTTCCGGAATAATTTCGCGCAACACCTGAAATATTTCGCGGAAATTCTTCGGCGGTTTGTTGGCCTCGCGTTCTTTGTGCGCATTGCGGATCAGCGCGCGCAAGCGTTGTGCGTCGGCCTGCGGATGGGCGGCGAGCAGTTCGGTCAGCGCGGCATCGCTTTCCAGCAAGCGCTCGCGCCAGCGTTCCAACTGGTGCATGTAGGCGGTGTGCTGTTGCGAGTAACCTTTCCATGCGTTGAGTTTTGCGATGATCGGCGCGGGATCGACATCGCGCATCAGCTTGCCGATATATTGCAACTGGCGGCGTTGCGCGCCGAACTTGTTGATATTTTTCATCTCGCGCACCGCATCGCGCAGGTTTTCCGGGATATCGAGCTGAGCGAGCTGATCCTTGCTGAGATCGGTCAATTCCTCGCCGAGATCGCGCAATTCGTGCATTTGCTTTTTAATCTTGGTTTTGCTCGGCGGCAACTCTTCCTCTTCCGCGGTGGGAACAGGCTTATTGCGTGTCCAGCGGCCCCGTGTGGCCGCGTCGTTGGTGTTGCGCGCTTCGGGACGAATAACCTCCACTTCGCCGTCATCATACTCATCATCGTTGTCGTCCAGATGAATATGCAGCGGCTGATTCTCGTCGCGGTCGTCCGGATTCGGTATTGGGTGCGGTTTTTTATTCGGATTATGCGTATTCATGGCAGTGTGTGTGGCTGGTCGATGCTGCTATGATAACGCCTTCACAATTTTGCCGCTCACTACATGAACGATTTAGTTTCGTCTGCCGCACGCCGCGTTGCCCCCAATCAGGACAGATTTTCCAACTCTGCGGACGCGTTGCGCAACATCGCGCAGGACATGCTTGCCTATGCCAAACAACGCGGCGCATCGGCTGCCGCTGCCGAGATATCGGAAGGCTTCGGGCAAAGCGTCACGGTGCGCCACGGCGAGGTGGAAACCATCGAATACAACCGCGACAAGGGTCTGGGTATCACCGTATATATCGGCCGGCAGCGCGGCAATGCCAGCACCTCGGATTTCTCGCCGCAGGCGGTGCGCGACACGGTAGATGCCGCGCTGTCGATAGCCAGCTATACCGCCAAAGACGAATGCTCCGGCCTGCCGGATGAAGACCTGCTGGCGCGCGACTGCCCCGATCTGGATTTGTACCACCCGTGGGATTTGCCGGTGGATACGGCGATCGGGCTGGCCAAGCAGTGCGAGCAGGCCGCGCTGGATGCCGATACGCGCATCGGTAATTCCGAGGGAGCGACGGTGAACGTGCACGAAGCGCAATTCGTGCATGCCAACAGCCTCGGTTTTATTGGCGGCTATCCCACATCGCGCCATAGCCTCAGTTGCGCGGTAATCGCCGGGCAGAGCGATGCGATGGAGCGCGACTACTGGTACAGCGTGGCGCGCGATGCCAAAGATCTGCTGGATGCACGCCAGGTCGGGCGGGTCGCGGCGGAGCGCACGGTGCGCCGCCTGAACGCGCGCCAAATCGGCACCATGCAGGTGCCGGTGCTGTTCGAAGCGCCGATCGCGGCCAGCCTGCTGGGGCATTTCACCGGTGCGGTAAGCGGCGGCAGCCTGTACCGCAAATCCTCGTTCCTGCTCGACCAACTGGACAAGCCGGTGTTTGCATCGCACATCAATCTCGAAGATATTCCCGATATCAAAAAAGGTCTGGCTTCCAGCCCGTTCGACGACGAGGGCGTGCGGGTACAGCGCCGTGCTATCGTCGAAAACGGCGTGCTACGCGGTTATTTCCTCGGCACCTATTCGGGGCGCAAGCTGGGCATGCGTTCCACCGGCAACTCGGGCGGTAACCATAATCTGATCCTGCACCCTTCGGGCGGACAAGCCGGAGCACTGGATTTGGCCGGGCTGCTGAAAACCATGTCGCGCGGTCTGCTGGTCACCGAGTTGCTCGGTCAGGGAGTGAACCATGTCACCGGCGATTATTCGCGCGGCGCGGCAGGCTTCTGGGTGGAGAATGGCGAAATTCAGTATCCGGTGCAGGAGATCACCATTGCCGGCAATCTGAAAGACATGTACCGCAACATCGTCGCGGTCGGCAGCGACATATTGGCGCAAAGCTCGCGGCAATGCGGCTCGATTCTGGTGGAAGGCATGACCGTCGCCGGACGGTAATTTCAGCGGCCTGTTGGAGGCTCTGCAATGGCTAAGCAATATCTGCAATTAACCGATGACTTGACCGGTTTTATCCGGCAGCAGAAGATATTCTTTGTCGGCACTGCGGCCAGCGATGGCCGGGTGAATGTCTCGCCGAAAGGGATGGATACCCTGCGTGTGGTGGCGGCAAACCGGGTGGTCTGGCTCAATCTCACCGGAAGCAGCAACGAGACGGCGGCGCATCTCTTGGAAAACTCCCGCATCACCCTGATGTTTTGTTCCTTCGAAGGCGCACCGTTGATCCTGCGCCTGTACGGGCAGGCGCAGGTATTCCACCCGCGCGATGCCGAGTGGGAAAATCTGGCCGCTTTGTTTCCGCCCAAGCACGGCGCGCGCCAAATTATCGACATCTCGCTCGATCTGGTGCAGACCTCCTGCGGTATGGCCGTGCCGCTGTTCGATTTTAAAGCCGAGCGGGATCAACTGGAACAGTGGGCCGAAAATAAAGGCCCGGAAGGTTTGCGCCAGTACTGGCAAGAAAAAAATCAGCACAGCATGGACGGCAAGCCGACGGGAATTCTGCCGTAGGACGATGGCGATGCTGCCCCATGCGCCGACGACGAACCAGATCAGCCAGCCGCCGCTGATCCGCGCGCTGCTTGATGCGGCTTGCTACGGCCATCCGGTGGCACAAGTCGAGTTGATCGAGACGCATATCTCCTGGGTGTTGCTCGCTGGCGAGTACGCCTACAAGATCAAGAAACCGGTGAACCTCGGGTTTCTGGATTTCAGCACACTGGAACTGCGGCGGCATAACTGTGCCGAGGAAGTGCGGCTGAACCGGCGGCTGGCGGAACAGTTGTATCTCGGCGTGGTTGCTATCACCGGCAGTTCCGATGCCCCGCATCTCGGCGACGCGGTGAACGGACAAAACGCCATCGAATACGCGGTAAAGATGCGTTGCTTCCCGCACGATGCTACGCTGGATCATCTGGACGAACGCGGCGAGCTGGGTGCCGTGCAGATCGACCGGCTCGCCGCGCGGCTGGCGCACTTCCATCTCGACGAATGCTACAGCGCCCCACCCGATAGCCCGTGGGGCGACCCGGACGCAATTATCCAACCGGTGACGGATAATTTTCAACTGCTCGCCGCACGGCTGAACGATCCGGCGGAAATCCAGCGGCTGGAACAGCTGCGCAACTGGAGTCTGGCCGAGCATGAACGGCTCGCCCCGCTGATGCGCGAACGCAAGCGCGCCGGGCGGGTTCGCGAATGCCACGGCGACCTGCATCTGGGCAATCTGGCCTGGGTGAACGGCGAACTGCTGATCTTCGACTGCATCGAATTCAGCCCGGCGCTGCGCTGGATCGATGTCATCTCGGAAGTGGCTTTCTGCTTTATGGATCTGCTGCATCGCCAGCACCGCGATCTGGCGCTGCGCTTTCTGAACGCCTGGCTGGAAGCCGGCGGCGATTACGGCGGCGTGGCGCTGCTGCGTTATTATGCGGTGTACCGCGCCATGGTGCGCGCCAAAGTCGCCGCATTGCGCGCCGCCCAGTCTGGCGGCAACGATGCAGAAGTTGGTGCTTACCTGCGGCTGGCAGAACATCTGACACAGGATACGCAGGCGCAATTGTGGGTCAGCCACGGCCTGTCCGGCTGCGGCAAGACTACGCTCACCCAGTCGCTGCTGGAAAAGAGCGGCATGATCCGCCTGCGTTCCGATGTCGAACGTAAACGCTTGGCCGGACTGGATGCGCTGGCGCGCAGCGGCGGCGGGATAAATCAGGGCTTGTATACGCGGGAAGGAAGCCGCCATACCTACGCGCATTTGGCGCAACTGGCGGACGGGCTGCTGGAAGCTGGCTGGCCGGTGATCGTCGATGCCGCGTTCCTCGAACGCTGGCAACGCGACCTGCTGCGCGAAATCGCGCAACGGCATCAGGTGCCGTTTCATATACTGGACATTCAAGTCGATCATGCCACGCTGCGCGAGCGTGTCGGCTTGCGTGGCACACAGGGGAAAGATGCCTCGGAAGCCGATCTGCGCATCCTGCAACACCAGATCGAAACCGCGCAACCGCTGGGTTCGGACGAGTTGCATGAGGTAACGGCAGTATCCGGTATGGATGCATTGACTGAGCTATATGTTAATAAATTTGCGCAGTAGCACTTTTTTATGGATAATGCGCGCCCCCTGTGAGTGCGTACACCCGCCGCACCGAACCTATTGCAAGGAAAGAAAATGAAAGCAGATATTCACCCGAATTACCAGGAAATTACCGTGGTTTGCAGCTGCGGCAACAGTTTCAAGACCAAGTCCGTGATGGGCAAGCCGGAGCTGAAGGTCGAAGTTTGCTCCGAATGCCACCCGTTCTATACCGGCACACAAAAAATCGTGGATACCGCAGGTCGTATCGACAAATTCCGCCAGAAATACGGCAAGGCTGCCGCGTAATAACCTGTCTACAGGAACTTATTGCAGCAAACCTATCAAAAGGCAGCATTTGCTGCCTTTTTTATTTGCTGCGAAAATTTCATCCCATTCCAAATACCGAACAGGAACTGACATGCGTATTTTGATTATCAGTCTGGTTATTTCACTGTTGGCCGGTTGCGCGCAAAATCCCGTTACCGGACAAAACGATTTTGTGATGATGTCGGAAGGTCAGGAAATTGCCGTCGGTCGCCAATCCGACGAACAGGTCAAAAAACAGTACAAGGTTTACGAATCAAAAGCGCTGCAGGATTACGTCAATAGCGTCGGGCAAAAAATCGCGAAACAGAGCCATCGCCCCGGCCTGCAATACCATTTCACCGTATTGGATACGGCGGACATCAATGCTTTCGCGTTGCCCGGCGGCTATGTCTATATCACACGCGGCATCATGGCTTACCTCAATAGCGAAGCGGAACTGGCTGCCGTGTTGGGGCACGAGATCGGCCATGTGACGGCACGCCACGGCGTGCGCCAGCAAAGCGCCGCACAAGCCGCCAATATCGGCCTGACCATCGCTTCTATTTTTGTGCCGGAAATCAACAATAATATCGGGCAAAATTTATCCAATATTATCGGTGGCGCGCTGCTGTCCGGTTACGGGCGCGAACATGAGCTGGAGGCGGACCGACTGGGTGCGGTTTATTTGTCGCGCACCGATTACAACCCGCAAGCCATCATCAAGGTTATCGGCGTGCTAAAAAATCAGGAATTGAAGGATGCCGAGCTGGCCAAGCAGGAAGGCCGCGAACCGCGCCGCTACCACGGCCTGTTCGCCTCGCACCCGGACAACGACACGCGCCTGCATCAGGCAGTGGGCGAAGCCGACAAGAATGCCACAGCGCACGCGCACTTTGAAGGGCGCGGCGAGTTTTTAGCCGCCAGCGACGGCTTGGTGTTTAACGACAACAGCGAGCAGGGTGTGGTGCGCAATAACCGTTTCTATCACGGCGAACTGGGCATCTCCCTGCAATTTCCGGAAGCATGGCAGGTGCACAATCTTTCGGATTCCCTGGTTGCCGTTAGCCCGAAAGGCGAAGCCAGACTGCAAATGAAAATGGATCAAAAGCCCGGCGGTTCACCGGTCGAATATGCGCGCCGCTTGGCCGGTTACGGCGCGAATATTCAACCGCTCGAAGTGAACGGTCTGTCCGCCGCACTGATCGATTTGCCGAACAGCATCGGCGGTGTGGTTTATGCAAACAAGCGGGCATTCATCCTGCAGGGGCAGGCCAAGACCCGCCCGGAATTGGCCGCGCACCGCGACGAAATCATCGGCACGCTGCGCAGCTTTCACACGCTCACCGGCGCGGAACGCAAACTGGTCAAACCGCTCGGCATCCGGGTGATTACTGCGCGGCAGGGCGACACCTATGCCGGACTCGCGCGCAATTCGCCGCTCGGCCAATCGGCGGAGAGCTATCTGCGCCTGATCAACGCCAGCTATCCTGACGGCGAACCGCAACCGGGACAACGCATCAAGATCGTCGAGTAAGCGGATCGCTTTTAAAACGTGGGCAACTACTTTTAACCTAAAAAACGCAGTTGGCGGGTATGTAGGTGCGAATTCATTCGCATGAACAATGCCTTAAGTGCGAATAAATTCGCACCTACACAAACCACGTAACATTTGAATTTTTGTGGCGTTCACCTTCAACTGCGTTTTATAGGTTTAATGCATGCGCTGATACGGGAGCGCGCGGATTTGCAGACGGAGAACAGCCGTGCCGCTGCTATCCCGCCGGTTGCGCAGACAGTCGGTAACAACCGGTATTGTCGCAGTTTGAAACCGCCCTTTTGTTTGCGGCAAGATGACCGCCAAATAAATTTGATGGACAATATTTTGCAGGGAGCCGGACTTGATCCCTTGGCTGAACGGTAATGAGCCATTCCCGCCGGTCGGGCGCGCGCTGCGCGAGCCGAACGGCTTGCTGGCGGCGGGCGGCGACTTGTCCGCCACGCGTCTGCTGGAGGCCTATCGCCACGGGATATTCCCGTGGTTCAGTCCCGGCGACCCGATCCTGTGGTGGAGTCCCGACCCGCGCATGATGCTGATACCGGGCGAGTTAAAAATCTCGCGTTCGTTTGGCAAAGTGTTGCGCAACCGTGCTTACGAAGTGCGCTGCGACACCGCCTTCGAACAGGTGATGCGCGGCTGTGCCGCACCGCGCGACGAGCAGGGCGGCACCTGGATACACGAAGAGATGATCGCGGCATACTGTGAACTGCACAGGGCGGGTTATGCGCATTCGGTGGAGACTTGGATGGGCGGAAAACTCGTCGGCGGGCTGTACGGTGTCTGCATCGGCCAGATGTTCTACGGCGAATCGATGTTTAGCAACGCCGCCAACGCCTCAAAGATCGCACTGGCGCATCTTTCCCGGCAGTTTGAGCGCTGGTCATCTGCGCACTCAATGACCGGGATGATCGACTGCCAGATGCACACCCCGCACCTCGCCTCGCTCGGCGCACGCGAAATTCCGCGCAGTGAATTCATCGCGCGGCTGCAGGAATTGGTAAACTGTGCGCCGATTACACATTGGCAGTTCGATACCGATCTTTTTACATGAGTTTGCTAAACGACATTCCGATTTCCGCGCTGCGTTTCTATACCACCGCGCCGTATCCATGCAGCTATCTGCCCGATTTGCAGGCCTGCTCGCAAGTCGCCACGCCCGCTTTTCTGATCAATACCAAGTTGTATTCCGAGCTGTTGCAGTACGGCTTCCGCCGCAGCGGAACCTACACTTACCGTCCGCATTGCGAGCATTGCAGCGCCTGCGTGCCGCTGCGCGTGGCGGCGAAGCAGTTCGTGCCGAACCGTTCGCAGCGCCGCGCTTGGGCGCAGCATGCCGGGCTCGATGCCAGCCTGCACCGGCTGCAGGACAATCCCGAGTATTACCAGTTGTACCAGCGCTACCAGAGCGCGCGCCACAAAGATGGCGGCATGGACAATGACGACTACGAGTCGTACCAGCAATTTTTGCTGCAAAGCCATATCGATTCGCTGCTGGTGGAATTTCGCGATCAGGGCGTGCTGCGCATGGTCAGCGTGATCGACCTGCTCAGCGACGGCCTATCTTCGGTGTACACGTTCTACGAACCGGATTGGCCGCGCGCGAGCTTCGGGGTTTACAACGTGCTGTGGCAAATCGAGTTGTGCCGCAAACTCGAACTGGATTTCGTCTATCTGGGCTACTGGATCAAAGACAGCCGCAAGATGGCCTATAAGACCGCCTACCAGCCCGCGCAAGGTCTGATCGACGGTGTCTGGCGCGCGCTCGACAAAGAAGTTTTGTAATGTCCGGATCACGGCATACGCAAACACGACTAACAAAGGTAATCAATAATGTATTCACTGCTCCGCTGTGCTTTGTTCCAGCTTGACCCGGAAGCCGCGCACAACCTCACGTTAAGTGGCCTGAAGTCGGCTAATTCATTGGGCTTGAGCGGCCTCGTCGCAAGTCGCCCGGCGGACGATCCGCGCAGCGCGATGGGGCTGACTTTCCCCAACCCGGTCGGCCTCGCCGCCGGACTCGACAAGAACGGCGACTGCATCGACGGGCTGGCCGCGCTCGGTTTCGGCTTCATCGAGATCGGCACCGTCACGCCGCTGCCGCAGCCCGGCAACCCTAAGCCGCGCCTGTTTCGCCTGCCGGAAGCGCAGGCCATCATCAACCGCATGGGCTTCAACAACGGCGGTGTGGATAAGCTGGTTGAAAACGTACAGCGCGCCAACTACCAAGGCATTCTCGGCATCAACATCGGCAAGAACGCCGCCACGCCGATCGAAAACGCGGCGGACGATTACCTGATCTGTCTGCGCAAAGTGTACGCGCACGCCAGCTACGTCACCGTCAACATCTCTTCGCCCAACACCAAGAATTTGCGCCAGTTACAGGACGAGGACGCGCTGAATAATTTGTTGAAACTGCTCAAGGACGAACAGCAAAAGCTTGCCGACACGCATGGCAAATACGTGCCGATCGCGCTGAAAATCGCACCGGATATGGAAAGCGAACAGATCGCGCAGATCGCACAACTGCTGATGAAACACCGCATCGACGGCGTGATCGCCACCAACACCACGCTGTCGCGCGACGGCGTCGAGAATCTGCCGCACGGCGCGGAAACTGGCGGCTTGAGCGGCGCGCCAGTACGCGACAAATCCACCGCCGTAATCCGCCGGCTTGCCGCCGAGTTGCAAGGCGCGCTGCCGATCATCGGTGTGGGCGGAATTTTGAGCGGAAAAGATGCGGCGGAGAAAATCAGCGCGGGTGCAACACTGGTGCAGATATACAGCGGCCTGATCTACCGTGGCCCGGAACTGGTCGGCGAATGCTGCTCAGCGATTCGCGGTGCTTAATGAAATGCGAAGGGGGGTGACAATTTGTCCCCACCCTTTAGATAACTCGCTGTCTCGCAAGCGCATTTTTTTGATGTAATCGTTTGGATTAACACTATCAGTGAGAACGACGACTACATCAACGACCGCAAACCACCACTCCTCGTTATGCCACATGCGTGAGCGTGAGGGGGAGCGAAGCAGATCGCCTTTGGAAGGCATGAATTCCGGTCACGCGCTAAAATGACCGCTATCCCACGGCCATTCGCCGAACTTTCAGGGGTACCCCATGAGCGAAGAACGTATCGTAAACATCGAAGCAAAAATCACCTATCAGGAAGACCTGATCGAGGAGCTGAATAAGACGGTTTATCAGCAGCAGAAAAGGCTGGACCGGCTTGAAACGGCTTATGCAACGCTGGTAAGACAAATCGAATCCATGGCTGAAGCGGGGAGCGGGGGAATGCCCGCGCACGAAAGGCCGCCGCATTATTAGTGTGCAGCCTCACTGCAACGAATTCCGGGCCACGTTCCAATTTTTAGAGCAATTAGCCATGCTGAACAAACTAACCGATTTCCTATCCACGGTCATTGCCCCCGCCAGTGCCGAGGGCCGTCCCGAACACACCCTGCAACTGGCAACTGCCGTGCTACTGATCGAGGTCATGCGGTCGGATGCCGATAGCACAGACGAAGAGCAGGCTACGATACTGAACATCCTCAAGAACAGGTTTCAGCTGGCGGATGCGGAAGTGGCGCAACTCTCCGAACTGGGACACCGCACGGCACAGGCCGCCAATGACCTGCACCAGTTTACGTCCCTCATCAACCGCGAGCTGGAATTGTCCGAAAAGGTTCGCATCATCGAATATATGTGGCAGGTCGCCTATGCCGACCGGCAACTCAGCGCGCATGAAAACCATTTGATGCGCAGGATTGCCGACCTGCTCCACATTCCACATGGGGACAACGCTGCCGCCAAAATGCGCGCCAAGCCAGCCGACCTGAAATAACGGCGGGCGCAACACGCATTATCTGCTCATTGGATAGCATCGCGCACCGTCACCTCAAAATCATCACATAGCTTATCAACCAGATCTTCGGTTTCCTTGAAAAAGTAATCCCCGATGGTCTGACGATTAAGGGCCTTGTAACGGCGGTATATTTTTGCGAAGTCATCGTAGATTTCAGCTTCCGATACATGCGATTTGATCTTTACGATCAGCCGTTCGCCCTCATTGGTGTTGCGTACATACTTAAAGAAATCCGTAATCTTTTCCTCAAACTCTTTAATCAGTTCCCCCGTTTTGGCTTCCTGTTCGTTGCGCGCGGCGATGATGGCAAGAATATCAAATTGGTAACCGCCGCCAAGAGGCTGGCCTTCAGCCACTTTTAGCGGCTTCTTGGTTCTTCCGGTGGGGCTATAAGTCATTACTTCAATAATCCCGATCTGATTATCGAAATACACCTCAATCGGATCTTTCACATCCGTGCTGCGGTGCAGCATGTTGTAAAGCGTATTGAACTTGCGCCAGAAAAATAACAGGCTCGGCTCGCTATACTTCGCATCCAGCTCGATCACATACTCAATCCGATTAAGGATAGTGAAATATTGTGCAACCTTGGCTTTGGTGTCGGCGGTGCGCTGCGGGTTGGCATCGATATATTTTTTCAAACTGCTTTCAAAGTCCAGGAAGCTTTCAGGCATATCACGCTTCACCGGGTCTTTATAGATCGCCATGAACACGTCAAAGAACTTGTCGTAAGTATCCGATTTCTTCAGGTCAACGAGCAGAACATCCAATACCTTCTTGTCGCCGAACGGGTCGAAGTCACTCACCACCACATCGGAGTAATGCTCGAACGCATCCTTGATGTTTTGCACATTCACGTTGTTGTAAGAGAAATCCACAATCTTGCAGTCATTCTTGTACTTGGCCGTGCGGTTGACACGGGAAATGGTTTGAATGGCGCTGATGCCCTTGATTTCCTTGTCCAGGAACAGGGTGTGCAATTTTTTCTCATCGAAGCCGGTTTGCAGTTTTGCCACTACAATCATCAGGCCGTTATTGTTGGGTCGCGCAAAATTCTCCAGAACTTTTTCTTCCGACAGGCCACCGTTTAGCCCGGAAGCACTCTGCTCGTCCTGATTGCTCGAATACACCACATGAATCGGTGCATCGGCATATTTCGCATACTTGGGTTCTTGTACCAATACATTGAAGTGCTTGGTCACAGCCTGCTGGTAGGCAATTGCTGCCTTGATGGAATAAACCGCCAGCATTGCCTTGCCTGTGCCGCGAATCTGGCGATACACATCTTTCACCAATAAATCGGCAACGTATTTGGCGATGGCATCGATACGGTCGCGGTTTTCATAAACCTGTTTTTTCTGGGCATCCTTGTATTCTTTCTCGGTGAATCCTTCCAGCGGATTGCCGGGCAAGTCAAACAGCATTTTGGATGCCACAGGCACAATGTTTTTCAGCGGGTTCAGAATAAACCCATCCTCGATTGCCTCCTTCATCGTGTAGCTGTCGAAAGGCCGCCAAAGTTTTTCGCTTTCGGCATAACCGCTGAACTCGCCGAAGCGCGCCAGCGCATGGTCATCCGGGGTGGCGGTAAAACCGATAATCAGGTTCTTTTTGGTATGGCCTGCGGCATACGCGGCATTATCGAACGGGCTTTGCAGCTCGTCGAAAATGCTCACCATATCCTCGTGCTGGTCGCCGCTGTTGGAGCGGTGTATCTCGTCGATCAGGAACGCGATACGCATATTGGCAAGTTTTTTCAGCACGTCTGCATCCAGCATTTCTCGCACCGCGCCGAATTTCTGCAAATTCACAATCACCAGCCGGGTATCGGATGCCAGCGCCTCCTGAAAGGATTTTTTATCCTTCGCTTCCATGACCATGCGATTGTCGATGTTCATGTTCAGCATCAGCGAATCAATCTGGCCGCGCAGCTGCAACCTGTCCACCACGATCATGATCTTGTCGTAAACGTAGTCACCATCCCGCCGCAAGTCTTTCAACTGCAAGGCCGACCAGCCGATGATGTTTGATTTGCCGAACCCAGCCGCGTACTGCATCAGCAATGAATACACGTTTTTGTTATTGGAATAGGCTTTGCGCTTTTCCAGCAGCTCTTTTTTCTTGGCTTCGCCCACGCCAGCCAGCTGCTTTTCCAGCAGCTTTTCAAAATAATCGGGTTCCTGCTCATGCGCCAAAAACTCATCAATCTTGGCCATGATCTTGTCGGTGCCGAATTTCTGTTTGGGGCGCGGTGAAATCAAATGACCGGTTTCATTTTTGACCTCTTTCACGCCCTTGATAACGACCACATCGCGCTCGATGAAGTTGTAATACAGAATTTCTTTTTCGATGTAAAACTTGCCATACAGCGCTGCGAACAGCTCTTTCAGCTTATCCTTCTTGTCGGCATCCGGCTTCAGCAGCGGATACGGCTTGAATACGCCGTGGGCTTTTTTCTCAACCTCTTCGCGGTCGAACTTGCCTTCGCGGCAGGAGGCTAGAATCTCGTCGAAATAATCCGCGATGGTGCGAATCACAAAAGTCTCGCCGATGTCGGTGGTGGTGATATGAATCGCTTTCTCAAAAATCTTGAGGAAATCCTTGCGAACGGTCAGCTTCTCGTTTTCACTCAACATGGCGTTGTTGTCGATATGCTGGTGGTAGACCTTCACCGCCTCAAAATAATCCTTGATGACTTTGCCGCGGCCATTCTTGCTGGCGCTCTGGTTGGTGTAGTTGGACTTTAATTCGCTGTAGCCCAGATAAATGCCATTCACAAACAGCACCACATCCGGGCGGAAAGAAAACACCTGCTTGCCCTGAAAGCTAAATTTATACGGCAGCTCCTGCACCACAGAAAAGATATTTTCATCGAACAGCGCATTGTCGTGGATTACGCTGTCGCTGGTGTAAAACAGATGCAGCTTGATGCCGTGCAAGCTGATGGACTTATTGGCATTGATGAACAAAGCCATGTTGCGGCTGCTGGCAATGCGCTCCTGAATCAGCGCGATCAATTCCTGCAACAACAGCTTGGCATCGCCGTGGTATTTCTTCAGCAAAGTTTCGTAGGGCTTTTTATTCAGCTCAGTGTCCGAGATAAACGCCTGCAAATCTTCCTCGATAATCAGCGATTGCGTGATGGTATTGGCTTTGACTTCCTTATAGCCCAAACCATCACGAAAAAACGGAATCAGAAATTTATCTTGTAGGTGTAATTCGTTCATGTGGCTAACTGGCCTCTAATTTTCTGATAACACGCGCATTTGTAGGTCGTGTTTCAACCCGACAAGTCGGGCTAAAGCCCGACCTACGGGAAGCCCGGCTTGTTCGATAGCTTGTCCGGTGTCTTCGACAGTGGCTTCATTAAGTGCTGGCATTGGCGATTTGCGTCTAAATAAGAAATACTCGAACAATTAAACAGTTAGCCTGATGTAGGCACTTGTGCCTATTCCCGTCTAAATGAGAATCATGCCCAAAACGGGATATAGCTCCGATAGCGCAAAGAAGCCTGCTCCGGGTCGGCCAGCTTGATTTTGCCCGCTTCGACTGAATCACGAATGGCGCGTGACACCGCCTCAGACTTTTTCTCCGGCAGATTAAACCGCTCCCGCAAACTTTGATTCGTCATCTTCTCGTTCATGACATAACGCAGGCAGCAATGCTGATAGGTCGCACGAATACGGTCATTGCGATCCATATCCTCAAAGGCCTTGTGGGAAAACAGGATGGCCGAAGTCCTTTTTTCACCCACCCTGAAATCAGGTGCGGGCAATTGAAATACTTCCGCCGCCTGCACGACCTTATCCACGCCGCTGCCTTTCTCTTCGCAAATACCCAGCCGCCGCATCAAATCCGCCAGGCGCTCATTGCGCGACTGGTATTCGTCGATAAACCGATCCGGCGAAATGAAAGGTTTGCCGGGGTTTGAAATCTCCATCCGGTCAGCGTAAATCTCGATCATCACCGAAGCGCCGGTCTGGGTGAAGTCCTGATGAATGAGCGCATTCGCCACCAGTTCGCGCACCGCAATTTCCGGAAACATCTTCACCTCGCGCCGCAGCGCCTGCTCGATCACCTCATTTGAAGGCACCAGCCCGTAGATAAACTCCACCAAGCCCTGATAGCCCACCGCATAACCTTTCATGCCCGGCTTATCCAGCTTCGTTTTTAGCTTGTTATTGCCTTCGTAAACGATCACCCGCGGGGCCTTGCGCGCCAATAGGTCAAACTGCTCCAGCTTCTTGGCAAACAAGATCGCCCCAAGATTGGTGATCATCCATCCGCCGTCCTGACGCTGGATGAGCTTCTCACTATCGAAACGCTCCAGCACGCCCGCCCGATTGACCGGATACGGTAAATGCCGCATATCGAAATAGCTCTGCGTATCCAGCAATTGCACTACCTTGTCGTCCTCGCAGCCAGTCAATGCCGCCTGAGAAAACCAGTCTGGCTGCCCCTCCGCAAAAATAGACCGCAGCCTATCCTCGCTCATCGGCACCAATTCTTCACCGGCGCGCATGAGGTAAGCGCCCTCGAAATCGTAAACCGTGCCGCGCGGGCGACCCGGAATATGAAACACCAGCACCCGGCCATCTGGATGCTGCACCTCCTCGATTTCCACCCGAAACCCCAGCGCCTGAAACATCTTGGACACCATCTCTACCGGGTCTTTGAAAGCCGCCGTGCCTACCACCCTGCGGGGTGGCTGATCCTCGATGCCGAGCAGCAGATACCCGCCGCCTTCATTCGCCAACGCCACGCAGTATTTGTACAGCTTGCGGTTGTCGAACTGCGTCTTCGCTTCCTTGAACTCCAGTCGCTGGTGCTCGG
This sequence comes from Gallionella sp., assembly GCA_028689145.1. Lineage (GTDB taxonomy): Bacteria > Pseudomonadota > Gammaproteobacteria > Burkholderiales > Gallionellaceae > Gallionella. Next base: position 97,403 of record JAQTWT010000002.1, read on the forward strand.
AATGCGCTGCCCGCCATGCGTCAATTTGTTGGATTGTCGTCGCCATGCTATCCCCGTTCCGTAGCAGGCCGGGTTAATGCTCCCGCACCGCCTTGTTCGACTATGCAAATTTTGCCCGTGACTATATCGTTAATCAGCGTTTTGCGCAGTTCCCGGAGTTTGTCGATCTGGGTGTTGAGGGTGGCGACGATGCGGTCGATGTGGGCGATTTTTTCGTCGAGGTAGGCGGCGATGGCGTGTTGTTCAGAGATTGGCGGGACAAGGAAAAACAAATCTCCGATCACCGTAGCGTTAGTTGCGGGATAACTGACCCCTGTGGACAAGACGCATATTTCATCAACGATACAATTTGACGTTAGCAAATAAGAGCAATATTTATTTGCCATTGTTTTTCGCGGGGAAATGACCGCAAAGCCAGTTGAAACAATTAAATTGCTTACCTCCTCGTCAATGGACGCGATAGCTTTCAAATACGTGCGCACCGTTGAAATGATCGTATCTCCTTTTTGGACAATACGCTTTGCTCTCGACGGTGCCACATCAAATGTCATTCGCTCCTTTATGAAACCTTTAACGCCGTATGTCACGCTGCCAATATCGACATAATCAAATTCATAAGAGGGGGATGTTTTTTCAGAAAGCGTGCTTTTGTTGATGTCGCAGACTTCCTTAACCCGCTTCAAATCCCAATGCGCGGGCACCTCGCCTAGCCACTCGACCCCGCTGTTTTTCATCGCCACGGTTTTATCTAGCCCACAGGTGACGGTTTCGTTGATGAGGGATTGCTTGAGCTTGCCGTACTGCGTCGCCTTCTGGCCGAGCAGCTCTATTTTGCGATCAAGCTGTGCGGTCTTGGTGTCGAGATAGGCGGCGATGGCAGTTTGTTCTGTTTCATCCGGCAACGCTGTTTGTATTTGAAAGAAATCCTTGGGGTAAAGTCTCAATCGAGAAGACACAATTCCCTTGGAATTTTTTGTCATTTCCGTTACTGCATGGGGCGTTCGATATAAATAATCGAAATATTTATGGTTGTAATGCGTATGTTTTTTCGGTCTATAAACACCATAAGCGGGGCTGCAAATTCCTGCTTCGTTGGCTGTCCCCAATGCACCCATCCATGCCCACATAGTGTTGATAATCAGGTCGCCAGTTTGGCAAAGTTTATAGCCCTCCATTGTCTCTGCCATAAACATGTTTACATTTTTTTCTGAGCGACGAGTAACCCCGGTTATATGAGATACGGTGAGTAAAGTTTCATCACCGGAAATACTCAAATCACCTCGTTCCTCAAAAATATCCTTGTTTCTTGTGACTTCCCAGTGCGCAGGCACTTCGCCCAGCCACTCGATGCCGCTGTCCTTATAAGCGTCATAACGCACATGGGCTTGAGTCACAGCGCCAGCCCCGCTTCCAGCGCCTGCAACTCCTCATCCAGCGCGGCAATCTCGCCCAGAATTACGCTCACTGCCCGCAGCTTCTCCGGCTGGTAGAAAATCTTGTTGAAGTTGATCTCCACGCCCACCACGTTTTCCAGATATTCAAACGGCTTGCTGATGTACTTCGCCATGAAGGCTGCGATGGCTGCCTGGTTGGCGGATGCGTCCTTGTGGAAAGGAATGATCTCGTAGTCCTTCTGATAGTCGGGCGTGAGTTCCACGCTGATTTCGATGCGTTCGGGCTGAGTTTTGCTGGCGTTTTTCAGCGCGGCTTTGACAACGATTTTGCCGCAGCCCAGCACTTCTTTCTTTACGGCGGTTTCCTTGATCAGAGTTTCCCGTTCGGTATCGAAATAGTATTTCCCTACACTGGTGGTGACGACCAGCGGCTGTTCCTTGTAATCCAGGCTGGCGATGAAGGGCTTGATGTATTGCTCGAAATAAGCGGGTAGGGTGGGCAAATTTTGCCCACCGTTTATCTCATCATCCGCGTGGGCACACAACGTTGTGCCCACCCTACAAAAGCCGTTTGCAGCGCTGGTGATGACGAATTCGGTGATTTCGCGTTCGCCGTTGCTCAGGCTGATTGGTGCGAGTTTCTCGCTGCTCTTGCCATCTTTCAATTTGGCTGCAAAGCTGTTGCCCCGTTCGTCCACGTTGGTGAGCAGGACACCCTGTTTGTTGAAGTAGAAAAACTCCTTGTCATACACGCGGGCGTAATCGTTGTCCTGGTAGGCGGTAAGCGTGGTGACGATGTCGAGGCGGCTGGCTGCATCGACTTCTTTGCGCTTGGAGCCTTTGCTTTTTTTCAGCGGTTTGAATTTTTCGCTGGCGTTGATCAGCATCACCTTGTCTTTGTGGTGCGGCTGTTTGTTTTTGTTCAGCACCCACAGATAGGTGTAAATGCCGGTGTTGAAAAACTCGTCGGTTGGCAACTGGATCACCGCTTCCACCACGTCGCTGTCCAGCATCCATTTGCGGATGTTGCTTTCCGCCGAACCGGCATCGCCGCTGAACAGCGTCGAGCCGTTGTGTACCACCACGCCCATGCCGACGCTGTCGAGCTTGGAGATGAGGTGCTGCATGAACAGCAGTTGTCCGTCCGAGATCGAGGGCACAAATTTGAAGCGCCCGGTCTTGTCGTGGGTGATGTCTTTTTCGTAACCTTTCCAGCTCACGCCATAGGGCGGATTGGCGACGACCACATCGAATTCTTCGTTGTAAAACTTGTCGTCCACCAGCGTGTTGCCGTGTTCGATTTTGGAATCGGGGCGGAAGCGGCTTTCGATCTTGGCCAGCGCGTACAGCGCGTCGTTCCAATCCTGTCCAAAAGTTTGCGTCAGGCGTTTGAATTTCTGGTTGATGCGGTCTTCCACACCGAACAACATGTTGCCGCCGCCGCAGGTGCAGTCGTAAATTTTCAGCAGCGTGCCGGATTCCTCGATCTTGGAGGCGATGATTTCGGCGATCAGCGCGATCACATCGTCCGGCGTGTATTGCTCCCCCGCCGTTTCGGCAGAGATGTCCGCCCACTTGCGTTTGATGTGCTCTTCCAGTGTGGTGATTTCAGAGTTATTGAAAGGCTTGAGGTCGATCTCCGCCCACAGCTTGGTGTAGCCCAACAGGATTTTCTTGGCCTTGAGCTTGGTGATCACGCCCTTTATGTCGAGGAATTTCTCGCCCTCGGTCGCGTCCACACCGAGCAGGTCTTTGGTCTCGCCGTCGAAGCCTTTGAGGTAGGCTTCAAAGTCGATATCGAAGGATTTGTCGTTCTTGCAGATGTCGGTTAACGACTGGCCTTTTTCAAAAATGAAGATGTTGTAGCCTTGTCCTTTATCCTTGATCATGTCGTACAAATCATCCTTCTTGATCCCGGCAAATTTCTTTTCGCCGATGTCGGCCTTGAGGTCGTCAAACATCCGCACCAGGCGGCTTTCGATCATCACCAAGGCAAAGAACGGCATCATGAATGACGGCCATTCCGATTCCTTGATGCCGCAGCCGCGCAACAAATCCGCGGTTGCCCAGATTTTTGATTCGTATTGCAGAATATTCATTCTGTGACCGATTCCAGTTTCAATTATTTGGCATCCGATTGGGCGGTATTATTTTTCACGGCACAAGGCTGCCGTAATTTGTGATCGACTCTGACTGTTCGCCGGTTATTTGCCGAATCATACCGTTAAACTCACCCCGCAGACCATGCCGAATTGTGACCTCAAAGTAGGTGGTCGCAATTTGCGACCACCTTGGTTGCCTCGCCCGGCGCACCGCCAGCGGCTCATTATGCCTACCGCACTCATAGCGCCTCGCCGCCTTCATTGAGGATATTCAAATAGCCGTCGTACACGAATACGCGGTTGCGACGCTGGCCGGTGAGTTCGCGCGCGATGCCGAGTTCCATCAGGCTTTGCATGACTTTGCCAACGGTGGGGAAACTCATGCCGGTTTCCGTGCGCAGCAGCTTGAGCGTGGCGACGGGGTGGCTGCGCAAGGCGTAGAGCACGCGCAGGGCGTTGGCGGCACCGCGCCCGGTGGCCTGAATGCGTTTGCTATCCTGCTGGAACAAGGCGATCAGCCGCTGCGCTGTTTGCACCGCGCCTTGCGCGGTTTGCTCGACACCTTCGAGAAAGAAGTCCACCCAGGCTTCCCAATCGCCCTGGGTGCGCACCCGGTCGAGCAACTCGTAATACTCGGGGCGATGCTGTTTGAAATACAGGCTGAGATAGAGCAGCGGCTGCGTCAGCAGGCCGCCCTGATGCAGCAGCAGCGCGATTAGCAGGCGACCCAGCCTGCCGTTGCCGTCGAGGAACGGGTGAATGGTTTCAAATTGCACATGCGCCAGCGCGGCCTTGATCAGCACGGGGGTTGCAGCGGCGGGCTGGTTGAAGAATTGTTCCAGCGCGGCCATGCATGGTTCGACTTCCAGCGGCGGAGGCGGCACGAAACGGGCCTTGCCGGGGCGGGTGCCGCCGATCCAGTTCTGGCTGCGGCGGAATTCTCCCGGCGCTTTGTCGCTGCCGCGACCGCGCGCCATCAGGTGGACATGCATTTCGCGCAACAGTCGGTTGCACAGCGGGAAGTCTGCGCGCAGGCGCGCCATGCCATGTTCCAGCGCGGCGAGGTAATTGGATACTTCCACCACGTCGTCAAAAGGCGCGCCGGGCACTTCGTCCAGCTCGAACAGCAACAGGTCGGACAACGAGGATTGCGTGCCTTCGATCTGCGAGGACAATACGGCTTCGCGGCGCACGTAGGCGTACAGAAAAAGCTGTGGATCGGGGAGCAGTGTGCTTACGCTGTCAAGCCGCCCGAGCGCCAGCGTGGCGCGTTCGAGCAGACGCTGCCGCGCCTCGTTTATTTCCAGCGCAGGGGTGGGCGGCAATGGGTTGGGCACAAAGGCATTCACCATTTCTCCGCCTGCTGGGCTGGAGATATATCGACCGGTGATGTCTCTGTGCATGGTGTGAGCCTTTAATAAGAAATCTTGTTATTTAAATTATAACAATTTTCTTTAATAAAAGACTATTTTTGCAGCTGATATCCCAGCTTCGCGCTCAAGGCGGCCACGTTGCCGGTCAGTACGGGTAGCGGGGTTTCGTTGCGTTCGGCCAGCTCTTTCACGCGCCGGGTGAAAACAGCATCACTTTTCTTTCCACGGCGCAAAGCCGATAGGACGTTTCTTTTTCGGCTCCGCGGGAGCCATCAGTTCGCGGATGGCGCTGATAATCTCGGCTATAGCACGGTCATGCGCGCCAACCTTGCGCTCCAGTTGATTGAGCTTTTGCGCCAGTTCCTTGTGCTCGGCAATCAGCTCGCGCAAGCGGACAAATGCGCGCACCACCATCAGGCTGACTTCGACGGCACGCTCCGATTTCAACACGTTGCCCAGCATCAGTGCGCCGTGCTCGGTGAAGGCATAGGGCATGTATTTCCGGTGTTGGCCGCGACCGGTCTTTAAGGTCACAAATTGTGATCTTAAAGAAGCATATTCTTCGAGAGTGAGTTGAAACATGAAATCTTCCGGGAACCGTTCAGCATTCCGCTTAACGGCTTGGTTAAATGCCCTGGTTTCCACGCCATACAGTTCCGCCAGATCGGCATCCAGCATGACCTTCTGTCCACGGAGGGGCAGGATTTTTGCTTCGATGTTTCCTGTAGCGATGAGCGCGTTCTTGCCTGTCATAACCTGCCCCGTATCCCTGCTTGTTGTGCAGTGTCGCGAATGCTAACAGATTTGGGCAAATGGATGGTCTGGCTACCCCTATGTATGGCTGTTGTTGGGGAGTTGTTTTATTTGGCTTCGGTGTATTTTTTTGAGCTGCCGCGCACTTCTTCAGCGGGATATTTCTTGGCGTTAAGGTCAATCTTTTTGTTGGCCGCATCCAGCAGGTCGACATTGAGTTTGTCGGCAATTTGGATCAGGTAGATTTGTATGTCGGCGAGTTCTTCCCGCACCTGTTGCAATTGTTCGGGTTGCAGCGCTTTGGACTGTTCTTCGGTGAGCCATTGGAAATGCTCAACCAATTCTGCCGCTTCAACAATCAGGGCCATTGAAATGTTTTTCGGGGAATGGAATTGCTCCCATCCGCGGGCTGCAGCGAAGGCGCGCAGCCGTATTTTGATAGATTCGAGGTCGTTCATGTCGTCACCGGTAAATGTGGTCGCGGGGCAGGGATGGAAGCAATTTTCTCGTCGGTTATTTGTCGAATCATACCGTTAACCCATCCCACAGACCATGTCATGTCAATGTTATTGCCGGTTATGGGTTGAGCATTTTCATGAGTTGGTCGGCGGTGATGATGGGGCAGACAAACTGGCCGGCGAGGCTCAGCAAGTCCTGATCGCCGCTCACCAGATAATCCGCCTTGCCCGCGATGGCGAGTTGCAGAAACGGCAAGTCGAATTTGTCGCGGCACGCGGGCGTTGCAGGAGGTTTGGCGGGCATGCGCACCGTGGCGCAGTAAGGCAGATAGTCGGCCAGCAGCTCTTGCCGGTCTTCTGCGGAGAGTTTGAATTTCGGGTAGCCCAGCACACGGATCAGCTCTGCGGCAGTGACGCTCGACAGTAGTGGCTGGCAGCGTGTGCCTTGCCACGCAAGGCGCAGCGGCGACAATCGCCCCTGCGCAAATACCAGCGCGGATAACACCAGGTTGGTGTCGATGACTACGCGGGGCAGGTGTTTTGAACGCGGCATTACTTCGCGGATTTTTTGGATGCAGGGGATTTTTGCGCCCATGCGACCGCATCGGCAATGTCCTGCTCATCCAGATCCAGCTCGGCGAGTTTGGCGCGCACCGCATCGCCGCGCTGGATGCGCACCGGGGTGAGCACTATCTGTCCGTTGCGTGTTTCCACGTCGAAGTATTCCGCGGGGCCAATCGCGCTGGTGATGCTCTTGGGCAGGGTGAGTTGGTTTTTGGAAGTCATTTTGGCGAGCATGACATTTCTCCAATTAGTTAAAGTAAGGAATTCTTACTTTATGCTTTTTGCCGCAAACAATCAAGCCGGGTTGCCTGTTAATGTGTTGCGCGGGTAAATCCGCTGCCTGCGCGACATACAACCACCGGGCGCAAAAAAGGCGGCCCGAAGCCGCCTTTTTCATGGAGATACGCCTGTGCTTACTTGACGATGGCGTTCAGTTCGCCCTTGCTGTAGCGGGTTGCCATTGCTTCCAGCGAGATCGGTTTGATCTTGCCTGCCTGACCCGCTGCGCCGAAGGCTTCGTAACGCGTTTTGCAGATTTCTTTCATCGCCTTGGTGGTGGCGGCGAGGAATTTGCGCGGGTCGAAGTCCTTGGGGTTTTGCGCCAGGTAGCGGCGGGTCGCGCCGGTGGAGGCCATGCGCAGGTCGGTGTCGATGTTGACTTTGCGCACGCCATTCTTGATGCCTTCGACGATTTCTTCGACCGGTACGCCGTAGGTTTCGCCCATCGCGCCGCCGAATTCGTTGATGATCTTGAGCCATTCCTGCGGCACGCTGGAGGAGCCGTGCATCACCAGATGGGTGTTCGGGATGCGCGCATGGATTTCCTTGATACGGTCGATACGCAGCACTGCGCCGGTGGGCGGACGGGTGAATTTGTATGCGCCGTGGCTGGTGCCGATGGCGATTGCCAATGCGTCCACTTGGGTCGCCTTGACGAATTCGGCGGCTTCGTCCGGGTCGGTCAGCAGTTGCGAATGATCGAGCGTGCCTTCCGCGCCGTGGCCGTCTTCCTTTTCGCCTTTGCCGGATTCCAGCGAGCCGAGGCAGCCCAGTTCGCCTTCGACGGATACGCCGACCGCGTGGGAAATTTCCGCCACCTGACGGGTAACGTTGACGTTGTATTCGAAGCTGGACGGTGTCTTGCCGTCACTCATCAGCGAGCCGTCCATCATCACGCTGGAGAAGCCGGAGCGAATCGACTGGATGCAAATGGAGGGCGATGCGCCGTGATCCTGATGCATCACCACCGGGATGTGCGGATACATTTCCACCGCAGCTTCGATCAGGTGGCGCAGAAATGCTTCACCGGCATATTTGCGCGCACCGGCGGAGCCTTGCATGATTACCGGGCTGTTGGTTTCATCGGCCGCTTCCATGATGGCCTTGACCTGTTCGAGATTGTTCACGTTGAACGCGGGCAGGCCGTAGCCGTGTTCCGCAGCGTGGTCGAGAAGTTGACGCATAGATACGAGTGCCATTTTGTTTTCTCCTGATTAAAATAAATTCAAATTTGTAATGCGGTTAACTCTTGCGATGTTCGCCGATGCGCATGATTTTCATGGTGTTGGTATGGCCGGTTTTGCCCGAGGCTTCGCCCATCGTCATCACCACCATGTCGCCTTCTTTCACACGGCCCAGATTCAACAGTGTTTCCTCGATCTGGTGCCATTCCTCGATTTGTCCGCGGCCTTTGGAATGGAACTCGATGGGGTGCACGCCGCTGAACAGCGTCACCTTGCTCAGGGTTTCCTTCAGCGGGGTCAGCGCGAAAATCGGTGCACCGGCATTCATGCGCGACATCCACAACGGGGTCGAACCGGATTGCGTCAACGCGACAATCGCTTTGACTTTGAAATGCGACGCGGCAAACAGCGCAGACATGGCGATGGACTGGTCGACGCGCGCAAACTCTTTTTGCGTGACGCGGCGATCGAACACATGCGCATCCACTTCGCACTCGGCCTTGAGACAGATGCGCGCCATGGCTTCGATGGTTTCCACCGGATATTCGCCTACCGCGGTTTCCGCCGAGAGCATCACCGCATCGGTGCCGTCCAGCACCGCGTTGGCCACGTCGGAAACTTCCGCGCGGGTCGGGATCGGGCTGTTGATCATCGACTCCATCATTTGCGTGGCGGTGATCACCAGCCGGTTTTTCTCGCGCGCCATTTTAATCATGCGCTTCTGCAGGCCCGGCACCGCGGCATCGCCGACTTCCACCGACAGATCGCCGCGCGCCACCATGATGGCATCCGATGCCTCGATGACTTCATCCAGCACGGTGATGGCTTCGGCGCGCTCAATCTTGGCCATCAGCAGGCTCTTGCCGCCTGCTGCGTGCATCAGCTTGCGCGCCAGTTTCATGTCGTCCGCCGAACGCGGGAAGGATACCGCCAGATAGTCGGCCTTGATCAGCGCGGCGGTCTTGATGTCTTCCTTGTCTTTGTCAGTCAGCGCAGGTGCGGTCAGTCCGCCGCCCTTGCGGTTGATGCCCTTGTTGTTGGACAACACGCCGCCGCGCACCACCTTGCATACGATCTCAGTACCCTTGACTTCGACCACATCGAATTCCAGCATGCCGTCGTTGAGCAACAGCACCGAGCCGCTGCTGACGTCGTTGGGCAACTCCTTGTAATCCAGGCCAACGCGTTCCTGATTGCCGAGACCGTCCCATGCCGCGTCAAGAATAAAGATGTCGCCCTTATTCAGCACGATCTTGTCGTTCTCGAATTTGCGCACGCGGATCTTCGGGCCTTGCAGATCGGCCAGAATGCCCACGGTGCGACCTACTCTGGCAGCTGCTGCACGCACTGTTTCTGCGCGCTTGACATGGTCTTCTACCGAGCCGTGCGAGAAGTTCATCCGTACCAGATCAACACCGGCGCGAATCATGTTCTCCAGTACTTCCGGGGAGCTGGAAGCCGGGCCGAGGGTTGCAACAATTTTCGTTCTGCGTAGCATGAGATCCTTTTATATTAACCGGCGCGTTGTTCCAGAATTTCGACTGCTGGCAGTTTCTTGCCTTCGAGGAATTCCAGAAAGGCTCCGCCAGCGGTGGAGATGTACGATACCTTGTCGTAGATGTCGTACTTCTGGATCGCGGCAATGGTGTCTCCGCCCCCCGCTAAAGTGAACGCATTGGTGTTGGCGATCGCCATCGCGATGGTCTTGGTACCCTCGCCGAACTGGTCGAACTCGAATACACCGACCGGGCCGTTCCACACCACGGTACCGGCCTTCATGATGATGTCGGCGATTTCCTGTGCGGACTTCGGGCCGATGTCGAAAATCATGTCGTCATCAGTCACCTCGGAGGCATCCTTCTGCACGGCGGGTTCGTTGGCATCGAATTTCTTGCCAACCACCACGTCGGTGGCGATGGGGATGGTCGCGCCACGGGCGGACATCTTGGCCATCAGCGCCTGCGCGGTGGGTACCAGATCGTCTTCACACAGCGATTTGCCGACATTCTTGCCCGCGGCTTTGAGGAAGGTGTTGGCGATGCCGCCGCCGACCACCAGCTGTTCGCATTTCTCGGCCAGCGATTCCAGTACGGTCAGTTTGGTCGATACCTTGCTGCCGCCGACAATCGCCACCATCGGTCGGGCCGGGTTGAGCAGCGCTTTGCCCAGCGCATCCAGTTCTTCGGTGAGCAACATGCCCGCCGCAGCGACCGGCGCATACTTGGCCACGCCGTGGGTCGAGGCTTCGGCGCGGTGTGCGGTGCCGAATGCGTCCATCACGAACACGTCGCATAACGCGGCGTATTTTTTCGCGGTCTCATCGTTGCTCTTTTTCTCGCCCTTGTTGAAGCGGCAGTTTTCCAGCAACACCAGTTCGCCGTCGGCAACATTGAAGCCTCCATCCACCCAGTCCTTGACCAGACGCACCGGTTTACCCAACTTGTCGGCGATGACATGCGCGACCGGTTTGAGCGAGTTTTCTTCGGAATACACGCCTTCTTCGGGGCGTCCCAGATGCGAAGTCACCATCACTTTCGCACCGGCTTTCATCGCGAAATTGATGGTCGCCATCGAGGCGGTGATGCGTGCGTCGGAAGTGACTTTGCCGTCCTTGACGGGAACATTGAGGTCGGAGCGGATCAGGACGCGTTTGCCTTTGAGATCCAGATCGGTCATTTTGATAATGGACATGTTCTACTCCATAAAAAAGCGGGAAGTGGGAATTTAGGGGGTGGGAAGTAGGGAGTAGGGGCAGTGGGTTTTCCCACTCTCCACTTCCCACTCACCACTTCCTAGGATTACTTGGCGACGTGCTGTACCAGACGCAGCATGTTGCAGGTGTAGCCGTACTCGTTGTCGTACCAAGCCACTACCTTGACGAAGGTGGAGTCCAGCGCGATACCGGCACCCGCATCGAACACCGACGGGCAGCTCTCGCCGCGGAAATCGGTGGCAACCACTTTCTCGTCGGTATAGCCGAGCACACCCTTCATCGGGCCATCGGCGGCAGCTTTCATCGCCTTGCAGATGTCCTCGTAGGACGCTTCCTTGATCAGCTCAACCGTCAGATCGACTGCCGATACGTCAGAGGTCGGTACGCGGAATGCCATGCCGGTGAGCTTCTTGTTCAGTTCCGGGATAACCTTGCCGACAGCCTTGGCTGCACCAGTGGAAGACGGGATGATGTTTTCCAGAATGCCGCGACCGCCGCGCCAATCCTTGTTGGATGGGCCGTCCACGGTTTTTTGGGTCGCGGTGGCGGCATGCACGGTGGTCATCAGGCCGCGCTTGATGCCCCAGTTGTCGTGCAGCACCTTGGCGACCGGAGCCAGACAGTTGGTGGTGCAGGACGCGCCGGAAACGATTGTCTCACCGGCATATTTGGTATGGTTCACGCCGTACACGAACATCGGTGTGTCGTCCTTGCTCGGTGCGGATTGCACGACCTTCTTAGCACCGGCGGCGATGTGCTTCTCGCAGCTTTCCTTGGTCAGGAACAGGCCGGTGCAGTCGATCACGAGGTCGGCACCGACTTCGTTCCATTTCAGTTCAGCCGGGTCTTTGACGGCGGACAGGCGAATCTTCTTGCCGTTGACGACCAGATTGCCACCGTCAACCGATACTTCGCCCTTAAATCGGCCATGCACGGAGTCGTACTTCAGCATGTAGGCCAGGTAGTCGGGTTCGAGCAGGTCGTTGATAGCAACTACCTGCATGTCAGGAAAGTCTTTGGCGATAGCGCGCATCACCATACGTCCGATACGGCCAAAACCATTGATACCAATTTTGATAGTCATTTTAGTTCTCCAGTAGTTTACGTAAAAAATTTTACAGCAAAATTATTACGGTTCTATAACGTTAGCGGGTAGGGTGGGCACGTTTTTGTGCCCACGCCGCTTGTTACAAAACACCCTTGACTGCTTTGACGACGTTGTCTGCGGTAATGCCAAAGTGCTTGAATAATTCCGGTGCCGGGGCGGATTCGCCGAAGCAATCCATGCCGACCACTGCACCGTCCAGACCGACATATTTGTACCAGCCGCCGGTCACGCCCGCTTCGACCGACACGCGCTTCGCGCCTTTCGGCAACACGCTGTCTTTGTAAGCCTGATCCTGTTTGTCGAATACGTTGGTGGACGGCATCGACACCACGCGCACGTTGATGCCTTCCGCTGCCAGCGTCTTTTGCGCTTCCAGCGCCAATGAAACTTCCGAACCGGTCGCGATGATAATTGCCTGCGGTTTGCCGCCTGCGGCTTCGGACAACACGTAAGCGCCCTTGCGGATAGCGGCGATCTGCGCCGCATCGCGTTTCTGGAACGCCAGATTCTGGCGGCTGAACACCAGGCTGCTCGGGCCGTCCTTGCGCTCTACGGCGGCAACCCATGCGGCGGCGGATTCGACCGTGTCGCACGGACGCCACACTTCCATGTTGGGGATGTAGCGCAGTGTCGCGGTTTGTTCTACCGGCTGGTGGGTCGGGCCATCTTCGCCCAACCCGATTGAGTCGTGCGTGAACACGTAGATGATGCGCTGCTTCATCAGCGCGGACATGCGCAGCGCATTGCGCGCGTATTCCGAGAACATCAGGAAGGTGCCGCCGAACGGTATGTAGCCGCCGTGCAGCGCCATGCCGTTCATGATGTGCGCCATGCCGAATTCGCGCACGCCGTAGCTGATGTAGTTGCCGGTGCTGTTGCCGCGAATATGCTTGCAGCCTGTCCAGTTGGTCAGGTTGGAGCCGGTCAAGTCAGCCGAGCCGCCGAGGAATTCCGGCAGGGCGGGGGCCAGCGCGTTGATGGCGTTCTGCGAAGCCTTGCGGGTGGCGATGGTTTCGGCTTTTTCGTTGGTTTTGGCAATCGCTTCGGCAGCATGTGCCGCCCAGTTGGCAGGCAATTCACCCGCGATGCGGCGCTCGAATTCGGCGGCTTCTTTCGGGAACGCGGCCTTGTATTCGGCGAACTTGTTGCTCCACAGTTTTTCCAGCCCAGCACCCTTGGTGCGCGCATCCCAGGCTTCATATACATGCGCCGGAATTTCGAACGGTGGATATTTCCAGCCGATATGTTCGCGTGTGGCCGCCACTTCGGCATCGCCCAGCGCGGCACCGTGCACGTCATGGGTGCCGCACTTGTTGGGAGAGCCTGCACCGATGATGGTTCTGCAGCAGATCAGCGTGGGTTTGTCGGTGACGGCCTTGGCGGCGTTGATCGCCGCGTCGATCGCTTCGGAATCATGGCCGTTGACCGAGACCACGTGCCAGCCGTATGCCTCAAAACGCTTTGGCGTGTCGTCGGTGAACCAGCCGTCCACATGGCCGTCGATCGAAATATCGTTGTCGTCCCAGAATGCGGTCAGCTTGCCCAGCCCCCAGGTGCCGGCCAGCGCGCAGGCTTCGTGGGAGATGCCTTCCATCATGCAACCGTCGCCCATGAATACATAGGTGCGGTGATTGACGATCTCGTGGCCGGGCTTGTTGAATTCCGCCGCCAGCAATTTTTCCGCCATCGCCATGCCCACCGCGTTGGTGATGCCCTGGCCGAGCGGGCCGCCGGTGGTTTCCACGCCGGGCGTGTAGCCGTATTCGGGGTGGCCTGGGGTCTTGGAATGCATCTGGCGGAAGCGCTTCAACTCTTCTATCGGCAAGTCGTAACCGGACAGGTGCAGCAGCGCGTAAACCAGCATCGATCCGTGGCCGTTGGACAGGATGAAACGGTCGCGATCCGGCCATTTCGGGTTGGCAGGATTGTGGCGCAGGTGGCGGTTCCACAGCACATCTGCGATTTCCGCCATGCCCATCGGCGCGCCGGGGTGGCCGGAATTGGCCTTTTGCACGGCATCCACTGCCAGCATGCGGATCGCGCCGGTGATGTCGTTGAATTTTGGTGGGGTAACGTTACGCGTCGCTGCCATTTAATTTTCTCCTGGATGTTCCCGATGAAGCGGTTTAAGTGAAGTGAATCTTTACGAATTCGTTGATTGGTGGCTGGTCTGAGTGGCTATGCAAAGCTGTCTGTTTGTTGGTAACTGCTTGCCGGTCTTGCGCACCGTAGTATGTGAAAGCTAACCTCTGTGAGATGCCGTCGCCGCGTAGCGCTTTGCGCTTCATTGCGCGATGGCGAATCTTCATAGAATTGAGGGTGTAATTATGCCGTAGTGCCCCGATTTGGGCAAATTTGGCGGGACAGCCTATTTATGGGCGGTTAGATTGTTGATGCCCCAATTGGCAAAATGGGTACTGCTTCGATTCTAACCAAGAAACAGCTGGTACGCAGGGTTGCCGCTTTCGTCCCAGTAACGGTAGCCGAGTTTGTCGAGGAAGTCGCGCAGCGCTTTTTTGTCGTGGTGCGGCACTTGCATGCCGACCAGCACGCGGCCGTAGTCCGCGCCGTGGTTGCGGTAGTGGAACAGGCTGATGTTCCAGTTGTGGTTCATGCGGTTGAGGAAATTCATCAGCGCGCCGGGGCGTTCCGGAAATTCGAAGCGGAACATGATTTCGTCTTTGATGCCGTGGGCGTGGCCGCCGACCAGATGGCGCACATGCAGTTTGGCCATTTCATTGTCGGTGAGATCCAGTGTGCGCAGCTTGTGTTTTTTCAGGCTGGCGACCAGTTTGGTGGTCTCGGACGGGTCGCGCACCTGTACGCCGACGAACACCTGTGCCTCCTTGGCGTCGGCGTAACGGTAGTTGAATTCGGTGATGTTGCGGCTGCCCAGCAGGGAACAGAATTCGCGGAAGCTGCCCGGCGTTTCGGGGATGGTGACGGCGAGTATCGCTTCGCGCTTTTCGCCGATTTCGGCGCTCTCGGAGACGAAACGCAAGCGGTCGAAATTCATGTTGGCACCGCTGGCGACGGCTACCAGTGTCTGGTTTTTGAGCTTTTCGCGCGCCGCGTACAGCTTGGCTCCGGCGATGGCGAGCGCGCCCGCCGGCTCGAGGATGGAGCGGGTGTCTTCGAACACGTCCTTGATCGCGGCGCAGGTTGCATCGGTGTCCACCAGGATGATTTCGTCCACCAGTTCGCGGCACAGGCGGAAAGTTTCCTGCCCGACCTGTTTTACCGCCACGCCGTCGGCGAACAGGCCGACGTGTTCGAGTGTGGCGCGGCGCTTGGTTTTCAGCGACTGGTACATGGCGTCGGAATCGACCGGTTGCACGCCGATGATCTTGATTTCCGGGCGCACTTGCTTGACGTAGGCCGCCACGCCGGAGATCAGCCCGCCGCCGCCGATGGCGCAGAAAATCGCTTTGATCGGCTGGTTGTGCTGGCGCAGGATTTCCATGCCGATGGTGCCTTGCCCGGCGATCACGTCAGGATCGTCGTAGGGGTGCACGAAAGTCAGCTTGTGTTTTTTCTCCAGCGCCAGCGCATGGGTGTAGGCATCGGAATAGGAGTCGCCGTGCAGTACCACCTGCGCGCCGCGGCTGGCTACCGCCTGCAGCTTGATCTGCGGCGTGGTGGCGGGCATCACGATGACGGCTTTGCAGCCGAGTTTCTGCGCGGACAGCGCCACGCCCTGTGCGTGGTTGCCCGCCGAGGCGGCGATTACCCCGCGCTTGAGTTGCTCGGGTGTGAGTTGCGCCATCTTGTTGTACGCGCCGCGCAGCTTGAAGGAGAACACCGGCTGCATGTCTTCGCGTTTCAGCAAAACTCTGTTGCCGATGCGTGCCGACAGGTTGGGCGCAACTTCCAGCGGACTTTCTATCGCCACGTCGTAGACGCGCGCGTTCAGGATGCGTTTCAGATAACTGTTCATGGCTTGTGCTGGTGCCTAAAAAATACCCGCGCAGATTAGCATAAATAAGGATGTAGAGTCGCGGCAGGCTTGTCTCGCTATTGCGCGTTTTGCTAGGCCGATAGCGTGTCCGTATCGCTTCAAGATGAGCGCGTAGTTCTTGTTTTTCTATCAGATTACCCTCGTTTCGGTAACCTGTAACTTGAGGCAACGATCCCTTCGTGGCGCTATTTTTGGTAATTTTTATCTTTGGTCAATTGGTGTCAGTCGCCGAACCTAGCCTTGCTTGTTGCAATCACATATAATAAAAAAGGTTTTTAGTCATTTTTTCGAGCGATCCAAACAGATGGGTTGGCATCATTGCTAATAAATAGTTTTTATTCTGTTCTGACAGATTCAGAGAAATCTCTTATCACCACAGTTACCAGGGAATGAACATGACAGCACAAAGAATCCAAGGGTATCCGGTACTGATCATCGGGGCCGGTCGCGGAGGTTCTGCGCTGCTGGAAATGTTTATGGAAGAAAGTCTGGCTAAGGTTATTGCCATCGCAGATAAAAATCCTGAGGCAGCCGGGCTGCAACTGGCAAAAAAATACGGGGTTCCCACTTATACCAATCCTGTCGAGGCAATTCAGGCGTGCAAGGACTATACAGACTGCATCATCTACAACCTGTCGCACGATGATGCCATGGCAGTAGAGGTTGCCAAGGTTTTTGGCGATAAGCGGATGGCAAGCGGCCCAGAGGTTATGCTGTTCTGGCAGATGGTGACGAATCTGAAGCAGATCAAGGGGGAGCTTGAAAAAAGCCAGAATCAGTTGCAATCCATTATTCATAACGCGATGGATGGCATTATCACGATCAATGATTCCGGGGAGATTCAGGGATTCAACCCGGCCGCCGAGCAAATTTTCGGTTATCCAAAACACGAGGTGCTAGGCAGGAACTTGAATATGTTGATGCCCGAACCGGTGCGCAGCGAGCATGACGGATACCTTAAACATTACCTGCAGACCGGGCAGACTAGGATACTCGGCGTGCGCGGACGCGAAGTGACGGCGATCAGGAAAAATGGCGAGCAGTTTCCGATGGAATTGTCCGCATCGGAAATGATGTTGGGCGGGCTGCGTTACTTTGTAGGCATTGTCCGGGATATTACCGAGCGCAAACAAGCCGAAGAGAAAATTGCGCATCTGGCTCACTACGATTATTTGACCGGTCTGCCGAATCGCGCACTGTTTATGGAAGGTGTTGAGCATTCCATGCATTTGGCCAAGCGTAACAATTACAAAGTGGCCATCATGTTTCTCGATCTGGACGGGTTCAAGAAGGTCAATGATACGCTGGGGCATGATGCGGGGGATTTGCTGCTCAAGGGCGTTGCCAAAAGGCTCAAGGAGATTATCAGAGCCTCGGACACGGTGGCGCGGGTGGGCGGGGACGAGTTCATCTTTGTGTTAAACGAGATCGGATCTGATGAAAACGCAGCGTTGATGGCGAATAAAATTATCAACGCTTTATCCGCCCCTTTCGAATTGAAGGGGCAGCAATGTCATGTGGGCGGCAGTATCGGTATTTCTCTTTACCCGGATGATTCCGTAGATACTGAAGCGATCATCAAGCAGGCCGACGAGGCGATGTATCTAGCCAAGCAAAGCGGAAAGAATACCCATAAATTTTACAGGGACGTGTTGCGGGGAAGAGCCGGTAAATAAAGGTCTGGTTGCAGTGCAGTGCAGTGCAATGCTGTAACTGTATAAATGCGTTTTTTGCCTTACCTGCGTTGCGCGATTTTTTAAAAAGCCTGCCACAACATCTTTGTTGCCAATACGAATAACAATGCGGCAAAGCCGCGGCGCAGCGGTTTAAGCGGCAGGCTATGGGTGGCTTTTGCGCCGAGCGGTGTCGTGAAGGTGCTGCCGGCGACGAGCATGAGCAGCGCGGGGAGATAGACGAAGCCGAGTGTCCCTGATGGCAGTGTGTGCAGCGCCCAGCCGGTGACAATGTAGCCTATCGTGCCGCCAACCGCGATGGGAAAACCGAGCGCGGCCGAGGTGCCGACGGCTTGTCTGAAAGGGATGTTGTGCCACAGCATGAACGGTACGCTTAATGTGCCGCCGCCGATCGAGACCAGGCTGCTGACCGCACCGATGAAGCTACCGACCAGTGTCAGGCCGATGTGTCCGGGCAGTTGTCGGGTTGCTGCGGGCTTCAGCTCAAGCAACATCTGCGCGGCAGCGAAATACACGAACAGCGCAAAAAAACTGGCCAGATAAACCTGCGAGACGCTGCTGGCGAATAACGCGCCGAGCAGTGTGCCTGCCAGCAAGCCCGGTGTGAGACCGCGCACGATTTGCATGTTGACCGCGCCATGCGCGTGGTGCGCGCGCGCGCTGGAGATGGCGGTGTAGAGAATGGCGGCCATCGAGGTGCCCAGCGCGAGATGCAGGTTTTGTGTTCCGCCAAGGTGCTGCGCTTCGAACAAAAAGCTCAATACCGGTACCATCACCAGACCGCCGCCGATACCGAACAGCCCTGCAAAAAAACCGACGAATGCGCCGAGCAGGAGATAAGCGAAATACCATTCCATGAATTCCATTTTCCAATCGATAGTGAAATATCCTAGGGGCGCGATTTATCGCGCCCCTCATGCTTTCAATCGCGCACCAAATTTTTCAGGATAAAGTTCCACTCCGCCGGATCGAGCGGGGTGATGGACAGACGGTTGCCGCGCTGCAAGGTGCGCATCCGTGCCAGTTCCGGATGTTGCCGCAATTCGTCGATGCTGATAAGCGGTATTTTGCGCACCAGTTGCACATCCACATTGAACCAGCGCGGTTGTTCCTGTGTAGCTTTTGGATCGAAGTATTTGCCGCCGCGGTCAAATTGGGTGGTATCGGGATAGGCGGTGCTGCTGACTGTGGCGATACCGGCGATGCCGGGCTGCTTGCAGTTGGAATGATAAAACAGCGCGCCGTCTCCGACCCGCATCTGGTCGCGCATGAAATTGCGTGCCTGATAGTTGCGCACCCCGTACCATGCGACAGTTTGGTCGGAAAAATTGGCGAGATCGTCGATACTGCAATCGCCCGGTTCTGATTTCATCAGCCAGTAGCGCATGTTTTTTGTTCGCGAGGTTTTCAAAAATAAAAAGTGCGGCCCGAAATAATCCGGGTCGCACTGAAATAAAGTCCCCCGCCTGTGCCGTTGATCCGGCATCTTGAACCTGGGTTCAAGAGGGCAGCTTCCCAGTCACATCAGGTACGTCCGCCAAATACATCGGCTGGGGACGTTCACAACAGTAACATCACGGGTCGCGGCCTTAAGCAGAGCTTATTGGTTCAAAGAATATACGGGCCTGACGAACACCGCAGGGGACAAACTAAAACAGCGAATCTTGTTCGGCTAATGCCTTGTCAACCGCTGCCTGCATGGAATCCATTCTACGCTTAAAATCAGCGAGGTCAAAGCCGCGTCCGACTTTTACGGAAAGTAACTCGTGGGTGATGTTGAGTGCGGCCATCATGGTGATGCGCTCGACACTGGCAATTTTGCCGGCATCGCGGATCTCGCGCATTCTTTTGTCCAGATAAGCGACGGCATCGAGCAGTTCGCCGCGCTCTTCCTCGGGGCAGGCGACCCGTAACTCCCGGTCGAGGAGCTTGATTTCCAGGGTTTTGGTGGTGCCGCTCATGTTTGTTCTTCGGGGAGAGTGGACAGTAATTTTTCCAGACGCACCTTGGCGCTTTCCACCTTGTCGCTGCATTGCCGGTTGCTGCTCAGCGCGTGCGCCAAATCCTGCCGCAGTTGACGGTTCTCTGCACGCAACTTGCCGCTGACTTGTATCAGTTGCGCAAGTTTGCTTTCCAGAGCATTTAATTCGTTTTCCATATATTGACTATAATTTGAAAAGTGTTGATAAGTCAAACGGTAAGCAGGAGTTTTGAAAGCGATTTGTGATTTTGGATGTTTTTTACAGGCATGATTTTTAGCGTGTGTCCTGTGCCTGTGTTAAAGTTCGCGCTGCTTTGAGGTTCTCGTCTGCTTGCAGACGAGTTAAACGGGAAACAGGTGAGGGTTCAATCCTTAAGCCTGTGCTGCCCCCGCAACGGTAAGCGAGTGCGGATTTGCCAATATGCCACTGTGAGTAATCCCCCAAAAGGATCTTATGGGAAGGCGGTAAATCAAGACTTGCGAGCCCGGAGACCGGCCTGAGAGCAAAGGAACAGGAGATGCTGCGGGCGGTGCATCGGAAAATGAACAGTTGTGCTGTTCAGTTTTTTGCTTCCCCCTCCCTACCGCATTTTCTGAATTTAATTTCCCAGCGGGGACGCTCGGAACCTTTCAGGAGTGCTTCAAAATGAAATATAGGCTATCTGCCGCGCTGCTCAGTGCGGCGTGCACCCATGCTCACGCAGTCGTTCACGATACCTTGTCGGATGTGGTCGTTACGGCCACGCGTACCGCGCAATCCGCCGATGCAACTCTGGCTTCAGTTTCCGTGATTACCCGTCAGGATATAACTCGCCTGCAGGCGCACTCTTTGCCGGATGTGCTGCGCGGTGTGGCTGGCTTGACTGTCAGTAACAGTGGCGGAGCAGGCAAGCAAACCTATGTTTACGTGCGCGGCACAAATGCGAATCATGTACTGGTTCTGGTGGACGGCATCAAGGTCGGCTCGGCGACTGATGGTTATGCTGCATTTCAGGATATTCCCGTGGGGCAGATCGAGCGTATCGAGATCGTGCGCGGGCCGCGTGCCAGCCTGTACGGATCGGAAGCGATCGGCGGTGTGATCCAGATTTTTACCCGCAAGGGTTGTGGTGCGCTGACTCCTTCGTTTAGTGTTACCGGGGGGGGCTATGGCACCTTAAATAGCGCGCTAGGTTTGAGCGGCGGCGGCACGCAAGGCTGGTTCAACGCTAAAATCAACCAACAACACACGACCGGTTTTAATGCGAAACGTAATGTCGCGGGAGCCGATCTGGATAAAGACGGCTACCACAATTTATCCTTGGGTTTGAGCAGTGGTTATCGGTTTGACAGTGGTGCAGTGGCTGATATTCAGGTGCTGCATACTGACAGTAAAGCCAAATTCGACGGTAACCCGAATGAATCCAAGAGTATGCAGGAGGTGTTGGGCGGTTCGCTGAAGTTCGCACCGGTACGAGCCTGGAATATGACTGTTCGCGCCGGGAGAAGTCAGGATAACGTTGATAATTTTTTGAATGGTGTATTTAGTTCGCGCTTTAATACGCAGCGCGATAGCTTGTCCTGGCAGAACGATTTTGCCGTGGGTGCCGACCATCTGTTCACGGTGGGGCTGGATTATCAAAATGATCGTATCTCCAGCGCTACTGCCTTTGCCCGGACGACACGCGATAATCGTGCATTGTTTGGGCAATATCAGGGCAGCTTTGGCGTGCATAGCCTGCAGGCCAGTGCGCGGCATGATGACAATCAGCAGTTCGGTGGCCACAACACCGGCGGATTGGGCTATGGTTATGCGATCAATGACACGACGCGACTGATGGCTTCCTATGGCACGGCATTCAAGGCTCCGACTTTTAATAATTTGTATTACCCGACATCGGTTTTTGCCTCCAGCAATCCGAATTTGCTCCCCGAGTTGTCGCATAGCATGGAGGTAGGATTGAGCAATCACGGTGTATGGGGAAAGTGGTCCTTGAATGCTTATCAAATCACCGGGAAGAATTGGATTAGTTGGGTCAATACCGGCGGAGTGTTCATACCGACGAATATTGATGCGACGCGCATCAACGGCTTGGAGGGGCAGTTGCAAACGCATTTGTACGTTTTGGATATCAATACTACGCTGACCCTGCAAGACCCGCGCCAGACGTCTGGTGTAAACAAGGGAAAGCTGCTGAATCGTCGCGCAACCGAAACGATGCGCATCGAAGTGGCGCGTGATTTTGATGCCTATCGTCTGGCCGGTTCACTGTATGCCGAGGGGCGGCGTTTCGATGATGTGGCGAATACTGCCTCCAAGCGTTTGGGGGGTTACGCCTTGTTCGATGTGCGTGCCGAGTATCGTGTTGCGCCGGATTGGCTGGTGCAGGGGCGAATCGATAATTTGCTGGGCAAACAATATGAGACCGCGCAGTTCTATAATCAGGCGGGACGTGGGTTATACTTCACACTGAATTATCATCCCAAGATTTGATCAGGTAGTTTGAATTTTAAGTGTTAATGTTAATTTTTTAAGGAGCGCAATATGAAACTGTTATCCCAACGTTCGATGTTGATTGGTTTGTCTCTGGTGGCACTGATGGCGGCCACGCGTATGCACCATTTCGGCAGTCCGCTGCATTTGCCGGATGCTTCCGTGGCGGTATTCCTGCTGGCCGGTTTTTTTATCGCCAGCCCGCTGTTGTTTGCCGGGTTGCTGCTTGAAGCGGGCGCGCTGGATTATGTGGCGATCACCCATCTGGGTGTGAGTGATTGGTGCGTTACGCCAGCCTACTGGTTCCTGATTCCGACTTATGCGGTATTATGGTTTGCAGGCCGTTACTATGCGCGCATTCACCAGTACAGCATGCGCAGTCTGGGTGTTTTTGCCGGAATTTCGTTTGCGTCGCTGAGCACGGCATTCTTTATCTCCAATGGGTCTTTCTATTGGTTCTCGGGGCGTTACACCAATACCAACGTGGCCGAGTATCTGTCGCGCGCCGCACAGTATTATGTTCCTTCTCTGACCAGCAGCTTGTTATATCTGGCTTGTGCTGCCGCGTTGTATGCGGTGTGGTCGGCGCGTGCAACGGCGGCTGTCAAAGCTGAATAATGGGTGACAATAGCGCTGCGGATGAGCGGCACCGCGCCCGCACGCAACGCCATAAGGAAATCGTCGATGCCAAAATCGCCGGCGCCACCGAGAATCGCGGTGTGGTGCTGGTGCATACCGGTAACGGTAAAGGCAAAAGCAGTGCGGCATTCGGCATGGTTGCACGAGCACTCGGGCATGGTATGCATGTCGGGGTGGTGCAATTCATCAAGGGCAGTTTTTCCACCGGTGAAGAAACTTTTTTTCGCCGCTTTCCGGAAGTTGAATATCACGTGATGGGCGAAGGCTTTACCTGGGAAACGCAGGATAAGCAGCGTGATATCGCTTCGGCGCAGGCTGCATGGAATATCGCCAGCGGTATGTTGAATAACCCCGATATTGCGCTGGTAGTACTGGACGAGATCAATATCGCGTTGAAACTGAACTACCTGCAGACTGAGCAGGTACTTGAAGCCTTGCGCAACAGGCCGGTGATGCAGCATGTGGTGTTGACCGGACGGGCCGCGCCGGACGCGCTTATCGAATACGCAGATACCGTCACGGAGATGCGCCCGATCAAGCATGCCTTCGATGCCGGTGTTCAGGCGCAGAAAGGCATCGAACTGTAATGGGAACCTCTAAAAATCCAGATTTCATCCCAACTGCTGTGTTGCGAAAAAAATTCCTTGCTTACATATTATCCATATGCTGCGCCGCGAAATTTCTTTCGCGCCTTGCATTTGGGCGAACTCTAAATTTTTAGAGGCTCCCAAATGCCTGTGCGCCATTGTTCCGCGCTGCTGATCAGTGCTCCTGCTTCCGGTCAGGGTAAAACCACCGTCACTACCGCGCTTGCGGCATATCACCGCAGCCAGGGGCGCGTGGTGCGCGTGTTCAAGGTCGGCCCTGATTTTATTGATCCCACCATTCTCGAGCGTGCCTCCGGTCATCCGGTGTATCAGCTTGATCTGTGGATGGGCGGCGAAGCGCACTGCCGCGCTTTGCTCTATCAGGCGGCCGAGGAAGCCGATCTGATTCTCGTCGAAGGTGTGATGGGTCTGTTTGACGGTATGTCCTCCAGTGCCGATCTGGCCAAGCGCTTCGGTATTCCCGTTCTGGCGGTGATCGATGCCGGTGCGATGGCGCAGACTTTTGCCGCACTGGCATATGGTTTGTCGCAGTTGGATGCGGCATTGCCGTTTTACGGCGTGGTCGCGAACCGTGTTGGCAGCGCGCGCCATGCGGCAATGCTCACGGAACGATTGCCGTCCACGATCAAATTTTGCGGTGCGCTACCGCGTGCCGCGGAGATTGATTTGCCCGAGCGTCATCTGGGCTTGCTGCAAGCGGCGGAGCTGCCCGACATCGAACAGCGCATTGCGCGCGCAGCGCAGTTATGGGCGGAGCACGCGGATACCGGTTTGCCGCCCCCCGTGGCGTTCGCTCCCGCAGCGCAGCCCGTGGTGGTGCGTGAACTGGATGGCGTGAAGATTGCTGTCGCGCGCGATGCCGCTTTTTCATTCATGTACCGCGCCAACCTGGACGTGCTGGAGGCGTTGGGTGCCCGGTTGAGTTTCTTTTCGCCGCTCAAAGATGCCGAATTGCCGGAGGCGGATAGCTTGTATCTGCCGGGCGGTTATCCGGAGTTGCATTTGTCGGGCTTGGCGGAAAATACAGCCATGCTTGCCGCTATCCGCGCCCATCATGCCGCGCAAAAACCGATTCTCGCCGAATGCGGCGGTATGCTGTATACCTTGCGCTCGCTTGCTGATGTGCATGGCCGGCAGTCTGATTTGCTCGGGTTGCTGGATGGCGATGCGGTCATGCAGCCGCGTTTGAGCGCGCTCGCGCTGCAAAGTATCAAGTTGCCGCAGGGCGCGTTGCGCGGACATACCTTTCATTACTCGCGACTGCAAACCAGACTGGCTTTCAGCGCGTTTGGTGTGTGCCCAAACGGCGGCGAAACCGGCGAAGCGGTGTATCAGCAACAGCGTCTGACCGCCTCGTATATTCATTTTTATTTTCCCTCCAATCCAGGTGCCGTGGCACGGTTGTTTTTGCCGTAATTCGGTGGGGAAATTGTTTGGCGATGCATGGGAGTTGTATTGTTCGGCAGTGGGGCGTAATCGGGTAAGCAGATTAGGCGTAAAGCAGCGGGTATTTTCAAACTTCCTCTGTAACCTGTTGCCGGCTGGCCAATGTTATAATCCGCAACTGTCTAAAGGTGCCGTTTCATGTCTGTCGTATTGAATTTTAAATCCCATCTTTCCGAATTGTTCGCGCAGGCATTGCGCGAGGTCGCGCCAGACGTTGCGCAGACCGAGGTGCTGATCGAACGCCCAAAGATCGCAGCGCACGGCGATTACGCGTGCAATCTGGCGATGCAGTTGGCGAAGCCGCTGCGCAAGTCGCCGCGCGACATCGCGCAGGCATTGATCGCGGCGCTGCCGGCTTCCGATGCGGTGGCGAAAGTAGAGATCGCCGGGGCCGGATTCATTAATGTGTTTATTACCACTGCGGCCAAGCAGGGTGTGGTGTGCGGTGTATTGCAGGCGGGTGCGGGTTACGGGCATGTGCATATCGGCGCGGGACGCAAGGTGCAGGTGGAGTTCGTTTCGGCCAACCCGACCGGGCCGCTGCATGTAGGGCATGGCCGCGGCGCGGCGGTGGGCGATTGCCTGTGCAACGTACTGCATGCGGCGGGCTGGAATGTGACGCGCGAGTTTTATTACAACGATGCAGGTGTGCAGATCGACAACCTGACCTTGTCGGTGCAACTGCGTTGCAAGGGTGTTACGCCGGATGATCCGTCCTGGCCGGAAGCGGGCTATCGCGGCGATTACATTGCGGATGTGGCGCGCAGCTATATGGCGAAAGAAACCGTGGAGGCGGACGATCAACATACCACCGGCAAAGGCGATGTGAACGATGCCGAGGCGATCCGCCATTTTGCGGTGGCCTATCTGCGCCGCGAGCAGGATCTGGATTTGCGCGCATTTCAGGTGGAGTTTGATGTGTTCTCGCTGGAGTCTGCGCTGTATTCCGACGGCAAGGTGGAGGAAACGGTCAAACAGCTGATCGCCAGCGGTCACACCTACGAGCAGGACGGCGCGCTGTGGCTGCGTACCACCGCATTTGGCGACGACAAGGATCGCGTGATGCGCAAGACCGACGGCGGCTACA
This sequence comes from Gallionella sp., assembly GCA_028689145.1. Lineage (GTDB taxonomy): Bacteria > Pseudomonadota > Gammaproteobacteria > Burkholderiales > Gallionellaceae > Gallionella. Next base: position 123,217 of record JAQTWT010000002.1, read on the forward strand.
CCTACTTCGTGCCGGATGTGGCCTACCATCTGGATAAATGGCGGCGCGGATTCACGCGCGTGATCAACGAGCAGGGAGCCGACCATCACAGCACCATTACCCGTGTAAGGGCGGGGCTGCAGGCGCTGGATGCGGGCATCCCGCGGGGCTGGCCGGACTACGTGCTGCACCAGATGGTGACGGTGCTGAAGAACGGCGAGGAGGTGAAAATCTCCAAGCGCGCCGGCAGTTATGTCACGTTGCGCGACCTGATCGACGAGGTGGGTTGCGATGCGACGCGTTATTTCCTCGCGGCGCGCCATCCCGATTCGCAACTGGTGTTCGACATCGATTTGGCGAAATCCAAAAGCAACGACAACCCCGTTTATTACATCCAGTATGCGCACGCGCGCATCAGCGCGGTGCTGGCGCAATGGGATGGCGAACGGCAAGCCTTGCTGAATGCGGATGTCAGCCTGCTGAACAGCGAGTACGAGACCGCCTTGTTGCAGCAGCTGATCGACTACCCGCAAGTGATCGAGACTGCCGCGACGGAGTTGGCTCCGCATTTGATCGCGTTTTACCTGAAGGATTTGGCAGCGGATTTTCATAGCTACTATAATGCTTCGCGTTTTCTGGTCGATGATGAAGCGACCAAGTTGGCACGCCTCTCCTTGATCTGCGCCGTCGCGCAAGTGATGCGTAACGGTCTGGCGCTGCTGGGAGTCAATGCTCCGGACAAAATGTAATGAAAAGGAACGTAATAATATGAGCAGAAACACTGGCAACAAACCCGCCGCGCCGCGCAAGAGTGGCAGCCCGTTATTGACCGGCATCCTTGTCGGCATGGTGATCGGTGTCGGATTGGCTGCCGGATTGGCCTGGTATATCATGAAGTCGCCCAGCCCGTTCGTGCAGAAAGAGCAGGTGGTGAGCAAACCGCCGGTAGTTGCCGCAAAACCGATAGCGCCCGCTGCTGCCGCAGCATCCGATATGCAACCGGAAGCGGCTGCTTCCGGCGTGACTGATGGCAAGCCGCGTTTCGAGTTCTATAAGGTGCTGACTGACAAACAGGATGCGACTGTTGGCGCATCGGGTAAGGCTGACAAGCAGCAGTCCGGCAAACAGACGATAGACAGTAAACCGGCAGCTGCCGGCGAATCCTCTTACCTGCAGTCCGGGTCGTTTTCCAGTGCCGACGATGCTGAGAAATTAAAGGCAAGGCTTGCCATACTGGGGGTTGAAGCCAGTATCCAGACCGTAACTATTCCCGATAAGGGCGTCTGGCACCGTGTGCGTTCCGGGCCTTACAAAAATACCGCCGAGATGGACAGTGCGCGGAGTTTATTGAAACAAAACGGGGTGGATGCCAGTCCAACCCGCTAGCAGCAAAACAACAGCCATTATTAAAAGGAGCGATAAGTGAAAAAACTGATACAGAATTTGTTTATTGCAGCTGTTTTATTGATTAGCGGTACGACTTTTGCCGCGCCCGAGTTGGGCAAAGATTACAAATTATTGAACACGCCGCAACCGACCGGTACCAAAAAAATCGAAGTGCTGGAATTCTTTTTTTACGGTTGTTCGCACTGCTTCCACCTGCATCCGCAGTTGAGTGCATGGGAAAAGAACATGCCCAAAGATGTGGCGCTGGTTTTAGTACCGACCATTTTCCGCGATACGTGGGAGCCGATGGCGCGTACTTTCTACGCGCTCGAAGCGCTCGGGCAGCAGCGCCAGTTGCACGATGCGCTATACAAGGCATGGAACGTGGATAACGATGTGCTGAACGAGGAAGCAAAAATACTCGATTTCATCGGGCCGCGTGGAGTGGATCGTGCCAAATTCTCTGCGGCTTACAACTCGTTTTCAATGGAAAGCAAAGTGACCCGCGCCAAGCAAATGATTCGCAGTTACGGGATTGCCGGCACTCCAACTTTGATTGTAGACGGCAAATACCTCATCACCGGTCTGCAGCCGGAAGAGACCATTCGTGTGCTGAATGAAGTGATCGCCATCGCGCGCAAGGCCAAGGCAAAATAGTAAAATTGTCCCGGCTCGCTGGTGAGCTCTGCATGGCCATTCGACTGATGAAACGACTAGCCATCACTAGGCAATCCAAAAACGATTGCCAAGCGATTGGTTAAAACTATGCAAAAGACGCATATTAAGTCGCTGGTCATTAGCGGCGCATCGGGCGGCTTGGGTTTGGCGCTCGCGCGCCATTATCTCGCGCGCGGCGCAAAGGTTGCCGCCTTTGCCAGACGCGCCGAGTTACTGCAAGTTCTCGCTAAAGAATTTCCCGGTCAGGTTTATTGCTATGCGCTGGATGTGCGCAATGCTGCTGCCGTTCAGAATGCGGCCAACGATTTCATCGCGCGTGCCGGTTGTCCTGATGTGGTGATCGCCAATGCCGGTGTGAGCGCAGGTACGCTTACGGAATATGCCGAAGATACCGATGTGTTTCAGCAAGTGATGGATATCAACGTGCTGGGTATGGTGAAAACCTTCCAGCCTTTTGTTGCCGAAATGCGCGCAGCGCGGCAAGGAACGCTGGTGGGTATCGCCAGTGTGGCGGGCTTGCGCGGCTTGCCGGGGGCGGGTGCCTATTCGGCCTCCAAAGCGGCGGCGATTTCCTATCTGGAATCCTTGCGTGTCGAGTTGCGCGACAGCGGTGTGAAGGTCGTCACGATCTGTCCGGGTTATATCAAGACAGCGATGACCGATATCAATCCGTATCCGATGCCGTTTCTGTTGCAAGCCGATGAGGCGGCTCGGCGTATGGCGCATGCCATCGAGCGGCAAATTGCATTCACGGTGATACCGTGGCAAATGGGATTGGTCGGGAGAGCGCTCAAGTGGTTGCCGTGCTGGCTGTATGATCGCCTGTTTGCCGGTGCGCCGCGCAAACCGCGCAACCTGCTGTAATAACTTGCGGTATGCGTCTGTGCAAAAGATTTCTCGACGGTGTACCGGATATCAAATATCGCTTCGCGGGGTTTTATCGCGTCAAGCGTTAGTCTTGCAGGAAATTTTGTTATACGCCTGAAGAATTATTTCCGGCTGAAATCATTAATCAAGTCAAAATATTTGTTGTCCTCAGCGGTTGTCGGGGAGACTATGGCCGATTTAAATTCGTCCTGACTGTATTTTTTGAACAGGTTTTTTTGTCTTCTGTGCAAGAGCCATAATAATGCTATCAGAAGCAGGATAACGGCGATTAAAATCCAACTAAGCACGGAAATCCCTCGGTCATCCGTTGGTGTTGCGATTTGCGCGGGAATTTTCACGGGAGCAGGCGCAGGTGTCGCAACCGGGCTGCTTTCCGGAATACCGATTGCCGGGGTCATCTCCAGAGCTAGTGCGGGAGCGGAGGGCGCGGCAGCTTGAGCCTTTAACCTGTCCACTTCCTTTAGTAAGGCGATTTGTTTTTCAAGCAAAGCAATTTGTTGTTCGATTGCCTCGTTTTCTTTTTGCAGTACAAATATCTCGTCGGCGTATGAACCTTCTTTCTTGATCTTCAATTCCGCCGCCGCTGCATTGTTTTTCGGCTGTTTTGCCTTCAGTGCCGGTTTGGTTGGTGTTTCTGAACGGTTTTTTCGCCGGACAGTCTCGGGCGGATTTGTTGCGGTTGCGTCCGCTTCGGCAGGAAGACTTTCGTTCTTGTCCGGAACAGCCTTTGTTGGTTCATGCGCTGCCGGTTTATCTTCGGCATCGCTGGTCATCTCGACGATATTACCCATCAGAACACCGTATTTGCCGGAAGGCAAAGCGGCGTTGACAGCGTGATCTTCATCATACGACGGTACGGCTGCCATGTCGTTATGGCTTCTAAATTCGGGCAGAAAGTCAAAGGCTTTGTAAACCGAACCGCTTGAAGGCGACTTGTATTTAATAATGAGGCGATAAAAGAAATCTTCGCTTCTTTCGCCAATTACCCGCAAAAAATACTGCCCATCCGGTTTTTTCTTGATGAAAAATGTCAGGCGGCCTTCGTAAACTGAATCGCAGCCGGTAGCGGTGCTGCCTATCAGCGACGAGCGACATTCGCCGCCTTTGACCTGATAGAACTTGATGTCTTTGTCGTAAGCGCCGATGAGGGCGATGTTCGCGGAAAAAGGCTCGCCGACGCGGCTGATAATTTGGCCGTCGCCCAGTGACATCGCCGCCACAGACGGCGAAAGGAAAGCCATGAAAAGCGCCGGCAGAAAAATTTTTAATGTGAGTTTCATAGAAAAAGAGCGGGGTACCATGCCAAACGTCATATTCAGTTTATATAGCGATAACCGGATAAAATCACGCGCCAGTTTAGTCTGCGGCATCGAATTGTAGCTTATTTCGCCGGGCGAATTGGGTCAGCCGGCAAGTTTCTGCAGCAAAATTTCGTTCAATTGCGCCGGATTGGCTTTGCCCTTGCTGGCCTTCATTGCCAAACCGACGAAAAAGCCGAACAGTTTGTCCTTGCCGCTGCGATACTCGGCGACTTTGTCGGCATTGGCAGCGATAATCTCGTCCACCAGTGCTTCGATTGCGCCGCTGTCGGAGACCTGTTTTAAGCCTTTTGCTTCGATGATTGCGTCGGCTTTGCCGCCTTCGGCCCACAGGGTGCGGAACACCTCTTTCGCGCCGGAATTTGAAATAGTGTTGTCCACGATGCGTGCCAGCATGCCGCTCAGCTGTTGCGGGGTGACCGGGCATTGCGTTATGTCCAGACCGTCGCGATTGAGTTGCGCAGTTACTTCTCCAGTCAGCCAGTTGGAGCATAGCTTGGCGTTTGGCGTGCCGATTTCGTTCAGACAGGAATCAAAAAAATCTGCCATTTCGCGCGAAGCAGTAAGATTGTTTGCGTCGTAAGCAGTCAGCGCATAGTCGCCGATGTATCGCTCCCGCCTGACTTGCGGCAGTTCAGGCAGTGTGGCGCGCACTTGTTCCAGTATTGCCGGTGTGATGTCCAGCGGCAACAGATCGGGGTCGGGAAAGTAGCGGTAGTCGTGCGCGTCTTCCTTGCTGCGCATCGCGCGCGTCTCGCCCGTGTCCGGGTTAAATAAGATAGTGGCCTGCTGAATCTTGCCGCCGTTCTCCAACGTGTCGATTTGCCATTGCACCTCGAAGTCGATGGCTTGTTGCATGAATTTGAACGAGTTGAGGTTCTTGATTTCGCGGCGTGTACCGAGCGGTGCGCCGGGGCGGCGCACCGACACATTCACGTCGCAGCGGAACGAACCTTCCTGCATGTTGCCGTCGCAGATGCCGATCCAGCGCACCAGCGAATGCAAGGCTTTGGCATAGGCCACCGCTTCGGCGGCGGAACACATGTCAGGCTCGGATACGATCTCCAGCAGCGGCGTTCCGGCGCGGTTCAGATCGATGCCGGTCATGCCGTGAAAATCACCGTGTATGGATTTTCCGGCATCTTCTTCCAGATGGGCGCGGGTGATACGCACCGTCTTTTCATAGGGTTTTCCTGAACCCGACAGCGGCTCGACTTGGATGGTCAGTGCGCCCTGTCCCACCACGGGCAAATCGAACTGGCTGATCTGGTAGCCCTTGGGTAGGTCGGGGTAAAAATAATTTTTGCGCGCGAACACCGAACGCGGCGCGATATGTGCGCCGATGGCGAGGCCGAATTTGATCGCGCGTTCCACCGCTCCCTTGTTTAGCACCGGCAACACGCCGGGCAGCGCGATGCTGACCGCATCGGCCTGGGTGTTCGGTTCCGCCCCGTAGGCGGTGGCCGCGCCGGAGAAGATTTTGCTGCTGGTCGAGAGCTGGGTATGCACTTCCAGCCCGATGACGATTTCCCAAGTCATATCTATCGTTTCCTTATGGGGCGTTCCATTATTTTTATAATCCTTGCGGCGCGCGACTGTGCCAGTCGGTCGCCAGTTGATATTGGTGCGCGGCATTCAGCATGCGCGCCTCGTCGAAATAGTTGCCGATGATCTGTAAACCGACCGGCATATCGTTTGCGCCGAAGCCGCACGGGATCGACATGCCCGGCAGTCCGGCCAGATTCACCGCGATGGTGTAGATGTCGGACAGGTACATCTGCACCGGGTCGTCACCCTTTTCTCCGAGTTTGAACGCGGTGGAAGGCGCGGTCGGCCCCATGATGACATCGCACTGCTTGAATGCTTCGGTGAAATCCTGCGCAATCAGGCGGCGAATCTTCTGCGCTTGCAGGTAGTAGGCATCATAGTAACCATGGCTTAGCACATAAGTGCCGATCATGATGCGACGCTTTACTTCCGCACCGAAGCCCTGCGCGCGGCTCTTCTCGTACATATCGGCAAGATCGGTGTATTCCGGCGCGCGGTAGCCGTAGCGCACGCCGTCGAAGCGCGACAGGTTGCTGGAAGCTTCCGCCGGGGCCAGCACGTAATAGACAGGCACGGACAGTTTTGAATTGGGCAGGCTGATCTCCACCACGGATGCGCCGAGTTTTTTGTATTCGGCAATCGCGGCCTCGACGGTTTGCGCAACATCGTTGCCCAAACCCTCGGCAAAGAATTCCTTCGGCAGGCCGATGCGCAGGCCATCCAGCGGTTTGGACAAATCGCGCGCATAGTCTTCCTTGTCGCGTTGCAGCGAAGTGGAGTCGCGCTCATCGAAGCCCGCCATGGCATTGAGCAACATTGCCAAATCTTCCGCGCTGCGCGCCATCGGACCAGCCTGGTCGAGGCTGGAGGCGAAAGCGATCATGCCGTAGCGCGATACCACGCCGTAAGTGGGCTTCAAACCGGAGATGCCGCACAGTGCGGCAGGCTGGCGGATCGAGCCGCCGGTATCGGTGCCGGTAGCCGCCGCGCACAGGCGCGCTGCGACCGCCGCCGCCGCACCGCCGGAGCTGCCGCCGGGTACGCGTGACTGATCCCAAGGATTTTTCACGGTACCGAAATACGAAGTTTCATTGGAAGAGCCCATGGCGAATTCGTCCATGTTGGTCTTGCCGAGATTTACCGCGCCGGCGTTATTGAATTGCCCGATGACATGCGCGTCGTAGGGGGAGACGAAATTCTCCAGCATCTTCGAGCCGCAGGTGGTGCGCCAGCCCTTGGCGCAGAAGATGTCCTTCTGCGCTATTGGGATGCCGGTGAGCGCCTGCGCTGTGCCGTTGGCCAGCATGGTGTCCGCCGCGCGCGCCTGCGCCAGGCTGGTGCCGGCATCGGTGGTGATATAGGCGTTGAGCGCCGGATTAAGCGCGGCGATGCGGTCGAGATAGAGCTGCGTCAGTTCGACGCTGGAAATTTGTCCGGCGCGCAACGCGCTGCCGAGTTGTTGCAAACTGGAATTGAACATAGTTGAGACTATTCGATAACTTGTGGGACGAGATACAGTCCCGCTTCGATTTGCGGGGAGCCTTGATATTTCGGGGCTATGGACTGGAACAGCTCGCGCTGGTTGGTTTCCGTCACGGTATCTGCGCGCAACCGCTGCGACACATCCTGGGCGTGGGACATCGGCGCGATACCCCGGGTATCGACGGCCTGCATTTCCTCGATTAGGGTAAAAATGCCGGACAGTTGCGAGCGGGCTGCCTCGATTCCTGCTTCGTCCATCGACAGTCTTGCCAGTATAGCGACTTTGCGGACATCAGCATTGGCCAAAAATATGGTGGGGGACATAGTAAAAACTTTATTGAAATAAGGCTAATAGGGTATCATAAAGGGGTTTGCTGGCGCACTACTTTGACTATTTTGACTATCAGGGACTGAACATGTTTGGATTTTTGAACGGCTATTTTGCCAATGACTTGGCGATCGATCTCGGCACTGCCAATACGCTGATCTGGGTGCGCGGGCAGGGCATAGTGCTGGATGAGCCGTCGGTAGTGGCGATCCGTCAGGAGGGCGGGCCGAACGGCAAGAAGGTGATCCAGCAGGTCGGGCTGGCCGCCAAGCAGATGTTGGGGCGCACACCCGGTAACATCACCGCGATCCGCCCGATGAAAGACGGTGTGATTGCCGATTTCACCGTCACCGAACAGATGCTTAAACAGTTCATCCGCAAAGTTTACAAGGCCGGTATTTTTAGTCCCAGCCCGCGCATTGTGATCTGTGTGCCATGCGGTTCAACGCAGGTTGAGCGCCGCGCGATCCGCGAATCGGCAGTGGGTGCCGGTGCGCGCCGCGTGGAATTGATCGAGGAGCCGATGGCGGCGGCAATCGGCGCGGGCTTGCCGGTGGAAGATGCGACCGGCTCGATGGTGGTGGATATCGGCGGCGGCACCACTGAAGTGGGTGTGATCTCTTTGGGCGGCGCGGTATATTCCGGCTCGGTGCGTGTCGGCGGCGACAAATTTGACGATGCTATCATCAATTATATTCGCCGCAATTACGGCATGCTGATCGGCGAAACTACCGCCGAACAGATCAAGAAAACCATCGGTTCCGCCTTTCCCGGCAGCGAAGTGCGCGAGATGGAGGTGAAGGGGCGCAATCTGGCGGAAGGCGTGCCGCGCAGTTTCACTATTTCCAGCAACGAAATCCTCGAGGCTTTGACCGATCCTCTCAACAGCATCGTCAGTGCGGTCAAGACTGCCTTGGAACAAACCCCGCCCGAGCTAGGCGCGGATATCGCCAACAAGGGTATGGTGTTGACCGGCGGAGGTGCGCTGCTGCGCGATCTGGACCGTTTATTGATGGAAGAAACCGGCCTGCCGGTGCTGATCGCCGAAGACCCGTTGACCTGCGTGGTGCGAGGTTCGGGCCGGGCGCTGGATAACATGGACAGCAAATCCACCAATATTTTTACGACAGAATAATTCTGTACAGGGAGGGTTAAAACGTGTGGCGTAACTCCCCCTGCTTGCCGACACTGACCGCCACACATCTCCCTCTCGCCGGAATAGATGGATAACACGCAATCCTTGCAGTTTTTCAATCGCGGGCCAAGCCCGGCAGTGCGGCTGGTATTCTTCTCGGTACTCTCGTTGTTATTGTTGTTCGTGGATGCGCGCTACCGCTATCTCGAATCTACCCGCAGCGCATTGTCTGTGCTGGTTTCGCCGATACAGCGCCTTGCCACTATGCCGAGCGTATTGTGGCAACAGGCCGGAGATTTCTTTATCACACAGCGCAGTCTGGTCGATGAAAATAAATCGTTGAAGCTGCAACACAATGGCGATGCGGCACAATTGTCGCAATTACAGTCGCTGCAACTGGAAAATCAGCAATTGCGCAGTTTGATGGAACTGCCGCAGCGCAGCGAATTTAACGCGAAACTGGCCGAGGTGATCTATGCGGAACGCGATGTGTTCAAACGCCGGGTGCTGATCAACAAAGGTGCGGATGCAAATATTAAGACCGGACAGGTGGTCATGGATAATAACGGCATTGTCGGCCAAATTACGCGCGTCTACCCGTGGCTTTCCGAGGTTACATTGATCACCGAAAAAGACCATACCGTGCCGGTGCAGGTGTTGCGCAACGGATTGCGCACCATCGTGTTCGGGGCGGGCGATACCAGCCAGTTGTCGCTGCGCTATATGCCGATCAGCTCGGACATTCAAAACGATGACGTACTGGTAACCTCCGGGCTGGACGGCATCTATCCGCCCGGCATTCCGGTTGCCAAAGTGGTCAAAATCGAGCGTGATGCCGCCTACCCGTTTGCGCGTGTCGTCTGCCTGCCGGTGGCCGGTGTCGACAAGCATCGCCACTTGCTGGTTCTGTCCGAATTGCCCAAGCTGCCAGAGCGTCCCGCTGAAGAAGCCGATGCAACCGGCGCACCGGAAAACTTAAAAATGAAGCAGAAGAAATAAATGTCATACCTTGCCCACGACAACACTGAAATCCATCGTCCGGTCAGCACTACCTTCATTGTAATAAGTGTACTGGTCGCACTGTTCCTGAACGGGCTGCCATGGGAAGGCATTTGGCTGATGTTGCGCCCGGATTTTGTCGCGGTGGTTATGTTGCATTGGTGTACCCACAAGCCGTGGCGTGTTGGCATCGGTTTATCCTGGGCAGTGGGAATACTTGCCGATGTGGCCGATGCCAGTTTGTTCGGACAACACGCGCTGGCCTATACACTGCTCGCCTTTGGCGGTGTCATACTGCATCATCGTCTGAAGATGTTCGATCTGCGCCAGCAAACCACACAGGTGTTTGTCATCTTTGTGCTGACCTACGCGGTGTATGCGTTGGTGCATTGGCAGGTGAACGGCTACGTGGTATGGACTTACTTTCTCGGTTGTGTGACATCAACCCTGCTGTGGGCTCCGCTTGGCATTATGTTCAGGGCGGTATATCAGATGCGCGCAGATAATAAGGGGCCGTAACGGAATGCAAGCAGATCGGCATTGTTCCGAAGGGCTGCCGCAGAATAGCAGCAATGGATGTCCGGTTTTTTCCCGCGTGCGCAATACATGAGCAAGTACGTCGAGCTAAAAAATCATCAGCGCGAGATATTCTACTTCCGCCTGCGGTTGGTCATCAGTATCGGTTTTGTACTGGTATTGCTGGGTATTTTGCTGGTGCGTCTGGTTTACCTGCAAGCGGTGCGCCACGATTATTACCAGACACTGGCTGAAAGCAACCGCATCTCCATCGTTCCCATCGTACCCAATCGGGGGTTGATTCTTGACCGCAACGGCGTGGTGCTGGCGCATAACTATTCCAGCTATACGCTTGAAATAAACTCGAGCAAAACAGCCAATCTGGAAGCCACGATAAACGAGTTGTCCACGCTGGTTAATATCACCCCCAAGGATCGCAAACGCTTCAAGAAATTGCTCACCGAGCGGCGTAATTCCGAGACGCTGATGATTCGTAACCGGCTTACCGATGAAGAAGTTGCGCGCTTTGCCGCACAGCAATACCGTTTCCCAGGGGTCGAAATCAAAGCGCGGTTGTTTCGCGATTATCCGTACAGCGACAAAACCGCGCATTTGATCGGCTACATCGGGCGCATCAACCAGACCGATGTGGATCAACTCGAAGAAAACGATCTGGCGGCAAATTACCGCGGCTCGGATTACATCGGCAAAACCGGTCTGGAGCAGAGTTACGAAAGCGAGTTACACGGCACCACCGGTGTGGAACAGGTCGAGGTGGATTCGGGTGGGCGTGCCGTGCGTATGCTGTCGCGCACGCCGCCGGCCTCGGGCAATACGCTGGTGTTGAGCGTTGATGCAAAATTGCAGGAAATTGCCGAGCAGTCGTTCGGCAATTATCGCGGCGCGCTGGTGGCTATCGACCCGAACAACGGCGAAGTGCTGGCGTTTGTCAGCAAGCCCGGTTACGACCCCAGTCTGTTCATCGATGGCATCGATCCGCAAAGCTGGGACGAACTGAATAATTCACCGGATGTGCCGCTTAACAACCGGGCGTTGCGCGGACAGTATCCGGCTGGTTCCACGGTCAAGCCTTTTATGGCAATGGCCGGTCTGTATTACAAAATACGCTCTCCCGATCGCACCATCAGCGATCCGGGATACTTCAATTTGCCCGGCAGCAGCCACCAATACCGCGATTGGAAGCAGGGCGGGCACGGCAGCGTGGATATGTTCAAGTCCATCGTGGTCTCGTGTGATACGTACTACTACGGTTTGGCCACCGAGATGGGAATAGACAATATTTTCAATTTTTTATCGCGTTTCGGTTTCGGCAAAAAAACTGGCATCGATCTTGAGGGCGAAACCTCCGGCCTGTTGCCCTCGCAGGAATGGAAGATGAGGCGCTACAAGGAAAAATGGTATGCGGGCGACACCGTGTCGGTGGGCATCGGGCAGGGTTATAGTCTGGTGACGCCGATGCAGCTGGCATACGCCACAGCAACGCTGGCCAACAATGGCATCGGTTACAAACCGCATCTAGTCAGGGAGGTGCGCAGTTCACGCAGCAATGAAAACCGCCTGATAGAGGTCAAACCGGAAATCGATATGAAACTAGATCCGGCGCATCTCGATCTGGTGAAACGCGCCATGGCGGCGGTTACCCAGCCCGGTGGTACGGCCGCACAGGCCGCCGCCGGTGCGCCGTATCACATTGCCGGTAAGACCGGGACGGCGCAGGTGATCGCCATGAAGCAGGGCGAAAAATACGATGCCAGCAAGATTGATGAACGGCATCGCGACCATGCATGGTTCATTGCTTTTGCTCCCGCCGAGCAGCCCAAAATCGCGCTGGTGGTGTTGGCCGAAAACGGCGGGCACGGCGGCGGCACGGCGGCACCGATCGCGCGCAAGGTGATGGATTACTACCTGCTTGGCAAAGTGCCGCAACCACTACCCGATGCCACGGAAAGCGAGGCTGATCAGCATGACTAAACGCCAGTTATGGCTGCGCTTTATCGCGCACATTGATCGCCCGCTGATGCTGGGTATCGGTCTGTTGATGCTGACCAGTTTGCTGATTTTGTATAGTGCCGGCGATGGCGGCTGGTCGCGTGTACTTGGGCAGGGCGTGAACATCCTCGCCGCGTTGGTTTGCATGTGGCTGATCGCCAATTTGCCGCTGCATTATCTTATGCGCACCGCCGTGCCGATTTATCTGCTGGGCATGGCGCTGCTGATCGGCGTGGCGCTATTTGGCGAGATCAGTCATGGTGCCCGGCGCTGGCTGCACATCGGGGTGGCGACCATTCAGCCTTCCGAACTGATGAAGATCGGCGTGCCGCTGATGATGGCTTGGTATTTCGAAAAGAATGAAGCCACGCTCACGCTTAAAAATTACTTCATTGCCGCCCTGTTGTTGCTTGTGCCGGTGGCGTTAATCGCGCGCCAACCGGATCTCGGTACCGCGATATTGATTTCCGCCAGCGGTTTCTATGTGCTATTCCTGGCCGGGTTAAGCTGGCGCGTGATGGGCATTATGCTCGTCTCGGCACTCGCCAGTGCACCAGTACTGTGGTCAATGTTGCACGACTACCAGCGCCATCGTATTCTGATGTTGTTCGATCCCTCGCAGGATGCGCTGGGCAAGGGTTATCACACCATCCAGAGCATGATCGCGGTCGGTTCGGGCGGTATTCTCGGCAAGGGTTATCTGAACGGGACACAGACTCACCTTGATTTCCTGCCGGAGCGCACCACCGATTTTATTTTCGCGGTATATTCGGAAGAATTTGGCTTGCTGGGCAACCTGATTCTGTTGTCGCTGTATATGTTTGTGATCGGACGAGGTTTTATTATCACAGCGAATGCCTCGACCTATTTTACCCGGCTGATGGCCGGTTCAATCACGCTGACTTTTGCCACTTATGCATTCGTTAATATGGGCATGGTTAGCGGCATCTTGCCGGTGGTCGGCGTGCCGCTGCCGCTGATAAGCTATGGCGGGACATCGATGCTGACCCTGCTGCTGGGTTTTGGTATGCTGATGAGTATTGAGACGCATAAAAAGCTGGTTAAAACTTGACGGTACCAGCCCAGAACCTCTTTCCAAAGGAGAAAACATGAACAGGCAAATCGCAATTCTGGCACTGGCAACACTGGCGCTCACAGCTTGCGGCAGCGCACCGCAACGGCCGGTAGAAACGCGCGGCACCCCTGCGCCAGTTGAAGATCATGTGGTCGGTTCACCGGTAGCACCGGGCGGCTACCTTGCCGGCGACGGCCCAGGTGCCGACGTGCCCGCCAATCTTGAAGATATTCCCGATGCGGTACCGAGAAATGAACCGCTGCACCGTTACGCTAACCGCCCGTATGTTGCGCTGGGTAAAACTTACAAGCCGCTGACAACTGCCGGGTATTTTAAAGAGCGCGGTATTGCCTCATGGTACGGCAAGAAATTCCACGGTCAGCACACCTCCAGCGGCGAGATCTACGATATGTACGCCATGACTGCCGCGCATCCCACACTGCCGATTCCCAGCTATGCGCGCATCACCAACGTTGCCACAAAAAAATCGGTTGTGGTGCGTGTCAATGACCGTGGCCCGTTCCTGCACGAGCGCGTGATGGACCTTTCCTATACGGCGGCGCACAAATTGGGCATTGTCGGCAACGGTAGTTCGGAAGTTGAAATCGAAAGCGTGACAGCCAATAGCGGCACGAAGATTATTGCCAAAGCCGAGCCGGTAAAAAGCCGATCACTGGTTACAGCCGAAGTCGCTACCGGCAGTCCGGCGACATCTGCCGGAGCAACAGCTGACAGCAAAATTTATTTGCAACTCGGCGCGTTTAAATCCCAAGAAGCCGCTGACAGTTTTGCGGCCAAAATGCGCGCGGAGTTGGGTGATGACGGCAAACAGCTCAGCGTATTCGTAAAAGACGGCCTGACCCGTGTTCATCTCGGGCCGTTTGCGAGCCAGAACGAAGCCCGCGGCAACGCGGATAGTTTAAAAGAAAGGCTGGGGTTTAAACCGATGCTCAATTTGCATTAGATGCCGGTTTTTTGATGATAACTGGCCTGGGCAGGCATCGGTCGGATATGCGATTCCTGAATATCCAAAGCGGCGCAGTTTCAAAACTGCCGAAGGTGAAACGCTCAGTCTGAGGAGGCTTGCACAACTGAATTGGCTCTCCTTGCACGGGAGCCGGTTGAAACAGCCTGTATTGCATTCGTCGTCGCGGCATACGCGCCGCGCCGGGGAGATTGCGGCAAAGCATCGAGCTTTAACGAGCTGACATGTTTGGCTCTTCTGTCAAAGTGACGCACCTTTGACAGATTGATTTTGTTGAGATTGCGCTGCTTTTCCATAGCGGCGGCTCTGTTTATATTATTGATGTCTGCGGCAAAAGCGCTGATGGTAAATATTGCGCCGACTAGAAACAGCATAGTGCCCAAAAGCAGCGCTTCCAGTGTACATATCACTGTTGCAGGGCGGCAGCTCTGGTTGGTTGTCAGGGTAGTTGCAGTAAAGTTCGGCATGACTGTTCTCCTTCGCAAGTTTTTCAAACACCACGGGGAACAGCCGGTCTATGAGCACGAATGGATATTCATGCTGCAGTCCCGCTACCATAGTTTCCCTTAGGCCGGTGACTTTGCGCCCTTGCCTTTCAACAAGTTTGCCAAGTAACTGCAGGTTATTTGGTCACCTTGAACCGGTCAATATCACATGCGACGAATGGTTCATCTTTGTGGACAGGTGGTTACATTAATAGCAAACACACGTGGAATCGCGCCTATTCGATAAAGTAGATGCTAAAATCAATGGCAAGTACCGTAGCGAGAATTATTAAATCCTATGCTGCGTAATTCTTGCCGAGGATTAAAAGCCCCAGTCAATCAGAAGCAGGAACATAAACATTGGCCTACCGAGGCAATTCACAACCAGCACTGTGAACCGGCATGTATTTAAGGAGTAAGTTCCATGAACCTGATGTTCTGGAAAAAGAAAACAAATCCCGACGAAAGCTCGGACATTTCGCAGGAAAAAACTGCCGATACCGAAACCACGGATACGGATTCTCCCGAAGCCGAAACGCCGGCAAGGGCGGGAGTCTTTGCCAAAATAAAATCCAAACTCGCAGCCCTGGTTAGCCGTTTCGAAAAAGCTCCCTCTTTCCGGGCGGAGGAAGAGCAAGAACCGGGTAAGTCAGAAACTTCCGAAGCCGCAGAAGAAGACAGCTCCGCGCCACGGCCTGCCAACTTCAAAAAACGCCTGATCATTGGCGGCGCAATCAGTCTGATAGTTATATTGCTGGCCGGTATTGTATTTGCTGTTTTGAAGATATTTATGCCTGCACCAAAACAGGAAGTTGATGCGCCTGTTGTTGTGGAACCGGCTCGCATCGCTCGTCCGGTGCCGCGAGCCGAAATACCCCATGCCGAAACGGATGTCACCCCAGAAAAAATTATCGAACCGCAAGCGCCGGCACCGGTAGAGGAACCCAAAAAAGAAATGCCACCGCCTGAAGCAACTGCAGAGCCGCAAGCTGGTGATGGTGCTTTGTCAGTGTCGGAAAGCGGTGATATAACCGTTGGCAACAAAGATCCTCAGGCTGCCGCACTGTCGCTGAAAGAAGCGATTGAAGCTATGAACGCAGGCTCGGGTGATTACACCAAAAAGAAGGCCAGGTAATTTCGTTGCGCGCTATAAATGTTTATTGAATCAATAGTTCAGCCTTTGTGTTGCTGCGGATTTTTGGTATCTCAGCATCATCCAAATAGTTACTTGCGGTACTTATCGAGAAAAGGAGCAGAAACATGGCAAATATTCAGGCATTGACCTATCCGGTTATACACGACCGTGAAGCTTTGGGTGAGTTTGCGGATTCTCTGATGGATCATGTGCCCAGCATTGAACGGGATATGGCCAAGTTAAGCAGAGAGCCCGGCAACCGTGTGGTAGTTGCGGATATTTTTCGTGCACTGCACAACATAAAAGGCGATGCTGCACTATGCAGGGTTGAAGTAGCGGGTTTAATTGCGCATCCCATCGAGTCGTTGCTGACCCGCTTGCGCTCCGGCGAGGTGCGTTATACGCCGTTGTTGGGCGAGGTAATACTGCTCGCGCTTGATCGGCTGGAGCTGGCAATTGAGGTGCTGGTGGCCGGTAAAACTGTGGAGCACCTGAAGCTTGCCGCACTGGTGGAAGGGTTGGAGCGGATGAGCAGTGCGCCGCAGGCTGAAATTGACCCTGACGCAACCCAGTTGATTAAATCGGTTACCGGGTTTGAGCCACAATCTACGCTGCGTGATTCGATTGGCAAACTGCCTGCCAAGAAAGGCCTCAAGGATAGTACGACTCCCGATCTGCAGTTTTTTCAGTCCCTCGCATTGCAATTTGAAACACGTTCCCCCTTGTTCAAGGGACGCACCGGACGTATCCATCAATTGGCGCTGGACACCAATCGTGTAGCGGGTAGCCCGGTGGATGCCACGCAGCTGGAAGCCGCAGTTTATATGCACGATGTGGGGATGATGTTCTTGCCCGAAGAGGTCTGGCTTAATATAACCAGTATGAGCGATGAGAAACGGCGCATTCTTCACTCGCATCCCGGATTTAGTGCCGGATTGCTGGATCGGATGGGTGGCTGGGAGGCGGCTGCAGAAATGGTGCGCCAGCATCATGAGATGCTCGATGGAGCCGGTTATCCCGGCAAGCTGAAAGGCAATGAAATTTGTCCGGGAGCCAAGATACTGGCTATCGTGGATGCCTTCGAGGCCGTCATGCTCAAACACAGCACTAGGGGACATAACCGCTCTATTTTGCGTGCCATTGCGGAAATTAATGCCTGTAACAACCAGTTTGCACCGGAGTGGATCGAACCGTTTAATTCGGTTATCCGGCGTATGGTTGAACAGTAAGCCGCCCGCACCAAAACAGCCGTACCTGCAGGTAATGAATACGATGGCGACTGGTAAGTGCGGTGGCCATATGCGACATCAAGTGGTAGAGCGTTGGTATTTGCCGTGCAATAATGAAGAATTGCATAATTGCACACAACCCCTTAATTAAGGATGTTAAATATTATGGACAACAAACAGGAATCAACCCCCGATATATCGGCTTTTCTGGCTTCGGCGATACACGATATGAAAAACTCGATCAGCATTCTGATCAAATTTCTGAATTCCAGTATCACCGAACTTGAACCTGAAGCGCAACGGCGCGCTGCACCGATGCTGTATGAGGCGCAGCGGGTCAACGACAATCTGATCCAGATGCTGGCCATCTACAAAGTTGGCAATCAATTTTACCCGTTCGATTTGACGGAGAATTCAATCGACGATTTTATTCAGGGTGTCGCCGCGCAAAACCAGCACCTGCTGGATTATCTCGGTATCGATCTGGAACTGGATTTCGACGAAGATATGACATGGTATTTCGACAACGAGTTGGTGACCGGCGTTATTTCCCACGCCTTGAGCAATGCGTCGCGCTACACCAAGGGTAAGCTGAAGCTTTCCGCGAAGGAAGAAGACGGGGAACTGGTGATCCGGGTGGAGGATAACGGCGGCGGTTTTCCCGCCGGCGTGCTGGCAGAAGGGGATGCTGTCAAGAAAGGGGTGAACTTTTCCTCCGGCGGGACGGGGCTGGGGTTGTACTTCTCTTCCATGGTGGCCAAGCTCCACAAGAATCGCGGCAAAACCGGTGCCATGTTTCTGGAAAACGGAGGCGCATATGGCGGCGGTTGTTTCATCTTGCGGTTGCCATAGGCGAAAAAGGGAATTTCATGTTCAATGTTTCAGATGATCCAAACGCGCTGTTTGCCGGCAAATATTTTTTAATCATTGACGACTTTCAGGGCATGCGCTCGATGATGCGGGAAATGCTCAAGACATTCGGTGTCAGAAATATCGATACGGCTGCCAATGGCAATGAAGCGATCGCCTTTCTGGAAAAAAACAAATACGATGTTGTGCTGTGCGATTTTAACCTGGGTGCCGGCAAAAACGGGCAACAAACACTTGAAGAAGCAAAACATCGCGATCTGATCGGCTTGTCAACGGCCTGGATGATCGTGACCGCCGAGAAGACCGCGGATATGGTTTTTGGCGCTGCCGAACATATGCCGGATGACTACATCATCAAGCCGGTCAACGAAGCCACGATGAGAACCCGGCTGGAAAAAGCAATTCTCAAAAAAGGCGTGCTCGTCGATATTGAAAAAGCCATGCGCGCAAAAAATCACGCCCGTGTCATCGCTCTTTGCGACGAAGTGATGGCCTCGACCAAGACCAATATTACCGAGTTGCAGCGCATCAAAACCAGCACGCTGCTGGCTACCGGGCAACACGATCTTGCGCAGCAGGTGTTCGAACAGATACTGGCCAAACGCGATATCCCCTGGGCCAAAACCGGTTTGGGCAAAGTGGCCTTTTACAAAAACGATGTGGAGCGGGCGCGGCAATTATTTCGTGAAGTTATCAACCAGAATTCCGCCTATCTGGAAGCGCACGACTGGCTTGCCAAGTGTCACGAGGAAGCCGGGGAGCTGGAAGAAACGCAACGTGTACTGCTGCGCTGCACGGAATTGTCGCCGCATTCGGTTTTGCGCCAGAAAAATCTGGGGGAACTTGCGCATAAGCGCGGCGATATGGAAACGGCGGAGAAGGCTTTCCGAAAAACCATCAAGCTGGGTGAGTTTTCCGTGCATAAATCGCCGGTCGCCTACCTCGGTTTGGCCAAAATATGTTCTACAAAAAACAACCCGGCCGAAGCCTTGCAGATACTGAAGAATATCCACAAGGAGTTTGAAAATCCTGAAACCGCCCTGCACGCCAAGGTGGTGGAAGGTATGGTTTACCGCGATGCGGGCGATCATGTTAACGCGGGAAAAATTTCCAAGGAAGTGGCAGAGCTGATCCGCTCGGATAACAATAAAAGCAATGTCGGTGTCATGCTTGAGGCTACCCAGCTATTACTGGCGACAGGAAACAAGGAGGCTGCCGAAAGTCTGTCGCAGAGCATAGTCAAAAACAATCATGAAAATGCCGAGTTGCTGGCGCAGGTCAACGATCTGTACAGTCAGGCCGGCTTTCAGGACAAAGGACAGGAGCTTGTCGACAGATCAAGGCAGGAGGTTATTGAAACCAACAATCGCGGGGTGGTTCTGGCCAAGGAGGGCAAGCTGGATGAAGCGATCCGTTTGCTCAGCGATGCGCGCACCTTGCTGCCAAACAACCGGCGGATAATGATCAATCTGGCCAACATGGCGGTGATGTCGATGCGACAGAACGGCAGAAGCGATCACCTGATGCAACTGGCAAGGGAATGCCTGGAACGTGTCGCAAAACTTAACCGTCAGGATGAGTGGTGCGCCAAGATGCAGGCGGCACTGGACACCTTGCCCGAGTAAGCGGACTGGCATCATGCCCGTGGACTGTTAAAAATTATCCTGATTTTCCAACAGCAGTCAGTGTCAACTTTGTGCATGGTGGGCTGTAATCGAGAATTCAACCAGATCGGCAGGGTTCTCGGCATAAGATTGCCCCATGCTGATTGAGCCGGAACCCTGCAGAATCAGCTCCTCCCGCGCAATGCGTACCACACTGCCCTCATGAAAGCGGACATAAGTCCCGTTGGTGCTCTGGTCAACAATGAAGAACTTTCCGAAGCGCAATTCGATGCGCGCATGCTGACGCGAAGAAAAACCGTTTTGCACGATGAAATCGCAGGCATCTCCTCTTCCCATAATCGCGCTCCTGCGCTCCTTGTTTACCTTGAGTGTCAGGTCGCGGTAACTCAAGGTCAGTTCGTCGATATTATCCGGCGACTTGCGGAATATTGGTGTGCCGATTCGGGTACTCAGCATGTCGTCCAACTCCCAGATCACGATAAAAATATCGAACTCTTCCTGCTTGCCTTTGAATTCGGCGCGCATGATCTGGCGCGTTCTCTCCTGCAAGGCTGTCGGCAGGGCATCCACCACGGCTTTGGTGGTCATGATCTGGCTTGCTCTGGAGGTTGCCGCAACACGCGCGGCGACATTGACGGTGTCGCCGAACACGTCGCCCGACTCGCGGATCACATCGCCATAATGGAAGCCGAC
The DNA here is from genome assembly GCA_028689145.1 of Gallionella sp. Classification (GTDB taxonomy): domain Bacteria; phylum Pseudomonadota; class Gammaproteobacteria; order Burkholderiales; family Gallionellaceae; genus Gallionella. The sequence goes on from JAQTWT010000002.1 coordinate 143,582, forward strand.
GCGAATGTGCATCTGATGACCGTCTTCCGGCTTGCCGTGCTCAACCGCATGCTGCATCGCGCAGGCGGCGTTGAAGGCCGCCTCAGCACTGGGGAATACACACATAATTTCATCGCCGATGGTTTTGATCAGTCGTCCCTGAAAGGCGGCTATCCCGCCGGTCATTGTGGCGATGCAGCGCGCGATCAAACGGCGTGCCGTTTCGTCTCCGAGCTTATCGTAAAGCGCAGTGCTGCCGCAAATATCGGCAAACAGGACGGCAAGTTTTTCGGTGTCTTGTGGCATAAGTGAGGTTTTACCCGTTTTCGTCCTCTAGTAGGATAGGTTTTATGCTACCAGTTTTTTGATTTTGTCGAGCGTTGAGCTAGTTTGCCATCAACCGGATTGGCGATTTGGAACCCATGTATGAATACGAAAGTTCTGGTTTGTAGGGTAATTCCCCTGATTTTTATCAGCTTACGTTTTTTATTGGGATTGTCGATTTTCGTGTCACCCTTGGCAGATGAGTTTTCGGGAGGTGGCTCATGCTAAAATATACAGTTGTAGAAAGATTATCCCAATTGATGTGGCAGGGTGCTCGCGGATATGGTCTGAATCTTGGTGAAATAACGGTGAGCGGGATGTTGTTCATGCGGGATAGGGATTTTAAAACTACAATTTTTTGACTGATATTTTTATGGTCAGGTCTTTAATGCTGGAGAAAAAATGGAACATTCGCCTGATAAAACGAACAGATGGCTCTTGGTTATGATCGGGGTCATCGTGGTCGCTGTAGTGGTTTTAATATTGAGTCAAAAGAAGCCGGCAGAATGGAAAAAGATTGGCGAGGCTCCGGGCCTGACGTATTACGCTGATTTGTCCAGCATTCGCAAAACAGATAAAAGTAAAACGATCTTGTTGCTGGCGGACAATAAAGAGGCTCAGTTGGACAATGATAAATCGTATATTTCATCAAAACAGCAATACGAAATTGACTGCAAGAGTGTCAAAAAACGGCTTGTGGGTTTCGCGCTATATGCGGAAAAAATGGGAACAGGTAATGAGGTTGCAACATCCAATCTGCCAGATCAGGAGTGGTCTCCAGCTCCACCCAATACTGTTGCCGGGGCTATGTGGGAACTTTCCTGTAACCAGCCTTGGTGGAAATTCTGGAGCTAATTGACAAAGGTTGTAAAACTTCACTATACAAACTATTAAGATACCAAAAGGGGGGTGTCGGCCCAATTTTCTGGGAGGGTATCCAGAAGGGAGTGTCCTGAATTTTGTGTAAACGGAATTTCTCTCCTGCCACGGCATCTGTTTTTCGAATTGGTTAGTAAACCGGTTTAGTGCAGTTTTCTAGTCCCTGGTCAGCATCGTCCATTTTTTGCTGATGTTGTTCAGCGCCAGATAAAACAATTCCAGTAGCGTCTCATTGCTGGGGACGAGCCACGGTTCATCAGTTTGGTCACCACCTGTAACCAGAACCTGGCTCTTTCGGTCTGGGCGATCCATATGCTCAGCACTCCTTTTTGGGGTTAATGGGTTATTGGTGGTAAAAACGGCTTTGCTTTCCGTATTACCCTATCTGTGGCATTCTTCGCATCTCAAATGTACCTATAACAATTATTCCTGTTGACCAGATTGGCAACTTGGGACGACAGTCGGGAGACGGCGGCAATGAAGTGTGTAGATGATTTTCGTCTGCGTTTAGGCAAGCGTGAGCTGGTGCCCATCATGATCGGCGGAATGGGCGTGGATATTTCGACCGCCAAACTGGCGCTGGAAATCGCGCGGCTGGGCGGAGTCGGACATATTTCTGATGCGATGCTGCCCACCGTTACCGATCGCCTGTACAAGACCCGTTTCGTCAAAGACAAGCTCCAGCAGTACAAGTACAACGTCGCCAATTCGGATAAATCCAAAGTGCAGTTCGATCTCGGCCAACTCGCAGAGGCGACCCGTTTGCACGTCAGCCACACCATGCAGGCCAAGCGCGGCGACGGGATGATTTTCATGAACTGCATGGAAAAACTCACCATGAATGCGCCGCGCGAAACCTTGCGCGTCCGCCTGCGCGTTGCGCTGGACGAGGGTATCGACGGCATCACGCTGGCGGCCGGGCTGCATCTCGGCTCGTTCGCGCTGATCGAAGACCATCCGCGTTTCCGCGATGCACAACTGGGCATCATCGTTTCCTCGCTGCGCGCGCTGCAATTATTTCTGCGCAAGAACGCCAAAATGGGCCGCCTGCCCGATTTTATCGTGGTGGAAGGGCCGCTGGCGGGCGGTCATCTCGGCTTCGGCATGGATTGGGCGCAGTATGATTTGCGCACCATCACCGCCGAGATTCAGCAATATCTTCAGGCCGAAAAACTGGACATCCCGGTGATCCCGGCGGGCGGTATCTTTACCGGCAGCGACGCAACGGACTTTCTGGAAAACGGCTGCGCGGCAGTGCAGGTGGCGACACGCTTCACCGTGGCCAAAGAATGCGGTATCCCGGAAAATGTGCAGCAGGAATATTTCAAGGCCAGCGAAAGCGACATCGAAGTGAATATGCTATCGCCGACCGGCTACCCGATGCGCATGCTGAAAAACTGCCCGGCGATCGGCTCGGGCATCCGCCCCAACTGCGAAGCATTCGGCTACGTGCTGGATGCTAACGGCAACTGCTCGTACATCGACGCGTACAACCGCGAAGTGGCAGCAAATGCCGGAGCCAAAAAACTTTCCGTCAAAGACAAGATTTGCCTGTGCACCCACATGCGCAACTACGACTGCTGGACGTGCGGCCATTACACCTACCGCCTCAAGGACACCACCCACCGCAACGCGGACGGCAGTTATCAGATTCTGACCGCCGAGCAAATCTTCCACGACTACCAGTTCAGCACCGACAACAAGATCGCGCTGCCAGCGAGGGTGTAGAGAGCCCCTCGCAACCTCTGACATATTGGTTCGGGCGGCGCTTGAACAATTCGAGCACGCCCCCTTTGATTACGCAGCATCCGCGCAACCTTTAGCTGCAAAGGAAAAAATGAGCAATCATCGTGAATCTGTGGATGGAGGTCTCGGTCTTGAACACGAGAAAAATCGTCAACGAGTCGTATTGGAATCGGCAGCAAAATTCCGATTTTTCTTCGTTGGGCTAGTGTTTGCCATTCTTTCTTTCGCGATACAATTTCCCATTAAGAGCGAGGAGTTTTATCTCAAGCTCACCGAGACAAGCTCGTGGGCGCTAATTGCCACAACAGGCCTGCTTTCTCTTGCAGACATTGGAGGGTTCTCTCTTTCTTTAGAGCCTAATTCAAGCCTCACAAAGCTAGCTCGTGGCGTCATGTGGGTTTGCTTTCTATTTGGTGTAGTCTTGCTGCTCGCATCAAAGATATGTGCATCTTTCGGCAGTTAATTGCAGTTCGAATTAAAGGGGGCGTGTTCGAATTGTTTTTCCAAGCCCGGATGGGTTAAGGGAAACCTCAGGGACAGACCACGGTTAATTAAATGAACTGGCTCATGGCTTTCTTATGGGGCGCGATTGTTTGTTTTTGCGCGATTGATGCGCAACGGTCAGCACGATCACTTTCGTAGGTGTCAGCTTGTAGATGATCGAATAGGGAAATGTTGAGAGTACGAGTTTGCGTGTCCCCGCCCTCGTCCAAGGTTTGCCCATCAGGGGAAAGTCTAACAGTCCGTCCGCCGAGTCGGTTATGTATTCGATTACCCGTAACGCTGCTGATGGATTTTCTTGCCCGATAAAGGCTTTGATGGTTTTTAAGTTTAAGGTTGCGCGGGTGGCATACTCAACGCTTCTTAACATTTTTTACGCCCAGCATTTTTTTTACTTCATCGGCTGAGTGAACTCGCCCGGTATCCGCGTCCGCCAGTCCCGCATCAACTTCTGCAAGCAACCATTCTTCATAATCCAGACGATCTTTAACGGCTTGCTTGACGATTGAGGTAGGTGTTGCGCGTGTGCCAGCGGTGAATTTGTTCAGTCTGTTGAGCAGGGATTGTGGAAGTTCAATTGCATGGTTCATGGTGTGCCCTCCAAAGTTTTATTGCTTGTCTCAAATTTTACACGAAAGCAATTAAAGGGGGCGTGTTCGAATTATTTTTCAAGCCCGGATGGGTTGCGCAGCTTCATGTGCGCGGATCGGTGTGGCGAGCGAAGAACGCCTCCATCTCCTCGTCGGTCGCAAACTCGCCGCGTTGTGCTTGCGCCAGCCCTTCATGGATGCGCCCGATGATGTGGCGTTGCTGCGCAAGGTACAGCGCCACCGCCTCGTTGGCCAGTTCGCTTTCATCGCGCTGCGTTTCTGCCGCCAGATGGTCGAGCTGAATTTTTAATTCCGGCCGGATTTCAAGGGTGGTCGCGCTCATGGCATGCTCCGAATATTTTTGCGATAAGCGATGTTACACCAAACAACTTTGTCCGAATGCCCCATAAACCCCCGTGATGATAGAATTTCAGCGTGCGTAGGGTGCATTCCATGCACCATGGTGCGCACAGCGCACCCTACTGGATGCGTGGAATTAAAGGCGCGATAGTGTAGGTATTGCTGCGCTCCACCTCTCCCAATCTGCCTTACCTTGCTGTTGTTTATAAGCTACACTGATCCATGATCGAAATGCGCTGGTATCGTCAGGCCGACATCGTGCGTGCCAAGACATATTGGGCGGACTGGAAACGGAGGAATTCATGAAAAAAGTGTTGCGTGGTTCGGTGTCGCACACCGAAGAAACCATCAAGGAGTTGCGCGCCGACCGGCAGTTTGCCGTCGAGTATCTGAAGGCGGCGCTGGAGGAGTTGGATGATCCCGACAACCGTGCGGCGGGACTTTTGGCTTTGCGTGATGTGGCCGAGGCATACGGCGGCTTGGGGGCGGTTGCAGCTCAGGCAGGTATCAGCCGCGAAGCGCTTTACCGTTCGTTGTCGCCGAAGGGCAATCCGACCTTGAAGACGCTGCTGGCGGTGTTGAAGACTGTGGGGATGCGCCTCTCGGTCGAGCCGGAAAATCACGCTCACGCTTAGTCCGAAGCTCGGTAGGATGGGTTAAACGTAGCGATACCCATCGTTGTCGATGTTGCTGGAATTTGTTGGGTATCGCTGTGCTCCACCCAACCTACCAAATCTCGCCAAGTGATTAGGTGCTCCCTCTGTAACACCCTCCCGAACAAAATAAACTTCCTTCGCTCTTGAAATTAAGCGGTGCTGCCCCTATTATTAGCAGTCGCAGGCGGGGAGTGCTAAACAGTTTCCGGCATTTCGCCTTCGCTTTTAATTAACCAATTGATTTAGGAGTGAAAGATATGAAGATTCGTCCTTTGAATGATCGCGTTATCGTCAAGCGTATGGAAGAAGAGCGCAAAACCGCTTCCGGCATTGTGATTCCCGATGCGGCCACCGAAAAGCCGGATCAGGGCGAAATCATCGCCGTGGGCAAAGGCAAGACCGGCGACGACGGCAAGCTGCAGGCAATGACTGTCAAAGTCGGCGACCGCGTGTTGTTCGGTAAATATTCAGGTCAGGCGTTCAAGATGGACGGGCAGGAATATTTGACCATGCGCGAAGATGACATCATCGGCATCGTCGAAGCCTAAACAGCTACCCGGAATATTTGAAAGCACTTTTAAGGAGAACTAAACATGGCAGCTAAAGACGTAAAATTTCATGATGCGGCACGCAACAAGATGGTTGCGGGCGTTAACATTCTGGCCGATGCAGTCAAGGTGACACTGGGTCCGAAAGGCCGTAACGTGGTGCTGGACCGTTCTTACGGCGCACCGACCATCACCAAGGACGGTGTATCTGTCGCCAAGGAAATCGAACTGAAGGACAAATTCGAAAACATGGGCGCGCAAATGGTCAAGGAAGTTGCTTCCAAGACCTCCGATGTGGCCGGTGACGGTACAACGACTGCGACCGTATTGGCGCAATCCATCGTTCAGGAAGGCATGAAATTTGTTGCCGCCGGCATGAATCCAATGGATCTGAAGCGCGGCATCGACAAGGCGGTAACTGCCGCTGTGGAAGAGCTGAAGAAGTTGTCCAAGCCCTGTACCACCAGCAAGGAAATCGCTCAGGTAGGCAGCATTTCCGCCAACTCTGACACCGTGATCGGCGAGAAGATCGCAGCGGCGATGGAAAAAGTCGGCAAGGAAGGCGTGATCACCATTGAAGATGGTTCCGGTCTGGACGACGAGCTGGACATCGTGGAAGGTATGCAGTTCGACCGCGGTTATCTGTCGCCTTACTTCATCAACAACCAGGATCGTCAGCTGGCATTGATGGACAATCCTTACATCTTGCTGCACGACAAGAAGATCTCCAACATCCGCGACCTGCTGCCCGTACTGGAGCAAGTTGCCAAAGCCGGCCGTCCGCTGCTGATCGTTGCGGAAGACGTGGACGGCGAAGCACTGGCTACTCTGGTAGTGAACAACATCCGCGGCATCCTGAAGACTGTTGCCGTCAAGGCTCCTGGCTTCGGCGATCGTCGCAAGGCGATGTTGGAAGACATCGCGATCCTGACCGGCGGCACCGTGATCGCCGAAGAAGTCGGCCTAACACTGGAAAAAACCACGCTGGCCGAATTGGGCCAAGCCAAGCGTATCGAAGTGGCGAAAGACAACACCACCATCATCGACGGCGCAGGCAAGGAAGATGCGATCAAGGGTCGTATCGGCCAGATCAACAAGCAAGTCGAAGAATCCACCAGCGATTACGACAAGGAAAAACTGCAGGAACGCAAAGCCAAGCTGGCCGGCGGTGTGGCAGTGATCAAGGTCGGTGCTGCAACCGAAGTTGAAATGAAGGAAAAGAAGGCACGCGTGGAAGATGCATTGCATGCAACCCGTGCAGCCGTGGAAGAAGGCATTGTTCCCGGCGGCGGCGTGGCACTGCTGCGCGCCAAGATCGCGGTAGCCAAGCTCAAGGGTGACAACCACGACCAGGACGCAGGCATCACCATCGTATTGCGCGCCATGGAATCCCCGCTGCGCGCCATCGTGGCCAATGCCGGCGACGAGCCGTCTGTGGTGGTTAACAAAGTTGCAGAAGGCAAAGGCAGCTTCGGTTACAACGCGGCCTCCAGCGAATACGGCGACATGTTGGCGATGGGCGTAGTTGACCCAACCAAAGTGACGCGCGTCGCATTGCAGAATGCAGCTTCGATTGCCGGCCTGATGCTGACCACAGCTTGCATGGTTGCCGAATCGCCGGAAGACAAACCGGCTGGCGGCGGCATGGGCGGTGGCGACATGGGCGGCATGGGTGGTATGGGCGGCATGATGTAATTCCCCCTCAACAACACTTCCCCGATGCAACGGGGAAATGTCGGGAAGGTGATGCAAACAAACCCCGCTTCGGCGGGGTTTGTCATTTGGCGCGTTATCGGTATAATGCGCGGCTTCGCGAGTTGGCCGGTTTGTATGGTCGATAGCGGAATGCAGAAAATGGCCTGGTAGCTCAGTCGGTAGAGCAGAGGATTGAAAATCCTTGTGTCGGTGGTTCGATTCCGCCCCGGGCCACCAGATTTGGCGTGCGGTGCACGCAAAATAAAACAGGGGTCACCCTCGTTTTAGTTAATTAAAAATGCCCGATCCGTTCGGGCATTTGTTTTTCACGGCGCATAAATATTCATGAGCAATTTGACTGGTGACGATTCGACAGCGATTTCAGAGACGGCGGCAGCCGGTTCTGAGGGGATCGTGCGCGAGGTTAAACGGCGCCGCACTTTTGCGATTATCTCTCACCCCGACGCGGGCAAGACCACGCTGACCGAGAAGCTGCTGCTGTTCGGCGGTGCGATCCAGATGGCGGGCACGGTGAAGGCGCGCAAGAGCAGCCGCCATGCGACTTCGGACTGGCTGGAGATCGAGAAGCAGCGCGGTATCTCGGTGGCCAGCTCGGTGATGCAGTTCACTTACGACGACTGCGTGATCAATCTGCTCGACACGCCGGGCCACCAGGATTTTTCCGAGGACACTTATCGCGTGCTGACCGCTGTGGATGCGGCGGTGATGGTGGTAGACGCGGCCAAGGGTGTCGAGGCGCAGACCATCAAGCTGCTCGAGGTGTGCCGCTTGCGCAACACGCCGATCATTACCTTCATCAACAAGATGGATCGCGAGGTGCGCGAACCGCTGGAAGTGCTGGACGAGATCGAATCGGTGCTGAAGATCAAATGCGCGCCGGTCACTTGGCCGATCGGCATGGGCAAGCGTTTTCAGGGTGTGTATCACCTGCTCAACGATGAGGTGTTGCGCTTCTCTCCGGGCGAAGCCAAGGCCGGGCAGGAAGTCGAAACCTTGCGCGGCGCACAAATCGAACAACTGGACAAACTGTGTCCGGGCGAAATGCAAACCATGCGCGACGAAACCGAACTGGTGATGGGTGCGGGCGCATCGTTCGATCTGCACGAATTCCTCAAAGGCCAGCAATCGCCGGTGTTCTTCGGTTCCGGCGTGAACAACTTCGGCGTGCGCGAAATTCTGCGCGCGCTGGTGGACTGGGCGCCGCCGCCGTTGCCGCGCGCCACCGATGTGCGCATGGTGCAGCCGACCGAAGCGGCTTTCACCGGTTTCGTGTTCAAGATTCAGGCCAATATGGACCCGAACCACCGCGACCGTATCGCATTCCTGCGCGTGTGTTCAGGCCGTTACAGCTCGGGGATGAAGGTTAAACACCGCCGCACCGGCAAGGAAATGAAGCTGGCCAACGCGGTGACGTTCATGGCCAACGAACGCACGCGCATGGACGAGGCGTACGCGGGCGACATCATCGGGGTACACAACCACGGCCAGCTGCAGATCGGCGACGTGCTCACCGAAGGCGAAGCGCTGACCTTCAAGGGCATTCCTTACTTTGCGCCCGAGCTGTTCAGCCGCGCGCGGCTGCGCGATCCGATGAAGGCTAAACAACTACAAAAAGGCCTGCGCCAACTCGGCGAAGAAGGCGCAGTGCAGGTGTTCGAGCCGCTGGTGGATACCAACCCGCTGATCGGCGCGGTGGGGCAGTTGCAGTTCGAAGTGGTCGAGCATCGGCTGAAATCCGAATACGGCGTGGACGCGGTGTTCGAGCGTGCCGGCATCCATACCGCGCGCTGGGTGACCTGTGCCGACAAGGCGCACCTCGGTGAATTCGTCAAAGCCAATCAGGGGCGTCTGGCCAAAGATGTGGACGGCAACTACGCCTACCTCGCCGACACCGGCGTGAACCTGCGCCTCGCGCAGGAACGCTGGCCGAAAGTGCAGTTTCATGCCACGCGCGAGCATGGTCAACAGCTGTAGGATGTACTCCCGAGTGTCGCCAGAACAGAATCGTAAGGGGGTATTTGAAAGTGTTGGTCAATTTGCTAATCTGTGTAGTGCGTAGCGTGCGCTGTGCGCACGACAACACAACCCAAAATCGTGCGCACAGCGCACGCTACCGATAGCATTACCAACACTTTAAAATGCACCCGAGTCGCAAGGCTTTTTGATGCTGGGCTGCATATTGAGTTATATTTAGCCTAATTCATAATCGCGACGACCATAGAATTTTGTCCAACACCATTCCCGATATAACGCTTTGCGCACGCAATTTGACGCGCGGCTTCGGCAACAAGCAAATCATCCATGACGTGTCGCTGGAACTGAAGCGCGGCGAGGTGCTGGGCTTGCTCGGACATAACGGCGCGGGCAAGACCACCACGCTGCAAATGCTGACCGGTTGTTTGTTGCCGGACAGCGGCGCGATTGAAATTTGCGGCATTGATCTGGCGCGCCAACCGGTATCGGCCAAAACGCATATCGGCTATTTGCCGGAAACGCCGCCGTTGTACCGCGAGCTCAGCGTGAACGATTACCTGATCTTCGCCGCGCGGCTGCGCGGCATGCAGCCCGCTGCCGCGAACGAAGCTTTGGCGCAAACCATGCAGCGTTGCGGGCTGGAAGCAGTCGGCAAAAAAATCATCGGCACCCTGTCCAAAGGGTACCAGCAACGCGTCGGCATCGCGCAGGCGATTATTCACAGCCCCTCCGTGGTCGTGCTGGACGAACCGACGGTCGGTCTCGATCCGACGCAGATCCGCGACATCCGCACCCTGATCCGCGAATTGGGCGATAGCAGCAGCGTGATTCTTTCCACGCATCTGCTCGGCGAAGTGGAAAGCGTGTGCGACCGCGTGGAAATCATGCAGGCCGGCAAGCTGATCTACAGCGACACCAGCGAGCGGATGCAGCAGTTCGGCTGCGTAGCAGGGTTTATCGTCAGCCTGCGCAATCCGCCGCCGCTGTCCGAGTTGGAAAATATCGCGGGCGTTTGCAATGTGGAGCAACTTTCCGCCAGGCAGTTCCGCGTAACGCATGTGCCGGACGAGAATCCAAGCGGCGCGTTGCTGGCGCTGGCGGCACAGCACGGCTGGCAACTTGAACAACTCACCCCGCTGCACGCCACGCTGGAAGAAGTGTTCGTGAAGATCACCGACACCGAAAAAATGCGGGCGGATATGCAGGACAACCAAAAGCCCGTTCGCCCTGATCCTTCGACAAGCTCAGGACTGAAGGCTATGGTCGAAGGGTGTGTGCCGACAGAAACGGTGCATGCTTCGACAAGCTCAGCACGAACGGAGGAAAAACCATGATCCGCCTGCTCGCGATGCGCGAACTGCGCAGCCTGTTCTCGATGCCCTCGACCTGGTTCATGCTGGCCGGGCTGCAATTTATCTTTGCGTGGTTCTTTTTGGCGCGGCTGGAAGCGTTTCTGGAGATACAGCCGCAGCTCGCGCAACTGGCCAACCCGCCCGGTGTGACGGCCACGGTCGCCGCGCCGGTGTTCAACACAGTCGCGCTGCTGCTGATGATGCTGGTGCCGATGTTCACCATGCGTCTGATCGCCGAGGAGCGACGCAGTCATACTTTCGCGCTGTTGCTCTCGGCACCGCTGTCGGGCCGTCATATCGTGCTCGGCAAATTTTTAGGCTTGATGGTTTTTTTAGTGGTGCTGGTGGCTTCCGTGCCGTTGATGCTGTACACCATGGCGCTCGGCACCGATCTCGATCACGGCCTGCTGTTGAGCAATATGCTCGGCCTGTTGCTGTTGGCCGCCAGCTATGTCGCGCTGGGCCTGTATGTTTCCGCGCTCACCACCCAGCCGGTCATCGCCGCCATCGGTGCGCTGGCGGCATCGGTCGGCCTGTGGTTGGCAGATATCGGTGCCTCGGCGGAAGACTCGCCCTGGCATGTCATCTCGCCGTTCAACCACTTCCAGAATTTCAACGCCGGTTTGCTGGATAGCGGCGATGTCGCATTCTTCGTGCTGTTCAGTATGTTTTTCCTGTTGCTGACGATGCGCCGCATTCACAATAACCGTATTTACGGGTGATTCCATTTCTAAATCAAAAAAATATCATGCCTATGAACAATTTTCAGTTTGGCACTATTGCAGGATGGACGAAAGCCGTAGGATGGGTGAAGCGTAGCGTAACCCATCAATGCCGCAACCAATCCGAGCTAAAACGATGGGTTATCACCCATCCTACTGAAAACCATTCAGAGGCATAAAAAATATTGCTGCTTTAAAAAAAATTAAAATGAGATATGTTACGTAAATTACTCACCTCTCCGATGTTGCGCAACCTGCTGTTCGTGCTGCTGCTGTCCGCTGCCGCGCTGGGTGCAGGCTATCTCGCCGTGCATTATCACGTGCAGCGCGACGTTACCCTGAACGCCGGCAACAGCCTTGAGCAGGCCAGCGTGGAGGTGCTCAAGCAACTGAGTGGCCCGGTTACGATCACCGCCTATGCTACCGAGCAGGACGCGCGCCTCGGCGACATCCGCAAGATCATCAGTAATTTTCTGTCGCTCTATCAGCGCTACAAGCCGGATATCAAACTACTCTTTATCGACCCCGAAAAAGAACCCGAGAAAGCCCGTGCCGCACGCGTCCAGCTTAACGGCGAAATGGTGGTCGAATACGCCGGTCGCAGCGAACACCTCACCCAGCTCAACGAGCAAATCCTTACCAGTACCCTGCTGCGCATGGCGCACAGTAGCGATCAGCTGGTGATGTATCTGGACGGGCACGGCGAGCGCAAACTGGACGGCATCGCCAACCATGACCTGGGTGCGGTGTTTGGCGCAAAACTCAAACAGAACGGCTTCCGCATCGGCAGCCTGAATCTGGCGCTGGCGCAGGAAGTGCCGCAAAATGCCAGCGTACTGGTCGTCACCCAGCCGCAGATCGATCTGATGCCGGGCGAAGCGGAAAAGCTGCTGCGCTATGTCGAGCGCGGCGGCAACCTGCTCTGGCTGCTGGATGCCGGTTCCTTGCACGGATTGGAATCCCTCGCCGAAAAGCTAGACCTGCTGCTGCCGCCCGGTATCATCGTCGATCCGTCCTCCACCGGCATGAACGCACCGGCTACCTGGTCGCTCGGCGCGGTCTATCCGCCGCATGCAGTCACGCGCAATTTTAATTTAATCACCGCCTTTCCCTCCGCGCGCCCGCTGGCGTGGAACGAGAACCCGGAATGGCAGCATCAGGTATTGGTGGAAGTCGCCGCGCGCGGCTGGGTCAGCCGCAGCGCGGCCAACGGCAATTTCTCTGCGGCGCAACTGCGCTTCGATAAACAGCACGACACTCCCGGCCCCGCCATCATTGCGGTTGCCCTGCAACGCAACATCAACGACCGAGAACAACGCATCGTGGTGGTCGGCAACGGCGCATTTCTCGCCAACAGCTTCGCCGGAAACGGCGGAAACGTGGATCTGGGTATCAATATGGTGAACTGGCTGGCCAGCGAAGAGCGACTCATCACCCTGCAACCGCGCCCCGCCAGAGACAGCAATCTGCTGCTCGGTAAAACGCAACTCACCGCTATCGGCCTCGGCTCATTGATTATCCTGCCGCTGCTGCTATCGGCAGTGGGCGGGCTGATGTGGTGGAGACGGCGCAAGGCTTAGCCGGTGCTTTACTATGTTATAGAGTTGGCCATTAAATGGTTTTATAGGCTGGTGGTGAGCAACGCGAACCCCAGCTGCTTCGACGGGCTCAGGACAGGCATGTTCGAGATTGCAAAACGCTGGGGTTCGTGCCTCACCTCCAGCCTACGCATAGCGATCTTTTTAATCTGTTTAATGGCCGACTCAATAGTTACTATGTATTGCATCATGGTCAATAAGCTGTTATTTAGTTGTCAGGTTCATGTAATGGAAATGAGGCCACTGTTGCCTTATTCGGACTCATTGCGTAGTATTCGCGCCGTTGCTGGTGAATCCTTCGGGTTATGCTTCTGCTCGCCACGAATGAATTAACCCACCTTCGCTTTAGAATTATTACGCCGCATTTCCATTGAAAACGTTCTTATAAACCAGTTATCTCTATATGCAAACCAATTTCTCTTTTCGTTCGATCAATCTTGCCCACATCAGCCTGGCGTTCATCGGGGTTATGTGGGTTTTCCCTTTTCTGGATTTTCGTCACGCCTTTCCGGATACTACCTTCTATCAGGAATGGGAAGCAGCGTTGATTGGTTTGTGTGCAATGCCTTTATTGCTGACCAAACGCTATTGGCAACAAGTGGAGATACCGCGCATTGTGTTATTGCCCATCGGCTTGCTGCTGTTGTTGCCGGTACAGTATTTTTTGGACAAGATAGCAAGTCTCGATCAAACGCTGTTGCTGAGTATGTATCTTTTGGGGGCGGTCCTACTCATCATATTGGGGCATCGCTTGCGTGAGGAACTGGGGTTACCTAAGTTGGCTCTGGTGTTGGCTGTATTACTTTTGCTGGGTGCTGAACTGAATGCCTTGGTTGGCATTCTGCAGCATTTTATGTGGTCCACATTCTTGGATCGGGTTGTTTCGGTCAAAGTTTCGGCAGCGGTTATTGGCAATATTGCGCAACCAAATCAATTCGCTAACTACATAACACTGGGACTGGCATCGGTTGGCTTGTTATATGCGCGTGGCTTATTGCGCATTTGGCAGGCTGTATTGCTGGTGATGCCGTTATTGTTCGTGCTAGTGTTGAGCGGTTCCCGTGGTGCGTGGTTGTACCTGCTGTTTATGGCGGGTATGTCCTATTTATGGCAGCGCCGCGATCAATCTTTTGTGCCGTTGATGAAATATGCTGTCTGGTTGGTGCTGGGTTTTGTTTTGATGCAGTTCATTGTGCAAATTCCTTGGTTAGTGGGCACTAGTGGAAAAATCACCGCGTTTGAACGCACCTTCGGCAATGCGGGAGGTATCAGTATTCGCATTCATTTGTGGAAAGAGGCATGGCTGATTTTCACTCATTTTCCGCTGTTGGGTGCCGGGTTTGGACAGTTTGCTTGGCAGCATTTTCAGCTGGGTGCCGAGTTGCAGAATGTACAAATCAACGGCTTGTATAATCATACGCATAATTTGGTGATGCAGTTGGCCGCTGAAACCGGATTGGCCGGTTTGTCTGTTTTGTGCGGTACGCTTGGCGTTTGGTTATGGCAAGCGTACATCGGAAGTCGTGACGTTAATCTCTGGTGGGGTTACATCGTACTGGCAGTGTTGGGTATTCATAGTATGACTGAATACCCGTTATGGTATGTTCACTTTATCGGTATAGCGGCTGTTTTACTGGGGATGCTGGAAAGCAAGGCGTATCGATTCGAATTGCGCAATTTTCAATCAAATTTGATGAGAATGTCGGTTAGCGTGCTGTTACTGTTTGGAGTTTTTTCGCTGGTACAGCTGTACCAAGGGTACAAAATTTTGGAAGGTGGGCTGGCACTGCGTTTCTTGGCTAATAGCGATGATAGTGCCAGAACGCGCTTACGCAATAGTATGCTTGAGGTGCACGGCAACTATGCGCTATTGCGGCCTTCGGCCGAAGTGTTTTTAGCCGGAATGATCGTGCCGGATACAAATCATCTGACGGACAAGCTTGAATTAAATAGTAAGGCAATACGGTTTTTACCCACTGATGCTTTGGTTTATCGCCAGATATGGCTGCTGGCTCTGTCTGATCGCTTGCCTGAGGCAAAAATCCAATTGCATAATGCCCTGTGGGCTCATCCTAATGTATTTGTAGCAGCAAAAAACGAGTTGAACCAAGCGGCACAGCAAGATCCTGCGCATTTTGCTGAATTGTTAGAATATGCTGAGCAGAAATATGAGGAGTATCAGCAAGCATTGCTTGCTAAACAATCCAAACTGGAATAAATAGGGACGCGACTTGCTTTGCAATTTATTTAGCCGTATATGATCGGGATTATTAGTGCCACTAGGTTGTCGGAGAGTGAGTTTTGGAGCAAAGCTGCGCTGGGTATATCGTTGCGGCGTCTTGCACAAGACACTAGGCTTGTTGCGCACATAGCGTTTGAAAATCAGCGTGGCCTTTCGGATGTGTTCAATGCGTACATCAACACACCGGAAGGGTATCCAATCCTTGTTTTCATACATGATGATGTCTGGATAGACGATTTTTTCTTTGTTGATCGCATAATTCACGGTCTCAAAACATTCGATGTCATCGGTGTTGCCGGCAATCGACGGAGGCTGCCGAACCAGCCGGCTTGGGCATTTATTGACAATAAATTTACATGGGATGCCAAGATAAATCTAAGCGGCAGCATAGCTCACGGTAGCAATCCATTTGGTGGGGTTTCGATTTTTGGGGCTGCTCCCGCTCAATGCGAGTTGTTGGATGGGGTCTTTCTTGCCGCCAAGAAATCCAGGCTCAATGCAACTAAGGTTCAATTTGATCCACGCTTCGACTTTCATTTCTACGATATGGATTTTTGCCGAAGCGCCAGAAAAAACGGTTTACGTCTTGGTACTTGGCCGATATGTCTCACGCACCAAAGTGGAGGGGCATTTGGAAGTCCTCTCTGGAACGAAAAACATCGTCTTTATCAAGAAAAATGGCAGTCATAAGCTAGGAATCTGCCAATGAAGCAAACACCAATGCACTTTGACTACAATCCGGATATTCTGCGGATTATGCCCTTAAACCTTAGAAGGGTTATCGAGGTGGGGTGTAGCAGCGGTGCTCTGGCTAAAGCTTATATCGGCATGAATCCGGAATGCATTTACACGGGCATAGAAATTGATCCAAATTTTGCGGCAATTGCGAAAGCGTCCTGCAATGAAGTCATTTGCGGGAATATCGAAAATATTGCCGAAGAAAAATTCCTTGAATTATTTCCTTCGGATTGCTGGGTTTTTGGAGATACGCTTGAGCATCTGTATGATCCATGGGCTCTCCTTCAGCGTATTAGGTCCCGGCTCGCACCAGATTCTCAGATTATTGCCTGTATCCCGAATGCGCAACATTGGAGCGTTCAGGTTAATCTGAGCAGCGGATTGTTCAGGTATCAGGACCATGGACTCATGGATCGCACGCATATCCGCTGGTTTACCCGAACCACCATGATTGAGTTGTTTGAGTCAACCGGCTATAAAATAATCGAGGGTTTTCCTAGAATTTTTAACGAACCGGCAAGAGAGAAAGTTTTGCCAGTGATCGGGGCTATGGCGCAGGCTATAGGCACCGACCCGCAGCAAGCTGTAAACGATGCCATACCGTTGCAATGGGTCATTAAAGTCATGCCGGTTTAACAGGAATTACCTTATGATTTTGCAAACCTTAAAAGGCTTTTTACTCCATCCAATAGTATTCGCAGTTCACTAAGGGAAAGCAGGCGTTTCATTTGCCGCAACACATATATCGGGCGGAAATAAAACTGGCGGAACGCTTCTTTATATTTTAGCTGTAACATCTCCACTGGTGCATTCGGCAAAGCCATAACTGGCACACTAAGGTCATACTCTCTCCAGTCTTTCGTTAATAAATATCGGTTTTTATCTGCCCAGTCAAACATTTCTGTGCCGGGATACGGGACTGTAATATTGAATAATGCGATGTCTGGATCCAATTTCAACGCAAATTTTATGGTCTCATCCATTGTTTCAGCCGTCTCCCCCGGATTGCCCAGCATAAAGGTGCAACGGGAAGTGATACCATGTTTTCTTGCCAACGCTACTGCAAATTCATTTTTCTCTTTCTGGATAGGTTTTCTTATGTTGATGAGTATTTGTTTGTTGACGGATTCTATGCCATACATCACCTGATGGCAGCCAGCTTTTTTCATTTGCCCTAGCATTTCGTCACTTATACAGTCCGTTCGAGCGAAGCATGACCATGTAACATCCAGTTTGTTCTTTGTAATAAGTGAGCAAAGTTTATTTATATTTTCCGGGTAGACGGTAAATGTATCATCATAAAAGCAAATTTCTTTTATGCCATATTTTTCTACAAGCATTTTCATTTCACCGAAAATGTGTTCTGCAGATCGCTTTCGCAATTTGCTGGCGGCAGAATTGCAAAAGGTACACTTACCCGGGCAACCACGAGTAGCCGTCATATTGATAGCGGGAGTTCTTTTATAGGCTCCCACTGCTGGTTTGTAGAGCGATAGATTCACCTTGTGAAAGGCGGGATACGGCAGCGAGTCCAGATCATGCACAACACCAGGCGGGCCAACATGAATTATCTTTCCGTCCTTTCTGTAGGAAATCCCATTTATAGAGGCAGCATTCTCTCCGCTAACCAGCCTGTAGAATATTTCCTCCCCTTCACCGCGTACTACATAGTCCACATCACCTTCCATGAAGCTTTCTTCAGGTAACGCCGTGGGGTGAACACCACCAAGGACGACCGTCGCATCAGGTTTTTCCTGCTTGATAATTTTTGATATCAGGTAGGCATTGTGCGCCAAGGGGGTGGTGGCGGTAATGCCATAAAAATCGTAATCGCAAACCCTGATCGCCGCTTCCATCTCTTCTGGGCTGGCAAGGGTGGCCTGGAAATCTAGTACATCACACTCTATGTTTTTATCTTCAAGATATGCTGCGATATAGAGAAGGCCTAATGCAGGCATTGAACTTCTGACTTGAGACCAGATGCTTCCTTTTTTTACTTCCCATGGCGGGTTTATCAGGCAAATCTTCATCAAGTAAATAACACATCCACAATTAGAAGGCTACAAGGCTCACAAATATAAGTAGGTATAACATACTGTTTTTCAGAATAAATGGCTGTTTCAAATTATCTAAATAAGTTATATTTGAAAATGCAATAAATAGCACGGATGCCATCTTTCCAACCAATTTTCTTGCCTTCTGCATAAGTCCTGCCGTAGTATGAAATTCCCACTTCGTATATACGGCAGCCGGTTTTGGCCACTTTAGCGGTAATTTCTGGCTCAAATCCAAAACGGTTTTCCTCAATATGTATCGACTGGATAATTTCCCTGCGGAATGCTTTGTAGCAAGTTTCCATATCGGTCAGATTCAAGTTGGTGAACATATTTGAAAACAACGTCAAAAAACCATTTCCGACCGAATGCCAGAAATATAAAACACGGTGCGCATCGCTGCCTTTGAAACGAGATCCGTAAACAACATCGGCCTTGTCGTGTAGTATCGGCTCAATCACTCGGGAGTATTCGTTTGGGTCATATTCCAAGTCGGCATCCTGAATAATCACAATGTCTCCCGTAGCTGCGGCAATTCCAGATCTCAACGCGGCACCTTTGCCAAGATTAACCTCGTGAAAAATAATGGTATGTACCATACCGCTTTGAATAGTCTGATTTTTAAGTTTTTCGCGCGTGCCGTCTGTTGAACAATCGTCAACAATAATGATTTCCTTGTTATCGTAGGGTGAGTCAATTACAGCTTGTATGATCACATCAATGGTATGCAACTCATTAAAGCATGGAATGATGACAGATAGCTTCATAAGCTTTTCCTGTTGTAATACTGAGACACCTATCAAGAAGTGCGTGCTAGATCACACGCTTGAAAAAAGCTATGGTTTCCTTTAATCCATCTTCCAGACACACTTTTGGTTCCCAATTGAGCTGTGCTTTAGCCATTTCGATATTGGGCTGCCGCTGTTTTGGATCGTCTTGAGGAAGCGGCAGATAGATTAATTGCGAACGCGAATTGGTCAACCGAAGGATTGACTCAGCCAACTCCAGCATGCTGGATTCGACAGGGTTACCAAGATTGAGCGGCCCGGTCAGGCCGGCATCGCTGCTCATCATTTTAACCATGCCATCGATCAAATCGTCCACATAGCAAAAACTGCGCGTCTGCGAACCGTCGCCATATAAAGTGATGGGCTCCCCCCTAAGCGCCTGAACGATAAAGTTGCTCACTACTCTACCGTCATTGGGATGCATACGCGGGCCATATGTATTGAAAATTCGCACTACCTTGATTTCTAGCCCATGTTGGCGGAAATAGTCAAAGAACAGGGTTTCAGCGCAACGTTTGCCTTCATCATAACAACTGCGCGGCCCAATCGGATTGACCCGACCCCAATAATCCTCTGTTTGCGGATGCACCTCTGGATCCCCGTATACCTCACTTGTAGAGGCCTGCATTATTCTCGCTTTGACCCGTTTTGCCAAACCCAGCATATTGATAGCGCCATGGACGCATACCTTCGTTGTTTGTACTGGATCGCGCTGGTAATGAATCGGGGAAGCCGGGCATGCCAAATTATATAGCTGGTCTATTTCTACGTAGAGCGGGAATGTAATATCGTGCCGAATTACTTCAAAATAGGGGTGTGGTAGCAGATGCTTAATATTGGTCTTGCTTCCTGTAAAATAATTATCTACACATAAAATGTGATGGCCCTCGTGCAGCAATCGTTCGCATAAGTGCGAACCCAAAAAGCCTGCCCCGCCTGTAACAAGGATTTTATGGGGCTTCATGAATGTGCTGTAAGTTTTCCAAAATATAACGGAATTGAATTTCTTGGCATACTGGGTACGGGGCGTTATTGTAGGATAGTTTTCTACGTTTTTTATTGCCCCAGGTTAGATTTGATCGCACTAGTGTCCGCACCTCAATCGCCTCAAAAGAGTTATTGATTTTTAAAAACTGGGGCAACAATTTCTTCTTTTCAAATTTTTGCCCCTTATTATCTGTGCAGGATACAAGAAATTTCCCGCCCGTTTTGATTCCTTAATCCTTCAGACCGCTTTCGCGTGCAGGTCTCATTTAAAAAATTGGTAAATTTGTGGGGGGGTTCTTTACAAAACCTTTGCCAAACCCTGCTTTCTCATCTCGCAACCAAACGCTATTTCCTATTACTGTTGGCGCGCAGGGTATTGGTGCCCCCCAGCATAGTGACTGGTCTATGGGATTATTTGGATAAACATACTTGAAATTATTAGATTGCGCGATTGCCAACCCTGTTGGGGATAACGGTTTATCCGGCCATAATATCCACCATCCCGGATCGCTTAATACCGTTTTCAATACTTTCAGCACAGCTACAGTTGATTCCTCATGAAATTGGATTTTTTTGTAGGTGGTTATTATTGGTGTGACTGCAAAACAGGCACCTATAACTATTAGTACAGCCTTAAATTTACTGGAACAGACAGTGACTCTATGCTTGGATAGGGACAATTCCAGCAAAAACGATGCGCATGCCAGTGCGGGAATAACCAAAAAATACGCTAGGCCGAATCGCAAGTGAGGAGCTTTTATTATAGTGAACGTAATGCCCGCAAATGCAATGAATAAGATATATAGACATATCTCTTTGCCAACCTGAAGGCGTTTAAAGTATAACCAGCACCCGCATAGTATATTCGTTAAGAACAACCATTTCATTAATGATTTGTCATTAAATATATTGTTATTTGGCGGGTCTCTCCATATCCAATTAAAGTTGGTTGCATCAGCCGGCGTGGGGCCAGTCCACCTTGCGAATTCAAGAATTGTTTTTGACATATTTTTGGCATTCTCACTACCCAGTGACCAAGGCAAATCAGTGCAAAAATAGGGGGCAGGGTATAGAGGACAACCAGATGTAATAGTGGACGTTGCCATTAGTATCGTCATGAACGTAATAGAAAAGGCGAGTGCAGCAAGTGCCTTATCTGAAGAAAAGCCTCTCGCAAATATGTAGTAAACCACGGCGATACCGAGTAAGGGTAACGAACTGAGTTTTATTGATACTGCACCCAAGGCAAGAATTAGCACAACCATTTCCGGGCATCTCGCACCATTGTCAATTTTTCCCCGACCATTTATCGAAATAGTGATGATAAGCCAAGCCAAGATCAAAACTAAAAGTGCAGCAGGCAAGTCGGGGGAAAGGGAAAGAATCAAATCAGAAAAGAAATAGTGGCAAAATAAGGCAAACATAAAAATGAAAAAGTAATCGCCCAACTTGGCACTGCGATCAAAAATTCTACCTAGCATTACTATGGTTTGCAGCGTCATGAGATAAAAAATAAAACTGTTTATCCCAATAACAAAGTGGTCTTTTAGCCACCCTGTTTGTAGTGGAGCGGCAAGTGCAAACCATGCAGAAGTAAAGCCAAATCGGTCATGGATTAACGCTAATCCAGGAACAGAGCCATATACTGCCAACCATTTAGCCATTTGGTGGTGATAGGCTCCAGTATCTACCAAAGAATCCGTACCAATTGCTGAAAAAAAAGATAGTACCAAAGTGACAACCAATAACACTGGCCACATTGTGCGATTAATTGAAAATTGGTAAGTAATTGGCGTGAGTCTTCTCAAAAAATAGGGCAACGCTAGTGCTGTAATAGTAAGCGCCGCGACAAGCCATGTAAGTGGAATAAATAAAGAAACAAACAACAGTAGAATTGCCAAGGTGACTATACCTAGCCAGATTGCAACAAAAATCCGATCTTCCGTCTTGGGTAAACAAATCTGCAAGTTAAATTCATACAAAATTGGCATACCGATAATAGTAAATATCGCACCTAACGTAGACCAAAGTATTATTAACGAAAGCATTCGTATACCTATTATTTTCGTAATATGCAAAGATTGTTCATGCCCAACTGAAAATAACAACACTTTTCCATTTTTAAGTTTGTTTTGCCAAAAAGAAAAGCCAGATCGCGGCGATTATAGTAAGCTTTATGATCCCGAATTTCAGCTTCTGAAACAACCCTTAATTTATATGCAAGAAACTCAAGAATCGGTTTGGCAATTTTGCTGGGAACAGTTACAACCAAACATCCCCCGGGAGACAGTATTCGTTCTATTTCATGTGCAATTTTAACAGGCTGGGTAAGGTGTTCCAAAACAGCGAGCATGGTAACCACGTCGAATGATTCATTTGCAAAAGGGAGCTTCCCGTCAAGCATGACCTTCTGCGTCTTGATTTTCCCTGATTGAATTTCTGGAGCTTTGAAATCAATACCCACGCCTTGCGCGATGTGAGGCTCCACGGTTTTCAAAAGCTTTGCTTCCCAGCCGCAACCAATATCGAGCATACGGCAGGACGGGTACTGCCGTATGCTCGGCAAGACCTTGCTGATACGCATTTGTCGCAGCAGGGATTCGAGTATAGCTTCTTTCAATTCGAGCCCCGAAAGACAAAGTGCCGCCGGGAAGTGCAATTCCAAGAAAATACCGATATTGTTGCAGTTATCTTCCTCGGCATCATCTCGATGTCTAGTGTCGCGAACCAGAAAAATGAAACATTAAACGGTGTCCTTTTTCGCCATGCTGTGTTGCACCTCTTTGCCGTATACCCCATACATTAAAACTAGGAGCCTGCGCCTTGCCTAGCAAAAAATCTATCCGTTTCATTTGTCCCGTTATTCTGGTTTGCGACACTAGGATATCCAAGCATAAATAGAATATTCGACGAGTCTAACAGCAGGCCGATAGGCTGGCAAGGATAGTGGGCTTCCTCCGCCAGACGGCCATCATCAATGCATCCAGCGCCAGTTCGGTCGCTATCGTCGGTTTCATCGACCAACCGATGACTGCGCGCGAGTAACTTCAGATTCTTGTTTGTCCGTCACACCACTTCTGCCACATGCCGCGTAGAGCGGCTTCGAAATGTTTTGCAAAACGTGGGGCATCAAAAATTGGCGAGGTCAGCACCTGTTGCCGCAACCTGCCGCGCAAGTCTGACAGGCGTTGCAAGTCGGTAGCATGTGATACCGCGCGTGCCACGTAATCATCGTGATCAGTGGCAACCCATTCCGAAAGACCGGCATTCATCAATATGCCAACCCCTTGGCGTGACAAAAAACGTTCCCCTGTCAAAGTCAATACCGGCACTCCCATCCAAAGCCCTTCAACACTTGTGGTACCGCCGGGATAAGGGAACGGATCGAGAGCAATATCTACCCGGTGGTAAGCCTCAAAATATTTATCCCTCGACTCGGGGCCTTCCAGAATAAGCCTGTCCGCACCGATTCCGTGGGCGGCAAAACGATCGAAAATATTGTGCTGCACCGATGCTTCATTGAGCTGTTTGGCTTTGAGGAATAAGCGGCTACCAGTAACAGATGAGAGTACTCTGGCCCATAATGCAACAACATCGTCGTTCAGCTTGGCCAGATTATTGAAACAGCCAAAAGTAATATATCCGTTCGAGATTGCCGGGAGCGGTGAAACTTTGACATCGATGTTAGGCGGGGTAAAACACAGCCGCGTTTCCGGTAATCGCCAGATTTTTTCCGTGAAATAGGCTTCTTCCGTTTCAGGTAGAGCCCAAGGATCGGCAAGAAGATAATCGATTGCCGCAACTCCCGTGGTGGCGAAATATCCCAACCAGCTTACCTGAACCGGTGCAGGCTTCCAGGCAAACATGGGCAGGCGGTTATATTGGGTATGACCGGAAAGATCCAGCAAAATGTGTACGCCATCTGCGCGAATCAACCGGGCGGCGGCCTCATCTTCCTTGCCTAATAAAGGCTTCCATGCGGCGAAATAAGGTTTGACTCGCGCGGTGAGTTCGTCTGTCTTGTGGTCGGTAGGATAAGCGATTAACTCAACGGCAGTCTGGTCAATCTGACCCAGAAGGCTTTCCAGAAAATAACCTGCAGGGTGATTCCTGAAGTCACCCGATACAAATCCGATGCGCAGGCGTTTGTCCTGCTTCAAGCATGGCCAATCAGAAAATTGAGACGTTGCTTTGCGGCTTGCCATCAGGCCATATTGACGGGCTTCCGCAAGGCAATACGAAGGAGTGTGACCGGAGACGTAATTAAGTGAAAACAAAAGACTGCTATAAGCATCGGAGTAGTCCGGCTTGATCTCCAGTGCGCGTCTGAAGCTGGCTTCCGCCTCGATTAATCGCCCCAAATCCTTGCGGATAGAGCCCAGATTATTATGCGCCTCGGCATAGCGGGGATTGATTTGTATCGCCCGTTGAAAACTGTTCTCGGCCTCATCTAGCCGCCCGAGATCATAGAGATTGATGCCCAGATTGTTATGAGCTTCAGCGTATTCCGGCTTGATCAGTAGTGCCTGTTGAAAACTGATATTAGCCTCATCCAGCTTGCCCAGATTATTTAGGGTGAGCCCCAGGTTGTTATGCGCCTCTGCCGAATCTGGATTGATCTGCAGCGCCCTCTTGTAACAAGCTTCGGCTTCATTTAGCCGGCCAAAATCCTTGTGGATATTGCCTAAGTTGTTATGTGTCTCGGCCGAATCCGGTTTAATCTGCAGCACGCGCTGGTAACAGGCGCAAGCCTCGTCAAGTCTGCCCGAATCTTTAAGTATAAGGCCGAGATTGTTCAGTGCATCGGCATAATCCGGCTTGATCTGCAGCGCCCGCCGGTAGCTGGCCTCGGCATTGTCCGGCTGATGAAGTTCTTTGAAAGTGACACCAAGATTAAAATGTGCCTCGGCATAATCCGGTTTAATTCGTAGCGCTTGACGGAAGCTGTTCACGGCCTCGTCCGGTTTGCCGAGCTTTTTCAGTATGGCTCCCAGATTGCAATGCACACTAGCGTCGCGCGGCGACAGTGTTGCCGCAATTTGCATGGAGGTCAGC
This sequence comes from Gallionella sp., assembly GCA_028689145.1. Taxonomy (GTDB): domain Bacteria; phylum Pseudomonadota; class Gammaproteobacteria; order Burkholderiales; family Gallionellaceae; genus Gallionella. Next base: position 168,391 of record JAQTWT010000002.1, read on the forward strand.
GCGTCAGCGCTTCGTCCTATATGCATAAATGCCGCGCCCAGCACCATCCAGCCTGTCCCATACTGCGGAAAATGTTCCGTCATCGTGCGGGCAAGGTTTACTGTTTCCATATATCGCCCGCTGTTCAATAAGGCTAACAGCGAAGTTACCTCCTGCGGGTCCGGATTTTTTTTTGCGCAAGAGGCGTTTTTGGGAGTCTTGGATTTATTTTTGCCTGATTTTTGGATTGCAGATGAAACAAGTTGCGCGTTATTTGAGGCAAGCTGATGTACCGCGGCTGATTGTGTTTGCCCCTTAAAGCTTAAACGCGCGGCCAATGCTTCGAATGCAACACCGTTTAATCCACGTTGCCGACTTTGGGACAGCATTTGCGTTGCGCTATCGGTTTGGCCGGTCTGAATAAGCGCATCAATATAACTCAGCCAGTATTGTCCCTGATTTGGGTTGAGTTCCAGTGCCGCTTTCAGATGAGGTAGCGCGGCAGCGGGTTGTTTGACCTGCACCGCCAGAACACCCAGATTGTGATTGGCATCCGGGTGATTCGGCTGCGCTTGAAGAATAGCGCGGTAAAATTGTTCCGCTTCTTGCAGCCGTCCAGCGTGATGATGGGCGATGGCTTGTTGCAGCGCAACATCGAGAGTCAAGGTTTGATGGGGTGTATGGTGCATGGTTAAAAATAAAAATGCATTCCGAGTGCAAATTATAACCAAACGTACACTTCGAACGCGAAGGCATTTCCACGCAGGCTGTCGTGCATGGCCAAGATTTCAGTTGTGCTGTTGGAGCTTGTCGAGCGGCAAACAGGTTTTAAACGCTCTTCGGATAAACTCGGGCAAATGTTGTTAATGGAGCGAACCCGTCAATCCGCCGTACCATATAATTGACCGATGTCCCGCAAATCAGGATAATCCGCGCGATTCATCCAATTAACCCCGACTGATCAGCCCATGATTTTTCGTTTGCCGGTACGCCGTTTTTTACACAGCACTGAAAAAATCGAAGCGCCTCAAAATCGCTTCGGTGCCGTGCAGTGGGTCTTGACGCGTCCGCTGTATCGCTTTCAAACTTTCGATCTCGCCCAGGTTCCGGCTAAAAATCGCGCCCAGGCTTTGCGTCTGGAGCTGGCCCAATGGACATCATTTGCCAGCAGTGATTATTATGTGGGCTGGCACGGACAACAGGCGCTGGTGTGGGGTTGGGATGCCGACAAGGTAAATCAAGCTATCGTTGCACAAGGTATCAAGCCGCAGCGGGCGCTCGTTCTGCCCGAAACTGTATTGCAAACACCCGTTGAAAATGGTCTCTGTCTGAGCCGTTGCCATGAAGGTTTTGAGGGGCAGTTCTGGCGCGAAAGCCAGCTTGAGCGCAACCGGTGGTGGCCGCAATTGCCGACCTCCGACGAATGGCTGATGTTTCAGCGTGATGCCGGCATCACGCCAAGCGAGCAACAAGCGCAACCTCCCGCGCCACGGGTAAGTCCGCTCAACTTGCAACCCTGGGTAAACGAAGTCGGGTCGGTGGGCGACCAGGCAATGCAGCTGGAGCGGCTGGTTATTGCGCTGGGCATTTTCTTGTTGTTGTTGCCGACTTTCTGGTATGGATTCAGCTGGTACAAAATACAGGACAGCGCGGCGCAACTGCGCGATCAACAGCTGCAGTTGCAACAGGAAGCCGGGCCGATCCTGCAAGCGCGCAGTCAGGCACTGGACTACCTTGCGCGCATCAGGGTTTTGCGTGCAACCGATCCTTATCCCGGTCAACTCGCGCTGATGGCAAAGATTGCGCAAGTGCTGCCGCAGGATAAATCCTCTGTCAAAGATTGGGATTTTCAAGCCGGGCAGCTCAAGGTTACCATCACCTCGGGCAGCGATATTTCCAGCACCTTTTTGATTGGCTTGCTGCAGCAGGCGGGCCCTTTTCGGGACGTGAAGGCGCTGCCCGGACGCGATCCCAAAAGCGTCACGTTCCAAATGGAAGTCATCGGTAGCTAGATATGCTCGCTAACTTCCTTAACCAGTTGCGTGACAACCCCAGATTACGCTGGGGGGTGGCCATGATAGCCGGTATATTCTGGCTGTATGCCATTCTGTTGCTGCAAGAAACAGTGCAGGAGCAAACTCTGCAGCATCATGCCGCGACACAAACCATAGCGCGTCTGCGTGCTCAACTGGCACAACCGGAGTGGTTGTCGCGGGTTGTGCCGGCCAAGACCATGGCTGTGCAGTTGGAAGGGCGGTTGTGGCAAGCCCCCACCACCGGATTGGCGCAGGCCGCATTTCAGGACTGGCTCAATGCCGCCATGCTCAGGGCGGGCGTATCCCGCCAACAAATCACCGTTACCGTGATAGATGAAGCTGTGCCGAATGCACTCAATCGGAGTCAGGTAGCGGACGGCACAACCCCGGCAAATTTATGGAAAATCAAAGCGAAACTGGGCTTTGATTATAGTGCGCCGATACTGCTGGAGTTTTTGAACCAAATTGAAAGCCACGAAAAGCAAATAATCGTCGGTGCGTTCACTGTGCGCAAGGAACCCATGTCTCACGTCGAGATGGAACTGTACGGCTACTTTCAAAAACAAGCTGCTCCGGCAGGCAAAGCAGATAAAGAATTGGTGCCGCTATAGTTATGCGCTTTGTTCACGACAATCTGTATCCGTTAATCGCCGCATTGATCTTCGTTGCCGCGACATCTATCTGGTTCGCCACCTCCGTGCCGCTGCCGCCCTATGCGCCCGCACCGGTTGCGGAATCATGGGGCTTGCCGAAACTGGCAGAACAGGATAGTAAAAAACACATTGAAATTATCAATGCGCGCAATCTGTGGGGAGTTATTCTGGCATCGGATGCGCTCAAGGAACCGGAATGGAATGTGGTGGGAATTGCCAGAAGCGGTGCCGAACGTTTTATTTTGCTGGTTATTGAAGGTAAGCCGGTCGAAATGCTTAAAGTCGGCGATGTGCTGCCGGATGGTGTGAAAATTGTGAAAATTGAAAATGACCGGTTTTTTGTGATGACACCGGATAAAAAGAAACTCGCCTTTGGACTTTATAAACATGACCCCGCAAAATAGCGCGCGCTGCCTGCTGGTTTTAGTCAGCCTGCTACTCAATGCCTGTGCCGCAGACAAGCATGTCATTCCGCAACCGCTGGTAAAGCCGCGCGCCGAATTGCATCCCGAAGATCTGGAACAGGCTTTGATCTCGCATAGTGACGGCAGCAACGGCATGACGTTGTCTACCAGCATTCAGGAAATACCCAAGCTGCCTCCGGCAGGCAAGCTGAGCACCGTCAAGAACACCGAGCCGCTACCCGTTGCAGTCAAGGATGAACAGGCAAATATTACCGTGGCTTTCGACCAGTTGCCGCTGCCGAATTTTATACAGGCCGTGTACGGGCTGATTCTGAAAAAGAACTACAGCGTGGATCCGCAAGTTGCCGGCCGCAAAGACCTCGTCACTCTGCGCGCCTCGCAATTGCAAACACCCGCCCAAATTGAAAATGCGGCGCGGCTGTTGCTCAAAACTTACGGCGTGACTGTGAATGATCTGGGTATGGGCAACTATCGCATTACCCCGGACAATGCTCAGACCGGTTATGCGCCTGAAATTTTACGCGGTCGCGCGCTGCCGGACGTGCCACTGCCGCTGCGCCCAATCTATCAAATGATCGAATTAAAAGCGGTGCGCACCGGTGAACTAATCAGTTGGCTGAACAAGTTGTTCGGCAGCAAAGTCAGCATCGTTGAAGATTCCGCCCACAATACTTTGATATTGAGCGGTCAGCCGGGTGATGTGGCGGCCGTGCTTGAAACCATTGATGTGCTCGATCAACCGGTGATGATGGGGCGCAAAAGCCTGCGTATCAACCCGGTATTTTTGTCTGCCGAGGAACTGAGCGGCAAGCTGAGCGCGATGCTGAATGCCGAAGGCTATAGTGCAACCAGTTCGGCATCGGCTTCGTACCCGATCAATCTCATCCCGATTCAGGGGCTCAATGCCATCGTGGTATTCGTTTCCGATGCGGCCGTCATTCCGCATATCATCGAGTGGGCCAAGGAATTCGATAAACCCAATACCATCCGGAAATCGGGTGGCGGCTACTTCACTTACAAGGCGCGCTATACCAACGCCGAGAAACTGGCATCCACCATGCAGTCGGTATTGGGTGAGGCGCAAGCGCCTGCAGCCGTGACTTACGCGCCGGGCCAAGCGCCGATTGGTGTGTCGCCGGCTCCGCCCAAGGCAGCCGGGCGCGTCATCGTGAATGCGCCCACCAATACGCTGATCATTCAGGGTAGCATCGAAAATGAAGCGCAGTTGCTCAATCTATTGCAGGAACTGGATAAGCCTGCCAAGTCCGCGCTGATCGAAGTCACTGTGGCCGAAGTGACGCTGGATGACTCTACGCAACTCGGGGTGGAGTGGGCGTTTAATGCTGCGGCTGCGGCAGCCCCCGCTGCCGGAGGGGCTGCGCTCGTTGCCGGGGCGCGTCCGAGTATCACGATGGGCGCGGGCGGTATGGCCATTGCGTACCTCAACGGCAAGGGCGATCTGCGCATGTTGCTCAATATGCTTGCCACCAGCAGCAAAGCCAATGTGCTTTCCAGCCCGCGTATCATGGCGCGCAACGGAGAGACCGCCACCATCCAGGTCGGTTCGCAGATTCCCACCATCAATCAGCAGCAGACCAATGCCGCGACCGGTGGTACCGGGGTGCTGCAATCCGTGCAATACCGCAATACCGGTATTATTCTCACCGTCAAACCGATCATCTACGCGGGTGACCGGATCGATCTGGATATTACTCAGGAAGTCAGCGACAGCACGAAGATTGGGGTGGCCAGCTCGCCGATTATCGATACCCGCAGAGTGGATACCCGGCTATCGCTCAAAGACGGCACCCCGGTGCTGCTCGGCGGGCTCATTTCTCAGACCAACAGTCAGTCAGATGCGGGTGTGCCGCTGCTGCAGGATATTCCGGTGCTCGGGCAAATGTTCGGCTCGCATACCAAGAACGGACGCAAGACTGAAATGTTGGTGCTGATCACGCCCTATATTGTTGCCGACGATCACGATGCGCAGGAAATTACCAATGCGTTCCGGAATCGTTTGGGTGAATGGGCGCAAACCGAAACTGTGCCCCCGGTGATGAATGGGAAGCCGGTCCGCAAGCCAACCGCGAAACCCCTCCCGGTATCGGTTGCCGCTAAGAAAACTGCTATCGAGAAAGCGCCAGCCCCGGTATCAGCCCCTTAATTAATTCGGGATAAGGTTGAGCTGTGCCAGATATTTTTGGCATGTCGCAATGATTTGCTTTGGGTGTTTTTAAATATTATTTCATTTTTTGGAAACGGAATCGTTTCGGTCTCGGGCTCGGGCTTGAGATATTGCGTTTTGGATGTAGCTCGAAAGCAAAGCATTACCGCGGTGGCTGGCTTGTTGCAAAAATGATGAAAAAATACTTGCGTGTCGGTTGACGCGGTGATTTTGTTTGATATACTTCGCCCGTCTTTCGAAAGACAGTTACATGAATAGCTGCGTTAAATACGTGTAATTTGAAATGCGGCTAAGTTCAATGTAGTTTTTAGTTTGATCAACTATGATAATCACGGAGTGAAATAACTATGAAAAAAAGCAACGTAATTCTTCAAACAGCAATCGCATCCGCATTGCTGGCAATGGCCGGAACAGCTTCAGCGCAGGCTGGATTGACTACTACAACAGTTGCTTTTGCGACTGAGCAATTTACGGGTACTAGCCCGAAAACATCGCACGTTGTTCAAAACCTTGTGGTTAAACCTGGTACGACGATTCCACTTAACTCAAATGTGACCGTGGCAATTGCATTGACGGGCGGCACATGGACGGCTGTACCAACAGGTAATACCGGCGCTTTGTCGACTACTTCTTCTGTGTCAGTTAACGCATCTGCAAGCTCTGTTCTCATACTGAATATGGGCCTGATTTCCGCTGTTGGTGTCGGCGGAACGCTTGCTACTATTTCGATGCCAAGCATTAATTATACGGGTACCTCGGTCACTGGAACGGCTACTATTTATGTGGGTGATACCGTTGACTCCGCAACCATGGCAACAGCCACTGTTTTTGATGCAACGTCCGCTGCGCAATCTATAGCGACCTATTCGCCAGGCGTTACTTTGGCAGCGACAGCCAACACGACTGCATCCAAGATCGATTTGACCGCAACTACACCAAGCATTGTGTTTACGGCTGTTTCTACCAGTGTTGCTGATATCGACACTAACTCAACCACCACTTACAAGCTTGGTACGTTGACCATTACGGATAATGCTAAGAAAATCTGGCATAGCCCTGGAACTAATTACACGACTGCAGTATCGGCACCTAACATAACCGCTACCATTGCTGCTCCGGCCGGTTTCTTTGCGGCATTGGGCACCACTGGCGTGATTACACTGGAAGATGCTAGCGCTATCAACGCATGTGCCGCCCCAACCGCTTCCGCAACTTCCGTAGCCTATACCGTGGCGGCTAGTGCAGCGGCTGCAACATCGGTTGCGGTGACAGGTTCAGCTATGGCTGGTCATACATCAGGTCAGGCTTATGACGTTTGTATGACTGTGAATGGCACAACCGCGATGACTACAGGTACCCCAACTATTGCAGTAACGCTGGGTTCTGCTTTGTCCAGCCCAAGCAACTCTGTTACCTTGGCTGCAACCAACCTGCAGGCGCTGGATAGCAACGGTTCGACATTCAATGTGCGTAACTACGTACCTGCCGCTGCAACCGGTTACAGCACTTTCGTGCGCGTGATCAACACCGGTTCGCTGTCTGCTGCTGTGAGCGTTGCGCTGGTCGATGAAACAACCGGTACTGCCGGTACCGCTGGTACGCTGGCTACTCTGGCAGCCGGCGCTGCACGTAACTTCACACCTGCTGAAATCGAGGCTGTGACCGGTGCTGTAGCTTCAACTGCCCGTCCGCGTCTGCGTATCACTGCTCCAACCAACACCATGGACGTGCAAACGTTCCTGGTGCAGCCTAACGGCACCGTTTCCGACATGACTGGCGCTCAGTAATCAGTAGAGCAATAGTTATCAGGTAACGAGCAGCAAGTAGTAAAAAAGGGCAGCTTAGGCTGCCCTTTTTCTTTGCGCAGCTTTTGTGTAATCGTTGTTGTCGAACGCATCATCTATGGAGCATGAAGCACGGCAATGATATAAATTATTTTAAGAATAATTTGCAGCATCGTTGTATCTCTCATTTAACCTCAAGCGCTAGCGTCAAGCGGGGCTTCTGGGTTAAAATCACACGCTTTGCTAACGGGTATACCAGCCCGAACGCGGCGAACATATTACCTAGAGGAATTTTGTGCGGTTAATCCCAACTATTCTTTGCGGCGGTGCCGGATCACGGTTGTGGCCTGTCTCGCGCGAGTTGCACCCCAAGCCGTTCATCCGTTTGAGCGACGGGCAAAGTTTGTTGCAGAAGGCCTTCCTGCGCGGCGCAATGTTACCGGATGTGGAGGAAATTCTAACCGTTACCAACCGCGAACTGTTCTTCAAAACCGAAGACGAGTTTCGCGAGGTCAACGCGACAGGTATTCCCACTTCTTTCATTCTCGAACCATTCGGGCGGAATACCGCGGCAGCGATTGCCGTTGCCACCCTGCAGACCAAACAAAAGCATGGCAAAGACGCGCTCGTGCTGCTGCTTGCGGCAGACCATTTGATCGCGGATCAGGGCGCTTTTACCCAAGCCGTTGCGCAGGCAATCAAACTGGCGCAGTCGGGCAAACTGGTCACTTTCGGCATTCAGCCGGAAGCGCCCGAAACCGGCTATGGATACATCGAAGCCGAAGGCAGCGACGTGCTGCGTTTTGTCGAAAAACCCAGCCTTGAGAAAGCGCAGGCCTACCTCGCCTCCGGCCGTTACCTGTGGAATTCGGGCATGTTCTGTTTTACTGCCGGTGTCATGCTGCAAGAGATGGAGCGGCACTGTCCGGAAATTCTGGCCGCCTCGCGCGTCTGCATGGCGCAATCCCGCAAGGCCGAGGGCGACGGTTTTGCGCAGGTTGATCTTCATCCTGAAAGCTTCGATCAGATACCCGACAATTCGATTGATTACGCCGTGATGGAAAAATCCGCCAATGTGGCGGTGGTGCCGTGCAGCATCGGCTGGAGCGATATCGGGTCGTGGAGCGCCTTGGGCGATCTTACCGCTGCGGACGAAAAGGGCAACCGCGTTGAAGGCGAAGCGCTGTTGCACGATGTCAGCAATTGTTACATCCAGAGCAACGAACGGATCGTGGGCGCGCTGGGTGTCGATAATCTGATCATCATCGACACGCCCGATGCAATCCTGATCGCGGATCGCAACCGGGTGCAGGATGTCAAATTGCTCTATGCCAGCCTCAAGGCTGACGGGCATGAGGCGCACAAGCTGCATCGCACCGTCCATCGTCCCTGGGGTACCTATACCGTTCTGGAAGAAAGCGCGCGCTTCAAAATCAAGCGGATCGAAGTCAAACCGGCCGGTAAACTCAGTCTGCAAATGCATCATCACCGCAGCGAGCATTGGATTGTGGTGAGTGGCATGGCGAAGGTAACCAATGGCGATAGCGAGACGCTGGTTAATACCAATGAATCCACTTATATCCCGGCCGGCCACATGCACCGTCTGGAAAACGTGGGGGTTGTCGATCTGGTCATGATCGAAGTGCAAAGCGGCGAATATCTCGGCGAAGACGACATTGTCCGGTTTGATGACAAATACGGGCGCACGCCCCAGTGAATCTTGTGGCGTTGCCGAGACGGCTGTTTTACGCGGCGTAACCGGGGGTATCGTTTGTGCGGAATATGCTAAAGTCTTTGTGGATGTATCGCGGCTTCATTTTAGGTAACGTGCAGCGCGAGTTCCAGTCTAAATACCGCAATTCGTTGCTGGGTGCAGCGTGGACGGTGTTTAACCCGCTGGCCATGATCGTCGTGTATACCCTGATCTTCACCAAGGTCATGCATGCCAAGCTGCAGCCGGGTATTGACAATGAGTTTGCCTATAGTATTTATCTGTGTGCCGGCGTGCTTGCCTGGGGGCTGTTCGCCGAAATTGTCGGACGCTCGCAGAATACCTTTCTTGAGCATGCCAATTTACTCAAAAAGCTCAGCTTTCCCCGGCTGTGTCTGCCGGTCACCGTGGTGGCCAATGCACTGTTGAATTTTGCCATTGTGTTCGGTTTGTTCAGCGCATTTCTGTTGATTACCGGTAATTTCCCAGGGGTGGTTTATGTGGCATTGCTGCCCGCATTGGCAATCATGGTTGCTTTTGCGGTTGGCCTGGGCATCAGCCTGGGTGTGCTTAATGTGTTCTTTCGCGATATTGGCCAATTCTTCGCTATTTTTATCCAGTTCTGGTTCTGGTTAACCCCGATTGTTTACCCGATCAGCATCTTGCCCGAACCGCTACGCCCGTTGATGGGTTATAACCCCATGGCTAATTTGATCGGCGCATTTCAGGATATTCTTGTGGCACGCCAATGGCCCGCATGGCAGGGATTGTTGCCGGTAGCCCTTCTCGCCGTTGCCATGTGTGCTTTGGCTCTGTACCTGTTTCGCACGCATGCGGGCGAAATGGTGGATGAGTTGTGATGCGGTTGGGCGCAACGGCCAAACAGCTTCGACGGCTTGCAGTTTTGGGACTCTGAAATGGGCACTATTACCATCACTAATTTAGGCAAGGCCTATAAACAATATCCCACCCGCTGGTCACGCCTGACGGAATGGCTGGTGCCGTTTGGCAAACCCCGCCATCAACTAAAATGGGTGTTGCAGGACATAAACTTCAGCGTCAGTCCGGGCGAGGCGGTGGGTATCATCGGTATCAACGGCGCGGGTAAAAGCACGCTGCTAAAAATGATTACCGGCACCACGCAGCCGACGACCGGCAGCGTGCATATCACCGGGCGTGTGGCGGCGATGCTTGAGCTTGGTATGGGCTTTCATCCGGATTTTACCGGCAGGCAAAATGCCGTGATGGCCGGGCAGCTATTGGGGATGAGCGTCGAGGAAATTGCCGGCCTCATGCCCGAAATCGAAGCCTTTGCCGAAATCGGGGATTACATGGATCAGCCGGTGCGCGTGTATTCCAGCGGCATGCAAATGCGCGTGGCATTTAGCGTGGCAACGGCGCGCAGGCCGGATGTGCTGATTGTCGACGAGGCTTTATCGGTGGGCGACGCTTACTTCCAGCACAAAAGTTTTGACCGTATCCGCGAATTCCGCAAACAGGGCACTACCTTGCTGATCGTTTCGCACGACAAAGGCGCTATTCAATCCATCTGCGACCGGGCCATCATGCTGGATGGCGGCAGGCTGGGCAAACTGGGCGAGCCGGAAGCGGTGATGGATTATTACAATGCGATGATTGCGCAAAAAGAGAACTCCAAGATTGAACAAGTTGTGCTGGATACCGGCAAGGTGCAAACCACTTCCGGTACAGGCGAGGCGGAAATTGAGTCGGCTGTTCTCCTGAATAGTGAAGGCAAGCCGGTTGAGGTGATTAATGTGGGGGAGCGCATCACTCTGGCAGTCACCGCGCGCGCAAAAGTGGCTATTCCCGAGTTGGTGTTGGGCTATCTGATTAAAGACCGGCTCGGGCAACCGATTTTTGGCACCAATACGCACCACTTGGGGCAAGCGTTAAAGCAAGTCGAAGCCGGCGAGCGTGTAAAATACCGGTTTTCTTTTCCGGCCAATATGGGAGAGGGTTCTTACTCGGTTACGCTCGCGCTGCATGCCACGGACTCGCACCTTGCGGCCAATTATTTTTGGAAAGACAGAATGATACTTTTTAACATTGTGAATATTAATCGTCTGCACTTTATCGGTGTTGCGTGGCTGGCACCCGAGTGGGAATCGAATCGTGGCTGATCCGAATTTTTACCGGGCTTTTCAGGACCGTTACCGCGGCTCAAGAGAGCTGACCAAATCACGGCTGTCGGTTTATCTGCCGTTTATTCTGCCGCTGCAACAACTGTTCGGGGTTTGCCATTCAACCGATCTGGGCTGCGGGCAGGGAGAATGGCTGGAGCTGATGCGGGACAATGGGCTGGATGTCCAGGGGGTCGATTTTGACCCGGTGATGCTCGAAGCGGCACGCGCGCGCGGCTTGGATGTTCGCTACGGCGATGCCATTCAATATTTGCAAGCGCTGCCGGCGGGAAGCCAAATGCTGGTCACGGCCTTTCATGTGGCCGAACATCTGCCATTCGACGTGCTGCAATCCCTGGTGGCGGAAGCGTTGCGCGTGTTAAAACCGGGTGGATTGTTGATTCTCGAAACCCCCAACCCGGAAAATATTGTGGTGGGTACCGCAAATTTTTACATGGACCCGACCCATCAGCGGCCCATTCCATCGCTGCTGTTATCCTATTTGGCGGAGTATTGCGGATTCGAGAGGATAAAAACGCTCAGGTTGCAGGAAACCGTCGGGCCTTCCGAGTTGGGCGACCTGAACTTGCTGAATGTATTTAATGGTGTGAGTTACGATTATGCCATCGCCGCACAAAAGGGCGGGGATACGGAAGCGCTGGCTGCGACAGCCGGTGCATTTGATTTGAATTACGGCCTCTCGCTGGATAATCTGGCCACTTTTTATGATCGGCAGATCAAATCCACCATACAACAGGCCGATGCGCACGCACAGCAGGCCGGTGCGCACGCGCAGCATGCCGGTGCGCAAGCCCAGCAGGCTGGTGCGCAAGCCCAGCAGGCCGAGGCGCAAGCCCGGCAGGCCGAGGCGCAAGCCCAGCAGGCCGAGGCGGAAGCCCGGCGCGCCATGAACAAAGTTGACGAACTCGGTGAATCCTACCGGCTATGGCAGGCTGAAGCCGACAGGGTTAATCGTGAACTGCAAAACGTGTATGCAAGCCGATCCTGGCGAATCACTGCGCCGATAAGACAAGCTATGCGTCCATGCAAGTTGGTTGTGCGAAAAACCCGCTCTATTATTGCAAACACAAAAAACCTATCCCAAAAAACGCTTAGGAACAGGTTGTTGCGTGTGTTGTGGAATTTGAGAGCCTTGCCTGTCGTTAAATCATTTGAAAGATATTGTGCAATGCACTGCCCTGCAGTGAATGCACATTTGCGTAAATTCGTTCGTGTGTATTTATATGGTCAGCTGCACAAAGTACCCGTATTTAAATCAGCGTATTGTCAGCCACTGCCTTCACAGGAATTTGCATACCCCGATATCGGCGGGAGCGTGTTGCACCATTGGCTGCCCGCGGGAAAAAGAATAATTTACTACTATGTCGATCACACGATCGGTTGCCCGGTCAACACGGGGATGCAGCGTGTCGTGCGCGGGTTATCCCGCGCACTGTTGGGCGGCGGAGAACAACTCTGCTTTGTTAAATGGAACTTTGAATACCGTCAATTGGTTCTGGTGAACCGCGATGAGCTTGCCTATTTGGCCCGCTGGCATGGGCCGGAAATTAAGGCTGAAGAAGTAGCCCGGTATCCGGAAGCCGGGTCGCCTGAAGTGTCGATTTCTAATCATCCCGCAGGAGAAGCCAATTGGTTGGTGATACCTGAAGTGACATATATCAATAATCATCCGTCAAGCGTCACGCTGGATATCATCATGGCGGCAAAACGGCACGGGCTGAAATCGGCGTTTGTGTTCTACGATGCAACTCCGTTGCGGCGCAAGGAATTGGCCGATGTCGCGCCGATGCACGAAGCATATATGCAGCAACTGCTGCTGGCTGATTTGATTGCGCCCATATCGGAGTGGTCGGCCTCCGATTTGGCGGGCTTTTTCACTCACCACCAACTGGCTTCGTCGAGCACCCTGCCCAAAATTGTGCCCATTCCATTAACGGGTGAATCGCAGCTTTCACCGAGGGTTATGGCAGCGGGTCAGGCGACGCGCAAATTAATTCTTTCAGTTGGTTCGATTACGTCGCATAAAAATCAGTTGTCTCTGGTGAAAGCCTTTATTGCCTTTACTGTCCGCAATCCCGGTTGTGGTTGGGAATTGACGTTGGTTGGCAATATTCATCCCGATATCGCTTGCGAGCTGTTGGCTTTAATGTCGCACACACCGGCGATTAGTGTGCTGGATAACTTGCCGGACGAGGAGCTTGAACGGCTATTAAATCAGTGTGCATTTACAGTATTTCCCTCGGTGATGGAGGGCTTCGGTTTGCCTATACTGGAAAGCCTGTGGCACGGCAAGCCTTGTATTTGCGCCAATTTTGGCGCGATGTCCGAGGTCGCCGCGGGCGGCGGGTGTCTGATGGTGGATGTTCGCAGCAGCGATACTATTGCGCTGGCCATTGAGCGGTTAATCTTTGAACCTGAAACCCTCGCGCGCTTGCAAGCCGAGGCGGTAGCTCGCCCGCTAACCGTTTGGCAGGATTACGCGGATGATTTTTGCGGGGCATTAAATCAGGTTTCCGATCCGTTGCATAACATGGGGACAGTCTATTATCTTGTGGATCATACCTGTGCCTATCACGCAAATAGCGGCATTCAGCGTGTCGTGAGAGGGATGGCGCGCGCATTGATCGAGTCGGGAGTCAGTCTTGTCCCGGTTAAGTGGGATCGGGCGGCACAAGATTTGATCCGGCCCAGCGGGGAAGAACTCGTCAATATGTCGCGTTGGAATGGCCCGCCGGTTAACGGTTGGGCTCCCTGGCAAACGCCGGAAAAGGCTTCCTTGTCAGACTGGCTATTTATACCGGAGTTGCTGTCGGATCCGGCCGGGCTAAGCAATACCGCGATAAAACGCTATGCGGCAGAACGCCGTTTGCGTACGGTGGGCATATTTTATGATGCCATTCCCTGGAAGATGACAAACCTCTACACATCAGGCGAGTCTGAGAGACATGGCGAGTATATGCGCGGTCTCAATGAATTTGAATTGGTTTTATCGATCTCCGAATTTAGCCGGAATGATTTGGTGCGATTCCTGCGAAGTGTCAGCGATAGAACACCGAATCTTGAGGACAGGGTGCGTGCCTGCGTGTTGCCCGGCGAGTTCAGGGAAAGCGAACGGATATTGCAAATACGCCCGGCTCGGGAGGATTCGCCAACACGCATTCTGTGCGTGTGTACTATCGAACCCAGAAAGAACCATTTCGTGTTGTTGGAAGCATACAAACAACTGGCGGACAAGTGCGATAAACAGGTTGAACTATGTCTGGTTGGAGGCTCGCCTTTCCCCGAATTGGCTGCGCAAGTGCAGCACTATATTGACACGGTGCCGGGCATTCGCTGGGAGCGCCATGCCGATGATACGCGGCTGAGAGAGTTGTATGACGAGTGCGATTTCACCGTCTATCCTTCTCTGGAAGAGGGATTCGGGTTGCCGATTCTGGAAAGTATTTGGCACGCGCGTCCTTGTATTTGCCGCGACTCGGGAGCTATGGCGGAGGTTGCCGAAGGCGGTGGCTGCCTGATGGTTGAAACGGCCAATGCCGATATTCTTGCCGCCGCAATGATGCAACTGACTATTGATACCGGTTTGCGCCAGCGCCTTGCGCTGGAAGCGGTAGAGCGTCCCATCAGAACCTGGAGCGATTACGCGCGCGATGCGGTTTTGATGATGGCAAACGAACGGCAATTGCCGGTTGCGCAAAAACTGCCGCCGGTGCAGCCGGTTACGCTGTTCAGGCAGGAGGCAATCAATTTGTCAGCGCAGCCGCTGCTGTCGATATGTATTTCAACGTATAACCGCGCAGCCTGGCTGGGTCTTAGTTTGCAAAATCTGGAACGGCTGATTCCGGTCGCGCTGGACGAGGTTGAAATAGTGGTGTGCGACAATACTTCCACCGACAATACCCCGGAAGTCGTGAAGCCCTATATGGGACGAAGCGATTTCAGGTATTACCGCAATCCGGCCAACGTCGGGATGCTGGGTAATTTGCAAGTTACCGCCCATCATGCCCGCGGTCGCCATGTGTGGATACTGGGCGACGACGATTTGCTAAAACCGGGCAGTATTGAACGGATCTTGCAGGTATTGCGCACGCAGCCCGACCTTGCGCTGGTCTATCTCAATTACGCCTATACCCGCGAGGACGATGCGGCGGCGGTAAAAGATCTGGATAAATTCCTGCTGCAAAGCACGCCTGTCGTTGCACCCGGACAGGATATTTTTGCGCCTGTCTGGCGTATCAGCACCGAATCCGAGAATTTTTTTACCGCAATTTATTGCGTGGTTTTCCGGCGCGACCACGCGCTGCATGCCTATTCCCAAAATACCGACGGCAGGCCGTTTTCGACTATGCTGACTTGCATTCCGACGACGAATCATGTGCTGCATCACATGATGGATGAGCCGGCCTGCTGGATCGGTGAGCCGCAGCTGGTGGTCAATATGAATGTTTCATGGCTAAAATACGCATCGATCTGGATTTTGGAGCGGTTGCCGGAGGCATTTGATCTTACCGAGAAGATGGGGGCCGATCAGGCTGCACTGGACGCATGCCGTATCAGGCATTTGCCGCATGTCCGGCACTGGTTTAACGAGATTTACCAGAATGACACGGAATCGAATATTGATTACTTTTCTCCCGTCAGACTGGTGTCGAGATTTAAACACCTTAAAGAATTCAGGAGCGATATGCAGTATTTGAGGTCTGTCTACGAGGCGGCTCGCTCGCGTGGAGCAAAGGGAACCGATGCGCCAACCGCGGAAGTTTTCCCGACATTTCAAAATACCCAGGAGTTATCTTGAACAACTATCATCAAATTGATGCTTGCCGGATCAGCAAGAGTAAAAATCTTGTTTCCGTACTCAATCTCGGTTTTCAGGCGTTGACCGGGGTGTTCCCCAAAACAGCCGATCAACAAGTCACGGTCGGTCCGCTGGAGTTGGTATGGTGCCCCGACAGCGGGCTGTTGCAGCTCAGGCATTCTTACGAGCCCTCGGAAATGTACGGCGACAATTATGGTTACCGTTCCGGACTGAATCAGTCAATGGTCAGCCATTTGACGGATAAGGTTGCTTATCTTGAACGGCTTGTTCCGCTGAAAGCGGGCGATGTTGTCGTTGATATCGGCAGCAACGACTGCACAACGCTGAAAGCATACCAATCCAGAGATATCCGCCGCATTGGTATCGATCCAACCGGCAACAAGTTTCTGCAATATTATCCGGCGGAAGTTACGCTGGTGCCGGATTTCTTTTCTGCCGATGCATACCATTCGGTTGAATCGCGCCCCGCGCGCATTGTCAGTTCGATCGCGATGTTTTACGACCTTGAGTCGCCGGTTGATTTTGCGCGGCAGATTGAGTCCATCCTTGCCGATGACGGGGTGTGGCACTTTGAACAAAGTTACATGCCCTCGATGCTGCGCACCAATTCTTACGACACCATCTGTCACGAGCATTTGGAATACTATTCGCTGGGGGCGGTGAAAACAATTTTGGAGCGCGCCAACTTGCGTCTGGTTGACGTGACAATGAACGCGGTGAACGGGGGGAGCTTCGCGGTAACTGCCGCGAAAGCATCGAATCAATCCATTCATTCAAATCAGGCGGTGATTGACTGGCTGCTCGAGCAGGAACAGCGCATGGGGCTGAATACCCCCAAGCCTTACCGCGACTTTGAAGAGCGAGTGTTCCGCCATCGCGACGACTTGACCCGTTTGATCCGTTCATTGAATGCGGACGGCAAGAAAATACTGGGTTATGGCGCTTCGACCAAAGGTAATGTGTTGCTGCAATTTTGCGGCCTGACTGCGGCGGATATTCCGGCGATTGCCGAGGTGAATCCGGAAAAGTACGGATGCGTTACCCCGGGTAGTCATATCCCGATCGTGTCCGAGGCCGATGCCAAAGCGATGCAGCCGGACTACTTTCTGGTGTTGCCGTGGCACTTTAAGGATGGCATTGTCCGGCGTGAAAAAGAATATCTTGCGTCGGGCGGAAAGTTTATTTTTCCTTTCCCTGAAATTGAGATTATTTGATTTGCTTTCGAACATTGAGGGGCCGGATTTAGGTCAAGCCTGACAAACCCGGGCCGGATCATTTTTTTAACCAGTCATTGCTATGCCGCTTGTCCGCAGGTGCGAATTTATTGCCACGGAATGCGGTGTAAACGGACTATTTTGATAAAACGGAAATCATAATTATCGTGCGTGCTGATATGAACAATCAAACTAAAAAAGCAGTTATCACCGGTATCACGGGACAGGACGGTGCCTATCTGGCGCAGCTTTTGCTGGAGAAGGGTTATACCGTTTACGGAACCTATCGCCGTACCAGTTCGGTTAATTTCTGGCGGATTCAGGAGCTGGGGATTGAGCAAAATCCGAATTTTCATTTGGTGGAATACGATCTCACCGATCTTTCCTCAAGCATCCGGCTGTTGCAAAGCACCGGGGCGACGGAGGTATACAATCTTGCCGCGCAAAGCTTTGTGGGGGTGTCGTTCGATCAGCCGGTGACGACTGCCGAAATAACCGGTATCGGCCCGGTGAATTTGTTGGAAGCGGTTCGTATTGTCAATCCCAAGATTCGCTTTTATCAGGCCAGCACATCGGAAATGTTCGGCAAGGTGCAGGCTATTCCGCAAATCGAAGAGACACCTTTCTATCCGCGCAGCCCTTACGGTGCGGCCAAGCTCTATGCGCATTGGATGACGATCAATTACCGCGAGAGTTATGGTATTTTTGGTTCCAGCGGAATTTTATTCAATCACGAAAGCCCGTTGCGCGGACAGGAATTTGTAACGCGAAAAATTACCGACAGTGTTGCCAGAATTAAACTGGGCAAGCTGGAAACACTGGAGCTGGGTAATTTGGACGCAAAGCGCGATTGGGGTTTTGCCAAAGAATATGTGGAAGGCATGTGGCGCATACTGCAGGCCGATGAACCCGACACGTTTGTGCTGGCGACAAACCGTACCGAGACGGTGCGCGACTTTGTGCGTATGGCGTTCAAGGGGGCGGGTATTTCGGTGGAGTTCAAGGGAAGTGCGGAAAACGAAATGGCGGTTGATGCCGATACGGGTAAAGTGGTGATGCGCGTCAACCCCAAGTTTTACCGCCCTGCAGAGGTGGAGCTGCTGATTGGGAATCCTGCCAAAGCCAAGGCAAAACTCGGATGGGAGCCAAAAACCACCCTTGAGCAACTTTGCCAAATGATGGTGGATGCGGATATGCAGCGCAATCAACTGGGCTTTTCGTTCTGATGCCAAAATTGCTGCTAACGGGAGCGGTAGGATTTACCGGCCAGCACTTTACCGCGGCCGCCCTGCAAGCCGGTTACGAGGTGCTGCCGTTATTGGCCGATCTGACCGATGCGCAGGCCGTGGCAACCGAGGTTGCGGCAGCCGCGCCGGATTATGTGGTGCACCTTGCCGCCATTAGCTCAATCACGCATTCGGATGAAGAAGCGTTCTATCGTGTCAATTTGTTCGGGACGCAGAATCTGCTCAAGGCACTGGCGGCATTGCGCAATCCTCCCCGGCGAGTTTTGCTGGTAAGCAGTTCAAATGTTTACGGCAATGTGCTCGTATCGCCGATTGATGAAACCACTTGCCCTTTACCGGTCAACCATTATGCGATAAGTAAATTTGCGATGGAACGGCTGGCCGACATGTTTGCCGACCGTCTTGCATTGGTGATAGTCAGGCCGTTTAATTACACCGGCGTGGGGCATGACGCACGCTTTGTGATTCCAAAGCTGATTGATCATTTCAGCCGGCGCAGTGCATCGGTCGAGCTGGGTAATCTGGACGTGGAACGCGAGTTTAATGATGTGCGCACGGTGTGCGAAGCTTACCTGCGCCTGTTGCAACTGGGGCAGAACGGTCAAATATACAACGTATGCTCGGGGCGGCCGGTAAGCCTGAACTCGGTGATTGATATCTTGAAACGCATTACCGGTCATGCTTTGCAAATCAGCGTGCATCCCGATTTTGTCCGTACCAACGAGGTGCATCGCCTGTGCGGCAGCACCGCCAAGCTGGAGGCATGCATCGGCCCGTTGCAACACCCCCCGCTGGAAGACACCTTGCGCTGGATGTTGTCTGCAAGCGCGTGAAGGTCATTCTGTAGATTGGTCATTCGTTTAGGGTTGCGCAACATTCATTTTCTTGGCGCTGTTTACGGCAGAGCGAATGGCGGAGAGTTACGCTAATCTTTATAAAAAGCTATTATCAGCCGGGCTGATGCTGGGTATTCAACTTGCAACAAACCCGAATCACCGTGACGGGCGCACTAGAGGATAGGGTTTGACAGGCGATGGGGACATACCGATTTTTGCTTGCGATTGCCGTGGCGTTGAGTCATGTGGAGGTAAGATTTTTGGGCGGGCATAACCCCGGTGTGGTTGCCGTGATTTCGTTTTTTCTGATCTCCGGTTTTGTGATGACTGGTTTGATGCGCTCCTATTACCCGGAATATCACAAAGTGCCGATGTTCTATCTGGACAGGTTGGCCAGAATATTGCCGCAATACCTGTTTTTTTCCATACTCGCAGCGGCAGCTTATTTTCTGTTCAATATATCCTCTCCCTACCTGAGTACGATATCTTTGGCCGGTGTAGTGGCCAATCTGCTGGTGATTCCGCTGAATTTTTTCATGTACAGCCAGACCATCGCGGGTTGCACGTTCATTCCGCAGGCATGGTCACTCGGGCTTGAACTGACGTTCTACCTGTTATTTCCGGTCATATTGATTGCTGGCCGGCGAAACGTGTGGCTTGTTTTGTCGTTGTTGATGTGGCTCTTTGCCGCGTTCGGTGTGGTTAACTCCGATGTGTGGGGTTATCGTTTATTGCCGGGCACGTTATTTATTTTTTTAATCGGCTCTTGTATTTTTGACAATCAAAAGCCATCGTTCAAGCATCCTGCTGTCATCATGTCGGTCTTGATGGTTTGTTGCACATTACCACTGCTCTACGGTTTGGATAAGATGACCTTGCCCTATAATTTTGAGGTGATAACCGGGCTCTTGCTGGGTGTGGCAGCGTTGTTTTTTTTATCAGGATGCGAGAGAAACAAGTGGGATGATTGGCTCGGTAATTTGTCGTACGGGGTTTTTCTTTGCCACTTTCTGGTGATATGGGTTATTGACTTGCTGCATATTCCGCGTGATGCGGGCGGTATCGCGTTAATGCTGGCTGCGTCAATCCTGTTGGCACAGTTCGGCTATATGCTGATTGAACGCCCGGTCTTGCAGTGGCGGCACGAGATACGGCAACGATACCCCCGCTGACAGCGCAAAAAAACCGCTTCGAAGTTTGCTCAGGGAAATAACTCTGCTGCGGCCAAGCATTTTCCTTGTGCGTCCTTGTCGGAAAGGTCGGGAGCAAGTTTTGTCCGCCAATCAATTGCCAACACCGGATCATCCCAGCGAATGCAGCGCTCGCATTCCGGATGCCAGTAATCCGTGGTCTTGTACAGAAATTCCGCAACCTCGGAAATTACCAGAAATCCGTGCGCAAAGCCTTCCGGTATCCATACCATACGTTTGTTTTCTGCGGACAACTCTACCGCGACATGCTGTCCGAAAGTCGGCGAACTGCGGCGAATGTCCACCGCAACGTCAAGTATAGCCCCGCGCATCACTCGTACCAGTTTGGCTTGCGGATGAGGTGTTTGGTAGTGGAGGCCGCGCAATACATTTTTGTTTGAAAGTGAGTGGTTGTCCTGGACGAAATTCACATCACGGCCAACCAGCCCGTCAAATTGTTGCTTGTTGAAACTTTCAAAGAAAAAGCCGCGGCTATCGCCGAATACTTTGGGTTCAAGAATCAGCAAATCCGGAATTGTGGTTGAGATGGCAATCATCTTGTTTATTGTGCTGTTTCCGTAATATCCGTGAAAATAGTTCTATGGATATTTTGTTCTGTGCTTCGATAGTTATGCAAGACTGTACTTTGGGAACGATAACCCAATATTCCGGCGGCTAATATTTTCAGATGCATATCAGGATGAAGAAGTTGCGTAGTCATGCCTGAACCAGTCCGCGGTAACTTGCAGCCCCTGCTGCACGGTAAACTTTGGTTGCCAACCAAGCTCGCTGCGAATGAGATGGTCATCGACGCACAGCGAACCCGTGATGCGCTCAATAGCGTCTGTCTTGCCCAGTAATCGTCCCATCAGGCGAAATACACCTGTGTTGAGTTGGAGTAATCTGGCAGTTCTGCCCAAGCCGGCAGCCATTTGCTGCACCAGTTCGGGCGTTGACATGTCTTGCCCGTCGCGCACCAGATAAGTTTTTCCCGCGGCAGCGGGATGGATCGCGCAGGCGAGCAGGGCCCCGGTAAAATTGCCCACATAAATCAGGCTGCGTTTGTTGCGCACACTCGCCAGCGGCAGAGGGATACCCCTGTCCACCGCCGCCAGCAGCCTGAGGAAGTTCCCCTTTACACCGGGGCCATACACCAGCGGCGGGCGGACGATGACAACCTCGAGGCCGGTTTTCTGGGCAATGCGCTGCAACGATTGTTCGGCTTGCCATTTTGAAATGCCATAAGCATCTTGCGGGTTGGGTATGTCGGATTCAACAAAGGGATGAGCCGCTGTGGTTTGCTCGCCGTTTACCTTGATCGAGCTGACGTAGAGGAACCGCTTTACTCCTGCGGTTGCCGCCTGATTGGCCAAGTTCGCGGTGCCTTGCGTATTGACCTTGAGGAATGCTGCCAGCGGGTTGGCGGCGGTATCTTTCATCACATGCACACGGGCGGCAAGATGAACGACCACATCCACATCGCGCAGTGCATCCGTCCAATTTGTTTCGCCATCGATCGCACCGACTGATATTACTTCGGCATTATCGATTGGTGTGTTTGCGGAACGCACTGCCGCACGAACAATGTGACCTTGCCGAAGCAATTCTGCACAGAGGTGTTTGCCGACAAAACCGTTGGCTCCGGTAACCAGAAATCTCATGTTTATCCTGATGCAGGCGCTGGCCTGTCGCCTTGCGCCGCTTTGATATTAAAACGCCATACCCCGGCTTATTGCCACACGCCGTCTGCCCGAAGGATACATCAAACGGGGTTCCGGATTCCAGCAATGCGCTTGACGCCTGCCAATGAAAAATCCGCGATGTGTCCGGCTATTGCATTGATCTCTTTGCTGTCGTAGCGCAACTTGGGGTACAGGCGTTGCAGCACCGGATGTGAATGGCGGTAGAACAGGCATTGGCCAAAAATGCTGTGCACGCAGCGGCGCAGCTCCGCTTCACCGACTGTATCGCCGACGATCGCGTGCACCAGTTCACCGAGAAATTTGTGCAGCGGTGCAATGGCCTCGCGCACGATTTTGTCCAGCGCGGGTGTCGGGTCGGCCAATTCGCGCGCCATGATCCGGCATTGCGACGACGGGGTATTTTCATCCAGCAGCATCAGCATAAAATCGCGGATGAACAGATGCAGACGCGCTTCCGGGCATTCGTCGGCTTTGATGTTGGCCGCCTGCAATGCCTTGAGTTGCGCAAAATTCAAGGCTTCGGCCAGCAATCCGTCCTTGCTGCCGAAATGATAATTGACCGCTGAGACATTGGTTTCGGCGCGGCGGCATATCTCCCGCACCGTCGCGCCCTGGAAGCCATGCTGCGAGAACACCTCGCGTGCCGCGTTCAACAGGCGCGCTCTGGTCTGATCCGTTTTTGTTTCGGCGGTCATTTGCCTGCTCCGGGTTGCGCGTCCGGAGCACTTTGCCCGGCGAGTGCTTTGTAGAGCTGCGCGGCATTCGACAGCATGGTGCGCCGCACCTGCAACGCTCCCTGCTGGGCCGCATAAGATTCGCGCTGCGCATCCAGCACTTCGAGGTGGCTGATGATACCTGCCCCGTAACGCGCTTCCACCAGTTGCAAGCGCCGCTGTTGCGCTGCCGCATTGGCTTCCTGCGCGGCAAGCTGTTCGGCCAGTTTCTCGCGTGCGTTCAACAAGTCCGCCACTTCGCGAAATGCCTGCTGAATGGCTTTTTCATATTCGGCAACGGCAATCACCTTGCGCGCTTCCGCGACATCCGTATTGGCAGCAGTGCGCCCCGCATCGAACAGCGGCAACGAGAGCGCGGGCTGAAAACTCCACGCGCCGCTGCCCGCATCAAACAGCCCGGCCAGCGTACGGCTGGCGGTACCGAGACTGCCGATCAGGGTGATACGCGGCAAAAATGCCGCGCGTGCCGCGCCGATGTTTGCATTCGCGGCTATCAATTGCTGCTCGGCGGCCAGCACGTCGGGGCGTTGCAGCAATACCTCGGCGGGCAGACCCGCGATCAGATCCGGCGTGATTGCCTGCCCGGCAAGGCTGAGTCCGGCAGGCAGCTTTTTTATTTCAGCCACCGTTTGCCCCACCAGCAGGTTGAGCAGATTTTCTGCCGCTGCCTGTTGCCGTTCCAGATTGGCTTGCTCGGCCAGCGCGGCTTGATAGACACCATCCGCCTGCAAGAAATCCAGATCGCCGGATACGCCCAAATCGCGGCGGCGCGAGGTCAGCTCTCTGGTTTCGGCGCGCGTCTTGACGGTTGCCGCAGTGAGATCGGTGCGTTCGCGCAGCTCGAGCAACGACAGGTAGGCATTCGCCACTTCGGCAATCAGCGACAACCGGAAGGCACGCTGCGCCGCTTCGGTAGCAAGGTAACCGGCCTTGGCGGCCTCGTTCAAACTGGCGATTCTCCCCCAGAAATCCAGTTCGAATGACACCAGACTGATCGCGATATCATAACGCTGGGTATTGAGCGAGCGTCCGGTAAACGACGTGCTTGCCGGTGTCAGTGAAGCATTGCGCCCGGCGGTCAAATTCAGGTTGGGCAGCCGGTCGGCTTGCTGTATGCCGTATTGCGCGCGCGCTTCGGCGATGCGCGCCGTGGCGATACGCAGGTCGCGGTTATTCTCCAGCGCGGCGGCAATCAGCGCCTGCAAGCGCGGATCGGAAAAATATTGCTGCCAGCCGGTAGTTGCGATCTTGCGCGTTCCCGCTGCTTTGGCAGAGTCGGGCCATGCGGCGGGAACCGGTGTTGCCGGACGCTGGTAATCCGGTGTCGTCGAACAACCTGCCAAAGCGACGGCCAATGCCGCTAATAAAGTCTTATTCATGCGGCTTCTCCTCCTGCACCGCTTCCCGCGCATGACCGGGAAAAATGCGGCGAACCACCACGTAGAACACCGGCACAAAGAACACCGCCAGGACTGTCGCCGCGATCATGCCGCCCATCACGCCGGTGCCGATGGCATGCCGCCCGTTGGCTCCCGCGCCGGTGGAGATGGCCAGCGGCAGCACACCCAGCACAAAGGCGATGGAGGTCATCAGAATGGGGCGGAAGCGCAAACGGCTGGCTTCTATCGTGGCCTCAAGCAAACCGAGTCCCTTGTCCTGCAAATCGCGGGCGAACTGGATAATCAGGATCGCATTTTTCGCCGCAAGTCCGATGATGACAATCAGCCCGACCTTGAAATAAACGTCGTTGGATAATCCTCGCATCGTGACCGCGGACAGCGCACCCAAAATACCGATAGGCACGACCAGAATTACGGCGACCGGGATGGACCAGCTCTCGTACAGTGCCGCCAGACACAGGAATACGGCGATCACCGAAAGTCCGAACAGGAACGGTGCCTGGCTGCCGGATAGCCGTTCTTCGCTGGAGGTTCCGGTCCACTCGAAACCGAAACCGGGCGGCAGCTTGGCCGCGACTTCTTCCATGGCCAGTAACGCTTCGCCGCTGCTGCGCCCCGGTGCGGGGCTACCGGCAATTTTCATCGACGGCAGGCCGTTGAAGCGATCCAGCTTGGGCAAATCCACAATCCATTTGGGTGTGGCGATCTCGGATAGCGGCACCATTCCGCCGCGGATATTTCGCACCGGTATTTTCATGATCTGTTCGGGTGTGGTGCGGTTCTCCGCCTCGGCCTGCATTTGCACGCGCAGGATGCGGCCTTCGCGCACGAAGTCATTGATATAGGCAACGCCGAGCGACGACTGCAAGGTTTCGTTAAGGTCGGCAATGTCGATACCCAGTGCCTGTGCTTTCAGGCGGTCGATGTCTATCATTAATTGTGGTCCCGGTTCCTGTCCTTCGGGGCGTACCCCGGTCAGTGCCGGGTGTTGGCTTGCCATGCCCAGAGCCATGTTGCGCGCTTCCAGCAGCTTCTCACGCCCCTGACCCACGCGGTCTTGCAGGCGAAAATCGAAACCGCCCACCGCCGCCAATTCCGGAATCGGCGGTACGTTAATGGCAAAAATCATCGCCTGCTTGATGCGGAACAAACCCATGTTGGCGCGCTTCACCAGTGAAGACGCGGAGTTGTCGGGATTGGGACGTTCGTCCCATTCCTTCAGGCGGACGAAGGTGATCGCGGCATTCTGCCCACGCCCGAAAAACGAGAAGCCGAGCACGCCGATAACATGGGATACCTCGGGCTGTTTGAGATAAAACTGCTCGACTTCGGTAAGCACTTCCTGCGTCCGCTCGCGCGTGGCCCCCGGCGGCAACTGGATCACGCTGATAAAATATCCCTGATCTTCTTCCGGCAGAAAGCTGCTTGGCAGACTTACGAACAGCCAGCCCATGATCCCCAGCAGGCCCGCGTAGAGCACCAGATACAGGCCGGTACGCTTCACCGCGCTTTGCACGCCGGACTTGTAGCGTTCGGTAGTCCGGCTAAAGAAGCGGTTAAACCATCCGAGCAATCCGGTCTTCGGCACCATTTCATGTCCGGGCGTATTGGTTAACAGTGCTGCGCACAGCGCCGGGGTCAATGTCACCGCCATCAGTACCGAGAACAGAATGGTCAGGATTAACGTGACCGCAAATTGGCGGTAGATCGCGCCGACAGAACCGCCAAAGAAAGTCATCGGGATAAATACCGCACACAGCACCAGCGTGATGGCGATGATCGCCCCGAAGATTTGTCCCATGGCTTTGTGCGTGGCTTCGCGCGGACCGAGGCCTTCTTCGGTCATGATGCGCTCCACGTTTTCCACCACCACGATGGCATCGTCCACCACGATGCCGACGGCCAGCACCATGGCGAACAGCGTCAGGGTATTGATCGAATAACCGACCGCATATAAACCAACCAGCCCGCCGATCAGGGCGATCGGCACCACGATGCCGGGAATGAACGTGGCGCGCAAATTTCCGAGAAACAGATAGATCACCAGAAACACTAGCACCATGGCTTCCGCCAGCGTTTTGACCACTTCAGTGATTGATATTTCGACAAACTTGGAAGTATCATAGGGCACTAACCAGTCCACCCCTTTGGGGAAGAACTTGGCCAATTCCGTCATCTTTGCTTTGACCGCCTTGGCGGTTTCCAGCGCGTTGGCGGTGGGCGACAGACGAATTGCAATAGCCGATGCCGGTTGTCCGTCGATGCGCGCGGAGACGGAATAATCCTGTGCGCCCAATTCCACCCGCGCCACATCCTTGATCCGCACAGTGGAGCCGTCCGCATTGGCGCGCACGATGACGTTGCCGAATTCTTCCGCTGTGGACAGCTTGCTTTTGGTGACGATCACCGCATTTAACTGCTGGCCGGGGGCGGCCGGCAATTGCCCGAGTTCGCCGGTGGCGAGTTGCGCGTTTTGGGCGCGCACGGCTCTGGAAATATCGCCGGGAGTCAGACTATAAGCTTGGAGTTTTTCCGGTTTCAACCACAGCCGCATCGAATATTCGGTACCGAACAGTATTGCTTCACCCACCCCCGGCACGCGGCGGATGCTTTCCAGCACATTGCCTGCGGCGTAGCTGCCGAGCGCCACATTGTCGCGGCTCTTGTCCGGTGAAATCAGCGCGACAAACATCAGGTAATTACGCGCCGATTTCGCTACCGTGATGCCTCCCCGGCGCACATCCTCGGGCAGACGCGGTTCGGCGCGTTTGACGCGGTTCTGGGTTTCGACGGAAGCGACATCCAGATCGGTACCAGCCTCGAAAGTCAGCGTAATGGAACCGCGCCCCTGCTCGGAAGATGAGTCCATATAGAGCAAGTGCTCGATGCCGTTCAATTCCTGCTCGACCAGCGCAACCGCGGTTTCTTCCACCACCTGCGCCGACGCGCCAGTGTAGTTCAACGTGATGGATAACGCGGGCGGAGCCACGGCCGGATACGAGGCAACCGGCAGATTACGCAACGCCAGTCCGCCGCTCAGCAAAATGATCAGGGCGATAACCCAGGCAAAAATCGGGCGGTCAATGAAAAATTTTGGCAGCATGAAAAATCCTTAAGGCTTGCTGCTTGCCGCAGGTTGTTTGGCTTCAGGGGTTACTACCCCGCTGGCGGGATAACTAGCGACTTGGTCGCTATTTTGCGGCGGCCTAGTCGAATGGCTAGGGGTTTCATCAGCGGGAGCAGGATTGGGCTGCACCGAACCCGCAGCAGGGGATGTGTCACGGGATGTGATGGGTTTCGCAACCACCACTGAACCCGGGCGGGCTTTCTGCAAACCGTTCACGATGACTTGCTCGCCGCCTTTCAGTCCTTCGGTAATGATGAAATCGCCGCCAGCCATGCCGCCGGTTTTTACCGGCTGCGGTGTCGCCTTGCTTTCCGCGCCCACCACCATTACGAATTGCCCCTGCGGGCCGGCTTGTACGGCGCGCTGCGGAATGCGTATCGCGTTCTCGGCATCCGCTTCAGGAAAACGGATGCGCACGAACATACCGGGCAACAAATCGCGTTTTGCATTGGGAAATTCTGCACGCAACGACACCGCACCGGTACTTGGATCAACCGCCATGTCGGTAAAGAAAATATTGCCCGCCTGCGGATAGACGCTGCCGTCTTCCAGCAACAATTCAACTTTGGCAGATTCGGTACGTTGCAGTTTGCCCGCCTTGACGGCCTGTCTCAGGCGCAGCAAATCGGCTCCGGATTGCGTGAAGTTGGCATAAATCGGATCGAGCTGCTCGATAGTCGCCAGCAGCGTGGCTTCGCCTTTGCCGACGAAGGCTCCCTCCGTCACCATGGCGCGGCCGATGCGACCGGAAATTGAAGCCGGTACGCTGGCGTTTTCCAGCTCCTCCACGGCACGGATCAATGTTGTTTCGGCTTGCTTGACTTTGGCATTGGCCAGATCCAATTCCTGCTGGCTAACCGCCTTGATTGCGAGCAATGATTTGTAGCGTTCGACGGTCTGGCGCGCAACTGTCAGATCGGTCATGGCGGATTCAGCGGCAGACCGGTAGGTGCGCGCATCAATTCTGAACAAGGGAGTGCCCGCTTTTACATCGCTGCCCTCCTTAAACAGTTTTTTCTCGATTACACCTTCAACCCGCGCCCGCACCTGCGCCGTGCGGTAAGCCTGCAACCGTCCCGGCAGATCCTGCGTGAGCGTCGCCTTGCCGGAGGTTACCGTGATCACATCCACCTCGGGCGGAGGCATCCCCGCGCCCGGGCCTCCCGGGCCTCCCGGGCCTGCCGCCGGCTTATTGCCGCCGCCGCAACCGGCCAGCAGAACGGTCATGGAGAGTATAAGAGCTATCGGTCTGGTTGAAATTGTCATGTTGTATCTCTGAAATTTTTGTCCTGGAAACTCGATTGGCCCGCTCCTGCAGGCATCTGGCTACAAGTTTCAGGGTATGAATACGCTGCGCAATCCGCAACAAATTACCCCGTGATATCCGCCGCATGAAAACTGCCCAACAACTGTATCAAACGCTTGTTTGAAAGTAAAGTAGCCCTTTGTTATGCGGTTAAATATGCGATCAAATTTTTCTGACGAACACCTTCGACTTCCGCTGCCAGTTATACAGCGACTTCTTCTGCGCGGGCAGCGCGGAAACATCGGCTTCGCTGAAGGCGCGTTCGATGAACCAGTGCGCGGTGCGGGTGGTGAGCACGAACAGTTTCTTCATGCCCTGTGTCTTGGCGAGGCTGGTCATGTGATCGAGAATAACCTGACCGTAGCCGCGGTCGCGACATTGCGCGTCCACCGCGAGGCAGGCCAGTTCGGCGGCAGCTTCGTCGGGGAACGGGTACAGCGCGGCGCAGCCGACGATGCGGTGGTCGTGTTCCAGCACCACGAAGCGGTCGATTTCGCGTTCCAGCAGTTCGCGGTTGCGCCGCACCAGAATGCCTTCGGCTTCCAGCGGACGCAGCAGATGCAGGATGCCGCCGACATCCTCGATGGTCGCGGCGCGCAGCGTGTTGAGCGTACTCTCCACCACCATCGTGCCGATGCCCTCGTCGCTGAATAACTCCTGCAGTACCGCGCCGTCGGTGTGGCGGCTGATCAGGTGGGTGCGCGCTACACCGGCCTCGCAGGCGCGAATCGCGCACGGCAGGAACATTCCCACATCGTCCGGCAGCTTGCGTTTGCCGGCCAGCACGGTTTGCGCTGCGGCGACTGTGAGTTCCTTGAGCAGGTTGCCCTTCTTGTCATGCACACCGTCGGTGTCCATCAGGAACACCAGCTTGTCGGCATCCAGGGCAATTGCGGTGGCGGTGGCAATATCTTCCAGCGTGACGTTGAACACCTCGCCGGTAGGAGAATAGCCGAGCGGCGAGAGCAGCACCACCTCGCCAAAATCCATGCGGTCATTCAGTGCGGCGACATCCACCTTGCGCACGCTGCCGGTGTGCATCAGATCTACGCCGTTGATAATGCCGATCGGTTGAGCGGTGATAAAGTTGCCGCCCGCCACACGGATGTCAGCATTCGCCATCGGTGAATTCGCCAGCCCCATTGACAGCAGCGCCTCGATTTCCACGCGCACCCGTCCGGCCGCCTCCTTCACGCACTGCATGCATTCCGCGTCGGTCATGCGAATGCCCTGATGGTAGGTATCGCCGAGATTGTTTTTCGCCAGATGCTGTTCGATCTGCGGCCGCGCGCCATGCACCAGCACCAGCCGGATACCGAGCGCAGCAAGCAGGTTGAAGTCGTGAGTTAGCTCGACGAACTTGCCGTCCGCGACCACTTCTCCACCGAATGCGATCACAAAGGTGCGTCCGCGGAACGCATTGATATAGGGTGCGACCGAACGAAACCAGTCGACAAAATTGCAGGGGTGGGCGGTAATAGGCATTAGCTGCTCCTGATGGATAACTTTGGCATAGTGCGCATCATGCCGCGCTATGACGCATCTCGCAACTGATGGAACTACTAGCCTCCGACTAACCCGGCAAAGAACGCCGGACAAATCGCTGGTTATGGCGTGGGAACAACCCCGACCGCCAATCCCTAAAAGACTGAATTAGAGGAAAAACTTGTATCTTTTCATGTGATAAAAATAGTGCATTTTCGATTATTGTGCATGTACTTGAAAAAGGTTTGTAAAGAATGCTGTCGATTCGGGATCTTTAATACCACCATGAAATGGTGGTGTTAATTTGGTAGGTGGTGCTGACAGGCTTTGGGTTGTGCTTGAGGCTAAGCGCGGGCTGGGGTGTAGTGGTAGGTGTTGTTTTTATTAACTTCATATCGTAAGGAGATTGAAATGGCAGAAGCGAAGAAATCTAAACCAGCAGCAAAGAAGCCTGTGGCTAAAAAAGCAGTAGCAGCTAAAAAACCGGCTGCAAAGAAAGTCGCAGCAAAGAAGCCTGTGGCTAAAAAAGCAGTAGCAGCTAAAAAGCCAGCTGCAAAGAAAGTCGCAGCAAAGAAGCCGGTTGCTAAAAAAGCAGTAGCAGCTAAAAAGCCAGCTGCAAAGAAAGTCGCAGCAAAGAAGCCGGTTGCTAAAAAAGCGGTAGCAGCTAAAAAACCAGCTGCAAAGAAAGTCGCAGCAAAGAATCCGGTTGCTAAAAAAGCGGTAGCAGCTAAAAAACCAGCTGCAAAGAAAGTCGCAGCAAAGAAGCCGGTTGCTAAAAAAGCGGTAGCAGCTAAAAAACCAGCTGCAAAGCCGGCAGCAAAGAAAGCTGCGCCAGCCGCCAAGAAGGCGGCTGCTAAAAAGCCTGCGGCTCCTGCAGTAGCGGTAAAACCAGCTGCGCCGGCTCCGTCTGCGCCAGCACCTGTGCGTCCGGCTGCAACATGGCCTTTCCCTACGCAAGGGATCGGCAAGCCGAA
>JAQTWT010000002.1:199460-363100 GCA_028689145.1 Gallionella sp.
CGGCTGCTAAAAAGCCTGCGGCTCCTGCAGTAGCGGTAAAACCAGCTGCGCCGGCTCCGTCTGCGCCAGCACCTGTGCGTCCGGCTGCAACATGGCCTTTCCCTACGCAAGGGATCGGCAAGCCGAACTGATTGGGGTCAGCTGTGGTGGCAGCCCCTGATGCCTTGGCAGTAGGGGCTTTCCTCCCGCAGTTTTTTGTCTTTTGCCCCGGTGTGGGCTTCCTTTGTCCGTTGGCGCGATGTTGACGTGATGTTTGTTTATTGCAACCATAGCGGTTTGCGATTATCTGTTCGTCTCTTTGAAGTTATCCCGTGCAATTTGTGACCGTCGATATTGTGCGCATTAATCTGAAATGGCATGTGTTGTTGCTGCCATTTTTGCTGGCGGCATGTGCAACGTCTCAACCCATACAGTACAAAAACTTTGTTCAGCCAGGCTAAAGCCCGACCACAAGGGTCTACGCATAAATACCGTTAAGAATGATGTACTACACTAGTCTTTTGACGGTGTCCGCTGTAGAGTGCGGCGTATGTTGCGCCATTGATACGGTTGTTCAAATTCAGAAATTTTTTCGACCCGAAAATCGTGCAATGCAGTGCTGTGCCCGGTGTGCTGCGGTTAACCTCACTGCCATTGATGAAAATAGTGCTGGATTGTCTATAAGTAAACCATGAGTTTCTATTGCGCCGAGTTGCCATATCAACCCGATGCCTCGCGCTATTATGCCGCGTTGGCAGATTTGCCGTGGGCTGTGTGGCTGGATAGCTGCGGGATGGCGCGCTACGATATTTTGACTGCTGCACCGCATCGCACGTTCGTGCTGGATGAAAAAACGATATGCGATGATCCGTTTGCATTGCTGCGTGGGGCGCTGGGTGAGCCGGTTGCGCCGCGGGAGGATGTGCCGTTTGCCGGTGGAGTGGTGGGCTATTGGGGTTACGATCTGGCGCGCCGCATGATGGTGTTGCCGTGCATGGCGCGGGATGACAGGCGGATACCGGATATGGCTGTTGGTGTCTACGATTGGGCTGTGGTGCTGGATCATCAGCGGCACACCGCGCGCCTTGTATCGCATCAGCGCTTTGCCGAAACCGTAAAATTATTGCCGAAAATATTATTGCGTTTGCAGAGTTATCCGCCTCTTCCGGTGGATACTTTTCGTGTGCATGGCCGGATCGTTTCAAATTTTTCGCGGGAAGGCTATGCGAATGCGTTTGCGATCGTGCAAAATTATTTGCGATCGGGTGATTGTTATCAGATTAACCTGGCGCAACTCTTTAGTGCCAGAGCAGACGGTGATGCATTCGGAGCGTATCTGGCGTTGCGCAGCTCTAGTCCGGCGCCTTATGCGGCCTTTTTGAATTGGCCGCAGGCGCAGATTATGTGTGTCTCGCCGGAATGTTTTGTCAGTGTGCAAAACGGCAAGGTTACGACCAAGCCTATCAAGGGTACCCGACCGCGCGGCAGCGGCGCACTGCAAGACCGCCAGCTTGCCGATGAATTGCGCGGTCATCCCAAAGATCGCGCTGAAAATCTGATGATTGTGGATTTGTTGCGCAATGACTTGGGTAGAAATTGTGTGCCGGGTTCGGTGCATGTGCCGAAATTATTTGAGGTGGAAAGTTTTGCCAATGTGCATCATCTGGTCAGTACGGTGGAAGGTCATCTGGCAGCAGGGCGCGATGCCATGGATGTGCTGCGCGACTGTTTTCCCGGTGGCTCGGTCACCGGTGCACCCAAACTGCGTGCCATGCAAATCATCGAACAATTGGAGCCGGACAGGCGGGGAGTGTATTGCGGGGTCATCGGGTATGCCGGTTTTGACGGCAATATGGATAGCAATATTGCTATTCGCACCATGGTGTATGGTAACGATCAAATTGATTGTTGGGCGGGCGGGGGAATTGTTGCCGACTCTGATATGGCTGCAGAGTATCAGGAGACACTGTACAAGGCATCCGCCATGCTTGAATTGTTGCAACGCTATGGTGGATTGGCCATTTAATCAGATGGATAAGTTTTTATTTTTGAGGCATTTTTATAGAGATGCATGCTAAAACTATAGCGGTGTTTTTATTGTGTTTTGCTGGCTGAAAGGAATTTGCGTATTCGGTGTATAAAGTGAGTGTTACTCCGACCTTGCCGGCGCGATCACTTCGCGGTTGCCGTTGCTTTGCATTGCGCTGACGATGCCGGCCGCTTCCATTTGTTCGACCAGACGTGCAGCGCGGTTGTAGCCGATACGCAGATGGCGCTGTA
Source organism: Gallionella sp. (assembly GCA_028689145.1). Classification (GTDB taxonomy): domain Bacteria; phylum Pseudomonadota; class Gammaproteobacteria; order Burkholderiales; family Gallionellaceae; genus Gallionella. The sequence goes on from JAQTWT010000002.1 coordinate 201,720, forward strand.
CCAGCGAGATCGAAGCGCGACGGTTTTTGACCACGATTTCCACCGCCTGATCGTACAGCGGGTCGGCTTCGGCATCCAGGCTCGGCCCTCCTTCGCCGCCTTCCTCTGCGCTTTCCAGCGAATTCAGCACGCCGTCAATGTATTGCGGCTCGCCCTGTGCCTTGAGATATTCGGCGATACGGTGCACTTCCTGATCGGATACGAACGCGCCGTGTACGCGCTGCGGATAACCGCTGCCGGGCGGCAGGTACAGCATGTCTCCCTGTCCGAGTAAGGCTTCCGCGCCCATTTGGTCAAGAATGGTGCGCGAATCGATTTTGCTCGATACCTGAAATGCCACGCGCGTCGGCACGTTGGCTTTGATTAATCCGGTAATCACATCCACAGACGGGCGCTGTGTCGCCAGCACCAGATGGATGCCGGAAGCACGCGCCTTCTGCGCCAGACGCGCGATCAACTCCTCGATCTTCTTGCCCACCACCATCATCAGGTCGGCGAGTTCGTCAATGAATACCACCAGCAGCGGTATTTCCTCTAGAGCTTCCGGGTTCTCCGGCGTGAGCGTGAACGGGTTGGTCAGCGGCTGTCCGGCTTTGATTGCATCGCGCAATTTCTGGTTGAAGCCGGCGATATTGCGCACCCCCAGCGCGGACATCAGCCGGTAGCGCCGATCCATTTCCTGCACGCACCAGTTGAGTCCCGAGGCGGCCTGACGCATGTCGGTGACGACCGGCGCGATCAGGTGCGGGATGCCTTCGTAAACGGAAAGCTCCAGCATCTTCGGGTCGATCAGCAGCAGGCGCACCTGTTGCGGCGTGGCCTTGTACAGCAAGCTTAAAATCATTGCGTTGATCGCCACCGATTTGCCGGAACCGGTAGTACCCGCCACCAGCACATGCGGCATTTTGGCCAAATCGGCCACCACCGGCTTGCCGGAAATATCCTTGCCCATTGCCATGGTCAGCGCGGAACCCATGTCGGCATATACTTGCGAACCGAGTATCTCCGACAGCTGCACGATCTGGCGTTTCGGATTGGGCAATTCCAGCGCCATATAGGTTTTTCCGGGAATGGTCTCGACCAGACGGATGCTCACCACCGATAATGCGCGCGCCAGATCCTTGACCAGATTGGTGATCTGGCTGCCCTTTACGCCGACCGCCGGGTCGATCTCGTAGCGCGTGATCACCGGGCCGGGGTAGGCAGCGACCACTTTTACTTCCACGCCGAAATCCTTCAACTTGCGCTCGATCAGGCGCGAGGTGAATTCGAGCGTATCGGCAGACACCGATTCAATATGCTGGGTAGGCTGATCCAACAGGTGCAGCGGCGGCAGCGGCGAATCCGGCATCTCGGCAAACAGCGGGACTTGTTTTTCTTCGCTGATGCGCGCCGATTTGGCTACTTCCACCAGCGGCATTTCGATATGGATGGGTTGGTGTTCTTCGACGCGTTTCTTTTCTTCTTCAACGATGGCAACACGCTCATGCATAGCCTGTGCGCCGATACGCCGGTCCTGACGGGTCTGCCATGCCACGCGTGCCCACCGGTATGCGGCTTCCAGTGTCGTGCCCAGCCAGTCGACAAAACGCAACCATGATAGTCCGCTGAAAATACTGAAACTGGCTGCAATCAGCGCCAGCAGCAGCAGGGTTGCACCGGTGAAGCCGAGCAGATGCGTCAGTGCATCGCCGATCAGCGCGCCGAGCATGCCGCCGGGAGCCAGCGGTAGTGCCACCTTCAGCGTATACAAGCGAACCGCTTCGAGTGCGCTGCTGGACAATAACAGTACCGCAAACCCCGCGGCAGAGACCCACAATTCGCGCCGGTCGAAGAGGCTGTCGGAGCGCAGCTCGTGATAACCGGCCCATACGCGCTGCAGCATGAGCAGCACCCACCACCACGCGGAAAAGCCAAACAGATAAAACAGTAAATCGGAGAGATAGGCACCCAGCACCCCGCCGGGATTGGCGGTCAGCGCGCCACTGGCGCTATGCGACCAGGCCGGGTCGGCGCGGTCGTAACCATACAGCACCAATGCGATATACATCGCGCCGGTGACCAGCAACAGCCAGCGCGACTCGCGCAGCAACGCGAACAGTTTGTTGGTGGGCAAGTCGCCGCTTGCTTCAGCCATTGGCAGCGCTGCCGATCAGCTGGAGTTTTTCCGCCGCGCGTACCGCCTCGATACGATTGCTAACACGCAAGATCTGATACAGCGTGGCAATGTGAACTTTTACGGTTCCTTCGGCAAGGTTCATTTTGTCGGCGATTTCCTTGTTGGACAGTCCCAGCGCCAAGTGTGTCAAAGCTTCCATCTGGCGGGTCGTCAGCTGAATTTCCGACTGGCTGGTTTTTCTCGGGGTTGCGACAGTACTTTTTTGCAGCAATTGTGGCGGGATATAGATGCCGCCTGCAAGCACCAGATTCAAAGCTTCGAGCATCATCGGCACGGCGGAGTTTTTGCCTACGAAACCCATCGCGCCAAAATTCATTACTTTTTCCATAATATCGTAGCTTTCCTCGCCGGATACCACCACTATCGGAATGTGCGGGTGGCAATGGTGAAAAAATTTGATGGATGCCAGACCGTCGCTGCCGGGCATATTCAGATCCAGCAAGGCCAGATCCAGCTCGGGATGTTTGCTGGCGAGATTCAGGCCGTCGGAGAAATTTCCCGCTTCCAGTATCTCGGATACGCCGCCCTGCAACTGTTGCAGCACATAACGCATTCCTTCGCGGAACAGTACGTGATCATCTACCAGTAATATTCTCATTGCGCATCCTTATCATATTCAATTCGGCAGACAGCTAGCCTTGTTATACATTTTGGGTTGTCATCGCGCGCTCACACTTTCCGATCATACACTGCTAAGTTTAACTTGAAAAAGGCCGGAATGCGCCCGTTCACACCCCGGCAAGCAACAGCTTAATATCGTCAGCCAGCCAGTCGGCACTTTGTCCCAGCGGAGCCTGCAAGCGTACCTTGCCGTTGGGGTCGATCAGGAACGTGCCGACGCTATGATCCACGTTGTAACCGGACGAGGTCGGCTGCTTCTGGTACAGCACAGAAAATGCTTTTGCTGCCTGTGCGGTGGCTTGCGCATCGCCATGCAGGCCGAGGAACGACGGGTGGAAAGCGCTGGCGTATTGTGCCAGCATTTCGGGTTTGTCGCGTTCAGGATCAACCGTGATGAACAGCACCTGCAGCTTGCTTGCGTTCGTGCCAAGTTTACCCATGACCAGTGCCAAGTCGGCCATAGTAGTGGGGCACACGTCCGGGCAATGGGTATAGCCGAAAAACAGCACCACTGCCTTGCCGCGAAAATCCGCCAGAGTGCGTGTTTTGCCGTGCTGGTCGGTCAAACGGAAATCGGCCTGGGTGAACATCGGGGTGACATCGTCGGCGTGAAACGGCGAAGGCAGCTTGGGTTTTTCGCAGCCTGCCAACAGCGCCGCCAGCAACAAGATAAACAAACTACGCATTTCAATTACCTATTCAGAGTCAAAATTCATATCTTGTGACGGTATTTGCCGGATTTTACGCAGGCGCATGGCAACTTGCCATCCATCCATAGATATAAATCACTTTGATCAAGCCGTAACAGCCGAACCCGGTTACCAGCATTCCGGCTGATATCAGCCCGGATGGCCCGAACGATCCGGCCAGTATCCTCCCTGCCGCTAAGGGAGCGACGGAAGATAGTTTGGTTGCTTGCTTGCGGAATGAGCATGCCGATGCCGCACAAACCGAAGCAATGTACCCCGCCCAGCAGCCCGATTAAAAATACTGCAATGATGCTGAATTCAGTCATGCGCTTCCAGTTGCTCCAGCAAGGTCAGGTTCAAATGTGTCGCGGCCTCAATGGCATCCGGGCGCTCCTGATAGGGTATCACGCCCAGTAGCGGCGCTCTGATGCGCTGCCGTAACGTGGCAATATTCTCGTTCAGCATCGGCAGGCTCGCATCCAGTACATTCGCCACCCATCCGGCCAGCGTTAACCCGCGCGCGGCGATTACCTCGACCGTAAGCAGCGCGTGATTAATGCAGCCCAGCCGCATTCCGACCACCAGAATGACCGGCAATTCCAATTGTCCGACCATGTCCGCGCTGTCCTGCCAGGAATTAAGCGGCACCAGAAAGCCGCCCGCACCTTCAACCACCACCACATCGGCCTGTGCGTTCAATTCCGTGAACGATTTGATGATGCGCGGCAGGCTGATGTTGATGCCGACGAACTGCGCGGCCAGGTGCGGTGCAACGGCCTGCACAAAGCAATACGGGTTGATTTGCCCCTTGCTGGCCAGCACATTACCGGAAGCGCGCAGTTGTACGACATCTTCGTTGCGCTCGTCATTGTCGCAGCCTGCGGCTACCGGCTTCATGCCAACCACATTTTTGCCTTGTGATGCAAAAATGTGCAGCAGCGCGCAGCTGACCAGTGTCTTGCCCACGCCCGTGTCGGTGCCTGTGACAAAGTAGCTCATTTCAATATTGCAGGGGCGTATGGCAATACGCCTTGGAACGGTAACAGGGCGTATTGCCATACGCCCCTACGGCAGCATTTCAACATTAATTGGAATTTCATTTTAATTTGAACGATGTCTGGATAATCGCAGCGCCGTCGCCGGTCACGCGCGGCTGCGGTTTCCAGGCGTGCCCGTAAATTACTTCATAGGTTGCGGGCAGTTTCCCGTCGCGGCGCGACTGCTCGTAATTTTCCACCAGACGCGCCCAGGCATTTTTCCCCATCAAGCCCTGACCGCGCCCGGCGGTGGCATTGTGCGCGCCGATTTGCTTCAGGTCGTATAACACGCCGCGTATATCCTCGTAGGTCAGCGTGATGCATTCCATGTCCATTACCGGGTCGGCAAAGCCGCTGTGCGACAGCATGTCGCCGATGTCGTGCATGTCGGCAAAACGGTTCAGGTGACTGTGCCGGTCCACGCCGTTAAACGCATGGCGCAATTCTTTCAGGGTGTCCGGCCCGAACGTGCTGAACATCAGCAGCCCGTCAGTTTTCAGTATCCGGTGCAACTCGCCGAAAGCATGCGGCAGATCGTTGCACCACTGCAGCGCGAGATTCGACCATACCATTTCCATGCTGTTCGCGGCCAACGGCAAAGCTTCAATATCGCCGCACACCTGCATTTGCGGCGTGCCGCTGAATAATTTCCGCCACCAGCCGGAATGGCCGCGCGCAATCTGCAACATGCCGGTGGCGATATCCAGTGCGAGCATCTGCGCAGCCGGATATTTTGCAACTAACTGGCGAGTTCCCCAGCCGGTGCCGCTGCCCGCATCGAGGATGCGCGCAGGCTGCAGCTTGATGTAATCCAGCCGTTCCAGCATGCGCCCGCACACTTCGCGCTGCAACACCGCCGCTGCGTCGTAGTCGGCCGCCGCGCGGTTGAAGGCGCGGCGCATCTGGCGTTTATCAATTAAAAAATCATCCATGCAAAAAACTCGTCACGTGTTTCATAAATTCGTCCGGGTGCGACAGGAACGGCGCATGCGCCGCACCCCCGATAGTCGCCAATCGGGCATTGGGCATTTGCTCCGCCAAATAGTGCGAGGCCTGCGGCGGTGTGAGCGTATCACGTTCGCCGCAAATCACCAGCGCGGCTTGCCTGATGTCCGGCAAGGCGTGACGCAAATCGCAATCGCGCAGGATATCCAGCCCGGATTGCAACGCGGCCAGATCCGGTTCGCCGCGGCTTGATAACGCGTCGCGCAGGGTCGCCAGCAACTCGCGCTCGTGTTCGCTGCCGCGCACTTGCAGCGCGAGGAAACGCCTCAGTGTCAGCGCGTAATTCTGCCGCAATGCGGCGGCAAATTCCGCCAGCGTTTCCGCCGCCATCGCGCAAGGCCAATCCGCGCGGAGCACGAAGCGCGGCGTGCTCGCCACCAGCACCAGCCGCTCCACCTGTTCCGAATGGCGCATCGCCCAGCGCAACGCGATCTGTCCGCCCAGCGACCAGCCGCATACCGTGAGCGGTTCGCTGAACTGTGCCGACAGCTGGTCGACGATGCGATCCATAAGCAGGTCGGGATTCATCCCGATGTCACCACTGTGTCGGGATAAATCCCGACCTACACTAAAGCCATGCCCCGGCAAATCTACCGCCAATACACGGCAATGTTCCGCCAGTCGTTTCACGACATTGCCCCACATTCCGCCGTGCATGCCCCAACCGTGGATCAACAGCAGCGGCGCACCGCTGCCGTAACTATCAACGTGCAGGGCGGTCACTTTGCATCCCCAATAATAAACCCGCCATGCACGCTTCCCTCTCCCCAACCCTCTCCCGATGCCCTCTCCTCAATCCTCTCCCGCAAGCGGGCGAGGAAGCAAACGAAAAAAGCAATTGTTGATCCCTGCGGGAGAGGGAGCGAACGAATCGCTGCGCGAATTTTTTATTACTGTGCCAGCTCATGCAGCGCTTCCAGTAATCGCGTCACATCCGTTGCGCTGTGCGCGGCGGACAAGGTGATACGCAAACGCGCCGTGCCCTGCGGCACGGTCGGCGGTCGGATCGCGGCAACCCAGATGCCGCGCTCGCGCAACGCTTCGCTCAAGGCCAGCGCCGCGCGATTTTCGCCGACCAGCAGCGGTTGTATCGCGGTTGCGGACGGCATCAGGTGCCAGGGCAGTTTGTGCAAACCGCTGCGCAATTGTGCGATCAGACGTTGCAAATGGGCGCGTTTTTCCTCGCCCTGCGCGATCAATTGCAGGCTCTCCAGCAGCGCGCTGGCCAGGGCGGGCGGCGTGGCGGTGGTGTAAACATAGCTGCGCGCATGGTTGATGAGTGTGTCGATTACCACCTGTTCCGCCGCGACGAATGCGCCGGATACGCCGGCCGCCTTGCCCAGTGTCGCCATGTAGATGATGCGCGGCGAGGCGATGCCGCAATGCGCCAGCGAGCCTCGCCCTTGTTCGCCGAGTACGCCGAAGCCGTGCGCATCGTCGATCAGCAGCCACGCGTCGTGCTGCTCGCATAACGCCAGCAATTCCGGCAACGGCGCGAGGTCGCCGTCCATGCTGAATACCGCGTCGGTAATGACAAGTTTGCGCCCGCTTCCGGGCTGTGCCAGCAATTCCGCCAGTTGTGTTATGTCGTTGTGGCGATAACGTTTCACCGTGGCGCGCGACAGCAGCATCGCATCGTTCAGCGAGGCGTGGTTGAGCTTGTCGGCAAATACCGTATCGCCCTTGCCAACCAACGCCTGCAATACGCCCAGATTCGCCATGTAACCGGTGGAAAACAGCAACGCGGCGGGTTTGCCTGCGAATGCCGCAAGCTGTTGTTCCAGTTGATGGTGAACCCGGGTATGGCCGCTCACCAGATGTGCCGCGCCCGCGCCCGCGCCGTATTGCGCCGCGCCCTGTTGCAGCGCGGCAACGAGTTGCGGGTGATTGGCCAAACCGAGGTAATCGTTGCTGCAAAATGCCAGATAGGATTGTTCCCCGATAACAACGTGCGGCGATTGCGGGCCTTGCAGTATTTTCCGCTGGCGCAATAAACCGAGTTCGGCGCGTTCGTCGAGCCCGCGCTGTAATTCCGCATACGGCATTTAGTTAAACCAGCCTGTCATTTTGTGCAATCCTCAATACTGATATTTCTCACCGTAAATAATCGGGGAGACCATTTCGGGGAAACCGAGTGTGCCATTATAATGACAGCCATTGTCACTACCTACCGAAATTGCCATGTTCAGTTTTAGACAGGATTTTATCCGCTTCGCCGTGCAGCAAAATGTGCTGCGTTTTGGCGAATTCCAGACCAAGGCGGGACGCTTGTCGCCGTATTTCTTCAATGCCGGCTTGTTCGATGACGGTACGTCGTTAAGAAACCTGTCGCAGTTTTATGCGCAGGCCATTCTTGCCTCGGGATTGTCTTTCGATATGCTGTTCGGCCCGGCCTACAAAGGCATCACGCTGGCGGCAGGTACCGCGATCGCACTGGCCGAGCAGGGGCGCAATGTGCCGTTTTGCTATAACCGCAAGGAGGCAAAGGACCACGGCGAAGGCGGCATGACCGTGGGTGCAAAGCTGCAAGGCAGGGTACTGATCATTGATGATGTGATTTCCGCCGGAACCTCGGTACGCGAATCCATCGGGCTGATCCGCGCGGCAGGCGCGGAACCGTGCGGGGTGGCTATCGCGCTGGATCGCATGGAATGCGGACAGGGCGAACTTTCCGCTGCGCAGGAAGTGCAGCGCACCTACGGTATTCCGGTGCTGTCTATCGCCACGCTGGACGATCTGCTCGGCTATTTGCAGGGGGAGGCGTTGCTGGTGCAGAATCTGGCTGCCGTACAATCTTACCGTAACCGTTATGGAGTAACAAATGAATAAACTTAAATTGTTTGCTGTGCTTGCCGTTGGCATCACCTTCAGTTTTCCCGTCGCGGCGAAGATGTACAAATGGGTGGATGACAAAGGCACGACGCACTATGGTGAAACCATACCGCCGGAATATGCCCATAAAAACCGTTCCGAGCTGGATAAGACAGGTCGTGTGATAGATAAAAAAGAAGTGCTGACACCGGAAGCGCGCCGTGCCAACGAACAGGCAGAAGCCAAGAAGCGTGCCGACGAAGAAGCGGCGCTGGAGTCAAGACGGCACGATAAAGCGCTGATTAACACTTATAGCAACGAGAATGAAATTGATCTGGCGCGCCGCCGCAACCTCCAGCAACTGGAAGCGCGCGTCAACAGCATCAACTCGCAGCTCAACACTGCCAACGGCAATTTGCTGAATTTTCAGCAAGAGTCCGATGCGTTGAGCAAGGCCGGCAAAGCTATCCCGGCCACCTTGAAGGATGATCTGCAGGAATCGCAGGTAAGGGTGGATAAACTCAAACAGGATTTTGATAAAGCCAATGCCGAAAAAACAGCCATGGAAGCGCGCTATGATGCCGACAAGGCGCGTTATAAGGAACTGACCGGAAAATAGGTTTTATTTTCGACGCATTGTAAATAGTGCAGGGGCGCGATTCATCGCGCCCCTGGTGTTTTGCTCCGTCAGAAGTTGGAAATTAACGCCGGAATGACGGCATATTCACGCGGCTTGGTTTGGTAAATCTCGGTAGTTATCGGTAAAATTTATTCAGCGTTTAATGCCATTTTGCCAGCCATTCAATCAGCGCATCCTGCGCTGATTGCCCGTATTTTGCGTTCGGATGGTTGATGATAAACACCACGATCCATTGTTTGCCGCTTTGCGCATGCACATAGCCGGCAATGGATTTCACCCCTTCCAGTGAGCCGGTTTTGAGGTGGGCGTGACCGGCGATAGCGCTGTCTTTGAAACGCCTTTTTACCGTGCCGTCCATCCCCAGAATCGGCAGCGAGGCTTCCAGTTCGGCAGCAAACGGGCTGTGCGCGGCACGCTGCAAAATATCGGCTAGATGCTGTGCGCTGATGCGCTCGGTGCGCGACAGGCCGGCACCATTCTCCAGCACCAGTTCGGGGAATTGCAGTTGCTGTTTGTCCAGCCATTGCCGCACGGCGGTGCTGCCGCCAGAGGTGTTTCCGGGAGTGCCGACTGTTGCTCCCAGCGTCAGGAATAGTTGCCGTGTCATGGTGTTGTTGCTGAATTTGTTGATGTCACGGATCACTTCCGCCAGTGGCGGCGAGAAGCGCGTGGCAAAGGGTATCTGGCTGGCTGGCACACGGCCCTCGCGCAGTTTGCCACGCAGCGTGCCGCCCAGTTCTTTCCACAGCGCGCTGAATACCGCGAAGAAATACTCGTTGTGCGGCAGCAGTGAAACGTAATCCTCTGCCTCACCGCAGTCCGCCGGAATCATGCCTTCCAGCACGATGTGACGCCCGTCCAGACGCGTTTTGTAGGCATCGTCGCCGTGGCACGGTAAGGCCGCGGAAGTGGTGACGCTATTGTCGAGCGTATAGCCGGATAGTTCCGGTTCGATTAGCGCGTTGGTGACGTGACCGTTTGGCATCAGGCGCAAACGCGATGCGTTAAAGTTGAGCAGTAACGCGTCAGCTCCGACGTTGTAGGCGCGCACCGGGTCGTTGTCGAATGCCGCCGGATCGTGATTTATCGGCCCGAAAAAACTTCGATCCAGCACGATGTCGCCGCGAATTTCGCGCAGTCCGCGCTGGCGCAATTCATGCAACCACATCCAGAATTGTTCGACGGTCAGCTTCGGATCGCCATAGCCCTTGAACACCAGATTACCCTGCAGCACGCCGTTTTCCAGCTTGCCGTCGAGATAAGCTTCAGTCTTCCAGCGGTACGCCGGGCCGAGCGTCTCCAGCCCGGCCAGCGTGGTGAGCAGTTTCATGGTGGAAGCCGGATTGAGCGCCAGTTTGGCGTTCTGGCTGACGATAGGCTGGCGCGACCGGGTTTGCTGTACCACGATGCCGACGCTGTTGAGCGGAATCCCGGCATGCTTGAGCGCCGCGCCGACCTGCCCTGGCAGGTTGGCCGCGCCGGCGGTGCCGCCGATGGCGGCCAGTAACAACAACGCGGCGATAATTCTTTGCATGGCTTTCAGGGTATATTCAGAAATTGATTATTACGGCGGGCGGCCCGGCATGCTTTGTATTGAATAAATTGCTCCGCGGGTAGTGCGACTATTTTGTTTGGGTGGCCAGTATATCGGCCAGCGAACTTTCATCCAGCGTGGTCAAAAAGGCCTGCTGCGCTTTGAACAAAACTCCCCTTAAGTGGCACGCCGGCATTAACGGGCAAATATCGTCTGCAACCTGTTCTTTCATGCAGGCGACAAGAGCCAGATTGTTTTCCATCTGGCGCACCACTTCACCGATAGGGATGTCCCGCGCATCCCTGGCCAAACGAATCCCGCCGTTGCGACCGCGTTCGCTGATAAGCAGATTTGCCGCAACCAGCGTCATGACGACTTTCATCAGGTGTGTTTTTGAAATATCGAAAGCTTCCGACACTTGGGCAATCGTGGCGGGTGAACCCTTTTGACCCAAATAGATCAGGGTGCGCAGGGCGATATCGGTGGAGAGATTGAGTTGCATGATGAAGATGGATTCTGGATGTTGGGAGTGTTAATTATAGAGGCAAGAACTTTGCATCGCTTGCCACAAAACTGGAATATATTTATCGGGATTAAATCTTTATAGAGAATGTAATGCATTCTCTAGTATGCATTTCGCAGTAAACCACTTCCTTTATTCATGCCGGGCAAACCTGATCGCGGAACTGGTTTGTTTTTTATAACCTTTTCTGACTTTATTCCGGATTGCATGGCAAGTAATTCGCATGGCGGATGTCAGTGATCGGTTTATTTAGCCGAGTTGCCCGACAATTTTCAGGGTGCGCTCTACCAGCAAATCCATTTCTTCCTCGCTGATGACATACGGCGGCATGAAGTAAATAGTGTTGCCGATCGGGCGCAGCAACAGTTCGTTTTGCAGCGCGAGCGCGAAGCAGCGTTGCGCGATGTCGCGGTGCGGGCTATCCACCTCGAATGCCCAGATCATCCCGGTGTTGCGCCAGTTGCGCACCGCGCGATGTTCGCGCAATGGCTGTGCAATTTCGTTCAGATACGCCGCCTTGTGGCGGTTTGCGGCGATTACGTCGTCCTGCGCGAAGATGTCCAGTGTGGCCAGTGCGGCGCGGCAGGCCAGTGGATTGCCGGTGTAGGAATGCGAATGCAGAAAGCCGCGCGCCGTTTCATCGGCATAGAACGCCTGATAGATTTCGTCGCGCGTCATCACCACGGATAGCGGCAAATAACCGCCGGTGATGCCTTTGGACAGGCACAGGAAGTCGGGGGTAATGCATGCCTGTTCGCATGCGAACAGCGTGCCGGTGCGCCCCATGCCGACGGCGATCTCGTCGGCGATCAGATGCACGCCGTAGGTGTCGCATAGTTGGCGCGCACGCTGCAAATACACCGGATGATACATTGCCATGCCTGCCGCACCCTGTACCAGTGGCTCAATAATGAAGGCGGCCAACTGCGCGTGGTGTTGCTGCAAATGCTGTTCGAGCGCCTCGGCGCAACGCAGCGCGTAAGCTTCGGCGCTTTCTCCGGCAGCGGCCTTGCGACTGTCCGGACTCGGCACGGTGGCCTGCTGCCGGATTAGCGCACCGTACGCATCGCGGAACAGTGCGACATCGGTCACCGACAGCGCGCCCAACGTTTCGCCGTGATAGCCGTTTTTCAGACTGATGAATTGCGTCTTGTCGACTTGGCCGGTATTGCGCCAATAGTGAGCACTCATTTTCAGCGCGATCTCGGTCGCCGATGCTCCGTCCGAGCCGTAGAAGCAATGACCCAGCCCGGCAGGAGCGAGGTCGCGCAACCGTTCGGAAAGCTGCACCACCGGCTCATGGGTGAAGCCCGCCAGCATCACATGCTCCAGCGTTTCGAGCTGGTCGCGCAGTGCGGCGTTGATGCGCGGATTGCAGTGCCCGAACAGGTTTACCCACCAGGAACTGACCGTGTCGAGGTAGCGTTTGCCGTCGTGATCGTACAGCCACACCCCGGTGCCGCGCGTGATCGGCACCAACGGAAATTGCTGGTAATGTTTCATCTGCGAACAGGGATGCCAGACGGCGGACAGGCTGCGCGCGAGAAGACCGGCGTTGGTTTGAGTATGATTTGGCATGGGCCTTAAACAGGGGGTTAACACGCGGTGCGGTTTGACGATGTCATCTGTCAGTCTATTTATGAGTCAACTGTGCAAATTTTTGAGTGGCATTTGCCATCCGGTAACGCCACAACCGTAGGGTGGGCTGTGCCCACCATGTCGGGCCGCTTCGACAATCTCAGAACAGGCATAGCCCGACCTATATCAGATGCCATATCTGCGCGTCAGTGCGGCGTCAGGGCATGATTTCCACATACTCGTAGACCTCGCAATCGCGCAATGTCTTGCGTACGTCAATCGGCGCTTTGGCATACCAAGCGTGCGGGTCGTGGCGGTCGATTTCCCGGCCGAGAAAGCGAATCAGGTCGCAGATCGGCTCGACGACCTTGTGGCGGTAGTCCTTGTCGTTTTGCACGTAGGCGAGATAGAGATTTTTCATGCAATTGCCCCGGCACCACGCCTCCGCTTCGCAGCTTCCGCACGGCATGTCCGGGTGCGGTTGCAATGGGCTGGGCTTGAGCCAGTTGGCGATCACATCGCCTTGCAGCATCTCGGGGATGTACATCATGTCGGGACACGGAAATATCTTGCCGTCCGGCATCACATTGATGATATGCGTGGACACGCGGCACTGGGTCTTGCCCTGATATAGCTCGGTCGCGCGCGTCGGCAGCACCTTGTTGCGCACGATGCCCATGATCGGGATGATCGGGTACAACGACTCGCTGGCGAAAAACTTGTCCACCAGTTGCGTGATCACCGCTTTCTTTTTTTCTATCGCGGCAGGCGAATAAGTGCCCTCGCCGGCGACGAACTGGAAATAAACGTAATCGAAAGTGCTCGCCAGCTCGTCCAGCTCCTCAAACGAAGTGTCTTCGCTGCTCCAGGTTACCCGCGCCGTGAACGTGCCCGCCATCCGGGCGCGCACCGCCTCGGTGTTTTTGACCACCTGCCGGTAAACGCCGCGTCCGCGAAAGCCGTCGGTGATCGTCTCGCCGCCGTCGATGGACAGCAGCACATTGGAGAGGTTGGACAAAACGCTGTCCGGCAAGCCGTCCAACAGGGTGCCGTTGGTCTGCAACTGGAAGCGGAAAGTCGGGTAACGCTCCATGATCTCTTTGATGAAGCCGAGATTCAGGGTAGGTTCGCCGCCATAGAACGTGACATAAACCTCGTGCTGCGAAAGATGTGTTTCGATGAAGGTGCTCAGCGCGTCCATGTCATATGAAACTTTGTCCTGCGAGCCCACCACTTCGCCCACGCCGAGCGAACAGTATGTGCATTTCAGGTTGCACTGCAGGGTGGTGAGCAGCTGCAACTCGACGCGGTTGCCGACGATGGGCGAAACCGTGATGGCATCATTGGACGGAGTCAGCTTGGAACGCTGCGGGTAAAACGTGACTGGAGCGGATATCACTGAGTTTTGCATGGGATTAACTGTCTTTTAGTCCGGAAAAATTAAAGCGGATGCTTGCGCGGCGTGTATTTGGCGAAACGCCTGTTGCTGCGCCCACTATGCACCCCGATGAAACCGACAGCGGATTATCCGCCGATTCGCAGGCCGGTTCAACCTTTGCGCCAATGCGGAATTAAGTTGTAAACCCGCATTGCTTATTGAGAGGCAAACCTGTTCCATTTATTTTGACCTTCCACCGAAAAGTCGTCTCCCAAGGGTGACATAAAATCACAGTCACCTTGGAAAGGGAGGCGATGAAGATACCGAAGCAGAAATACATGCCGGGGTTCCGGGAATTGGCCGTCAAGCCGGTGAAATCACGCCTGAAGATTGGAGGAATTCTTGAAAACTTTGGTTCAACGCTCAGCTACCGGAGAATCTGGTAGCATGAACACTACCCCTCGGAAGACGAAAAAACCATGGGGACATCAAGACGACCGAGAAAACAACTTGGATTCCTGACACCCGCTCAGGTACTCTTCAAGTCAGGCGTCGCACTTTAAAATTGAATCTGCGTTCAACTTTTGGAAATTCCGATGCAAAAATTTTTTACACTATTGTTCTTGATGCTACCGTTGACTTCCCATGCCGACGGCATCGGCAAGCTGAAGGAATTTATCGTCGCGACGCATTCCGCGCAGGCGAATTTCACCCAAGTGGTGCTGGACCAGAATGGTAAGCGCATCCAGAGCGCCTCCGGCATCATGCAGTTCCAGCGCCCCGGAAAATTCCGCTGGACTTACCAGAAGCCCTACGAGCAACTGATCGTCGGCGACGGTGAAAAATTCTGGCTATATGACGTTGATTTGAACCAGGTTACGGTGAAGAGACTGGATGCGGCGCTGGGCAGCAGCCCCGCCGCGCTGCTGTCCGGCAGCAACGAAATCGAGCGCGGATTCATTCTCAAGGAAAGCGGCAGCCAAGAGGGACTGGACTGGCTGCAAGCATCTCCCAAAGCACAGGACAGCAACTTTGAAAAGATTCTTATGGCTTTCAACGCGCAGGCTGAACTGGTCATCATGGAAATGAACGACTCGTTCGGGCACAAAACCGTGCTGCGTTTTTCCGGCATGCAGCGCAACCCGAAACTGTCGCCGCAACTGTTCAAGTTCGTGCCGCCGAAAGGCGCGGATGTCTTGGGTGAATGATGGATCGCAGGAGCGCCAATGGGGATGTCGGCGTTCCCATAAGATAAACTTGCCGCATTATGGCTGACCTGTTTTCAACTAACACACCCGCCGCACCCTTAGCGGAACGCCTGCGCCCGAAGCATATCGACGAAGTCATCGGCCAATCGCATTTGTTGGGCGAGGGCAGGCCGTTGCGTCTGGCATTTCAGTCAGGCAAGCTGCATTCGATGATTTTGTGGGGGCCGCCGGGGGTGGGGAAAACCACCCTGGCACGCCTGATGGCACAGGCCTTCGACGCGGAATTTATGCCGCTATCGGCGGTGCTGTCCGGCGTAAAAGATATCCGCGATGCCATCGCACAGGCGCAGCAAATATTGCAACAGCGCGGCCGCCATACCATCCTGTTCGTCGATGAAGTGCACCGTTTCAACAAGTCGCAGCAGGATGCGTTCCTGCCGTTCGTCGAGCAGGGTTTGGTGACCTTCATCGGCGCGACCACCGAGAACCCGTCCTTCGAAGTCAACAACGCGTTGCTGTCGCGCGCGCAGGTGTATGTGCTGCACGCGCTGTCTGCCGAAGAGTTGGCGCAACTGTTCGAGCGTGCGCAACAGACATTAACCACCGTTCGCCCTGAGCTTGTCGAAGGGGATAAGGGAGCCGCTTCGGCAAGCTCAGGACAGGCTTCGACAGGCTCAGCCCGAACGGATTTATTGCAGTTCGACAACGACGCGCGCGAACGCCTGATCGGTTACGCCGACGGCGATGCGCGCCGCCTGCTGAACGTGCTGGAGCAATTGCAGACCGCCGCGCAAACTGCCGGCGTGGGCAACATCGACAGCGAGTTTCTCGACAATACGCTGGCGCAGAACCTGCGCCGCTTCGACAAGGGCGGCGAAGCGTTCTACGACCAGATCTCCGCGCTGCACAAATCGGTGCGCGGCTCCAATCCGGATGCCGCGCTGTACTGGTTGGTGCGCATGCTGGACGGCGGTGCCGATCCGCGCTATCTGGCGCGGCGCATCGTGCGCATGGCGTGGGAAGACATCGGTCTGGCTGACCCGCGCGCGATCCAGCTGACCAACGATGCGGCGCAAACCTACGAGCGGCTCGGTTCGCCGGAAGGCGAGCTGGCGCTGGCGCAGGCGGTGCTGTATATGGCCTGCGCGCCCAAATCAAATGCCGGGTATGTCGCGTATAATGCCGCGCGCGCCTTTGTCGGCAAAGACGCTTCGCGCGAAGTACCGCTGCATCTGCGCAACGCGCCGACCAAGCTGATGAAGCAACTCGATTACGGCAAAGACTACCGCTATGCGCATGACGAAACGGACGGTTATGCAGCGGGTGAAAATTACTTCCCTGACGGCATGCCTCCGGTGAGTTTCTACCAGCCGACCGAACGCGGGCTGGAAGCGAAGATCGCCGAAAAACTGGCGCGGCTGCGTGAACTGGATGCGCTAGCGAAAAATAAAAAATAGAGAAAATAAATGTGCAATGACGCAATTTACAGTTCGGTCGAAAACGTCGCAAAACAGCGGCTAAAAGTTGATTCGCCACGCTGTCTGGACATCGGCGCGGGCAGCGGCGATTTGCTTGCCCTGTTGCGGCAGAGCTGGCCAAACATGCAGGCCGAGGCATGCGATTACCATATCGAGCGTTTCGCGCTCAAGGATGTGCCGATCACCCAGCTCGATCTCAACACCCATCCGCTGCCGTATCAGGATGCCAGCTTCGATCTGGTCACCTGTTCGGAAGTGTTGGAGCATGTCGAAAATTACCGTGCCGTGCTGCGCGAAATACGGCGCGTGCTGAAACCCGGCGGGCTGATGGTGGTCACCACGCCCAATGTACTCAACATGAAATCGCGCCTGCGCTATTTGGTATGCGGCTTTACCAATCTGTTCGGCCCGCTGCCGGTAAAAAACCAGGATCGTTTTCACACCGGCGGGCATATCACGCCCATCCCGTATTTCTATCTGGCGCATGCCATGCTGGATTGCGACTTTCGCGATCTGCAACTGGATACCGACAAACTACAAAGCAGCTCGCGGCTATTGGGCATATTATTCGCGCCGCTGGTCAGTTTCGGCTGGAGCCAGTTCATGCGACTGGAACGCAACCGCTACCATACCCTCGGCAAGGAAAATGAGCCGTATGTGGCGCAACACAATTCGAAAAATATCCGGCTGGGACGCACCATCGTCGTCTCCGCCTTCAAATAAGGAACGCAGCATGTTGGATATACAGGCATTACGAAATGATTTGGCCGGCATCGCGGCACGTCTGGCCACGCGCGGCTTTGTGCTGGACACCGCAAAATTCGAGCAACTGGAAGCGGAGCGCAAGACCATCCAGACGCGCACCCAAGAGCTGCAAGCCAAGCGCAACAGTTCTTCCAAACTGATCGGGCAGGCCAAGGCAAAAGGCGAGGATGTCTCGGCGATCATGGCAGAGGTGGCGAGTCTGGGTGACGAACTCAAACAGGCGGAAGCGCAGCTGGGTGAAGTGCAAGTCGCGTTGCAGCAGTTTTTGGAAGTCATTCCGAACACCCCGCATAGCTGCGTGCCAATCGGCAAGTCGGAAGCCGAAAACGAGGAAGTGCGCAAAGTCGGCACACCGCCGCAGTTCGATTTCGAGGTGAAGGATCACGTCAGCATCGGCGAGCAGCTGGGACTGGATTTCGATACCGCCACCAAGATCAGCGGCGCGCGTTTCTCGCTGTTGAAGGGCGGGCTGGCGCGCTTGCACCGCGCGCTGGCGCAGTTCATGCTCGATACGCATACCGACCGGCACGGTTATACCGAAACTTATGTGCCGTATCTGGTGAATGCCGATTCTATGTATGGTACTGGACAGTTGCCGAAGTTCGAACGGGACTTATTCAGGACAAGTTCCGGTGATTCGATTGGCGATGTAATCACGAATTCGCAAGAGGATGTGAAGGAAAATACCTTTTCCATCAATAAGTTTTACCTCATTCCCACTGCCGAAGTGCCGGTGACCAACATGGTGCGCGATTCCATTGTGCCGCTGGAGCAACTGCCGCTAAAGTTCGTCGCGCATACGCCGTGTTTCCGTTCCGAGGCCGGTTCCTACGGGCGCGACACGCGCGGCATGATCCGCCAGCACCAGTTCGACAAGGTGGAGCTGGTGCAGATCGTGCACCCGGAACAATCCTATGCGGGACTGGAAGAGTTGCTCGGCCACGCCGAAACCATCCTGCAACAACTCGGCCTGCCGTATCGCGTAATGAAGCTGTGCAGCGGCGACATGGGATTTTCCGCCGCGCTCACTTACGACATCGAAGTGTGGCTGCCCGCGCAGAACACCTACCGCGAGATTTCGTCATGCAGCAACTTCGAGGCGTTTCAGGCGCGCCGCATGCAGGCGCGTTTCCGTAACGCGCAGGGCAAACCTGAATTGCTGCACACCCTGAACGGCTCCGCTCTGGCGGTCGGTCGCACGCTGGTTGCGGTGCTGGAAAACTACCAGCAGGCCGACGGCAGCGTGATAATTCCCGAAGTATTACGCCCTTATATGGGTGGACTGGAAAGACTCTCCCGTTAAATGCGGATTGTTCATCTGCTCGGCATAGCCGGGGTCGAATCGCACGAACACCCCGATGCACGGCAGTGGGCGAAGCGGCTAGAATGGCCGATGCTGCTGGTGGCGCTGTGGATATTGCTGCAATGGTATCTGGAGGAAACGCAGGAGATCACTCCGCTGCTCGCGCGCGTCGCCGACTGGTTGGTGTGGTTCGCATTCTTCACCGAAACTACGCTGCTGAGTGCGCTGGTCAGAAACAAGCGCGAATACCTGCTGCGCAACTGGATGAATCTGGTCATCATCATCGGCGGCTTTCCGTTTTTTTGGCAATTCGCGCCGCTGGTCGGGCTGTTGCGCAGCTTCCGGCTACTGCTGGTGCTGATGTTGCTGGCACGGCTGTCGAAGTCGGTTCGCAAGCTGCTCTCTCGCCACCAGCTCGGCACCACGCTGGCGGTGGCTCTTGTCACGATGGTGCTGTCCGGCATCATTATTTCGCGCATCGATCCTTCCATCGGCACCATCTGGGACGGCATGTGGTGGGCATGGGTGACGATGGCCACGGTGGGCTACGGCGATGTGGTGCCGCACAGCGGGGCGGGACGGCTGTTCGGTTCGCTGCTAATCCTGTTCGGCGTGGTGCTGCTTTCAATGCTGACCGCCAATCTGGCGGCGTTCTTCATCGGCGGCGATGTCGAGAAAATGGAGCAGGAAGAACATGAAGCCGACCTGCAGCTCAAGGAAATATCAGCACGGCTGGACCGCATCGAACGCCTGCTGGAACAGCGCAACACACAAGACAGTTAGCGCTACAGGGAATATACACTGCCGATCAAAATGGCGCAGTGCTGGTCAACGACAGCGGCTCACCGCTCAGCGGATGGATAAAGCCCAGCGCGCAGGCATGCAGCATCAACCGCCCTGCATTACCCCCTGCTTCGCCACTATACAAAGTATCGCCGAGGATCGGATGGCCGATGGCTGCCATGTGCACGCGCAACTGGTGGGTGCGCCCGGTGATTGGCTCCAGTTCCACGCGGGTAGTGCGTATGCTCAAGTTGCCCTTCGATACCTCAGGGCGAACGGTGTAATTGTGCTCTGTCGTATCCCGTTCGCCCTGAGGTATCGAAGGGTAAGTAGTATCCGCATAAGCTAACACCCGGTAGCGCGTCAGCGAGGGCTTGCCGGCCACATGCTCGACTTTCTGTTTCGGGCGGTTCAGCCAGTCGCAGAGCAGCGGCAGCGCAATCTCTCCCGTTTCCTGCTCTAACCTTCCGTGCACCACCGCTACATAGCATTTTTGCACTGCACGCCCGCTGAACAGCAGCGACAAACGGCGTTGCATCTCAGCACCGCGCGCGAACAGCAGCAAGCCGGAAGTCGCCATATCCAGCCGGTGCACCACCAGCGCATCCGGGAACTCGGCCTGCACACGGCTCGCCAGACAGTCCTGCTTGTCAGCACCGCGCCCCGGCACCGACAACAGCCCGGCGGGCTTGTTTACCGCCAGCAACGAAGCGTCGCAGTAAACCAGTTCGAGAGCGTTAAGCCCGGGTGTCATCGCTGGGCGGGGGCGATTCGGCGGCATCCGTGTCGGGAGACTTTTTCGGGCGGTTTTTAGTGGGGTCGGCAAAACGGAAACGCCCGAACAGCACGCAGCCCTTCATGCCGATGTCGCAGGGCTGGTTCAGCACCTTTTGGCACTTGCCGTCGACCTCGTGCGGACAACCCCAGCCACTCATATCAGAACCCCATCAAGCTTTTTTCACGAACTCGGTTTTCAGTTGCATAGCGCCGATGCCGTCGATCTTGCAGTCGATGTCATGGTCGCCATCGATGAGACGGATGTTTTTTACCTTGGTTCCCACCTTTACCACGGAGGATGAACCCTTGATCTTCAAGTCCTTGATTACCGTCACCGAATCGCCGTCAACCAGCACGTTGCCAAACGCATCCTTGTACACGCGCTGCTGCTCACCGCTATCGGCGGGCGCATCTTTCGGCCACTCGTGCGCGCACTCCGGGCAGACATAATTGCTGCCGTCTTCGTAGGTGAATTCAGAACTGCATTTAGGACATTTTGGTAAACCGCTCATGGTGTCTCCTGTATTTGAATGAATAGTATTAATGGTAATCGTCTTCGCGTTGATGGCGCACGGCGATGATCGTCACGGTTTTATTGTCGTCAATCTCGAACAGCGCTACATAACCCGCGCCACCAAATGAAATCACCAGCTCACGCAATAAAGTATTTTCGGGAACCGCCTTGCGGCAAGTAAACGGAAATCGCTGCAAGAGTTCGATGCCAGCCGCGATGGTCTTGCGTGCTCTTTTTGCAGCTTGCGGGTCTTGCTCGGCTATGAAGGTGAAAAGCCGTTTTAAATCCTCTTTGGCTTCCAGGGTGTAGCGAACCCTGTAGTTCACTTACGTGCTTTCTTCCTGGCGCTGGCAAGGATGTCATCCAATTCTTGCAACACCTCTCCAGCCGAAAAATATGCGCCGGACTTTTTTGCGGCATCGCGCGAAGCCAATCCGCGCGCGATGAATTCCTGTTGTGATCGACGTAAGTCCACATTACGGCGTAAAGAGTCTTCGACGAATGCAGAAAGCGTCTCGCCCGGACGCAAAATTTCCTCGGCAGCCTGTCTAAGCTCTGGCTCCACGCGTAGCGCGGGCATGGTGGCAGTTTTCATGAAGTACCTTGTGCATTGCAAATGTGATGCATATCATCGTCGAAGTTGGAGACGGATGCAATAGGAGTACGAAGTGTTCGCAGGTTGGCGTGATACCAAACAATTCAACGATGGGTATCGCGTTGCTCAACCCATCCTACGAGCTTTGTATGCGCAGGCAATCTCGGCATTGATCTTTGCAGCAAGCTCCTGTGATTCGCGCATGAGTGCCTGCACTCGCCCCAGATTATGTTGGTGCTGCGCCCAAACATCCTCCCCCACAATGGCGGCAAAATCCATTTTTGTTGGAGCCTTGGAGCTCTCGTA
This sequence comes from Gallionella sp., assembly GCA_028689145.1. Taxonomy (GTDB): domain Bacteria; phylum Pseudomonadota; class Gammaproteobacteria; order Burkholderiales; family Gallionellaceae; genus Gallionella. The sequence goes on from JAQTWT010000002.1 coordinate 223,444, forward strand.
AGCCTCCAACCGCTTAACTCGTTCTGGAATATTTTTTATGCCGCGTGCCGTTGGGGACAATTCCGCGTTACTGAGCATCCAGGTTTTCCATTCCTTGTTGCCCTTTGACTGATTGCACTTTCCGCAGGATGGCACGAGGTTGTGGATTTCAGAGATATACCCAGTTGGCTTCTTATCTTTGACTAGCGGGCGAAGGTGATCCCATTCCGAAGCAACGCTGCCACAGTATGCGCACTGAAATGTTTCGGGAGTCATCCCGAGTATTGACAGGGCCTGCCGGACTTCTTCCGCGTTTGGTGGCACGACGGGAATTATGGAATTGATGAATGCGTTCGTAATGCTTGAAGAGCGCCCGGTGACCTTCATCGGGGTTGGCATTCGAAATAGCGATAAGTATTCCATGGGGGTTGTGCCCCAACTTTAAGTGGATGGCAACAACGCCGGATATTCCGAATTAACCAGCCGCATAAGCTGGCTCATCACGCGGCAATCCGTTCCAGCGGATGAATTTTTTTCAATACATCGGCCAAGGCTTCTTTCGCCATCTCGGTATCGTATTTGGCTTGAAGGTGTAGCCACCAGCCATCTGACAGGCTAAAAAAGCGGCACAAGCGCAAGTCGGTGTCTGCTGTGATGCCGCGTTTGCCAGCGATGATGTCGCCAATGCGTTGCGGCGGTACGCCGATTTCCTTGGCGAGCCGGTATTTGGTCATTCCCAGTGGTTTCAGGAATTCCTCTTCCAGCATTTCGCCGGGTGATACAGGGGCAATTTTACGCATGACAATTCCTTTCAATAGTAGTCCACGATCTCTACATCAAGCGCGTCGCCGTCCTTAAAACGGAAACACACCCGCCACTGATCGTTGATGCGAACGCTCCATTGTCCGGCACGGTCGCCTTTCAATGCCTCCAGTCGATTTCCCGGCGGGATGCGCATGTCTTCGATAGTCAGTGTCAGATCGAGTTGTTCCAGTTTGCGCAATGCAGCCCGCTAGAAATTCACGAAGCGGGAGACGCGCTTGCCGTTGAACAGCGCCTCGGTATCGACGCATTGGAACGTTTTGATCATGCGTACATATTAACGCTCAGCGTTAATATGTCAAGGCCATGTGAGACAAGGGTTAGAGCTTATATCCCCGATGCACTGCCACTACACCGCCGGTCAGGTTGAAATAATCGACCTTTTCCAGCCCGGCTTCTTCCATCATCTGTTTCAAATCTTCCTGCCCCGGATGCATGCGGATGGATTCGGCAAGGTAGCGGTAGCTGTCGGCATCGTTGGCGACGATCTCGCCGATCTTGGGCAGCAGTTTGAACGAGTAGGCGTCGTAGATTGCTTCCAGCGGTTTGGCGACTTTGGAGAATTCCAGCACGATGACGCGCCCGCCCGGACGGATCACGCGGTGCATCTCGCGCAGCGCAGCATCCTTGTGCGTGACGTTGCGCAGGCCAAAAGCGATGCTGACACAGTCGAAATAGTTGTCCGGGAACGGCAGGTGTTCGGCATCGCATTGCGCGGTCGGTGTGGCGCGCCCTTCGTCGAGCAGGCGGTCGCGACCGACGCGCAGCATCGCGTTGTTGATGTCAGTGAGCACTACCTGTCCGCTGCTGCCAACCTTTTTCAGGAACAGCCGCGACAAGTCCGCCGAGCCGCCCGCCACGTCCAACACGCGCTGCCCCTCGCGCACGCCGCTGACACCGACCGCAAAGCGTTTCCACAGGCGATGCAGTCCGACCGACATCAGGTCGTTCATCACGTCGTATTTGCTGGCGACCGAGGTGAATACCCCCGCCACGCGCTTGGCTTTTTCTTCCTCAGCGACGGTCTCGAAACCGAAATGGGTGGTCTTGCTCATATCTGCTCCTGTGCTTTTGCGCTGCGGGTTGCCGCAAGCGAACAGGCATTATCGCAAGTTGGCGGGTAATCCACAAATCGCCCCGACTTATGACCTAGCCTGCTGACATAACGCTGTCAGCAGGCGGGTGTATATTTCCGGCTGCGAAGATTCGAAATTGGGAGCACCAATGGAAAAGCTCGACCTGAAGAAGCAACTCAAACATCTGTACAAAGCTTCCGCCAAGGTGGTCGTTGCGGTGGAGGTACCGACCATGCATTACCTGATGGTGGACGGTGCAGGCGACCCGAATATCGTGCCGGCTTTTGCGGAAGCGGTCGAGGCACTGTTTACCGTTTCCTATACGCTGAAATTCATGGTCAAGAAAGGCGCGCTGGCGACAGATTACGGCGTGATGCCGCTGGAAGGGCTGTGGTGGGCGGATGACATGACCAAGTTCAGCATCGAAGACAAGTCCAACTGGAAGTGGACGGTGATGATCATGCAGCCGCCGTTTGTCACTGAGGATATGGTGAATGCCGCCATCGCCGCAGTGAAAAACAAGAAGAATCCGGCAGCACTTTCCCTGCTGCGCTTCGAGGCGTTCACCGAAGGGGCATGCGCTCAGATACTGCATATCGGCCCGTTCAGCGAGGAAGGGCCGACCATCGCAAAGGTGCATCAGTTCATCGAGGCAAGCGGAGGAAAACTACGCGGCAAGCACCACGAAATCTACCTGAGCGACATCCGCAAGGCAGCTCCGGCAAAGTGGCAGACTATCATCCGGCAACCGCTATGCTGAACGGAGCTGGTTGGCCGGATGAATATTTAACTCAACCCCAAGGAGAACATCATGGAGAACAATGAAAAAGCCGTACTGGACGCAATGAAAAAAGCGGGCAAACCGGTCAAGGGTGGCGAAGTGGCTGCAGCGACGGGGCTGGATCAGAAAGAAGTCGGCAAGATCATCGCCGCGCTGAAGAAGGCGGGCAAGGTCACCTCGCCCAAGATGTGTTATTACGAACCGGCGAAGTGAATCCGCTCAACCAATTTATCGAGATCGCGCCGGACTGCCCGACCGACCAAGCCGTCGTGCCGCAAGACAAGGGCAACAAATGCTCCATCGCCGCTATTGAATACCAACTGCTGAGCGGCAATCCCTATGGCTACACGTTGGAAGAACTGAAATTCGCCACTCATCTGCTGCACAAGCAGGTGCCGCCAGCCGAGGTGAAAGCGCGGCGGCAGCAATTGTGGGACGAGTATTTCGCCAAGCCCTGTGCCTGCATGCGCGCATCGCCGCTGACCAAGCAATACGGCTGGGGTGCGCATTACAATGAACAGGGCAAAATTGCCATCTACCCCGCCGAGAGTAAAGAGTATCAACGCTTTGTCAACGACAAGAACATCCGGAAATATTTCGCCATGCGCAGCAAGCGCTGATTGGAGTGAAGATAAAATGCGCCAGACCGCAACAGCACGAACGGAGCAACTGGAAGATATTCCCAATATCGGCAAGTCCATCGCGTCCGATTTGCGTTCGCTCGGCATCCTGAACCCGCAACAACTCGCGACCCGTGATCCGCTCAAAACTTATCTGGCATTATCGGACAGTATGGGCAACCGTCACGACCCGTGCGTGCTCTACACGTTGCTGGCGGCCCGGCATTATCTGGAAAGCGGCGAAGCCATACCCTGGTGGAAATTTACCGCGCAAGGGAAGACAATGCTCGCCGCGCATCCAAAACAAGCGCGCAAATAAATCGGGGGGAGAAAATCAGCATGTTCAGCAAAGCCACTTTCAGTTTTCTCGACGAACTGGCCGCCAACAACAGCCGCGCATGGTTCGAGGCCAACAAGCCGCGCTATGAAGCGCTGGTGCGCGAACCGGCGCTCGACTTTATCGAGGCGATGGAACCGGAACTGAAAAAATTTGCGCCAAGCTTCCGCGCCGAGCCGCGCAAGGTCGGCGGCTCGCTGATGCGCGTGTTTCGCGACACGCGCTTCTCGCGCGACAAGACCCCGTACAAGACCAACATCGGCATCCAGTTCCGCCATGCGCTGGGCAAGGACATCCACGCGCCCGGCTTTTATGTGCATATCGCAACCGACGAATGTTTCTTCGCCGTGGGCTGCTGGCATCCAGAGGCGGATGCGTTGGGCAAGATGCGCGAGTTCATCGCGAAGAACCCCGAGCAATGGTTCGCCGCGCGCAACGACAAAAAATTTACCGCGCAATGGGAGCTGTGGGGCGACACCCTGACCCGCCCGCCGCGCGGCTATGCGGCCGACCACCCCGCGATAGACGACCTCAAGCGCAAAGACTTCGTCGCCATCGCGCCGTTGTCCGCCCGCGAAGTCGCGGATACCGGACTGGTCAAACTGGCCGGAAAGCGCTTTGCCGAAACAGCACCGTTCATGAAATTTCTGTGCAAGGCGCTGGATGTATCGTATTGATTACTGGAACGCAAACGTCCTGAGGCTTAATTATGGAGGCATGACATGAAAAATAATCCCGTTAACTGGTTCGAAATTTACGTGCAAGACATGGCGCGCGCGAAACGCTTTTACGAGTCCGTCTTCCAACTTAAACTGGAGAATATAAACAGTCCGGACATTGAAATGTGGGGCTTTCCGATGAACATGAACGGCTTCGGCGCTTCCGGATCACTGGTCAAAATAGACGGTGTTCCATCGGGCGGCAACAGCACGCTGGTTTATTTCAGTTGCAATGATTGCGCTGTGGAGGCGGAGCGCGTTGCGGCAGCGGGCGGAAGCATCCACAAACCGAAAATGTCCATTGGCCAGTACGGTTTCATTGCGCTGGTTGTGGATAGCGAAGGCAACAAGTTCGGCCTGCATTCGACGCAGTAGCGTGGCATCCACTATCGCGCCCCCGGACATCCGATGAAAACCTGCATTGCACTCTTGCGCGGCATCAACGTTGGCGGCAAGAATATCCTGCCGATGAAAGAGCTGGTGGCCGTACTGAAAAGCCTCGGCCTGCAAAACATCAAGACCCACATCCAGAGCGGCAATGCGGTGTTCCAGAGCAAAACCTCCGACACCGCAAAACTCGCCAACACGATCAGCGCCGCGATCAGAAAAAGTCACGGCTTCGAACCGCAGGTGTTGTTGCTGGACTCCGTTTCATTGCACAAGGTTATCAAGACGAACCCCTATCCCGAGGCGGAAGCCGCGCCCAACACTCTGCACGTTGCGTTCCTCGCCGCCATTCCGCCCAAGCCAGACCTCGATGCGCTGGAGAGAATCAGGGCGGCAAGCGAACGTTTTCAACTGGCCGCAGGCATGGAGCGATTGCTCGGTGTGGCGATAACCAGCCGCAACTGGAACACGGTGCGCAAACTCAAGGAAATGATCGACGAACCATAAGGAACCGCAATGAGCAAACCGCCCAACATGCTATCCGCCATCGAACCGTGGGATCTGGTCGCCCACGGTTACGCCGAGACCACCATGCAGATGCTGGCGCACTACGCCGATGCAGCCATCGCTGCCGCCATTCTCAAGCCGGGTGCGACGATACTCGATGTCGCCTGCGGCCCCGGCACGTTGTCGCTGAAGGTGGCGCACGGGGCAAGCGAAGTACATGGCATCGACTTCTCCGCATCCATGCTGGATATTTTCAAACAGCATGCAGAACGCTGCGGACACCGCAACATCACCATCCGGCACGGCGATGCGCAAGCACTGCCTTACGCGGACGACACCTTCGATGCCGCGTTCTCGATGTTCGGACTGATGTTCTTTCCGGATCGGCGCAAAGGCTTCGCCGAAATCCACCGCACCCTCAAACCGGGCGGCAGCATCGCCGTCACCAGCTGGGCACCGATAGACCGCTCACCCGCCATGCAGCTCATGTTCGGCGCGATACGCGCGATCAAACCCGAAATCCCCGAACCGCAAAAAGCCATCGACACACTGGAAAACCCGGATGTGTTCAAACAGGAAATGGAGGAAGCCGGATTCAGGAACGTGCAGATTCAAAGCGTCACCAAGGCTGCCTTCCCTGTCGAGTCCATCCCCGCCTTTTGGGCAGACATGGTGAAAGGCAGCGCACCGATCCAGATGCTGAAGAAGGGCATGGGCGAAACGGTGTGGCGTGAGAAAGAGGGGCTGGCGATCAGTTATCTTGAAGAGAAACTGACGACGTTGCCCACCAGACTTTCATCGGATGCTTGGTTGGGGATAGGCATGAAGTAAGCTCATCATTCTTTTTCATGTAACCAGCGATGTAGTCAAAACCTTACCGCTCAGGTACATTTCGTACCCACCCCATCATGCTGAAAATAAAGGTACGCCTTATGAGTGAAAGCCAAGAAGAAAACACCCTTAATCTATATCCCATAGATTACCCCTTTGAAACTTTGGTATCACGAATAAAATCCGATCCTGCAAAGCTAATTCTAAATCCTGAGTTTCAAAGAAAGTATAAATGGGATAAAGACGGCTGGCTGAGGGCATCTAAGTTCATTGAATCATGCCTGATGAGAATACCACTCCCATCTTGTTACTTTGCTGAAGACGAAGAACGACGGCATCTGGTAATTGATGGAGTCCAACGACTTACAACTATCAGAAGATTTTTTGATGATGAATTTGCTCTTGAAGGCATGACCACTTTCAAGACTCTCGAAGGCAAGAAATTCTCAGAAATTGGCGAACATCGTGCTGAATTAGAGTCAACAACCATTAGATGCATTGTTCTTCGAAAAGAGAATCCTAAGAAGCTAATTAGAGAAATATTTTCCAGATTAAATCAAGGTGCGGTTGAGCTTTCAGATCAAGAAATACGACATGCTATATACCCAGGCAGTTTAGACGATTTACTCATTGAATTAGGAGCCAATCCAATAATTGCAAATTTTGCTTTAGCTCAAGATACAGAGAGAACTAAAGATAGTCGTGAGGCAGAGGAACAGGTACTAAGGTTTTTCGTGTTTTCAGATGATATAAACTTAGTACGCTATGAAAATGTACTGAGGGATTACCTTGACGAGTATATGGAAAACAACTGCTTGCTTGACATTACGACTATCGACTCTTTGAGAATAAAATTTAATACCGCACTGAATAACTGTGAAACAGTATTTAATAATGACATTTTTACAGATTCCACAAGAGACCGAAAAAGGCAGGGTCTTGTTCATTACGATCTTTTAATGCCAACTATTGGCCTACTTCCAGAGTCAATTGTTAAATCCCACGCAACTCAGATTAAGTCTGCGTATAACGAACTATGTGTATCTGAAGAATTTAGAAAGTCGCTATCTGGCGGATTGCAAAAAAAATCATCCATCGTAAAAAGACGTCAGCTTTGGAATGAGCGACTGCAGAAGGCAATTAATGAGTAGCGAGACTTATTATCACCGCTACGAAAGCCTTTATTGCTCACTCAAGGAAATCATTAAGGCATCAGAAGAACGGGTACTAAGGGATGAGCCCGATGAATTGTTCATGGAGAATGTCAATTTCTTCGTTAAATCCTACCTAATCAGCATCTGCACTTACCTAGAGGCTTACTTACAAGACGTCGCCTTGATGTATGCGAATGAACTGGACACTAGGGTGAAGAATGCAGATATTCCACATAATTTTGTCCACTGGCGTATTGCAAAAGAAATCAAAGATAAAGATTTGGAATTCAAAAATATTGATCTTTCGGTCGATAAAAAAGAAATTTCAGATAACTTATCTGGCAACCCATACAAAACAATTAAATTGTTCAAATATCTAGGCATAGATTTGCAGTCTAAAGATGGTTTTGAGGAAAATAAAACTTTAGTCAATTCGGTAGTAACTAAGAGAAATAATATAATTCACCATAACGATAAAGCGATGGATGTTTCGTTCTCTGACCTGCTCTCATATGTAGATGTGTTTTTGATCTACACCAAATCAATTGATGATGCAATTCTCCAGAGCAGTCGGGGTACCATGGTTACTGCAGCTTCAAACATATCTACATCCACATAAAATCACTGTTCTTTTTCATATTCCAAGCGGCTGATCTTATGCAGGTAGTGCAAAAATCAAATAGCCGAAAGCATTGAATATCTTGAACTACCAGCGAACAACCTTTTTGCATTGGCTTGAGGTTAATTCGGCATTCCCGTTCCGTGAAACAGAATGGCCGCCCGCCACACATGCCAATCGTGTTCAACCTCCGAATAAGTATAACTGCCGTCGGTGCGGCGCACTAAAGGATGCCCCTCGTTGGCCGCCCATTTCTCAAAGGATTTCCGCGCCGCATCCATACCGCTATCAACGTGTTTTCTCAGCGGATGCCCGTCGTTTGCAGCCCATTTCCCAAATGATTTTCGCATCGCGTCCATGTTGCCCCCTTGCCTGGTTCGCCTGTATCGGAATCGGGGTTTGCTCGAATACTCCCGGCAAACTCAACCTGTTGAGGAAAATATCGGCAAATATCGGTACAACTTTAGCCGTCTCAGGGGGTTGGCGAAGCAGCACTTTAAGCCATCCTGCTGACACCACGCTGTCAGCAGGATGGCTTAAAGTTATGGCTTTCAACAACAGGAGGACGATCATGAGTAAACCCGTCATCAATATTGCCGACATAGAATTGCAACCGCGTCCGCCTGCTTATGCGGCAACCGGCCCAGCGGCGGAGCGTTACGATGCGCGTACGGGCATGGTCGGCATGATGCTCGGCGCGCAAAAATTGGGCTACAACATTACCGCCGTCCCACCGGGCAAGCGCGCGTTCCCGTTCCACTCCCATCAAAGTAACGAAGAGATGATTTTTGTGCTGGAGGGCGCAGGCGAAATTCGCATCGGCGAGGCGGTTTATCCGATTCGTCAGGGTGACTTTGTCGCCTGTATTGCAGGCGGCAAAGATACGGCACATCAGGTCACCAACACCGGCACTGCTGAACTGAAATACCTCGCGGTGAGCACGCGCATTTCCTCGGAAATCTGCGAATACCCTACTACCGGAAAGTTCGCCGTTTTTGCTGAAGTTCCGGCGGACAAGAACGGCAAGCCGGGTTTCTTCCGCTTCGTCGGGCGCGCGGAGCAGAGTGCCGATTACTGGGAAGGCGAATAAGTGAACATCGCCGACCTGCCCAACTTCGGCCCCAAGTCGCAACAGATGTTGGCGCAGGCGGGCATCCATACGCTGGAACAGTTGCGCGAACTGGGTGCGGTGCGCGCCTATGTGCAGGTAAAACGTTGCGGCGCTTGCTCCAGCCTGAATCTGCTGTGGGCGATGGAAGGCGCGCTGTCGGGGCGGCATTGGCGGGAGGTGGCGAAGCACGATCGCTTGAGGTTGCTGCTGGAACTGGAAGATGTTGAGCGCGAACCCTACGAATCAAACAGCCCTTCGACAGACTCAGGGCGAACGGCTTTGTAATAACCCGGATTGAAAAGACTGCTGCCATCACGCTGTCAGCAGCAGGCAGGTAGCATTCTCTTGCCGGATGTTCCGGCATATTAACCAAGGAGAATGGCATGTCTGACACGATAGAATTGGTACGTTTCCGTTTGCAGCAAGGTAAAACCTCGGCGGACTGGCTCAAGGCCAACGAAAAGATCAACAACTGGATGGAGGGGCAGCCGGGTTTCCGTTTTCGCAGCCTATCCGAAACAGATGACGGCGAATGGCTGGATCTGGTTTATTGGGAAAGTCTGGAGGCGGCCAACGCGGCCAGCGAAAAATTCGGTGCGGAGATGATGAGCGTGTGCGAGCCGCTGGTTGCGCACGACAGCGTGGTAATCAGCCGCAGCAAAACGCACGTGATGCAGCGCGGTTAAGGCTCTGCCATGATCAAGATCAGCATCCTGTACCCAAACACTGGCAAGTTCGATATGGACTATTATCTCAACACCCACATGCCGCGATCCATTGAGCTGCTAAGCAAAGGAAAGGGCTATCGCGGCGTGTCGGTGGAGCGCGGTCTGGGCGGAGCATCGCCCGGCTCTCCGCCGGACTTTGTTGCCATGTGCCATTACTTGTTCGATACTGCCGACGATTTCATGGCGGCATTTTTACCGCATGCCGCCGAGTTGCAGGGCGACATGCCGAACTACACCGGCATCGAGCCGGTGATTCAGTTCAGCGAGGTCGCGATAAACCAATAGGGAGCACATGCGCAAATCCGAACGACTCTTCAAACTGGTGACGCTGCTGCAAGGGCGGCGTACCGCAATCACCGCGCAGGCATTGGCGGAAGAGTTGGGCGTGGCCATGCGCACCGTGTACCGCGACATCCAGGCGCTGGTCCTTTCCGGTGTGCCTATCGACGGCGAGGCGGGTGTGGGTTACCGCTTGCGCGCGGGCTTCGATCTGCCGCCGCTGATGTTTCAATCGGATGAAGTTACCGCTTTGCTGGTCGGCAGCCGCATGGTGCAGGCGTGGACCGACCCCGATCTGGCGCAGGCCGCGAAGCAGGCGGAAGCCAAAATTCTCGCCGCGCTCACGCCGCAGATGCTGATCGGCGTATCGCGCCTGCCGTACCGTATTCCGGTGTACGAACGCGCCGAGAGCGGCATCCACCGGATGTTGCGTCAGGCCTGCGAGGGACGGCAAAAAGCCTCCATCGCTTACCGCGACATGAACGGCAAAGACTCGACGCGTATCCTGTGGCCGCTCGGCATGGTGGGCTGGGGCGATCACTGGACGCTGCTGGCGTGGTGCGAGAAGCGCGATGCCTACCGCAACTTCCGCTTCGACCGTATCCAGGACATCATGCTGTTACCGGATCACTACCCGCACCATCCCGAACGCAATCTGGAACATTATCTGACGCGTATCGTCGGCGTGGAGGATGAACAAAAGCCGGCTTAAATTCAGACTATCAATTTTTTGAGCAAGCCAGAAATCGCAGCACGCCTGCGGCATCAAACGGCCAATTCAACTCCGCGCCGTTGTCGATGCGCCGCAACACCGGAATGCGCGTGCCGTACCTTTCCAGCAAGCCGTCGTCAGCGGCGATGTCGATATGTTCTGCAATAATTCCCGCGGTGTGCAGGACTGCTTCGGCTTTCTCGCACAGGTGGCAGCACGAGGTGCCGTAGAGTTCGGTGGCTGATTTCACCATGTGCGACCTGCACTGCAATTTCGGCTAAAGCCATCGCGGCTCATATCATCATAAAGCCGCAGTAAACGGGGTGGTAGGGGCGAATTCATTCGCCCGGACAACAGATTGCGTGCGAATGAATTCGCACCTACAAGAGCAGACCAATGTCATGAAAATGATATTTTCGGATAACCGCATTTTTCAGGTTAATAAATCCGTTATTTATGTTTAACGCAGGCTGATAATCCGCCAGCCGTGCTGTTCCGCATGGGCGCGCAGCGTGGCATCCGGATTGGCAGCAACCGGTTTTTTCACTTTGCACAGCAGCGGCAGGTCGTTCAGCGAATCGCTGTAGAAGGTGCTATCGGCGAAGCTGTCCAGCGTCCAGCCGCGCGCGGCCAGCCAGTTTTTCAGACGAATGATCTTGCCTTCGCGGAAGCACGGCACATCCGCCACGCCCCCGGTGAATTCGCCGTTGCGCTGTTCCGGTTCGGTGGCGAGCAGGTGCTCGATGCCGAATTCGCGCGCGATTGGCGCGGTGACGAAGCTGTTGGTCGCTGTGATGATGACGCACACATCGCCCGCCTCGCGGTGCTGCTGCACCAGATCGCGCGATGCCGGGGTCATCATCGGCAGCACGCTTTCGCGCATGAATTGCCGGTGCCATTCATCGAGTGTCTTGCGCGAATGGCGCGACAACGGCTTCAATTGAAAATCTAGAAACTCGTGAATATCCAGCGTTCCGGCCTTGTATTGGTCATAGAACGCGAGGTTCTTGACCTCGAACAATTCGCGGTCGAGCACGCCGATACGGATCAGGAATTGCGACCACTCGAAATCGCTGTCGCCGTTAAGCAGGGTGTTGTCCAAGTCAAATAATGCCAGATTCACTGCAACTCCAATATCTTCTCAAAAATATAAATCGCGGGCCGCTTCGACATGCTCAGGGCAGGCGCCCGCTCCTACAGTTTAAAATTCTAGCGCCGCCAGAAATGCGGCGTAAACAGGATCAGCACGGTGAAGATTTCCAGCCGCCCTACCAGCATGCCGAAGGTGCATATCCAAGTTTGGAAATCGGTCAACCCCGCAAAATTGCCGGCTGGCCCAACCGTTCCCAGCCCCGGACCGATATTATTAACGGAAGCCAGCACCGCAGTGAATCCGGAAATAAAATCCATACCGCTGATCAGCAGCACAAAAGTCAGCGTAGCGATTGTCATGAAATACAGGAAGATGAAGCCCAGTACCGCGAATACGATGTTATTGGCGACTACCTGACCACCAATCTTCATCGGGTTCACCGCCGCCGGGTGCAGCAGCTTGACGAATTCGCGCCCGGCCTGTTTGACCAGTACCAGCGTGCGGATCATCTTGATGCCGCCTCCGGTCGAACCGGAACTGGCACAAATACATCCCAAAAACAGCATCCACATCGGCGCAAAGATCGGCCATTGCGCAAAATCCACGCTGGCATAGCCGCTATCGGTGGCAATGGAAACCAGATTGAAGCTGGCATGGCGCAGCGCCGTCCAAAAGTCCGGGTAAACGTTCTGCCACCACAGGAACAGCGCGATACCGACGCAACTGAGCAAGATCAAACCAACCGAGGCAACCGCTTCGGCATCGCGCAGGTAGACCCGCAGCGACTTACCGCGCCATGCCAGAAAATGCGTGGCGAAATTGACCACCGCAAACAGCATGAACACGATCAGCACGAATTCGATCAGCGGAGAATTGAAGTAGCCAACGCTGGAATCGTGCGTGGAGAATCCGCCCAACCCCATTGCCGAAAAAGCATGGCAGATTGCATCCAGCCAGTCCATGCCGGCCCACTTCAGCGTGGCGATGCATGCCACAGTGATCGCCACATAGACGATCCACAGATTGCGCGCCGTGTCTGCAATGCGTGGTGTTAGCGCGGTATCTTTCATCGGCCCCGGCGTCTCCGCCTTGAACAATTGCCGTCCACCAATGCCGAGCAGCGGCAGCACCGCCACTGCCAATACGATGACACCCAAGCCTCCAACCCATTGCAATTCATGCCGCCAAATATTGATGGCGGGGGGCAGGTTGTCCAGCCCGACCAGCACGGTGGCACCGGTAGTGGTCATGCCGGACATGGTTTCGAAATAGGCATCGGTAAACGACAGGCCCGGGATCATCATCAACAGCGGGATGGTGGCGAAAGCAGGCATCGCCGTCCACATCGCCACCACCAGCAGGTAACCGTGGCGGATCGACAGTTCGCCCTTGTAGCGCCGCGTCAGCATCCACATCAGCATGCCTGCGGCGGCGGTCCACACCATCGCCAGCAGGAAATCCAGCAGCATGGTGGTGTCGCTGTAGATCAGCGAAGTGGCCACTGGGATGACGTAGGCCGCGCTGAATACCACCAGCAGCAAGCCCAACGCATTGATAACGGTCAGCGTGCGTCCCATCAGAAGAACCCGATATTAACTTGGAACAATTTTTCGACCTTCTTCACCATTTGCTTGTTGATGACGAACACGATCACATGGTCTTCCGACTCGATCAGCGTATCGCGATGTCCCATCAGTACCTGCTCGCCGCGCACGATCGCGCCGATGGTCGCGCCCTTGGGCAGATTGATCTCTTCAATGCGCCGCCCCACCACACGCGAGGAATGGCGGTCGCCGTGCACCACCAGTTCGAGCGCTTCCGCCGCGCCGCGCCGCAGCGAGTGCACCACCGCCACGTCGCCCTGCCGCACATAGGCGAGCAGCGAACCGATCGTGACATACGCGGGGGAAAGCGCGATGTCGATCTTGCCGCCCTGCACCAGATCCACATAGGCGTTGCGGTTGATCAGCGCGATCACCTTGCGCGCCCCGCCTTGCTTGGCCAGCAACGCCGACATGATGTTATTCTCGTCATCATTGGTTAGCGCGCAGAACACATCCACTTCGCCGATATGTTCTTGCAGCAGCAGCTTTTCATCCGTGCCGTCGCCGTTCAATACCAGTGTATTGGACAACTCTCCCGCCAGTCTTTCGCAGGCCTTCTTGTTATATTCGATCAGCTTGACTTGGTAGTCGTGTTCCAGCGCTTTGGACAGGCGATGGCCGATGTTGCCGCCGCCGACGATCATCACGCGCTTGCACGGTTTATCCATGCGGCGCATTTCCTTGAGCACGCTGCGGATGTTGTCGGTTGCGGCGATGAAGAATATCTCGTCACCGTCCTGCACCACGGTATCGCCTTCGGGAATGATCGGGCTGTTTTTGCGGAAGATTGCCGCCACGCGCGTTTCAACCTGCGGCATGTGGGTGCGCAGAAAATTCAGCGGCTTGCCCACCAGCGGGCCGCCCTCAAACGCGCGCACCGCCACCAGCGAGGCTTTGCCGTCGGCGAATTCCAGCACCTGCAACGCCTCGGGAAACTCAATCAGCTTGCTAATGTATTCGGTAAGTATCTGCTCCGGGCAGATCGAAAAGTCCACGCAGAAATTGTCTTTATTGAACAGCTCGGGGCGCTTCAGAAAGTCGGTGGCGCGTATCCGCGCAATGCGGGTCGGGGTGTTGTAGAGACTGGCCGCCAGTTTGCAGGCCAGCATATTGACCTCGTCGCTCTGCGTGACCGCCAGCAAAATGTCGGTGTCGGCGATGCCGGCCTGCTCCAGAATGGACGGGTGGGCGGCATTGCCGGTCAGGGTGCGCAGGTCCAGCCGATCCTGCAATAGGCGCAGCTTGTCGCCGTCTGAATCCACAATGGTGATGTCGTTGGCTTCGCTGACCAGGCTTTCCGCCACCGTGGAGCCTACCTGCCCCGCACCGAGTATCAATATTTTCACGCTAACTCCTTAATCCATTTTTCGATCAATCATTTATCTTGTAGGGGCGCGATTCATCGCGCCCTGATCTGTTCAGGCACCGGAAGGCGGGCGCGATAGCGATGCATAGCCATTCCACTAACCCATCAAAGAACGATGAGTAAGTGGCTGGTTAATCTCGCCCCTACGCCGCACGTATCCAGTTTTTCCATTCATTGAACAGTTTATTGTCGTGTGCCGCGATCACCGAACGGCGCCAGACATCGCCCTGAGCGAAATCATCGTTTTCGATACAGCAGGCATGGCCGCCCGATTCCCACAAGATCAAAGTCCCGGCCGCATAATCCCAAAGTTTTTGTCCGCCGTGCAGATACACATCATAGCGTCCGGCCGCGGTGTAGCACCAGTCCAAGGCGCTCGCGCCGAAATTGCGCTGCGAACAATACGGCGGATTGGCGGCCAATTTGCCGACCAATTTTTCATCGAGGCGTTTCATATCCACATTGGCCAGCGCCTGTCCGAGCGAACTAACCGCTTCGCGCCCGACCAGTTTTTCGCCGTTCAGGAACGCGCCTTTGCCCAGTTCGGCGGCAAACACCTCATCCGCTACCGGGTCGTACACCACACCCAGCACACTCTTGCCTTCGCGCAACAGCGCCACCGATACTGCAAAATAAGGCAGGCCGCGCACAAAGTTGGAAGTGCCGTCGATAGGGTCTACGCACCACAAGCCGTCATGGCCTGCCTGCCAGATCGCGTGTTGCTCAGCATCCGGCATCTCCTCGCCCAGCACCGGTACGTTAAGGATGGCTTGTAACTTTTTGGTCAGCGCGGTTTGCGCGGCGACATCCGCCTCGGTGCACAGGCTGCCGTCGCTCTTGCGCTGATGCGCCACCTTGAGATAACGCGGCATGATCTCTTCCGCCGCGACCAGTTTGACCGCGGCGATCACCGCCTTGAGTATCGCGCTCATGCCGCGCGGGGCGGACGGCTTCATGCCGCGTCCTTCCATTTAATGGAACATCCCATGCTGGCGATTTGTTCGCGCGGCCCTTGCCCAGTCTTGGCGATTTGCAGCATCGCGTCGAACAAGTCGCGCGGCGCATCGGCGACCGCTTCTTTGCGCGATGCGTCCAGCCGACCGCGGTATTGCAGTTCCAGATCGGCATTGAAACCGAAGAAATCCGGCGTGCATACCGCGCCATAATCCTTGGCGACCTGCTGGGTCTCGTCCCACACATAAGGAAACGGATAGTTGTATTGGTTTGCCGCCAGCTTCATGTTGTCGAACGAGTCCTCGGGATATTCGGCGGGGTCGTTGGACATGATGGCGATGCTGTTGATGCCGTGCAGTTGCAGTTCGCGCGTGTCGCGCACGATGCGCTCGCGAATGGACTTAACGTAAGGACAATGGTTGCAAATAAACATCACCAGCAAACCGTTGCTGCCGCGCGCTTTGGCGAGGTTATAACGCGCACCGTCCACACCGGGCAGGTCGAAATCGCGTGCCTTCCAGCCGAAATCGCACAGCGGGGTTTGCAGACTGACCATGTTTATATACCTGACAACATCTTTCGGGGGCGTTATATTATCACGCCGACCTTTCCGACTGATTGTGTTCATCATGCCGCGTTTCTACTGTCCATCGCCGTTGCCAACCGGCGGCTCGTTCGATTTGCCCCCCGATGCGGCGCATCACGCCGCGCGCGTATTGCGTTTGCGCGAGGGAGATCATGTGGAAATGTTCGACGGCCTCGGCAATGCCTGTCGGGGTGTGATCGCCGAACTGGGCGGCAAGCGCGTAACCGTCGGCGGTATCACAGCCAGCAATGTTGACCGCGAATCGCCGTTGCGTGTACTGCTGGCGCAAGCCCTGTCGAGCAGTGAAAAGATGGACTGGGTGATCCAGAAAGCCACCGAGCTGGGCGTGACCGAAATCCAGCCGCTCGACACCGAGCGCAGCGTCGCCCGGCTCACCGCCGAGCGCGCCGCCAAACGGCTGGATCACTGGCAGCAGGTCGCCATCTCCGCTTGCGAACAATGCGGGCGCAACGTGCTGCCGCAGATACACGCGCCGCTCGACATCATGGTGTGGCTACAACAGATGCGCGACGCGCCGGACAGCAAATTCATCCTGCTGCCGGAAGGCGCGGCCGCGCTGCATGCCCGGCAGAAACCGCAAGACAGAGCCGTGCTGCTGGTCGGTGCGGAAGGCGGTTTTACCCCGGCGGAAAGCCAGTCCGCGCTGCACTGCGGCTTCGCAGCTATCCGCATGGGGGCGCGCGTGCTGCGCACCGAAACCGCGGCTATTGCCGGGCTGGCCGCGCTGCAAACGCTGTGGGGAGATTTTCAATAACGAAAGTTAGGGAGCCTCTATAAATTCAAAATTCTAAGTGAGGCAAGGCGCGAAAGAAATTTTAGCGCGCCGCATATATTTGATATGTAAGCGTTAAAATTTCTTGAGCAACGCAGCATCGCGACGAAGTTTGGATTTATAGGGGTTCCCGTTAGTGAACTTGGCGGATCGGTTGCACTAGAACCCAGGGGCTGACCACTACCGCCCAGACCGATACGTCATTCGCTAGCCACTCGCCGGCCTGCTCATCCGATACCTTGCCGAGCTTACCTGCCGCTGCCCATTGCTGGATTTGCTCCACATTGTCTTCCGACATTTGGAATGCTACCTCGACCAGATCCAGATCGGCGGCGACTGCCAGAGCCGAGCCGCTGGCGAAGAAACGCTGCAACTCTTTCCACGCAATCTTCGATGTTTCCAGATTCAACTTGGCGCGAAATATCTCTTCCGGTCTTTTTGTTTCAGTCATGTCAGTTGTCCAGCTTCCAGATGATATTTTCTCCCGCGCGCAACGGCACCAGACGATGTTCGCCGAACGCGAGACTGTTGGGTACCGACCAGCTCCCTTTGAGCAAGGTGATCTTGCCGGTGTTGCGCGGCAGACCATAAAAATCTGCGCCGTAACAGCTGGCGAAACCTTCCAGCTTGTCCAGCGCGCCGAGTTGCTCGAAGGCTTCCGCATACAGCTCGATGGCGGCATGCGCGGTATAGATACCGGCGCAGCCGCAGGCGGTTTCCTTGGCCGGTTGCGCGTGCGGTGCGCTGTCGGTGCCGAGGAAAAATTTCGGATTGCCGCTGCTGACGGCTTGGCCCAATGCCTCGCGATGCGTTTCGCGCTTCAGCACCGGCAGGCAGTAGTAATGCGGGTGGATACCGCCGACCAGCATCGCGTTGCGGTTGTATAGCAGATGATGCGCGGTGATGGTCGCGGCGATGTTGTCCGGCGCATTCGTGACAAACTCCACCGCGTCGCGGGTGGTGATGTGCTCGAATACCACGCGCAGTTGCGGCAGGTCGCGCAGTAGCGGGATCATCACGCGCTCGATAAATACCGCCTCGCGGTCGAACACGTCGATGGCGCTATCGGTCACCTCGCCGTGTACCAGTAGCGGCATGCCGCAACCTTGCATTTCTTCCAGCGCGGGATAGGCCTTGCGAATGTCTGTCACTCCTGCGTCGGAGTTTGTGGTCGCTCCGGCCGGATACAGCTTCACCGCATGCACGATGCCGCTTGCCTTAGCCTTGCGTATCTCCTCCGCGCCGGTGTTGTCGGTCAGGTACAGCGTCATCAACGGCTCGAACTGCTCGAACTGCTCGCCAGTCGGCAGTGCGGCGAGGATGC
This sequence comes from Gallionella sp., assembly GCA_028689145.1. Taxonomy (GTDB): domain Bacteria; phylum Pseudomonadota; class Gammaproteobacteria; order Burkholderiales; family Gallionellaceae; genus Gallionella. Next base: position 241,826 of record JAQTWT010000002.1, read on the forward strand.
GTGAACGGTAAGCATGTGCCTGCTCGGTGGTGGTGACTGGCGGCCTGAGATTGGGCATCACGATGGCGCGCGCGAATTGCCGCGCACTATCCGGCAGCACCGATTGCATCAGCGCGCCGTCGCGCAAATGCAGATGCCAGTCGTCGGGGCGGGTGATCACAAGTTGTTGCATGATGAGATTCCGGCTAAATGGACGGGTGAGATTGTAATTCAAAGGCCAATGCGCTGCGATTTTCCGTTGCAAGGTGTTAAACTCCGCCCCGAAGCTGGCTAGACAGTCGCCGCGCACGCAAGTGCGGGGAGGAAAGTCCGGGCTCCATAGAGCGGGATGCCGGTTAACGACCGGACGCCGTGAGGCGATGGAAAGTGCCACAGAAAATATACCGCCGATGGCCGCGCGAGCGGATCAGGTAAGGTTGAAATGGCGAGGTAAGAGCTCACCGCGCGGGTGGCAACACCAGTGGCAGGGTAAACCCCATCCGGAGCAAGACCAAATAGGCAGGCAATGACGTGGCTCGCGTCGCCTGCGGGTAGGTTGCTTGAGCGTCAGGTAACGAAACGCCTAGAGGAATGACTGTCCACGACAGAACCCGGCTTACCGGCCAGCTTCACCTCTTTAGCTTCTTGTTGGCAGCCTTTTCCATAAAGGGAAGAGCCTGATTTGTTTGCCAAATGGGTCATTATGCGAGTCATGGTGATTGCGCACCCGCATAATTCTCTGTTAGATTTTGCCCCGCTGTCTTACAGCACACCACAAAACCAAAAAACAGGGAGAAAATATGTTCAAAAAACAATCCGCAATCTTGCTGATTGCCGCCGCATTTGCCGTACCCATGATTGCCCAAGCCAGTGAGCACGCTCACGGCGATGCCGCCGTGGCGCAGACATTCATCAAAGAAATTCAATCAGACCAATCCGCATATGCGGCGGCAAAAGGAGCGGCATTCTTTCAGGAATTAGCCAAAGGTCAGCATCCACGCGCCACCGTGGTGACCTGTTCAGACTCCCGTGTCCACACTAACATGTGGGACAAAACACCAGAGGGCGATTTGTTCATGATCCGTAACATTGGCAATCAGATTTCGACTTCGCACGGCTCGGTACAATATGGCGTTAATCATCTTGCCTCCTCGCTGCTGTTGATCGTCGGTCATTCAAAATGTGGTGCCATTGGCGCGGCCAGTGGCGACTACTCGACGCTGGAAGAGCCGATCAAGAAGGAACTGGACACCATCAAAATTACCAAAGGTGGTGCCAGTATCAACGGCGTGAAAACCAACGTTAACAATCAGGTTTCCGCCGCGCTGAAAGAATGGGCGGACAAGGTCAAAAATAACGAACTGCTGGTGGTTGGAGCGGTGTACGACTTTTCCGACGATATGAAGCAAGGTGCCGGCAAGCTCAACATCATCAATATCAACGGTGAAACCGACCCGGCAAAACTGCGCAATATGCCCGCTCCGGCTGCCAAGGCGGCGCACGCAGCAGAACACGCTCATCATTAAGTATCTTACAGGATGTAATAACAAAGCCGGCTTACGCCGGCTTTGTTATTTTGACCCCTGATTTACCATATCGGACGGCCTATATGAATGACCGGACGCATCAAATATAATCGCGCCACTTTTTGAACATACGCGCCCCGCTCGGGGCAACAAACCTATGATCCTGGTAACCGGCAGCGCGGGCTTTATCGGTGCAAATTTTGTTCTGGATTGGCTGGCCCGGCACGATGAAGCCGTGATCGGTCTGGACAAACTGACCTATGCGGGTAATCTGGAAAGCCTTGCCTCCGTCAAGAACGACCCTCGCCATATCTTTGTGCATGGCGATATAGGCGACGCGGAATTGACCGGGCAGTTGCTGAAACAATACCGCCCGCGCGCCATCGTCAACTTTGCGGCGGAAAGCCACGTGGACCGTTCCATCCACGGCCCGGAAGAATTCATCCAGACCAACATTGTCGGTACTTTTCATTTATTGGAAGCGGTGCGCACTTATTGGTCCGTTTTGACAGATGAAGAAAAAACCGGCTTCCGCTTCCTGCATGTATCCACCGATGAAGTGTACGGCTCGCTCGCCAAAGATGAACCCGCATTCGGCGAAACGCACCGTTACGAGCCGAACAGCCCGTATTCCGCCAGCAAGGCCGCCAGCGATCATCTGGTGCGCGCTTACCACCACACCTACGGCCTGCCGGTGCTGACCACCAATTGTTCCAACAACTACGGCCCGTACCACTTCCCGGAAAAACTCATCCCGCTGATGATCGTCAACGCCCTCGCGGGAAAGCCGCTGCCGGTATACGGCGACGGACAGCAAATCCGCGACTGGCTGTATGTCAAAGACCATTGCAGCGCGATTCGCTGTGTGCTGGAAAAAGGCACGCCGGGTGAAGTTTATAACGTGGGTGGCTGGAACGAAAAAGCCAACCTCGACATCGTGCATACCGTTTGTGCGCTGCTCGACGAACTGAGTCCGCGCACAGACGGTAAGTCCTATCGCGAACAGATCGCCTTTGTGACCGACCGTCCCGGTCATGACCGCCGCTACGCGATCGACGCGCGCAAGATCGAATGCGAGCTGGACTGGAAACCGGCCGAGACTTTTGAAACGGGCATCCGCAAAACCGTGCAATGGTATCTGGACAATCGGGATTGGGTGAGCAACGTGCAGTCCGGCAGCTACCGGCAATGGCTCGAAAAGAATTACGCGGGGCGCGGCCGATGAAAATCCTGCTGTTCGGCAAAAACGGCCAGGTCGGCTGGGAGCTGCAACGCAGCCTTGCGCCCCTCGGAGACTTGGTAGCACTGGATGCCGACAGCCGCGAACTGTGCGGCGATTTCACCAACCCAGACGGCCTGATTCGGACGATCCGTGCCATCGCGCCGGATGTGATTGTCAACGCGGCCGCCCATACCGCGGTGGACAAGGCCGAGATCGAACCGGATTTCGCCCGTACCATCAATGCGCTGGCTCCCGGTGTGCTGGCGCAGGAAGCCAAACGCGGCAACGCCTGGCTGATCCATTATTCCACCGACTATGTGTTCGACGGCAGCGGCAACCGCCCTTGGCGTGAGACGGACGCTACCGCGCCGCTCAGCGTGTATGGCGCGACCAAGCTGGAAGGGGAGCAGCTGATCCGGCAATCTGATTGCCGGCATCTGATTTTCCGCACCAGTTGGGTGTACGGCACGCGCGGCAACAACTTCGCCAAGACCATGCTGCGTCTGGCACAGGAACGCGCCAGCCTCACAGTCGTCGATGACCAGATCGGCGCACCCACCGGAGCCGATCTGCTTGCAGATGTTACCGCGCACGCCATCCGCGTCGCGCAACAGCAGCCCGAGCTCGCCGGTCTGTATCACCTGTCGGCTTCGGGCGAGACCTCGTGGCACGGTTACGCCAATTTCGTTATCGATTTTGCGAGACAAGCAGGCCTGCCGCTCAAAGCGGCATCCGATGCTATACAAGCAATCCCAAGCAACGATTTCCCTTTGCCCGCGCGCCGCCCGCTGAACTCGCGTCTGGATACCGCCAAGCTGCAAAGCAGCTTTGGCTTGACCTTGCCGGTGTGGCAGAATGGTGTGGCGCGCATGCTTAGCGAAATGCTGGATAGTGGAAAGTAGGGAGTGGGAAGTGGGCAAACCGCACGAACAACTGGAAGCGTGGAAATTCGGAATGCAGTTGGCTAAAACTGTATATCAGATGACATCAGTATTCCCTGCGGAGGAACGCTATGGCTTAGCGCAACAGATGAGAAGGGCAGCAGTATCAATACCAAGCAACCTTGCCGAGGGGGCTGGACGAAACGGCCCAAAAGAATATTTACACTTCATCGGTATTTCACGCGGATCATTGGCAGAACTGGAAACCCAAATACAACTGGCCGTCATGCTCGACTTTGCCGCCGCAGATCACGCCGCATTCGAATTGGCTGACCGCACCGGCAAATTGCTGACCGGCCTACACAAAAAATGGAGCACTCAATGACCCACTCTCCACTCGCCACTTCCCACTCCCTCACCTCCAGAAAGGGCATCATCCTCGCCGGCGGCTCAGGTACCCGTCTGCACCCTGTCACTTTGGCGGTCTCCAAGCAGCTGCTGCCGATTTACGACAAACCTATGATCTACTACCCGCTGTCCACGCTGATGCTGGCGGGGATACGCGACATTTTGATCATTTCCACGCCGCAGGACACGCCGCGTTTTACCCAATTGCTGGGCGATGGCAGCGCGTGGGGACTGAATCTCCAATATGCCGTACAGCCATCGCCGGATGGCTTGGCGCAGGCCTTCATTATCGGGCGCGAGTTTATCGGCAATCACCCGTCGGCGCTGATACTGGGCGACAATATTTTTTACGGGCACACTTTCCATCACCAATTGCAGAGCGCCTCCGGCCGCAACCAGGGCGCGTCGATCTTTGCTTACCATGTGCGCGATCCGGAGCGTTACGGGGTAGTGGAGTTCGATGCCAACGGAAAGACTATCTCCATTGAAGAAAAGCCGGCACATCCAAAATCCAATTATGCCGTCACCGGTCTGTATTTCTACGACAATGCCGTAGTGGATATCGCGGCCAGTCTCAAACCGTCCCCGCGCGGCGAGCTGGAAATAACCGATGTCAACCGTATCTATCTGGAGCGCGGGAAATTATCCGTCGAAATGATGGGGCGCGGTTATGCGTGGTTGGATACCGGTACACACGAATCGCTGCTGGATGCCGGCCAGTTTATTCAGACCATCGAACACCGCCAGGGACTGAAGATTGCCTGCCCCGAAGAAATTGCCTACCGCGAGGGATTCATCGATGCCGCGCAACTGGAAAAACTTGCCTTTCCCCTGATCAAGAGCGGCTATGGCGACTACCTGATGCGGGTATTAAACGAGAAAGTGATCAAACAGTCGTAACCCGCAATTAATTCCATACTTAATAAAGCTGTTGCTCCGGCAACATTTCCACCAGAGCCTGAACGGTCGATAGCAGGTTAGACTGTTCAAAACTTCCCTTGACGATATAGGCATTGGCACCGGCCTGCATCCCCCTCCTTTTGTCATCCTCCTTGTCTCTGGAACTGACGATGACAATCGGTGTATGTTTATAGGCGGCATCCTTGCGCAACTTTTCCGTCAGCGAGAAACCGTCCATGCGCGGCATCTCTACATCCGTCACCACCAGATCGTATTGCAAATTTCTGGACTTTTCGTAGCCGTCTTGCCCGTCCGTAGCCACATCAACACGATAGCCATAGGATTCAAGAATGCTTCGTTCGATTTCTCTGGTATTGACGGAATCATCCACCACCAGTATATGCACTGCTTTGCGCGCCGATTTAACCACCCTTGCCGCTGGTGATGTTTTAACATCTTTGGCCATTGCAAAAATTTTTGCCGTATTCAGTACCACCGCAATATCATTTTTACCCGTCACCGACACACCCGAAACCAAGCCGATATTTTTCATATGCTGCGGTAACGGTTTGATCTCCATATCCTCCTCGCTGACAAGTGTATCCACAACAACACCCAACATCTCCTCTCCGTCAGACAACATGACCACCGTGGCATCTTGCCCGGCAGCGGCCTCCGGCAAGGACAAAATACTGCGCAACTCCACAACCGGCAGAAGTTTTTCGCGCAATCGGATCGCCTTCTTGTCGACAACATCAATAATTTCGCCGCGCTTTATCTTGAGCACTTCGACAATGGAATCAACCATCAGACCGAACAATGCATCGCCTGCCGACACCAGAAACACCCGCATAATCGCCAGCGTGAGCGGCAGCTTGATATGAAATGTAGTTCCCTTGTTTTCCTCAGTTTGCACATGGACGGAACCCTTGAGCTGTCCCACGATGGTATCCTTCACCACATCCATACCAACTCCCCGACCTGATATGTCGGTAATGAATGCACTGGTGGAAAATCCCGGCCTGAATATCAGGTTCAGAATTTCGTTGGACGGCATCGCATCCAGCGTTTCTTTGTCGTACAGTTTTTTCTGCAGGGCTTTTTCTTTCACCTTGTCGAGATGTATGCCCCCGCCATCGTCAGAAACGTTGATATACGCGATACTCCCGTCGTACCCGGAGCTGATCCTGATTGTGCCCGTTTCGGGTTTTCCGGCGCGCTTCCTATCCTCCGCACTTTCCAAACCATGGTCGATACTGTTGCGGATCATATGCAGCAAAGGATCCCCGATTTTTTCGATAATCGTCTTGTCCAGCTCCGTCTCACCGCCTTCGGTAACCAACTCCATCTTCTTGCCGCAAGATGCTGAAATATCGCGCGCAGACCGATGAAATGTGTCCAGCACCGTGGAGATAGGCAACATCCTCATACTGGTTACTTTGCCCAGCAACTCCTCGGTCAACAAGCTCTGATAGGCCAAGTCATTCTTGTAATGCATTGCAACCTGCTTCAGCATGACATTCATCTTTTGCGACAACTCGATGACATCTGCAATATCTACCGCGCTGTTCGCCTGGGAAACCATATTCAGATTTTTGGCAGACTCCCTGCGCAGCGACTCAATGTATGAAAGGTTTTGCTTCAACCGGCTCTGGTTTGACACCATTTCACCTACCAGCTTGGTAGCTTCGTCCAGCTTGCTGGTGTCAACGCGCACTGTCTCGACTCTTTTGGCTTTGATGGTTGTCTGAACCGGCTCACTTTGCACAACCTGATCAGCCACCTTGCCTGCCTTAAATACCTCTTGCGCAACTTCTGCGGGTACGGGTGCAACCGAATCTTCCTGATGGGCCTCAGCAGCCGGCTTCCCCCCACCGGCTACCACCGGTTCCCCCGCAGCCGCGCGTTGCAATTCATCGAGAATGCCGGTCATATCCTGTGTGATTTCCGCCCCGGACTTGGCTTGTTCAACCATAGACGCAATCATGTCCAGCGCCCTGAACACCACGTCGAAAAATCCTGCGCCCATTTTCCCGCTCTTCAAAGTTTCGAGCGCGTCTTCAAGCTTGTGTGCCAACTCCCCGATAGGCGCAAGACCCAGCATTCTGGACGAACCCTTGATGGTATGGGCGGAGCGAAATATCAGATTCAGCATTTCCTGATCGGCGGCATTTTTTTCCAGCGCAAGAATGGCCTCATTCATCTTTTCCAGATGTTCTTCGGCCTCGGTGGCAAAGCGGGCGATGTATTTGTTCTTGTCTATTTTCATCGGATATCTCAGTCTTTTTGGTGTTGCGCGCGGATCTTGTCAATATTGTGCCGGCACAGATGAATAAGCTGTTCCACCGGAAAAGAAAGCGGAAAGTATGTCAGGCCGTGATCCTCGACACCGCGTGTCTCCAGCAGCTTCAATGCGATGCCGTACTCGCGGTGTGCGCCGGGCACATCATGCTGGGAAAAATAGATGTCGGCCAAATAGTAATGCGCCAACCAGCAGGTCGCATTGATATAAAGCGCTCCCTTGAACATTTTCAACGCCTCGTCCAGCGCGTCGCCAATCTTGGCCGCGATTCCCAGCAATAGGTGCGCCTCCAGATTCCACTCGTCTTTTTCCAGTATTTGATTACAGACCTCGCGGGCAGCGTCCATCTCTTGCAAATTGACCAGCAGGCTGGCCTTCAGCGCGTAGGCTTTCAAAAAATCCGGGGACTCTTTCAGCAACTCGTCCAATTTTGCGATGGACTGCCGGTATTTTTTCTGCATCGCATCGGCAAGCGCCTCATCGAAAATGACACGCGCATCTCTTCTTTTTTCCACAACAACCGGTTTTGGCTGCACTACAGGCGGCAGACTCGGCTCCATTTTTGCGGCACGAATATCGGGCTGCAATGGCGGGAGCGTTTTTTTGTATTTTCGTCGGTCGTCGAATCCCATGCTGATTTTCTTATGGTAGAGGAACACATTGTTGCATTCCTTCAGCGAGAGTATCCCGACATTGTGGTAATACGTCTCAGTCGAACTGAGAAAAAGATAACCTTCAGGGTTAAGGATATTGGAAAGATTCTGGAAAATGTTACTTTGCACCTCACGGTCAAAATAAATGGATACATTCCGGTAAAAAATGACATCCATTTTTTGCAACTCTCCGGGGTAAGGCAGACGCAGCAAATTGCAAACCTGAAAATCGACACCTTCTTTCACGAGCGGCAAGATGCCATAGCGCTTGTCCGTTCGCGGTTCAAAATATTTCATCAGCATGCGCTCGTCGTTACGGAAAGAATTATTTCCGTACACCGCTTCCTTGGCGGTTTTTATGACGTTGCGGTCGATATCCACACCATAAATCTCGACACGTTTTTTTATTCCAATACCATATTTTTCAATCAGCGAGATCAATATGGAATAGGCTTCCTCACCGGTTGAGCAGCCCGCGCTCAATATTTTGATCTTGCCGGTTTTCCTGCTCAATAATTCCGGCATGATGGTTTCGCATAACACGCCGAAATGTTGCCCCTCGCGCATGAAATAGGTTTCATTGATGGTGATAAGATCGATAAGCCGGTGCAGCTCTTCCTCGCTATCGCGGACCACCTTCAAATATTCATCATGCCCGCTCAAATTGGCCGTGGAGATTCTTTTGTTGACTGCCGCCTCCAGCACATGAAGCGCATCATTTTTGAACGTAACGCCGCACTTTTCCCTGATCAGGGTACGGAAAGGCGTCAGGACAGGCGCAAGGGCATTCATACCGTTATCCGCGCATCGGATGCATCATTTGCGCAGCACCAGTTGCTTCAGCAAACCGCCGATTTCGCTTACCGGGCTAATCTTGTCGATCACTCCGCTATCAATGGCAACTTTGGGCATACCGAAAACTACCGAAGTCGCTTCATCCTGCGCCACGGTATACCCGCCATGCTTCCGTATGTTGCGCAAACCTTCCACCCCGTCATCACCCATGCCGGTAAGGATCACCCCCAGGCTTTGTGTGCCAAATGCCTCACCCACCGAGGCGAGCAGCATATTGCAGGAAGGGTGAAACAGATCACCGGGAGGCACCGCCAACAACGCCAGCCTGCCGCTCGCATTGACCGTCATATGCATGCCTGGCGGGGAAAAATAGACGTGATTTTCCCGCAACGACTCGCCATCGGCGGCGAACTTCACCTTGATGGGCGTTACGCTCCCCAGCCAATCCAGCAACCCGCCGACAAAACTATCGCTCATATGCTGAGCCACGACAATCGGCACCGGACAACCTTCGCGCATTTCTGAAAGTATCAGCGCCAGGGCCCGCGGCCCGCCGGTTGAACTGGCAATGGCAATGATCTTGAACGCTCTGCGATCATCCCGCCGTTCGCCGTTTGGCGGCGGAACTGAAACGCTTTTTCTCCGGTGAAAAATCGGGGTGCCGCCGCGCGCATCGGCACTTTTCGGCAAAATATGCCGGATAACCTTTACCTTGGACAGCAGTTTTACTTTGGCAATCAGGTCAGCGGCCATACCCTCGGCGTAAAATGACTTCTGATATACATCCAGCGCACCCTTGGCAAGCGCTTCGAATGCAATGCTGGCCTGATCAAGGTCGGTAATCACCAGAATGGGGACAGGGGTGGAGGACATGATTCTCTCGATGGCTTCGAGCCCCCCCATAACCGGCATGTTGATGTCCATCGCCACAACATCCGGCTTTAGTGCGGCGGTCTGTTCGATGGCCTGCAGTCCGTTTTCCGCCATGCCGACAACGGTGATTCCCGAATCCAGGCTGAGAATATCCGCCAGCATATCCCGCACCATCTGACTGTCGTCAACAATCAACACCCGTATTCCACTCATGGTATTACCCTGCAAAATAATTTGTGCGCACCAAGAACTCAAACTGCAGGAGCAGTATGTATCTCGTCCACGTTGTCTCCCAGCTTGAATACACCCAGCTTTTTCTTCAGAACATCCGACTTATCAGTCAAACTGTGGGTGGCCATGGATGTCTGCCGGATAGACGCAGAGGACTGGTGCAGCCCCTGGTCGATTTCGGTCAGCGCCGTCAACACTTGGCTGGACGCGGTTTTTTGCTGCTGCGTGGAAAGCGAAATCTGCAGCGCGGATTCGGAGGCCAATTTCGCACCATCGACGATGCTCATCAATTCACCCAGTGTGAGCGTGGCAGCCTGAGATCCCTCGTTGATCACTCGCGAGCCGTTTTCTGAAGCAATCACCAGCCGGTTGATGGATTTCTGGATTTCATCGATCTTGCTTTCTATCTCACTGGTGGATTCCGTCACGTTGTCGGCCAGTCGGCGAATTTCCACTGCCACCACGCCAAAGCGCTTACCCGCCTCGCCGGAACTTGCCGCTTCGATGGCGGCATTGAAAGCGATCATCTTAGTCTGGTCGGCAATATCGTTGATGATGCCCATGATCTTGCCTATTTCCTTCGACTTGCGGTCCAGTTCCAGTATTTCCGAAATGTTGCGGTTGTTATCCGAGGTGATTTCCTCCATCTTGGTCTTCAACTGGTTGAGCGCCACCACCCCGCGCTCGGATTCGTCGAGTGTATTCTTTGAGGTGTGCGCGACCGCATTGGCGTTGTCCGCAATCTGCGAGGAAGAGACGGACAGCTCTTCCATGGTGGCGGTGATCTCGCTAAGCGAAGCCGATTGCTGCGAGGTGATGGCCGCCTGTTCCTCGACGGCCGCCGCAATATCGTTGGCCGAAGCGCTTACTTGATCGGTCATGGAATGCACATCGCCCACTACTTTTTTCAAATTTTGAATGTGCTTATTAAACCATCCGGCCAATTCGCCAATCTCATTCTTGGCGCTGACATTCACTCTGAAATTCATGTTGAGCGATTGGGTAAATTCGGTGATCTGCTCCACCACCTGAACGATCGGCCTGGATAACCGGTTGCCTACAATGAAAGCAATCACAAATGAAAGTGCCAAAACAATCAGAAAAACCAGCAGGAGTTTCTTGAATACCTCGAAACCGATGCCATTCAGTTTTTTAGCCGAGAAAACGGCGTACAACGCCCCGCCGTTTTTTACCGGCAAAGAGCGTTGCACCAGCAGCACTTGCTCTTCGGAATCCACCTTGATTTCATCAACCGCCATATCGTGGGTTTTTTTGGTGTAATCACCCACTTTGGCTGCCGGAACATTTTCATTAACGTAGGTGTACTCAATAATGGCCGGCGGAATTTCTTCCGAATAACTGGTCTTGGGCGAGCCCGTGCTCGATCCGTACAATTTTAGGTACAGCAGGTCTGGATTGGTCTTGTACATATCCTGCGCACCGGTGTTTTGCAGGTTCATCAGATTGCCGCCCTCGATATTTCTGGTGGCCAGCGAAATAATCGTTTGTAGCGAGATCGTGCTTTTCTCGACAATCTGCGCATGACGCGAATTTACCTCGCTGAAATACTGCGCAATGCCCATGGTTGTCAGCGACAACAGCACCATACCCATGATGGCTAGAAGTATCTCCGCCCGAATGCTATGAATATTAAATTTCACGATTTTGTTTCCCCTCTGGTGGAGAAACGCGGCAGTGCCGCGTTTCTCCGTGCAACTGGTTTATTTTGATACCTTGCCGCATTGTCCGTTAGCACAGAATGACGTGTAACCGGTATGGCAGGTGCGGCATGTGTCGGCGTTCAACGGCCCGCTGGCGGCGGCAATATCCTTGCCATCCTCGCCGTATACCCCGTACTGCGCCTTGCCACCTTTATAGCCGGTGACAAACAGCACTTTCATATCTTTCAGATGCAGAATCATGGCGGGGCCATCGGCCAATTTGCCGGTGCGCGCGGCATAGGCGGACTTAACCGCCGGATTAACCAACACCGCCACTTTGCCCGGTCCACCCTTGCGCACGCCGCAATAGGTAGCCACCGTCTCCTGATAAATTTGCGGCAACGTGCTCACGTCGGCATCGCAACCGGGCAATGCGCCTATCTTTGTCAGCGTAGTGGAAATGCTATTCCATTTCTGCCAACCCTCCGGAAACGCCACCTCGGAAGCCGCATACGCCGATGAGGCCGAAAAGAATATGCCCAATGCCAAAATTGCAAGTTTGATTTTTCCCACGTTTTTCTCCTCTATGTTGTTATGTTGCAAAATATTTCTTCAATTTTGTTCCAACATCCAATTATTCGATTACCTGTCGCTCGTCCAACCACCTCACACCCACAAACTTCGTGTCTATCAACTTTCTGACATCCAGCATAAAAATCATTTCATCCTGGCTCTGCGCAACCGCCCATAAACCGTTCAAGTCGCCATGGGGCGCAACCAGAAACGGCAATGGCCGCATTGATTTCACTGGAATATCGACAATCTCTTCCGGCTCGTTTATCACCAAACCGATGCGCCGTTCTTCATGCTGACCGGTATTTTTCGCCGGGTCATCCTGTTCCAATTGAACCGGCAAATATCCACCCTTCACAAAAATCACTTTTTGCCGCGTGCCATCGGCTGATTCCAAACCGCGTGCATCCAGACCGAGCAACTCGTGTATCGGTACCAAATCAAAATCGTCTTCGCTGCTCCGCCCTGTATCTGTCATACCGGTTATCTGCTCAGTATCCAGCCCTATCCATGCGCCCATTACCCTGAAAACGAGAACAGAAACATGATCAATTTCGGCAGGGCGCGCACCCATATCACCCATCCACAATCTTGCTGAAAATCCTGTCCATATCCAGCATAGTCACATGCTGACCGTTGTATAACGTCTCGCCAATCACGTAATGACGAATATTTTCACCCAGCGTCGAAATTGCGGGACGCACCGAGCTCTTTGGAATATCCACTACATCCCTGATCGCGGCCACGCGAATCCCGGAGCGCATTTCGCCGTTTTGCGCAATGATGAGCCGCGCTTTTACCGATTCGCGTTCCGGTGGAAGTTGCAGAAAACGGTTCAGATCAATCACCGATTCGACATCGCCGCGAACATTAACGATTCCCAATATAAATCCCGGGCTGCCGGGCACCACCGTAATTTTCTCCACTTCCAGCACTTCTTTGGCATCACTGCCGTAAATGCCAAACAGCGTGTCATGCAACTGGAAGATAATTATCTGGACCAGCTCTTCCTCAACATCAATAATTTGGCAATCGCTGTTGCGTTGCCTGAACGCATCAAGTATCTCTTCGCTTTTTGGTTTTACCTGCACCCGATCATCATATTCACCCATCAGCTTTGCTCCCGATTGGCAAACTGCTCGTGTATTTTGCTGCTCTTGAATAGCTCGAACAAATGTTCATCTATTTCTCCGCGCTTGACGCTGCCTTCCATTATTTCCATGGTTTTGCTAAGCGGCATCTGTTTTTTGTATGGCCGATCCGAAGCCGTGAGTGCCTCAAAAAAATCGGCTATCGTGATAATTCTGGTTTGGATAGGAAGCTGGTGTGCAGTAAGCTGCTGCGGATACCCTTTGCCATCCAGTTTTTCGTGATGACCGCCCGCGTAGATCGGAACATTCTTGAGTTTTTCCGTGAACGGTATCCGGTTAAGCAAACGGATCGTGACATCCGCGTGGTTACGCATAACATTCAACTCCGAGGAAGTGAGACTCCCCCGTCTGATTGAAAGATTCGTAAATTCATCTTCGGTCAGCAGCGCCACCTCGCCGCCGTCCAACAGTACACGCTTCGCATACACCTGCTGCAACCGTGCCAGCTTTTCATCGCTCATGAATTCTTCCGGATTATTGGCTTTGCTAATAACTTCCAGATCATCAGCAAGATCATTCAACTGCGCCTGCAATCCGGCTTCCAGCTCCCCGATTGCCGCGGCGGAACCGCCGTTTTCCATCAACCGGATCTTTTCAGCCAGTGCCCCGGCCGTCAGCGCGGCGCAAACATAGCGAAATCGGTCTTCGACATGGGCAATCCGGTCGACGATTTTCTCCAGCTTGGCACCCTTTTCCAGCACATGCTCCGGCGAAGTAATCTTGCCGACATCGTGCAAAAGCGCGGCAATCCTCATTTCGTTAAGTTCGTCCTCGGAAAATTCGATGTCGCCAAACACGCCTTCTGTAGATGCGTTCACTTCCTTGGCCAGTTCCATGGTGAGCAGGACAACACGGTTAATGTGCCCTCTGGTGACCGAGCTCTTCTCGTCTATTGCGGATGCCAGAACTTCAACAATCGCTTCGAACAGACATTCCATTTCGTGAAACAGCTTCTGGTTTCGAATCGCAAGTGCCGCCTGCAAAGTCAGCGAATGCAATATTCCCAACCGGGTCAGATTGAAATCCTGTAGTTCGCCCGTGGCCGGATGGGTGGCATTGACCAGTTGAATCACGCCCATCAAATCGTGCCCGTGATGCAGCATCGGCAATACCAGCATCGACTGGCTGCTGTATCCGGTTGCCGCATCGACCGACCGGATAGCGGTCAAATCTATATTGGGCGTAGTGGCAACGTCGCCGATAAAAACCACCTGCTTGGATTGGGCGGCAGAATTCACGGGGTGTGACTGGGGTAACGCTATTTGAGCGGGGTCAATTTCTTCCGCATGATATTTCGCCAGATTCTGCGACTTGATCTGCACACCGGCACACACCAGCCTGCCTTGCTCCAGCATCCACAATAAACCGCAATCGGCATTGGACATGCTCATCGCGTGAGTAATAATAACCTCAGCAAGTTTCTGCGATTGCTTCTCGGACGCAAGTGCGGTGCCCATACCGGTCATCTGGTCAACTACATTCTCCAGCTCGTTGACCATCTTATCCAGATCGACGAGCAACTGCCGGTTTTCGTCCTGGATACGTTTTTTCTCCAGCACCTTATCCACGGCCAGTCCAACCGTGTCCTGAATATTCTCGTCCTTGACCAGATAATCGTTTGCGCCGCTGTTCAGCGCTTCAATGGCAATCGAGATTTCGTTGTTTCCGGTAATCACCACAACCGGGACCTCCGCACCGTCCCGGCGCAGTTCCTTGAGCATGGAAAGCCCGTCCATCACCGGCATGTTCATGTCGGAAAGGATCAGGCCGATGTCGGTATTTTTCCGGTATAGCTCAAGAGCAACCTGGCCGTTTTCGGCCGAGACCACCTCGAATTTCCCGGAGGCTGACAAAATATCGGACAAAAACTCCCTAATCAGAAAGTCATCATCCACCACAAGAATTTTTTTCATTATGTTCAATTTAATCAAACTACTATAAATATAGTCGCTGCAGCAGCCAGCGCTAAAACCTGCTTTCCTGACAATTCCTGACAAATCATGACTATCCTACACATGATTGATTAAAAAATAAATAGACCGTTATATATAGATAATTTGGCATAGCAATCGCTGTGATCTTTTGTTATTCCGCGCGGCAACCTGTTTCACTTACCCCGCACGACACTGGGAGTGTCGTTACTTCAGGCGCGCCAACCAAACCGAGCAGTTTGGCCACCCGCACCGCCTCCATGCGGCTATTGACGCTCAAGGCTTGATACACTGCAGCCACATGAATTTTGACGGTTCCTTCTGCAAGATTGGTCGTTCTGGCAATTTCCTTATTACTGAGCCCCTCAACCAAGTAATTCAAGATATTCATCTGGCGTTTGGTTAAGCTATATTCGTCCGGACTAGAATAATGTCCATGTTTACCCGCTTCCATCCTGCCATATTGATACAGCAACTGTGTCGGCATATATATGCCACCAGAAAGAGCCAATCTCAAAGCGTTCAGCAACACCGGCCCCGACGAACTCTTGCACACAAAACCGCTCGCGCCATAACTAATTGCTTTGCTCATGACGCTGCAATTTTCCTCGCCGGACACCACCACGACCGGGACATGTGGAAAACGCTGATGAAACCGTTTGACGCAAATCACCCCATCGCTGCCGGGCGACCTCAATTCCAGTAACACCAAATCCAGGCTTGGGTGCTGCCCGGCGATATTCAGACCATCCTGGAAGTTTTCCGCTTCGAGTATCTTGCTTATTCCATCTGACCACTGCCGTAATAGGTGATGCAGGCCCTTGCGAAATAACGCATGATGATCAATTAACAAAATTTTCATGCCGACCTTTCGTCAAGCCAAGATAATCCCGAGCAACAAAATGTTGTGGCAACCTGCACAACTTTCATTGTACGAAACCACCGTTCGCCAATCGTTCGCCAGACATAGATACCAATTAAAATTAACTACTTGTTGAAGCTGCAAGAGCCGCCTGCTGTATTACACAGCCCGGGAAAACATTGTTATTGGCATAGTTAATTTTTTTTCTGCGATAATCCGCGCAATTCTTAACTACTCCCGCATCCGTTCAATCGTTCATGGACTCGCTCTCTGCCGATCAGGATCTCAAACTCATACTGTTGGGGGGCTTCGATGTTCGTCTGAATAACATGCCTGTCGCGGGGGTTTCTTACAACAAGATGCGTGCTCTACTCGCCTATTTGGCCGTGGAACGCGAACAGACCCACAACCGAGAAGCTTTGGCAGAGCTGCTATGGGGCGGTAACGACCCCGTGGCGGCACGGGGAAATCTGCGCCGAGCTTTTTCTGATTTACGCAAGGCGCTGGAACTGCCAACCGGAAAAATCCTGTTCTCAGCCAGCAAGCACACCATCCGCTTTATTCCGGATTTTTATATTGATGCGCTGGCACTAACGACTGCCGCATCATCCTGCACATCCCTTCCCAACACTGCCGACTGCAGCCCCTGCCTCGCGCAAATGCATTCCCAAACAGCGTTGTATCGCGGCGAATTCATGGCGGGATTCTCGCTGCCGGATTGCCCGAATTTCGAGGACTGGCTGATGATGCAGCGCGAGACTTTGCACCGCCGCGCGCTTGCATTGCTTGAACAATTCTCGAATTGCCGCGAGCAAATTGGCGACTACGGCAAGGCGCTGCAATTCGCCTTGCGCTATACGGAACTGGAACCGTGGGACGAAAATGCCCACTGCCGGGTCATGCGCCTGTACGCGTTAAACGGCCAGAACAGCGCGGCAATCTCACAATACGAAGCATGTTGTCGGCTGCTAAAAAAAGACCTGAACGCGCTGCCTTGCGATGAAATCCGGCATCTGGCCGAACGCATCCGCAAGGGTGAAATAGAGCGCAAGTCGCATCATGTTACCGATATCACACCACCCAAAACCATTCCACAATTACCGGCACAGCGTCGCCAAGTGACCGTGCTGTACTGCGAATTAATCCTGGCCGAGATCGACGACCCCGATGAGGCGATGACGTTGCTGCGCGCACCCCAAGCGCGCTGCGCGGAAATCATCCGGCAGTTTGCCGGGCATATTGTGCAAACGCACGGCAGCGGATTGCTGGCTTATTTCGGTTATCCGCAAGCCAGCGAATTCGCCGCCCGCCACGCTGTTCAGTCCGCTCTGATGATCGTCCGCGAGGCAGCTCACGGCATTGAAATCCGTGCCGGCATACACACCGGACTGGTCATTACCGGCGATAATTCATCCATGCCGGATACAGTCGGCAAAACCTCCAGACTTGCCATCCAGTTACGCCAAAGCGCCGCGCCCAACGAAGTGGCGATCAGCCGGCAAACTCACGATCTGGCGGGCTGGTATTTCGATTGCACCAGCCTAGGTAGCCAACCCTTCTCCGGTATCGCACAACCTGTCGAAATCTTCAGCGTGTCGGGAGAAAGCGGCGCGCGCACCCGTCTGGATACGGCAAGCCAGCTAACCCCGTTAATCGGACGACAGGACGAGATCACCAAACTGACAGAGTTGTGGCAAAAGGCCGTGCAAGGCAAGCATCAGGTGGTACTGGTGCAGGGCGAAGCAGGCATTGGCAAAACACGCCTGCTACACGCCCTGAAAGAGCGACTGGCCGGACAACCGCACGCGATACGCGAGTTGCGTTGTTTTCCGGAATTCAGCCAGTCGCCTTTTTATCCGCTGATCGCAACGCTCGAAGGCATTTTTGGTTTCGAGCACGGTGACACGCCCGAGCTAAAATCCGGCAAGCTAGTGCAGTATCTGGAAGCGCGCTACCCTTTATCCACACGGGATTCCGTACCTCTGCTCACCCGGCTACTTTCGCTGCCCCTGTCCGGCAACTACCCATCCGCCGGTTTGACACCGCAAAAACAGAAAGAACAAACGATCGCCATCCTGCTCGATCTGTTGCATGCGCTGGCATGGCAACAGCCGGTACTGTTTATCGTGGAAGATTTGCACTGGATCGATCCCTCCACGCTGGAGTTTCTTACCTTGCTGGTTGAACAGGAAGAACGGGGGCCTCTGCTCGCAGTTTTTACTACCCGGCCGGAGTTTGTGCCGCCCTGGAAAAATGCGCTCAAATCCGCGCTGGCGCTTGCACCACTCGGCGAGGACGACGCGGCGAAAATGATTGTTTCGATAAATGATGGCATTCCGGCGGCAACCCTGCGCGGCATCGTGGAACGCGCCGATGGCGTGCCGCTGTTTATCGAAGAGATGGCAAAAATCGCACCCCTCTCCAATCAGGTAAATGTTCCAGCGACGCTACAGGATTTGCTCACCGCGCGTATTGATCATCTGGGAAAAGCAAAGTACACCGCGCAGATTGCCGCAACCATCGGGCGTGAATTCGATCTGGGTTTGCTACACAAGGTTTCACCGGATAATCCCGCCGAGCTAACACGCGATCTGGACGTATTGCAGGATGCCGGGTTGATATTGGCAGTGGATGAAAGAACCCGCCAGTTCAAGCATGCCCTGATTCAGGAAGCCGCCTACCAATCCCAAACCAAAACCGGCCGCCAAACTGTGCACGGGCGAATCGCAATGGAGCTGCAAAACAGCTTCCCCGATGTCGCAACCGCCCAGCCGGAACTACTGGCTTGGCATTTCACGGAAGCAGGCGAAACCCGGCAATCCGTCGAATACTGGCACAAGGCAGGACAACTGGCAGCCGGTAGTTCGGCCAATCTGGAGGCAATGAAACATTTTAATTCCGCGCTGCAACTGTTGATAACTTTACCTACAGATATGGACAGAAACCGGACTGAACTCACCGTGCTGGTCAGTTTTTGTCCCGTGTTATATGCCGTAAAAGGCTACGGGTCGGAAGAAGCCACCCGCGCTAACACACGCATTTCAGAGTTGAGCGGGTTACTGAAAGATAACCCGGAATTATTCATGGCGAAGTGGGCGCTGGTGATGAACACCATTGCCAGTGCAGGTTCCCGCGGCGTGCCGGAAGCCGCAATGCGGCTGCTTGATATGGCGCATGATGAACCGCTCAGAAAACAGGCTGCCCACTATGCACTGGCCAATGCCTCTTTCTGGCTGGGTGATTTTGAAACCTCGCGTATTCAAACCGAACACGCTATCGTGCTTTACCACCCTGATCAGCACAGGATACTACTGGAACGGTACAACGAAGACCTGTCTATCTCCTGCGCGGCGTATTTATCATGGTCACTGTATTTCATCGGTTATCCCGACCGTGCACAACAAGTTTGCGAACAGATGCTCAAGCAGGCACGCCGGATGAAACACCCCCATACCCTCGGCTTGGCACTCTGTTTCGCTTCCGTAATGAATCGCTGGTTAAACAGGCGCGAGAAAACACTGTCCTTATCCGCAGAAACGATTACCCTCTCCCGGCAGCATGACTTTTCCGTTTGGCTGGCCGGAGGCGAAATGACTCACGGATGGGCGCTTGCCATGTATGGAAAGGAAGAAGGGATCACTGAACTTCAGTCGGGCATAGCAGGAATGAGGTCGGCGATAAGCGGACTCTCGGTAATATTTCTCTCGGCGCTGGCAGAGGCTTATGTGCATCTTGCAATGCACGACAAAGCACTTGCCTTGATCTCGGAAACGCTGGCCGACGCAGTCAGCACAGGCGATGGCCACTTCACCGCTGAGCTGCATCGCCTCAAAGGAGTATCCCTGCAGGCACTTTCGCCGTCCAACTCAAAAGAAGCAGAAGCCTGTTTTGATCGGGCAATCGCGATCAGCCGCAAGCAACATGCAAAATCACTCGAGCTTCGCGCCGCGACAAGCATGGCACAGTTATGGATACAACAGGGAAGATCGGTGGAGGCGCAGCGCCTGCTGAAGAAAATTTACCACTGGTTTACCGAGGGAAACGATACCCACGATCTTCAAAAGGCGCGTGAGCTGCTGGAATCACTCGGCTGAATCGCCCCGCAAATCGCAGCGCACTTGAAGGAAAACTACGCCCGATTCATCTGCTTCATCGCCTGCTGGTAATACTTGAAAGCCGCATCGGTTTTACCCAGCCGCTCGGCAAGTTGACCCAGCGCAGTATAGGCCGCATGGCTTGGAGATACGCTGATACTGGCATCCAGATAGTTTTGCGCTTTGCCCCATAACTCGTGATGCATACACAGTTTGCCGAGTGCGAGCAGCAGCCCGGCATCGTCTTTGTGCTGGTTGAGCCATTTCTCGGCTTGTTCGATTTGCACTGCGCCATTCTGGCAATCACCGGATTGGCAATCGCCGTACAGCGAGACCAGATCGCTATCCCACTGCGCATTCAGACTATCGGAAAGCAATTGCTGCGCGAGCATGCAATCACCCTGTTGAATCAGGGCGCGGGCAGCAACGGCGGCAATTCTCCCGCGCCGCTTGAGGTCAGCCGGGATGGCTTTCAAACAGGCAACCAACCCAGCCAAATCATCCTGCTGCCTGATCTTTTCCAGCCATGCCTGCTGGCGCAATTGCGCCGCCACCGTCACATCGACTGCTTCGCGCTTCTCAAGTTGATTGAGCACGTTTAGCATTTCATCCCAGTTGCCCGCCTGTTGCTGCGCTTTCAGTTCCAGCGTCAACGCACCAAGATGTCCCTTGATGCCGCCATCCCGCAATTCATGCAAAGCATTCAGTGCGGCGCGCGGGTCGCGCTGGTCGAGCATAAATTTGGCGGTCGCCATCAGACGCATCGTGTCATCACCTGCCGACCGGCCTTCCGCCGCCGACAAATAGGCATCGCGTTTTTCATAATCGCGCAACTCATGCGCCGCGCGTGCCGCGATGATCGGGTGCAATGCCGAGGTGTCACCCAACTCCATAGCTCGCGCTGCAGCCTTTTCCGCAGCCGCATAACGCCCCTCGAAGAATGCGCCGAGCGCATCGTCCAATAACTCGCGCGCTTTACCTTGCGCGCGTTCCAGGCGAAACTTGCGCACATACGCCGGCAATTGCAGCGCTGCGGTCAGCAGCCTGACCAAACCGTAACCGAAGATAAACGCGAGCAGAGACAACACGATAAATAGCGTCAACGATAGTTCGATACGGTACGGCGGATACACCAGCAGCACATAAGCCGGATTGTGGGACGCGACAGTCAGCGCGACGGCAGCGGCGAACAGCAACAGTATCCAGAGCAGATATTTCATCGCGCCGGCTTTTTGGCAAGGTTGCGCTCGGTTGCATTCTCATGCGTCAGGCGGTAATTGCGCACTGCCTGCAAGCTCGGGCTGACATCGGGCAATTCGATACTGATGGTGGCAGCGGCAATCTTTTTCAGAGCGGACAACATGCGTATCACTTCATTCGATTTGCTGTCGAAATAGCGCGCTGTCCAAAGCTGCGCCGTTTGCATTTCCTGCCGGAAGCCATCCTCGTCGCGCGACAACAATGCGAGGCGTGCCGACAGCAAGCGCAGCTTGAGGTTTTCGCGCAGGAAAAATTCCTGGCTGGGCGGCAACAGCGGCATTTCGGCTTTGCCGGTGTCTTCGATACGCACCAGTTGCTTGGCCTCCTGCCAGATTTCATGCAGCAGTCTTTGCCAGACTGTTTCATCTTTGGGCAACGATGTTTGCGCTGCTGAATCTTTTTTTACCGCGCGTTTTTGAAAGACCAGCGGCAACTCATCCACCGCAGGCATCAGGCTATCCAGTTGCAGATTGACCCCGGTGATGTCCACATTTGGCAATGCGCGCAATTTGTCCATATCCTGATTGATGACCTTGCGCAGGCCGTCGAATGACGGCCTGTTCATGCGCTGCAAACGCGCATCGGCGCTCTGCATGGCAATCAGCGCCGCCTTTACGTTGGCCGACAATTGCAACTGCTGCCCGGCGATCATCAGCATCTGTTCAACTTCGGCCAGCGCGGTCTCATCGCGGCTGACCGACAAATCGTTATACAAGGCTTCCAAAGCGGCGCGCTGATTTTGCGCCTCGGCATAGCGGGTTTCGAGAGTCGCCACCTTGACGGAAAGTTCGCGCACTT
Source organism: Gallionella sp. (assembly GCA_028689145.1). Taxonomy (GTDB): domain Bacteria; phylum Pseudomonadota; class Gammaproteobacteria; order Burkholderiales; family Gallionellaceae; genus Gallionella. The sequence goes on from JAQTWT010000002.1 coordinate 263,926, forward strand.
CGCCCTGGCTTTGCGCCAGCAGCACCTGATTGGCCTTGCTGGTTCCGTCCATCTCGGCAATCTTCCGCGCCAGTTGCTGCTGTATATCACCGATCGCGCGATGCCCGTCCAACCATTGCCACAGGAAGATAACCACCAGCACGGCCAGCGTCATCTGCGTGACAGTGACGCGCGCAAACACCTCGGCTAGCGGGGTTTTGTGCGCCGAACGCGGCGATTCCGGCAATGAGGAAGTTTCCTGAATGTCGTTATCCAGCTGATGGGTTGGTTCGCTCATGCTGTCCTCTGTGCTTTATTTTTATGCCCGGCCCATGCTACCAAAGCCGACAGCAATCCGTCATCCCCCGCGCCGCTCGGCAATACCTGCCGCCAGCCTTGTTGCCGCGCCAAGTCGGCGATGCGACGGTGCGGCACGAATAACGGCAAGTCGCGTATGCTATCGCGCTGCGCTCCGTCCAGCATCTGCCACAGGTGATCCAGCGCCTCGCTGCTGGTCACCGTCAGCGCATCCGGCGCATCGCCCAGCAACACCGCAATATCCTGCCGCGGTTTGCTGCGCCGGTAGCATGCCGCATACTCCACCGTTGCGCCGCGCGCCTTGAGCGTATCGCCGAGCAGTTCGCGTCCACCCTCGCCGCGAAAAATCAGCACGCGCCATCCGGCGACATCTTGCAATACCGGCAGGGCCAGCAGCCCTTCGCTGTCGAAATTTTCGGTTGGCGCGATGATATCGGCAATACCCGATTCGTGTAACGCCTTCGCGCTACCCTGTCCGACCGTGGCGATTCTCAAATTTTGCGGAATATCACCACTTGCACGGATCGCTGCGATACCGTAACTCACGGCGTTGGGACTGATGAAAACGGCGAGATTGAATTGGGCAAGCCGGGAAATCTGCTCGCGCAACGTTTGGCTATCCTGCACAGCCGCGATTTCCAGCAGCGGAAACAGCAGCGGGATACCGCCCGCCTGTTCGATGCGCTTCGCCAGCTGCGCGGCTTGGTCACGCGGCCGCGTGACAGCGATTTTCAGTCCGGCAAGTATTTTCTCAGCCATTCAGCGCGGCAAGAATCTCGCCCGCACCTTGAGCCAACAAGGCATCGGCAACCAACTTGCCCAGTGCTTCCGGAGCGCCGATCTCGCCGGTCAGTTCGGCATGCACCATGCGTTGTCCATCCGGGCTGGCGACAAAGCCGCGCATCCGCAACTTGTCGTTCCGCACTTCGGCGAAACCGCCGAGCGGCACCTGGCAACTGCCCGCCAGCACACGGCTCATCGCGCGTTCCGCCAGCACGCAGGCAGCGGTATCCGGATGATGCAGCGGCTGGAGGCAGGCAATCACATCGGCGCGGTCGGCGCGGCATTCGATGCCCAAGGCACCCTGGCCTACTGCAGGCAGGCTGTCTTCGCTGGAGATGATGCCGCGAATGCGGCTGCCCAGCCCGAGGCGTTTCAATCCGGCCGCGGCGAGAATAATTGCGGCGTACTGGCCTTCGTCCAGTTTGCGCAACCGGGTTTGCACGTTGCCGCGCAACGGCTCGATGTTCAGATGCGGGAAGCGCGCGCGCAACTGGCTTTCGCGGCGCAGGCTGGAGGTGCCCACCACGCTGCCTGCCGGCAACGTGGCCAAGTCTGCATATTGGTTCGAGACGAACGCATCGTGGGGGTCTTCGCGTTCACCGATGGCGGCCAGCACAAATCCGTCCGGCAGATGCATCGGCACATCTTTCAACGAATGCACGGCGAGGTCGGCGCGCCCGTCTTCCAGCGCGGTTTCCAGCTCTTTCACGAATAGCCCTTTGCCGCCGATCTTGGACAGCGTCACATCGAGAATCTGGTCGCCCTGCGTGGTCATGCCCAGAATACTGACTTCGGTTTGCGGATATAATGCGCGCAGCCTGTCGCGGATGTGTTCGGCTTGCCACATGGCCAGCGCGCTTTCGCGCGAAGCGATCACCAATCTGGCGGGGGCTTGGCGGTGTTCCTGATTCATAAAATATTTCCGGTTGTTTGCCTGAAGTTTTGCAACAAAAAGTTGCGGCGCATTCTAACATAAGGCGTGCCGCGCTTTCGCGCCGCAAATTATCAGGCCGGCCTCATTATCCAGCGGTTTAATTCCGGTTAATTTGCGGATTCGGCCGCTTTCTCAAAAATGATGAATTTACTTTCCGCACCTTCCGATATCTCCAGCAAAGACTTGCCGTTGCGCGAGGATGTGCGCCTGCTGGGACGCATCCTCGGCGAAACGCTGCGCGAGCAGGAGGGTGAAGAGACTTTTCAGCTGGTCGAGAACGTGCGCCGCGCCGCGGTGCGTTTTCGCAAAACGAGGGACGAACGCGACGGCACCGCGCTGGAGCAGATGCTGGATGCCTTATCGCCGAGCGAAGCGCTGGCCGTGGTACGCGCCTTCAGTTACTTCTCGCAACTGTCCAACATCGCCGAAGACCTGCACCACAACCGCCGCCATCGCGCCCACCTCAAAGCTGGCAGCGCGCCCAAGGACGGCAGCCTGCTGCTGGCACTGCAGCGTCTCGAAGAAAAAACTGTCGGCAAGGAAAGACTGCAAGCCTTTTTGGACCATGCACTGGTCTCGCCGGTGCTGACGGCGCACCCCACCGAGGTGCAGCGCAAAAGCATACTCGACTGCCAGTTGATTATTTCGCAGCTGATGTCCGAGCGCAGCCGCGTGGACATGACACCGGACGAACTGGCGGAGAATGAAGAAAAATTGCATCGTTTCGTTCTGGTACTGTGGCAGACGCGCATGCTGCGCACCACCAAGCTGACCGTGCACGACGAGATCAAGAACGGTCTGGAGTTTTATCGCTACACTTTTCTGGCCGAAATCCCAAAGATTTACGCCTGGCTGGAAAAACAACTGGAAGCGCGTTTCGAACAAAATTTTCACATCCCGCCGCTGCTGCGCGTGGGCAGTTGGATCGGCGGCGACCGCGACGGCAACCCCTTCGTCACCCACGAGGTAATGCAGGACGCGGTACGGCAACAGTCCGCGCTGGCGCTCGAACACTATCTTAACGAGACGCATTTCCTCGGCACCCGCCTGAGCTTGACCGACCGGCTGGTCGAGGTCAGCGACGAATTGCGCCTGTTCTCCGATGCCTCGCTGGACAAGGCCGCCAGCCGCAACGACGAGCCTTACCGCCGCGCGCTGATCATGATTTATTCGCGCCTGTCCGCCACTGCCAAACAGCTCGGACACGAAATTTCGCATTTGCCGCCGGTGGACAAGGCGGCACAGCCGTATGCTGCGCCGCAGGAATTCATCCACGATCTGGATGTGCTGATAGCCTCGCTGCTCAATCACGGCGCGGTGTATGTGGCACGAGGCCGCATCGCCCACCTGCGCCGTGCCGTGGAAGTATTCGGTTTTCATCTCGCGCCGCTCGACATGCGCCAGCACAGCGCGATCCACGAGCAGGTCGTTAGCGAATTGTTCTCGCACAGCTCGGGCAAAGCCAACTATAAAGACCTGGACGAAGCCGCGCGCCGCGAGGTGCTGCTGGCCGCATTGCAAACCGGTAAGCCGCTACTGGCTGAGCTAGGGCAATACTCCGAAGTGGTGCAAAGCGAGCTGCGCATCATGCAGGCTGCCGCGGACATCCACCAGCGCTTCGGCCATGCCGCGCTGCCCAACCACATCATTTCCAAGACCGATGCGGTGAGCGACATGCTGGAGCTCGCGCTGATGTTGCAGCAAGTCAAATTACTGGATAGCAACGATACACCCGCGCTGCACGTCAATATCATTCCCCTGTTCGAGACCATCGAAGACCTGCGCGGCTGCGGCGTTATCATGGACGAGCTGTTCTCGATCCCCTGGTATCGCAACTTGCTGAAGAGCCGTGGCGATACCCAGGAAGTGATGCTCGGCTACTCCGACAGCAACAAGGACGGCGGCTATATCACCGCCAACTGGGAACTATACAAAGCCGAAGTGGTGCTGGTGCAAGTGTTTGAAAAACACGGTGTCGAGCTGCGTCTGTTCCACGGACGCGGCGGCACCGTGGGGCGCGGCGGCGGCCCCAGCTACGACGCGATTCTGGCGCAGCCGCCGGGCAGCGTGAACGGGCAAATCCGCATCACCGAACAGGGCGAAGTGATCTCCAGCAAATATTCCAACCCCGAAATCGGCAGGCGCAATCTGGAGACGCTGATCGCCGCGACCATGGAAGCCACGCTGCTGCACCATCACGGCGCGGACAGCACCATGCCGGAATACCACCGCATCATGGAACTGCTGAGCCAGGATGCGTTCGCCGCTTACCGCAAACTGGTGTACGAAACGCCCGGCTTTACCGAATATTTTTTCACCGCCACGCCGATCCGCGAAATCGCCGAACTCAACATCGGCAGCCGCCCCTCGTCGCGCAAGGCCAGCGACAAGATCGAGGATTTGCGCGCCATCCCGTGGGTATTCAGCTGGGGTTTAAACCGCACACTGTTGCCGGGCTGGCTGGGCTTCGGCAGCGCGGTCAAGCAATTCATCGCGCAGGAAGGCGAAACCGGACTCGCGCAACTGCAGGCTATGTATAAAAACTGGCCGTTCTTCCGCGGCCTGATGTCCAATATGGACATGGTGCTGTCCAAGACCGACATGGGCATCGCCTCGCGTTACGCTGAACTGGTGGAGGATACCGAATTGCGCGAACGCATTTTCGGCGCGATCAACAGCGAATGGGAAAGCACCGTGGAAATGCTGTTCGCCGTCACCGGCAACACCACGCTGCTGCAGGACAACCCGACCTTCGCGCGCAGCCTGCTGACCCGCACCCCGTACATCGACCCGCTCAACCACCTGCAAGTGGCGCTGTTGCAGCGCCACCGTGCCGGTGACAACAACGAGCTGGTGAAGCGGGCGATTCATCTGACCATCAACGGGATTGCAACGGGGTTACGCAATAGCGGTTAACAGGATAAAAATCTGCCAAGGCATCAACAGTAAAATGCGGAGCGAGTTGGTTTTAGTCTCTGCGTACTCTAGGCGGCTGAGCTAGCTGCCCCGCCGGTAGGTATGAGCTCCGCCCGCACCGCCTTGAATGGTCAGCGTGTCCCCGTTGATTTGATATTGCGCGCTGTCGGTACTGCCAACTTGTCCGCAATATGAAGGTTCAGCAGCCAAAAGCTTGCCCGTCAAAACACCCCCGCTTGTCGTATAGGAATAAGTACCTGAACAAGATCTAAGCCGCGAAACAGACTCTTCGCATTCGGTGAAAGATATTTTTATAGGATTTTTGGATCCTTGCTCGGTCCACTTGCCGAGAATTTCCGGATCATTGCCGCATGCCCCGGTTTTAGCACCCATCATTGAATTGATTGATTTCCCCGCATCTTCAAAAACAGCGCCCAAGCCGAATATTCCGGCTGAATTCTGCTGATTTGGTGCCGCTTGCGTCTGAGTACCGCCCGTATTTTTATTGGTTGCAACAAGAGGCGCTGTATTCACCGGGGTATTCTGCGGGGATTCGATATGTGACGAGTGTATGCATTGCGACAACAGCAAAATAGTCAATGCAATCAACAAAGCCGAGCCAAACGAGATTAAACCTATAAACATATTTATCTTTATCCCCGCCAAAACCGGCCAAATCTTTTAAAAATTGACGGCTGACACAAAGGTGGCAATCACCCGCAAACGCAGTATCCGAACACCGCTTAATTATCTAGCCCGCGTTTTACGGTCGGACTGCGGAATTTCTCTCAGCGCACCAGACGCTGGAAAAGCGCGGTACCAAACTCGGCTGCCGCTCTATCACGTTGCGCTTGTTGCAACTGCATCTGCTGCTGTTGTTGCGCGCGCATTTGCTGTTGCGCTGCCTGTGCCTGAGCCTTCTGGTACTGGTTCGCCTTGGCTGCGGCTTTCGCTTCTTTTACCTCAATTTCGGTTTCCTGCTGATTGGTTTCAGCTAGAACCCGCAATTTTTCATCAGCCGTGCTAAACGGGTTATCTTTGTTGTAGATTGCCAAAAACTGTTTCCACGCTTTGGCCCGTTCATCCGGGCTCCCCGTCACACTCTCGGTTTGATCATATGCCGCACTCATCTCTGACTGCCATTTATCCCAACTCGCCTGAAGTTCTTTTTGCGAGTTCTGGTGAAACAGGTAGGCCCCGACCAATACCGCCCCCCACAAGACTCCGCCTATACCCACCACCATCCGGTGCTGGTTAATCCAGGCTACCAGACCCGCTGCACTATTGGCCTGCTTTGCCGGGCTTGCCCTGCCTGCTTGATTCGCACTCTGCTTCACACCGCACAGTGCATTCGCAAACGCGCGCATATCCGGATAGCGGTCTTGCGGATCAGGCTCCAGTGCGCGGTCTATGGCATCCGACACCGCCACGCTCACATCGGCGCGTTGCTGCCGTACCGACTTTGATCGTCCGGTGGGAACCTGCCCGGTCAACAGTTCATAGAGCATGACTCCCAGCGCATACTGATCCGCACGGTTATCCACATTTTTTGATCCGCTGAGCTGCTCCGGTGCCATGTAATACGCCGTTCCCAGCACGGATGTAGACTGGTGCACCTGGCTGCCGTTTAACATCCGCGCAATGCCGAAATCCATCAACTTGCCCCGGTCTTTTCTGGTCAACCAGATGTTTTCAGGCTTGATGTCACGGTGGGTGGTAAAGTCGTGCGCATATTCCAATGCATCACACAACGCATGGGCAATTTCCAGTGCTTCCGCTTCTGTGTAGGGGCGATTGGTGCGCTTCTTTGCCTCCATATCCTGGCGCAGACTGCGACCTTCAAGCAATTCCATGGTGATATACAGATATGCACCCTCGGACAACACATCGTAAGTGTTGACGATATTCTGGTGCGCCAGCTTGATCGCAATCATCGCTTCGTTGATAAAGCGCTGTTTGGCAGCTTCGCTGGCAATCAACCCGGGTAGCATGACTTTGATGGCTATATCATCCTTGCGGTTGCGGTCATAGGCTTGATATACAACACCCATTCCGCCTATGCCGATTTGCCTGCGTATTTCGAAACGACCGCCCAGCATATGTCCGGCATGCAAACCGGTACCGGTGGTGTCAGCGCCAGAAGTACCGGTAGAGAACGGATCAGCATCCGGCATGCACTCAAAATCCGTGCCCGTCACGTCAAAATCCACTTTGGTCGTAAATAGCCCGCGGGAGCCTGAAGAATGTGCTGAATTGGTCATAACACAAGTTTCCTGTTTTGATTGAATTGTCCTGATGCCGCGTACTTTGCGAGTGCATTCATCAAGGTTGTTTTGCCATTACCACCTGATTCCTAACCAATAGTAAAAGAACTTTTTAATTTCGTCACCCCTCATTTGAGGTATGTATTTAGTGGTACCGGTTAAGTGCATTCTTGAAACCCGATTGCTCCGCCTTTGGCAGACATCACCCGGCCGCATCAGGCACAACGCAAGTTGCCATGCAACATTAACAGCAGCGTTTTATCCCCGACCACTTCTGCTGTTGCTGGTGCGCAAACCATGCTTTGCGCGGTAGCGCAGGAATATCCGGGTGGGCGGCGGCATGATGTGCCAGATAGCGCTCGTAGCCGTCGTCGCCGCTGAGTCGGCGGACGGCACGCCATGCTGCCTGAATCCAATGTATCAGTCGCGTGCCCATGCTTCCTCCAGCCTGGTCGGGTAATGCGGTGCTTCGGAGAGCGGCGGCACCGGTTTTCCGCGCAGGTGGCGCGCGCAGACGCGCAGCATGTCGATGACGATCAGCCACAGCAGCGCGGCGAAGAACACCGCCAGCACCGCATCCAGCTGCTGGTTGAAGATCAGTTGCGGTGCGACGGCAGCCTTGTCCGGCGACAATACCCCGGTGGCGAGCTTGTCCGACAGGCTGTTGGCGGCGGCGAGGAAGCCGATGCGCGGGTCGTCGCTGGTGACCTTTTGCCAGGTCGCGGTGCTGGTGATGACGATCAGCCAAGTCAGCGGCAGCGCGGTGATCCACGCGTATTTTAGCCTGCCGGATTTAACTAGAATGCCGGTCGCCACGCACAGCGCGATTGCCGCCAAGATCTGGTTGGAGATGCCGAACAGCGGCCACAGGATGTTGACCCCGCCGTTCGGGTCGATCACGCCGATATACAGGAAATAGCCCCAGGCCGACACCACCACCGCGCTGCTGAACAGCACCGAGGGATACCATGAAGTCTGCCCCATCGGTTTCCATACATTGCCGAGCAAGTCCTGCAGCATAAAGCGCCCGACGCGCGTGCCCGCATCCAGCGTGGTCAAAATGAACAGCGCCTCGAACATGATGGCGAAGTGGTACCACAGCGCCAGCAGATGTTCGCCGAACGCGCTGCCGAAGATGCTGGCCATGCCGACCGCCAGCGACGGCGCGCCGCCGGTGCGCGCGAACAGCGTGGTTTCGCCCATCTGCCGCGCCAGCAGATTCATCTGCTCGACGGTGACCGGAAAGCCCCATGCCGAGATCGTCGCGACCGCTTCCGCCGCTGTTTTGCCGACTACCCCGGCGGGCGAATTGATCGCGAAATACACGCCGGGATCGAGCACCGTCGCGGCGATCATCGCCATGATCGCGACGAAGGATTCCAGCGCCATGCCGCCGTAGCCGATCATCGGGATGTCGCGTTCGTTGGCCAGCAACTTGGGCGTGGTACCGGAGGCGATCAGCGAATGGAAGCCGGAGATCGCGCCGCAGGCAATGGTGATGAACACGAACGGAAACAGTTCTCCGCCGAAGATCGGCCCGCTGCCGTCGACGAATTGGGTCAGCGCGGGCATTTTGATGTCGGGGCGCAGCCAGACAATCGCCAGCGCCAGCAGGATCATGGTGCCGAGCTTCATGAAAGTGGACAGGTAATCGCGCGGTGCCAACAGCAGCCACACCGGCAGGATCGCGGCGGCGAAACCGTAGCCGATCACGGCGAAAGCCAGCGGCAGGCCGGGGTGGTCGAACAGCTCGCGCAGCCCGGCTTGCTGGTCGATCCAGCCGCCGCCGGCCACTGCCAGCAACAGCAGAATCACGCCGAGCGCCGAGCCTTCCAGCACCCGCCCCGGACGCAGCCTGTACATATACAGGCCGACCAGCATCGCAATGGGAATGGTCGCGGCCACCGTCGAAGTCGCCCACGGGCTGTGCTTCATCGCGTTGACCACCACCAGGCCGAGCACCGCGATCAGGATCACCATGATCAGGAATGTGGCAATCAGCGCGGCGACACCGCCGATGCTGCCCAGTTCGTCGCGCGCCATCTGGCCGAGGCTGCGCCCGTCGCGGCGCGTCGAGAAGAATAGCGTCACCATGTCCTGCACGCAGCCGCCCAGCACCGCTCCGACCAGTATCCATAACGTGCCGGGCAGATAGCCGAACTGCGCGGCCAGCGTCGGGCCGATCAGCGGGCCGGGGCCGGCGATGGCAGCGAAGTGGTGGCCGAACACCACCCAGCGGTTGGTCGGCATGTAGTCGCGCCCGTTGTTCAACCGCTCGGCCGGTGTGGCGCGGGTCGCGTCGATGCTCAGCACCGTCGCGGCGATCCACGCCGCATAGAAGCGGTAGGCGATGGCGTACACGCACAGCGCGGCGGTGATGAACCACAGCGCGTTGATCGATTCGCCGCGGTTCAGCGCGATGCCACCAATGGCTGCCGCGCCCAGCAGCGCGACAGCCAGCCAGATCAAAAGGGAGGAAAGATTTGTTTTCATACGGGTAGCGTTCGGGGAACAGAAATTTTATGCGACAATGCTACATTAAAAACTAAAGCATGTTTACATGCTGTTTCAATCGCACCATGCTGCGGCCAAACAAACTAAGATAGAAGGCGTTTTTGGAAAAGCTCAAGCAATTTCTCGCGGCGGATATGTCGGCCGTAGACCGGGTGATACGCACCCGGCTGCATTCGGAAGTGTTGCTGATCAATCAGGTCGGCGAATACATCGTCAACAGCGGCGGCAAGCGGCTGCGTCCGGCATTGGTGGTGCTGTCCGCCGGTGCCTTCGGCTATCAGGGAAAATACCATCACGAACTGGCGGCGGTAGTGGAGTTCATCCATACCGCCACGTTGCTGCATGACGATGTGGTGGACGAATCCGCGTTGCGCCGTGGGCGCGAGACCGCCAACGCGCTGTTCGGCAATTCCGCCAGCGTGCTGGTCGGCGATTTCCTGTATTCGCGCTCCTTCCAGATGATGGTTGAAGTGGGCGAGATGCGCGTGATGCAGACGCTGGCCGACGCCACCAACACCATCGCCGAGGGCGAGGTGCTGCAACTGCTCAACTGCAACGACGCGGACGTGGATGCCGCCAACTACATGCGCGTGATCCATTGCAAAACCGCCAAATTGTTCGAAGCGGCTATGCGTCTTGGCGCGATTTTGGGCGCTGCCTCCGGTGCGGACGAGGATGCGGTGGCGCGTTACGGCATGCATCTCGGCACCGCGTTCCAGCTGATTGACGACGTGCTGGATTATTCTGCCGACGAAGCGCAGACCGGCAAACATCTCGGCGACGACCTCGCCGAAGGCAAGCCTACTCTGCCGTTGATCTACGCGATGCAGCACGGCACGCCGCAACAGGCCGCCACGGTGCGCGGTGCGATAGAGCAGGGCGACATGGAAAAATTTGCCGAAGTGCTGGAAATCATCCATGCCACCGGCGCGCTGGACTTCACCCGCAAACAAGCCCTGAACGAAGCAGAGTCGGCCTGTGCGGCTATCGCTGCTCTTGCCGATTCAAAACACAAGCAATATTTGCTAGAATTGGCGCACTTTGCCGCGACGCGGCAATATTAAGGGAGCCTCTAAAAATTTAGATTGCGCCCAGATGCAAGGCGCGGAAAAAAATTTCGCCGCGCCGCATATGCATGATATGTAAGCAAGAAATTTTTTCCGCAACGCAGCAGTTGGGATGAAATGTGGATTTTTAGAGGTTCCCTTAAGCGTTGCGCGGGGTGTAGCTCAGCCTGGTAGAGTACTGCGTTCGGGACGCAGGAGTCGGAGGTTCGAATCCTCTCACCCCGACCAATTCAAACAGCACATTAATGTTATCCGGTTAAGTTGCGTTGGAATTGGTTATTCTTTCTTGATAAGCGCAACAGCCAAACAGATAAAAGAGCCAGCCCATCACCATACCCCTCCATACGTTGCATCCTGCCGGCATCAAGTCGCAAGCCTTGAATTTTCAGGCATTTCCGCCGCTGTCGCTGTATATCCACATCCCCTGGTGCGTGCGCAAATGCCCGTACTGCGATTTCAATTCGCATGAGGCGCGCACTCCCTCTCCATTGCAGGGAGAGGCTAGGCCTGTCCTGAGCTTGCCGAAGGAGGGAGAGGGTAGACTCTCTGCGTCACTCGAACAACAATATGTCGCGGCGTTGATCCGCGATCTGGAACTAGCCTTGCCGCTGATCTGGGGACGCAAAGTCTATACGGTGTTCTTCGGCGGCGGCACACCCAGCCTGTTGAGCGGCGAGAGCGTCGCGGAGATTCTGCGTCAGGTGCGCATGTTGCTGCCGCTCGATCTCGGTGCGGAGATCACGCTGGAGGCCAATCCCGGCACGGTGGAGGCGGCGCGTTTTGCGGCGTATCGCGATGCGGGTGTGAATCGTTTATCGCTGGGCATCCAGAGTTTCAACGATGTGCATCTGCAAGCGCTGGGGCGCATCCACTCTGCCGATGAAGCAAAGCGTGCGATTGAGATCGCGCAGCAGCATTTCGACAACATCAATCTCGACCTGATGTACGCGCTACCGAATCAAAATCTGGATGAAGCGTTGCAGGATACGCAGACCGCGCTGTCGTTCGCGCCGCAGCACATGTCCTGCTACCACTTGACGCTGGAGCCGAACACGCTGTTCCACCTCAACCCGCCCGTGCTACCGGACGACGATACGGGCAGCGACATGCAGCAGCGTATCGAGGAATTACTGGCGGCGCACGGCTATCAGCACTATGAGACTTCCGCGTTCGCGCAGCCGCACCGACAGTCGCGCCACAACCTGAACTACTGGCAGTTCGGCGACTATCTCGGCATCGGCGCGGGCGCGCACAGCAAGCTGAGTTTTCACGATAAGGTGATCCGACAGATGCGCCACAAACAGCCGCAGGATTATATGAAACAGACGGCAGAAGATGCGCCGCTGCTCAGCGAGCATGAAGTGCCGCGCGATGAACTGGCATTCGAGTTCATGATGAACGCGCTGCGTCTGAACCAGGGTTTCGATAGCGTGTTATTTCAGGAGCGCACCAGTCTGCCGCTGCTCGCCATCTGCCGCGAACTGGAGGAAGCAGAACGGCGCGAGTTGTTATTCAGGGATCATCAGCGCATTGCGCCAACGCAGCTTGGACAACGTTTTTTGAATGATCTGCTGGAGATATTTCTCGGAGACACAAAGTAGGATGGGTTGAGCGCAGCGATACCCATCGCCATGAGTTTTCAAGCCAACGATTGATGGGTATCGCTGCGCTCAACCCATCCTACGCCATACTTTTACTTTTTACGGAACACCAGATCCCACACCCCATGCCCCAGATTGATGCCGCGCTTCTCGAACTTGGTGAGCGGGCGGTAGGCGGGCCGGGGCGCGTAATCCGTTGCGGTATTTTCCAGCAGCGGCTCGGCGCTCAACACTGCCAATACCTGTTCGGCGTAATCCTGCCAGTCGGTGGCGACATGAATATAGCCACCGGGCTTAATTTTCTGCACCAGTTGCGCGATGAACGGCGCCTGAATCAGGCGGCGCTTGTTGTGACGCGCCTTGTGCCACGGGTCGGGGAAGAAGATATGCACGCCGTCCAGCGTCGCGTCGCCGAGCATGTCGCGCAGCACTTCCACCGCATCGTGCTGCATGATGCGGATGTTGCCGATCTGCTGCGCGTCGATCAGCTTGAGCAGATTGCCCACCCCCGGCGTGTGCACCTCCAGCGCGAGGTAGTCGTTCTCGGGATGCGCCAGCGCGATGGTCGCGGTGCTATCGCCCATGCCGAACCCGATCTCCAGAATCTTCGGCGCAGCACGGCCGAAAGCCTGCGCGAGATCGAGCGGCTGCGCGGCATAGGCAATACCGAAGCGCGGCAGCAAGGTGTCGCAAGCGCGTTGCTGCGCCGGCGACACGCGGCCTTGTCTCAATACGAAACTGCGGATGTGCCTGTTTTTAAGTTCGGAGGTATCGGACATGGTGGTTGTTGTTCAGTTACCCTCACCCGCCCTGTCGGGCACCCTCTCCCGCTTGCGGGAGAGGGGTTGGGGAGAGGGTGTTTTTAGCTGCGTGTCGAACTGATGATCCCGGCCGTCGGCGAGCTCGGGGTGGCGCTGTACAGTTTCTTCGGCATGCGTCCGGCCAGGAACGCGCTGCGCCCGGCTTCCACCGCCTGCTTCATCGCGCCGGCCATCAGCACCGGCTGTTGCGCGGCGGCGATCGCGGTGTTCATCAGTACGCCGTCGCAGCCCAGCTCCATCGCGATCGCGGCATCCGACGCGGTGCCGACGCCTGCATCGACGATCACCGGCACCTGCACGCGCTCCATGATGAGCTGCAGGTTCCACGGGTTGAGGATGCCCATGCCGGAACCGATCAGCGAGGCCAGCGGCATGATCGCTACGCAGCCGATGTCTTCCAGTTGTTTGGCGATGATCGGGTCGTCAGAGGTATAAACCATCACCTGAAAGCCTTCCGCCACCAGCGTCTTCGCGGCGGCGACGGTTTCGATCACGTTCGGGTACAGCGATTGCGGATCGCCCAGCACTTCCAGCTTGACCAGACTATGCCCGTCCAGCAGCTCACGCGCCAAGCGCAGCGTGCGCACCGCGTCCTCGGCGCTGTAGCAGCCGGCGGTGTTGGGCAGCAGTGTGTATTGCGCCGGCGGCAGAATTTCCAGCAAGCTCGGCTCATTGGGGTTCTGCCCGATGTTGCTGCGCCGGATCGCGATGGTGACGATCTCCGCGCCGCTGGCCTCGATGGCCGCCTTGGTCTCGGCAAAATCCTTGTATTTACCCGTGCCGACCAGCAACCTGGACGAGTAGCTCTTGCCCGCGATAATTAATTTGTCGTTCATTGATATATTCCTGTTCAATTAAATCTTGCTTCCCTCGCCCCAGCGGGGAGAGGGATTGAGGGAGAGGGGGTTAACCCCCGCCCACCGCCACCACCACTTCCAGCCGGTCGCCATCCGCCAGTTGTTCCGTGGCAAACAGACTGCGCGGCACGATCGCGCCGTTGCGTTCCAGCGCGATGCGCTTGCCGGTTTGCCCCATCTCTTCGATGAGCGCGGCGATGCTGATGGCTTGTGGAAATTGGCGGGGTTCGCCGTTGATGCTGACCGTTATCACTTTACTTGTCCGTGTTAGAATGCGCGCCGTATTCTACACTAGGCGGGTGTAGTTCAATGGTAGAACGGCAGCTTCCCAAGCTGCATACGACGGTTCGATCCCGTTCACCCGCTCCAGTTGCGCTGCTGTGGCAGAGTACTTGCGTAGAATCGACTTTGATTCGAGTAAGCTATCCAATAGATTCTTTTGATTTATACTTACACACATGCCCGCACCTGCCGCCACCGTTGAATACTTGAAGCTGTCCGTTTCCGAGCGCATTCAGCTCGTCGAGGACATCTGGGACAGTATTGCCGTGGAGACAACCAATACCGTTGAATTGTCGCAGACCCAAAAGGCCGAATTACATCGCCGCGCTGCCGCGCACCGCGCTGACCCTTCCACCGCTGTTCCTTGGGAACAGGTTCGATCCAAATTATTTCCGGCTAAACCCTGATGCGTGTCTTGCTCCGTCCCGAGGCAGAGCAAGAACTTCTGGAGGCTCAAGCCTGGTATGAATCCAAGGCGCTGGGACTTGGTTTTGAGTTTGCACGTGCCGCCGATGCGGCAGTAGCATCGGCACTACGCAATCCACTTAGTCATCTGCGCATCGAAGAAGAGTTCCGCCGAGTATTATTTCGCAAGTTTCCTTACATGCTCATCTATCTCCCAAGCTCGGAAGAGTTACTGGTGGTTTCGTTCTTTCACCAGCATCGTGAGCCGGGGGCTTGGCAGGAACGGTTTGGTGGCTGAAGAAAAGACGTGATGCACCCGGTTATTTATTCTTAACATTCGGCATCTGATCAGTAACTATGGATACAACACAAGCATTGCGAGATGCAGAGAACGCGCTACGCGACTTTATCGCTCTTCTTCTATCCAAAGATAACCCAGACTGGGTTTCGCATTGTGGCATTGCGCCTGATCGTATTGAAAGATGGAAGGAACGAAAAGCAACTGAAGCGAAGCGACAAGAAACCGGGGTTGTAGAGGAACGGCTAATTTATTATGCCGACTTTTATGATCTGAAAACAATTCTGAAAAGGAACTGGGCAGGCGAGTTTTCCGCTGCACTTGGAGACTGGAAAACATTTGAAGTCTACATCGGCGAACTCGAAAAATTACGCGATGCCGATGCCCATAGAAGGGAGCTTTTGCCTCACCAAAAGCACCTAGTTTTGGGCGTGTCCGGCGAAATTAGAAACCGAATTGTAAGGTATCGGAGCAAGATGGAAACTCCAGACGACTGCTTCCCACGGATAGAGAGTGTTCGCGATAGCCTCGGCAACCTTTGGGTTCCGGGGTGCGACAAGGGAGACTTAAAGGCTGTTGGTACAAATGCTTCGTTACGACCGGGCGACATTCTCGAATTTGTCGTAACAGCTACCGATCCAGAAGATATGCCTCTTCAGTATGCTGTGGCGATTACTGCTGACTCTAGGCCAGAGTGGCAGAGCAATGCTAATTTACGCTTTGTTATAGGCGAGTCTCATATTGGCAGGACATTTTGTCTTGAAGTATCGATCCGAAGTCCACGCCCATATCACGCCCGTAGGTCAAATGACGATAGCATTATCTTCATCTATAACGTTTTACCGTGTAGCAAGACTACTGTTGCCTGATCTGACTACGATACCAACCTCTCTCGGTCAGCCGAACCGCCAGCAAGCGTAGGGTGCATTTCATGCATCATGGTGCGCACAGCGCACCCTACTTGATCCGATACAGCCGCTGCTCCAGCGTTTTGCCTTTCACCCCGTCGAAGCGTTCGCCCATCGCAGCACCCAATTTAGCCAGACGGTCGTCGGGGGGCGGGTGGGTCTTGAACAGCAGCGCGACATCGCCGTCGTCTTTGGCGAAATGGCCGATCTGTTGCAATACCGCCGGTAAGCCGAACGCGTCGTAACCCGCGCGCGTGCCGAGCACCACCGCGATGCGGTCGGCTTCGAATTCGGCATCCTTGTCCAGCGAGCGCGACACGATTTCCGCACCGCTGCCGATCAGTCCCTGCACCTTGTCGCTGCCGCCGATGTTTTTGGCGACCAGCTTGCTGCCGAGATCGAGCAGTTTGCCTTGCTGCAAGATTTTCAGGTGATGCTGGCGAATCACGTGGCCGACTTCGTGTGCCAGCACCCCGGCCAGTTCGGCCTCGTTCTGCAACAGACGGTACAGGCCGCGCGTGATGAAGATGTAGCCGCCGGGTGCGGCGAACGCGTTCACGTCGTTCGATTCGATCACGCCAAAATGCCAGTTTAAATCGGTGCGCTCGCTCTGGTCGGCGACCCAGCGTCCGACGCTGTTGACGTATTTTTGCAGCTTCGCGTCCTTGACCAGCGGTGCCGCGCCGAGCAGATTGCCGGCGATCTGCCGTCCGATGGCGACTTCCTCTTCAAGCGGTGTCGCGGATTTCCCCGTCACCTGTTGTTGCACGCCTTGCGTCAAGGTCTTGAACAATTCCTGTTCAAATGCACCTGCGCAGGCGGAGGTGGAGAGCAGCAGCGCAAGTATCAACAGGGGCAACTTGAAAAAACCAACTTTCGTCGCACCGGCACAGGCCGGTGTCAAGTTCTTTAAGAGCACTGGATTCCGGCCTGACCGCAGGTCAGCCTGTCCTGAGCCTGACGAAGGGCCGGAATGACGAGCATTTGGAAGCACCCACAATGTTTGGCTGTTCATGATGTTCTCCTCATTTCGGCGCGGGTAGGTAATCGAATGGACGCGCGACGAGCTTGCCCTGTGCGGCAAATTTGGCGGCGGCGGGTTTGCTGCTGGCGTAGGATTCGGCGCGCTTCAGTTCGACTTCGTTGAACTTGGCAGCTTTTAACTCCTCTTCGTTCAGTCCTCGGATGCCGGTGGTCGCCACTACCTTGCCGGTTCCGGCGCGCCCCGATGCCAGAGCGAGCAGACCGCCGGTATTGCTGCCACTTTTACGCGCATCGCCCTTGCGGATGCTCAGCATGCGCACCCAGCCTTTGCCCTTGGCGCTCTTTACCTGCAACCAGCCGCCATCCTTCTTGAGGATGTCCACCTTGTCGCCGCTCGCCAATTTCGCCACCGTCTTTGCATCGCGGAACGGCTCTGCCTTGAGCTCGTCGCCCTTCAGTGCCGTGCCGCTCTCTGCGGCATGCAAAGCGCTGCTCAACAGCAGTGAGCACAGCGTAAAACTCCATCGGGTCATTTTCATGTCTACTCCTCCAGCTTCATCTCAAAATTCATGGATATTCGTAGGATGGGTTGAGCGCAGTGATACCCATCAATATGATTAATGTAAACGATGGGTATCGCTATGCTCAACCCATCCTACGTTCGTTCTTTTCCTGTTTATCCCACTCCAGCACCGCTTCGGCGAATATCGCGCGCCAACCGGCGCGTGCCGTATCGCCCCCGGCAAGATGCCCGTGATACACGAAATGGCTGGCGGCATTATCCGGCTGTGCGAGATGGCGGCCCAATATGACCGGTAACGCCGCCAACACGGTTTCAATGTCGCGGTGAATCGCATCCCGCGCTGCGGTGTCGTCAGCGGATGCGACCCACGACACGGCGAGGGTGTGCTCAAACAAATTCCACAAGCCCTTCTGCTCGCCGAGCAACACCTCCACGCTCTTGCCATGCTGCCCGGTTTTTTCCAGCGCGCTGCGGATTCGTCCGAGCGCCACCGGGCGGATTACGTTGCGCTCGGTATCCAGCCGGATCAGCAGCAGCGTGGCGTGCAATTCTCCGCTGCGCGCCGCCGCGGTGCGCACCATGCTTTGTTCCAGTGCCCGTCTGGTGGTGGTCGCATACAGGCGCGCCAGGGTGAAGAATGCCACGCCCACGGTGACCGGGCCGGTGAGGTTGATGTAGGTGGTGGTGAGGTTGATACTGGCGTAGCTGATGCCGATCAGGGCGAACTGCGACAAGCCAAACGCCAGGTCGATCTTGTCGCGTCCCGCGTCACGGTAGAAGCTCCACGCGGTCAGCCAAACGATAGTCAGCGTGAGCAGCAGATACGCGAAGCGCCACTCCGGAAAACGCAGCGCATCACCGTGCTTGAAGTTGTCGATCGCCGTGGCGAGAATTTCCACGCCGGGGTGCATCTTGTCCAGCGGCGTGGCCTTGATGTCGAACAGGCTTGGCGCGGTGGAACCGATGATGATGATCTTGTTTTTGAACTCGTCACGCGGGCGTTGCTTGACCTTGCTGCCCAGATCGGCGAACACGTCGCTGAAGCTGACGTAGCGGTAGGTGAACGGTTTGCCGCGCCAATTCAGCAGCACTTCCCGCGCGGACGGTTCATTCCAGCCAAGTTCCCGCGCGATGCGCGCCGGCAGCGACGGCAGCTTCCAGCCGTAGTCGTCGCGGTAAACGCTGTAGCGCCGCGCCACGTTATCGGCATCCGGATAGATGTTGTGCAGGCCGAGGCGGCCGCCGTCGAGCGCGGCCTGAAAATGCGGCAGCACCACTGCCACGGTCGCGTCCGCTTGCGGCTGCGCACCGGGCAGCCGGGTCACGCCGGGGATCATCGACGGCTTGATCTGGCTCAGGTTGTCGCTGGCGGGGTCGAGCCGCAGCATCGGGAAGAAGGTGTTGCCGGTCGCCGCGATGGCATCGTTGAAATAGGCGTCGCTGTCCGGGTTGTACACGTCCGCGTCGCTGAACAGGATATCGAACACCACCGCTTTGGGCTGCTGCTTCTCGATCTGTTCGACGAATTCGCCCAGCACCTGGCGCGGCCACGGCCAGCGGCCATAGTCTTTGGCCATCGCCGCGAGGCTGGCCTCGTTGATGTCCACAATGACGATGTCCGGGTCTGGCTCGGGAACGATGAGGCGGTAGCGCACCATCGTGTCGAACGCCGCCTGGCGCATCTCAGAGGTGTAGTACAGCACCGTCGTATCGAGTACAGCGAACACGCTGAACAACCCGGCTAGGTAAAGATAAAAGCTGAGCTTCCACCATTGCGCGAACCGCCCGGCGATATGTGTACGCGCTTTAAATAAACGGCTGATGAAGAGTTTCCAGGTCATATGGAGCTCGGCGAGTTGCAGATCGCCATTCTATATCTATAACCGGGGGCAGATGTATGCGCAGTCAGTCGCAGTGGCACATTGTCTTTTATTAAAGGTAGTTAATGGTGTTTTTTGCCATGCTCCACGCCGTATGGTGGTTGTGAAAATGTTTCCGGTAGTAGATGTAGTGGTCTATGAAATTACATGCCCCGGAAACACCATTTTTGAAGCGGCGAACGATGCGCGACATAAGTGTGATGTGCATGGTTTTTCTCCCGGAAAGGTTGGTAAGTGCACACATGCGACATTGCAACCGACTCAATGATGGCGCATGCAAAATATTTCATGCGCATGATGACTGCCGTGTACACAATGCGCCATCGGTGTTTGTCCGGTTGTGGCGTAAGTGAATCTGGAAATCGGTTGTCAGTGTTTGCCTGATAGTCTATGCCGAACACTTGAACGCTATCAGGCAAACACTGACAGCGGCATTTCACATTCACCTACGCCGAAATATATAGAACTTTTGGACAATACGAATCTGTTGTAAATGAGCGTAGCATTCTCCGCAATGCAATAAAGTGGTTTTGCCAACCAGACAGAGCCAACCAGACAGAGCCAACCAGACAGAACAACGAGGTTCAATCATGAAAATTCGCTTGATGGCAGCCGATGATCACGATCTGATACGTTCCGGCTTGATGCAGTATTTTGAAATGCAACAGGGTATCGAGGTGGTCGCCGGAGCGGCCGACGGTACGGAGTTATTGGAAAAACTGAGATTTATCAATGTTGATATGTTGCTGCTTGATATGGGTATGCCGGGTATCAGCGGCACGGAATTAATCTCCCTCATCAAAACACTCTATCCCGATATGCATGTTCTGATACTCAGCGCGCATTACGATGTGCGGACGGTGTTTGATGCCATGAAAGCAGGCGCATCAGGGTATATTTGCAAGACCTGTTCACCAAAAACTCTGCTGGAAGCGATTCAGGAAGTCATGTCCATAGGCAAATATATCAGTCCCGATCTGGCCGACCAGTTAGCGTATGCCTCCGTTTCAATACAATCGGACATTGATGGGCAGCAAGATTCGGCAAATCCGCCCAGGCTAAACGGTAAAACAATCAGAGAATGGAAGGAAGATTGCGCCCTGTTTTATCAAGGAAAAGCGCGGGAAGAAACAATCAATGCAGGCTTGAGCGGTAAAGTTGTAAATCTGGAAAATAAACTCTTTAAACTGGAAGAAAAAATCCGGTATATTGAGCAACAGGAATCTTCAGATCGCGCTTGATTGAAATTGACCAATGCTCTGCCTGCGCGTGACGGTCAAATAATCGAATTAGCCGTATAGCCAGCGGCAATACCGGTGACCATTCCGAATTTTTCCTGAGATTACCGAATCGTTCAGCGCTGGCTTATTGTGCGAATACCTGAAAGCACGGATCTACCGCACTGTTTCATCGCTCTCTTCTCTGGCGAGAGCGGCGCGAAACTCTTCGACTCTGGCATGCAGATTCTCTGCCTCGCCGTACTCCAGAAAATGCTTATAGCGCGCATGCCTATTGAGGACTTTGCGCGCGTGCTTGATCGGGCAGAAATATTGCTCGGTGCGCGCGGTGATTTCTTGCGCGTAGCCCAGCAGCCCGACGGCATATGAGCAATACATGCAATGCACTTTTTCAATGATGTTCAGATAGGCGAGGTGCTGGTGATCCATCACGATGTAGTTGGCGCGGCTGACTCTGGCAATCCGGTAAATGGGAAAGCAAAGCGCCTGATATATGGTTATGGTCAGATCGAACAGAACCAGCGGGATAATCATGCCGTAGATGACGGGCATGGTAAGAAAATTCTGCGGTCGAACGGTCGTAAACCAGTGAAACACGCCCATTTTTACCTTGAGGTGCGCTTCCCTGATGGTGCGCTCGAAAGTGACGCATTTGCCTTCTATTTGGTAACGCAGACGCACTTCCTGTTGCTCGATGACCGTATGCAATTCATTTTCGAGCGCGGCTATCTGGTCGAGAATCTGGCTAATCCTTTGGCTCATGACAATCCTCTCTGGTATTTTGCGGAACAGCAGGAAGTCCAGCCATGTTCGGATGCCCCAGATGCTGGGCATGTTCAAAGAGGCAATGATTCTCTGACTTTCGGCAAACAACTATACAGCTAATCTGTTCGGTTTTCAGTCGGTTCGGCTGCTTTATCCGCGTAATGCGCTCATTAATGCGTAGCCAATAGCAGGTAAACACCCAGCCCCACCATAACCAGACCGCTGACCAGCTTGAGCCAGCGTCCTTCCTGTTCCTGAAGCCTGCGCTGGCTGAGCGTAATAATGCCGATAGACAGAACGACCACATCGTCGAGCATGTAGACTGCATCGTAAGGCAGCAGATACCCGTAATAGCTCAGGCTATCCAGTTGCCGCAGCGTCAGCGTGAACAGCGGCAGGCCGACCCGATCGAGCGACATGCTGTGGCCGAAGAAATTAACAACAAAGTTCTTCGGCCTGTCCGCAGGATGGGGTTTATCTGCTTCGCAAGCCAATCGTTCCGCCTCGCAATTGGCTGAGGTGTTGGTTGATTCAGGCTTTACTGGCGCACCCTGACGAGGCTGTCGCGAATGCAGCACCGCTCCAGCCTGAAGTCGGCACCAGCAACAAGATCAAGCAGCACTTTGCAATAAATAGCCTAGCTGTCATTTCCAATATACCCTCCGGGCTAGCTCCGTGTTTTATCGGCAACTCGCATCCATATGTTTACCGAGAAAATCCCCCAGCACCTTTACCCACGCTTCGCGCATGAAAATGAAGCCTTCGTTATGGCCGTCGGCCAGTTCGAGAAACTGTTTGGGCGGATTGGCCGCATCAAAGAGCGCACGCCCTTGCCCAAACGGAATGATGCCGTCCTCCGGACTGTGGGCGATCAGCACCGGCACTGTAACAGCCCGCAGATTTTCCCGCGTGTCGTAGCGGATGCGAGCCAGCCACTTCACCGGCAGGAATGGATAAAGCTGCTGACCAAAATCGGGCACGGACGTAAAACCTGACGCGATCATCAGCGCGGCCGGTTGCGGGCCGGCGGTCATGGCACGGCGTTGCGAAGCATCCGGGGCGGGCATGGCCGCCAGCCAAGCGGCAACGGCGCCGCCCAGCGATTCGCCGAACAGCACGATGCGGCAGGGCGAAATGTGACGCTGCTCGGTCAGGTAGCGCCATGCGGCCTCGGCATCGCGATAGGTGCCCTGCTCGGTAGGCATGCCGCCGCTGTTGCCGTAGCCGCGATAATCGAAGATCAGCGTGCTGTAGCCCAGACGATAAAACATCTGCAGCGAATCGATGCGATGGGAAATATTCCCGGCGTTGCCGTGCAGAAACAGCACCGTGCCGCGCGGCTGGGTAACCGGGATATACCAGCCATGCAAACCGATGCCGTCGGAAGTTTGCAAATACATATCTTCGTAGGGCAAACCGACCTGTCTGGGCGTGATGATGATCTCGCGCCCGGTTTCCGGATAGAACACCAGCCGAGACTGAAAAACATACAACAACAGCGCAAACCCGCCATAGGCTGCAGCCAGAATGCCCAGCGCGTGCCACATCATGCGCATCGCCTCTCCTATCGCCCACCGGTGAGTGGAACAAAACTTACCGGCAGAATATTCTCCTGTTGGACCGTTCCATCCATGGTCTTGGTAATCAGGATCAACTGCTGTATATACGACCAGCTGCCTACCGGGAGTACCATGCGCCCGCCGGGTTTGAGCTGGTCTATGAGCGGCTGCGGTATGCGATTCGGTGCTGCGGTAACGATGATACCGTCAAACGGCGCATATTCCGGCCAGCCCGCACTGCCGTCCCCTGTTTTTACCCGAATGTTGGCATAACCCAATTCGCCCAGTAAATCAGCGGCATGTGCGGCAAGCGGCGCGATGATTTCCATGCTGTATACCCTGTCGGCCATTTCGGCGAGGACGGCGGTCTGATAGCCAGACCCGGTGCCAATCTCCAGCACGTTATCCTGTTCGTCAAGCGCCAGCAGCTCGGTCATCAGTGCCACGATGTAGGGTTGGGAAATGGTCTGTCCGTGGCCGATCGGTAACGGACGGTTGTAATAAGCACAGTAAACCATTCCTTCCGGAATAAAGCGATGGCGCGGCACCGCTGCCATGACGGAAAGTACTTTCTCTGAAATAGGCCTTGGTGCATAGCCGCCGGTTTCATGTGACATCGCGACGATTTCAGCGACCATGCGGCGACGTTCCGCAACATAACGATCGTCACAGCCGCGTTTTTTATCTGTAACTCGCGGCTTCAGGAATTCCATGATCACCTCGGATACTCCCCCATGATTTCGGACAAGTTGAGGAGTTAAACTGCCGCCGACAATACTGCAGGCATATCGCAATCAGTCAATGCCAGCACGGTTATCGCCAACAATGCGACAGATGCATGCAGCCTCATGGTGCGCATCGTGTGAACACTCAGTGCATCCAATTAACGCGCAACAGGTTTTGTTCTGGGTTGTAGTGAAACTCCAATTCGCCCTGATAAGCATGATGCAACGCTTCACCGATGCCGCGGGCGAGATGAATGTCGGTCGTGGTAACCAGTGTCGCGCCATCTTTTTCTTCCACGTCAATAATCCGCTTCAGTGGATGTTCCGCGCGTTCGTGTTTTTCGTGGTTGCGCACGAGATGCATGACCTCGGCACGATGCGACTCATAGAACGCACCCTTCATGGCGAGAAAACCGGCGGGATAATGATCGTGGATGCGATGGCAGGCAGGACAGGTTTCAGAATGGGCGTTGGCCGGCGCTTGCAACCACTGCCAGCGCCCCCCGTGAAATACTGCACCGCATTGCGGACAAACGGTAGGTTCCGGCAGTTTGCCTTTGGCTTTGTAGGCATCATGCACGCGTTCCTTGAAAATACCGTCGTGACGCTGAATTTTGCGAAATCCGCCGGAAATAGTTGCGTGGCTCATGATATTCACTCCTTTTGAATTGATGCAGCGCCAATCCTGCTTACTCTGTCAACGCCAACTGTTTTTGGCTAGCCTGAATTGGCCTGCGAGACTGCAATCAAACACTGTTCATGTTATTTTTCCTTGGCAAAGTGGAAATAGTGAGGTGAAAAGCTCAAAAATAACGGACGGCAGACATTATTTCGTACCTTGCCGCCCGTACATTTTATGCAGGTGTTCTGATGTCCGAAGCTTGCTTGCCCTTGGGGCCCTGCGTTATTTCAAAGCTGACTTTTTGGCCTTCCTTGAGCGACTTGAAACCGCTCATGTTGATCGCCGAGAAGTGTGCGAACAAATCATCTCCACCATCATCCGGACTAATAAAACCAAAACCCTTTGCGTCGTTAAACCATTTAACTGTACCGATTGCCATGTGACTATCTCCTTGCCAATAAAACAGGGACACCCCCCTGCGGGTTACAACACTGAAACATTGATCTGTTTGGGCTTGGCCTTTTCGGATTTGGCCAGCGTGACGTTGAGCATGCCGTCCTTAAACTCGGCTTTGACAGAGTTCTCGTCGGCGTCATCGGGCACCCGGAAACTGCGCATGAAACTGCCGTAGCAACATTCCACACGGTGAAACTTTTTGCCCTTATCTTCTTTTTCCTGCTTGCGTTCGCCCTGAATGGTGAGCATGCCGTCCTGAATAGTGACTTTGACATCTTCTTTTTTCACCCCGGGAATCTCACCTTTAATCAGATACGCCGTATCCGTCTCGCTGATATCGACGGATGGCATCCAGTCCGCTACAGCCAGCATTTCACGGCTTGATTCGTTTATGGCCGCGGTTCGCCCGAAAATGCGGTTTAATCGCTCGGAAACATCTTCCAGCTCCTTGAATGGATCCCATTTAACCAGGTTCATAATGACTCTCCTTTAGTTAGTTCAGCCGAGCAGCGGAAAAACAATCTTCGCGCCAGCAGCAGCCGGTCTGGTCACATTCGCCGTGGTAAGCGGTTGCGAAGCAGTCAAAATTGCCCTCGTTTGCTTGAATCAATTTCACCAGTTCGGTTTTTGACATTTTGCCGGGGGTGATATGGTGAGACTTGGCGATGCTGCGCAGTTCTTCGAGTTTCATGATGACGCTCCTCAGTAAATTGCAATTACGGTTAAATCCAACAATGAATACATAGCTGCCGTTTTAAAACTGTGTTCGTCTGACTATCGGTCCGGTTGAGTGAATTTCTGATGCGCGACACCGCATGAAAACTCTGCAGCCACGACAAATTCATCGCGCTCTGTATTTTTAACGGTTCTGCCAAACTGTGACCCGTCCGGAGTTTTTATGTCCATATCCTGCCCCGGCATTGACCTCCAAACACGCTCAATCTCGTCCGGCTGGGTAAGGTTATGACTCATAAATACTCCTCAATTAACTACCGCAAACAGGGAAACAGGTTGTACCACCGCGACGGCGGTACCATTGTGCGGCAACGCACGGAGCGATGATGTCCCGCTACGCGTGAAGCCACTATCGGCGTTTGTCTGATTAACGTGTAGGCGGTGGAGAAATTTTGCTATCGGTGTTTGACTGACAGGGTGGAACTGGAATAGCTGTGAAGTCGAGCCATACTATCGGGCGCAAAGTCCTGTGTGGTTCGCAACAGATTGGGCTTCACCTTTTTTGGGTGTGCGCTTACTTTGGTGCAACATCCGGCAGCGCAGTGTTCTGATCGTGCATCACGATACGTGCAACGAACCAGACCGCCAGCATATTCGCCGCCATCGCGATATAACCGACCGTCGCATAATCGGTGATCATGCCACCGGCATCCTGGGTGATAACGAAGCCGGTCAGCGTGGTTGCCAGCCCCATCGCAAACGCTTGCATGGTGGCATTGAGCGACATGAAAGTGCCGCGCAGTTTGGGCTGCGCCGCCGAGGTGATGATCGCCATCGCCGGAACCATGCGCCCGGATACCAGCACAAAGAATACGGTGGTGCAGACCAGCCACAGCCACAATGGCACGGCACCGATCTGCGTCACTACCAGCAGCGGCAACAAAGCGGCGATGGCAACCATGCGGTAGATTCTGATCTTGCCATGCAGGTCGGCCCAGTGACCAATGCGCCGCGCGCTGATCAGTGTCGCCGCACCGCCAAACAGGTAAATATACGGGATGTCCTGTTGCGCGATACCGACGTTGCTTACCGCGTAAATGGTGATGTAAGGAATCACCGTAAAACCGGAAAAAATGATCAGCGCGGAAAACAACAGCGCGCGCAGGTGATTTGGGTCGCGCAATACGGCAAACATTGCGGCAAACGGGTGACGTTGTTTGTCTGTACTGATATGGCGGCGCAGCTCCGGCAGGACGCGCATGCCGATGATGAGAAACGCCGCCACCATCACGGCGATGAAAATGAACGGCGCACGCCACTGGAAATAATGCGCCAGCCATAGCGACAGCGGCACACCCGCCACGGTGGACAGCGAAAATGCCACCGATATTACACCGCTGGCGCGGGCACGCCGCGCAAACGGAATTACGTCACCGACAATGGTCTGCACCAGCGCGCCCATCACACCGCCGAACGCACCGGCCATGCCGCGCGCGATCAGCAACGTGGCATAACCGGGAGCTAGAGCGCAGGCCAGTGTTGCCGCACCGAACAGCGCGAACATCAGCAGCAACAGGCGTTTGCGCTCGAACCTGTCCACGAACGTCGCGGCAAACAGACCGGACAATGCGGCACTGAAACTGTAAGACGCGACCAGCAGGCCGAACTCGTGCGTGCCGATACCGAACGCTTTGATCAGGATCGGCCCGAGCGGCATCATGATTATAAAATCCAGCACGTGGCTGAACTGGATGCCGGCGAGAGTGAACAGCAAATATTTTTCGCGTTGCGGGGTAAGGGGGGTTTGCATCGGCAGAATTTTAACAGACCGCTTGAATTGTCATTTCAGTGCCATTATTTGCATGCGCAAAAATGGCTTTTTCATGGCATCCATTTCAGGGTTAATCGGGAGGCCATACAGTGCTAAAATCCATTCCTGATTTTTGAGCGTTACATCATGCCGCAACCATCCTTCGTCCATCTCCGTCTGCACAGCGAATATTCCATTTCGGATGGGATGGTGCGCGTGGATGAGGCGGTCGCCGCCGCCAAGAGCGACGGAATGCCGGCGCTGGCTTTGACCGACATGAACAACGTGTTCGGGCTGATCAAATTCTACAAGTCCGCGCGCGGCGCGGGACTGAAACCGGTGGTCGGTTGCGACGTGTTCATCAGCAACGATGCCGACCGGGACCGGCCGCACCGCTTGTTGCTGCTGTGCCAGTCGCGCGAGGGTTATCTGCTACTGTGTCGTCTGTTGTCGCGCGCCTATCTGGAAAACCAGCATCGCGGCCGCGCCGAACTGCGCCGCGAATGGCTCCACGAGGGAACCAACGGCCTGATCGCTTTATCCGGTGCGCATCTCGGCGATGTCGGCAGCGCGCTGCTGGCCGGCAACACGAAGCAGGCCAAACAGTTCGCGCAGGAATGGGCGGCGCTGTTCAACAACCGTTATTACCTCGAAGTGCAGCGCGCCGGATTTGCCGACGAGGAGCATTACATCCACGCCGCGATTCATCTGGCCGCCAAACTCGGTTTGCCGGTGGTCGCCACGCATCCGGTGCAGTTTCTCGGTATTGAAGATTTCAAAGCGCATGAGGCGCGCGTGTGTATTGCCGAAGGTTATGTGCTCAACGATAAGCGCCGCGCCAAGAAATTCACCGCGCAGCAATATTTCAAGACGCAGGCCGAGATGGCGGAACTGTTTGCCGATCTGCCTGAAGCATTGCAGAACAGCGTGGAGATCGCGCGCCGCTGCAATCTTTCGCTGGTGTTGGGCAAGCCGCGCCTGCCGGATTTCCCCACGCCGAACGGCGAGAGTCTTGATGATTTTCTGCGCAGCGAATCCGAGCGCGGACTGAGGCAACGCATGGTGCTGCTCTATCCCGACGAGGCCGAGCGCGCCGCCAAGCTGCCGGAATATCAGGCGCGGCTGGTGTTCGAGACCGAGACCATCATCCAGATGGGCTTTCCCGGCTACTTTTTGATCGTGGCGGACTTCATCCGCTGGGCCAAAGCCTACCGTTCCGAGGAATTTCCCAACGGCGTGCCGGTAGGCCCCGGGCGCGGCTCCGGCGCGGGTTCGCTGGTGGCGTACTGTCTGCTCATCACCGACCTTGATCCGCTGCGCTACGAGCTGCTGTTCGAGCGTTTCCTGAACCCGGAACGTGTGTCGATGCCCGACTTCGACGTGGACTTCTGTCAGGACGGGCGTGAGCTGGTCATCAATTATGTGAAGGACAAGTACGGCGCGCAGTGCGTGTCGCAGATTGCCACCTTCGGCACGATGGCATCCAAGGCGGTGATCCGCGATGTCGGTCGCGTGATGGATTTCCCGTACGGACTGTGCGACAGCCTGTCCAAGGCGATCCCGGTGGAGGGGGTGAAGCCGGTGTCGCTGAAAAAAGCGCGCGAGATGGAGCCGGAGATCAACGCGATCGCCGAACGCGAGGAGGGTGTGCCGGAGTTGCTGGAACTGGCCGGACGCCTCGAGGATCTGACGCGCAACGTCGGTATGCACGCCGGCGGCGTGTTGATCGCGCCGGGGCAGCTCACCGATTTCTGTCCGCTGTATTGCGCCGACAGCAGCACCAGCGTGGTCAGCCAGTTCGACAAGGACGATGTCGAGGCGATCGGTCTGGTGAAATTCGACTTTCTCGGCCTGCGTACTCTGACCATCCTCGACTGGGCGATGCGCCATGTCGCGCGGCTGTGCGGCGGCACCGCACCATTCACGCTGGAGACGATGCCGCTGGACGACAAGGCGAGTTATGATCTGCTGAAAGCCTGCAATACCACCGCGGTGTTCCAGCTGGAATCGCGCGGCATGAAAGACCTGATCAAGCGCCTGCAGCCGGATACCTTCGAGGACATCGTCGCACTGGTCGCGCTGTTCCGCCCGGGCCCGCTGGAATCCGGCATGGTCGAGGACTTCATCAACCGCAAACACGGCAAGGCCACCGCCGATTATTTCCATCCCGACCTGGAAGTCTCGCTCAAGCCGACCTACGGTGTGATCGTGTACCAGGAACAGGTGATGCAGATATCGCAAATTATTGGCGGCTACACGCTAGGCGGCGCGGACATGCTGCGCCGCGCGATGGGCAAAAAGAACCCGGAAGAGATGGCCAAACATCGCGACATCTTCGTCGGCGGCGCGGTCAAGCGCGGCATCGACGACAAGCTGGCGACGCGGCTGTTCGACCTGATGGAGATGTTCGCCGGCTACGGCTTTAACAAATCGCACTCGGCGGCCTATGCGCTGGTGGCCTACCAAACCGCTTACCTGAAGGCGCATTATCCGGCCGCGTTCATGGCGGCGACAATGTCGGCCGATCTGGACAATACCGAGAAGGTGCGTACCTTCTATGCCGATACGCTGCAGCAAAAACTGCGCGTGCTGCTGCCGGATGTAAACAGTTCGGGCTACGCGTTTTCCCCGGTGGACGATCAGACCATTGCTTACGGGCTGGGTGCGATCAAGGGTACCGGCGAGGCGGCGATTGCCAGCATCGTCAAGGCACGCGCGAGCGGGCCGTTCAAGGATCTGTTCGATTTCTGCCGCCGCGTGGACAAGCGCATCGTCAACCGGCGCACCATCGAGACGCTGATCCGCGCCGGTGCCTTCGACACCATCAGCGATCACCGCGCCGCGCTGATGGCCAGCGTGGACGCGGCGCTGACCAGTGCCGATCAGCAGGCGCGGGCGGCCAACCAGAACAGTTTGTTCGGACACGACGAAGCGGATGCGGTATTGATCGTGCAGACCGCCGATGTGCCGCGCTGGCGCTTGCGCGAGCAACTGGCGCACGAGAAAACCAGTCTGGGTATCTATCTGGGCGGGCATCCCTATCAGGAATATGCGGCGGAGCTGGCCAATTTCATCAAGGTAAAATTGGGCGACCTGACCCCGCAATTTGCCTCGCGCGCGGAAGATCGCGGGCACCGGGCGGAAGATAAATCGCGGCGCGGCGTGCCGGTGGTGCTGGCGGGTATCGTATCGGGTTTTCGCATTCAGCAGACGCGGCGCGGACGCATGGCCATCGTTACGCTGGATGACGGCAGCGCGCAGACGGAGTTGACGGTATTCAACGAAATCTACGAGGCCAACCGCCTGTGGATACGCGAGGACGAATTGCTGGTGGTACGCGGCAGAGCCAGTCTGGACGAATATTCCGGCAACATGCGCGTGAGCGGGGAAGAGTTGTTCGACTTCGCCTCGGCACGCTCCCATTTTGCGCAGCAACTGTCATTGCGCTGCAACGGCAGCATCGGTGTCGCGCAATTCAAGAAGATATTTACACCGTGGCGCGACGGCAAATGCCCGGTGCAGATTCACTACCGCAACGATGACGCAACTTGCCAATTGCGCCTGAGCGAAGCGTGGCAGGTAACCTTGCACGACGATTTGCTGCATGATTTGCGCGAGCTGTTGCAGCCGGAGAACGTCAAGGTAATTTATGCCTGAAGCTCCCGAGCCCTTCTTTATGCATGGAACGTTCTAGTCGAGAAATTTCACGCGATGCGCCCTAAATGCTAGAATAATAAGCTCAAATACACGGGTACAAACCAGCACAGATGGAAACATCCAATTCAACATCGCAGCCCATCGGCGCATTGTTGCTGCAACGTGCGCTGATTAATGCCCAAGATATAGACAAGGCATTGGCGTTTCAGCAGCAGTTCAAGGGACGTTTTGGCGCAATACTCGTCCGTATTGGAGCCATTTCAGAAGATGCCCTGTTGCCCGTTCTTGCCGAGCAGCTCAATTTGCCTTTGTTCGGCAGCGACGAGCTGCGTATACCGCACGAAACAATTCTGAATACTATCCAGCTAAGCGGGCTTTCACCCGCATGGTTCCAAGATCAACATGTGCTGGTATGGGAAGATGAAGAGGGCATTATTCAATGCGCCTCGCGTGACCCGATTGACAGCAATCTGCAGGAAACTCTTTCCGCGGCCTATCTGCCCCGCACGCTGAAATGGGGGTTTGCCCGCACCCATGATATCGAGAATGCGCTTAAACCCCTACAGCAAAGCTCTCACGAAGGATTGCACGATGAAATAGCGCACTTGCGCGAACTCGCCGAAGAAGCTCCGATTGTCGAGCTGGTCAATAATCTGCTATCGCAGGCCGTCGACGATAATGCATCGGATATTCATCTGGAACCGGAGGAACGTTCTTTCGTGGTGCGCTACCGCATCGACGGTGTATTGCACCTGCGCATGACTTTGCCGCGCGAGCGTTTTGATGCAGTCGCTTCGCGCATCAAACTCATTTCCAACATGGATATCGCCGAGCGGCGACTGCCGCAGGACGGACGTATTTCCACCCGCGCCAGCGGCGTGGAGATGGATATTCGCGTTTCCTGCGTGCCGGGTGTCAATGGCGAATCCATTGTCATGCGTCTATTGCCCAAAGAACGTGCCGACCTCGATCTCAATTCCATGGGGATGGAATCCGACCATTTGCGACAATTTCTCCAATGCATCAATGAACCGCACGGAATTATGCTGGTAACCGGACCGACCGGTTCCGGTAAAAGCACCACGCTCTATGCAGGCCTGGAAAAAGCCAACGACCGGACGCGAAAAATCATTACGGTGGAAGATCCGGTCGAGTACAAAATGCCCGGCATTATCCAAATCCAGACCCAGAGTGACATCGGCTACACTTTTGCGCGCGCCCTGCGTGCCATTTTGCGTCAGGATCCGGACATCATCATGATCGGCGAAATCCGTGATTTGGAGACCGCTGAAATTGCGGTGCAATCGGCACTCACCGGACATATGGTGCTATCCACTTTGCACACCAATGATTCCCTGAGCGCCTTCACACGCTTGCTGGATATGGGCGTAGAACCTTTTCTGGTTTCATCTGCCGTGCGTGCCGTACAGGCACAGCGCTTGGTACGCAAACTGTGCAACAAATGCGCTGTGCCGGCAGAACCTTCGCAAAACTTTGTCGAAGCTACTGAAAAAATAAAAGCCCGGGTTCCCCATCTGTTCCAGGGGAAATCCGCCTGGAGAATTGCCAAGGGCTGCCCGGATTGCCGGGGCAGCGGCTATCGCGGACGGCTCGGTATATACGAATTTCTTGAAGTTACCCCGCCAATTCAAGAAGCCATCATGCGTCACGAGTCGCCGGCCGGGATGCTGAGACTCGCACAGCAGCAGGGCTACCGCAATCTCCGGGAAGATGGAATCATCAAGGCCTGGCGGGGGCTTACCAGCACAGATGAAGTATTGCGCGTTACCGGCTTGAGCGATGCCGGGGAGACCATCTGATGGATTTTCAGTATCAGGCTGCCAATGCGGAAGGGCATGTGCTGACGGGTCAAATCAGCGCCGCCAATGACCGTGAAGCGATGCGCCTGCTGCAACAGCAAAATCTGGTACCGATTTCCATTACGAATGCCGCGACAAACCAGCCCCTTGGACGCGCGCACAATAAAAAAGCCAGCAATCAGGACAAAACGCTGGCGATACAGGAACTGACAACCCTGCTCAATGCCGGCGTGCCTTTGGCCGAATCGGTAGACTCGATCAGCATCGCGCATGCAGGAACAGCTATCGGCACGGCCTTCGCCAACGCGCTAAGCGCGTTGCGGCGCGGCGAACGGTTTTCCGAGGCGTTGCGTTTGACCGAACTTGATCTGCCCACCTACCTGTACCAATTGGTTGCGGCGGGCGAGTTAACCGGAAAGCTCGGCCTGTCATTGCAGACCGCGGTTGCACAAATGGAATATGAAGATCGCATGCGCCAGGAAATGCGCAACGCGCTGACCTATCCGGCGATACTTGTCGTTGCCGGCATCTCCGCAATATTGCTGGTGTTTATCGTGGTCGTGCCAAAATTTGCCAGCCTGCTCAAGGGCAATACGGCGAACATCCCGCTGCTGTCCAAATGGGTCATCGGTACCGGGATGTTCGTGCAGGCCAATCTGCTCTGGGTCGGTCTGATTTCATTGGCCCTGGTCATGGGAACAGTTGCTGCGCTGCGTAACCCGGTTATGCGGAGCCGGGCCTTTGAAGGGCTGGTAAGTGTGCCGATACTGGGACGATGGATCGTGGAGACGGAAATGGGCCGCTGGGCATCCATGTTAAGCGCGCTACTGGAAAATCGCGTTCCCATCATTACCGCGATGGAACTGGCACTGAGCGGCGTTAAAGTTTCCACGTTGCGCAACAGTTTGCAACAGGTGCTACGCGATGTGCGCGGCGGCGCACGCTTTGCCGATGCGCTGGCCACCAATCGCGCGCTGGGAGCGACAGGTATTAATCTGGTGCGCGTGGGCGAACGCTCCGGTGCGCTTGCGCCGATGTTGCGCGCATTGTCTACACTGCATGAAAATGCCGGACGCGATAGAATGAAACGCTTCCTGCTTTTGCTCGAGCCGATTGCCATTATATTGATTGGAATCGTGATTGGCGTAATCATGGTTGCCATCATGCTCGCGGTGACCAGCATGAATGACAGCGTCAGTTAATGTTTGCAAAATGAATAACAGAATATTTACACGGGAATTAGCTCAATGAATGATTCACTTAAAACACAGCGGGGTTTCACCCTCATCGAAATGCTCGTGGTACTGGTTATCATTGGCATGTTGGCAGGATTGGTCGGCCCAAGGCTGTTTGGCCGCGTGGACAGTTCCAAAGTAAAAACTGCCGAAGTGCAAATCAAAATGTTCAAAGGATCGCTGGAAACCTTTCGTCTTGATGTGGGCAGATTTCCGACCCAGGCAGAAGGCCTGCTGGTGTTGAATCAGTCACCCACCGAGGAGCTAGCCCGCGCGCATTGGCGCGGCCCTTATCTCGACCAGGATGTTCCGCTCGATCCGTGGAACAACCCGTATCTTTACAGCCTGCCCGGAGCCAATGGCCAACCTTTTGCGCTCTATTCGCTCGGCGGAGACAATAAGCGCGGCGGCGAAGGCACGGATGCCGATATCGGGGTGTTGCCGCCGTCCCAGTAACAGCGCGCATTGCGACAAGTTAAATGCGAACGGATTCATGGCTAATTTGTAACTGCTCAATACCCCTGAAAACCGAAGTTGACTGTGTGCATTTCTATAATGGCCTGCTTAATGTTTGATTCAGGCGATGTTGTTCAGTTTTGGGTACACCATTGGCAGAAGCCGGGCATGCCCGAGATCAAACAACCCGCATGCATAACTCGCTCCGAATTTAAACTGTTTTTATGACACACCGTTCCGCTGCAGGCAGCACGCAAAAATATCTCAACGGATTTACATTGATCGAGATACTGGTCGTCCTGGTGCTGGTTGGACTGTTGGCGGGCGTTGCCCTGCCGAGCATGCATGCAATCTCGCAGCGTTATGAAATTGCCGCCCAACGGGAAACCATACTGACCGAGATCAGCACCTTGGGATACCGTGCCTACAATAGCGGCCAAGCGACGGAGCTTGCTTCACTGGCGGCATCGGCAGTCAGAAACACCCCCCTCAGCATTCCTCCCGGATGGCGGATTGAAGCTCCGCAACCGATACGTTACAGCTTCAACGGCATTTGTAGCGGCGGAAAAATTACCCTTATTGGGCCGGACGAATTTCGCGAAAAATTCCAACTTAACCCGCCGCTGTGCAAACCGGCGACAGACAAAGGCGTGCCATGAACAGCATTCGGGGCCGCAAACAGCAGGGCTTTACCCTGATAGAAGCCATCGTCGCGCTGGTGCTAATCGCCACGACAGGCATGGCATTATTCAGCTGGATCAACAGCAACATCATCACCCTGAACCGCATTCAGGAAAGTAACGCTGAAAATACAGCCACCTTAAATGCTCTGGAATACATGAACAATATCAATCCGATGATATTGCCGGAAGGGCAAGCCAATCTCGGTTCGTATCGTTTGTCGTGGCAAGCAGAAGCGGCCACAGAACCGCGCGATGGAGCTGCCTACCCTTTTGGTCTCGGCTTCTATCAGCTCAGTCTTTATCAAACCAAGGTAACCATACAAAAGCCGGATGGGAAATTCTGGTTTTCCTTCACGTTGCAGCAAGTGGGCTATAAAAAAGCGCGCGAATTATTAACGCCTTTCTAATCCGGATATTCCATACTCAAAGTGTGCAACAACATCAAAACTGACCGGCATACCCAGACAGGTTTCACCCTGATCGAAGTGTTGGTGGTTCTCATTATTGTCGGCATGACAAGCGGGGTGTTATTTCAGGCACTTGAACGAGCCTACCAATTGCAACAACGCTTCGGGATGGAATTATTCAATATGCAGCATGTCCAGATGGCTACGGACTGGTATCGCCAGACAGTCCAAGGGTTGCACCCGGATTATCCGAACGGCCAACACATATTTCACGGTGATGACAGAGAATTTTCCGGCTTAACCAACAATCCGCTCAGCGACGAATATGGCGCACCGACTCCGTTCATCTGGAAGCTCAGGGATAAGCCGCAAGACGGTATCACCGAGCTGGTTTACATCGAGGAAGAACGCGAGGCAATAGTCTTGGTCTTGCGCGGTAACCAGACACGATTCATTTATTTTGACGAGAAACAGGTGTCCTCCGATAGCTGGCCCCCCCCTCTTGGGCTATCGACACAACTACCGAAACAAATCCAGTTAATGGTTAAAGATTCCATTGCCCCCCTCAACGTTGTCGCCTCGCCTATGGGTACGTCCAAGCGCCCGGCGCGCCCGCAAGATTTTATCGGGGGCCCCCAGTGAGACAGGTTGTATTTCAAACCGCACAACCAGGCAAGCAACATGGATTTATTCTGGTACTTACTCTGTGGATTATGGTTATCGTGTCCATTGCAGCGGGATATTTTTCCGAACGCGTTGCGCGCTCTATCGAACTCGCGCAACAATCCCGCCAAAACACCCGTGCCATTATCGACATGGCCGGAACAAAAGCCGAAATACTCTATCGCCTCGGCACGGTATCCTTGACCGAATACGGAGCTGGACGGGGCAACACAGCGATTGCGCTTGATAACCGCCCGTATTATGGTTTTGGCAAAACCATAATACGTCTTCAGGATACGCGCGGCTTATTGAACCTTAACCTGACCGAAGACAGCAGAATGCAGCGATTTCTGGGTCTGCTAGAGATACCTGCGGAACAGCGCGGCCCCATGATTGATACCCTGCGTGATTTTATTGATGAAGACAAACTGCACCGGCTCAATGGCGCAGAAGATGACGAATATCGCGCACAGGGACTGCCACCTCCCCCCAATAGGAATCTTGTTACACCATGGGAATCAAAACGCATTATCGGTTGGCGTAATGCGCCTGAATTATGGAAAAACGGGAGGCTTGTCGAGCTGACAACCACCAGTTTCTCGGTTGGTATCAACCCCAACACTGCGCCGGCCGATGTGCTGGCAACACTTCCTGGTGTCACCGAAGAGTTCGCCCAAGCGATCATAGCGCGGCGCCAATTATCCCCGATTACCCAAGAGGGGCAAATAGTCGAGATTACCTCAACACCGCTAAATCTGGGCTTGGGGACGGGGATTATCGCCATACCGAGCGATACCATACGCATTACGCAATCAACGCAGGGTGTTCCCTGGGCTCTCCAATACATTATCAAGTTAACACCCAACGACAAGGACGCGCCGTGGCAAACCGATTATTACAGCCGAGTTAGCTTGGATCGGCGTGATGAAACAAAAGCTGATATTCAGGAACTTCCTGCTCGTTCCAGCGCATTACCCGACAAAATGCCCAACTTCCTTTTCGGCGGATAACGCACTAAAACATCAACTCTTAGGCAAAAACTGATTCTTTGGAAATTGCACTGAAAAAAGAGTTGTGTTCGGCGGAGTTAAAGCATCGGTTCAATTTCTGATTCAATAAAAGGCCGCAAATTAAATATGGTTTTGGTTTTTAATTTAATCGAAAAATATTATTTAATCAATGCGTTGAGAAGCTCACTGCCGAATCTATTAACCCGCAATAGAGCGCTTCCCTAAACCGGACTTTCATTTGCTTGTGCCTGTCTAAAATTTGCATCTTGGCACTCCTGTATCGAGAGTGCTAAAATATCCCCAAAGGAGGACTTGCCATGAATATTGCAATGGACTTACCCGTTCCGACAGCCGTTGGCAGCTTGGATGGCTACATACAGACAGTGAACCGCTTTCCGCTGTTATCGCAGGAAGAGGAGTTCGCGTTAGCGACGCGTTTCAGAACCGAGAATGATTTGGATGCCGCTCGCGAATTGGTGTTATCCCATCTTCGCGTGGTGGTCAGCGTTGCGCGCGGTTTTGCCGGTTACGGGCTGCCCCAAGCGGATCTGATTCAGGAAGGCAACATCGGCCTGATGAAAGCCGTAAAACACTACGATCCGGATCGCGGAGTGCGGTTGGTGTCGTTCGCACTGCACTGGATACGTGCCGAGATTCATGAGTTCGTGGTGCGCAACTGGCGCTTGGTTAAGATCGCCACCACCAAGTCGCAGCGCAAGCTGTTTTTCAACTTGCGCAGCATGAAGCAGGGGTTGGAACAGCTAAAACCGCAACAGATCACTGAGATTGCCAAACAATTGAATGTCAGCGAGCATGACGTGGTCGAGATGGAGGCACGTTTTGCCGGACACGAGATCGCGCTGGAACCGGGTGGTAGCGATGATGATGAGAGCCATGCGCCGATTTATTATCTGCCCGACAGCGAAGAGCATGAGCCGTTGCGTATTCTGGAAACAGTTGAGCGTGAGCGCCTGCAAACATCCGGTTTGGCGCGCGCGCTGGATGGTCTGGATGAACGCAGCCGCCGTATCGTGAAAGCACGCTGGTTAAGTGAGGGAGACGCGGCAACCCTGCATGAATTGGCTGCCGAATTCAATGTGTCCGCCGAACGCATCCGCCAAATTGAGCAGAAAGCATTAAGTAAAATGCATGCGGTGCTAGCTGCAGTTTGACGGCAATATTTATAATATTGGCCGTTTCGTTAAGCACTGTAAGTTAATCAAACCCGCTTCTGGCGGGTTTGTTACTTTCCGGGCAGGATCCACAAACAAGCCATCGCGCTGCGCTTGCCTTTGGTAAAATGCGGGGTATGCACCAATATATTCATTTCAAGGATGTAACGTACTTATGAACGCTGTAAATCAACTGATCGTGGACCTGGAGCTGATACGCAGGCTGGATAAGAACGGCCCACGCTACACTTCCTATCCGACCGCGGATCGTTTTGCCAAGGATTTTAATGCGGAGAGCTACGCCGGATGGCTGGCCAAGCGCAGGGCCGACAGCGTCGCCCGCCCGCTGTCGCTGTATATCCATATTCCGTTTTGCAATACGTTGTGCTTCTACTGCGCCTGCAACAAGATTATCACCAAGGATCGCAGCCAATCCGCCGAATATGTGCGCTACCTGATTAAGGAAATGGCGATGCAGGCTGAACTGCTCGGGCCGGGGCAGGTTGTCGAACAATTGCACTTCGGCGGAGGCACGCCGACATTCCTGAGCGATGACGAAATTCGCCAGTTGATGGCGGCGATACGCGGGCACTTCAAGCTGGTGGAAGACGGCGAATACTCCATCGAGATCGACCCGCGCAAGGTTAGCGACGAAACCATCGCGCTGCTCGGCAAGGAGGGTTTCAACCGCATCAGCATCGGCGTGCAGGATTTTGATGCCGAGGTGCAGCGCGCGGTGAACCGCATCCAGAGCGAGGAAGAGACCTTGCGCATCATCAAGGCATCGCGGGCCAACGGTTTCAAGTCGGTCAGCATCGACCTGATTTACGGCCTGCCCAAGCAGACGCTGGAAGGATTCGGTGTGACGCTGGACAAGATCATCGCCGCCGATCCGGACCGATTGTCCATCTACAATTACGCGCATATGCCGACCATTTTTATGCCGCAGCGGCGTATCGAGGAACAGGATTTGCCCGCGCCGCAGGTGAAGCTGGATATTCTCAGTCTGGCCGTGAGCAAGCTGACCGATGCCGGTTATGTGTACATCGGCATGGACCATTTTGCCAAGCCGGAGGACGAACTCGCCGTGGCGCAGCGCCAAGGCCGGCTGCACCGCAACTTCCAGGGCTATTCCACCCATTCCGATTGCGATCTGGTCGCGCTCGGGGTGAGTGCTATTGGCAAGATCGGTACGACCTACAGCCAGAATTACCGCGAGGTGGAAGAATATTACGGTGCGCTGGACAAGGATCAATTGCCGATCATGCGCGGTATGGAGTTGAACGACGATGATGTGATTCGGCGCGAAATTATCCAGGCATTGATGTGCCATTTCGAGCTTGCCAAAGATACGTTCAATACCGATTACAAGGTCGAGTTTGATAGCTACTTTGCTACCGAGCTTGAGGAACTGCGCGAATACCAACGCGAAGGGCTGCTGGAAATGACACCGCAACGAATCGTCGTGACTCCCAAAGGACGTATGCTGATCCGCAACATCTGCATGGTATTCGACAAATATCTGCGCACCCGCACCGAACACGCACGTTATTCAAAAGTGATTTGACCGGGTGCGCTGGCACCCTGCCAGCGCACCACTATAACCCCTCCATTCACCGCGGGAGTCATCATGAACAGAATTCTCAAGTATGGTTTGATAGGTGTTGGCGCAGTGGTTGGTATCGCCGTTGCGGGTGGCGCGTACATAGCAGCGACTTTCAATCCCAACGACTATAAAGCCGCAATCATTCAGGCGGTGAAGGACAGCAAGCAGCGCGATCTGCATATCAACGGTGACATCAAACTTTCGTTCTTCCCCAGCATCGGCGCAACTATGGGCAAGGTATCGCTGTCCGAATTCAACAGCGACAAGGAGTTTGCCGCAGTCGAACATGCGCGGGTTTCGTTGGCGCTGATGCCATTGTTGAGCAAGCAAATGATCGTGAATGAAGTGGCGGTGAGCGGTTTAAATGCCACGCTGGTCAAATATAAAAACGGCCCGACCAATATCGACGATCTGCTGGGCAAAGATGAAAAGAAAAATGACGATAGCCAGCCGGTTAAATTCGATATTGCATCGGTATCCATAGAAAAAACAAATCTCATTTATCGCGATGAAGGCACGGGGGCGCAGTACGCGATCAGGGACTTAAACCTGAAGACCGGACGCATCGCAAACGGCGCACCAAGCAAGATCGACCTGTCATTCAGCGTGCAGGCGAATCAACCCAAGCTGGACATTTCCGCGCAGCTCAAGACCACGCTGACCTTCGATCTGGAAAAACAGCGTTATCAATTGGAGGGTCTGGATTTGCAGGCCGGCGGCGCAGCGCTGGATATCAGCAATCTGACGCTGAATGCCGGCGGCGATGCCAGCGCGGATTTGACCACGCAGGAATTCAGCGCAAGCAAATTTACGCTGCATGCGACCGGAAAAAAAGCCAAGGATAACTTCGAGGCCACGCTGGATGCGCCGGCGCTGAGTCTGGCTAAAGATAAATTCTCCGGCGACAAATTGACGCTGAATGCCAAGCTGGACGGCGCATCCGGTAATATTGCCGCAGCCTTGTCGCTGCCCGGCCTGGAAGGCAACGCACAATCTTTCAAGAGCAGCGCGTTCACGCTCGATCTGGATATGAAACAGCCCGAGCAGGCTTTCAAGGTGACGCTCAGCTCGCCGCTTTCGGGAAACTTTCAGGCACGGCAATTCAACTTGAGCAACCTCACCGTGGCGGTCAAGGCCACCGGTGACAAGCTGCCGAACAAATCGGTGAGCAGCGAGATGAAGGGCAGCGTGCAAGTGGATGCGTTAAAGCAGAGTGTTCAGGCGAATCTCGCAGGCGGATTGCTGCAAAGCCAGATCAGGGCCAAAGTCGGTGTGAACGGTTTTACCAACCCGACGATCCGCTTCGATGCGGATGTGGATCAGTTCGATGCCGATCTGTACCTGCCGAAAAAATCTGCCGATGCAACCCGATCCGCTTCAGCCAAAACTGCCCAGCCAGAACAACCGCTGGATTTGTCGGTATTGCGCAAGCTCAATCTGGACGGCAGCCTGCGCATCGGTGCGCTGAAAGTGGCGAACGTGAAATCCGCCAAGGTGCGCCTCGATGTGAAAGCGCATAACGGGCTGGTGAATGTCAGTCCGCTATCCGCCAACCTGTATCAGGGCAGCATGAACGGCAGTCTGAGCGTGAATGCGCAAGCCTCGCCGAGCATCGTCATCAGGCAGAATCTGAGCGGCGTGAATGTCGCCGCGCTGACCGGAGATGCGGCGAATTTCGACACGCTGGAAGGCAAAGGTAATGTCGGTATCAACCTCGCCATGCAGGGTGATACAGTCAGTGCGATGAAGAAGACG
Source organism: Gallionella sp. (assembly GCA_028689145.1). Taxonomy (GTDB): domain Bacteria; phylum Pseudomonadota; class Gammaproteobacteria; order Burkholderiales; family Gallionellaceae; genus Gallionella. The sequence goes on from JAQTWT010000002.1 coordinate 305,574, forward strand.
CTTAACGGCAATCTGTCGCTGAACCTGACGGACGGCGCGATCAAGGGCATCAACATTGCCAAGAAACTGCGCGATGCTCAGGGTATGTTCGGCAAGGGCGGGGCAAGCACGCAAACGCAATCCGCCAACAAGGAAGAGAAGACCGACTTCAGCGAACTCAAGGCGACCTTCAAGGTGAACAACGGCGTGGCGCACAACGACGACCTGTCGGTGAAAGCGCCGCTGTTGCGCCTGACCGGCAACGGCGACATCAACATCGGCAATGACAGCATGAATTATGTCGCCAAAGCCACGCTGGCGAAGACGCTGGAAGGGCAGGGCGGCAGGGATATCGTCGGAGGCATCACCGTGCCGGTGAGGGTCAGCGGGGCGTTTTCCGATCTGAAATACACACTGGATTTCGCCGCAATGGTAGGAGATACCGTCAAGCAGAAGGTGCAAACCGAGGTCAAGACCAAGTTACAGGATCAGCTTAAAAGCGGGCTGAAGGGGTTGTTTCGGTGATCGTTATTTGCGCGATTAATGCAAGGGGAACTGCTTCTTGCATGATTGAATTTTTAACCCGGTAAACTTCAAACCGCTGAATGCCGGCTTCGCCCAGGCATGACAACCAATCCATCGTCATATGTATTTTATAAAACCAACCGACCCGCATCCGATCACACCGGCTAAAGCAACGTTGCTCGGCCTGCTGTGTTTGATCTGGCTGTCCACCGGGCTGGTTGGACACGATCCCTGGAAACCGGATGAGGCGACCAGCTTCGGGTTGATTTATTCGATATTACAAAGCGGCGATTGGCTGGTACCGACCCTTGCGGGCGAACCGTTTATGGACAAGCCGCCGCTGTATTACTGGACCGCCGCGCTGTTTGCCAAGTTGTTGACGCCGTTACTGCCGCCGCATGACGGCGCGCGTCTAGCCAGCGGTTTTTACACCGCGCTGACCATGCTGTTTATCGGCCTCACCGGCCGCAAGCTGTACGGCGAAAATCGCGGTTGGGCGGCGGCGATCATCCTGATCGGCTGCCTTGGCATGCTGGTGCGCGCGCACCAGATGATCACCGACCTGACCTTGCTCGCCGGTTGCGCGATGATGCTGTATGGCTTTGCGCAAAGTCAGGAGCGGGTTATGCGTGCTGGTATCTGGATCGGCACGGGAATGGGTATCGGCTTCATGTCAAAAGGTTTTATTGCGCCGGTGCTGTTTGTCTTCATCGCATTGTCGCTGCCCGCGTTGTTTCAGAATTGGCGCCAGCGCAATTATTGGCACAGCCTTGGTGTCGCCGTGCTGTGCGCGCTGCCGTGGCTCGGCGTATGGCCGTTGCTGTTGTATCAACACTCCCCGCGCTTGTTCACCGACTGGGTGTGGACGCACAATGTCGGCAACTGGCTGGATTACGCAAAAAACTTGCCGGGCAAAGAATCGTTTTACTACCTGAAAAATCTGCCGTGGCTGGCTTGGCCCGCTTTCCCGCTGGCAGTATGGGCGGTATGGCAATCGCGCAAACGCATGGCGCAACGCGACGATCTGCAATTGCCGCTGGTTTGTTTTGCGGTGATGCTGGTTACGCTCAGCTTCGTGCCGAATATCAAGGAAGTATTCGCGTTGCCGATGCTGCTGCCGCTTGTGCTGCTGGCGGCATCCTCGCTATCCATGCTGAAACGCGGTGCGGCCAACGCGCTGGACTGGTTCGGGCTGATGACTTTCGCGCTGCTCGCTATCATGATGTGGTGGGGCTGGGCAGGACTGTTGCTGGACAACCACGCCAAAATCACCATCTGGCTGAAGGATTATCAGCCCGGCTTCGAACCGGAGTTTCAGACCATGCCGTTCGCCGCCGCCATCATTGCCACCGTGCTGTGGCTGGTACTGGTGTGGCGCGTCGGCCGCTCGATGCGCCGCGCGGTAGTGAACTGGCTGGCGGGTATTACCCTGATCTGGATTCTTGCCATGACGCTGTGGCTGCCGTGGCTGGACAGCGGCAAGAGCTACCGCAACATGGTTTCATCGCTGAAACATGCCATGCCGCAACAATACCGGTGCGTCGGCTACGATTATCTGGGTGAAGGACAGCGCGCCATGCTGGATTATTTCGGTAATATCTTTGCCCGGCACGATCCGAAGCACCGTTGCGATTTGCGCCTGATACAGGGCGAACGATTGTCCAAACCGCTGTTAGACGCAACGCGCTGGGAAAAGATCTGGGAAGGCAGCCGCAGGGGCGACAAGAGCGAACATTACCGTTTGTACCGGAAAGTCGGATAAGCCGGACAGGCCTGAACTCACGCTGTTCGGGTAGTGTTCTTACTGACTGAAGATAAGCGCGCTCCGCATCGACATTGCAATCACCCAGTAACGCGCAAATTTTCCCAGCGCCATGAATAACGCAGCCTGCCACCAGTTGAGGCGCAACCACCCTGCCGCCAGACACAGCGCGTCGCCGATCAGCGGTACCCATGCCAGCAGCAACACCGGCGTGCCGTAGCGGCGCAATTTCTCCACATGCTTGAGTTGCTGCGTTTGCGGCAGCAACCAGCCCATGGCAAAACTCACCATGCCGCCCAGCGTGTTGCCGACCGTGGCGACGAACAGCGCAAGCCACAGCGTTTCCGGATAGTTTTTTAGTACGCCGAATAACACCGCTTCCGAGCCGCCGGGCAGCAGCGTGGCGGCAAAGAAACTGCCGAAGAAAAGTGACCAGAGACTGGCGGTTTCACTCATATTTTGAATATCTGTCCAAGCGGCAAGAACTTCCTTGGCGCGTTATGCCTGCTTAGAATTTGATAGCCGAAAAAACTTTTTTCGCCAGGCTCCCCGTCGCTTCAAGCGGATTTGCGCGGATCGCTTTTTCCTGTTCAGCCATCATCAGGAATAATCCGTCCATCGCTTTGCGCGTAATGTAATCGTCTAGCCTGGCATCGCGTTCGTTCACCAGACCGAACTTAACGCCTTTGCCGGCGAACTGGTCGTATTTTTCCGCGACCTTCACCTTCAGCATCGCCTTGTTGATGACGGGCTTGAATTTGTCCGCCAGCGCGGTTTCGGTCTTGTTGCGGAAGTATTGCGTGGCAGCGTCATCGCCGCCGGTGAGGATGGCTTTGGCATCTTCCACCGTCATTTTTTTGACTGCGCCGACCAGCAGGTTTTTCGCTTCAGGCACGGCCGCTTCTGCGGCGCGATTCATCGAAGTGGTCAGCTCGTCCGCATATTTGCCCATTCCGAATTTGCGCAGCGCACCGTCGATTTTTTGCAGGCTCTCCGGCAGCGGAATGCGCACCTTGTCGTTGCCGAGGTAGCCGTTCTCTTTGGCCAGATTTTTTACCGCGGTTTCCGCTCCCTGAGTGAGCGCCTGCTTCAGGCTGGCGACCTGATCCTTATTGCTGAACCCGGAAAGGTCGAGGGCTGCTGCGCTGGTTGCGGCAAATAAAAATGCGGCAACGAAAATGGTGCGAATGAGATTGTGAAATGGCATGGTGAGAGTCCTCGAATGATTGGTTTCTCATGTAGGGGCGTGATTTATCACGCCCTGATCTATTCAGGTATCGTAAAAAGGGCGCGATGAATCACGCCCCTACCGGGCTATTTTAGAATTTGAATTATTTTTTCGCGGTGGCAGTAAATCGGTGATGCTGCCCTCGGCCATTTCCGCCGCGAAACCGAGCGTTTCGGACAGGGTCGGGTGCGGGTGAATAGTCAGGCCGATGTCTTCCATATCCGCGCCCATTTCCAGCGCGAGCACCGCTTCGGCGATCAGTTCACCGGCATTGGTGCCAACGATGCCCGCACCGAGGATGCGGCGTGTCTGCGGGTCGAGCAACAGTTTGGTGGCACCCTCTTCGCGGCCGATGGACAGCGCGCGTCCCGATGCCGCCCAGGGAAATGAGGCTTTTTCGTATTCGATGCCCTGTGCCTTGGCTTGTGTTTCGGTCAGTCCCATCCAGGCGATTTCCGGATCGGTGTATGCCACCGACGGAATAGTCAGCGGCTCGAAGAATGACTTGTGTCCGGCGATCACTTCCGCCGCGACCTTACCCTCATGCACCGCCTTGTGTGCCAGCATCGGCTCGCCGACGATGTCGCCGAGCGCAAAAATATGCGGCACGTTGCTGCGCATCTGCTTGTCCACCGGGATGAAGCCGCGCTCGTTGACCGTCACGCCCGCCGCTTCCGCGCCGATGTCGCGCCCGTTGGGGCGGCGACCGACCGCCATCAGCACGCGCTCGTACAGTTGCGGTTCGGGTGCCTGCTCGCCCTCGAAGGTTACTTTCAGGCCGTCCTGTTGCGCCGCGATGTTGGCCACTTTGGTTTTCAGATAGATCGCTTCGTAGCGTTTTTCGATGCGCTTGTGCAGCGGGCGCACCAGGTCGCGATCCGCGCCGGGAATCAGGCCGTCGGCCAGTTCCACCACGCTGATTTTGCTGCCGAGCGCGTCATACACCGTGGCCATTTCCAGCCCGATGATGCCGCCGCCGACGATCAGCATGCGCTTCGGCACATCCCGGAGTTGCAGTGCGCCGGTGGAATCGATGATGCGCGGATCGTCATAGGGGATGCCGGGGATGCGCGCCACGCTGGAGCCTGCGGCGATGATGGCGTGGTCGAAGCTGATAGTTTGGTCGCCTTCGGCGGTTGCAACGACGATGCTGTTGGGCGAGATGAATTTTGCTTCACCCTGTACCACCTGCACCTTGCGCTGCTTGGCGAGCTGCTTCAGTCCGCCGGTCAGCTTGCTGACGACGCTGTCTTTCCATGAGCGGATTTTATCGATGTCGATTTGCGGTTCGCCGAAAGATACGCCGTGCTGCGCCACTTCTCTGGTTTCGTTGATGACTTTTGCGACATGCAGCAACGCCTTGGACGGGATGCAGCCGACGTTCAGGCACACCCCGCCAAGGCTGGTATGGCGTTCCACCATCACCACCTGTTTGCCCAGATCGGCAGCACGAAACGCCGCCGTGTAGCCGCCGGGGCCGGCACCGAGCACCAGCACTTCAGCGTGCATGGTCTTCCCGGAAGGGTCGCCCGCGTTAACCTTGGTTTCGATGCTTTGGCTCATGGCTTCTTCCTGAATGGTTAACTTATCCACAGATTAAAAGCAGAGATTTTTAATCTGCGTCAATCTGCGGACAGGGTTGTTGTATCAAACGCGAACCTGCCCGCTGCCCAGCACGATATATTTCTGCGAGGTCAGCCCTTCCAGACCGACCGGGCCGCGCGCGTGGATCTTGTCGGTGGAGATGCCGATCTCCGCGCCGAGGCCGTACTCGAAGCCGTCGGCGAAGCGCGTCGAGGCGTTCACCATCACCGAGCTGGAATCCACCTCGCGCAGAAAGCGCATCGCCCTGCTGTAATTCTCGGTGACGATGCTGTCGGTATGCTGCGAGCCGTAACTGTTGATGTGCTCGATGGCCTCGTCCAGCCCGGCGACCACGCGCACCGCGAGAATCGGCGCAAGATATTCGGTGCGCCAGTCTTCCTCGGTGGCAGCCTGCATTTGCGCAACGATGGCGCGCGCCGCCGCGTCGCCGCGCAACTCGACGTGCTTGTCCAGATAGATTTTGCACAGCGGCGGCAGCACCCTGGCGGCCACACTTTGCGCGACCAGCAGCGTCTCCATCGCGTTGCACACGCCGTAGCGGTGCGTCTTGGCGTTGTCCGCGATACGGATCGCCTTGTCGAGGTCGGCTGCGTCGTCGATATACACATGGCAGACACCGTCCAAATGTTTGATTACCGGAATGCGTGCCTCCTCGGAGATGCGCGCGATCAGGCTCTTGCCGCCGCGCGGCACGATCACATCCACATAATCCTTCATGGTGATCAGCTCGCCGACCGCAGCTCGGTCGGTGGTGGCAATCACCTGCACCGCCGTTTCAGGCAGCCCGGCAGCGCGCAATCCAGCGTGTACGCAGGCCGCTATTGCCTGATTGGAATGAATTGCTTCCGAACCGCCGCGTAAAATCGCCGCGTTGCCGGATTTCAGGCACAGCCCGGCAGCGTCCGCCGTGACGTTGGGGCGCGACTCGTAAATGATGCCGATCACGCCGAGCGGCACGCGCATCTTGCCGACCTGGATGCCGGAAGGACGGTAACTCAAGTCACTAATCGCGCCGATTAGGTCGGGCAGTTGCGCGATCTGCAGCAAGCCTTCGGCCATGCTGCGCACGGTTTTTTCGGTCAGCGTCAGGCGATCCACCGAGGCGCTGTCCAGCCCGTTGGCCTGTGCCGCGGCCACATCTCTGGCGTTCGCGGCGATGAGTTGCGCGGACTGGTTGTGCAGCGCGGCAGCGATCTCGGTCAGCGCGTGGTTCTTGGTGGCGGTGTCGGCCTGTGCCATGATGCGCGAAGCCGCACGGGCCTGCTGTCCGACGGACTTCATGTATTGTTGGATGTCTTCCATGACATTTCCTGAGTTGCGTGCAACGCGCATTTTAGCATCACGCTTACGCTAGAATGTGCACCTTATATTGCGTAGGGGCGTATGGCAATACGCTCTTGGTTTGTGTAGGGGCGTATGGCAATACGCCCTTGGGTTGTATATCAGAAAAGGGAAACAATGTCCGACATCCTCAACAAAATCCTCGCCGTCAAGGCGCAGGAAGTGGCAGCCGCCCTTGCCGCCAAGCCGCTCGCAGCGGTACGCGCCGAGGCGGAGCAGGCTGCCGCGCCGCGCGACTTTACCGGCGCGATCCGCGCCAAAATTGCCGCAGGTCAAGCCGCCGTGATCGCGGAAATCAAAAAGGCCAGCCCGAGCAAGGGCATACTGCGCGCCGATTTTCGCCCCGCTGAAATCGCTCTCAGCTACGCGCAGCATGGCGCGGCGTGCCTGTCAGTGCTGACCGACGAACAGTTTTTTCAGGGCAGCGCGGAATACCTTAAGCAGGCGCGTGCCGCCTGCGCGCTGCCGGTGTTGCGCAAGGATTTCATGGTGGACGAATACCAGATATATCAGGCGCGCGCGATGGGTGCGGACGCTATCCTGCTGATCGCCGCCGCGCTGGATGTGAAGCAAATGCAGGCATTCGAAACGCTGGCGCGCAGCCTCAATATGGCGGTGCTGGTGGAAGTACATAACGGCGAAGAGCTGGATGCCGCGCTGCAACTCTCTACGCCGCTGCTCGGCGTGAACAACCGCAACCTGCGCACCTTTGAGGTGAGCCTGCAAACCACGCTGGACTTGCTGCCGCGCATTCCGGATGAACGCATCGTCGTCACCGAAAGCGGTATTCTCAAGGCGGAGGATGTCCGGCTGATGCGCGGCAACCGGGTGAACGCCTTTCTGGTTGGCGAAGCGTTTATGCGCGCGGACGATCCGGGTGCGGAGCTGGCGAAAGTGTTTGGATAAATAATTCGTTCGGGCTGCTGCTAAATGTCGCACTCCATGAATACACAAGACCCCGCCAATAAACCCGCAGGGTGCAACGACTGCATCCACTACTTTATTACCCATGTCGCCACATTCAGATACGGCTGCCGAGCTTTGGATTTCAAGAGCAAACGGCAACCGCTTCTGGATGTCATCGAGGCATCCGGGCAACGGTGCCAGTTCTTCCGGGAAAAAGGGCGGGGGCGGAAATAGTCCGTTAAGTGCCAATAACGGACTTACAACTTGATGCTCCATTCTCGGTCTGTCTGTTAGGATAGGTATATACTTATCCATTATTGAATATCCCTTGAGCCACTCAATTAACTTCTATCATCTGTGACAACATTTGCCGATCTATTCTCATCACTGAAAGATGAGCTTGCAGCGAGATACAGGAGTCCATTTTGGGGAACTGCTCTTATCGTGCTCACTGCATATCACTGGAGAATCATCGTATTCTTCTTTACAGAGAAGCAAAATGCAAAAGATACAATCGCATTTATTGAATCAAACGTGTCGTTTGTGAGCATCATGACATCCATTGCAATTGCGTTGTGTTATGTCATCGTATTTCCCTGGTTTGAGCTTGGACTTGCGCGCGCTATGTCATTTGGTAAACGTGCCCGTAATGACTTCTATACGGAAGAGCGTGAGTGGGAGATTGGGCGGCGTAAATTGATCGCTCAGGAGCAAGCCAATATAATTGAAATGGAACTCAAAAATAGGAGCGACCAATCAAAGTTGGCAGATATTCAGTTAGTTAAGAGCTACCAGAATATACTTCAAGGAGAAAACTTCGGAAGGTGGCTGAATGATATTAAAAATGGTCCCATTCACAACAACCTACAAAACACAATAAACAACTACCTGAACATGGTGGATTCAATTGAAGGCAAATTCATCAATTCAGAAATCGAGTTAGCTCACGCCAACTTTGTGAGTGATCTGTCCACTTTGGTATCTGCTCTTAGTGATGGAAAGCTGGATGAAACTCGACGAGCAGATATTATAAAATTTGGCAGCAAAGCCCTTGCATCTCAACAAGAGTACCGCAAAAAAGTTCGTGAGTTGCTAGGAGTTTAAAAAGGCAACATTGGGCATAAGTGTAACGGTCTCCTTTGTGCCAGAGGACTTTAGAAATAAAGTTTAGCTTGGCATGAATTCCTTATTTCTAAACGAGCAAGCCCATGTATTTTTATAGTATAGAATTGTACGCACTCCATAATTAATTGTCTGTTGAGAGCATCAACGATGAACGATACCAGCATCCCTATACCGAAAGAATCGGGCTCAGATGGTCACCAAGTCAAGGCCGACGTGAGTGGCGAGCTTGTTCAGGCACAACCGTTGACGCACATGGTACAAGCGATTACGGGACTGGCTGCATCCAATGCTCGTTTCTTTGGCGGGGAGGTAGCATCTACTCTCATTGCTGGGGCAACATCTCAGATGTCTGCCGAGCTAGCTCAGACTAAGCAAGAATTGGGGGCTCTTCGCCAAAAATATGAGGTGCTATCAAACAGTTTTGCCGATGAACGGATTCAAAAAGCCATACTAGCCGAGCGCATTGATTCATTCCGTTCTTCCCGCCATCTCAAGAACATCGGAATATCGGTAGGTACTTTGCTGCTAGGGATCGGCGCTCAATTGATTAAAATTGATTACGTTCCACATGGTATTGCCTCAATTGTAATTGGCGCGCTTCTTGTACTTTTAAGTTGGCTATCCGTACCGAAGGGAGCTGACAAATGATTGTTTCTGACCTTGCGGAATTGTTACTGTATCCGGTTGCCGACCGAGGTGTACCAAATTCAGAAAGAGTCCCAATTCTTGTTCGAGAAGCTACAGATATGGGTCGTTATGGGTTAATGATAGGCTTTTCCGGCCCAAATAGATTTGCTATGCCGTTCCAAGACAATCTTTTTTGGTTCGGTGATGGTGTTGTTAACGCTGGAGATTGGATTCTCGTCTTTACAGGAAGCGGCAACCCAAAAATAGACGATTGGACAACTCCCCCGGGTAGCAAAGTGTATTCAGTTCACTGGGGGAGGCCAAATACAATGTTTGCTAATTCTCAAATTGTTCCCATTTTGTTTCGTACCGACTCAGCTATTGTCGGTCAGCCCCAAGGCGACTTACCACAGTTAAAGATTGCAAATACCTAGCCTGTAGGATGCGGTTCGCAAGCTCACCGCGTCCTACAAGGTTGGAAGCGAGAAGGTCTCCTTCGGGTCGTTGTCAGCCATCGTCAATACCCGCTATTGGTGAAGCTGGCATTACCGGTCAGGCAATGAGCCAGGCAAGCAATGCGCATAAATTCTGCCCGTCAACTGTTGGCAAACTCTTCAAGGTAGAATTGCGGCCACATCAATCATGAGATGAGCGCGGTTATGGACTACCATGAACTAATCGCAATTACGCTTGCCGAGGCGCGCAGCGGGCTTGCCGAGGGCGGCGTTCCGGTAGGTGCGGCGTTATTTGGCGCGGATGGCACTTTGTTGGGGCGTGGGCACAACCGTCGCGTGCAGGACGGCGATCCTTCGATACATGGCGAAACTGATGCGTTTCGCAAGGCCGGACGCCAAAAAAACTATCGCGACAAAATCCTGGTTACCACACTTGCGCCCTGCTGGTATTGCAGTGGCCTGATACGCCAATTCAATATCGGTACCGTGGTCGTCGGGGAGTCGGTAAATTTTTCGGGTGGGATCGATTGGTTGCGCCAGAATGGTGTCAATGTTATTGACCTTAATTCGGCAGAGTGCATCGATATGATGGCCGACTTCATCCGTGATTATCCCGATTTATGGCATGAAGATATTGGGGAAGCGTGATGCTGCGATTAGCCAATAACCTGCTTGTGCTGGTCGCAATGTTGATTTGCGCGACATCCGCATCGGCACTCGAACAGATTACCCTGCAACTGAAGTGGACGCACGCCTTCCAGTTCGCCGGATATTATGCCGCGCAAGAGCAGGGGTATTACCGGGATGCAGGCTTGGAAGTTAATATTGTTGAGGCCGCCCCCCATACTGAGCCAGTACGCAGCGTGCTGGAAGGTAAAGCGCAGTATGGCGTGGGAACCAGCAGCCTGTTACTGGAACGTGCTGCAGGAAAACCGGTGGTTGTGTTGGCCGTAGTGTTTCAGCAATCCCCTTACGAGATTTATGCTGCACCGCATATCCAGAGTCTGAATCAGTTGATTGGCAAACGCATCATGCTGGAGCCGCAATCGGATGAATTGCTGGCTTATCTGAAAAAAGAGGGTATTCCCATCGACCGTGTCCGGCAATTACCGCACAGTTTCGATGCGACCGGGCTGATGACCGGCAAGACCGACGCGATTTCCGGGTATGTATCCAACGAACCGTTCTACTTTAAACAGGCGCATTATCCCTACCAGACTTTTAGCCCCCGTTCGGCGGGAATCGATTTTTACGGCGACAATCTGTTTACCTCGACGCAGGAGTTAGAGTCCAATCCAAAGCGTGTTAAAGCCTTTCGGGCCGCCAGTTTGCGCGGCTGGCAATATGCAAAAGAACATCGCGACGAAGTGATTGCGCTGATTCTTGCCAAGTATTCAACGCAACATAGCCGCGAATATTTGCGTTTTGAATCGGACCAGATGATTCCGTTATTGCAGCCCAATCTGATCGAGATCGGCTACATGAATCCGAATCGCTGGCGTGATATAGCCAACACCTACGCGGATATTGGACATTTGCCGCACGATTTTTCTTTGGCGGGATTTATGTACGACGCGAGCGAACCGGACTTGACCTGGTTCTATCGCAGTCTGCTGGCTGCCCTGCTAGTCATAGCAGTCATCTCGTCGGTAACACTCTATATTTACCGCATTAACCGCAAGTTGCTCGCCAGCGAAAAGCATAATCTGGTTATTCAGGAAAGTCTCAGGCAGTCCAATGAAGCTATCGAACGGTCACTGGCTGAACAACACCGCTTCATGGATATGCTTACCCATGAGCTTAAAACTCCTATCTCAGTGGTACGTATGGCGCTGGGGGTTATGAAGGCGGAAGGGCCGTTCAAACGACATGCCGATCAGGCTTTGGAGGATATGAGCGGGATTGTCGAGCGATGCCGGCAGCTGGATCAGCTGGAACAGCGGAAGCTGACACCTTATGTGCAACCTTGCCACATCGAACAGATACTTGCTGAATTGCGCTCAAGCAGCGGTGCGCCGGATCGAATATCCATTACGAGTGCATCCCTGCCGGAGCTCAATACCGATGTACAATTATTGCGTATCATTCTCGGCAACCTGATCGGCAATGCCATCAAATATTCACTGCCGGAATCCCTGATCGAGATTTATGCCGAGCCAGACCGTCGCTGTGACATACCGGGTGTCAGTGTGACTGTAATGAATCAGCCGGGAGTGGCGGGGCTGCCGGATTCCGCCCAGGTGTTTGGCAAGTATTACCGCAGTCCGGGTGCGCACAAACAAACCGGTTCCGGTCTCGGCCTGTATTTGGTGCACAGTTTCACGGAATTACTGGGCGGACAGGTTGCATATGATGTCGTACAGGAAAAAGTAAGATTCACCCTATGGATACCCTGCTGAATATCATCGTGGTGGAAGACCACGATGTGCTGCGCGAAGTCACCGTAGCGGCCTTGCGCGGCGAAGGTCACCATGTGACCGGCGTGGACTGCGCCGAAGCGCTGGCAGATATGGCGAATGTCATGCATATTGATCTGATGGTGATCGACCTCAATTTGCCGGGCGAGGACGGTATCAGCCTGACCCGGCGTATCCGCCAGACCCAGCCGGATGTCGGTATCATCATGGTCACCGCGCGCGGACAGCTTGCAGAAAAAATGCAGGGGTACGAGAGCGGTGCCGATATTTATCTTACCAAGCCGACTTCGGTAGAAGAACTCAGCGCGGCGATTCAGGCATTGTCCCGCCGCCTCAAGCCGGTTTCCCATGTTACATCCGCCCTCAAACTTGACCTTAACAAGCTTTCACTGTCTGGTGAGCAGGGTGAGGTCAGTCTCACTGCCCACGAAGCCGCGCTGTTAGCCGCTTTTGTTCGCGCGCCGGGACATCGGCTGGAAAATTGGCAAATCATCGCCCTGATGGGCAAGGGTGAAGCCGACTACAGCAAAACCAGTTTGGAGGTGCAAATTTCCCGGATACGCAAGAAGCTGGTGCAGGCCGGTGTTGCCGGGCAACCCATCAAATCTATCCGCCAGTTCGGTTATCAGTTATGTGTGGGTGTGAGGGTGATGTAGTCGGAGTTTAAATTCGTGGGAGGTTGCAGCAACCCACTTTCAATTGCCGCCAAGCGGCATCGTAGGCTTCTGTAAGGTTTCTTTTTCCTGTTTTGATACCCTGTAAAAATTGGCACGTAATGCATTTTATTTACGTATTTCATGTATTTTTTATCACGGAATATGTGAGATGCCTATGCGATAGGCAAAACATATGCGAATAACAATTCGAACTGAATCTGACATCAGGTTTTGTCAGCCTAAAAATTGCTATTTAGCCCACTATATAGCGCCGAAAAATTTCAATTCGGCAATCACAGATTAAAAAATTAAGAGGATCGCATGCGCAATAACCAGCCTGTCACCAATCGCGAATATGAACTGCGCGAAGGTTCAAACATCATTTCACGTACCGACAATAAAGGCATTATCACCGATTGCAACGACGAGTTTGTCGAGGCATCCGGATTTTCCCGCGAGGAGCTGATCGGCAAGCCGCATAACATCGTGCGCCACCCGGATATGCCGGAGGAAGCGTTCCGCGATGTCTGGGATACGCTGAAGAGCGGGCGCCCTTGGGGCGGGTTGGTCAAAAACCGGCGCAAGAATGGCGATCACTACTGGGTGCGCGCTACCGCCACGCCCTTGCCGGATGGCAGCGGCTATACCTCGGTGCGCAGCAAACCGGCACGTTCGGAGACGCAGGGTGCGGAAGCGCTCTACCAGCGCATGCGCAACGGGGAAAATATCCGTCTGGACGAGGGCTATATTCGGACGGCGGGTGTCATGAATTTCTTTAAAAAGATTAAAATTTCGCAACGCCTGATGCTGATGGTGGTTTTGCCCGTGGTGCTTGCCATCGCCCTGTTGAGCAATTGCTTATGGGCATTGCATGCCAGCAACGATGCAATGAAATCCGTTTACGAAGACCGTCTCGTCACTATGGACAGGTTGGGCAGGATCAATGATCTTAACCAGATGAGTCTGATCGATCTGCTGCTAGCATCGAGAACGGGAGCCGATAAGAGCACTGTCGGCGAACTATTGGGCAATGTCAAAAAGAACAAGGCCGACATCGATAAAACCTGGTCGGACATTATGGCGACACATCTTAATGAAGATGAAAAACCATTGGCTGCCGATCATGCCGCCAAGCGCGATGCCATGTGGGCACTCATTTTGAAAGCGGCGGATTTGATTGCCGCGGGCGATGTGGCGCGGGCCAATGATTTGTTTGACCATGAGTTGAAAAATATCAGGGACGAACAGGAAGAGTCCATCGATATACTCAATAACTATCAGGTAGCTTCGGCTGAAGCATCATATGGAAAGGGTGTGGAGCGATACAACCTCAACCTGCAACTTGGTTTGGGGTTGGGTACTCTGGGTATTCTGATTACGCTGACGATCGCCGGGTTCAGCATGCGTCATATCAGCAGCAGCTTGCGCGAGGCCAGCGAGGCGGCAACGGCCATTGCCAACGGCGATCTTACCCGCCCCATGCCGCGTGCCGCACATGATGAAATTGGCGAACTGGTGGCCAAAATGTCCATTATGCGCAATGCACTGCACGAAATGATCGCCTCGATGCGCGAAAATGTGGATGTGCTGAACCAGTCGGCTGTCGAGTTGTCGGCTTCAGCAAACAACAGCGCCCGCGCTTCGGAAAGCCAATCGGATGCGGCCTCCAGTATGGCTGCTGCGGTAGAGCAAATGTCCGTTTCTATCGACCATGTGGAAGAAGGTGCGCGTGAAACCCATGAGGTTACCCAATCTTCTGGAACCAGATCAGACGAAGGTGCGCGCATTATTCATGCCGCAGCTGAAGAAATGGGGCGTATCGCCGAGGCAGTCAAATCAACAGCAGGCACCATTCGCGAACTGGAAGGATTCTCCGAGCAGATTTCCAGTATTGCCGGTGTTATCAAGGATATTGCGGATCAAACCAACCTGCTCGCCTTGAATGCAGCCATTGAGGCGGCACGCGCCGGCGAACAGGGACGGGGTTTCGCCGTGGTGGCTGATGAGGTGCGCAAACTGGCAGAGCGTACCGCCAATTCCACCAAGGAAATTACCGGGATGGTCGTCATGATCCGTGAAGGAACGCAGCGCGCAGCGCAGGAAATGGAGGCGGGTGTCGTTCGTGTCAGTGATGGTGTGAAACTGGCCCAACAGGCTGGCGAGTCGATGACGGGTATTCGCCAGGGTGCCGAGCAAACCAGCCGGGCGGTAAATGAAATTTCCAATGCGCTCAAGGAACAGACGATCGCGGCACGCGAGATCGCCCAACGGGTCGAGCAGATCGCACAGGGTTCCGAGTTAAATAGCGCGTCGGCGGCACTCACGGCCACCTCGGCGCAGCAAATGGAAAGTTTGGCCCGGCAGCTGCAAAAACTGTCCACGCGCTTCAGGATCGCGTAATGGTAATGGAGCGTATGAAAGAGGGGGTTTCATCATGCCGTTCTCGAAAAGGCTTAGTGTCGGCAATAGCATGTTGGGTGCCACACACCGGACTCTGAACAACAAAATTAACGTAATAGTTGGCTCGATTGCGGCCAGGGACGTTTCTGCTCTCTCTGATGCATTCGATTCATTTGAGAAATGTCTGAATACCTATTTCCTCGTTGAGGAGCAGTTTGCACGCGCGGTTAACTTCGACTTTACCCGGCATAAATTAACACACCAGAATTTGTTAAAGGATTTCAGGTTTATCAAAGAGGAGCTGCTGAATAAAAACGGCATATGGTCTGAGCATGAGGAAAAATGCTATATCCAGGCCCTGAAGAATAGTCTTGTTCGATATGTCGAGGTGGATATCAAGCCGTTAAGGCTGGTATGTGATACTTGTCTCGACGATTTCAAAATAAGCTGAATTCCCGGCGCAGATAACAGGCGAAGGTGAGCGAAAATGATCGTAAAGATACCCGTAAAACAACTCAGGGTCGGCATGTACCTCCACGACCTTAATTGCAGCTGGATAGATCATCCGTTTGCGCTCAACCGTTTTATGATCGACGATGCCGCCACTTTAAAAAAGATCCATGCTGCCGGTGTCGCGGAAGTCTATATCGACACCAAGCTCGGTTTGGGTGTCGATTTCTCGGAAGCCGAAGCGGAGGAAGAGGAAGAAATTGAAGCTCCAGTATCCGAGCCGACCATTCTTGTCAAACGTTCCCCCGCCGAGGAATTCGAATATGCCAAGAATCTGTACTCCAATGCCAACCAGTTGATGCAGGACATGATGAAAGATGTCCGTATGGGCAAGCAAATCAAGGTGGAGCAATGCGAGCCGATGGTCGACAATATTCTCGATTCGATATTCAGCGCCCCCTCCGCGCTGCTGCCGCTGGCCCAAATCAAGACCAGCAACGAATACACCTTCCAGCACTCGGTTTCGGTCGCCGCGCTGGCGGTCGCGTTCGGGCGGGTACTGGAAATGCCGCGCACCGAGATCAAGGAGCTGGCGTTGGGCGGTTTGCTGCATGATGTGGGCAAGGCCATCGTGCCGGGGAATATATTGAACAAACCGGGCAAACTGGACGATGCGGAATTTGTCGTGATGAAGAGCCATGCGGCGAACACCGCCGACCTGCTCAAGGGGCTAGAGGGGATCAGCGAGGTCGCGTTTAATGCCGCCGCGCAGCACCACGAACGTTTTGACGGCTCCGGTTACCCGAAGGGGCTGAAAGGCGAGCAGATCAGCCAGCACGGCCAGATGCTCGCCATCGTGGATGTCTATGATGCGATCACCTCGATCCGCGTCTATCACAAGGGCATGTCGCCGACCGAGGCATTAAGGAAAATGTACGAATGGAGCGGCAGCCACTTTAATCCCCGGCTGGTGCAGGCGTTCATCAAAGGGATCGGTATCTATCCGGCGGGTTCGCTGGTGCGCATGGAGAGCGACAAGCTGGGTATCGTGCGGGAAGTTGTGCCGGACAAGTTGTTGCAGCCAGTCGTGCAATATATCTACGATTGCAAAAAAATGAGCTATATCCCGGCCGAGACGGTGAATCTTTCTGTCTCGGAGGACAAGATAAAGTCCCACGAGTCTTTCGAGAAGTGGGGCATCGATCAGGCTAAATGGGCTATGAGGCTCATCTGATAATGCGTTTCGTAGCAGTCACAATGGCAATAAATTATCTACTTCCTTCACTGCGCGTCTACTCTTGAATTACTTCAAAGTCGTGTGTAATTTTGGCGGTCGCGCCGAGCATAATGGAGGCAGAGCAGTATTTTTCAGCCGACAATTTGATGGCTTTTTCAACAGCCTCCGGTTTGATGTCCTTGCCGGTCACGACAAAGTGCATGTGGATTTTGGTGAATACCTTGGGATCGGTTTCGGCGCGTTCGGCATCCAGTTCCACATAGCAATCCGAGACAGCTTGGCGGCTTTTTTTCAGGATGCCGATTACATCAAAACTGGTGCAGCCTCCGGCACCGAGCAGCAACATTTCCATCGGGCGCGGGCCGAGATTGCGCCCGCCTGCAGCCGGTGAACCATCCATCAATACCGCGTGACCACTTTCTGTTTCGCCCAGAAACGAGACTTGCTCCACCCATTTGACGCGCGCTTTCATGTTGTTCCTTTCTTGCTTAAGTATTAGAGATTGCTAATCTTACCCGATACCATAGCAATCCGATCATTTCATGGACAAAGATTTTGCTGTCATGCAACGATCCGGCGTTGGGCAGGAAAGCGAGCAGGTCGATCTGATAGTGCGTGCTGAAAGCGGTCGGCGCTTCGATTACCTCGAATCCGGCGCGGCGGAATACTTCAGCGGAGCGGGGCATGTGCCAAGCGTGGGTAATGAGATAAATCTTTTTGATGCCGGCCTTTTGCAAAGTCTGAAATGAGTAGTGCGCATTTTCAAAGGTGTTGTCAGACGCATCCTCGATCCAGCGTACCGGTACCCGAAAGTCCTGTTCCAGTGACGAGCGCATTTGCTGTGCTTCAGATGTGCTGTTGCCGAACGGTTTTCCACCGGTTACCAGAATTGGTTTTCCTGTTTCACGCTGGAGCTTGGCTCCATAGCGCAGGCGAATCAGGGTAGCTTCACCAATAGTATCGGCGCCTGCATATTCCGGTGCATGGAAGTACGTTCCACCACCGAGTATCACGATTGCATCGGCAATTTTAGATTGTCCGATTTGATGCTGGTTTCCCAGCGCTGCAGTGCGCCCTTCAAGCAAGTGCAGCGCGCCTTCGGAAAAATAAGGCGTGGAAGTAATCCACAGTAAAGTGAAAGCAACAAACAGTAACGGCTTGGCAAATTTGCTGCGGCGATACAGCAAGAGGATACCCAGCGCGAGCACCAGCAGCATGTTGAGCGGCGGCAGCAGGATGGCGGCGATGAAATTGGTAATGAACCAGGACATATGAATATGGGCTAAAGCGGGATGAAAATATTTTACAGGTTTTTACGGGTCAATTTTGAATTGGCCGGCGATTTTTAAACACGCTGCAATGCGAAAGAAACTAAAAATCGCAGGCCGGTTAATACCTACAGTTCGTATGCAATAGGCCGAAATATATAGATATTTTGGCATATATGAACTTGAAAATGTTTTGTGTATCGTTCACACCTATGCAGCAGTTTGTTTGTATCCGGAGTGGTGGGATTGCCTGATAGACGCAGCACTGTTGTTGTAACGGAGTGTCGTATGTTTGTCCGGTAGCGCTGGATGGTTTTTCAGGGCTGCACGGATTAACTGAACAAAACGGATAGGAGAAACAAATGAATTCTATATTTTCTACATTAGCAGTACTGGTAGTCGGGATGGTTGTGCTGATGGCGGGTATCCTGATCAACAAAGATCCGGATCAAAGTATGCAGGATGTGCTCAGTGAGAGTTTGGTTTGGGGTGTGGCATTCTTCTTCTCTTTCGGTGCGCAGACTCTTATTATTCACGAATTCTGACCCGGGTCTCTGCCGTGCAGATGATTCGGATTTGAGAGTGTCATTTTATTGACAAGGTGTTTTCCCACTTTGGGTGTCCGCGGTTACTCGGACCCTGTTTCCCGATCCAAATTGGGTGACACGATAGTGATCGTTACCCGCCGGTTTCTGGCGCGGTTTTCTGCACTGTTATTCGGTGCCAACGGCTGGTTCGAGGCTAACCCAACTGCAGTCAGGCGTTTTGCGGGCATGCCGTTTTCAATCAGTACCCTGACTACACTGCTGGCACGCGCTGACGACAATTCCCAGTTGGAAGGGAATTGTGCGGTGGTGATGGGGATATCGTCGGTATGGCCTTCCACCTCAATGGGCATATCTTCCTTGCCCAATATAGTAGATACCTGACGCAACACATCCAGTGACCTGTCCTGCAAGTTTGCTTCACCGATGTTGAATAATGTGCTCTCGCTGATATCCATGACCACCCCGCGCTTGGTCTGGTTGATATTGACCATACGCTGCTCGATCATCGGAGCCATCACCTGGCGCAATCCGCTAGCCAGCTTCTTCATGCGCTCCTCAATTTTGCGCTGCTGTTCGCCCAGTTGCGCGGTATGCTTATCCACCAGTATTTTGTTTCTACCCGGCACGATGCTGGGGGGTTGCGTCCTTTGCTGGGTGGGCTGAACCAGCGGTTGATTGACTGGGGCAATCGGCGTGGTTATGGGCAATCGCTGGGAAAAGGCGATGTTGAGCGAATCGCTGAAGATTTTGTACTTCGCCTCGTTCACGGATGAAATGGAATACATCACCACGAAAAAGGCAAACAGCAGGGTAATGAAGTCGGCATACGAGACCAGCCAACGATCCGTGTTGTTGTGTTCCGCGCGCTTGCCCCTACGCTCCATGATCAGGTTAGATAGCTTTGCAACCTGACGGTGATCAGCCGGGGATTATCGCCGTTCGCGATAGCTACCAGCCCATCCACCAGCATTTCGCGCATATCGGCTTGATGCGTGATGATGGCTTTCAATTTATTGGCTACCGGCAAGTACAGCAGATTGGCTAACGACACACCGTAGATAGTGGCGATGAAGGCGACGGCGATACCGTTGCCCAGCTTGGCCGGTTCGCTGAGATTTTGCATGACGTGCGTCAGCCCCAGCACCGCGCCGATAATCCCGATGGTCGGCGAATAACCGGCGGCAGCTTCCCATACCGAGGCTGCTTGCCAGCGCAATTGCTGCCACGCGTGGATCTCCACATTGAGCACTTCGCGAATTTTGTCGGCGCTATAACCGTCCACCAGCAACTGCAATCCCTTTTGCAGGAAGGGATCCGGCTCCTTGGCAATATTGCCCTCCAGCGCCAGAATACCGTCAACCCGCGCTACCGAACTCCATCCGGTGATTTTGTGTATCAATTCCTGCGGTGATGATTGCTTCGGCGTGACGAATACCCAGCCCAACATCCTGACTGACAGGGTAAATACTTTTAGGGGGCTTTGCAGCATCACCGCACCCAATGTGCCGCCGAAGACGATCAGGAAAGCCGCGCCCTGCAGCAGGATGGACAGATCTCCGCCTTCAAGCAGTTGCCCGGACAGGATGCCGGTCAGGCTGATGATCAAACCCAAGATGGCGAGTTTATCCATCAGGGGTTCCTGTTAATAACCCTTCATCCAGCTGCGTAATCTTGCCACCGCCTGGCTGTGCAGCTGCGAAACGCGCGACTCGCCGACACCCAGCACTTCGCCGATTTCGCGCAGGTTCATCTCCTGCTCGTAGATCATGCCCATCAGCATCTTTTCACGTTCCGGCAGGCTGTCGATCGCGCGTACCAGTTCGGTCTTGAAACGCTCGTCTTCCAGCAGGTCGAGAGGGTTTGAGTCGTCGTTAAACTCGAAACGTTCGAAAAAATCATCGTGATCTTCGCCGTGAAAATCTTCGTAATAGACCAGCTGCGCGCCGCGCGATTCCTGCAGCAGTTGTTGATATTCCGGAAGAGATAACTTCATCTCTTCGGCAATCTCGGTTTCGTTCGGCGATCTGCCCAGCTTTTGTTGCAGGCAGTTGATGGCCGCTTCGATACGCCGCATATCGCGGCGCAAACTGCGCGGCAGCCAATCCGCCTCGCGCAGCTCGTCCAGCATCGCGCCGCGGATACGCTGCGTCGCGTAGGTTTCGAACTGTGCGCCGTGAAATTCATTGTAGCGGCTGGCGGCATCCAGCAAGCCCATCATGCCGGCCTGAATGATGTCGTCGATCAGCACGCTGTGGGGCAGTTTAACCATCATTTTGTGCGCGATACGCTTCACCAGATGGGCATATTCCCTCAGGCATTGGTCCTTGTCGTTTAATCCTGATGCGTTGTACATAATTGGCAGCTGGGCGTTATGTGTCGGTTATTGGTGAGTCTGCACGGCGGCCTGTCGGGTGATTAACGGCAAAGCGTCAAGGCAGCTTTCGCTAGTTTACAACTAGTGCGGCTTTCCTGCTGCATCGGTTGGGGATGCGATTTGCCGGTAATCATTTAAATTTCCCTGTGCCGCCTTTCGGCGCAATGCTTTTTATTTGGTGCCCGATGTTTCTCAGCAATGTGTCAAGGCGGACGGTTGCGATACCTGCTTTATCAGGTTCTGAATGATGGTGGATACCCCGCCTTCCGCTTCATCCTGCCGCATTGAAAGGCGCAGCAACTTTTGCGACAGATTTGAGTAGGACTTTGCCGAGGCGGCAGCCGGGAACGCATCTATTACCGACTTTCCCATGCGGGTCGCGAAGTTGATTCTGTCGTCCAAAGGGATGTAGCCCAGATATTCCAGATGCGCCGGAAGATTGCGCCGTGTCACCTTGGCCATATTCTCAAAAACCGTCATTGCCGCTTTTTCGTTGCCGGCCTTGTTCACCACGATCTCAAACTGCTGCCGCATATTGGCGGTAGCCAGACGCTTGATCAGGGCGTAGCTCTCGGTGATGCCGCTGGGGGTGGCTTCTACCACCACCAGTAGCGCGGCACCGCTGACCAGGCTTGATGAAATAGTGGCTTGTCCGACCAGCATTGCGGTATCCACCAGCATTACATCCATGCCGTCGCTGGCTTCGGTCAGCGCATTTTTGAGCCGTTGTTGTTCGGCTTGCTTCAACGCGGTCATGCTGTCGCGAGCCTGGTATCTGCCGGTGGTGTCGGTCATCTGTAGCGCTTGCATGGCGCGCGCAGCCGGTAAGATGCCAAATCCCATATTGGTGAGCACTGCATCGCGGAGTTTGCATTTGCCCTGCGCGACGTCCAGCAAATCATATTTCGGGAATAAACCCAAACGATCCGGCAAATTATTCGGTGCATGGTTTTCGTCCAGCACCAGTACGTTCTTGCCTGAATAAGCCAGTGCCGTTGCCAGATTAATGGTTGCGCTGGTTCGCCCGACACCGGCTTTGCCGGCCACTACGGTAATTACCTGCGTCTGGTTGCATACCAATAAACGCCGTAACCCTTCGGCTTGATCCATTCCGCAATCAGAATGCATAGGATGTCTCCTTGCTTGTTCCTGCTACGCGCGGGTTATTCGGCACCGCTCCCTTTGCCGGGGTTCGTAGCGGACCTTCAGTAGCCATCAATACCGGGAAATCCAGTTCGCGCAAAGTGAACGGCGATTTTTCTTCCGCCTGCTTGAGCGCCCGATGCAGCAGATAATCGGCATTGATGAGATGCAGGTCTTCCGGCACGCGCTGGCCGTTTGCCATGTAGTGCATTGTCAGACGATGGCGCACCGCCACATCCAGCACCGTGCCGACATTGACAGCTTCATCCAGCTTGGTGGTGATGCAGCCGATCACCTTATTGCTGCGGTACATGCGCACCACTTCTTCCAGCGTATCGCCGCCGCTGGTGGCATTCAATAACAGCAGGCACTTCACGCCGGTCGCATCGAACATCTCGTTCTGGTTGAATACACGCTCGTCGCGTTGTCCCATCCCGACGGTATCAATCAGCACCAGATGTTTGTGGCGCAGCGCGGAAAGTGTTACGCGCAGGTCATCGGTATCCTTTACCGCATGTACCGACAAACCGAGTATCTTGCCGTAAATCTTGAGTTGTTCGTAAGCGGCGATACGGTAGCTGTCGGTAGTCAGTAATGCGACCTTGTCCGCGCCGTAACGCACCACGGCACGAGCTGCCAGTTTTGCTGTGGTGGTGGTTTTTCCCACACCGGTCGGCCCGATCAGCGCGTACACCCCGCCCTTTTCAATAATGTCATCGGCCTTGTTGGTCACCAGTATGTTGCGTTTCAGTACCTGCTTGATCCACGGTTCACCTTGTTCTTTTCCGGCGGGCATCTTGTCCAGTAACTTGTGCGCCAGCACTGTGCTGAATCCGGCATTGAGCAATTTGCGCAATAAACCGGCACGTTGCGGGTCGCGCATTTGCACGTCGTTCCAGTACAGTGTCGCGAACTGCTGGCGCAACATAGTACCGATCGATTTGATCTCGCTGATAATGTGCTCTTCCTGCTGCGAAGACGGTTGCTGGGTAGCCCCGGTCTGTTGCAAGGGTTTTGTTTGCCGTACAGGTTCTGCGAGCGGTAACGGTTCGGACTGCGGGAAAGATCTGGCCAACGGCGTGGATCTTTGGGGTGCAATTAGTTTCGGCTGTGACGACTTGCCGGGATGGCGCAGGACACCGGGTGTTTGTGCCGATCCGGCAGTTTCAGAATTGAACTGAAGCGCCTGTCTGGGTTGATTTAACGGTTTGGCTTGCTGTGCCGGTTTGGCCGCATGTGACAGCATATCCGCAGGTTGCGCATGATGTTCTTCGTCGACCGATTGTGTCCATTCGTCCGCCGTAATCTCCGGCCATTCGCGTGGCTGAGTTACCGCGCTGGCGGTCAGATGGGCAATGTCGCCGTTCGCCAAAGCAACGATTTCAACGCCGTATTCGGTCTTGCGGTTCGACAGGATCATCGCGTCGGCCCCCAGCTCGTTACGGATCTCTTTCATTGCCTGACGCGCTGTCGGGGCGATGAATCTTCTGATGCTCATGCTCTACCTCCTACCATAGCTGTTACCCGGATGGTTTTGAAGTCCGGTACTTCATCGTGTGAAATGACCCTGATGTTTGGCACGGCGCGTTTCAGGAAGCGCGCCAGCAGATCGCGCAACTGCGCGGGCACCAGCATCACTGCCGGCAATCCCATATTCTCTTGAGTTTCGGCGGCGGCGCGGGTTTCGCGCAGCACGGTATCGGCCAGTCCCGGCTCGATGCCGATGCCGTTCTGGCTCGATTGCATTGCCTGTATCAGGATGTATTCCAGTTCCTTGTCCATACCTATTACCTGCAATTCCTGCGCGGAAGGGTAAAACTGCTGCACGATGGCAGGACCGAGCGCGACGCGCACCAGCGCGGTGAGCTGGTACGGATCCTGGGTGCGCGACGCGTTTTCCGCCAGCGTTTCCACGATGGTGCGCATATCGCGGATATGCATGCCTTCGTCCAGCAGGTTTTGCAGTACTTTCTGCACCACGCCCAGCGGCAGTGTCTTCGGCACCAGATCTTCAACCAGCTTGGGCGAGACTTTTGCGATATGGTCGAGCAGTTGCTGTACTTCCTGCCGTCCGAGCAATTCTGCGGCGCGTGAGCTGAGCAGGTGGCTCAGGTGTGTGGCTACGACAGTTCCCGGGTCGACCACGGTGTAGCCCATGACCTGCGCCTGGTCGCGCAGTGCGCTTTCGATCCATACCGCGGGCAAGCCAAAGGCCGGGTCGCGCGTCGGGATGCCGCCGTGCAACTCGCCTGTCACGTTACCCGGATTAATCGCCAGTAGCATATGCGTGTACGCCTCGCCGCTGCCGACATCCACGCCCTTGAGAGTGATACGGTAGCCGTTCGGGCGCAAGTCCAGATTGTCGCGAATGTGTACCGCGGGAGGCAGAAAGCCGATGTCCTGGGTAAATTTTTTGCGGATGCCTTTGATGCGGCGCAACAGGTCGCCGTCCTGTGTCTTATCCACCAGTGCGATCAGCCGGTAGCCTACTTCCAGCCCCAGTACATCGACTTGTTCTACATCTTCCCAGCGCGCCTCATTGGTCTCTGGGATAACCGGTACTACCTCGGCGGCAGTTTGTTCCAGCGCCGCCGCTTCCTGTTCGTTCTTTTGTATCAGGTAATAGGCCAGTGCACCCATCGCGCCGGCCAATGACAGGAAAGCAAAATGCGGCATGCTGGGGATCAAGCCCATCGAGCCGATAATGATTGCGGTCAGGATGATGATTTGCGGTTGTTTGAACAACTGCCGGATTAGTTGCTGCCCGATGTTTTCATCGCTGGCTACGCGGCTTACCACCAGACCGGCGGCAGTGGAGATTACCAGAGCCGGAATTTGCGCCACCAGGCCGTCGCCGATGGTCAGCAGGGTATAATTTTTTGCCGCCACGGAGATATCGAGATCATGCTGCAACACACCAACCACCATACCGCCGATGATACTGATGAACAGGATGATGATGCCCGCGACCGCGTCGCCGCGCACGAATTTGCTGGCACCGTCCATCGCGCCGTAGAAATCGGCTTCCTGCGCGATCTCGGCGCGGCGTTTACGCGCCACGTCTTCACCGATTAGCCCCGCGTTCAGGTCGGCATCGATGGCCATTTGCTTGCCGGGCATCGCATCCAGAGTGAAACGCGCGCCCACTTCGGCAATGCGCCCGGCACCTTTGGTGATCACCACAAAGTTGATGACCACCAGAATCGCAAACACCACGATACCGACGGCATAGTTGCCGCCCACCAGAAAATTCCCGAACGACTCGATTACCTTGCCTGCGGCATCCGGTCCGGTATGTCCTTCCAGCAATACGACGCGGGTCGAGGCTACGTTCAATGACAAGCGCAACAATGTGGTGATCAGCAATACGGTGGGGAATATCGCAAAATCCAGCGCCTTGTTGGTGTTCATGCTGACCAGCAGCACCATGATCGAGACTGCGATGTTGAACGTGAACAGGATGTCCAGCAGCATCGGCGGCAATGGCAATACCATCATCGCCAGAATCAGCACGATCAGCGCCGGACCGACCATGCCGATCAGCCCGGCGCGCTTAACAAAGTTTTGCAGTATCAGTAATATGTTCATGGTTTATTTTTATGCGGCAGTCAATGCGGCTGCCGGGTCGAGTTCGACCGGCACCGACAAGTTCGCCGGTTCATGCGGGCGCGCCCCGCCTTGCTTTTCGTAGCGGCGCAGCTGGTAGACGTAGGCCAATACTTCGGCGACGGCGGTATATAGCGCTTCCGGAATGGATTCGCCCAGTTCTGTATGCTTGTGCAGCGCGCGCGCCAGCGGTGGTGCTTCCAGTATCGGCACATGGTTTTCTTCGGCGATCTCGCGAATGCGTAGCGCCAGCAGATGCGAACCCTTGGCGACTACAACCGGAGCGCCGAAGCCATTTTTGTCGTTGTATTTCAACGCCACGGCATAGTGCGTCGGGTTGGT
The DNA here is from genome assembly GCA_028689145.1 of Gallionella sp. Classification (GTDB taxonomy): domain Bacteria; phylum Pseudomonadota; class Gammaproteobacteria; order Burkholderiales; family Gallionellaceae; genus Gallionella. Next base: position 331,568 of record JAQTWT010000002.1, read on the forward strand.
TACCACCACGTCTGCGGTCGGGATTTCCGACATCATGCGGCGGCGTGCAGCCTCGCGTTGCAACTGGCGGATACGTCCCTTGACCATCGGGTCGCCTTCGGTCTCCTTGGATTCCTGTCGCACCTCTTCCTTGGTCATCATCAGCTTCTTGTTGTGATCCCATAACTGGAACGGCACGTCGATAGCCACGATCAGCAGCATTGCGCCGATAATCATCATGGAGCAGGTGACCACCAGATTGCCCATTTGCGGAATGGCGGCAGCGGCCGGTTGCGTGCCGAGTGCCATCACCGCATCCTTGTTGTGCCAGATCACCCATGCCGCAATGCCGCCGACCAGAATGGATTTGCCGATCGCCTTGACCAGTTCCACCAGCGAGGTTCTGGAAAACATCCGGGAGATTCCGGAAATCGGATTTAGTTTGGAAAATTTCGGCTGCAGCGCTTCGATGCTGAACAGCCAGCCGTTGAGTATCAGTGGGGAGAACAATGCGGCAAGCAGAACCACGAGCAGCAAAGGTGCGAAGGTGATGAGTGCATCCAGCGAAAGCTCATACAGGCGCGGAATCATCAAGCCGGTGTCGAATGCCATATCCCGGTCAATGGTTAGCCCGTCGCGCAATGACTTGACCATATGCTGGGTGAACGACGTGCCCATAAACCACAGCATACCGCCGCCCGCCAGCAATACGGCGAACGTGGACAGCTCGCGCGAACGCGCGACTTGACCTTTTTCTCTTGCCTGGTCAAGTCGTCGCTGTGAGGGTTGTTCGGTTTTTTCTAGATCGCTGTCTTCTGCCATATTGGACTCCGCGGGTCATGGCAATTATCGGCAGCTTTGGCAAAGTTCAATCGCGTGAATAGCGACGGTATTTTCTGTCTATTCAGCAAGTTTTACGTCATTCTTACACCGGTTTGACAACCCGATATGGGTTGTGAAAATTTAAGCTTTGCCCAAAATTTCCCCAAATATTCTGCTAGGATGAGTATGTGGAAAGATCATGAATAATCCGTAAGTAACGCATTGAAATAGAGAATGTTTGGATAGATATTCTTTTATCTATTTGATATTAAATAGATATAGTGTTTTTTGGTGTCGAATATGAACGTTATCAAGATCGTGAAATTCTTGTGTGATCATTTTTTGCCATCCTGAGGCAGGATGGCATCATGCAGGCAGAATCCGGGGCGGATGGGTTTTGATCGGGGAATATCGGGGTCAGGCACAAATGTAATAAGCGATGACCTCATTCCCTTTGCCAAAATATTCCAGTTTGTAGGCCATACTTTTCATCAGGGTGATGCCTCTGCCATGCTGCATCTGTTTAACTTGGCCGGGGGCGGGGGGCTGCATTGCCGCATAATCAAAGCCGTTGCCGCTGTCGGCCACACGAATCTTCACAGCTTGCCGGTTTTCAATGAATATTCTCTCGATGTCGATCTCGATCCTGCCGTTGCTGAGTTCCTGCATCCGCGTTTCGCGTAATTGCAGGAATTTGTCGAATCCGTCAGGCCCCAGTTTAATACCGGAATCAAGCTGCAATACACCGTGGTCGAGGGCGTTATTGAACAATTCGGAAAGAATCAGGAATAGCGCGGAATGGTGTTCCCGGGTTACGTGAATTTTGGCGATGATTTGGGTGAGCAAAGGGACAACATCCAGGTACTTCAGCTCGTTTGCGCCCAGACTGAGCGAAATTCTCCAGTCATCGCTTACTTCAGTCGTTTTGTGGGAATCCAGATTGCAGTGCAGTACGCCCGTATCTATTTCGGCTGAAATATCCACCAATGCAAGCGAAATATCATCGTGCGCGCGTTGTCCGTGCAAGTGCCGGTCGAGTTTCGTGATCAGCGTCTCGAAGCGGGAGTGGTGCGCTGTTTCTTTGAATATTTCGACAATGCGTTCGTTGCCGAAGTACTCGCCCTGCGGAGAACAGGCTTCCGGCAGGCCGTCTGAAAACAGGCACAACTGGCAATCTTCATCGTAAGAAAGAAACTCCGGCTTGCCGGAAAAATCTTCACCCGACAAGATACCCAACGGCAAATGCCTAGAATCGTAACTATGCAATAAACGGCCATTGCGCAGGAATAGCTGCGGCGCGGGGATTCCTCCATTCCATACTTCGACGATACGGGTCTGGCGGTTGATGGAAACCAGCGCGGCAGAAACAAAACGGTCCACCGGCATGAATTTGTTCACCAGTGAATTGAGCTCGACGGCGATCTCCTCGATGGAAAACCCCTTCGCGGTTAAATCGTAAAAAGATTGGCATAACGGCAATACATTTATCGCGGCGCTAAGCCCGTGTCCGACCGCATCCGCCAGCAAAATATGCACGATGTTGTTTGGTGTTGTGGCTGCGATCAGGATGTCGCCGCTGAGATGGCTGGCCGATTTTGTGTAGCAGTGCATATAAGGAGCGACCTGTTCATCTATCTTGGTCATGCGCGACATGATGAAACTGCCGACACGCTGCTCTTCGTCTACACGGTCGCCGTATTCTTCCAGCACCAGTATCTTGCCGAGAAACTGTTGTTGCAATTCCACAACCCTGTCCAGCTTGCTGCCGGTGCGGCGGATCGGCCTCATGATACCGACGATGAACCAGATGGACAGCAGCAGGCCGCCCAAAGCCGCCGCCGCCAGTATTTCAACGGAACGGTCACGCTGGAAACGGTAGGATTTCTCCAGCGCTTCATTGGTATCTCCCAGTCCGCGCAGCTGTTCTTCGCGAATCTTTGCGACAATCGCTTCAAAATCTTCGATCACGCCGCGGTCGGCATCGCCGACCAGATTCTGGACAATCATGCTGGTCTCCGGCCGATGAATATCGAAAGATTTCAGCGCCGAGTGATATTGTTCGACCAGTTGGGTATGCGACACCAACAACTCATCCAGAGCATCGGTAGACAACCCAAGTTGCTGCATGATCGGCTTTAACTGTCCGGTAAGCTTGCTTTCAACTTCATTCCCTTGCTGGTCGAATTTCTTCAGGTATTGCCGGAACAGCGTCGCATCGTGACCGCTAATCAAAATGTCTTTCCAAGTGTGCAATTGCTCCTTGAAAGTTGATTCTGCAACACGCGCGGTATCCACGGCATAAGCTTGTGTGCTGGAGGCGGCCAGACTTTCTAGCGCGTAATTGTTGGCTTGTGCCGCGATATACAGGTTGAATATCCCGAAGATGACCAGCGTGCCGAGTAACATTGCGATGAGCGCCAGCAGCCGGATCTTGATGCTGATCGTTTCCATCCAGCGCAGCAGCCGGTTATTTGCCCGGATAACATTGCCGTCCTCGATGCGCAGCTTGGACAAGCCTCTGCGAATTTCCTGGTAAGCGACAGAGGCATACTTGATTTGATCGCGGGTGGCCTTGTAACGGAACGATACATAGCCGGTAGTTTTTCCATGTTCCTGCAACGGGGTGACGATGGCTGTCGTCCAGTAGTAACTGCCGTCTTTGCGCCGGTTTTTGACGATGCCCTGCCAGGGTTTGTTGGCTTTAATGGTTCGCCACAGGTCGGCGAACGCCTCGGGCGGCATGTCGGGATGACGAACTATATTGTGCGACGAACTGATCAGCTCATCGCGGCTATACCCGCTTATTTCGACAAACGTATTGTTGCAATAGGTGATGATCCCTTTGAGATCGGTTTTGGAAACGATCACCGCGCCGTCCGGCAGCGTAAATTCAATATTGGAAACCGGCAAATTCAACCGCATCGATCAAATTCCTTCAAAGATACCTAATCATAACCGCAACTCTGTGTTAACCGGTACTGTCCGGTGCAAACTGGATGCGGTGAAGTTGCGCATACACCCCGTTTTTCGCCAGCAGCTCGCGGTGTGTGCCGATCTCGGCGATTTCGCCTTTTTGCAACACCACAATCCGGTCCGCCTTTTCGATGGTCGACAGGCGGTGCGCGATTACCAGCGTGGTGCGGCCCTGCATCAGGGTTTCCAGCGCAGCCTGTACATGGCGTTCCGATTCGCTGTCCAGCGCCGAGGTCGCCTCGTCGAGGATCAGGATCGGCGCATCCTTGAGAATCGCGCGCGCGATGGCGATACGCTGGCGCTGCCCGCCGGACAGCTTTACGCCGCGTTCGCCGACCAGTGTATTCAGACCTTCCGGCCACTCGCCGATGAATTCCATCGCGTGCGCGGCCTGTGCGGCGGCGATGATCTCGTCCTTGCCGACTGCGCGCATCTGCCCGTAGGCGATGTTTGCCGCGACCGTGTCGTTGAACAGCACCACCTCCTGGCTCACCAGCGCGATATTGGCACGCAGGCTGGCGAGCGTCAGGTCGGCGAGGTTGTGTCCGTCGAGCAGGATCGCGCCGCCGGTCGGCGTATAGAAGCGCGGCACCAGATTGGCCAGCGTGGTTTTGCCGCTGCCGGACGCGCCGACCAGCGCGACGTTCTCGCCGGCGCGTACCTGCAGCGTGATGTCCTGCAGCGCCTGGCGCCCGTCCGTCCCGTAGGCGAATTGCACATGGTCGAACTGCAACTCGCCGCGCACCCTGCCTATTGTCTCGGTGCCGCTGTCCGTTTCGCCTGCGGTATCGAGCAGCGCGAACACGCTCTCCGCCGCCGCCAGGCCGCGTTGCAGATATTCGCTCACACCGGTCAGGCGTTTCAGCGGCGCGGTCAGCATCAGCATTGCCATGATGAACGACACGAAGCCGCCCACCGTAACCTCGTCGGTGTTGGATTGCAGCGTCGCCAGATACACCACTACCGCCAATGCCAGGGCCGCGACCATCTGCACGATCGGCACATTCGCCGCCGCTGCCGCCGCCTGCTTCATCGCATAGCGGCGCACCCAGTTGGCCTGCTCGTTGAAACGTTTGCTTTCATAGGGCTGCCCGCCGAACAGCTTGACCACCTTGTGCGCGGACACGCTTTCCTCGATCACCTGCGTGATGTAACCCATTGCGCGCTGCGAATCGCGGCTGCTGGTGCGCATCCGCTTGCTGATGGTGCTGATGATGTAGGCGATAACCGGAGCCATCAGCAGCGTCAGCAGCGTCAGTTTCCAGTTGAGATAGAACAGCCAGCCGAGCAGCCCGACGATAACGATGCTGTCGCGCACCGCGATCGTCACCACCGTGGTGGCGGCATTGGTCACCTGCGTGACATCGAAAGTCAGTTTGGAAATCAGCGAGCCGGTGGCGTGGTCGTCGTAATAACGCGTTGGCAGGCTGAGCAGCTTGCGGAACATCGCGTCGCGCAGATCCATCACCAGTTTATTGCCCACCCAGTTGATCGCGTAAGTGCCGATGAACGTCGCCAGCCCGCGCACCAGAAAGATCAGGATGATGACCACTGGAACCATGCGCATCATTTCCTGATCCTTGTGCACAAACGTCCCGTCCAGCATCGGTTTCATCAGCGCCGGCACCAGCGGCTCGGTGATCGCGACCACCATCATGCCGAGCAGGGAAACCGCAAACACGCGCCAGTAAGGTTTGACGTAGGTGAGAAGGCGCAAATAAAGCTGGCTGCTGGTCATATTCATGGCGCGCACTTTAGCAGAAAAGTAGCCTTATCGGCGCGCCAGCGCCTTAAAACATGGAGCATCCTGCGGAGTGCCGTAGGCTGGGGTGAGGCACGAACCCCAGCGTTTGAAATCTCGAAATGCCGGGGTTCGCAAGCTCACCCCAGCCTACCGTGCTGGACATGCATTGCGCGCACTGCTAGTCTGGCTGCGCTTTCATTTTTACTGCTCATCATGTTGCAAGAACTGCGTTTATTTCTCACTGCCGTCCAATTTTTCACGCGCATCCCGGTGCCCGCGTGGGTCGGCCATTCCGCGCAGCAACTCGAACAGGCCGCGCGCTACTTCCCGCTGGTCGGCATTTGCGTCGGCATGCTGTCCGCCGCCGTGCTGTATTTCGGCGCGCAACTGCTGCCGCTGGCGCTGGCGGTGGGGCTGAGCATCGCGGCCGGCATCCTCGTCACTGGTGCATTCCACGAAGACGGCCTGAGCGACTTTGCCGACGGCATGGGCGGCGGGCACAACAAGGAAAAAGCGCTGGCAATCATGAAGGATTCGCGCGTCGGCGCATACGGCGTGATCGCCCTGGTACTGGTGCTGCTGATGAAATACCAGGCGCTGCTGGCGCTGTGCGGCGTGCAATCGCTGCTGTTCGCCGCCGCCGCGCTGATCGCCGCGCATTCCTTCAGCCGCCTGATGGCTGCCAGCCTCATGCTGACCCAGCGCTACATCCGCGATGACGACAGCGCGCGCGCCAAACCCGCCGCGCAACTCAGCCATACCAGCTTCGCCATCGCGCTGCTCATCGGCATCGCGCCGCTCGACCTGCTGTTCATCGCCACCCCCGATCCGTATCCGGTGCTCGCCGCCGTCGCTGCCGCATTGCTGATGCGCATATACCTCGCATGGCGGCTGCAAAAACGGCTGGGCGGCTACACCGGTGACTGTCTCGGCGCGGTGCAGCAATTGTGCGAACTGGCGTTTTATCTCGGTTTGCTGGCCGCCTTGTAACGGGCATGATGCGACTCCCGATAATGTAATTCACCATGCACACACCCTCATCCCAACCTTCCCCCGAGATAAGCCCCTCACCTCATTCCTCTCCCGCAAGCGGGCGAGGAGGCGAACGAGAAAGGCAAATTTTTAATTCCAGCGGGGGAAGGGGCAAACGAATCGCTACGCGACTTTCATGTTTACGCAAACCCTGTATCTGATCCGCCACACCAAGCCCGACATTGCGCCCGGTACCTGTTACGGGCAACTCGACATCGGGCTGACCGACAGCTTCGACGCGGAAGCGGATCGCGTGCTGCGCTGGCTCCCCTCCGTTGAACTCATTCTCACCTCGCCGCTGCAACGCGCTCACCGGTTGGCCGAACACTTGGCTCATGCTCAACACTGCGAATTGCGCAGCGATGCGCGCCTGATGGAAAAACACTTCGGTATATGGGAAGGCAAAGCGTGGAACGACATCGCGCGCGACGAGATTGATGCCTGGGCTGCCGATGTAATGGGTTACGCCCCGCCGGGCGGTGAGTCGGCGCAGCAGCTGATGCAGCGCGTGCAGAGTTTGTTGCGCGACGTGGCGCAACTGCCGCAGCAAAACATCGCGCTGGTCGCGCACGGCGGGAGTATCCGCGCGCTGCTGGCGACGATTGGCGGGGTACCGCTGGCCGACACGTTGGATTGGGATGTGGGGTATGGGGCGGTGATCGGCGTGAAGGTATCCCTTTGCTGAATTTCAAGCAAAAAAAACGGCATCCGTGGATGCCGTTATCAAAGGAGGAAGCCATCAGATTAATAATGAGAGGAGGGAGGAGCTTTTCTCATTAATCTGATGAAATGATTGTAGTGGCGGGGGGAATATCGCGTTATGAACTGGTTCACAATTGCATAAGTTTTTTCGCATTTCAAGCAAAGCAAAATCAACACCGCCGGGGGCAGCCTCGCTCAACCGCTGGCAATTGACCGCTCGGACATTCCGGTCAGGCACTGTCGCCGTGCCGGGCTGCAACAGCGGATTTCCCGTTTGCTTCAATAATGGGCAGCCACTTGCCCAGCACTTTTCTAAGCTGCATCAGGTCGGACGGTTTGACCAGCAGATCATCCATGCCGGAAGCGTGACAGTGTCCCGCCTCCTCGGCAAGCGCATTGGCTGTCCATGCGATGACCGGTATGCGCCGGCGCGACTCTGCTATTTCGCTCCGGCGTATCTCTCTGGCAAGCTCATAGCCGTCCATCTCGGGCATATGGCAATCGGTGATGACCATCGCGAAGCGGCCGTCACGCCACATCGACAAAGCGACTTGCCCGTTCTCTGCTGTTTCGGCGCGCAGACCGAGCAGCCTGATCTGGTGTGCCAGCAGCTTCTGGTTGGTGGTATTGTCGTCCACTGCCAGTACCAGCGGGGCATCCGCGGTATTGGTGAACAGCGGCTTCACATCCCTTTGTCTCACTTCCGGATGCGTATTCAGCACGTCCTCTCCCGGTGCGCCGGAAACGGGCAGGGCGAGCGTGATGCTGAAGATGGAGCCCTGCCCAAGCTCGCTTTTTAGTTCGATCTGCCCGTCCATCATCTCCGCCAAACGGCGGCATATCGCCAAGCCCAAGCCGGTCCCGCCATACATGCGCGCGGTGTCTGCGCTTTCCTGATGGTAGCGCTGGAACAATTGTTCCTGAACCTCGCGCGAAATACCTTTGCCGGTGTCTTTGACAGAGAAACGTATGCGATCGCCGCCATCGAGATGGCTCATCAATTCGGCGCGCACTTCGATCTCGCCATGTTGCGTGAACTTGATGGCATTGCTGACGAAATTGTTGAGCACCTGCGAAAGGCGCAGAGCATCGACGGTATAGGCCGAATGCAGCCGGGCATCGGCATGCTGCCAGAGCAGCAAGGTCTTGGCGCTGGCAACACGCGAGTAGGTGTTGACGACATCTTGCAGCATCTGCGTGATCGAAACGGGGTGAGGAGACAACTCAAGTTTCCCCTCTTCGATTTTCGACCAGTCGAGGATATCGCTGACGATACGCAACAGCCCTCTGCCGGAATCCCAGGCCGCATCCACTGTATCCCGCTGCTCGCTATCCAGATCGGTCAACGAAAGCAGTTCCAGCATTCCGAGCATCCCGGTAAGCGGGGTGCGAATCTCATGGCTCATGGTGGCAAGGAACGAGTCTTTGGCGCTATTGGCCTTCTCGGCAGCCATTTTTAGTTCGTTGAGCGCCTGTTCCTTTGCCTTCGCTTCGCTGACATCATTGATCACCCATATTTCACTGCCAGGCTGGCTGTGCGTGTCGAGCGATTTGGCAATCAGATGGCTCCAGAATTCTTCTCCGTCCTGGCGCAACATGCGGGACTCGATGCTGAACACCCCGTTCTCGGCCAAGCGTTCTCTGGCTGCATCGATCAACGGCAGGTTGCTGTCCGCAGTAGCAAGCAGAGTTTGCAGCGGCGTGCTAATCATCGCATCCGGCGCTGCGCACCTGAATATCTCGGCCGACTTCGGGTTGGCGCGGACGATGCGGCCATCCACCGAAAACACTATGCCAACCTGTACATTGTCGAGAATGGACTGCAGTTCCGAGGTGCGCTGCTGCACCCGTTGCTCGAGTTCTTCGTAGACACGAACATTCTCCATGGTCACGGCGGTAATATCCGCGAGCGCTTGCAGCACCTTGATCTGCTCCGGAGTCGGAAGATGTTGTGTCGCCCAGTAGTTGCCGATCGCGCCGACCGGGTCGATGGTGCGGATCGGCACCATGGCGAGACTGTGCACAAAAGTCGGACGGTAGGCGTCGGCCGGAATGCGCGGATCGGCATAAATATCCTCGATCACCGCCGGTTGCCGATTGATCATGGCCCAGCCGCTGATGCAGGTGCTCATCGGAAAACGCTGCCCTTTCCATAGCGGGCTGATGGCATCTTCCTCGGCATAAAAACACTTGCCGTTATCGCGCAGCACAAACGTTGCACCATCGGCACCGGTCAATTTGCGCGCCGCATGCCGGACGATATCCATTACCGTAGCCAGATCGCGGGCGAGGGAAAGTTGTTGTACGACCTCAACCAATTGCTCCATAGCCTGCGCATACCACAGGCTCGGCGTATCATCTTCCTGACTGACGGTTGCGAGACATTCATGCATGGCAGCCCCCCAGATAGTCGACTATCTTCGCTCCGCTTGCACCGGAACATCGAGTGTTGATTTGCAACCTTATCAACCGCTATCCGCTCTCGCAATATGCCAAAATATCTAGATAATTCGACATAGGTGTTTATCTGACAATCTGCATGAAGTGATAGTGCGTAAGGAAGGTATGTTGGAATGTGCCTTGCGCAGTTTTTCGCCGGAAGCCGCACGTAGGTTGGGTTGAGCCCTTCGATAAACTCAGGGCAGGCTCCGCGATACCCAACATCAAAATCAACACCGCCTGAGATACAACTACTCCCTCTCCCCTCGCGGGAGAGGGTTGGGGAGAGGGGGGTAAATCAACACCGCCGGGGGTAGCCCGGCAGCTAGTCACTTTTTCTTGCTTCGCCAAAGAAAAAGTAACCAAAAAGAAGGCGCCCCCGGTTTGCCGCCCCTGCGGGGTTCCCTCGATCAACTGCAAGCAAGCGGGGCTGCGGAACTCGCGCTATGCGCTCAGACAGTCCTCGCCTAAACCTCCGCCTGCTTGCAGTTGATCGAGGCGGCGCTCAGGGGAGGAAAATCAAAACCCAAAAGCAAAGGCATGGTGAGCTGTGCTCACCATGCCTTGAAATTAAATGCGATGCTAACTATTCAAATTCTTTGAAAAAGTCATGATTGATATCAAAAACAACTCTTGGAGTCAGCCCGAATTTAAGCTTTTCGAACATCGATACCAACTTTTCACCATCAACCAATTCTATGGGGGGTACGCCGTCCCGAACGGCCTCATTTTTTGCATCTTGGGTAAACCGTCCGGTAGTGATGATTATTCCCTTATCGGCTCTCCCCGCCATCGCTCCCCTAAAGTCCCTTACCTTGTCAGTAGAAACAACCTCCTTGTATCTCTTCGACTGAAAAAGGACTTTGAAACTCATCAGTGGGTTCAGTTCCAAAACTCCATATCCATCAATTCCACCGTCTCCCGATTTCCCTGTAACTTTTACATGCGAAAACCCCGATTCACGAAGCAGCCGTTGGCATAACCGCTCAAATCCTTCTGGTGGAAGCTGCTTCAAAATTTCAAGAACCTGCACGCGATAGTTCTCGTCTTCTACTTTTTCTTCTATCTCTTCATCTATTCCAAATGATATATGTGTGTCTGTTGAGGACGCTACTTTCTTCTTGTCAAAGATGCCATGCGTCTTCGAAAAAAATTCGCTAGGCTTCTCAAGGTCAATTAAATCTAAGTAATTTGGCTTCAATATCCAAACTCCACGTTTAGTGGAATCAAGCACACCACCTTTAACCAAATAGAACCTGGCCCACGCAATTCGGTTTTTTACCGTTGAGCCACCATTTTTATTTCTTAACTCAAGCTCTTCTTCAGAAATGTTATAGCGCTCAATAATCAGATCCGTAACTTCAGCAGGATTACCTGAGCCACCCAATTCCCGAAGAATCTCAATAATTGGAACAAAGTACTTTGTGAAATCGGGGCCTTTTATATGTTTTAGTGCTTTCTTTGCCATTTCAAATTTCCTTTATGAGTCTTGCGGAAGGCTCCAATGTACCGGAGTCGAATTGTTTTTGCTATCTGCCTCAATGATGTGGCGGGCAACTTGTTGCCCATCTGGTTTTAAGGTTTTTGATTTTTGTTTTACCTCCCCTGAGCGCCGCCGAGTAGCGCAGGCGGGTCAGGGGATTTCGGCGAGGACTGTCTGAGCGCGCAGCGCGAGTTCCGCAGCCGCCTGACCAGTCGAGCAACGCAGGGAACCCGAAGGGCGGCAAACCGGGGTCGCCTTTTCTTTGGTTACTTTCTTTTTGGCGAAGCAAAAGAAAGTAACTAGCTGCCGGGCTACCCCCGGCGGTGTTGATGTTGATTTTGATCTACGTTCAAGCACCCTTCGACAGGCTCAGGGCGAACGGTGAACGAAATAAAAACCTAAATCTTCCCCGATACTGCCGCCTCGGCAAACGTCGCCATCCCGTTATGCAATGCACACGCCAGTTGCAGCATCGGCACCGCCATCGCCGCACCGCTGCCCTCTCCCAGCCGCATGCCGAGTTGCAGCAGCGGTTGCGCGTTGAGTGCGGCGAGCACGCACTGATGGCCAGGTTCGGCGGAGGTGTGCGCGAAGATCAGCCAGCTGCTGACATGCGGGTTGAAGCGCACCGCGACCAGCGCGGCAACCGAGCTGATGAAGCCGTCCACCAGCACCGGGATGCCGTTTTGCGCGGCGGCCAGATACGCGCCGGTCAATGCGGCGATTTCGAAGCCGCCCAGATGGCGCAATACGTCGAGCGGTTGCGTCAGGTTGGCCTGATGCAGGTTCAGCGCGCGTTGGATCACGATGGCTTTGTGCGCCACGCCGTGGTTGTCCAGCCCGGTGCCGGGGCCAGCCAGCAGCTGCGGCGATTCATGCAATATTGCGCAGGCGATGGCGCTGGCCGAGGTGGTGTTGGCGATACCCATTTCGCCGCCGATGAACAGTTGCGCACCATCCTGTTTGGCGCGCAACAGCGCGGCCCGCCCGGCTTGCAATGCGGCGGCCAGTTGCGCTTCGGTCATTGCCGAGTCGCGCGCAAAATTGGCGGTGCCTGCCGCGATGCGTTCATCGCGCACGTTGGTCAACGGTTCGACCGGCGCTACCGTGCCGAGGTTGACGACTTCCAGCGTGGCGTTCAGGCGTTTGGCTAGCACGCTGATCGCCGCGCCGCCGCGCGCAAAGTTGCGCACCATTTCGGCGGTGACGGCCTGCGGGAAGGCTGATACGCCTTCTGCCGCGACACCGTGATCGGCGGCGAAGATGCTGATATAGGCGCGCTCCAGCTGCGGCTTTTCGCTGCCCTGCATCGCGGCCAGTTGCACCGCGATGGCTTCCAGCCTGCCCAGCGAGCCGGGCGGTTTGGTGAGTTGTCCCTGCCGTGCCAGCGCCGCTGCGCGCGAAGTTTCGTTCAATACGGCACAGGGTTGTACCAGCCAATCGGTGTTCATATTCTCTCCTTGAAAAACGTGTAATTATTTTTTATTAGTCGTGCGCACAGCGCACGCTACATTGTTACGGTGATCCTTTTACCGCCAGCGGTAATCCTGCCACCATCAGCGTCACGCGCTCGCACAATGCGGCGATCTGCTGGTGTAATCGCCCGGCTTCATCGCAGTAACGGCGCGACAATTCGCCCATCGGCACGATGCCCATGTTGGTCTCGTTGCTGACCAGAATGATCTGTCCGGGCAGTTGCGGCAGCGCTTCCAGCAGTGCGGCACACTCGCGCTGCAACTCCGCTTCGCTGGCATCGCACAGCAGTTGCGTCAGCCATAGCGTCACGCAATCCACCAGTATGCAACGCTGCGCGCCGGCTTCGCGTTGCAGCACTTCGGCCAGATTCTGTCCGGCTTCTACCGATAGCCAATGATCCGGTCGGCGTGCCTGATGTTCCGCGACGCGCCGCTGCATCTCCGCATCGCGTACCTGTGCGGTAGCGACATATACCACCTGCAAGCCGGAAGCCTGCGCGCGCTGTTCCGCCAGACGGCTCTTGCCGGAGCGCACGCCACCGAGGATTAGTTCGCGCATGATGTTTTTCCTGATTCAATACTGTTCATTTAAGAATATCCGTTCGCCCTGACCCTTCGACTTTGCTCAGGACTAAAGGCTTTGTCGAAGGGCTTTGGGTGAGTAGCAGGTGGTTCGACAGGCTTACCACGAACGGTTAAGTGAGACTGCTGCTTCATAATCCGAATAACTGCCGCAGTTGTTTACCATCCAGATGCTGTTCCACCGCATCGGCGAGCCGGTCGATGTCGGTTTCGCGGCGTGCATGATAATCCGGCGTGGCCACTTCGCGTAGTCCCGCCCAGCGCAACAGCGCGTCGGTCGCCTGCCGCGATTCGAACAGGCCGTGCAGATAGCTGGCGAGAATTTGCCCGTCATCCGAGATTGCGCCATCCGCACCGTGTTCGAGTTGCACGGCCGGATGTTGCAGCGCGCGGCCTGTGGTAACCCCGGCGTGTATCTCGTAACCCGTTACCGGCGCGCCTTCCAGCGTCAGTGTGCCGCGCACGTTGCGCAGTTGTTTTTCCGCTTCCAGCGTGGTGTTCAGTTCCAGCAGGCCGAGTCCGGCGCTGCTGCCGGTGTCGCCTTCCAGCCCGAGCGGGTCGTGGAGTTTCTGTCCCAGCATCTGCAAACCGCCGCAGATGCCGATCAGTTTTCCGCCGTAGCGCAGATGGCGCTGTATTGCGGCTTCCCAGCCCGCCTTGCGCAGGCTGGCCAGATCGTTGCGCACCGCTTTGCTGCCCGGCAGGATGATCAGGTCGGCATCGGGAATCGCCGCGCCCATCGCGACGAAGCTGAACTCGATCTGCGGATGCAGGCGCAGCGGATCGAAGTCGGTGTGGTTGCTGATATGCGGCAGGGTGGGGACGATTACGCGCAGTTTGTTTTTACTCCCTCTCCCGCTTGCGGGAGAGGGTTGGGGAGAGGGTGGCACCGCATCTTCCGCTTCCAGATGAAAATCGTGCAAATACGGCAGTACGCCGAGCACCGGTTTTCCGGTGCGCTGCTCCAGCCAGTCCAGCCCCGGCTGCAACAGCGCCAGATCGCCGCGAAAACGGTTGATGACGAAACCCGCCACGCGCGCCTGTTCGCTTGGCGTGAGTAATTCCAGTGTGCCGACCAGATGGGCGAATACGCCGCCTTTGTCGATGTCGCCGATCAGGATCACCGGGCAATCCACCGCTTCGGCGAAGCCCATGTTGGCGATGTCGTTCTCGCGCAGGTTGATTTCGGCGGGACTGCCCGCGCCTTCCACGACGATCACTTGATATTGATCGCTCAGGCGGCGGTGCGATGCCAGCACCGCCGCGCGCGCGGTGCTTTTGTACTGGTGATATTCCAGCGCTTCCATGTTGCCGATGGCGTGGCCGTGAATGATGACCTGCGCGCCGGTGTCGCTGTTCGGTTTGAGCAGCACCGGATTCATATCGGTGTGCGGCGCGAGGCGCGCGGCCTGCGCCTGCACCGCCTGCGCGCGACCGATCTCGCCGCCGTCGCCGGTGACTGCGCTGTTCAGCGCCATGTTCTGCGGCTTGAACGGCACGACGCGCACATCCTGACGCACCAGCCAGCGGCAGAGCGCAGCGACCAGCGTACTCTTGCCGGCATCGGAAGTGGTGCCCTGCACCATCACGGTTGTGGCGTTCATCGTTCGATCCGGTTCAGCGCTTCAGCCAGGCGCGCCCACTGCGCCTCATCGCGCGGCAAGCCAAAGCGCACGCTGTGCGGTGCGTCATACAAACGGGTCAGGATGCCCTGTTGCGCCAGTTGCTTGTGCACGTTCGCGGCATCCGCGCAGCACACCCACTGGAACAGGCTGTTGCCGCCAGAATTTCTCCCCTCTCCCGCTTGCGGGAGAGGGGCTGGGGGAGAGGGTGAGATTAAACCATGCGTGCGCAGCAGTTCCGCCAGACGTTGCGCTGCCAGCGGCAGCGCTTTGCGAGTCGCGTCCTGCCAAGCCGTATCACACAACGCCAGTGTCGCGACATGGCGCGACGGTGCGGCGATTGTCCACGGCCCGAGCAACTCGGCGAGCGGATGCAATACCGTTTTTTCCGCCAGCACGAAACCGACCCGCGCCCCCGCCAGCCCGAAAAATTTGCCGAGCGAACGCAGCACGATCAGGCCGGGAAGCGGGCAGAGCGAAGCGAGGCTGTGTTCGGGTGTGGCATCGATGAACGCTTCGTCCACCACCAGCCAGCCGTTGCGCGCTGCCAGACTCGTATGCATGCCGAGCAATTCATCGCGGCCGAACAGTTTGCCGGTGGGGTTGTTCGGGTTGATGATGACCACGACTTGTGCGGTTTCGGCGGCGCGCTGAATCTCCGCCGCAGGAACCGTGCTGACACGGTGACCGTTGCGCCGCCAGGCATGTGCGTGTTCCGCATAACTGGGTGCGACAAGTGCTACCTGTGCGGCCGGGAGCAGCATCGGCAGCGCCTGGATTGCCGCCTGCGAACCGGCCACCGCCAGCAATTTTGTCGTGCCGTAATAATCTTGCGCGGCGGCCTCCAGCCCGTCATCGTCCTGCGGCAGGCGTTGCCAGATTTCGTCCGGTATGGCGGGTACCGGCCAGCCGTCCGGGTTGATGCCGGTGGACAAATCCAGCCAGTCGTTTTCGGGAATGCCGTATTGCCGCGCCGCGCGACGCAGCCTGCCGCCGTGTTCAAGCATGTTGCCATCCTGTTATCAACAACGCTCCCAGCGTAATGACGATCAGCCAGGCATATAGCGTGTGGCGCACCAGCTGCACGGCGCGCGCAATGTCGGCCGCCCCGGCGGCCATGCCGCAGCCGAGCGCCGGGCGCTGTTCCACCGCGCCGTGGTAGATCGCCGCGCCGCCGAGTTGCACGCGCAACGCGCCCGCACCGGATGCCATCACCGGCCCGGCGTTCGGGCTGTCCCAGCCTGGTGCCTGCTGCCGCCAGCAGCGCAGCGCGCTGCGCGTGTGCCCGAGTAGCGCGTAGCTTAAGGCAGTCAGGCGTGACGGGATGAAATTCAATACGTCGTCGAGCCGCGCCGCCGCCCAGCCGAAATAGTTGTAGCGCGCGTTGCGGTAGCCCCACATCGCATCCAGCGTATTGCTCAGGCGATACAGCAATACGCCCGGCGCACCGGCCAGCACAAACCAGAACAGCGCGGCGAAAATCGCATCGTTGCCGTTTTCCAGCACCGATTCCACCGTGGCGCGCGCCACGCCGGATTCGTCCAATTGGCTGGTGTCGCGGCTGACTAGATAGCTCACCTGCTGGCGCGCATCGGGCAGATTGCCGGCAGAAAAAGCGTCCGCCACGCGCGCGGCGTGTTCGCTCAGGCTGCGCGGCGCGATGGCGAAATACAGCAGGATTATGGAGAGCAGCGTGCCGAAGATCGCGAGCTGTTGCAGCAGCGCGGCGAGTGCCACCAGCGGGATCAGTAATGCGCAGACCGAGATGATGCCGCGCAGGTAGTGCATTGCGGGGGAGGCATCGGCTGTTCCATAAAATATTTTTTCGATGCGCCGCGCCAGATTGCCGAAGCCGACCAGCGGATGGAAACGGTGCGGCTCACCCAGCCACCGGTCGAGCAGTACCGCCGCCAATATCATCAGCGGTATCGCCAGATCATTTAATAATTGCGTTGCCTGCATCATTCTTTCGCGCGGCATCCCCAGCTATTTTCAAACAGCATCTCGTGCAGCGGCTGCGGCGTGCGCCATTGTTCCAGCTGCAACATCGGTGCGGGATAAAACTCTTCGACCTGACCGATACACAGGATCGCGACCGGCTTGCCGCCCGCTGGGATGTTCAGCAGTGCCGCGAGCGCCTGCGGATCGAACAGCGACACCCATCCCATCCCCAATCCTTCGGCACGCGCCGCCAGCCACATGTTCTGGATGGCGCAGGCGACCGAGGCGAGATCCATGTCCGGCATGGTGCGCCGCCCGAAGATGTGCTCGTCGCGCTGATCCATCAGGCTGACCACCCACAGTTCGGCACAATCGCGTATCCCCTCGACTTTCAGGCGCAGGAATTCCTTGTCGCGTTCGCCGAGCGCCTGTGCGGTCAATTGTCTTTCGGCTTTCACCAGCGCGTGGATTTGCCCGCGCAACGCGCTGTCGCTGATGCGGATGAATCGCCACGGTTGCATCAGCCCGACACTGGGTGCCTGATGCGCGGCATGCAGAATGCGTTGCAGGATTTCGGCCGGAACCGGGTCGCTGCGAAAATGGCGCATGTCGCGCCGTTCGGCGATCACGCGGTACACGGCGGCGCGTTCGGCGTCGGAAAAACGATGCGGCAAGCTCATGGTCAAAGTATCCGCGCGATTGCGTCCGGATTGGATTGGGAATGACGGGCTAATGCGGTGCTTTGCAAGTATAGATGCCATTGTAGGGGCGGATTTATTCGCCCACGGGCGGATAAATCCGCCCCTACAGAGTTGCTACCTATGAATCGAATGGTTTCGGCTATTCCGAAGCAAGCCACTAGTGGATTATTTTGGTTGAAACCACCTTGTCTGACGCTCATCGCATTCCGGGGAATTTCCCCGCCATGCCGCGCATCATCTTGGCCATGCCGCCTCCCTTGCCGAACATCTTCATCATTTTCTGGGTCTGCTCGAACTGGTTGAGCAGTTGGTTGACGTGCATTACCTGCACCCCTGCACCCGCAGCGATGCGCCGTTTGCGCGAGGCTTTGATGAGTTCCGGTTTGCTGCGCTCCAGCGGGGTCATCGAGTTGATGATGCCTTCGATGCGGCTGATCTGTTTGTCGTCCACGTTGGAACCGGCAGCGGCCTGGCTGAGTTGTGCGGGCATCTTGTCCATCAGCGCCGACACACCGCCCATTTTGCGCACCTGTACGATCTGCATCTTGAAATCGTTGAGATCGAAGCCTTTGCCGCTTTGCATCTTCTTGGCGAGCTTCTCGGCTTCGACATGATCGACACCGCGCTGCGCTTCTTCTAGCAGCGACAGCACGTCGCCCATGCCGAGCACGCGCGAGGCCATGCGTTCGGGGTGGAAGGCCTCGAGGCCGTTGGGTTTTTCGCTGACGCCGACGAACTTGATCGGCTTGCCGGTGATCTGTCGCACCGACAGGGCCGCGCCGCCGCGCGCATCGCCGTCCAGTTTGGTGAGGATCACGCCGGTTAGCGGCAGCGCATCGCCGAACGCCTTGGCGGTGTTCACCGCATCTTGCCCGGTCATCGCGTCGACTACGAACAGCGTCTCGATCGGTTTGAGCGCGGCGTGCAGTTGCTGGATTTCTGCCATCATCGCGGCATCGATAGCTAGTCGTCCGGCGGTATCAACGATCAGCACATCGTGGTAATGCTTGCGCGCGAAATCCAGCGCGGCCAGCGCGATGTCCTGAGGTTTTTGGCTGATGTCTGAGGCGAAGAAATCGATTTCCAGCTGCTGCGCCAGCGTGCGCAATTGTTCGATCGCAGCGGGGCGGTACACGTCGCAGCTGACCAGCAACACTTTCTTCTTGTGCTGGTCGCGCAACAATTTGGCGAGTTTGCCGCTGGTGGTGGTTTTACCCGCACCCTGCAAACCGGCCATCAGGATCACGGCGGGCGGGGTGATGGCGAGGTTCAGCGCATCGTTGTGCTCGCCCATCAGCTTGGTGAGTTCGCGATGCACCACGCCGATCAGCGCCTGTCCCGGATTCAGGTTGCCGATGACTTCCTGGCCGAGCGCGGCCTGTTTGACCTGTGCGATGAATTCCTTGACGACCGGCAGCGCCACGTCGGCTTCAAGCAGCGCCATGCGCACTTCGCGCAACGCATCCTGGATGTTGCTTTCGGTGAGGCGCGCTTGTCCGCGCAGGGTTTTGATGACACCGGAAAGGCGGGTGGTTAAATTATCTAACATAGGGCGAGTCTGTTGGTCTGATGGTGGGCATTCATACAGATAGTGTAGAATTCGTTAAGTCTAAAACATCCTGACAAAAATGCCTAATATTCTCCTTGCTTTGGTTGCCTGCGCCGCTTATGGCGTGCTTGCCGCCTACTTCTGGCGGGCGCAGTCGCGCGGTGAAGGGGATAAGGTGAGCCGCGGGGCGATGGGGCATCTGGTGCTGATCCCGCTGGTGTTGCACGGTTATCTGCTCACCCAGGATGTGTTTGCAGGCGGCGGGTTGAACCTGAGCATGACCAACGCGCTATCGCTGATTGTATGGCTGACCTTGCTGGTGTATTCGGTGGCGCGCTTCTTTTACCCGATCTGCGGATTGCAGACGCTGGTGTTGCCGTTGGCCGCGGTGACGGTATTGTTGCCGGAGCTTTTTCCGTCCGAGCACCCGCTGTCCAACACCGGCCTGCTTGCCTTCATGGCGCATATCGCCGCCGCGATGCTGGCCTACAGTCTGTTTACCATCGCCGTGCTGCATGCGGTGCTGATCTCGCAGGTGGAAAAACGGCTGCATCACGCCACCCTGCCGCGCGTGTTGCAAAACCTCCCGCCGCTGCTCACTATGGAAACCCTGCTGTTCCGCATGATAGCCGCCGGTTTTGTGTTGCTGACCCTGACGCTGGTGTCCGGTGTGATGTTTTCCGAAGAGATATTCGGCAAGGCCTGGCAGCTCAACCACAAGGTGCTGTTCGGCTTCATTTCCTGGCTGGTGTTCGCCGTGCTGTTGTGGGGCCATCATTTCTACGGTTGGCGCGGGCGCATCGCGGTGCGCTGGACCGTGAGCGGCTTCGTGTTTCTGCTGCTGGCCTATCTGGGCAGCAAATTCGTGCTGGAAGTATTGCTGCACAGATAAACCCACAGTCTAAACCCAAAGGAAGACGATGAGGATTCCGGAAGACGAAGTGCTCCGTTTGGTGGGTCTGATTTACGATGCGGCTCTGGATGAGCGCAAGTGGTCGGCTTTTCTTGATGCGTTTGCAAACGCTGTAGGTGGGAGTTCTTCCATTTTGCGCTCGGTAGATTTGCAAACCAACGAGGCGGGGTTTGTCGCCAGCGTTGGTTATGATCCCGCCTGGCAGTCGGCTTACTGCAGCCATTTTGTCAAAATGGACTATGTGACCCGCGCCCTGTATGAATTTCCGTTGGGTGCAGTCAAGTCGGTCGATCAGGTTTTTGACATGTCCGAACAGCGCAAGACCGAGTTCTACAACGATTACTATATTCCTCAGGATAAACCGCATGCGATGGGCGCGCTGCTGATTAAAGATGGCAGCCATACGCTGTTATTTGCATCGCAGCGCGGCAAACGTGCCGGGGTATGGAGCGAGAAAGAAAAGCGGCTAATGGAGATTCTGGTGCCGCATGTCACCCGTGCCGTGCAGGTGCATCGGCGGATCAATAGCGCCACCGTTGAGAAGGATTGGGCGCTCGGTGCACTTGATCATCTGCGCATGGGTGTGATCCTGACCAATAAACTTGGCAGACCTCTGTTTGTAAACCGTGCGGCGGAGCTGATGCTGTCTCCCAGTTACGGGGTAAGCGTTTACCACGGCAGGCTGGTGTTGAATACACCGCCTGAAACCGCGCAATTGTATAAGCTTATAACAGATGCCGCACAGGGTGCTCCCGGCGCAAATGCCGGAGGCGATATGCGCATCGCCTTGCCCGATGGTGAATCATTGCATTGCATGGTTATGCCCATCCCGCTAGAGCTTTCCACGCGTTGGGATATTGCGCTTGCATCGGGTTGTGTTGCAGTATTTCTTTCCAAGCCGGGCGGCTTGCAATTGCCCGCCCAACGATTGGCAGTACTGTACGGATTAACCCCTGCGGAGGCCAGATTGTCCAGCAAACTCGCCGCATGCAAGAACGTTGAACTGGCGGCGGATGATATGGGTATCACCTTGAATACCGCACGCAGTCAACTCAAAGCGATCTTCGCCAAAACTGGCGCACGAAGCCAATCCGAGTTGCTTGTGTTGCTCGCGACCGGCGCGCTCGCGCATTGCCGCGATGATCCGGACAAAAGCGCGGGTAGCTAATTGTCTGTGGTAGGGGCGCGATTCATACACAAAAGAAGTGCGTGATAAATCTCGCCCCTACTGTACCAACCGCTCCAGAATTTCTTCCCAGTGCACGTAGAGTGATAAATGCCCTTCGTCAGGCAGCATGAAGGTATGGCAGTTGGGAAGTATTGACGAAAGATAAGCCGTCATGGCGAGCGGGGTGTTGCAGTCGGCTGTTCCGCACCACAGATGGGTCCCGGTATTAATATTGTCCAACGTGAAGCCCCAATTTCCAGAGATCAGCGCGAAGTCGGAGATGATTCCTTCAATGCCGCCGCGCAGTGTTTGCGTGTATTCCGTTGTAAATTCGGCGATCCGTTGATTGACCTCATGCTTGTCCCATTCCGGTAACGAGGCGGACATGGCTCCCAGCAAAACAGCAGGCGATTCAGTCAACGGGGATAAGACCTTTTTTAATTCTTCCGGGTTGGATTGTGCGAGTGAGAACAGCCCGCCTGACGAGGGCGACATGCCCGACATCACGCCGGGTGCATCAAGCGGTGCGAATGGGCCGGCCAAAGCTAATCTGGATATCCGGGTAGGAAACCTGCTCGCACAGGCAAGGGCGTACGGGCTGCCGCCGGAAAAGCCGACGATTGAAAATTGCCCGATTCCCAGTCTATCTGTTAATGCAGCGATGTCGTCCGCCCAATCAGGCAATGTGCGTCCCGGATGCGGATCGGACAAACCATAGCCGGGGCGATCTACCGCAATCAGCCTGATGTCGCGTTGTGCCGCAATAACGGCCATGTCTGCATGAATGTAACTGGAACCGGGCATGCCATGGAAAAACAGCACCGGAATGCCATTCGGCACGCCATATTCGGCATAGCCAAGCCGTCGCCCGTCAGACAGTGGGATAGTTTTATCTTCAGGTGCCGATTTTTGCCGATCCACCGCTTGCTCCTTTGCAATAACAACAGGAATTTCACCGGGCACGATGATAGCCGGAAAAAAGCCGGGGAATTTTTAAAAAAACATACCCCATTTGAGGGATGCGGATAAGGGATCGTAGCGGTAAATTGATCACCGCAAGTTGAGGAAAGAAAACGGTATGAAAATATTGCATATTGACCATCATGTATTGTTTCGGGAGGGGCTGCGCCGGGTATTGCAGCAATTGCCCGGCGGAGTGGACGAAATACTCGAAGCGGGTAGCTTTGCAGATGGTTTGCGGCTTGCCGCGCAGTGCCGCGACTTGGATATGGTATTGCTGGAATTGAAATCGCCGGGGAGCGAAGGGGCTGGTTCAGTCAAAGTTTTTCGCCAGCGCTACCCGTATATTCCGGTCATGGTGGTCTCCAGCGAAGAAGATTATCGTGTCATGAACGAGGCAATGGGTTATGGTGCGCGCGGGTTTATCGGCAAGAACTCAACCGGGCTGATGTTCTTGAGTGCTTTGAGTATGGCTCTATCCGGAATCTATATGCCGCCACAGTCTTTGTGGCAACGCGGCATGGCAGTCTGGAATGAAAATAATCGCAACGATAAACACCGTGCGGATACCCGTGAATACAGGTTGACCCCGCGCCAGCTGCATGTTTTGCGGTGCATGGCTGCGGGGCTCAGCATCAAGGAAATTGCCGGAACGATCAATCGTGCCGAAGGAACCGTCAAGGCACATGTGGCGGCGATCTATCAAACCTTGCACGTCAATAACCGCATGGATGCCGTGCGAGTTTCAGGCCGGCTCGGTTTGACAGAAATGTCCTATGTTTGAAGCAATTCCAGTCTCATCAATCATGGGAATCAAATGATGAAAAAGAACACGGTTATATGGTGCGACAGCACGGGAAAGCAGCGCCGATTTACTGCGATCGATACCGGCGATGCTGCTGTGGACGATGTGTCGCAGACAGCGGCTACTTTGCACAAAACAGGTGCAGCGCAATGGGCGATTTACTTCGGGGATAAAGGCACGCCGGTAAAACGGTGGGGTATATCTCCAGAGCAGGCGAAAGTGATTGCGGGTATGTATAAACCTTTGAATCAGATGTATAATTCACACGTAATGCACGCTGACCAGAGCTGCGGGTCAATAAAGGTATCGGCTATGGCAAAGAGTAAGCAAGTTTTGCAGCTGGTAACGCCGCGTAAGTCGGGTTAGATGGCGGAAGCTCAGCCTCACAAAGTTTGCGCAATAGGCCTTTTGGCATATTGTTTTTTGTTTTATTGTGTGTATCCTAATCAATTGATTGATTTTTTAATTGCTTCGACCTTTAGAGTCTCGGTAAGCGAGAGTGAAAAGAAAACGATTCCAGCTGAAACCCGTTTGTGTGTCACTGCTGCTGGCTTTTTCCGCGCAGGGTGCACACGCTAACCCGCTAGGCGCTGCCGTCGTCAACGGTCAGGCCGGCTTCGCTACCTCCGGCAATACCCTCACCGTCACCAACACCCCGAACACCATCATCAACTGGCAGGGCTTCTCCATCGGAGCCAACGAAGCGACCCGCTTCGTCCAGCAGTCGGCATCATCCGCCGTACTCAACCGCGTCGTCACTAACAACCCGTCCAGTATTCTCGGCAGCCTGCAATCCAATGGCCGGGTGTTCCTCGTCAACCCGAGCGGCATCGTGTTCGGCGCACACGCCTCCGTCAACGTCGCGGGCATGGTCGCTTCCACCCTCAACATCAGCAACAGTGATTTTCTTGCCGGGCGCTACCGCTTTTCCTCCCCTCGCACGCTTGCGGGAGAGGGGCTGGGGGAGAGGGTAAGCAACGCCGGTAGCCTGACTGCCGAAACCGGTGGTCAAATCTACCTGATCGCCCCCAACGTCGAAAACACCGGCATCATCAACGCGCCAAACGGCGAAATCCTGCTGGCCGCCGGTCACAGCGTGGAACTGGTCAACAGCAACGACCCCAACCTCAGAGTCAACATCACCGCCCCGGCGGGCGATGCCACCAACGTCGGCCAGTTGGTCGCCTCCTCCGGTAGCCTCGGTCTGTTCGGTACGGTGGTCAAAAACAGCGGCACTGTCAACGCCGACAGCGCCACGCTGCAAGGTGGCAAGATCGTATTCAAAGCAACACAGCGTGCGGAAATCTCGGGCACTGTCACCGCCAATTCCACAGCACCCTCTCCCTCAGTCCCTCTCCCGCAAGCGGGCGAGGGAAGCGTTTTGTTCCCCTCTCCCCTTGCGGGAGAGGGGCAGGGGAGAGGGGGTGTTATCCAAGTCCTCGGCAACCAAGTCGGCATCATGGACGGCGCAACCATCACCGCCAACGGCACCCAAAACGGCGGCACCATCCTCATCGGTGGCGACTACCAAGGCAAAAACTCCAACGTACCAAACGCCCAAATCACCTACGTCGCTCCCACCGCAACCCTCAGCGCCGACGGCGGCACCTTACTCCCCTCGCCCGCAGGCGGTGGAGGGGCTGGGGGAGAGGGTCTCGGCAACGGAGTAGGTAACGGCGGCAAACTGATTGTCTGGTCAGACGATACTACCCGCGCTTATGGTAGTTTCTCGGCCAAGGGCAGCGCAAACGGCGGCAACGGCGGCTTCATCGAAACATCAGGTCACTACCTCGATGTCGCAGGTATCAGGATTGATGCAACTGCGCCGAACGGAAAATCGGGAAACTGGTTGCTCGACCCGATCAACGTTACCATCGCCGCCACCGCCGATGCGGGCGGCGCGCTTACTGCGGGTATTTGGACACCCACTGCCACCGGCTCCACCATCACCGCCGCTACTATCGCCGCAGCATTGAATGCAGGCACGTCGGTCAACATCACCACCACGGGCGCACTTGCCGAAGCAGGCAATATCACCGTCAGCGCTGCCATTGCCAAAACTGCCGGTGCCGCCGCCACGTTGACCTTGCAGGCAGACAACAATATTGCCATTAATCAACCCATCACTTCCACCGTTGGCGCGCTCGGACTCACACTCAATCACGGCGCGGCAGGGGCGGTGACGCTGGCCAATAATCTTAGCTTGCTGGGCGGCAACGTGGATGTGCAAAGTGCAGGGGTGACAGGAACAGGCATACTGAATGTGACCGCAGGCACGACAACACTGACCGGAACACTGACAGCCGCAGCGTTAAATGTTTCTGCGGGCACTTTCAATCTCAGCAATGCGGCTTCGACTAACCTCACTGCCCTAACCTTGAGTGGAGGCGTGCTGGGAGGTACGGGCACGCTGACAATGGCAGGAGCCAGCACCGCCACACAAACCAATGGGACGCTACTGATTAGCCAATTCAATTTGCCAGCCACTGCCACGTACAACATCAGCAACACCATTGGCCCCAGTTGCTGCGTCCCGTTTTTCATGCCCACCACGTTCAACAATAGCGGTACGGTCAATTGGAATGGAACGGCTCAGCAACGCACACCCGGATTGCCTGGCGGCTTGACCACATTCAATAATCTATCCGGTGGGCAACTCAACATTCAAAATAATTTGACATGGGATACCTGCTGTTCTGGTGGTTCAATCATCTTCAACAATCAGTCTGGAGCCACCATCACCAAGACCAGTACAGGAACCACAACCCTAACTGGCGCAATCACGCTCAACAACAGCGGCGCACTGAACATCAATGCCGGAACATTGAATATGTCCGGTACGGGTGGATTCACTAATTCCGGTACAACCAACATCGCTTCCGGTGCAACAGCGACATTTTCGACAGGATTTGCCAACACCGGAACCATTGCCCAAGCGGGCACATTGAATTTGACCGGTACGTCATGGAGCAATGCGGGTGGAACGATCAATCAGACAGCGGGTACGCTGAACCTGTACAACACCTTCACGTTCGCTAATCTGGGCACCTATAGCCGGACGGGCGGAACGCTCAACCTATACGGCACGCTGAACAACACCGGCAACACGCTGGATATCGGCAGTGCGGGAGCGTTCGGCACGGGCGGTCTGACGCTGGTCGGGGGCATCACCGGCGGCACGCTGCTGAGCGGTGACGGCACGGTGCTGGGCAGTAGCGGCGGCAGTTTGAACAGCGTGACGATCAGCGGCAATCTGACGGAAAGCGGGACGCTGAATATTAACGGCGACCTGTTGCTTGGTCAGGGTGCGAACTTCAACACGGGCACCAGCACCGTGCAGTTCAACTCGGCTGCGGCGAACATTGGGCTGGCGGCCGGGGCGACTTCGGCGACGGTGAGCAAGACGGGTAGCTACTACTCGAACGTGCAGAACAACAGCGGCGTGGTGACGATCGGTTCCGGTGTGACGCTGACCGGGTCTGGGTACGTGGATGACTATTATTCCAACGGCGGATGGGTGAACAACGGGGTGATCACGGGGGGTATGTACATCAACCCGGCCAGTTTTACCAACAACGGCACGATCAATGCGACGGCGGGAACGATGACGGTCAGTCCCACCGCCTTCACCCAGTCCGGCACGATCAACGTCGCATCCGGTGCCACCTTTAACCGAACCGCAGGCTTCACCAACACCGGTACTTTGTCCGGCAGCGGTACGATTGTGGTGGGTACGGGCGCAGCGAAACTGGTCAATCAAGGCAACATCAATCCGGGCGGAACGGGCGCGACGGGAACGCTGGCGATTACCGGGGAGCTGCAACTTTCCACGGGCTCCAATCTGAATATCGAATTGGCTGGCACGACCGCAGGACTATATGACAAGCTTGCGGTGTCTGGAAATATCACCACCGCAGGCACGTTGAACGCCAGCGTGCTGGGCGGTTATAGGGCGACCAGTGCCGATGCGATGCCTTTCCTGACGAAGGGAGGTACGGCTAGCGGAACCTTTACCACCGCAAACCTGCCGGCCGGTTTTAGCGCGGGCTACAACCTCGCTACGGGCGAAGCAGCACGGATTATCTATGCGTCCAGCAGCACGATTACTTTTACCAATGCAGGCGGCGGACTTGATTGGGCGACCCCCGGCAACTGGAGCGGCGGCGTTTTGCCGGGATATTTGGATGCTGCGCTTATCAGCTCCGGTCTTGCTGTGACGCATACAACCGGTGTTGATACCATCGCAGCATTGACCATCAATAGCGGCAACTCCCTCAATGTTTCCGGCGGTTCTTTGACCGTATCAAGTATCGCAACGCTGGATGGCGCGTTAACCGTTTCAGGCACAGGCACAGCAGCATTCAATGGGGGGTTGAACGGCGCAACATCAGGACAGGTCAGTGTTTCTGGCGGAAGCTTGAACTCGGGATTAGCTGCAGCGCTGAATTCTTTGAGCATCTCCGGCGGCACGCTGAGTTCTCCTGCCGGTTTGACGGTGAATGACTATACTCAGACCGCCGGTACGCTGAATATCGGCGGCACCACACTGCTGAAATCGGCGGGTAGCATGACCGTCAATGGCGCGATTGCCAGTAATGTGGGCGGTACACTGACGCTGCAAGCGGGCAACAATATTGTGCTGGGCACGGGCGCTTCAATCACCGGCACGGTTGCGCCGTTGAATGTGATTCTGGACTCCGATTCGGATGTTAGCGGCGCGGGCGCGATTCTGATGAACGCCGGCTCCTCCATTGTCAGCAACGGCGGCAATATCACCCTTGGTGGCGGAAACGGCACCATCAGCGCGGGTACCGGGTTTGCAAGAGGTTATAACGCGGCGGGTTACTACAACGGTGTTACCGTGCTGGGCAATCTGACGGCGGCGGGCGGCAATATCGTTATTAACGGGATTGCGGATGCCGTTACCAATGGCCTTACCAACCCGGTCGGTGTGGATGTTGGCGGCGGCAGTATCGTGAGTACCACGGGCACAGGCACTATTAATCTGACCGGGCAATCAATGAATGCGGGCACCGGGACTTCTTGGACATTTGGTGTCGGTATAGGCAATCAGTCCTTTGGTGCAGGTACGGTAACCAGTGTGAATGGCGATATCTTGATCAATGGCACATCCGGCTCGGGCGGGAATTCCGTCGGTGCGCTGGTCTATGTTAATTCCACTGTAAAGGCTACCGGAACAGGTAATGTCACCCTCAACGGTACATCGGGCAACGGGGTTGCCGCTGCTAGTTGGAACCGTGGTGTGGATGTCGAATACAGCGGGCTGGTGCGCACCAATAGCGGCATTCTGACACTGAATGGCGTTAATACATCCACTGCTGTTGCGTCCGGTTTCTTTGTTAACGGTGTTCACATTAATGGGAACACCGGCGATCCGATCATTGATTCCACCACGGGCGCAATCAATATTATCGGTAGCGCCATTCATGGCATCGGGACAGGTGTAGTGGTTGATACTCCGACCGTCGCCAACAAAATCGGCAACGGCACCTCCGGTAACATCCTGATTCGCAGCCTGAACGGTTCGGGTATCAGCTTGACGGCTGCGGCTATCAATACGCTTGGTAATGTGACTCTAAACGCAGTCGGCGGCGGGGCGATCACCCAGACCAGCGGCTCGATCACGGCGGCGGGCTTGCGCGTGCTGGGCGATACGTCCGCTTCAGTTACCAGTCTGGCTTCCACCGCCAACCATATCACCACGCTGGCGGGCAATCTCGGCGGAGCGGCTTCGACGTTTGCTTACACCGATAGCGGCTCCTTCGGCATCGGCTCATTGACGACGGACAATATAGGCACGGGTGGTGCCACGACTACTAACGGTCTCACGGCAACCGGCGCAATTAGTCTGTCCGCGCCGGCTGGTGCAATTGCAGTGAACGGTGGCACTGCTTCCAGTTTGGGTGATGTGACGCTTTCAGCTAATACCGGCATCACCCAATACGCCGATATCGCGGCGTATGGCAATGTCGTATTGACTGCCAACGCGAACGGAGGTGTCGGCAATTTCGTCCAGAGTCGGGGCTTGATATCAAACACGGGGACAGCAACTCCCGGCAATATCACCATCAATGCTTACGATGTGCAGGTGGGTGCAACCTCTTCCCTAAACAATGTGCTGCTCAATGCAGCCCATAACACTAGGATTATCAACGCGGGGCTGATTGGCGGCGGTGTCGCACAAAATTTTCATGTGGACGATAGTTCTTTTGCCTACACGCTGCCATTCGGTTTCACCTATTACGGTGTGCCTTATACCGTCATGTATATCAGCTCGAATGGCGTGATTACTTTCGGCGGTGCAACATCGCAATATTCGAGCAGCACAGCCGGATTGATCGCCGGAGTGCAAGGGATGCCGACGATCTCTCCGGCATGGAGCGATTGGGTGACCTATGCCACGGGCAATAACGATATTTATATCCATCAACCCGGTGCCGGTTTGCTCGCCGTCAGGTGGGATGTGGCCAATTACGGGAATAGCAGCTACACAGCCAATTTTGAAACGGTGTTGTCGCAACAGGGCGATATTTCATTCAGCTATGGTGCATCAACCGCGATGAGTCCTGGTTATAGCGCGATTATCGGTGTGTCAAAAGCTGACAATGTGCATTACACGATATCCTCGCTCAATAGCCCGGCGAGCCTGGATTATCTTTCTTCTACCCTGTTTAGCTATGATGCTGCGACTGGAAACTATGTTGAAACTGTGGGTTCCATAGTGTCCGATGCACAAGTTACCGCAGCGCAGGCCGCTGCCGATGCCGCCGCCGCGCAAGCTGCTGCTCAGGCCGCCGCCGATGCTGCTGCACAAGCCGCAGCTGATGCTCAGGCCGCAGCTGATGCACAAGCCGCAGCTGATGCTCAGGCCGCTGCTGATGCTCAGGCCGCTGCTGATGCCGCCGCCGCACAAGCTGCTGCGCAGGCTGTTGCTGATGCTGCTGCCGCGCAAGCAGCAGCTCAGGCCGCCGCCGATGCTGCTGCAGCACAAGCTGCTGCTGATGCTGCCGCCGCCCAAGCCGCCGCGCAGGCCGCCGCCGATGCCGCTGCGGCCCAAGCCGCCGCGCAGGCTGCCGCCGATGCCGCTGCCGCCCAAGCTGCTGCGCAGGCCGCCGCCGATGTAGCCGCCGCACAAGCAGCTGCTGTGGCTCCCACACCGGTTGTGACCACTTTGGTGAATAGCATCACCGTACTCCCGCCCAGCGTGCCCTTTAATCCGCCGACACAGCCGGTGCTGACTCAAGCACCTGTGGCACAAGCAATGGTTGCTGCGCCGGTAGATAGTATGGCAGCCACACCGGCAGCAATGCCGGCAGATGCCGCACCAGCGGACACGCAGCCTGCCAATAGCCCAGACGACAAGAAGGATGCAACAGTACTTGTGGCGGATGCAACAGCACCGGTTGGCGCTTCGGTAGCCGCAGCGCCGCTGCCGGTGTGTAAATGACGGGTTTTCAATTGGCAATTAATCGGGATGCCGAAATAACGCAGGGTGCGTTTTGCCCAATCGCTATAATGCGTACTGACAACTTGCAATAGGTACAGGAATAACATGAACGCATTCGCATTTTATAAAAAAGTCGTTGCTCTGGATTCGGAGCAGCACCGCAATTTGAAATTTGCCGACAATGAAATTGATTTCGGCTTTGCGCGAGGTACCACCGCGGTGTTGCTGGGAGGCATCGAGTTTGCCGAAGCAGGCCGTGAATATCCTATTGTGTTTATTCGCGGACAAGATAAGCAGTTGCGTCCTGTGGCATTATTGGGCGTGCGTGATGGAGAAAACCTGTTTGTCGATGAAAATGGAAAATGGGACGCGCGATACATTCCCGCTTTTGTGCGCCGCTATCCGTTTGTGATGGCTGAGGGTAATGAACCGGGGCAGTTGGTGGTGTGCATTGACGAGAGCTGCGCGGCGCTGAATGCGGAACACGGCGAATTGCTGATCAACGCGCAAGGCAAAATGCAGCCGCGCATGAACGACGTGATGCAGTTTCTGCAAAACTTTCAGCAGGAATTTACTCGCACCGAATTGATTGCCAGACAGCTCGATGAACTTGGATTGTTTGTGCAACAAGGCGCGCGTTTCGATACTGCCGCCGGCGAAACTTTTCAGTTAAATGATTTTTATCTGATCGATGAAGCCAAGTTCGGACAGCTCGAAGATGCCAAGTTGCCATCGTTGTTTCGTAGCGGTGCATTAGGGTTGGTTTATTTGCATCTGGCATCGATGGGTAACCTGCGCAAGCTGCTGGATCGTGTGTCGGAGCGTTCGGTATCCGTGAAGCAAATGACGGCTGCAAATGCGCCGCTGCATTAACGTGACTGTAGGAGCGGGCCATGCCCGCGATCAAATGGTTCGCAACAAGTTTTGCAGACATCCCCAGCGGCGTATCAAACAGTCTTTGTCTGTACTCGCAATGTTCCTGATGATGCCGCAGCCAGTGTTTGCTCAGGAGGAAACCGCTGCCCTGCAGAATGTGGCTCCCGCAGAGACCGCGATGCGCTTCGACATCAGCGGCTACACTTTGGAAGGCGCGACCCTGCTGACCCAAGCCGAGATTGCCGCGGCGGTGACCCCGTACACCGGCAAAAGCAAGGATTTTGCCGACGTACAGCGCG
>JAQTWT010000008.1 GCA_028689145.1 Gallionella sp.
TGCACCAGTGAGCGCTACTGCACCAGTGAGCGCTACTGCACCAGTGAGCGCTACTGCACCAGTGAGCGCTACTGCACCAGTGAGCACCACTGCACCAGTGAGCACCACTGCTCCAGTGAGCACCACGGCTCCAGTGAGCACCACCGCTCCGGTCAGCACCACCGCTCCGGTCAGCACTACGGCCCCAGTCAGCACCACTGCCCCAGTCAGCACCACAGCACCAGTCAGCACCACAGCACCAGTGAGCACCACGGCTCCGGTGAGCACCACGGCACCAGTCAGCACGACTGCTCCAGTGAGCACCACAGCACCGGTGAGCACCACTGCTCCGGTCAGCACTACTGCTCCAGTGAGCACGACTGCTCCGGTCAGCACTACTGCTCCAGTGAGCACTACTGCTCCAGTGAGCACCACAGCACCGGTGAGCACCACGGCACCAGTCAGCACGACTGCTCCAGTGAGCACGACTGCTCCGGTGAGCACTACTGCTCCGGTGAGCACGACTGCTCCAGTGAGCACGACTGCTCCAGTGAGCACGACTGCTCCAGTGAGCACGACTGCTCCGGTGAGCACCACTGCTCCGGTCAGCACTACTGCTCCAGTGAGCACGACTGCTCCGGTCAGCACTACTGCTCCAGTGAGCACTACTGCTCCAGTGAGCACTACTGCTCCAGTGAGCACCACAGCACCGGTGAGCACCACGGCACCAGTCAGCACGACTGCTCCAGTGAGCACGACTGCTCCGGTGAGCACGACTGCTCCGGTGAGCACCACTGCTCCGGTGAGCACGACTGCTCCGGTGAGCACTACTGCTCCGGTGAGCACGACTGCTCCAGTGAGCACGACTGCTCCGGTGAGCACCACTGCTCCGGTCAGCACTACTGCTCCAGTGAGCACGACTGCTCCGGTCAGCACTACTGCTCCAGTGAGCACGACTGCTCCAGTGAGCACTACTGCTCCAGTGAGCACCACAGCACCGGTGAGCACCACGGCACCAGTCAGCACGACTGCTCCAGTGAGCACGACTGCTCCGGTGAGCACGACTGCTCCGGTGAGCACGACTGCTCCAGTGAGCACGACTGCTCCAGTGAGCACGACTGCTCCAGTGAGCACGACTGCTCCAGTGAGCACGACTGCTCCGGTGAGCACGACTGCTCCGGTGAGCACCACTGCTCCGGTCAGCACGACTGCTCCGGTCAGCACCACGGCTCCGGTGAGCACTACTGCTCCGGTGAGCACCACGGCTCCGGTGAGCACCACGGCTCCGGTGAGCACTACTGCTCCGGTGAGCACCACGGCTCCAGTGAGCACCACGGCTCCGGTGAGCACCACGGCTCCGGTCAGCACCACGGCCCCGGTTAGTACGACTGCACCGTCCACGACGACATCTGATGATGATGACGATTCGGACAGCGACTCTGATTCTGATTCTGATTCGGATAGCGACTCGGACTCTGATTCGGACAGCGACTCTGATTCGGATAGCGACTCTGACTCGGATAGCGACAGTGATTCTGACAGCGACAGCGACTCGGATAGCGACAGTGATTCTGACAGCGACAGTGATTCGGATAGCGACAGTGATTCGGATAGCGACAGTGATTCGGATAGCGACAGTGATTCGGATAGCGACAGTGATTCGGATAGCGACAGTGACTCGGACAGCGACTCTGATTCGGACAGCGACTCTGACTCGGATAGCGACAGTGATTCTGACAGCGACTCGGACAGCGACAGCGATTCGGATAGCGACTCTGATTCGGATAGCGGCGTTGATCTCACTGGAACCAGCAGAACTGATAATCTGAGCGGTGGCAGTGGTGACGACACGATCCACGGTGGTAATGGCAACGATACGATCGATGGAAATGGTGGCAGTGACCAACTATATGGTGATGGCGGCGACGATACATTTACTTTCGGTGATATCTCCGGTCATTCGACGGTTGATGGCGGCGGTGGAAGCTGGACCGATACGATTGAAATCGATTTGGGCGGTGGCGGGTCATCCTCCGGCGGCTGGACGGTCGAGATTGAAGGGGATCATCAAACTGATGGTGACAGTATCGCTGGAGATAATATGTCCGGCACTATCACTACCGATGACGGTTCAACAATCGATTTCAGCAATATCGATAGAATCGAGTGGTAATCCGGTAGGCTTTGTGGCATAACTGAACGGGGTTCCTGCGGAGGAACCCCGTTTTTTATAGGCTGGCCTATTTAGTTAAACATCATGAATGTCGATAAATCACAATACGGCTATCCCGAGAAACACCTTCCCGAGTTTCTGGCGAGTCCCGCTGATATTATTTTTCTGCACAAGCTGAATAAAGCGATACATGACATCGCTTGCGATGAAGCCGAAATAGATCGGTGTTTTTCTGAATCTCAATTCCCGCAACACGTTGAGCGCCTTATTTTGGTGTTATATGCGCCGGGTCATAAGCGCATTCTGGTCAGCCGTGCTGGAATCCGAGAGCAAATTAGGTTCTCGGTGGTTTTGCGGCGCTTGCTTGACCATCCACGATGCGCGCAATTGGCATCACTGCCTTTCCGGTTACAAATGGATTTCGTGCTGGAGCCATCGTCGCCAATGGACTACTACACGGTGGGAAGGGAGCATGCGGGCAATCTCCATTTCGAGATCGGTGTCGACGGTTTGATGTTTCGTGGGATGGATGGCAAACAGCATATTTTCCCGCCCGGCGATGCTTATGTGCGTTCCGTCATGTCGATAGGTCAATTGCGCGAGTATCTGAACAATGTCCACGGCGAGGATTATTTGCGGCAAGCCGAATTCAAGCGCTTCCGTTCAGAAAGCTATATTTCCGGTGAAGAATCCTGGCTACGCCTGTATCGGGGGTATCCGGTTGTGGGTGCCTTGACGAAGCGCAAGATCGGGGATGCCATCGAACTGGCTATCGCTCATATCCGGTACACCCAAGAGGAAGATGGTAAATTTCTTTATTACTACGATGCCGCATTGGACTCACGCTGGGATCATGAACATCCCAAAAGAAACCCCACCAAAAACCCGTATTACAACATCCTGCGGCATTGTGGCGGTGCACTGACCTGTATTTACCATGAAAAATACTACCGCGATGGCAAAACGCTGGACAATGTTCGCCGTGCCATCGACTACCTGATCGCCCAAGCCAGAGTGCAGGATTATGGTGGACGGAAAGGTGCCTACATCTACAGCGAGAAGAAATCAAAACTGGGCGGGACCGGAATCGCACTTTATTTGCTGGCAGATTATCAGATTGTGACGGGCGATGACCGTTACCGGGAATGGGCGGATAGGTTCGCTTGGCATCTACTCAACCAGATTACCGACAACGGTGAGTTCATTTACTACAATATCTATCTCGACAAGCCGGTGACCGAGAAGGAAAATCAAAAGCATTTTTCTTTTTATTACCCGGGCGAGGCGGTTTGCGGGCTGGCGAAATATCTGCATCTGCTCGACACCGAAAACCGCAGAGAGTTTTTTGAAAAACTCCGCAAAGCGTTGGAGTTTCTGCTGATCGTTCGCCCGGTGACCCGAGCCAGCGAATACAGCGCGGTACCTTCGGACGGCTGGCTGATGATGGGGATCATGGAGCTGTGGGATTTTGAAGAAATGCGCGATCCGATATATGCGGATTTTGTTTTTTCGGATGCCCGGAAAATGATAGATCACATGTACAAGGTAACCGATGCGCCCTACCCCGATTATGCCGGGGCGTTCTACTACAACTACAGCGATTATCCCTACGCGGACGGAGCGCGCTGTGAAGGCTTGCTGGGCGCATACGAGTTGGCCGTCAAGATGGAAGAGCACGAGACGGCTCGCCAGTTATGGCCTGCGTTACGCCTTGCAGCTTGGGCTGTAATGCACTTGGTCAACACCGAAGATTCAATTTATTTTGCAAAAAATCCTGCTATTGCACTGGGCGGCATCCGCTTCAAATACACGCGACAATGGTTCCGCATCGATACTATCCAGCATGTCGCCTCTTTTTTTGCCAAGATGCTACCTCACTGGGATGCGGCGGAAAAACTGTCGGAGCAGCGGGCGAGCCAGTGAGCAAGCCGGGATAAGCGTCATTCTTAATTCGGCAAGCCAGTGTTGCTGATGCTCCAGAAGATATCGACAGTAACGTGTTGATCGCGGTAAGCCCTGGACGTACCGGGAATACTGTTTGACCAAGTCCAGCTATCACCGCGCTTTAGAATGACCTTGGTAGCCGCGCCGTAGCCGAACCCGTAGCCAAGTGAAGGCTGCAAGGCCAAGTTGGGATCGACGGGTATCCAGGCTCCATCAAGGTAGGCTTCGGCGGCATGATGGTTGGGTAGAGTGAAAGCCCCGGATTCCGCAAAATTGAACTCTGAAGTCATCCTTGCAGGAATCCCAAGGGCGCGGGACAGCGCAACAAAAATAGCGGCATATTCCGTGCAGTCGCCGGTGCCGCTGTGCAGGGCAAACAGGGCTCCCCTATTTTCCATCTGTTTGTAGCGAAGACTGTTTTGAGGATACTGAAATGCCGCCAGCAACTGCTGCAGAGGCGTAGTGTGCGCTGCCCTGATCTGTTGGGCGATGGTCTGGATTTCGGTTGAATCCGACTCAACGTATTCGCTCGGGGCCAGAAAGTTTGAACTGGCTTTGGCGGACCGGGTGATAGGTTTTTGTTTGTGGTCGAACGGGGTCACTCGCAGATGGAAGTCGATTTTTCTGATCAATTGTGAATGGGGCGGGATGTCCCATTTGAACTGCATGTAGCTGTCCACGCCATTTTTGTGCGGGCGGATGGCGTAACTGTCCGGGTAAGGGTATGCAATGCGTAACAGCCGTTGTTGTGCATGGTCATCAGCGGGAATCGTCAGGCGTTGGATATATGAATTTAACGGAACATCGCCCGTATTTTTCACGTTGAGGGTGGCACTGAGGGTGACAAGCCGGTCTTTGGTGGTATCTGCGGCAGCTTGGAAAGGTGTCGCTAACAGACTGGCGCAGAACCAGAGCAAGAGGCCCAATGTGCGAAATTTCATACCTATCTCAGGTCGTGTTGGTTGAGTAGCGTTAGTCCCGATAAAACGCTGGCATCGGTTTGGACATTTGGTTTTATGGCGGTGATGGGCTGTATCGTCTGTGGGCGTGCGGGCATCGGGGCGGTTGGGGCAGATTTGACTTCCAATGTGCGCAAATAGTGGCCGACTTCATCGACTTCACCTTTGACAAACAGCAGGTCACCCGGCTTGATTTCATCAAGCAATGCATTGATGAGTTCTTCTGTTTGATGTGTGCTGGCATCGCGCCGGTCATAGCTTGGAAAGCGCCGCACTACGGTGGATTTGTTTTTCAACGCTGCATAGGTTGCTTCGGCATACTGACCGACGAAAAAAATGCGGTCGAAACCTGCCGCGTCAACCCATTCGGCCAGACGGGTATGTTCGGCTGTGGACTCATCACCGAGAAATATCATTTGTCCGATCATCGCCACCTTTCGCCCGACGGCAACTGGAGGTAACAGGCGTTGAGCTGTTTTCAAGAAAGACTGGTAGCTCAATACAGAAGCCCGCGAAGCGTTGTCGATTAACCCCACTGTGCCGCCCTGTATCGCAATTTGTCGGACAACCCCTTGTGACTCGTAGGGGCGGTAGTCGTGAAATGCATCCGCCGCCCGCTTTATATCGGCTTCCAGATGGCTGGCGGCCAGCAGCACCGATACCGAGGCGAGCGGGGCGTGGTCAAAAATCAGGGGGACACGGTAACTGACCCGGACACCTTGAATCTCTGCGGTGATGTCCCATCCATTATTCTCGAAGCGGCGATCCAGCAAGCGCCCATCGCAACCGGGAGTTGAACCAAACAATAACAGCGGTACTTTGCGCCGACCGAGAACAGCTTTGCGCACAGCCTCAAAATTCTTGCTGTCCGCATTCAAAATGCCGAAACCATCCTCGGTAACACCGAGAGCAATGTCGGCTTTGCCTTCGATGACTGCCTGCTGGCTGCCGTGGTAATTGATGTGCTCGTTGCCCACTTCTGTTATGACGAAGAGGTGCGGTTTGACGAACAGGCTGCGCCGCTTGCAACGGCCTGGATGGGTGCCTGCCGCCTCGAAGATGGCGATGCGGTCTTTTTTGCGTATCGAGGCAAAGCTGGCATGGATCGAATGATCCAGATTGGAGCTGTTGAGCACCGCGTGGGTCGAAATCTGCGGTGCCATAACGTGATGGAGCGCGCATTTGAAGCCGGTTTTACCTTCCGTGCCGGTAACGATCACACGTTTGCCGGTATAAAGATGGTCACGGACATGGGCACCCAGCGCTTTCAATGCAAGAAGCACATGATCAACCTGCAGTAGCGGCATATCCGTCGGCAAGCCTTCGGCAGAATTTGGCACCACGGCTGCCACGGCACCCTTCTTAAAAGCTTTGGTTACATTAAGGACGCTGCCGGAGGTGAAGGAATGATCGTTAATATTGGTATTGGTTGAAAAGTACAGGTTGCCCTGCGTCCCTTCAGCCAAATATGGCCTGTTGAAACTCATGCCTGTTATAAATATATCGGAGGAAACATTCCGCCATTTGCCTTTTGTGACTTGCGCGATGGTTTTTATATCGAGCAACAGCGGGTTATCCTGGGTGGCCAGCGCAGCCGGACGAGAATAATATTGCGGCAATGATGCGGTCAATAGTGATGCCCGTTTCATCCATAGGCGAATCCATTTCACTGCCAGTGTTTCCTTACCAGCCGAGTTGATGGTTTCGAGCCGTTCAGGAAACTGCGCCCAATTCAACGCTCGTTCCACATGTGCTATCCAGAGGGCGATATGCAATATCGGGATCAGGGTAGGCACGGGCAAATTTGTTGCCGCACTCCAGGGTTGCAGGTAGGCTTTGGCGACCTCATCACGTTCAGTGAGCCGGGTTTCGTGTTGCAGCCAATACGGGTGATAAACCAAGAGGAGGCTGCAAAATGGAAATGTGAGACTTGCGTCACCCCAATCCAGAAAAACCTCGCCGGATTCTCCATGCAGAATGTTGTCATCATGAAGATCACCATGACAAAGAGCGGTTGACCAGGTATGTTTTTGCAGGCTCTGGCAGCAGTTGTCGAAGAGCGGGATCATTTCCAGTGCTATTTTTTGTTCTTCGCGGCTCAATCCGGTCGGTTGATTCAGTGAAATGGCCTTGTCGTCGTGAAGCAGTCCGGCAAGTTGCGCGGGCAATGTCGTTATCCGTCGATCGGGCACACTCAAATCAAGCCAGTGCCGTATATGGCGGCAGGACTCGATCTGAATTTCTGCAAATTTTGAAAGCATCGACTTCCGTTCGATGGAGTCGATCTCTTTTTCGCGATTTTTTCTGATGGGGCGGCCGTAGTCGGGAAGGAGCATCCAAGGCATGGCGGCGCATATCGCCAGCGGTTTGGGCATCCTGTCCGGGAACAGATGCGACAGTGACACCAGCAGACGCGGCTCATGAGAGCCAGTCACGTCCCCGGCCTTGAAATAGACGAGACCTTGTTCTGTCAAAACACTGGCGATGTACCCCCATGGCGTATTGCGGACTACTGTTACCTCGTCTGATTTGAGCGAGAGTCCCCGTTCCGTCAGCGCGCGAATGATCCAAGGTTTTGCCTGCTCATTCCAAAAGTGTGCGGGTGCATCTTCCCAAGGCTGCTTTGCCCTCGGGTTGTCGTTGTGGGGCAGTCGTAGCGTCGTGGAGATTCCCGCCACGCCCTTGGGTGCAGTTTTGCTGACAACCACTGCACCGAGCAGGACCATGCCGTCGACAATGCGTTCATCGACTGTATCCATTTTTAAAGAAAGCCGTTTTTCTTGGTCAATCAGTTGCCAGTAAAGATTGTAACTGCCTTCGGCAAGCACTTTTCCCGGGCGAACCAGAACCCGGTCGCAGATGATTTCATTTCGGTTCCAGCGGGCAGGAGGATGAATGCCTTCCGCCACCGGATGTGTGTAGACAAATGCGATCTCCCCCGATGACGACAATCCCGTCAGGCGGGCTTCGACACGGCTGGGCATCGGCGGGGCGGAAGCTCGGAAGTTCACCTCGCAGACAAATCCGCACCCTGGCTGCACGGGAGATGCAAAACGTGTGCCGAGAATTTCAAGTTCCGGATTGACAGTGACCCGTGTTGCCCATTGCGTGCCGGGGGGGAGTTTGGTGCAAACCAGATTGCTTTTGAGCTGGCGATACCACGCCGGAAGCTTGGGGCGAGTGGCTTTAGGCGAAACTTTACGAAGGATATCATTCTGTTGTACATGTGAGGTGCGAGGCGTTGGCGAACATCGCAGGCGCAAACCTTCAGTAGTTTTCTCCAGAGTGGTCGATGGGTTTAGGTCAATACTGAGTCGAACAATCAGTTCACGGATGCGCGAGGCGTTTTCACCTGTTGCCAGATGAGCTCGCCCTGCCGTGAGGTGGACGGGATGAATGATGAGTTGCCGGACACCTTGTGCATCGATTTCCAATTCAAACAGGGCGGAGTCCGCCATCCGGTTCTGGGTTACACGATCGAAGATCAGAGTGCCCATGTCGTACACAATCGGCCTGCCATCATGCAGTTCCACTCCTTGCAGGATATGCGCCGAATGGCCGAGCACCGCATCCGCGCCGAGATCAATCAAACCTCGCGCGACTTCCCGAAATTCGGAAGTGGGTGCCTCCTGCCAGTTTGCGCCCCAGTGTGGGGTGACGATGACGACATCGGCGTGAGCGCGGGCAGCGGAAATCGATTCGGCAACGGTGTTCAGCAGACTCCTGATCGGGGCGTGGAAAATCCCTGGCGTATTTAGGCCAGCTTGCATGGCAGGAGTTTCCGTTTCAATACCTATGAACGCAATGGTCAGTCCATTGATTTTGGTGTAGCAGGGTAAGGCAGCTTGCGTAACATTACGCCCGGAGCCGAAATGCAGAAAGCCGCTGGCATCAAGTATTTCGCATTGCTGTAGCAATGCCGCCTTGCCATAGTCCATGGCGTGATTGTTGGCGGTGGTGACACACTTGATGTTCGCTGCGCCCAAGACATCGAGCATCTCGGGTAGGGCATGGTAGTAGTATGGTTGCCGCCCACCCTTGTCAATGAAATCGCCCAATGTGCTGACGCAGGTTTCCAAGTTAACCAGCGCCAGGTCGGCGGTTTCAAGTAATTGGGCTACACCGGCAAACGGCCAGCCCGAGCCATGCAGCGCGGCCCATCCAGGCATTTGACGACCAAGCATGACATCGCCACCGGCAATCAGCCGGACAGTCGTTTTGTTGACAGTCTTGCCGACATCATCCGCCTCCAGAATCAAAGGTTGTTCTTGAGTGGATAGGGCTTCATTCGTCATCAGGAAATTTTATCCAGTGGTTGCTAATAGTGCTGTTGCATACAATTTATCAGCATAAGCAAAATCATGGAAGTCTAAAATGCGTGCTCTGCAAAGAGCAAAACCGGATTGCGGCATAATTGATGTAGGCTGCATAATGCGCACGTTGAGAGATACGGAATTCAGGGGTAGACCAATGCTGATTAGTTACACGCGTTACTTGGGCTAATAGATGAATTTAATGAAAGTCCTGATTGAATCAGGGTAGGAGAACCAAGTATCATGGGAGTCATTAAAAAAATCCTGTACCGCGGCAATTTTCTCGGCAAACAGCGCCATTGCCACTTTTTCCTCGATATGGAGGAAAACATCCATATTCATTATCGCGACCTGCGCATCGAGTTGAGCCGGGGCGAATTCGAGGATATCTGCGATGCATTCCGCAAGCAGTCGCAGGAATTGCAAGCCATCATCAACGAGAAAAATTATCAGGACGGCACACTGCCCAACGCCAATCAGGATGATGTGCGTATCTGGACCGAGTCTCTGCTCAAGCATGATGTCAAATATCATCCGCAGCGTTTTTCGCTGGAGGAGTGCAGCGACGGATTTCATTTCCATTACCGCAATTACAAGCTGCTGTTCGATGAGGCCGAATTCCGGCAAGTTGCGAAGTTGTTCAAG
Organism: Gallionella sp.; assembly: GCA_028689145.1. Classification (GTDB taxonomy): domain Bacteria; phylum Pseudomonadota; class Gammaproteobacteria; order Burkholderiales; family Gallionellaceae; genus Gallionella. The sequence continues at coordinate 10,014 of JAQTWT010000008.1, forward strand.
AATCTCGATGTGGATAGCCCGTGTGCCGCCAGTTACGCCGAGGTGCTCGAACTGCTGGAGGGCAACGATGTTGATTTCGTGCTGGATGCGGGCAATGTGCCGGGCAAAGTATTGGCTATCGCCGTTGCCGCTTATCACTTTCCAAAAATCCGGGAAATTTTCAAGCTGATAGGCTTCACGCTGGATGCGCAGAAATATGAGCATCGCTATCAGGGCCCGATGCTTCTGGTAGTGGCCAAAGTTAACAACCAACTTTCCGCATTCGATTACCGGCGTATCCGGGGCAACAAGGAGACGGAAAGGTTGGTCGATTTTCTGTCCCGCAATGCCGCCGCTATCGACCCGGATGCGCTGAATAGAATCAAATGCCAGGTGCTTGATCTGTATTTCTCCCTGAGCTCCGGGCAGAAATTGAATGTGGAGATTGATCAGCAATCGTGGCTTTATTCGCCGGCCAACCGGCAAGTCATTTTTCCCTATAGTGTTTCCGCACAAGGCGGCAAGAGTGAAGCTGCGGCACTCTACAAGACTTGGGGTGACTTTTTGGTAAGTCTAAAACTATGGTTTGTGAAACCCACCAAGCAGAGTTTTCCGCCCGCCGAGCAAGCGTTATTGAAGCAACAGGTGATCGACACGATCAGAAATGAAGTCGCCGCCTGCGGTGCGGTCGACAGGATTTACTTGATGGGGTCGGCGTTGCGCGGCGAAATGGGGCGTTACCTTGCGCCATTCGTCAACGGCCCGCAGGTCAAACTGGGATCGGATGTGGATATTTTGGTGGAGATCAATCCCGCTCGCGAAGCGGATATTCCCGCGCACTGGACTTTAATCAGGCAGAACGAGCCGTCCAACCGTTGCGCCATCTACCACATCAAGCAAATTCCCATGGCGGGCGGGATCGACGAATGGGCGAAACTGTATCCCCATTTACCGCTCATCCAGCATTTGATCGACGCGTATGTATTCTTCCCCTCGCGCGGATACCGGCAGGAAAAAGATGCTTTCATGGGCAAGTTCGATGCCGAACTGTTTTATGACCGGACTCGCGACGGTGCGGTTAACCGCACCGGGGAAGAACAGCAGATTGCCCGGCGGATATCCGAGTTGCATGCCTTTCCGCAGGTGACGGTCGAAAAAATGAATGTGGCCGCGATGAATGTGGCTACCGAGAATGCGCTGTACAAGGTGTTTGCCGGTGAGCACGACTACATACTCAAACTTTTCAAAGTGTCCGGAAACTACAAGCGCGGCCGTATTCCCGAGCACACCGCCTATGAAGAAAAACTGGTGACACAGCTTAAGCAACGGGGTGTTGTGACCGCAGGAATCATTCCCGCTACGCAAGGCGGGGATGCGACCATCGAAGGTTTTCCGGCTTTGCTGTTCGAGCGAATTTGCGGCGAGGCGCAGCTGAAGCCGGAGTACCCGCTGGACAAGGTATGTGCCGCGCTGGCACTCATCCACCGGGTGCAAATTGAACGCCCGCTGGAATTGGCCGGAGATTTCTCGTTCGAGGATATTTGTGACATTTGGCTGCCGATGTTTCGGGTGTATTTGAACGATCACACGCATGGCGCAGAGATCGCCGCTGCATTGTCCGGAATGGCTCCGTTGTCCGAACGCTGCGGTTCCGCCGAATACCGTAAGGCGTTGTACGCTGCCGGGCCAACCGTTCATAATCACGGCGATGTCACCCCGAAGAACGTGATCACCAATCAGCACGGCGAGGCGGTTTTCTTTGATTTCAACAATGCTTATTTCGGCCCGCGCATGGCTGATGTGCTGGACGGTGCTTTTGAATTCTCGCTGGCCGAACAATATATCCACCTTGCCGATTTTGTCCGTTTTGACGCGTTCATTTCCCAATATTCCGCCAGCAATCCGCTCACGGACGGGGAAACCGGCAAGCTGCTGCAATGGATCGAATTGACCGGTCTGATCAAATTTACCCGGGAAATTCGCGCACTGCTGGAACATCCGGCGGATGAACTGCGCCGGAAACGTGCTCTGGCGATTGCAGAATTCGTCCTGTCCCGCACGAATACACATTGATTGTCTTTTTGCGATGAGTAGGAAATTCCTTGCGGTTATGCTGGCATTGGCGCTGTGCTTCCCCGCTGGAGCGTTCGCCGAAACGATAGGCATACGTTTTATCGTCAGCAATGATCTCGGGCGTACTGCGGCACAGCAGCAACTTACCCGCGCAACACTGGAAAAATATGTGGCCGGGCTAAATGACCGCTACCGGAATAGTCAGGTGGTTCTCCATGCCGAAATCGTGCAGATCGAATTTGTCCGGATTGAAGCGGTGGACGACATACGGATCATCGACGACATGGCGCACGAGCGCAACGGGTTCGAAGCCATGTTCCGGCGTGCAGATGAATTCGGTGCCGATTTTACCGTTGCCATGCCCAGCAAACTGCTGATGCAGGGCAAGCCGGGTTGCGGCCGTGCTGCCGCGGTAAACCAGTCGGTTGCGGCGATATCCACGCCGCGCAAGGCTTTTGCAGTGGTCAATTTTGTGTGCGGTGCACATACTCTGGCGCACGAGTTGGGACATCTGATGGGTTTGAACCACGGCACGCTGGTCGATGCCTGCAATCCGAAAATGGGACACACCTCGGCCATCGCTCCCTATGCCAACGGTTACGCAGATGGGAACTGCGATAGCAAGCCGCAGCCCGGGGAGTTCGGCGATATCATGGTGGGCGGTCACATGCGCGAAGTGATCGGCAACGACAAAGGCAATCTGCCCATTTTTTCCAACCCGCGCCTACACGATGAACGCTGCGGTAAAAAACAGGCTTGCGGTGATCCGCTCACAGGCGATGCGGCTCGTGCGCTGAATGAAAACGCGCATTATTATGCATCCCACGAAGAGCCGGATGTGCACACGTTGCATTATGGAAGTGCTGAACTGAGCGATTGCATCAATACAAAATATCGCGGGATGGAGATCGCGGAATTGCAAGAACTGGCCTGTGCAAATTACAGTATAGGTAACCTTGCGGGCATGGAGAAATTGACCGCATTGCGGCGCATTGACTTGTCGGAAAACCGGCTCGCGGACATCGCATCGCTGGCGGAATTATTGCCCGCTCGCGTCGAGAAAATAGACCTGATGGGGAACAACCGGATATCGTGCGAATCCCTCGACAGACTAGATAATAAATTTCCCGGTAAGGTGTTGCGCCCATCTTTGTGCTTGTGATGATGTGTAGTGTTGGATACGCGAAACGGGAATGTCGCTTGTTGCCTGTCACCCCTGCAATGCCCTCCTGTAGATCGCCCTGCATTTACCATCCTGATTCGCTGATTGGGTAGAATGGCGCGTATGCCTACCCTGAAAATCGCCACTTACAATATCCATAAAGGACTTTCTGCGTTCAATCGCCGTGTGGTATTGCACGAGTTGCGCGAGCGTTTGCACGAGTTGAATGCCGATATCGTGTTTTTGCAGGAAGTGCAGGGCGAGCATACGCGCCATGCCGAGCGCTATGACAACTATCATGACGGCGCGCAGCACGAGTTCATCGCGGAAGCGGTATGGCCGCATTCGGTGTATGGGAAAAATTCGGTATATGAAGCCGGGCACCACGGCAACGCGATACTCAGCCGCTTCCCGATTCTTGAATCCTTGAACATGGATATTTCCGCACACCGTTTTGAAAGTCGCGGACTGCTGCACTGCGAGATTGAGCTGGCCGGAAAGATTCCGGTACATTGTCTGTGCGCGCATTTCGGATTATTCGCCAAAGGCCGCCGCGTGCAGACCAAGTCACTGATCGAGTATGTGCACAATGCTATACCGCCCGGTGCGCCGCTGATCGTCGCGGGAGATTTCAATGACTGGGGCAACCGGATGAGCCGTTCCCTTGCCGGTGAACTGGGTATGCATGACGTGTTCCATCTGCATAACGGCAGTCACGCGCGCAGCTTTCCGGCCAGATTGCCACTGTTGCGACTGGATCGGATTTACGTGCGCGGTTTCAGCGTGCTGCACTGCGATGTGCATGCCGGTGGCGCGTGGCGGCGGCTGTCCGATCATGCCGCGCTTTCGGCGCAGCTGAAACGGCATGATCCGGTGAAGATGCCATGACTGGCAGCCATACCATTGCCGGGAACCGGCTCACGCTGCTGCAGAACGGCACGGCGTTCTTTCCGCAATTGTGCGCGGATGTTGATGCCGCACAGCATTCGATTTATCTGGAAACTTACATTTTTGCCGCGGATCAAACCGGGCGCATGGTTGCCGACGCGTTGCAACGGGCAGCTGCACGCGGGGTATCGGTACGTCTGCTGTTGGACGGTTTCGGTTCGGCAGAGTTGCCGCAGCAATGGGTGGACGAGCTGCGCGCGGCGGAAGTCGAGGTGCAATGGTACCGGCGTGAAATTTCGCCCTTTACTTTTCGCCGCAGTCGCAAGCGTCGCCTGCTGAGGCTGCACCGCAAACTGGCAGTAATCGACGGCGAAGTCGCTTTCGTCGGCGGCATCAATATCATCAACGATATTCCGGAACACAGTGATTTTACTATGCCGCGCCTCGACTATGCCGTGCGGGTGCAGGGTGCCGTGTCCGGTGAGATTCACTCGGCCATGCGGCATCTGTGGGGCACGGTGTCTTGGGCTAGTCTGCGCAGGCGCGGCAAGGAAATCGAGCGGTTTATTTTGGAGAGGGCGAAGCATGGCGCGGTGCCGGAGATTGCTTTCTTAGTGCGCGATAATTTGCGCCATCGCCGCGATATCGAACGTGCCTATCTGAAAGCACTTGCCGGTGCGCGGCGCGAAATTATCATCGCCAATGCTTACTTTTTGCCCGGACGCCGTTTTCGCCGCGCCTTGTTTCATGCCGCGCGGCGCGGGGTGCGCGTTGTGCTGTTGCTGCAGGGAAAAATGGAATACCGCCTGCAGCACTACGCCACGCATGCGCTTTATGACCGGCTGCTTGCGGCCGGTATCGAGATCCACGAATATCAGGCCAGCTATCTGCACGCCAAGGTTGCCGTGGTGGACGGGCAATGGGCGACAGTGGGTTCGTCGAATATCGACCCGTTTAGTTTGTTGCTGGCGCGCGAGGCCAATCTGGTCATTCTGGATAGCGGCTTTGCCGGGGAATTGCGCGCGAATTTGCTTGCCGCGATCAGCGACGGTGCGGTGCATATTGGCGATGAATATGGCAGGACACGCAATTTTTTTGGTCGTCTGATCGCACGCCTGAGTTATGGTGCGGTGCGCCTGTTGGTCGGTCTGGCGGGATATCGCAAGGGCGGTTCGTAAGTGGTTGCATCGGATATCAGGCAGTCTTTCGGTTGTTCTATCGCAATAACTATTTAGTCAGCGCGATGTGCGCGGCTATAATTACCGGCTAACATTACCCATCGCTACCGAATAATGCGTCCATCACCCGTTCCACCGCCAAATACCGATAACCGCGCCGACTGGCAAACCCTGCATTCCCTGTGGCCGTATCTGTGGGAATTCAAGGCGCGCGTGATCATCGCGCTGCTCCTGCTGGTATTCGCCAAGCTCGCCAACGTATCCGTCCCGCTGGTGCTCAAGGAGATCATCGACTCGCTGGACAAGTCCCAAGCAGTGCTGGCGGTGCCGGTATTTCTGGTGATCGGCTACGGCGTGTTGCGTCTATCCAGCACGCTGTTCGGCGAATTGCGCGATGCGGTGTTCGCCAAGGTCACGCAACGCGCGATCCGGCGCGTGGCACTGAAGGTGTTCGAGCATTTGCACGATCTCAGTTTGCGCTTCCATCTCGACCGGCAGACCGGCGGGGTATCGCGCGACATCGAACGCGGCACGCGCGGCATCGGTTTTTTGCTGAATTTCATGCTGTTCAATATCCTGCCCACCCTGCTGGAAATAGCCCTGGTAGCCGCGATCCTGTTTAGCAAATACAACATCTGGTTCGCGGTGATCACATTTGTCACCCTGCTGGTTTATATCGCGTTCACCCTGTTTATTACCGAATGGCGCATGGTGGTGCGCCGCTCGATGAACGATCTGGATTCCAAAGCGAACAGCCACGCCATCGACAGCCTGCTGAATTATGAAACGGTAAAGTATTTCGGCAATGAACAATATGAAGCGCGGCGTTATGACCAGAATATGCAACGCTGGGAAGTGGTGGCGGTGCGCAACACCACCTCGCTGGCGCTTCTGAATGCCGGCCAGAGCTTCATTATCGCCATCGGCATCACCGCGCTGATGCTGCTGGCCGCAGACGGGGTGGCAAAGGGGACGATGACGCTGGGCGATCTGGTGCTGGTCAACGTGTTTATGATCCAGCTATATATGCCGCTGCATTTTCTCGGCTTCGTGTACCGCGAAATACGCCATGCATTGGCGGATATGGAAAAAATGTTCGGCCTGTTGAACGAACACCGCGAGATCGCGGATAAACCCGGCGCGCAGATTTTGCAATTAGGCAAGGAGGAAGTGCGGCCACGACACGGTGCGGCGGAGCCGTCTGGTGCGGGAGTGACCGCATCGCAACTCCTCCCGCAAACGGCTGGTAACGCTTGTAACGTGGCGGAGGTGCGTTTTGAACAAGTCTGTTTCGGCTATGCGCCGGACCGGCAGATTTTATTCGATGTGAGTTTTACCATCCCGGAGGGGCATACCGTGGCGGTGGTGGGGGCGAGTGGTGCGGGTAAGTCCACGCTATCGCGCTTGCTGTTCCGCTTTTACGATGTGCAACAGGGGAGCATCCTGATCAACGGGCTGGACATTCGCGATGTCACGCAAAACAGCCTGCGCGCGGCAATCGGCATCGTGCCGCAAGACACCGTGCTGTTCAACGATACGATCTACTACAACATCGCTTACGGGCGGCCCGATGCGACGCGCTCAGAAATTATCGCCGCAGCGCAGGCCGCGCACATCCATGGCTTTGTCGAATCGCTGCCGCAGGGTTATGACAGCATGGTGGGCGAGCGCGGCTTGAAGTTGTCCGGCGGCGAGAAACAGCGTGTGGCAATCGCGCGCGCCATTCTGAAAAATCCGGCAATCCTGATCTTCGACGAGGCAACTTCCGCGCTCGATTCAAAATCGGAAAAGGCGATACAGGCCGAGTTGCAGAGCATCGCGCAAAATCGCACCACGCTGATCATCGCGCATCGCCTGTCCACCGTGGTGGATGCCGACCAGATACTGGTGATGGACAAGGGACGCATCGTCGAACGCGGATCGCATCAGGAATTGCTGGCACTGAACAGGCTTTATGCGCAAATGTGGAATCTTCAGAAGCAAGTGGAGATAATTCATCCTGCCTATTGATTTATATCAATATTCATGTATGCTATATACTGAATAAGTAGTTCGATAGGGGAGGTTGTTTGTGAAAAAAATACTGCTGATTTGCCTGTTGTCCGGGCAAATGCTGGTGGCTCATGCGGAAGAAAAGGCCGCACAGCGAACTGCATATAAACCGCATGCCAACGCAATATCACATACCGGTTCCGCACCCAAACTGCATTCCTCGATCGCATTAATTTACGACCAGCAGACCCAGCTTCCGCTGTACACCAAAAATTCCAATGCAGTGGCTCCCATAGCCTCCATCACCAAACTAATGACGGCGATGGTGGTGCTGGATGCGCAACAGCCGTTGAATGAAAAGATCACGATCAGTGTGGCGGATATTGATACCCTCAAAGGCACCCGTTCGCGTCTGCGTATCGGCATGACACTGACACGCAGCGAGTTGCTCAGGCTGGCATTGATGGCCTCGGAAAACCGCGCGGCCTCTGCTCTGGCGCGCAATTATCCTGGCGGATACTCCGCCGCAATCGCGGCGATGAACAGCAAGGCGCGCGATCTCAACATGCCCAACACGCGCTTTCTCGACCCTACCGGATTAAACAGCGACAACATTTCGACTGCATATGATCTGGTCAAAATGGTCGCGGCGGCAAGCAACTATCCTTTGATTCACCGATACACTACTTTGGCATCGCATTCAGTGGACAGTCAGGGCAGGCGCGGGCGTAAGTTGCGTTTCACCAACACCAACCCGCTGGTAAGAAATGCATCATGGGATATCGGCGTAAGCAAGACCGGCTACATCAGCGAAGCCGGGCGTTGTCTGGTCATGGAGGCGGTAATCAACCAGCGTTCAGTGATTATCGTACTGCTCGATTCATGGGGTAAACGCACCCGTATCGGCGATGCCAACCGCATCAAAAAGTGGATGGAAAGCAGCAATATGCGCAACCGCACCACGGCACGCAGCTGATTCTCGACAAGGGATGCGTCGCATCCCTTTTAGTTACACCACGCCAGTTGGTATCGAATGCAGTAAAGTCCAACGTGGCAAACTCTAAACAATCCTTCCTATCGCCTTCCCGGCAGAAAAGGCTACGCTTCATTTAGCCAATCTTGCCAAATAATACAGGTACTACGTTGCCTAAAACTTTTGTCCAACGACACACAGCGGGCATTGAACTCAAATGAGATTTCTGTGAATCATTCAAAACCAGAATTCAGGGTAACGCCGCGAACTCGGTATGTTATTTACCAGTAATGCGACTGCCAGGAGAATGAGCGGTCCGATAGTGGCGGGTATTAATACGTATAAAAATCCCAGTTGGTGAATTTCCGGTGATCCGATAACCGCGATAAGTGCGGTGGCTCCTCCGGGTGGATGAAGCGTGCGAGTTGCGTGCATAACCGCGATTGATGTGGCGACAGCCAACGATTCGGCGAGCCACAGATGCTGGCTCAAGAGTTTCCAGCAAAGAACGCCTATCACTGCGGAGAGGATATGACCCCCGATCAGGTTGCGGGGTTGTGCCAAAGGGCTGCGTACGGCACCGTACAAGAGAACGGCGGATGCGCCGAAGGAACCGATCATCAGCGACATGTCGAGCCCATCAAAAAACAGGTGACTTACCCATGCGACAGCCGCGATACCCAGGAATGCGCCTATCCATGACCACAGAATCTCTTCTTTGCTCACTCGCGGTGGGCCGCCACGAGTTGAGCTTTTCATTTTGCTGAAATATTCGCGGAATCTCATGGCAATTCATTCGGTTGGCAGGAAGCAATAAAATCCTTTCTCAGCAGTAAGCCGAGCAGTTTGCCATCGGCTTCCACCACCGGCATGCTACGACCGGCATGCCGATGAAACGCTGCTAGTATCTCGACGAATCCCGCATCTTGTTCAATTAGCACTGCCGGTTGGGTCATCGCTTCGTTTACAGTCGTTTCATGGCATCGGTGGGTAAACTCGAAAGAGTCGTCGAGTAATTTCAACAGTAAATCCATAAAGTTCTTTGCCTTCAGACGCTTCATGAAGTCAGTTTCCGTGAGCATGCCAATCACATATCCACTTTCATCCACAACCGGCAGCCCCTTGTAGCCAGAATCGGCAATGGATCTTGCCGCTATGTCGAGTGTCATATTTGGGCGTAGCGGTTCTATTGCGCTCCGCATCAGGCGGCTGGCCGTTATTCCAGCAAACATGCGCTCAAACGCACGGCGATAAGCCAAGTGATAAATCGTCCTAAAATCTTCGGTGGTGATATCCAGATAGCCCGGTATGTGCTGCATCGCGCCCAGAATGTCATCGTCGGTAAGCTCCAATTCATCCGAATTGTTGTCCGTTTTGTATCGAGTATGGTCGTTTGGCAAGGTCTGTTTCATTTGACGATCAATTTACCATGTGTTTTTTTGCGCCGATATGCAGCCTGCACCGCAATTTGGTTCAGTTGTTTTACAACAGGACCAGGTTGTCACGGTGGATGATTTCTTCGTCGCCGCCGTAGCCGAGCAGGGCCTCGATTTCCTGGCTGGCATGGCGCGCGATGCGCCGCGCTTCTTCGGCGTTGTAGTTGGTCAGGCCGCGCGCGATGTCGCTGCCGTCTTCGCCGACGCAGGCGACGACCGCGCCGCGTTCAAATTCCCCCAATACATCTTTGACACCAATCGGCAGCAGGCTCTTGCCTTCGGCGCGCAATGCGCGGATTGCGCCGCTATCCAGCACCAGTTTTCCGGCAACCTGCAAATGACCGGCCAGCCACTGTTTGCGGGCGGCCAGAACGAGGGTCGGGGCGATGAGCAGCGTGCCGATAGCCTCGCCTTGCGTCAGGCGCAACAACACATCGCGCTCATGTCCCGAGGCGATGACGGTATGCGCGCCGCTGCGCGCCGCGCGTTTAGCCGCGAGTATTTTGGTGATCATGCCGCCGCGTCCGATCTGGCTGCCCGCGCCGCCCGCCATGCTTTCCAATTCGGCGGCACCGGCTTGCGCTTCGCCGACCAGTGTGGCCGTCGGGTCTTTGCGCGGGTCGGCGCTGTACAGGCCGTTCTGGTCGGTGAGGATGATCAGTGCGTCGGCCTCGATCAGGTTGGTGACCAGCGCGCCCAGCGTGTCGTTGTCGCCGAATTTTATTTCGTCTGTCACCACCGTGTCGTTCTCGTTGATGATCGGGATGACGCGCAGCGACAGCAGCGTGGTCAGCGTGGTGCGCGCGTTCAGGTAGCGTTCGCGGTTGGCCAGATCGGCATGGGTGAGCAGCACTTGCGCGGCATGCAAATCGTGTTTGCGGAAGCAGCTTTCATAGGCTTGCACCAGCCCCATCTGCCCGACGGCGGCGGCGGCCTGCAGATCGTGTACCGAAGTTGGGCGGGTGTTCCAACCCAATCGCTGCATGCCTTCGGCAATCGCGCCGGAGGAAACCAGCACCACTTCGTGGCCGCTGGCATTCAGCTCGGCGATTTGCCGCGCCCAGTTCCCCAGCGCGTCAAGATCCAGCCCGGCACCCTGGTTGGTCACCAGGCTGCTGCCTACCTTGACGACGATGCGTTTGCATTGGGTTAGTACGGTTCTCATGTTTTTCGTTAAATAGTATCCGCGTCGGTTTCTTGCGCGCTGTCGGCTGCGGCCTGCTGTTCTTGCGCGGCCATTTCCTGCAAGTGATCCATGATCGCGTAGGTCAATTCCTTGCAGCCCTCGCCGTTGATTGCCGAGATGGCGAAGTGCCGGTCGAAGTCGGTGAATTGTTCGAGGAAGGCGGCAGTTTTTGCATCGCGATCTTCCAGCAGGTCGAGTTTGTTCAGTACCAGCCAGCGCGGTTTCTCATAAAGCAACTGGTCGTATTTTTTCAATTCGTTGAGGATGGCGCGCGCTTCGGCGACCGGATCGGTTCCTTCGTACATCGGCGCGATGTCCACCAGATGCAGCAGCAGGCGGGTGCGCGCCAGATGGCGCAGGAACTGATGGCCCAGCCCGGCACCTTCCGCCGCGCCTTCGATCAGGCCGGGAATGTCGGCGATGACGAAACTCTTTTCATGCGATACGCGCACCACGCCCAGATTAGGATGCAGGGTGGTGAACGGGTAATCGGCCACCTTGGGGCGTGCCGCCGAAACGGAGCGGATGAAGGTGGATTTGCCTGCGTTCGGCATGCCGAGCAGCCCGACATCGGCGAGCACTTTCAGCTCGAGTTGCAATTCGCGCGTTTCCCCTTCCGTGCCGGGGGTGCATTGGCGCGGCGCGCGGTTGGTGCTCGACTTGAAATGGATGTTGCCCAGACCGCCTTTGCCGCCCTGTGCCAACAGGGCTTTTTCGCCGTCGTGGGCGAGGTCGGCGATGACTTCGCCGCTGTTGATGTCGGTGATCACGGTGCCGACCGGCATGCGCAACACGATATCGTCGGCACCCTTGCCGTAGCAATCCGCGCCGCGTCCGGACTCGCCGTTTTTGGCGCGGTGAATACGGGCAAAACGATAATCGACCAGCGTGTTGATGTTGCGGTCAGCCTGCGCGAATACGCTGCCGCCCCGCCCGCCGTCGCCGCCGTCCGGGCCGCCCTTGTCGATGTATTTCTCGCGGCGAAAGCTGGCCGCGCCGTTGCCGCCGTTGCCGGCAAAAACTTCGATTTTTGATTCGTCGATAAATTTCATGTTGTGTGTTCCGCAGAAAACTGCGCTGTGTTCCGGTTGGATTATTAGAGATTCATCCTAAAAAAAGCAATTGTCCACGAAAGTCACGAAAAACACGAAAAAACAAAAGGACTCCAAGTGATAAATTGATACCCTACGGATGAATTGCCGTTCTTAGATTCATTGTAGCTTACGCGGAACGACTAATCAGCAACGATGTGCTGCGGCAGTTGCAATATCGCCGCACGGTTGCTCGATGAAAATACTTTTGTTGCCGCATCTTGCCAGGGCAGCCACTGGCAATTCAAGTGTTCGTCCGGAGCAAGCCGGACTGCAACGCGGTGCGGCAATTGCAGGCTGAACACATGCTCGGTGTTGCGGGTAATGCCGGGGGCGTAACGATGCCTCCATTGGGGATATATCTCGTAGACGTTTTGCGACCGCCAGTCGGATAACGCGTATTGATGCGCGTCCAGCCCGGTTTCTTCGCGCACCTCGCGCATTGCCGTTTCGAGCAGCGATTCTCCCGTTTCGCAGCTGCCGGTGACGGATTGCCAATAACCGGGGTGATCGGCACGTTCCAGCAGCAACACCTCCAGATCAGTAGTATGGATTACCACCAGCACCGAGACCGGCTGCTTATAGCCTGTCATGTTCTAACGGGCATAGTAAAGATGCCGCTTTTGATGATGAAGCCTGCCATGCCCGTTTCCCTCTCCCCAACCCTCTCCCGCTTGCGGGCGAGGGGGCAAACGAATCGCTGCGCGGGTTTACGTTAAACGAAGAATATCCAGAACGCTTTGTTGCGTTGCCGCCAATACACCACCGTGTCGGCCAGAATGTCCTGCGCGATTTCCCTGTCATTGGCGGAAAGGCCGAAGGTGTCGCTGACATTGCGCAACAGCAGCACATAACCCTTGGCTTCGCCATGCCAGGACAGATCGCACAGCGCATCGGCCAGAGCATCCCAATTTGCGCCGAACTCGGGCGGGAAATTGGCCGCTTGCGCCAAGGCATTCAGCAGATTCTGCTTGCCTTTAACCCCCTTGAGATCGGTGTCGAACAGCGCAAAACCGGCTTCGCCGACCGCGCCGCGCAATGTTTCCACGCTGCATTGCAGCGTATAACTGCCCGCGGCCTCCCGATTGCACAGTTGTTGCGCGGGCGCGGCAGCTTCGGTTCTTTCCTCCTGCGGGGGAAGGAACGATTGACCCCTCTCCTTCTGGGGGAGGGGCAGGTTGGGGGAATCTTTTTGCATGGCTACTCCCGAATGCGTTTGAAAGTTTGGTAATGGTTTGTGGTGTAATAATACTCGTTGGCATCGCCCTTGATAATACGGCGTACCCCGCGAGTGCGCGCGCCGGGCGTTGTTACGGTGTATTCGCGATAGTAGCCGCGCGGATGTTTCGGCAGCGCCCGCTCGAAGTTGCCGAACACCATGCCATCGCGCGGGTAGGCAAACGGCCCGCCCTGCTTGATGACGCGCAAAGTATCGCGCGCCTCAGGTGGTAACTCGGCAACGCTGATGGTCTCCTGTTCGGCGTGCACGCTCCGCGCCGGATAGTGGGTTTGCGCCTGAGCACCCGCCGGCAGCCACAGCACCGCCAGCGCAACGATCAGCCAGGCACGCAACAGCCGGGGCATCAATTACTCCTTGGCAACTTCTACAGTGGGCTGCACCTGCTGGCGCAAACGGATGTGCAGGTCGCGCAACTGCCGCTCGTCCACCGGGCTTGGAGCCTGGGTCAGCAGGCATTGTGCGCGCTGGGTCTTGGGGAAGGCGATCACGTCGCGGATTGACTCGGCACCGGTCATCATCGTCACGATGCGATCCAGCCCGAACGCCAGACCGCCATGCGGCGGTGCGCCGTATTGCAGCGCATCGAGCAGGAAGCCGAATTTGAGCTGCGCTTCTTCCGCGCCGATATTGAGCGCGCGGAATACTTGCGATTGCACCGCCTCCTGATGGATACGCACCGAGCCGCCGCCGAGTTCCCATCCGTTCAAGGCCAGATCGTAGGCCTTGGCCAGACATTTGCCCGGATCGCTTTCCAGCAGCGCGAGGTGTTCGTCCTTGGGGGCGGTGAACGGGTGATGGCAGGCGTTCCAGCGTTTGGCTTCGTCGTCGTATTCGAACATCGGGAAATCTACCACCCACAGCGGTTCCCAAGCCTTGCCGTTAACGTGTCCTTTCTCGTGACCGATCTTGCTGCGCAACGCGCCGAGCGCATCGTTGACAATCTTTTCCTTGTCCGCGCCGAAGAAAATGATGTCGCCGTTTTGCGCGCCGGTGCGTTCGATAATGGTTTTCAGCGCGGCCTCATGGATGTTTTTCACGATCGGCGATTGCAGGCCGGTTTCGTTGAGTTGGCTGATGTCGTTGACCTTGATGTAAGCCAGGCCCTTCGCGCCGTAGATGCCGACGAACTTGGTGTACTCGTCGATCTCGCCGCGGGTGAATGTGCCGCCGCCCGGCACGCGCAACGCCGCCACGCGGCCGTTTTCGGAATTGGCCACGCCGGCAAACACTTTGAACGCGACATCTTTCACCGCGTCGGTGACTTCGGTCAACTCCAGCGTCACGCGCAAGTCCGGTTTGTCCGAACCGAAGCGCGCCATCGCTTCCGCATAGGTCATGCGCGGGAACGGGTTGGGCAGATCCACATCCATGGCTTCCTTGAACACGGTACGGATCAATTCTTCGGTCAGCGCGGTGATCTGTGTTTCATTCAGGAACGAAGTCTCGATATCGACCTGAGTGAATTCCGGCTGGCGGTCGGCGCGCAGATCCTCGTCGCGGAAGCATTTGGTGATCTGGTAATAGCGGTCGAAGCCCGCCACCATCAGCAGTTGCTTGAACAGTTGCGGAGATTGCGGCAACGCGAAAAATTCGCCCGGATGCACCCGCGACGGCACCAGATAGTCGCGCGCGCCTTCCGGGGTGGATTTGGTCAGCATCGGTGTTTCGATGTCGATGAAGCCGCGGCTATCGAGGAAGCGGCGGAATGACATCGCCACCTTGTAGCGCAGCATCAGGTTTTTCTGCATCTGCGGACGGCGCAGGTCGATGACACGATGGGTCAGGCGCACGTTCTCCGACAGGTTTTCGTCGTCGAGCTGGAACGGGGGGGTGATGGCAGCGTTCAGCACTTCTATCTCGTGGCACAGCACTTCGATTTCGCCGCTGCCGATGTTGGCATTGGTGGTGCCCGCCGGACGGCGGCGCACCTTGCCGGTGATGCGCAACACGAACTCGTTGCGCACCGATTCGGCGATCTTGAACATGTCGGCGCGGTCCGGATCGCAGACGATCTGCGCCAGACCTTCGCGGTCGCGCAGGTCGATGAAGATCACCCCGCCGTGGTCGCGGCGGCGATGCGCCCAGCCGCACAGACTGACGGTTTGGTCGAGTTGATCGGTGTTGAGTGTGCCGCAGTAATGAGTTCGCATGGTTCAGCTTCTTATAAAAAAATCGGGTTTAACGTGAAACTCGCGCAGCGATTCGTTTGCCCTTTCTCCCGCTTGCGGGGGAAAGATAGATAGGGGGAAACGGGCATGGCTAGTTTCATTATCATTATCAGGGATGGCAACTTGCCATGCCCGTTAGTCTTGACGTAAAAAATGGGCAGATGCATCTGCCGGTTCCGGCGTGGATACCACGCCCATTGACACGATGGTGCGCAACGCCATATCCACCGTCATATCCAGTTCAACGGTATCGGATTTGCGCACGAAGAAATAAAAACCGTTCACCGGGCTCGGCGTAGTGGGGATAAACACCGCGACATATTCTTCATCGAACCGGACGGTCACCTCGCCCGGCACGCTGGTTTGAAACGCCAGCGACCAAGCTTGCGGATGCGGGTAGCGCACCAGCAACACCTTGCGGAAAGAATTGCCGTTGCCGGACAACAGCGTGTCGCTGACCTGTTTGACACCCTTGTAGATGCTGCCGACGAACGGCACATGCAGCATCGCTTTTTCGGAATATTCCCACAAGCGCTGGCCAAACACGTTGCGTATCAGCAAACCGGTCGTCAGCACTACCAGAAACGTCAGGATGATGCCCAAGCCGGGAATATGGACGGGCAGCACGTTGTCCGGACGCCACTGTTCCGGCAATAACAGCAAGGTCTGATCCATCGTACCGATAGTCAGATTCAACACCCAGAAGGTAATGCCGAGCGGAACCCAGACCAGCAGGCCGGTGATGAGGTATTTCTTCATGCGCAGATATTTCTAAACATCAGGCGTTGGCCATCGGGCAGGAACCGGCGCTGGCGCAGGCAGGCGCGCAAGCGGCTTCAGCCTTGGGCGGATTCTTAAAGTCGGTGGCGTAATAGCCGCTGCCTTTCAGCTGAAAACCTGGTGCGGTCAATTGTTTGGTAAAAGTTTCCTTGCCGCATTCGGGGCAGGTGGTGAGCGGCGCATCGCTCATTTTCTGCATTACGTCCTTTTTCAGGCCGCAGTCGCTGCACGCATAAGCATAAATAGGCATAACGTCCCCCTGTTGGGTAATTTTCAAAGGCGCGCATTATACATGAGGGCAGGCTGAAACAGGGTGCTCTTCAGCACAACAAATACCTTAGGAAGCCTGTGAAAGCCCGCTTTTCAACCCAGTGGCAGCCTTCCTAAGTTGATTGAATTAGTTGGGTAAATAGATTGAGCAATATCGGCCCTGTGGTTTAGAATGCGTGTTCCCGTTTTTTTGGATTTCAATTTTGTCCGCGTCAAATTTAGTCGAAATCCGCGACCTTAATTTCACCTACGATAAACGTCCTGTGTTGCAGGGCATCAATATGAACTTCCCGAAAGGGAAGCTGATTGCCATCATGGGGTTGAGCGGGTGCGGAAAAACCACGCTGCTGCGGCTTATCGGCGGTGCGCTCATTCCAACCAAAGGATATGTCAAGGTGGATGGGCAGAACATCCACGAGCTGAATCAGGATGGTTTATATGACATGCGCCGCAAGATGGGCATGCTGTTCCAGTTCGGTGCACTGTTTACCGATATGTCGGTTTACGACAATGTGGCGTTCCAGATGCGCGAACATACCGATCTGCCCGAGGAACTGATTCACGATCTGGTGTTGATGAAGCTGCATGCGGTCGGGTTGCGCGGCACGCACAATCTGATGCCTTCCGAGCTGTCCGGCGGGATGGCGCGACGTGTGGCACTGGCGCGTACCGTGTCACTCGACCCGATGCTGATCATGTACGACGAACCTTTTGCCGGGCTGGACCCGATTTCGTTGACCGTGGTGGGTGATCTGATCCGCCGTTTGAATGACGCGCTGGGCGCAACCTCTATCGTGGTCACGCATGATGTGCAGGAGTCGCTGAAGATTGTTGATTATGTCTATTTCATGGCCAACGGCGTGATTGTGGCGGAGGGCACCCCGGATGAGATCCGTGCCTCCGACAGGGATTTTGTACACCAGTTCGTGCATGGCGAGATGGATGGCCCGGTGCCGTTCCATTATCCCGGCGGTAATTATCGCCAAGATTTGAACTTGCAAGCCTGAGGAACCTTAGATTATGCCGGCAGCAAAAACCATCAGAGCGATAGGACATCGCACCATCAACGCGGTGTGGCGCATCGGGATGGCAACGCGTTTCTTTTTTCTGATACTGATGTATTCGGGGAGCAGTTTTCGGCGCTTCCATCTGATTATCAAAGAACTGTTTTCCACCGGGGTGATGTCGCTCATTATCATCGTGGTGGCCGGGCTGTTCGTCGGCATGGTGCTGGGCTTGCAGGGCTACGAGACGCTCAAGCGCTACGGTTCGGAATCCGCGCTCGGCGTGATGGTTGCCTTGGGGTTGGTGCGCGAACTGGGGCCGGTGGTTGCAGCACTGTTGTTCGCCAGTCGTGCCGGTTCGGCGATGACTGCCGAAATCGGTCTGATGAAAGCGACCGAGCAGATATCGGCGATGGAAATGATGGCGGTGCACCCGATTGCACGCATTGTCGCGCCGCGCTTCTGGGCCGGGATAATCTCCATGCCGCTGCTGGCGGCGTTGTTCAGCGCGGTCGGGGTGTTCGGCGGCTATTTTGTCGGTGTGGTGCAGATCGGTGTGGACGAAGGTTCGTTCTGGGCGCAAATGCAGGCGGCAGTGGATTTTGAACATGATATTTTGAACGGCGTGATCAAGAGTTTTGTATTTGGTACGGCGGTGACAGTGATCGCGCTGTTCGAGGGCTATGACGCACCGCCGACTGCCGAAGGTGTGTCCGGTGCGACCACGCGCACGGTAGTTACCTCGTCACTGGCGATTTTGATGCTGGATTTTATTTTGACTGCAATGATGTTTGGAGGAAGTTGAGCTATGGAGCGTACCGGGATAGATCTATGGGTTGGAATGTTCGTGGTGGCGGGGGTTGCCGCGCTGGTGATGCTGGCGATGAAGGTCGGGAACCTTGGCACTTACAACGTGTCCGATGCCTACAAAGTCCATGCCTACTTTGCCAATGTGGGCGGGCTGAAAGCCACCGCCTCAATCAAGAGCGCCGGAGTGCTGGTCGGGCGTGTCGAGTCGATTACACTGGACACCGAGCGCTACGAGGCCAAAGTGGTGATGAGCATCGACAAGCGTTACCAGTTTTCCAGGGATACCATCGGCAAAATACTGACATCCGGTTTGCTCGGTGAACAGTATATCGGCCTGGATGCGGGCGGAGATACCGAGATGCTTAAAGACGGCGAACAGTTGAAAATGACGCAGTCCGCGATGGTATTGGAAGATTTGGTCGGCAAATTTTTGTACAGCAAAGCGGAAGAACCTGCCAAGTAATTTTGGTTGAATAAATTGGGGAGTTTCAGAGATGAAAGAGCTGTTTAAAGTTGCGGTGGTTTTGTTGTGTGCGGTAAGTTTTGCGCAAGCTGAAGTGATTGCGCCCGACGCGCTGATCAAGACTACCGCGGATGAGGTGGTTGCCATTGTAAAACAGGACAAGGATATTCAGGCTGGCAACCAGAAAAAGATTTTGGCGCTGGTGGACGCAAAAGTGCTTCCGCATTTCGATTTTACGCGCATGACCCAATTGTCGGTCGGTAAGTCCTGGCGTAGCGCAACACCCGCACAAAAGCAGGCGCTGGTGACCGAGTACCGCAATATGCTGGTGCGCACCTATACCAGAGCCTTTATCGTGTATCGTGACCAGAAGATCGAGGTCAAACCGTTCAAAATGGCTGCCGATGCCACCGAAGTTACGGTTAAAACCAGTATCATCAAGCCCGGTGCCCAACCGATCCCGGTTAATTATGAAATGGCGAAAACTGCCGATGGCTGGAAGGTTTTTGATTTGACCATCGAAGGCGTGAGTCTGGTGAGCAGCTATCGCGGTACGTTCAACTCGGAGATCCAGGAAAAGGGTATTGATGGTCTGATCAAGATTTTGTCCGACAAAAATACCAATTCAGCCGGTGTTCCGCTGCACAAGGCGGATGCAAAGTGATTACCCGCGAAGGGGACAGGTTGATGGTGCAGGGCCGGTTGACCATCGCGACCGTTCCCGCGCTGTTTGAAGCCGGATTGCAGCACTTGAACAGCGACTTGCAGGTGGACTTCTCCAAAGTCGAAGCCGTTGACTCTGCCGCGGTCAGTTTGTTGCTGGGCTGGGCAAGAGCCGCCAAGCGCAACCAGCATGAATTGCGCGTATCGGGATTGCCTGCCGATTTGCTGAGTTTGGCACGGTTGTACGGTGTGTCCGATCTGCTGCCGCAACAATCTGCCTGATTTTCTCCTGATGTGCGGCAAGTTAATCGCCGCGCGCATCTCCCGCCGGTTTTTAGTATCATGCGCATGGTTAACGTGAAACTCGCGCAGCGATTCGTTTGTCCTTTCTCCCGCGTGCGCAGGGGGAGAGCGTAGCGAGGGGGATTTGGATAGGGGGAAACGGGCATGACAGTTTCATTATCAGGGGTGGCAACTTGCCATGCCCGTTAGGCGCATGGCGCATTTTTTTGATTCATAAATTCTCACTCGACGAACAGCAAATGGTTACTCCAGAAAGCATTCACCTCAGTATCGAACAGGGCATGGCGACTGAGCATCTCAGCGTGGACGGCGACGGCCAGCATTTTGAAGCGGTGGTGGTGAGCGGGGAGTTTGCGGGAAAAAGCCGCGTGCAGCGCCATCAGCTGGTGTACCAGGCATTGGGCGACCGGATGCGCGAGGAGATTCACGCGCTGTCGATCAAAACCTATACACCACAGGAATGGGAAAATAGCTGTAAGACGTAAGTTGTGTAGCTTTACCAACTTACGTCTTACCACTTACGTCTAATAATTTAAATTTATGCAAAAACTGGCAATTCAGGGCGGTAACCGCCTCAACGGAGAAGTGCGTATTTCGGGTGCCAAGAATGCGGCGTTGCCGATTTTGTGTGCCAGCCTGCTGAGCGGCGACACGTTGCAGCTCGGCAATGTCCCCGACATGAGCGATGTCGCCACGATGTGCAAGCTGCTGCAGCAGATGGGCGTGAAGATCGGCAAGGATGGCGGACAGATTACCTTGTCCGCGGCACATATCGACAAGCTCGAAGCGCCTTATGACATGGTGAAGACCATGCGTGCCGCGATTCTGGTGCTGGGGCCGCTGGTGGCGCGCTTCGGCGAGGCGCGTGTTTCGCTGCCGGGCGGTTGCGCCATCGGTTCGCGTCCGGTCGATCTGCACATCAAAGGTTTGCAGGCGATGGGCGCTGAAGTCCATATCGAGCACGGCTATATTCATGCCCAGGCGAAGCGGCTCAAGGGCGCGCGCATCTTCTTCGATCTGGTCAGCGTGACCGGCACGGAAAACCTGATGATGGCGGCCGCGCTGGCGGACGGTGTAACGGTGCTGGAAAACGCCGCGCGCGAACCGGAAGTGGTTGATCTGGCGCATTGCCTGATCGCGATGGGCGCGAAAATAGAAGGGGTGGGCAGCGATACCCTCACCATCACCGGCGTGGATAAACTGCATGGCGCGAGCCATAGCGTCATGCCGGATCGCATCGAGAGCGGCACATTCCTAGTGGCAGCCACGGCGGCAGGCGGCAACATCACCCTGACCGATGCTCGCGCCGACATACTCGAAAACGTGCTGGAGAAATTGCACGAGGCCGGTGCCACCATCAAGGTGTCCGGCAGCACCATCAATTTGCAAATGAGCCAGCGCCCCAAGGCGGTGAATGTGCGCACCGCGCCCTACCCGGCGTTCCCAACCGACATGCAGGCGCAATTCATGGCGCTAAATTGCATCGCGGAAGGCAGCGCGATGGTGGTCGAAACGATCTTTGAAAACCGCTTCATGCACGTGCAGGAATTGCGCCGCCTCGGCGCGCAGATTGACGTCGAGGGCAATACCGCGGTGATTAAAGGCTGCGCGCAACTGGAAGGCGCGGCGATCATGGCTACCGATTTGCGCGCGTCGGCGAGTCTGGTGATCGCCGGGCTGGTGGCGCAGGGCGAGACCATCGTGGATCGCATCTACCATCTGGATCGCGGCTACGAACATATCGAGGCAAAACTGTCCGCACTGGGCGCCCAGATACGCCGCTTGAAATAACGGAACACCGCATCAGTCAGAGGTTAGAAATGATTACCATCGCACTGTCCAAGGGACGCATCTTCGAAGAGACCCTGCCGTTGCTGAACGCGGCGGGCATCACCGCGCTTGAAGACCCGGAGTCTTCGCGCAAACTGATCCTGCCGACCAACCGCGCCGATGTGCGCTTGATTATCGTGCGTGCTTCCGACGTGCCCACCTATGTGCAATACGGCGCGGCAGATATCGGCGTGGCGGGCAAGGATGTGCTCAACGAACACGGCGGCATCGGCCTGTATCAGCCGCTGGATTTGAATATCGCGCGCTGCCGCATGATGGTCGCGGTGCGCGAAGATTTCGACTACGACTCGGCAGTGCGCCAGGGCGCGCGCCTGCGCGTGGCGACCAAATATGTGCAGACGGCGCGCGATCACTTTGCCGCAAAAGGCGTGCATGTGGACTTGATCAAACTGTACGGCTCGATGGAGCTGGCACCGCTGGTGGGGCTGTCCGATGCGATCGTCGATCTGGTCAGCAGCGGCAACACACTGAAAGCTAATAATCTGAAGGCGGTCGAGCATATCGCCGACATCTCGTCGCGGCTGGTGGTGAACCAGGCCGCGTTGAAATTGAAACACGGCGACATCCAGCCGATGCTGGACGCGTTTGCCAAAGCGATTGTGAAGTAAGGGGCGTTGCCAACGCTGTTCACTATAGGAAAATTTCCGTTCGCCCTGAGCTTGTCGAAGGGCGCTAGTTGCGAAGCTGGTGGTTCGACAAGCTCACCACGAACGGTTAAATGAACATGTTTGAAAGGGCTGTTGGGTTACGCGATGAAACTGCTAACCCAACCTACAAAAACATTCTCTGCCAGGGTTATTGAGAAGTCGCAAAATGAAAATCAGAAAACTATCCTCCCTCACCGCCGATTTTAATTCCGAATTGACTCGACTGCTGGCATTCGAGGAAACCGCGGACGAAAAACTTGAAGCGACCGTCGCAAGCATTCTTGCCGACGTGCGCAAGCGCGGCGATGCGGCCGTGCTCGAATACACCGCAAAGTTTGACCGCCTGCCGCTGGCGAATGCCGCCGCGATGGAACTGCCGCAGAGCGAGCTGCGCGCGGCATTCGACGGTCTGCCCGCCGACCAGCGCAACGCGCTGGAACAGGCTGCGCAGCGCGTCACCGAATATCACAAGAAGCAAGTGCAGACCTCATGGAGCTACACCGAAACAGACGGCACCTTGCTCGGCCAGCAGGTCACGCCGCTGGATCGCGTCGGCCTGTATGTGCCGGGCGGCAAAGCCGCTTATCCTTCTTCGGTGCTGATGAACGCGCTGCCCGCCAAGGTCGCGGGCGTGGCCGAACTGATCATGGTAGTACCGACACCGGACGGCGTGAAGAATCAACTGGTGCTGGCGGCGGCCTACCTGTCCGGCGTGGATCGCGTGTTCACCATCGGCGGCGCGCAGGCGGTGGCGGCATTGGCGTACGGCACCGCGACCATTCCGAAAGTGGACAAGATCGTCGGCCCCGGCAACGCTTATGTGGCATCCGCCAAACGCCGCGTGTTCGGCGCGTGCGGCATCGATATGATCGCCGGGCCGTCGGAAATTCTGGTGATCTGCGACGGCCAGACCAACCCGGACTGGATCGCGATGGACTTGTTCTCGCAGGCCGAGCACGACGAACTGGCACAGGCCATTTTGCTATCGCCGGATGAAAAATTCATTGAAGCAGTAGCAGCCAGTGCAGATAAATTGCTGGAACAGATGCCGCGCCGCGACATCATCAAAACCGCGCTGGAAAATCGCGGCGCATTGATCCATGTCGCCGATCTGAACGAAGCCTGCGTCATCAGCAACCGCATCGCCCCCGAGCATCTGGAATTGTCGGTCGAAGACCCGCAAGTACTGTTGCCCAAGCTGAAACACGCCGGTGCAATCTTCATGGGACGCTATACCTCCGAATCGCTCGGCGACTACTGTGCGGGGCCGAACCATGTGCTGCCGACCTCGGGTACCGCGCGCTTCTCATCACCGCTGGGCGTGTACGACTTCCAGAAACGCAGCAGCCTGATCCAGGTTTCCGCGCAGGGCGCGCAGAAGCTCGGCGCAATTGCGTCCACACTGGCCTTCGGCGAAGGCTTGCAGGCGCACGCACAGTCGGCATTGTTCAGGAAGAACGGCTGATTCAGTTTTCTATGCAGTTCGCCCCGTCACGGGCAAGGCATCCTCGAATCAAACTTGTTTTTAGTTTTGGTACAGCCTCGACCGGAAGAGGATGCCGGTGCGGGACGGTAATGTATTGCCATTCAAGAAAATCTTCCAAATTAGCCGTACAGAAAAGCAATAGGCCGTTAGTCGTATTGACGCTCCCGGTTAAAGCTATTATCTTGAAACCGTGAATCAGCATCAACGGAGATAAATCCTACCAACCTTTCAGTCGATTATTAATCCAATTGCCAAGTCATCAACCAATCCAATCGGGAGGTTATCATGTCTGCAGCATTTGTCACTCATGTACAAGGGAAGGCCACTGCCACCAATGCCAAGTGTGAAGTTCGGGTTATTAACGAAGGTGACCGGATAGAAGAGGGCGAAGTTGTCAAAACAGGCGAGGACGCTAGTGTCAGCCTGAAACTGATGACGGGTGAGGTTGTAGTGCTGGCCGGAAATCAAACAGTTACGCTCGATAACGAGTTTCTTTCGGGCGCGGCTCTTGATGCCAAGGATAATGCTTTATCGGTTGGCGGCGACGAGTTCGGTAACATTGTCAGCGCAATCAGGGAAGGCAACAGTCTTGATAGTCTGCTGGATGAGACGGCCAGCGGCCTGACCGGTGACGGCACTGTCGGCTCGGAGGGAGGGACTGGCTTTGTAATTCTGACGAGCGTTGTGGAAGAGATTTCTCCGTCTCCGGCGGTTGCCGATCCCACTCTGAATCGGGGGCCGGTAATGGGTAGCGAAATTTTTCCTGCTGCCCAAGCCCTTGCCCATGTTGCTGCTGTTGCCGCTGCTAGAGCTGTCAGCGCACCTGCAACGGCCACTGCTCCGGTCACGAGCACCGCGCCGGTGACAACCACTGCTCCGGTGACAACCACTGCTCCGGTGACAACCACTGCTCCGGTGACAACCACTGCTCCGGTGACAACCACTGCTCCGGTGACAACCACTGCTCCGGTGACGACCACTGCTCCGGTCACGACCACCGCACCGGTCACGACCACCGCACCGGTCACGACCACCGCACCGGTCACGACCACTGCACCGGTCACGACCACTGCACCGGTAACGACCACCGCACCGGTGACGACCACCGCACCGGTGACGACCACTGCTCCGGTAACGACCACTGCACCGGTAACAACCACTGCACCGGTCACGACCACTGCACCGGTCACGACCACTGCACCGGTGACGACCACTGTTCCGGTTACGACCACTGTTCCGGTTACGACCACTGTTCCGGTTACGACCACTGCTCCGGTCACGACCACCGCACCGGTAACCACCACCGCACCGGCAATCACCGGTACGCCGGGTGACGATGAGCTTGAAGGCGGTAAGGGCGATGACACGATATATGGCTTTGCGGGTAACGATGAGCTTGAGGGCAGCAAGGGCGACGACACGCTTTACGGCGGCTCCGGGAATGACGAGCTGAAAGGTGACCAAGGCGACGACACGCTTTACGGCGGTTCGGGTGACGACAAAATGACCGGCGGGCAAGGTAGCGACGTATTCGCCTGGACGCTGGCGGATCGCGGTACGCCCAGTCAAGCCCCGGTTGATACCATCACCAACTTCAATAAACACCAGGACAGCATAGATTTGAAAGATATGCTCGATGGCGGAGTCGGCAATAAAGACGACATTGGCAATCTGCTCAATTATCTGAATGTCAGCAAAGAGGGAAATGACACTGTTCTCCGCATTAGCTCGCAAGGCAATTTCGAGAATGGCGAATACCACCCCAGCAAGGAAGACCAGACGATCGTTATCAAGGATGTCGATCTTACGGTTCAGCAAGGTGAGCATGGTGATTTTGATGTCGATCAGACCGCGACATTGCTCAGGATGTTGCAGAACGGAAACCTGAATGTGAATAACGATTAACCGGCTTCGGTGTTACTAAAAAACGCTGCCTTTTCTGAAGGAGAATGCAAATGACTAACATCAGACATCTGTTTATCGCACCGGAGGCGCAACTCAGGGCAAGCTGGCGGGAAGCGTTTCCGGAGGCAGCGCTATGCGACCGGGTTCCGGCAAATCCGGCTACCGACGTTATCTGGGTATTGTTGCCGGAGGAAGGCGATATCGTAAAGCTGCTTAGCGACTGCCGTTTCGCCGCCGGGAAATTGCCGGTCATCGCTATTTCAGACCTGCCGAGTGACCAACAGGGGCTGATCGCATTGGGTGCGGGCGTGGTGGGATATTGCAACGGACATGCTGCCCCGGCAGTACTCCGGCAGGTTGCCAATACGGCGCTGGAAGGCGGGCTATGGGTCGGGCGATGGCTGCTGCAACGACTGCTGTCCGGGATAGCGCGTGCCGCAGCCGTAAAATTTACCCCACCGGCGCTTTCCGAATGGGCATCCAGCCTGACCGCCAGCGAGATTGCCGTCGCACGCATTGCGGCCGGCGGTCTCGGCAATAAGGAAATCGCGGATCGGCTCAACATCGCCGAACACATGGTCAAGGCGCAGCTCGAGTCGGTTTTCGGCAAGTTAAAGTTGCGCGATCGCCTGCATCTCACGCTACTGGTTAACGGCGTGGTTAAACCCAGATAGTTCATTAGGCCGTCATACCGGCCCTTCGATAAACTCAGGACAGGCTGACCTGCGGTCAGGCCGGTATCCAGCAATGAAAAATACGCCGCGAAGCGGACAAAACCAAGCTGTTGTCCCACATCCCGCGACACGTTACTGATGAAACAACTAGCCATTCGACTAGGCGAGCCTGAAACGCTCGCCTAGTCGCTGGTTATGGCGAAGCCAGCCGATTGCGGGAGCGGGTGTGAGGCGGCCATTCCCGCCCCGGATGCTTCGCAACGCCGTGTCATGACCGCCACTTACGTGGGGATTTTTAATCATCTGGATTCCGGCCTTCGCCGGAATGACGCAATTTTCTTCTAATGAACTATCTGGGTTAAACGCTGATGGCTTTTGGCTGCTTCCGGGCGGATCGGCATTCCGCAATGTGCCAACTGCTGCCGGTCGAGGTGTAGAATATCCTGCAAGAAAACGGACGGTGATGACAGGTAACAATCCGCAGCCAATGCCGGCCATTCAAGATGCCTTCCTCAAACAGGCGATCAAGAAAAACACATCGTCCAACTGGCTTATTGACGCATCCATGCTAGGCAGTTAGTGTGAGAACCGAAGCTGAAGAATGTCTTTGAAAGCAGGTGAAGCCCAAACAGTTAGCAAGGGGGCAATAGCATGACCTCAGATGTCAGAATTGACGACGATGGCCATATAGAGAAATTATATGGTGATGCGCTATTGCGAGCATCTTTTAATGCCATGTCTGAGGGTATGGCGTTGCATCGGCTTGTCTATAACGCACTTGGGGAAGTAATTGATTACCTGATTCTTGATGTGAATCCATCTTTTGAAATGCAAACCGGATTAAGCAAGGATGCCGTCATAGGGAAATTGGCATCTAAAGCCTATGGTGCCAAGAGCGCGCCGTTTCTTGATATCTACTCAAAGGTAGCTCTTACGCAGCAATCTGTAAGGTTTGAGCAGTATTTTCCCCCGTTGCAGAAACATTTTCTTATCAATGTGTTCTCGCCGGGGAAAGATCAATTCGTGACGATCTTTGAAGATATTACCGAGCACAAGCATTCTGAAGAGCGCTGGAAATTCGCGCTGGAGGGCGCAGGCGATGGCGTGTGGGATTGGAATATCCAGACCGGCGCGGCCATGTTCTCAAAGCGTTATAAAGAGATGCTAGGTTTTGAAGAGAATGAAATTAAAAGTGCCGCATCAGAGTGGTCAGATCGCGTTCATCCGGAGGATATGCCTCATGTGATGGAGGTCTTGCAGGAGCATATCGATGGCAAGACACCTTCAGCCAGAATTGAATTCCGCATGTTGTGCAAGGATGGCAGCTGGAAATGGATGCTTGGCCGAGGCATGGTCGTTAGCCGCGATACTGACGGCAAGCCATTGCGCCTTGTCGGCACCAACACGGATATTACTGAGCGCAAGCAAGCGGAAATACAGCTCCATCTCACCCAATTTGCCATGGAGAATGCTTCGTTTGGAATTTACTGGTTAGATAAGAATGCACACGTTTATTACGTTAACAAAAAGGCATGCCAAACACTGGGCTATACCAAAGAAGAGCTACATAATCTTTCTATTCCCGATCTCGACCCCTTATTCCCAATGGAGCATTGGGAATCCAATTGGGAAAACTTAAAAAGGGACAAGTCGCAATTTTTTGAGTCACAACATAGATGCAAGGATGGCAGAATGATCCCAGTTGAGATTTCTGCAAATTATGTGAAGCTCGGTGAGTTCGAGTACAGCGTGGCATATTCGCGTGACATCAGTGATCGCAAGAGAGTCGACGAAGAAATACACCATTTAGCTTTCTACGACGCGCTTACAAATCTGCCTAACCGCCGCCTTCTCAACGACCGCTTGGCTCAGGCAATGGTCGCCAGTAAACGTAGTGGCTTTTATTGCGCACTGATGTTTCTTGATTTGGATAATTTTAAACCGCTCAATGATACACATGGACACGGGGCCGGCGATTTGCTGCTGATTGAGGCGGCTGGTCGGCTGAAAAATTGCATTCGGGAGATGGACACCGTGGCACGCTTCGGCGGTGATGAGTTTGTGGTGATGCTCAGTGAGTTGGATGTAGATAAAACGGAAGCCATCACACAAACCAACATCGTGGCACAGAAAATCTGTGCCGTCTTGTCAGAGCCCTACCTGCTATCTATCAAGCATGAGAGGAAAGCTGATGCCACCGTTGAACATCATTGCACCGTAAGCATCGGGGTAGCTATGTTCATCAATCACGAAGTTAGTCAAGGCGACATCATGAAGAGGGCTGATGCGACGATGTATCAAGCAAAAATGACTGGGAAAAATCGGATTTTATTTTTTGAAGAACAAGTCTGAGCCTTTGTGAAATTCCTATAGCCGCTTTGGTTTGATTGTCGGTAGATCACGAGTGTCCATTATTGGGAAGTGAACTTTGATGATCGTAAGTCTCTTTCGGGTTATTTGGAGAAATTAGGCTCGCTAAATTGGTTGCCGGATAGCTGACGTTCGCCAAGGGCAACAGTGTGTCGTTAGCTGCACGCCATGATTGTAAATTGACTGCACGAAAGCAGACGGTCTTAAACCAGTCTCCCGTGGCGTACCCGAAACCCTTTGGTCGCCAGTGCGCCCAAGCCCAACCCGCCGTGCGCGTGGCAAATCGCGCAGGCCAGTGCATCCGCTGCATCCGGGCTGGGGGTGCCGGATAATTTCAGCAGGCGCTGCACCATCAGTTGCACTTGTTCCTTGTTTGCGTGGCCGTTGCCGACTACCGCCTGTTTGACCTGCAATGCGGTGTATTCGGCCACCGGCAGATTCGCCAGCACCGCCGCGCAGATTGCCGCGCCGCGTGCCTGTCCGAGCAGTAGGGTGGATTGCGGGTTGACGTTGACGAACACTTTTTCCACCGCCGCCTGATCGGGGCGGTGTTGCTTAATCACCTCGGCCAGCGAATCCAGTATCACCTTTAACCGCTCCGGCAACTCGCCGTCCGGAGTCTTGATGCAGCCGCTGGCGACGTAGCTCAACTGCTGACCTTCTTTGTCGAGCACGCCAAAGCCGGTGATGCGAAGGCCGGGATCGATACCTAAAATGCGGATCGAGGATCGAGGAGCGAGGATTGAGGATTGTGAGGTAGACATTGAATTCAGGATCGAGGAGCGAGTAAAAAACGCTGCTACGTTGTTAGTCTCGATCGCTCACTCAGCGATCCTCAATCCTCGATCACCGCAGTGGTATAGACTTCCTGCACGTCATCCAGATCTTCCAGCGCGTCGAGCAGTTTTTGCATCTTCAGCGCATCGTCGCCGGTGAATTCCACTTCGTTGGCAGGTTTCATGATGACTTCGCCGAACTCCGCTTTGTAGCCCGCCGCTTCCAGCGCCTGCTTTACATTTACAAAGTCATTGGGAGCGGTGATCACTTCGATACTGCCGTCGTCGTTGGTGGTGATGTCTTCCGCGCCGGCATCCAGCGCGACTTCCATCAGGCCGTTTTCGTCGGTGCCGGGGGCGAAGATCATTTGCCCGCAATGTTTGAACATGAACGAAACCGAACCGTCGGTGCCGAGGTTGCCGCCGTTCTTGGTGAAGGCGTGGCGCACATCGGCCACGGTGCGCGTCTTGTTGTCGGTCATGCAATCCACCATCACCGCAGCACCGTTGATGCCGTAACCTTCGTAGCGCAGTTCCTGGTATTCCACGCCCTCCAGTTCGCCGCTGCCGCGCTTGATGGCGCGCTCGACATTATCCTTAGGCATGTTGTTGGAATACGCCTTGTCCATCGCCAGACGCAGGCGCGGGTTGCCGGTCGGGTCGCCGCCGCCCATGCGTGCCGCGACGGTGATCTCCTTGATCAGGCGCGTGAAGATTTTGCCGCGCTTGGCATCCTGTTTGCCCTTGCGGTGTTGAATATTTGCCCACTTGCTATGCCCGGCCATGCTTACCTCCGAAAAAATGTTCCGTGATGGTATCATTTCCAACTCGTTATCCCAATACCGTACCAGCCAAGCCAGACTGCCATGACCGAACCGCTGCTGATCGCCAAAAACAACGGGCAAGAACTTTATCTGCTGCCGCACATGGCCAACCGCCACGGCCTGATAACCGGTGCGACCGGTACCGGCAAGACCGTCACGCTGCAAACGCTGGCGGAAGCCTTCAGCCGCATCGGCGTGCCGGTGTTCCTGTCCGACATCAAGGGCGATCTGTCCGGCATGGGCAAGGCGGGCGGCGGCAATGCCAAGGTCGCCGCGCGTGTGACACAACTCAAACTGGAAAACTTTACGCACCGCGCTTATCCGGTGACGTTCTGGGATGTGTTCGGTAAGATGGGCCATCCGCTGCGCGCCACCGTCTCCGATATGGGGCCGCTGCTGATCGGGCGTATGTTGAACCTGAACGAAGTGCAACAGGGCGTGCTGGCGCTGGTGTTCAAGATCGCCGACGACAACGGCCTGCTGTTGCTCGACCTGAAAGACCTGCGCGCGATGGTGCAGAGTGTCGGCGAAAACTCCGCCGAGTACACCACCGAATACGGCAACATTTCCACCGCCAGTATCGGCGCGATCCAGCGCGGCCTGTTGCAGATCGAGACGCAGGGTGGCGACAGCCTGTTCGGCGAACCGATGCTCAATATCGCCGACCTGATGCAGACCGGCGGCGACGGCTGCGGCATGATCAACATCCTCGCCGCCGACCAGCTGATGAATTCGCCGAAGGTGTATTCCGCCATGCTGCTGTGGCTGCTCGCCGAGCTGTTTGAAAACCTGCCGGAAGCGGGCGACCTGAGCAAACCCAAACTGGTGTTCTTCTTCGACGAGGCGCATCTGCTGTTCAACGATGCGCCAGCCGCGCTGCTCGACAAGATCGAACAGGTGGTGCGCCTGATCCGCTCCAAAGGCGTGGGCGTGTATTTCGTCACGCAGAATCCCGCCGACGTGCCGGACAAGGTGCTGGGGCAGCTCGGTAATCGCGTGCAGCATGCGCTGCGCGCTTTCAGCACGCGCGACCAGAAAGCCGTGAAGGCCGCTGCCGAAACCATGCGCGACAACCCGGCGCTGGACGAGGCGAGCGTCATCACCGAACTGGGTGTCGGCGAAGCGCTGGTGTCGTGCCTCGACGAAAACGGCACGCCGGGCATCGTCGAACGCGCTTTCATCGTTCCGCCGCAGGCGCAGATCGGCCCGGTCAGCGCGGTCGAGCGCAAGGCGGTCATGCGGGATTCGCTGCTTGCCGGACATTATGAAAAAGCCATCGACCGCGAATCGGCCTACGAGATTCTCAAGGGGCGCGTCGCGGCACAGCAGACGGAAAGCGCGGCGCAATCCGCGTCGGCACCCGCGGGCAATAGCGGCGGATTGGGCGATATGCTGGGCGGTATCTTTGGTAATAGCGGCGGGGGCAATGGCGGCACAGGTAATACCGGCAGGGGCAGCCGCACGGCCAACCGGCAAAGTGTCGGCGAGGCTATCGTTAAAAGCGCCGCACGTTCCATCGGTTCGGCGGTCGGGCGGGAGATCATTCGCGGCGTGCTGGGTTCGCTGCTGGGCGGTCGCAGGTAAGTATTCCAATTGATAGTGAATATTGTAGGGGCGAGATTCATCGCGCCCTTCTTCTGGCAAATGAAGGTCAGGGCGCGATAAATCTCGCCCCTACTGGGTTATTTGATTTTTGAAATAGAATTGAAATTGTGGCTACTTCACAAAGTCGGGGGAAAAATGAAGACAGTTTTGATTGCAAATCCGAAGGGCGGCAGCGGCAAGAGCACGCTGTCGGTCAATATCGCCGGTTATCTGGCCAATTGCGGCCAGCAGGTGGCGATGCTCGATTTGGACCGGCAGCAATCCTCCGCGTTGTGGCTTGCCACGCGTCCGGACGATCTGCCGCAGATACGCACGCTCGATTCAAAGCATGACCGCCCGTATGACTGGCTGGTGATCGATTCGCCCGCCGGTCTGCACGGCAAGAATCTCGATCATGCTATCAAGCTGGCCAATAAAATTATTGTCCCCATTGCTCCCTCCATGTTCGACTTGCATGCCAGCCGCGATTTCCTGCAAGCGCTGGCCGGGGAGAAGGCGGTGCGCAAAAATAAATGCGAAATCGGCATCGTCGGCATGCGCATGGAGATGCGCACCAAGGCCGCTTGGGCATTGGAACATTTTTTGTCCACACTCGATTTGCCGATATTGGCCTACCTGCGCGAAACGCAGGTGTATGTGAATGCCGCCTTTGAGGGTAAATCGCTATTTGACCTGCCCGCCCATTTGGCCGCGCGCGACATCGAGCAATGGGCGTTTTTGCAGGACTGGCTGCCCAAGATACGGGATTAGCCGGAACGCTCTGCACTGGCGAACTGTTTTGCGCATACTATCTTTGATTCAGGGATTGTTGAGTCGTCCTTAGACAGATTGAAAGATCACTATGCCGTAGGCTGGCGGTGAGGTACGAACCCCAGCATTTTTCGACCTCGGACATGCCGGGGTTCGCGTTGCTCACCGCCAGCCTGCAAACTAATGGTCGTCGTCCATCAGTTTTGATGCGGGTCGATATTCAGATCGCAGCTGGCCGCGCGTTGATGCAGTTTTTGCGCATAGGTGTGGCGCGCTTTCAGGCGCGTGTCGCGGAAGATAATCTCCAGCGTTTCGCCGATGACCATGATGATGCCGAGAATGGGAATGACCAGCATCAATCCGGCAACCCCGGCAATCGCTTCGCCGATGAATAACATCAGCAGGGTGAGGAGCGGATGGATGCTCATGTTTTTGCCGATCACGTAAGGCACAAACACGAAATCGTCCAGTATTCTGAGAGAACCGAATAGTCCGATCGTGGCATAGATGAGCGACATGTCGCCGGGGAAGTCGGTTGCGGCGACCATCACCGCCAGCAGGCAGCCGATAATCGGCCCGATGTAAGGTATCCAGCCCAGTATGGCGGCGATAAAACCCAGCAGCAGCGGTGACGGCACACCGATCAACCAGAGTCCAACGCTCAGGAACACGGCATCAATTGCGGCCAGCTTCAGCATCCCGAGGAAATACATGCGCGCGCTGCGATCCAGCGCATACATCAGATACAGCGATTTTTCAAAATAGGCATTGGGCACGGTTTCGCAGATGAAGGTGCGCAATTGCGTGCCGTCCTTGAGCAGGAAGTAGGCGATGATCGGCGCAAATAATATCGAAGGCAGCCATGCGACAGCGGTAAGAATGGCCTCGCTCAAATGTTTGTCGGAGAAACGCTCGGCAAAGCCCAGCATGTTTTCCCGCACCGATACACTGATGTCGCTGTGGCGCAGGAACGAAAAATTCTGTTGTATTTCGTAGACCAGCGTCTCGATTGCGCGCGAGCCTCCTTCAAAATAGCGCATCAGGGTGTACTGCCATTCTCCGGCATTGGCGATTACCATCGGGTAAACCAGCAACAACGCGCCGATGACCAGCAGCAGAAACGCCCCGCTCAGCAGCACTGCCGCGAAGTCGCGCCCCATGCCGGATTTCAGCAGTTTTTTGTTGAACGGCGCGAGCAGGTAATAGAGTAACAGCGCCAGCAGGAAGGGTACGACCAGCCATAAAATTTTCTGGAACAGGAAAATCAACAGGCAGGTGCTGCCGATAATTCCGCACCAAGTGACCGGGCCAATGCGTGACGAGCGCTGTTGCATGGCGGTTACAGCACGTAACTGTTGATGTTTTGGCGCAAACGCTTGCCCATCATGCGGGCAAGTTCGAGAGACAGCTTGGAGGCAATTTGCGAATGGGTCTGGAGCAGGCCGAGGAAGTCTTCGCGGAACAATACATCCAGTGTGCAATCTTCGGCGGCACGCACTTGCGCCATACGCGGGGAGTTGTCCAGCAGGGCCATTTCGCCGAAACACTGGCTTGCGCCCAGTTCCGCGATGGCACCGTCCACAGGCCGGCCCTGGCGGCAAATGACTACTTTGCCCGACAGGATGAAATAGATTGCCTGCGCTTCTTCGCCTTCGTCGAAAATAATCTCGCCTTTAAGGTAAGTGCGGCGGTGCAACAAACCGCGGATGGCACGCAATTCACCGGTGGCAATCTGGCTGAATAACGAAACTCCGCGCAGTGTCGCCAGTTGCGGTGTTTCAAACTTGCCGGCGAATGCTTTAAATTTACGGGTAAAGGAAAGTAGCATCTTGAAGTTTTCCGGGTTCTCTTAGGTATTTCAATTCATTAGATATTTCAGCGGACGGTTTCCATGCTACCACTTTTTATTCCGCCGGGCGATTTTGGGAACTTTGGATGCTCGTTTGTACCGAACCCATTTTGCGCGGCAAACCGGTAATTTTTACCATGATTACCGGTTGTGGGTTCGGCCAAATATAACCTAATATGTGCGCCTGCATCGAAACCGCATCGAAAGCTGTCTTGCCATGAAATTAATTAATTGCCTTATTGTCTGCAGTTTGCTGCTTACTGCTTGCGCGCAATCTCCGCAACGCGCCGAACCGGTGCAGCCACCCAAACCTCAAGCTGAAGTTACACCGCTGTTGCCCAATGTCGAGTTGAGCGAGGAGCTGGTCTATGAATTTCTGTTGACAGAAATCGCCAATCAGCGCGGTTATCAGGAATTGGCGGTAGAGAGCAGCGTCGCTATGGCCACAAAGACCCGCGACCCGCGTTTGGCAAGGCGTGCCGCGCAACTGGCGTTCGAGTTCGGCCAGGCGGATAAGGCTATCGAGGCATTCAGGCAGTGGCAGGATATTGAACCGGCTTCGCCGCTGGCGGGGCGCATGCTGTCTTCGGTGCTGTTGCGCAACGGCAAGCTGAATGAGGCGCAGCAGGAAATGGCCAAGGTATTGCAGGCGGAACAAGCAAATCCCGGCAATGTGTTCATGCAGCTTTTTCAAATGATCGTTACCTATCCGGATAAGCCCGCGGCATTGGAGTTGATGCGCAATCTCGCGCAACCCTATCCGAAAGTAGCCGAGGCACATTGGTCGGTCGCACAGTTGGCGCAACTGGCCGGCAACAGCGAGCTTGCGCTGGCGGAAGTGCGGCTGGCGCGCGATTTGCGGCCCAATTGGGATATGGCAGCATTGCTGGAATCGCAGATGTTACTGAAAAGCGCGCCGCAGCAGGGCCTGGAAGTGCTGCGCCGCTATGTGTCGGATTACCCGGATGCGAGCGAGATTCGTTTGCAGTATGCACGCGCGCTGCTGGAGCAAAAACAGTACCGGCAGTCGCGCGACGAATTTCAGCGACTGGCGAAAGTCAGTCCGGATAGTCCAGATCTGGCATTTGCGATTGCACTGATCTCGTTGCAGCTGAACGACTTGCAAGACGCGGAGGCGCAGCTTCAGCAGGCGCTCAGCAAAGGCAAGAAGGATCAGGATACAGTGCAGTATTACCTCGGGCAGTTAAGCGAAGCGAAAGAAAACGAAGAAGATGCGATGCTGCATTACCGGGCGGTAAAGGATGGCGAATACCGGTTTACGGCGCAATTGCGCGTGGCTTATTTGTTGAGCAAGCGCGGCAAATTGGAAGAGGCGAGGGAGCATTTGCAGCGGATACAGGCCGGCAGCAATCAGCAGCGCGTGCAACTGCTGTTGATCGAGGCGCAACTATTGCGCGATGCAAAGCGTGCGGAGGATGCGTACCAGGTATTGCAGCAGGGGTTGGTCAAGTTGCCCAATCATCCGGATTTGCTTTATGAAGCCGCGATGCTGGCGGACAAGATCGGCAAACCGGTCGTGTTCGAGCAACTGATGCGCAAGCTGATTCAGGTTAAGCCGGACCACGCGCACGCCTACAACGCGCTGGGTTACAGCTTGCTGGAACGCAACGAGCGCATTCCGGAAGCGGTTGAGCTGGTGGAGAAAGCCTTGCAGCTTGCTCCCGACGATATTGCCATCATGGACAGCGTCGGCTGGGGCTATTACCGCAGCGGCAAGCTGGACGAGAGCGTGAAAATATTGCGGCGCGCTTTTGCCGGCAATCCCGACCCGGAAATCGCCTCGCATCTGGGCGAGGCGTTATGGGTGCGCGGCGACAAGGAGGAGGCCAAAAAGATCTGGCAGGACAGTCTCAAGACTCATCCCGGTAATGCGCTGTTGCAGGCAGTCATTAAAAAATTCATTCCCTGATGCGCTGGTTGGGTATGTTGCTGGTTGGTATGTTGAGCGGTTGCGCGCTGCTGCCGCCCGCTCCGGCTCCGGCCGCACGTCCTGCGCAGCCTGAAACCGCTGCGTTTGCGCTGAACGGGCGTATCTCGATCAACCACCGGGGCGAACGCCATTCCGCCGGGCTGCGCTGGAACCATCAGACGCAATCCGACGAAATGTTGCTGCTCGCGCCGCTCGGGCAAACTGCCGCGCGCATCTATCGCGATGCGCGCCAGACAACGCTGGACGAGGGCGGCAAGCACTACCAGGCAGACGATGCGGAAACGCTGATGCGGGAGGTGTTGCACTGGTATTTGCCGCTGGGCGGCTTGCATCATTGGGTGTTGGGTATGGCGGATAGCCGAAGCCCGGCAAAGATCGAACGCTCCGCCGATGGTCGGATTTCCGTGCTGCGGCAGGACGGTTGGGAAGTGCGCTACGTGCGTTATGCCGATCAATCTTCTGACAGCCTGCCTGCGCGTCTGCAGATGAACAGCGGGGATTTGCAGGTGCAATTGCTTATTGACGAGTGGGAATGGAATCCTCAAACCAATTAACTTGCCCTGCCCCGGCTAAATTAAACCTGTTCCTGCATGTCGTCGGGCGCAGGTCTGATGGCTATCACTTGCTGCAAACCCTGTTTCGTTTCATTGATCTGCAGGACACGTTGCATTTCAGCCTGCGCGGGGACGGTGTGGTGCATCGCGGCAATGTTGTAGAAGGCGTGGCCGAAGAGCAGGATTTGTGCGTGCGTGCCGCGCGTTTGCTGCAAAGCGAGACCGGATGCGGGTTGGGTGTCGATATAATGGTCGAAAAGCGCATTCCGATGGGCGGCGGTTTGGGCGGTGGCAGTTCGGATGCGGCGACCACGCTGATCGCTTTGAATCGCTTGTGGTCGCTGGGTCTGCCGCGCGAACGCCTGATGCGGCTAGGGCTGCGTCTGGGGGCCGATGTCCCGGTGTTCGTATTCGGCGAGAGCGCTTTTGCCGAGGGTGTCGGCGAGGAGTTGCAAGCCTGTCCTGTGCCTGAAGCGTGGTATGTGGTGCTGTTTCCGCCGGTACAGGTACCGACCGTGCAGATTTTTACGCGTCCGGAATTGACACGGAATACGGTTTCCATCACAATGCGCGCCCTCGCAAAAGGGCAGCTTTTTGGGGAGCAAGTCCGGGAACTGCAACTTCACAACGATTTGCAGCCCGTGGTGTGCGATCTTTATCCGGAAGTGGCGCGTTATCTGGCCTGGCTGGGTCGTTTTGGCGAGGCGATGATGACCGGATCAGGCGCATGCGTGTTTGCCGGATTTGACAGCCGCAGCCGGGCTGAAGCGGTGTTGCGGCAACTGCCGCACGAAATGCGCGGGGTAGTCGCGCAAGGTTTAGCAGGGCATCCGTTGCATGATTGGGTGCATGATTGACGTAGGGGCGATTCACGAATCGCCCGTACAGATGGGGAGTCGCCAAGTGGTAAGGCACCGGATTTTGATTCCGGCATTCGTAGGTTCGATCCCTACCTCCCCAGCCAGTTTTTTAGGTGTAGTTGATTCTTTGAGATAAGGGGTTCCCGTGTCCTACGACCGCTTGATGGTGTTCACCGGCAATGCAAATCCCAAGCTTGCTGCAGCGGTCGCTCAACGCCTGCATATTCAGCTTGGCCGCGCCAACGTGGGGCGGTTTTCGGACGGTGAAGTCATGGTGGAGCTGCTGGAGAACGTGCGCGGCAAGGACGTGTTCGTGCTGCAATCCACCTGCGCCCCGACCAACGATAACCTGATGGAAGTGATGGTGATGGTGGACGCGCTGAAGCGCGCTTCCGCCGGACGGATTACCGCCGCGATGCCGTATTTCGGCTACGCGCGCCAGGATCGCCGCCCGCGTTCGGCGCGCGTCGCGATTACCGCCAAAGTGGTGGCCGACATGCTGAGCAGCGCCGGTGTGGATCGTCTGCTGACCATGGATTTGCACTCCGACCAGATTCAGGGGTTCTTCGATATTCCGGTGGACAACATCTACGCCAGCCCGATTTTGCTGTCCGATGTGTGGAAGAGCAATTATCCCAATCTGATCGTGGTCTCGCCGGACGTGGGCGGTGTGGTGCGTGCCCGCGCCCTGGCCAAGGAAATGGATGCCGACTTGGCAATTATCGACAAGCGCCGTCCAAAACCGAACGTGGCTAAAGTGATGAACATCATCGGCGACGTGGTCGGGCGTACCTGTTTGATCATGGACGATATGGTGGATACCGCCAACACGCTGTGCGAAGCGGCCAATGCGCTGAAGGAAAAAGGCGCGACGCGCGTGCTGGCCTACTGTACCCATCCGGTGCTGTCCGGCCCGGCGATCGAGCGCATCGAAAACTCCGCGCTGGATGAACTGGTGGTTACCGATACCATCCCGTTGAGCGAAGCGGCGCGCAACTGCAAACGCATCCGCCAACTGAGTACCGCGGAATTGCTGGCGGAAACGATACGCCGCATCAACAATGAAGAATCGGTGAGCTCGCTGTTCACCGAATAGTTTTAGCGGTAGCCATGTCGGCTATTGCAAAGTAAGAATCGTCTGGTCGCGGACGATTCTGTTTTTTGGAGAAGTGAAATGACAATCGAAATCGTTGCAACAAATCGTAAGGCGCAAGGTACGGGTGCGAGCCGCCGTCTGCGTCACGCCGGCCGCGTGCCAGGCGTGGTGTATGGCTCGGGTGAAGTAAATATGATCGAAATGGATCACAACGACCTGTACCACAAACTGCGTGCCGAAGCGTTCCACGCTTCCGTGCTGACGCTGAACCTGGAGGGCAAGAAGGAGTCCGTGCTGTTGCGCGATTTCGTGATGCACCCGTTTCGCCAGCAAGTGCAGCACATCGACTTTCAGCGTGTGGATGCCAAGAAGAAAATGCACATCAAGGTGCCGCTGCACTTCCTGAATGAGGAAATTGCACCGGGCGTGAAGACCGGCGGCGGCAAAATCAGCCACGTGATGACCGAACTGGACATCACTTGCCTGCCTAAAGATCTGCCAGCCTTCATCGAAGTTGATCTTGGCAAGCTGGAACTGGGTCATTCCATCCACGTTGCCGATCTGAAACTGCCCAAGGGTGTGGAAGCTGCCACGCACGGTACGCATACCGCGGAAGCGGTGGTGGCGACTGTGCAAGTGCCGCGCGGTGCTGTTGAAGTTGCTGCCGAGGCTCCGGTTACGACCGCTGCCGCGCCAGCTGCAGCCGCCGCCGCTGCACCGGCTGCCAAAAAAGCCAAGTAGCCGGATAGCTGCATAGCGCTAAACCCGCCATTGCTAATAAAGGCATGGCGGGTTTTTTCATGGCACGGCGCGCCATTAAATATTATGACTACGATACGTTTGATTGTCGGCCTGGGTAACCCCGGGCGCGAATATGAAGCCACCCGGCACAACGTCGGCTTCCGGTGGGTGGATGAACTCGCGCGCCTGCAAAACCTGAATTTCAAGAGCGAGGCCAAGTTTCATGGATTGGCCGCGCGCGGTCAGTTGCACGGGCATGAAATATTGCTGTTGAAGCCGCAGACCTTCATGAACGTGAGCGGGCGAGCCGTCGGCGCGCTGGCACAGTTTTACAAGATCGTTCCGGCGGAAATTCTGGTGGTGCACGATGAACTTGATCTATCGCCCGGCGTGGCACGCCTGAAGATGGGCGGCGGACATGGCGGGCACAACGGCTTGAAGGACATCATCGCGCATCTCGGCAGCAAGGATTTCTGGCGGCTGCGCCTCGGCATCGGCCACCCCGGCGAGCGCGCCGAAGTATCAAATTACGTGTTGAACGACCCGCGCAAAGAAGAGCGCGAGTTGATCGACGCAGCCATGCAGCGCGCGCTGGATATCGCGCATCTGGCTATCGAAGGAAAAACCGAAGCGGCGATGTTGAAGCTGCATAGTGCCTGAGGATCGAGCAATTAGGATCGAGGATCGAGTTAGAGGCGGTGTAGAGGGTTTTTCTCGATCCTCAATCCTTATGTGTTGCAGCGTAAATTACTATTTGAAAAGAGCACAATCATGAGTTTGAAATGCGGAATTGTCGGTTTGCCTAATGTGGGTAAATCCACCCTGTTTAATGCACTGACCAAGGCGGGCATTGCTGCGGAAAACTATCCGTTCTGCACCATCGAGCCGAACGTCGGCATCGTCGAAGTGCCCGATCCGCGCATGAGCGAGCTGGCGAAGATCGTCAAGCCTCAACGTATGCAGCCGGCCATCGTCGAGTTTGTCGATATTGCCGGGTTGGTGGCGGGTGCCTCCAAAGGGGAAGGTCTGGGCAACCAGTTCCTCGCCAACATCCGCGAGACCGACGCCATTGTCAACGTGGTGCGCTGCTTTGATGACGAGAACGTGGTGCATGTGGCGGGCAAGGTCGATCCGCTGTCCGACATTGAAGTCATTCTCACCGAACTGGCGCTGGCCGATATGGCTGTTGTGGAGCGCACCATCCAGCGCGACGGCAAGAAAGCCAAGTCCGGCGATAAAGACGCGCAGAAGCTGGTCGCGATTCTGGAAAAACTATTGCCGCATCTGAACGAAGGCAAGCCGGCACGCACCTTCAACTTGAGTGACGACGACAAGCAAATCATCAAGCCGCTGTGCCTGCTCACCATCAAACCGGCGATGTACGTCGGCAACGTGCTTGAAGACGGTTTCGAGAATAATCCGCATCTGGATCGCCTGCGCGAACACGCGGCGAAGGAGGGGGCACCCGTGGTCGCGCTGTGTGCCAAGATCGAAGCCGAACTGGCCGACTTGGACGAGGCCGACAAGCTCGAATTTCTCGCCGACCTCGGTCTCGACGAACCGGGTCTGAATAAGCTCATCCGCACCGGCTACGATCTGCTCGGTCTGCAAACCTACTTTACCGCAGGCGTAAAAGAAGTGCGCGCCTGGACCATTCACAAGGGCGACACCGCGCCGCAGGCGGCGGGCGTGATCCACACCGATTTCGAGAAAGGCTTTATCCGCGCGCAGACCATTTCTTATGCCGATTTCATTGCCTGCGGCGGCGAGGCGGGTGCCAAGGAAAAGGGTAAAATGCGCGTGGAAGGCAAGGAATACATCGTGCAGGATGGCGATGTGATGAATTTTCTGTTCAACGTCTAATTTATTTTGACTAACGTCTAACACGCCCAATGCCACATTCCCGACAACCAGTCTTGCCGCACAATACTCCTGCCAGTATATTGCAATCGGTTGCGGTTCTTACTGCGCAGCGGGATCGCGAACTGCTGGCACGAACTTTGGTAAGCACGTTGTCCGGGCTGATTCATAGTCACCGCATCACGATGTATCGTGTCTTGCCGACCGATCAGGGCGAAGAAGCGATTTTGGTGGCGGAAGCTTGCAGCCGGACGGATGATGCATCAGTTCATCCCGAGGTTCATATTGCAATTCGGGATCGGGCAGATTTTAATTCTGTTTTTCATTCTGGGAAAGATTCCGGGCAGCAGCTAAACAATAAAAATTGGCTGTCGGTTTATCCCATTGTTGGCGAACACGGCGTGGTCGGTTTGGTTGAGCTAATCTCGGAAGAGAATAGTAATACGGACAGGCAACTCGTTCTGGCGCTATTGAAAGTCTATAGCAACTACCAGCTTATCCTCGATGAGAGCGAAACCGACACACTCACCGGTCTGCTCAATCGCCGTACTTTCGATAACAAGATAGAAGAAATTATTGCGGAACACTCCGCACCGGATGAAGCGCAAATTGGTGCGGGTACGCAGCATCCGGCACGGCGTAAAGATGTGCCGGAATTGCCGCACTGGCTGGCTATTATTGATATTGATTTCTTCAAGCGTATCAACGACAAATTCGGGCATTTGTATGGCGATGAGGTGTTGCTATTGCTGTCGCGCAGTATGCAGCGCATCTTCCGGCAACGCGACAAATTGTTCCGTTTTGGCGGCGAGGAATTTATTGTTGTTCTGGATAGAACCGGCGAGGAAAACGCGAAGGGGGTGCTGGATCGTTTTCGTGTGGCAATCGAGCAATATGATTTTCCGCAGGTCGGCCAGGTAACGATCAGTATCGGCTTCGTTCGACTGGATAAGGTTGACGTTTCTTCGGTCATTATCGGCCGTGCGGATCAGGCGCTGTATTACGCGAAACACCACGGCAGAAATCAGGTTTGTTGTTACGAGGATCTGGTTGCCGAAGGCAAGCTGGAGAGTGAACACTATTCGGGTGATGTGCAGCTGTTTTAACCGCACAGCATCCTTCCGTGTCGGCCATAGATTACGTACTTTTGCCAGTCATGTTTTGGCGGTCCGAAGCCCCAAGCAAAACTATTGGAAGAGCCCCTTGATTGCGCTGCCAACCTTGCCGGTAACCGATGTCAGACTGTCGAAACTGAAACCCGCGGTGAGCTTTTTCTTGAGCGCGCTGGTAATAACCTGACCCAATTCGCCCGGCGTGACACCGCCTTTTGCTTTGCCAATGTCTTTGAGCGCGATATCCGGTAAAGGAATGACAACGGTCTTGCCGGCAAGGATCGGTGCGCTGGCTTGGGCTTTCGCATCGAGGACGAGGAATTGCCCGACGATCAGTTTTTTCCCGCCGGTATTTTTCTCCTCCGGCTTTGCCGGGCCGAGATAAGCGGCGATGTTCTTCTGGATGGCATCGAAGTTGGTCAGCGTGTCACCCTTTTCATAGATTATATCGGGAGCGGCAATCTCAATTTTGCGTATCAAGACGGCATCATTGGTCAGCGTGCTCATATCCACCGCCACATCGATTCTGGCGACTTTGAGAGCGTGCGATGTCTTGAATCCGGCCGGATTGCCGATTTCCATATTGCTGATAATGCACTGGCCATCGGTCGTGCGTATTTCCACTTTGCCGACCTTGACGCTGGCTCCGGTCATGGCGCTGCCATAGTGTTCTATGCCGTCTTTGACCAAACCGTCCAGCGAGCCGCGTACAAAGAACATTACGCCGGTGAGCAACAATGCGGCGACAGCAACAGCGATCAGGAGTTTTTTAATCACGGCAGTTTCCTTTGATGATTTGCGCCGCTGAATTATATCCGGCGCGGGATTTATCCGCCCAGATAGGCGCGCTGTACGGCATCGCTGCCAAGCAGTTCGTCCGATGCGCCGGACAGGGTGATGGTGCCGCTTTCCATTACGTAACCGCGGTTGGCGGCTTGCAGGGCAAGCCTCGCATTCTGTTCGACCAGAAGAATACTCATCCCCAGCGCCGCGATGTCGCGGATGGTCTCGAAAATTTTCTGTACCATCAGCGGAGCCAGACCCATGCTGGGTTCGTCCAGCATCAGCAGGCGCGGACGGCTCATCAGCGCGCGCGCCATCGCGACCATCTGCTGTTCGCCGCCGGATAGCGTTCCGGCAAGCTGATTGCGGCGTTCGGCAAGGCGCGGGAATAAGGCGTACATGCGTTCCAGATCGGTGGCAATTTCATGTTGGTCGTTGCGGCTGTATGCGCCCATCAACAGGTTATCGGCGATGGTGAGACGCGCGAATATGCCTCGCCCTTCAGGAACCAGCGCTATGCCCAGCGTTACGCGCCGGTGGGCGGCAATATCGTTCAGGCTGTTGCCGTCGTAATGGATCTGCCCGCCAGCGGGATGGAGCAGGCCGGCCAGCGTTTTCAGCGTGGTGGTTTTGCCCGCGCCGTTGCTGCCGATCAGCGCGACCAGCTCGCCGGGGGCAATATGCAGGTCGATGCCTTTTACCGCATGGATACCGCCGTAGGCGACTTGCAGATCGCGTATTTCGAGCAGTCGGTCACTCATTTCCGCCTCCCAGATAAGCAGCGATCACGGCGGCATCTTTGCGCACTTGTTCCGGTACACCTTCGGCGATTTTTTTGCCGTAATCAAGCACTGCAATGCGGTCGCACAGCCCCATGATGAGTTTGACATCGTGTTCGATTAGCAGCACGGTGATGCCGCCGGTGCGGATGGTTTGCAGCAGTGATTTAAGGCTTTCGGTTTCGGTGGCATTCATGCCTGCGGCAGGTTCGTCGAGCGCCAGCAGCAACGGTTCGGTCGCCAAAGCACGCGCGATTTCGAGGCGGCGCTGCTCGCCGTAGGACAGATGTTTTGCCAGCGTCTGGCCGGGTTTGTCGATGCCAACATAGTGCAGCAATTCGGTGGCACGTCGGGTGATGGCACGCTCTTCGTTGCGTGTGGCGCGGTTGC
Organism: Gallionella sp.; assembly: GCA_028689145.1. Taxonomy (GTDB): domain Bacteria; phylum Pseudomonadota; class Gammaproteobacteria; order Burkholderiales; family Gallionellaceae; genus Gallionella. Next base: position 54,536 of record JAQTWT010000008.1, read on the forward strand.
GCAGCAGCGCACCGAACACTCCGGCACGGGTGCGCAGGTGGCGGCCGATCATCACGTTCTCCAGCGCGGTGAGGTTGGCGAACAGGCGGATGTTCTGGAAGGTGCGCGCGATACCGGCCTGCGCCAGCACATGCGGTTTACCGGCCTGATAGCTGTTGCCATTAAACTGAAATTCGCCCGAACTCGCCTGATATAGTCCGGTAATCACGTTGAACAGTGTGGTTTTGCCCGCGCCGTTCGGGCCGATCAAGCCGTAGATTTCCCCGCGCCGGATGTGCAGCGACACTCCGGACAATGCGCTCAATCCGCCGAACTGTTTGCCGATGGAGGAGAGCTGCAGCAAAGGGGTTGTTGCTGTCATACCATCCCCGTTTCGTCGGATAGGTAGGATGGGTGGAGCGCAGCGCAACCCATCATTCCACGGTAATAAATTGATGGGTTACGCTGCGCTCCACCCATCCTACAAAATTGCGTCATACCACCCCCGCCTCGTCGCTATCCAGCTCGCGGCGGCGCACGCGCGACGGCCACAGTCCGGCCGGACGATACAGCATCATCACGATCAGTGCGCCGCCGAACAGCAGCATGCGCAAACTTTCCGGATCGACCAGCGTCTTGCCGAACAGCGCCTGTTGCAGCGGCACCACGCTGTGGCGCAAGATTTCCGGCAAAATGGCGAGCAGCACGCCGCCGAGTATCACCCCGGCGATGTTGCCCATGCCGCCCAGCACTACCATGCACAACACCATGATCGATTCCATCAGGCTGAAGCTTTCCGGGCTGACGAAGCCCTGAAATCCGGCGAACAATGTGCCGGATATGCCGCCGAACATTGCGCCCATTGCAAACGCCAGCAGCTTGAGGTTGCGCGTGTTGATACCCATTGCCGAGGCTGCGATTTCATCTTCGCGGATCGCCATCCACGCGCGTCCGATGCGCGATTTTTCCAGACGCTGCGAAATGACGATCACCAGTGCGGTGAAGGCCAGGAACAGATAAAAATACAGATGTACCGAGGGCAGCGCGATGCCGAAGATTCCCTGCGTGGCGTTCAGCGAGATATCGCCCATGCGGATCGGGTCGATGCGGCTGATGCCCTGCGGGCCGTTGGTCAGGTTGAACGGCGCGTTCAGGTTGTTCAGGAAGATGCGGATAATTTCGCCGAAACCGAGCGTGACAATGGCCAGATAATCGCCGCGCAGCCGCAGTGTTGGCGCGCCGAGCAATACGCCGAAACCGCCCGCAACCAAGGCTGCCAGCGGCAGCACGATCCAGAACGACAAATGGATGCCGTCCGGGAATAACATCGGAAAGGCAATGGCCAGATGCGGCGAGCCGGTCAGCGCGTAACAATACGCACCGACCGCGAAGAAGGCGATATAGCCCAGATCGAGCAGACCCGCATAGCCGACCACGATGTTCAGGCCGAGCGCCAGCATGATGTAGAGCATCGCGAAATCCGCGATGCGCACCCAGCCACGCCCGAGCAGCGCGTCGGTGATGAACGGCAATAGCAGCAATGCGCCCAACAGCAGCCAAAACATCACTTGCCGTTGGTGTTTGCCGCCGTGCGTCAGGAATTGTCTAAGCGCGTTCGGCAATACGCTCTCCCAATAACCCGGACGGCCTGAACACCAGCACGGCGATCAGCACGAAGAAGGCAAACACGTCCTGATAGTTGCTGCCGAGGAATCCGCCGGTCATATCGCCGATATAGCCGGCACCCAGACTCTCGATCAGACCGAGCAGCAGCCCGCCCAGCATCGCACCGCGCAGGTTGCCGATGCCGCCCAGCACCGCGGCGGTAAAGGCTTTCAGCCCGAGCAAAAAGCCCATGTAGTAATGGGCCAGACCGTAGTTGGCGCTGACCATCAACCCCGCCACGGCGGCCAGCGCCGAGCCGAGCATGAAGGTCACGGAGATCACGCGGTTAATGTCCACCCCCATCAGTTGCGCGGCATGCTGATTCTCCGCTACGGCGCGCATCGCCCGCCCCAGCCGGGTACGGTGCACCACCACCATCAAGCTCGCCATGATCGCCAAAGCCATGACGAAGATGATGATCTGGATATCGTTGATGATCGCGCCGCCGATCAGGTGCGATTGATTGTCGATCAATTGCGGGAATGCGTGGTATTGGCGTCCCCAGATCATCATGGCGAGATTCTGCAACACGATGGATACGCCGATTGCAGTAATTAGCGGTGCCAGGCGCGGCGCATGGCGCAACGGGCGGTAGGCGACACGCTCGATGCTGTAGCCCAATGCCATACAGCCCAGTATCGCCAATATCAGGCTGAGCGGCAAAGCCAGCAATGGCGGCACGCCCCAGCCCAGCATTGCGGTCAGCGCGGAAAGCGCCAGCATCGCGCCGACCATCACCACTTCGCCGTGCGCGAAGTTGATCAGGCCGAGAATGCCGTACACCATGGTGTAGCCGAGCGCGACCAGCGCGTAAACGCTGCCTTGCACAAGTCCGTTGATTATTTGTTGAAGAAATATCTCCATAAAAAATGCAATTTAGACCCTGTAGGGGCGCGATTCATCGCGCCCAAATATATTCATGCATCAAAAGAAGGGCGCGATGAATCGCGCCCCTACGATTTTTAACTATGGATTGAAAAATTAAATAACACGTTTTCTCATCACGATCCGTATCAATGTGCCGCCGGAGCAATTGCGCCGAGTGTTTCCAGCGCTTGCCACTTGCCTTGCTGTACTTGATACAGGGTAATGGCACCGCCCTTTAAATCGCCTTTTCCATCAAACTGAATGTTTGCCGTGACCCCGTCGTGTGAAACATTGGCAAGTGCGGGCAGATATTTTGCGGGTTCGACCGAATCGGCTTTTTGCATTGCGGCGATCATCACGTTCACCGCATCGTAACAATAAGGTGCATACAACTGGATCGGCTGGTACTTGGCGACGAAGCGCGTTTCAAATTCTTTCCCGCCCGGCATTTTGGCCAGCGGCACACCCGGCAGCGAGGCATAAGCGCCTTCTGCGGCATCACCCGCCAATTTGATAAATGCCGGTGTATAACCGCCGTCACCCATCATGAATTTCAGCTTCAGCGCGAGGGCTTTGATCTGTTTTGCCATTGGCCCCGCCTGCGGATCCATGCCGCCATAGAACAGCAGATCCGGCTGTTTGCCCTTTACGGCGGTCAGTACTGCGGTAAAGTCCACAGCCTTGTCGTTGGTATATTCGCGCGCCACGATTTGCGCGCCGTTCGCCTGTGCCGCCTTGATAAATTCGTCCGCCAGCCCCTGTCCGTAGGCAGTGCGGTCATCGATTACCGCGATTTTTTTCGCGCCGAGATTTTTCGCTGCATATTCGCCCAGTACACGGCCTTGCTGCGCATCGTTTGCCATTACGCGGAACGCCGTCTTGAAACCTTGTGCGGTGTAATTAACCGCGGTGGCGGAAGGGGATATCTGCACGATACCGTTGTCGCTGTAGATTTTCGATGCGGGGATGGTGGTGCCGGAGTTGAGATGGCCGATGATGGCGCTGACCTTGTTGTCCACCAGTTTCTGCGCAACGATGGTGGCGGTCTTCGGGTCGGCTTGATCGTCTTCGCTGATCAGTTCAAAATGCACCTTGCGCCCGCCGATCACTAGACCCTTGGCATTGGCCTCGTCTATCGCCATGCGCGTGCCGCTTTCGTTGTCTTTGCCGATATGCGCCTGATTGCCGGTCAGCGGCGCGGCGGCCCCGATCTTTACCACCAGATCGCCGCTGGCTGCGGCCTGATCTGAAGCGGATTTGCCGCATGCGGACAGTATCAATATTGAAACGGCAACGAACAGCAGACGGGTGAGTACAGAATGAAATGGCATGGTTGATTTCCTGAAAAATGCTTAGTGGCTTTCTTGCGGATTATGCGGAGCAGGGAGGCTGCCTGTCAATTCAATGCACAACAAAAAAGCCGGCTTGCGCCGGCTTTTTTGAGAATTGCTGTTGATTCCTAATCAGGACAGGCTTACTTTGCCAGACCCAGAATAAAGTCAACAACTTCTTTTCTATCAGCATCGCTCATTTTTGGACTAGCAGGCATAGGCATCGCACCCCATACGCCGCTACCGCCCTTGGCGATCTTTTGATCCAGATGAGCAGCCGCTTTGGCATCGCCCTTGTATTTTTTGGAAACTTCCGCCCAAGCTGGGCCGACCACCTTCTTGTCGATTGCATGACAAGCGGTGCAGTTGTTCTTCTTGGCGACTGCCGGCATGTCTGTCGCCAGTGCGCTGCCTGCAATCATCAAACCTGCTGCTGCAATCATGCTTACAATTATTGATTTCATGTGTTTTCTCTCCCGTTTTATGATGAAAAACTTAAACAATGTGAAGGTCTTGCCCTCGCCGATGATTCTAAATCAACCCCGTCCTATTTGCCAACCAACTTTTTGGACGGTAAGGCAATAACGCAATACCGTGGTATTGCGTTGACAGCTTATTTTATAGACAGCACGAATCTGGACAAGGTCTTGCGGTCTGCCTCGCTGATTTGCGGGAACGGTGTCATGGGTATGACACCCCACACACCGCCGCCGCCTTTGGCGATCTTGTTCGCCAGTTTGGCTTCGGCACCCGTATCACCCCGATATTTGGCTGCCACCTCCTTCCATGCCGGGCCGATCACCTTTTTATCAATGGCGTGACAGGTAAAGCAATTGTTCTTTTTTGCTAATTGCATTGCGGCTGCCTGGGACAACGCCGCATCAGCTTTGGCTTCCGGTTTGGCCGCTATCGCCGCAGCAGGTGCTGCGACTGCGGCCGCGACCGCTGGTTTGATGTTCTCAGCCGGTTTTCGATTTTGTGTCGCTGTTTGGGTAGTTGTAGTCTGACCAGCATGTTTTTTGAGGTGACAAGGTTTACCATTCTTAGTTACGCAATCCTTCTGGTGTTTTACGGTCTTCGGTTTGGCTGCTGGCGCGGCTTTTTTCGCACTGGGCGCAACGACCGGTTCGGCAGCGATCGCTTGCGCGGCATACAACGCCGCCAGTAGTGACAATGCCACCAGATTGCTGGTTTTCATGATCAATCTCCTTAATATAGGGTTAAAAAACGAAAGTGCTACACCGATTCGGTGCGATATTCGACGATAAGGGTATGACTGGTTCCCGCCGCGACTCTGACGGTGTTATCGAATGCATTGGCCGATTCCACGCACACCATTTCGCGCCAGCCGTCGGGCTGCCCCAGATCGCCCATCTTGTCGGCTTTTGCCGTCCACGGTGTCCACACCACGGTGGACAGGCTGCCGGATTTTGCGATGCGGATGCGCCGTTTCAGTTGGTCGTCTTCGATCACGCATTCCGCGGCGGTGTTGATGTACACGCGGTCGGTCTCGCTTGAAAAGTTGATGGCACCTTGTTGTTTTTTTAGCTCGGAACCGCCAACTTTGTCCCAGTACTCGCAATCCTGCAAACCGCTGACCCGTGCTGCACCGATGTCGCCGATGCGGAAATAAGTATGCAGGGCTTCGCCGATCACAAAGTCGGATGATCCGGTGTTTTCGGTGATCAGCTCCATGCGCAATGTTTCGCCGATGCTTACGATTAATTCCAACGTGCAGGGATGCGGCCACTGTGCACGGGTCTTTTCGTTTGCCAGCAGGCGCAGCGTCAGGCGCGTTTCGCCATCCGGCTCGCTGCCGGACTCGATCACCTGCCAGGGCGTAGTGCGGGCGTAGCCGTGTGCGGGAAAACCGGGTTCGGTAGCATGCGCACCGAACCACGGCCAGCATACCGGCACGCCGCCGCGTATCGACTTGCCCACCGCCAGTTTTGCATCGCGCGACAGCCATATTGCCGGCGTGGCTTGACTCTTCGGCTGCCAGCTCATCAGGTGCGCGCCCTGCAGGCACAGCGACGCGGTCGCCTGTGTATTGTTGATCTCCGCGACGATCAGTCCGCTGGTGTCCTCGCGGAAACCCAGTTGCCCGGTGATGCCGAATTGCGTGTTCAGTTGCTGCGCTGTACTCATGATTTGTGTGCTTTCTATTCAGTGCGGTTCAATTTGGGTTACATCGCGCACCGCGCCCTTGTCTGCCGATGTCACCATTGCGGCATAGGCCAGCAACGCTGCCGATACTTTGCGTTGGCGCTGCGTGACCGGTTTCCATGCCTGCTTGCCTTTGGCTTGCATGGTTGCGCGGCGTTGCGCCAATTCCGCATCGGAAATCGCCAGATTGATGCTGCGATTCGGAATGTCGATCTCGATACGGTCGCCTTCCTGAACCAGACCGATCGCGCCGCCGCTGGCGGCTTCAGGAGAAACGTGGCCGATGCTCAAGCCGGAAGTGCCGCCGGAGAAGCGCCCGTCGGTGAGCAGCGCGCATGCTTTACCCAATCCCTTGGATTTTAGATAGCTGGTGGGGTACAGCATCTCCTGCATGCCCGGCCCGCCCTTCGGCCCTTCGTAGCGGATCACCACCACGTCGCCCGCGACGATCTGGTCGGCGAGGATTCCGGCTACCGCCGCATCTTGGCTTTCGAACACGCGCGCGCGTCCGGTGAATTTCAGGATGCTGTCGTCCACTCCCGCTGTTTTGACGATGCAGCCGTCCAGCGCAATGTTGCCGTGCAGCACCGCCAGCCCGCCGTCCTGCGAATAGGCATGCGCCTTGTCGCGGATACAACCGTTGCCGCGATCCGCATCCAGATCTGGATAAAGCATGGATTGCGAGAAAGCGATGGTGGTGACGATGCCACCGGGCGCGGCACGGAAGAATTTTTTTACTTCCTCGTCAGTGCTCAGCGCGATATCCCATTGCTTGAGACCGTCGCGCAGGGTCTTGCTGTGTACCGAGCCGACTTCGCCGTGCAACAACCCGGCACGATCCAGTTCGCCGAGGATCGCGGGTATGCCGCCGGCGCGATGCACATCTTCCATGTGATATTCGGATGACGGTGCGACCTTGCACAGGGTCGGCACATGGCGCGACAGCCGATCCATGTCCTTCATGGTGAAATTCACTTCCGCCTCGCGCGCGATGGCGAGCAGATGTAGCACGGTATTGGTCGATCCGCCCATCGCGATGTCCAGCGTCATGGCATTTTCGAAGGCATCGAAGCCGGCGATGCTGCGCGGCAGTACCGAAGCGTCGTCCTGCTCGTAATAGCGCTTGCACAACTCGACGATCAGTCTGGCCGCGCGCAGGAACAATTGCTTGCGTTCGGCATGTGTCGCCACCAGCGAACCGTTGCCGGGCAAAGACAAGCCGAGCGCCTCGGTCAGGCAATTCATCGAGTTGGCGGTGAACATGCCGGAACAGGAGCCGCAGGTCGGGCAGGCAGAGCGCTCGATAGCTTCCACTTCCTCGTCGCTGCAATGGCTGTCGGCGGCGGCAACCATCGCATCCACCAGATCCAGCCCCTTGGTCTTGCCCTGCCAGTTCACTTTGCCCGCTTCCATCGGCCCACCGGAGACGAACACCACCGGGATATTCAGCCGCATCGCCGCCATCAGCATGCCGGGCGTGATTTTGTCGCAGTTGGAAATGCATACCAGCGCGTCGGCGCAATGCGCGTTGACCATATATTCCACCGAATCGGCAATCAGGTCGCGCGAGGGCAGCGAATACAGCATCCCGTCGTGGCCCATCGCGATACCGTCGTCAATCGCGATGGTGTTGAACTCCTTGGCGATACCGCCCGCCTTTTCGATTTCTCTGGCTACCAGTTGCCCCATGTCCTTCAGGTGGACGTGGCCCGGCACGAACTGGGTGAATGAATTGGCGATGGCGATGATCGGTTTGCCGAAGTCGCCGTCGGTCATGCCGGTGGCGCGCCACAGGGAGCGTGCGCCGGCCATGTTGCGGCCGTGGGTGGAAGTGCGGGAACGGTATGCGGGCATAATGTCTCTCTTTGAAAATTAAACTTTGGGAAAACGTTTCAGTCCGCAGATTGCACAGATTAACGCAGATTAAAAACACCTGCCGGAAATGTGTGTAGCTGCCGTGCAAGCACAAAAATTTCAGTGTGTTTGATCAATAATTTGTTTAATCTGCGGACGATTGCAGTTTTCGGAATAAAGCACACGTATAATCGAAGCTGCAATTTTACCCGATTCATACATGATCGTTCACCCACAATTCAACCCCGTTGCCGTGCAACTTGGCCCGCTTGCCATCCACTGGTATGGTCTGATGTATCTGGCCGGTTTCATGACTTTCCTGTGGTTGGGGCGCAAGCGCATCGCCGTACTTAACCACCCGCAGATCAATGTAAAACTGCTCGATGACTTGCTGTTTTATGGCGTGTTGGGCGTAATTCTGGGCGGGCGGTTGGGCTATGTATTGTTTTACAAAGCCTCGTATTACTTCGCTCACCCGCTGGAGATACTGGCGGTGTGGCAGGGCGGCATGTCGTTTCACGGCGGCTTTCTCGGCGTGTTGGTGGCGATGGCGTGGCTCGCGCGCAAACAGCATTTGCGCTGGTTGCAAGTGACCGATTTCATTGCCCCGCTGGTGCCGCCCGGTCTGGCATTCGGGCGGCTCGGTAACTTCATCAACGGCGAATTGTGGGGTAGGCCGACCGACGTGCCGTGGGCGATGATTTTCCCCGGGGTGGATAATCTGCCGCGCCATCCGTCGCAGCTGTACGAATTCGCGCTGGAAGGCGTGTTGTTGTTCGTCTTGCTCTGGCTGTATGCGCGCAAGCCGCGCCCGGTCGGCGCAGTATCCGGGATGTTCCTGATTGGCTATGGCAGCTTCCGGTTTATCGCGGAGTTTAGCCGTGAACCGGACGATTTTCTCGGTTTGCTGTCATTCGGCATGAGCATGGGGCAATGGCTGAGCCTGCCGATGGTGGTCGCCGGTGTGCTGATGATGCGTTACAGCACCCTTCAACCCCGCCTCAATCCTCCCACATCAGCGGGGAGAGCGAAGCGAGGGGGGCGGAGCCAGTCAAACGAGAAAGGCAATTCTTAATCCTTGCGCAGCTTGACACCCTCACGCCTCTGGCACACCATTCCTACCGTCAATTTTTACTGAAACTCTACATTGGACGAAATCTCTTTAGGCTGGCTGTTCGGTATCTTGCTGCTGTTATTGGTTTGCAGCGCGTTCTTTTCCGGCTCGGAAACCAGCATGATGGCGATCAACCGCTATCGTCTGAACAATCTGGTGCGCAAGGGCAACCGCAGCGCAAAACTGGTCAACAAGCTGTTGTCCCGGGTGGACAAGCTGCTCGGATCGATCTTATTTGGCAACACTCTGGTCAATGTTGCCGCCGCCGCGCTGGCCAACATCATCATCCTGCGCCTGTTCGGGCAGAACGACTGGGCGATCCTGCTGGGCACGCTGGCGCTCACCTTCGTGATCCTGGTGTTCAGCGAGATTCTGCCGAAGATATTGGCCGCCAGCCACTCGGAGCGCATCGCCCTGCCCGCGAGCTATGTGCTCGCGCCGCTGATCACCCTGTTCCATCCTGTGGTCTCGGTGGCGACATCCTCGGTGAAGGGTATGCTATGGCTGCTGCGCATCAGGATAGAAACTGACCAGAGCAAACAGAAAATGTCGCTGGAGGAATTGCGCGGGCTGGTGCTGGAGGCCGGGGATTTCCTGCCGCGCAAGCACCAGAAAATGTTGCTGAATCTGGTCGATTTGGAGCGTATCACCGTGAACGACGTGATGATTCCGCGCAACCAGATCGAAGCGCTGGACATCAATGCGGAAGCCGGTGAATTGCGCCAGCAGATTGTTACCTGCCACCATACCCTGCTGCCGGTTTATGACGGCACGCCCAGCAATATCATCGGTATTTTGCATGTCAAACGCGTGCCGGCGCTGCTGCAGGAGGCGACACTGGATGTGGCACAGCTGCGCGAGATTTTGCACGAGCCTTATTTCACCCCTTCCGATACGCCTCTGCTCAAGCAATTGCAGCAGTTTCAGGAGCGTCATGCGCGGTTGGGGTTGGTGGTGGATGAATACGGCGAGTTGCTTGGCCTGGTGACGCTGGAAAATATTCTGGAAGAAATTGTCGGTGAATTTACCACCCAATCGCCCGCGCAAACCGGCAAATTTTTGCGTCAGGAAGACGGTAGTATCTTGCTGGAAGGTGGCAGCAGCCTGCGCGAGTTGAACCGCAAGCTGGGGCTGCACCTGCCGCTGGACGGTGCAAAAACGCTCAATGGGCTGATTCTCGATCATCTGGAAGATATGCCCGAAGCGGGTGTCAGCCTGAAGATCGCGGGGTATCCGATCGAGGTTATCCAGACCCAGGATCGTATCGTCAAGGTGGCGCGTATTTTTCCGCCGCAGGAAATTAAGCAGTAGCAAGTGGAGAGAGGGAAGCGGGTGCGGGTTTTTCTGCTCCCTGCTTTCAGCTCACCACTTCAGCTTTACAAGAGGCGTAAAGCTCGGCATCATGCCCGTTACTGTCAGTTGGTGATTAGAGGAAAATGCTATGGCTGCCGCACCAAAAACTCAAAAAACAAACGAAAAACTTTATTCCTGGGAAGGCAAGGATAAGACCGGCAAGCGGGTCAAAGGGGAGATGCGAGGTGTCGGTGAAGCCAGCATATCAGCCCATCTGCGCCGTCAGGGTATCAATGATATAAAAGTAAAGCGCTACCGCGGCAGCACCCAGCCGGTTACCGAGAAAGACATTACGCTGTTTACCCGCCAACTGGCTACTATGATGAAATCCGGTGTGCCGTTGCTGCAGGCATTCGATATCGTGGGTAAGGGACACAGCAATCCATCCGTTGCGCGGTTGCTGCTTGACATCAAAACCGATGTGGAAACCGGCAGCAGTTTGCAACAAGCCTTCAAAAAATATCCGCTGTATTTCGACGAGCTGTTTTGCAATCTGGTGGGCGCCGGCGAATCCGCCGGTATTCTGGACAGCTTGCTGGATCGTCTGGCTACCTACAAGGAAAAGATCCAAGCCATCAAAAGCAAGATCAAGTCGGCATTGTTCTACCCGGTTTCCATCATCGTGGTGGCGTTTATTATCACCGCCGTGATCATGATTTTCGTTATCCCGGCGTTCGAGGAGCTGTTTTCCAGTTTTGGCGCGAATTTGCCCGCTCCGACATTGGTGGTGATGGCTATTTCAAAATTTTTTGTGGCTTATTGGTGGCTGATTTTCGGCGGCATCGGCGGCGGTTTTTATACATTCTTCTATTTCTGGAAGCGCAGTAGGAAAATGCAGAATGTCATGGATCGCTTGATGCTGAAAATGCCCATTTTCGGCGAGTTGATTCGCAAGGCCAGTATCGCTCGCTGGGCGCGCACCCTTGCCACCATGTTTGCCGCCGGTGTGCCGCTGGTGGAAGCGTTTGATTCGGTGGCGGGAGCGGCGGGCAACGCAGTTTATTTCGATGCCACCAAGGCGATTCAGCGCGAAGTGACTTCCGGGCAAAACCTGACCGTTGCCATGCAAAACACCGATGTGTTCCCGAGCATGGTGATACAAATGGTGTCAATCGGCGAAGAAGCCGGATCACTGGACTCGATGCTGAGCAAGGTTGCTGACTTCTATGAGGGTGAAGTGGATGATGCCGTTGAAGCGTTATCCAGCTTGATGGAGCCGATCATCATGGCGGTGCTCGGTGTGCTTATCGGCGGCATGGTGATCGCTATGTACCTGCCGATCTTTAAAATGGGTCAAGTGGTATGACGAAAGCAGATAGTAGGGAGTGGGAAGTGGGGAGTGGGGGAGGCACAGTGATGGGTTGGGAAGTTGGTTTTTCCACTCCCTGCTCCCTACTCCCCACTTACCAGTTAAACCAATGAGCTTTCTAGAAGTGCTGCAAGCGTTTCCCGCTGTATTCATCGGCGTGTGCCTGTTTCTGGGTTTGATGGTCGGCAGCTTTCTCAATGTGGTGATTTATCGCCTGCCAAAAATGATGGAGTCCGGCTGGCGGCAGCAATGCGCCGAGCTGCATGGCGACGAGCCTGTGCCATCCGCCCCCTACAATCTCGTCGTGCCGCGCTCGGCATGCCCGCATTGCAATCATGCCATCGGCGCGCTGGAAAATATTCCTGTGCTCAGCTATCTGCTTTTGCGCGGCAAGTGCAAAGGTTGCGGTGCCGCCATTTCGCCGCGCTATCCGATTGTCGAGGCGATCAGCGGAATCCTGTGCGCCTATGCGGCTTGGCATTTTGGTTACGGGTTGGCAACTGTTGGAGCCTTGCTGCTGATATGGGCGTTGCTGGCGCTGACAGTGATCGATTTCGACACGCAATTGCTGCCGGATGACATCACGCTGCCGCTGCTCTGGTTGGGGCTGCTGTTCAATCTGTTCGGCGTATTCACCGGTCTGCAAAGCGCGGTGCTGGGCGCGATGTTCGGCTACCTCGCGCTGTGGGGTGTGTACTGGATGTTCAAGCTGGTCACCGGCAAAGAAGGCATGGGCTACGGCGACTTCAAGCTGCTGGCGGCGCTGGGTGCCTGGATGGGCTGGCAAATGCTGCCGCTGATCATCATGCTGTCCTCGATGGTCGGCGCGGTGGTCGGCATTACCCTGATTGTGGCGGCCAAGCACGGCCGCAGCGTTCCTATTCCGTTCGGCCCGTATCTTGCCGGCGGCGGGCTGATTGCCCTGTTTTGGGGGCAGACCCTGACACAAGGTTATTTGCAATTACTCGCCGCCCCATAACCCCCCCCCCTTTTGATACTTCGACCGAACTCAGGATAGATATGATCCAGAATAGGCTGATTATCGGACTCACCGGCGGAATCGGCAGCGGTAAAAGCACCGTTGCCGCGCTGTTTGCACAGCACGGTGCAGGCATCATCGATACGGATGTTATTGCACACAGTCTGACACGGGCCAATGGCGAAGCCATGGAATCGATCCGCGCGAGTTTTGGCAACGATTACGTTACGGCTGATAACGCACTGGATCGTGCCAAAATGCGCGGGCTGATTTTTTCGGATGCTGCCGCCAAGCAACGGCTGGAACAGCTGCTGCACCCCCTGATACGCGAACAAGCCAAGGCGCAGTTGCGGAAGTTAGAATCGGCTCCCTATATTATTCTGGTCGTCCCCTTGTTGGCGGAAAGCCCGGCATTCAGGCAGCTGGTGCAGCGTGTGCTGGTGGTGGATTGCGCTGAGAATATTCAGATTGCGCGCGTGGTCGGGCGCAGCGCTATGTCAGAGGCGGAGGTGCGCGCTATTATCGCCCGGCAAACCTCCCGTGCAGAACGGCTGCAACTGGCCGATGATGTGATACATAATGACGCGGGGCTGGACAATCTGGCCGAACAGGTCGGTATCTTGCACGGGTGCTACTCGAACATTTTCGGTACCCCTTGAATACGGCAGATTTATTGAAATGAGGTCTGTTTATGCCTTTAATCCGCCGGACAGCAGGCGGAGGGATAGGTAGACTGGAAATTGGGACTTTTGAAACTGTAAAAGCGGTATTTTGTTTTTGCTGCAATTTCAACAAGCATGTCTTTAATAAATATTGCTAAAGACATCCGGTTAGAGGAGAGCTGCTGCAGTGCCGAATCCTTTTAAAATAAAATTTATCCGCTAATGTAAACGTGATCAATTACGAGTTTCCTCTCAATGAAAAAGTGCGCACTTTGTTGCGACTGGAGGACTTGTTTGCACGCGCGGAACACTTCATGATGTTGGATCACGGCATGGATCACCATGCCGCTTTGACCTCCCTGTTTGAAATCCTTGAAGTTACCAGCCGTGCCGACCTGAAATCAGAACTGTTGCAGGAGTTGGAGCGCCAGAAGCGCATGCTTGCCGCGCTGCATAATAACCCCGAGATATCCGAAGCCGCGCTGGAGAGTATTCTCGCCGAGATTGAAAAAATCTCAGTCGACCTGCTCGCCATGCCCGGCAAGATCGGCCAGCATATGCGCGACAACGAATGGCTGATGGGTATCAAGCAGCGTACCAGCATCCCGGGCGGCGCATGCGAATTCGACCTGCCTTCCTATCATTATTGGCAAGAACAGGATGTGGTGTTGCGGCGTGAAAGTCTGCAGATGTGGCTGGCCCCGTTCCTGCCGTTGCATAACGGTTTGGGGATCGTGCTGCGCCTGCTGCGCGATAGCGGCAAAATTTTTCACTTTACCGCGCATCAGGGTACATTCCAGCAAATGCAGGGCGGGCGTATCGCGCAGTTGTTGCGCGTCAGTCTGAGCAGCGAATTGGCTTGCATACCGGAAGTCGGGGCCAACAAATACGCCATCAATATCCGCTTCATCGCGGCCGACTATGCGGCAAAAACCACCCTGTTCAATCAGGATGTGCCGTTTGATCTTACCTTCTGCAGCCTGCCCTCATAATAATGGCAGGAAAAGCACCGCCAATCGTGACCTGTCCGCATTGCGGCAAGGAACATCAATGGGATACCAGCAACCGCTTCCGCCCGTTTTGCAGCGAACGCTGCAAGATGATTGATCTGGGCAAGTGGGCCAACGAAGAATACCGCGTCGAACAGCCAGACGGGGATGATGAACATATCACTCCTGATGATGACCATGCCCGTCTCCCTCTCTCCCGTTTTACGGGAGAGAGGGACGCGGTCTCGCTATGCGAGTTTCACGTTAGCGACGAACAGGAATTTACCGAGCCAACTCACCAAGCCTGACGTAAAAGCGATATCCCGTGTGCGCCGTGTTGCCATGCGGTCTGCATATCGTCTGGTGTCAAACCGCCCAAGGCATATAGCGGAACCGTGCAACCGCCCGCGATCTCTGCAAAACTGTCCCATCCCAGCGCAGGCTCGCCAGGATGCGACATTGTCGGCAGCACCGGACTCAGCAGTGCGAAATCGCAGCCCAACACCTCGGCACGGCGCAGTTCCTCCGTACTGTGGCAGGAAGCACCACACCAGGGCAGATCGGGTCGCGCCGTTAATTCCGCCAACTGCGTTGAAGTCAACTGCACCCCGTCCGCCCCGATCTCGCGCGCCAGCTCGATGTCGGCATTGACGATCAAGCGCGCACCGCAGGCCTGCAGCAACGGCAGCATCTTCAGCGCCAACGCGCGCAATTCAACCCGTGAATAATGCTTCTCGCGCAACTGCACCAGCCGCAGCCCGTTGTGCAGCGCGGCCTCCAGCCGCCGCAGGAATTCCGCTTCGCCCAACTCTTTGGCGTTGCTGATCGCATACAGTGCGGGCAATTCCAGTGCGCGCAGGATCGGTGCGTTGGCGGGCAGAATAGGGGATACGTTAACGGAATTTTCTCTGTTCGTCCTGAGGTATCGAAGGGCTGACGGCTGCCAAGCAAACTCCTGCCCCTCATGCGGATGCAACTCGCCGCTCCACTCGGTCACGCGGAAGAAATGCAGTTTGACCGTGGCATGCGGATAGGTGAACACCCGCGTCAGCCACGGGTAGGCGTTGGTCACCGTGATGCCCAGCTCCTCGCGCAGCTCGCGCACCAGCGCGTGGTAGGGTGTTTCGCCCGCCTCGATTTTGCCGCCGGGGAATTCCCAGTAGCCCGCCCAGATTTTGTCTGCTGGTCGTTGTGCCAACAGGAAAGAGCCGTCGGGTCGTTGTAGCACGGCGGCAGCAACTTCGACGATTTTTGTGTTTTTGGTTTGCATGTTCAATGTGATCTTTCAAACAAGGCCGTTTGCCCTGATAACCAGCGACTTGGCTGGCGTTTTTTGACAGCCTAGTCGAATGGCTAGTTGTTTCATCAGCTTGTCGAAGGGTGTCGTGCGTAGGTTGGGTTAGCAGTTTCATCGCGTAACCCAACATCAAATGTAAAACCAAATCAACACCGCCGGGGGGCGCCTTCTTTTTGGTTACTTTATCTTGGCGAAGCAAGAAAAAGTGACTAGCTGCCGGGCTACCCCCGGCGGTGTTGATTTTGAGGTTGAAGAATGGAGTTTCTACCCTCTCCCTAGCCCTCTCCCTGCAAGGGAGAGGGGATAGGTCGGAACCCTTCGACAGGCTCAGGGCGAACGGAGTGGGTGGGAGGCAACCTAGCTGCGATAACTCGCGTTAATCTTCACATAATCGTAAGAAAAATCACAAGTCCACAATGTCGCCTTCGCCGAACCGCGATTCAACACCACGCGAATTGTGATGTCACTCTGCCCCATCACCCGTTGCCCATCCTCTTCGCGATAGCTGGCCGCACGCCCGCCGTTCTCGGCGACCAGCACATCATCGAGATACAGCTTGAGCACATCGACATCCAGATCGGCGACACCCGCATAACCGATTGCGGCGAGGATGCGGCCGAGGTTGGGGTCGGAGGCGAAGAACGCGGTTTTGACCAGCGGCGAGCGGGCGATGGCGTAGCCGATCTGTTTGCATTCGGCTTCATCCTTGCCGCCTTCGACCTGCACGCTGATGAATTTGGTCGCGCCTTCGCCGTCTCTTACGATGGCTTGCGCGAGGTAGATAGCGACTTCGCTGACGGCGGCTTGCAGTGCGGCGAATGCCGCGCTGCCGGCATTACTGATCTCGGGTAGGGCGGCTTTTCCGGTGGCGATCAGCATCAGCGCATCGTTGGTGGAGGTGTCACCGTCCACGGTGATGCAGTTGAACGAGCGGTTGGCGGCGCTGCTGACCATTTGTTGCAGCAATGGTTGCGCGACTGAGGCATCGGTGGCGATGTAGCCGAGCATGGTCGCCATGTTCGGGTGGATCATGCCGGAGCCTTTGGCGATGCCGGTGACGGTGATGGTCACGCCGTCTATGGTGACCTGCTTGGAAATCGCCTTGGCGACGATGTCGGTGGTCATGATCGCGTGCGCGGCATCAAACCAGTTGTCGGCGCGCATGTTTGCCACGCAACCGGGCAGTCCTGCGGTGATCTTGCCGACCGGCAGCGGCTCCATGATTACGCCGGTGGAGAACGGCAGGATCTGCGCGGTCTGGCAGCCCAGCAATCCCGCCAGCGCAGCGCAGGTGGTGCGCGCATCCTGCATGCCCTGTTCGCCGGTTCCGGCATTGGCGTTGCCGGTGTTGACCACCAGCGCGCGGATGCCGCCCGGTTGTGCGAGGTGTTCGCGCGCCACGATCACCGGGGCCGCGCAGAAGCGGTTTTTGGTGAACACGCCGGCAACCCGCGCGCCTTCGCTCAACTGCATCACCAGCAAATCTTTGCGGTTCTCGCGCTTGATGTTGGCTTCGGTGACACCCAGAAAAACGCCCGCAACGGGCAACAGTTGTGCCGCGACGGGCGAGGTCAGATTGACTGGCATAAGGTTTCCTTTAACTGTGGGGCATCCCTGAAAATTCAGAGTTCGCCCAAATGCAAGGCGCGGGAAAAATTTTGCTGCGCCGCATATGTATTATATGCAAGCAAGAAATTTTTTCTGCAACGCAGCATTTGGGATGAAATCTGGATTTTAATAACGGCCATGTACGCGGTAGATGTAATTGCTCAACTCCGCCGATTGTGCGTTCATGCGGCGCACGATACCATGCACGTCGCGCACTACACCGCGCATTACCTTGTACATGATCATCGGATGGGTATTGATCAGCGTCTCGAATTTAACTCTGGGCATGCTCAACACTTTGGTTTCGCCGATCGCGCTGAGGGTCGCGCTGATATGCGCGGAGGTGCCGCCCGCAAAGGTGATGATACCGGCCAGATCGCCCGGTTTTAGCACGTGGATCGCGGCTTCGCCGTCGCGGCTCTGGATATTTACCTGGATTTCGCCATGCGCAAGGATATACAGGTTGTCCGGTTGTTCGCCGCCCGGATGGATGATCGCCTCGCCTGATTTAAAGTCCTGTACTTCAAACAATCCCGCGATAATTTCCACTTCGGCATCGTTTAATTCCTCGGTGATCGTCGAGGTGCGCAGCGTATCAATTATTAATGACATCCCGTTCTCCTTTCGCGTGTTAACTTAATTTACCGTGGCACTGCTTGTATTTTTTGCCGGAACCGCACGGGCACGGGTCATTGCGTCCCACTTTGTGCCCATCGCGTACAAATGGCTTGTGTTCTTCTCCGGCTGACTCCGCGTCGCCGGATTGTCCGGCTGAGTGACCCAGTGCCTCGTCGTAATCGGCGTGATGATATTGCACATTTTCCGGCGCTGCAGGAGTTTCTACCGCCCCGACATCTTCCTCGTTGCGCACCTGTACGGTCATCAATACCTGCGTCACTTCGCGCTTGATCGCGTCGAGCATCAACGAAAACAGCTCGAAAGCCTCGCGTTTGTATTCCTGCTTGGGGTTCTTTTGCGCATAACCGCGCAGATGGATACCCTGGCGCAGATGATCCAGCGCGGCGAGATGTTCGCGCCAGTGCGAATCCAGACTTTGCAGCATGATGACCCGCTCATAGTGGTGCATGGGCTCGCCGCCCACCATGTCCAGTTTGGCCTGATATTGCTGCTGTGCCTGCCCGGTGATACGGGCACGCAAACCGGCCTCGTTCAATTGTTTGTCTTCCTCCAGCCATTGCACCAGCGGTAATTCCAGACGGAATTCGGCAATCAGTGCTTTTTCCAGTGCGGGAACATCCCATTGTTCTTCCATGCTGTGCGGCGGGATATGCTGGTTGATGGTGTCTTCCAGCACGCTTTCGCGCATCGCCTGGATGGTTTCGGATATATCCGAGCTTTCCAGCAATTCGCTGCGTTGCTGGTAGGTTACTTTGCGCTGGTCGTTGGCAACATCGTCGTATTCGAGGATTTGCTTGCGCATGTCGAAGTTGCGCGCCTCGACTTTGCGTTGCGCGTTTTCGATGGCGCGAGTCACCCAGCTGTGTTCGATTGCTTCGCCTTCCGGCAGCTTGAACTTGTTCATGATCGCCGTGACACGGTCGGAAGCGAAGATGCGCAACAGCGGATCTTCCAGCGACAGGTAGAACCGGCTCGAGCCGGGATCGCCCTGACGGCCGGAACGGCCGCGCAACTGGTTGTCCACGCGGCGCGATTCGTGCCGTTCGGTGCCGATGATATGCAGTCCGCCGCTGTCCAGCACCTGTTGGTGCAGTTGCTGCCATTCGGATTTCAATTGCGCGATACGCTGCTCTTTTGAGGCTTCGTCAAGACTTTCATCCGCGCGGACGAGTTCGATTTGTTTTTCGACATTGCCGCCCAGCACGATGTCGGTACCCCGGCCTGCCATGTTGGTGGCGATGGTGATCATTTTTGGTTGTCCGGCCTGCGCGATGATCTGCGCTTCGCGTTCGTGCTGTTTGGCATTCAGCACCTGATGCGGCAGCTTGTCGCGCTCAAGATAATCCGACAGCAATTCCGAATTTTCAATCGAGGTCGTTCCCACCAGTACCGGTTGGCCGCGCGCGTAGCAGTCTTTGATGTCGTCGATGGCGGCCAGATATTTTTCCTTGGCGCTGAGATACACCTTGTCCATCTGGTCGTTGCGGATCGTCGGGCGATGCGGCGGGATGATTACCGTTTCCAGACTGTATATTTGCTGGAATTCATACGCTTCGGTATCCGCCGTGCCGGTCATGCCCGCCAGCTTGTGGTACATGCGGAAATAATTCTGGAAGGTGATCGAGGCCAGCGTCTGGTTTTCCTTCTGGATCGCCACGCCCTCTTTGGCTTCCACCGCCTGGTGCAAGCCGTCCGACCAGCGCCGTCCGGCCATCAAACGGCCGGTGAATTCGTCCACGATCACGACTTCGCCGTCCTGTACCACATAGTTCTGGTCGCGGTGATACAGGCTGTGCGCGCGCAATGCCGCATACAGGTGGTGGATCAGGGTGATGTTGGCGGGGTCGTACAGGCTGCCGCCGGCAGGCAACAAGCCCGCCTGAGTGAGGATGCTTTCCGCGTGTTCGTGGCCGGATTCGGTGAGCAATATCTGGTGGTTTTTCTCGTCCACGCTGAAATCGCCCGGACCGTTGGCTTCTGCTTCGCCTTTCTGGCGCACCAGTTGCGGTACCAGTTGGTTGACGCGCACATAGATGTCGACATTGTCTTCGGCCTGGCCGGAGATGATCAGCGGGGTGCGCGCCTCGTCGATCAGGATCGAATCCACTTCATCCACTATGGCGTAGTTGAGCGGGCGCTGGAAACGCTCGGCGGCCTGCGTTGCCATGTTGTCGCGCAAATAATCGAAACCGAATTCGTTGTTGGTGCCGTACGTAACATCGGCGGCGTAAGCGGCCTGTTTTTCGGAATGCGGCATTTGCGACAGGATTACGCCCACCGACAGGCCGAGGAAACGGTACAGCTTGCCCATCCACTCGGCATCTCGTGCGGCCAGATAATCGTTCACCGTCACGACATGCACGCCCTTGCCGGAAATCGCGTTCAGGTAAACCGGCAGGGTAGCCATCAGGGTTTTGCCTTCGCCGGTGCGCATTTCGGCGATCTTGCCGTAATGCAGCACCATTCCGCCGATCAGCTGCACATCGTAATGGCGCATTCCCAGTGCGCGTGTGCTTGCCTCGCGTACCACGGCAAACGCTTCAGGCAACAGTGCGTCGAGCGTTTCGCCCTGTGTAAAACGCTGCCTGAAGCTGTCGGTTTTTAGACGTAATTCGTCATCGCTTAATTTTGCGATATCGGCTTCCAGCTTGTTGATGGATAGCACAGTAGCGCGATATTGCTTGAGCAGGCGGTCATTGCGGCTGCCGAAGACTTTTTTCAATACACTGGAAATCATGTTGTTCCAAACTACAAAATAATAGGGTTTCTAACCGCAAATAATAAAAAGGGTGAGGCTGTTCATCACCTCACCCTTGCCAAATATCCATTACCGCTGTTAACCGGCGGCTTTTTGCAGGAAACGCACCGGATTCTGGGCGATTCCCTGATAGCGGACTTCAAAATGCAAGTGGTTGCCGGTGGATCGGCCGGTGCTGCCGACTTCGGCGATCTTTTCGCCGCGCCGCACCACCTGTCCGACCTTTACCAGTAATCGCGAAGCATGCGCATAACGCGTCACAATGTCATTGCCGTGATCGATTTCGACCATATTACCATACTGGGCATGGTTACTTGAATAGGACACTACGCCGCCGGCTGAAGCGTGAATCACTGTTCCGGCCGGAACAACGTAATCGACACCTTCATGCATGGCACTCGCGCCGGTAAAAGGATCAATGCGCCAGCCGAAATTTGAGGAATACCAGCCGTTGTTAATTGGTTCGATAGACAGCAGCATCTTGTTGCTGAGTTGATTCTGTAGCAGCATGGTTTCGAGCGCCATCAGCTTGTCGCTGCGGTCATTGACCACTTTGGTCAATATGCTTAACTGCTGGTCGAGGCTGGCTACCGACATTTCCTGCAGCGGCGAAGTCACCAGCGGTCCGCCCTGCGCGGGCGGCTGGTCGAAACGGAACTCTTCCGGTTTCATGCCGGTCAATTTGGCCAGACGCGCGCCCAGCGTGTCCAGACGCTGCATCTGTGCCTGCATCTGCCCGACCCGTGCTGCCATTGCATCCAAACTGCTATGCAGATAAGACTGCTGTTTTTGTTGTTCCGCACTTTGTATTTTGGACAAGAAAGAGCGCACTCCGTCGCCCAAACCTTCCGGGGCAAAGCGCACCAGCGTGTATTGCAGGGTGAACGATGCCCCCAGTATCAATCCGAACAGCAGCAGCGCCAGGCCAGAGACATGCCAGCCGTTCAGCGTAATGCTGCGGGTTTTTGCCAAACTGCTGGAAACTAGAATAACATTCATGCTTCCTCCTCCTTGTTTAATCTTAACTTTGTGGCGCAACGACTAAAATCACTATTGGGCAGCGATTCCGAGTTACGCCCGCTCGTGGCCAAAGCACAAGCTTTGTTGTTATTGCAAAACCGTTTTGCCGGTGTTGCCCCGCCCGGTCTTGCGCAATTCAGCCAAGTGCTGGGCTTGCAGGCAGGTGTTCTCAGTATTGCCGTCGCCAATGCCACTATTGCCGCCAAATTACGCCAACTTGTACCGGAACTTGTTACCGGACTGCAAAAAGGCGGTTGCGAGGTTAGCGGAATCCGCGTCAAGGTGCAAGTTTCCTTTGCCCAAAAACCACCCGAATTCAGGCAGCGCAAGCTCGGCAAAGAGGCTCGTGACGCGCTGAATGCATTCAGCCAGAGTCTGGATGATTCACCGCTCAAGCTCGCGCTGAAAAAAATGATCGACGCGAAAAAATAGCGCTCAGGCGTAACCTGCGTGAATTCACAAATTATCCTAAAAACGGCAATTTCATCCGCAGATTAACGCGGGTTTTCATGCGCTTATCTGTGGAGACTGATAGCCCAGAAAGGTAAATGCGCTTGGCGAGCCAATGCTTTTGCCGGCTTATTTGGCAAGGCGTAAAATTTCCGGCAAAAAAACTTCCGTCACCAGCAGCGGTGCGCCGTGCAGGTAAAACAGCGAACGGCGTGCCCACAGTCTGCCCGGCGGGTTCTCCAGTGTTGTAACGGCGCGCTGATAGAGCGGGTGGGTATTGCGCAATGCCTTGTAGTGCAGCGGTTTGCGCTCCACCAGCGGATGAGCGAACAATAATGCGCCCAGCGGTTTGTTGCCCAGGCCGTGCACGGCGGACCAAGCGCCGCGCAGATGCTGCCGGGCGCATGCGCTGTGCGCGAACACTACCGGACTGTGGTCGGCATACAGGAATACCTCGCGCGACCAGGCGAGATGCTGCGGCGCAACACCCAGCAGCGCGCCTTCATCCGGCGCGATGCGCGCCAGACCGCTGCGCACGCCGCGCACCTCGAAGCGGGTGCAGCGCTGCTGGATGCGTTGCGTCAACGAACCGTGATCGCGCAGCCAGGGCGCGAGACCGGCAGGGCAGCCTAACGATGCGCCATGCCAAAATTTATCAGACATATCGGTAGGGGCGTGATTTATCGCGCCCTTCTTTGGATAGATGAATAGACAGGGCATGATGAATCATGCCCCTACAATATTGAGAAATTAAATCAGACATGCATGTAGTCATGTTTATTCGCCATCCAGCGCTGCAAATGCGCCTGAGCCGCCGCGGGGGAATCGCGCAGCAATTCGTCGGCGGCTTGCCGCGCCTGATCCAGCAGATCCTCGTCCGCATTGATGTCGGCAAAGCGCAGCATCGCCACGCCGCTTTGCCTCGCACCGAGTAATTCGCCGGGGCCGCGCAAGTGCAGATCCTGCTGCGCAATGGCGAAGCCGTCGGTGCTCTCGAAAATGATCTTCAAGCGCGCGCGCGCCAGTTCGGAAAGCGGTTGCTGATAGAGCAGGATGCACAGACTGTGCGCCGCGCCGCGCCCGACCCGCCCGCGCAACTGGTGCAGTTGCGCCAGACCCATGCGTTCTGCGTGGTCGATCACCATCAGGCTGGCGTTCGGCACGTCCACGCCGACTTCGATCACGGTGGTGGCGACCAGCAGTTGCAGCTCGTTCGCCTTGAAGGCCGCCATCACCCGCACCTTCTCGGCATTATCCAGCTTGCCGTGCACCAGTCCGACGCGCAGTTCCGGAAAGGTTTGCATCAGTAATTGATAGGTTTCCAGCGCGGTTTGCAGTTGCAACGTTTCTGATTCGTCGATCAGCGGGCACACCCAGTAAGCCTGCTGCCCCTCAAGGCAGGCGGCACGCACCCGGTCGATCACTTCGTCGCGGCGTTCGTCGCTGACCAGCTTGGTGACGACCGGGGTGCGTCCGGGCGGCAATTCGTCGATCACCGACACATCCAGATCGGCGTAATAGCTCATCGCAAGGGTGCGCGGGATCGGTGTGGCGCTCATCATTAGTTGATGGGGTTCAGTCGTTTGTAGGTCGGGTTTTAACCCGACTGCTTCGACAGTCTCAAGGCTGGCATGTCGGGCTGAAGCCCGACCTACGTCTAATTTTCCTTTGTTGCGTAGCGCCAGACGTTGCTGCACGCCGAACTTGTGCTGCTCGTCGACGATCGCCAGTCCGAGTTTGTGAAAGCTGATTTTTTCCTGAAACAGCGCGTGGGTGCCGATGGCGAGCAACGTTTCACCGGAAGCGATGCGTTCGGCGGCGAGCTGCTTGTCCTTTTTCTTCAGGCTGCCGGATAGCCATACCGGCGTGATGCCGAGCGGTTCGAGCCAGTCGCGTAGCTTCAGGTAATGTTGTTCGGCGAGAATCTCGGTGGGCGACAGCAGCGCGACCTGATAACCGTTTTCGATAGCCTGCAATGCGGCGAGCGCTGCAACAATAGTTTTGCCGCTGCCGACATCGCCGAGCAGCAAACGCTGCATCGGATGCGGCTGCGCGAGGTCGCTGCTGATTTCGGCAAAGCTGCGCTGTTGTGCTTGGGTCAGCGCGAATGGCAATGCTTTTATCAGCCGGGAGGTTAGTTGGCGGTGCGGTGCAAGGGCCGCTGCAATACGTTTGCCGCGTTCGCGGTGATGCGCGCGCATCGACAGTTGCTGGGCCAGCAGTTCGTCGAACTTGATGCGCCGCCAGGCAGTGTGGCTGCGGTTCTCCAGAGAAAAGGCGGCGATATCCGGCGTGGGGTTATGCAGCAATCTGAGGCTGTCGGCAAAGTCTGCCAGCTTCAGTCTGCGCAATAATGATTCCGGTAATGTGTCGGTTACCGGCAGTGTTTCCAGCGCGTTGGCGATCAGCTTGCGCAGCACGGTTTGCGACAACCCTGCGGTGGTCGGATAAACCGGTGTGAGGCTTTGTTGCAGCGGCGTATTGTCATCCACCGCGCGGCATTTCGGATGCACCATCTCCAGACCGTAATAGCCCATGCGCACTTCGCCGATGGCGCGTATCTGCTTGCCTTCTGCCAACTGTTTTTGCTGGCTGGGATAAAAATTCAGGAAACGCAGATACAGTTCGCCGCCGCTGTCTTGCATACGGCAGACCAGAGTGCGGCGCGGACGGAACGCAATTTCATTATGCGTGACGGTTCCCTGCACCTGCACGGTTTGCCCCGGTTGCACGGTGGATATCGGCGCGAGA
Organism: Gallionella sp.; assembly: GCA_028689145.1. Taxonomy (GTDB): domain Bacteria; phylum Pseudomonadota; class Gammaproteobacteria; order Burkholderiales; family Gallionellaceae; genus Gallionella. The sequence continues at coordinate 79,327 of JAQTWT010000008.1, forward strand.
TGGGTTTCGTCTTCGTAGCGCAGCGGCAGATGTAGCAACAGCTCGCTCCGGTGATGGATGCCGAGCTTGGCGAGCTTGCTTAGTGTGGCTGGCGAAATTTTGGTCGGTTGCACGGCCTGATGGTATGCCTAATCCTGAACCACCAGCACGCCATCCATCTCCACCAGCGCGGCGCGCGGCAACGCGGCCACGCCCACCGCGGCACGCGCCGGGTAGGGCTGGTGAAAATATCCCGCCATGATTTCGTTCACTCGGGCGAAATTTGCGAGGTCTGTGAGATACACGTTCAGCTTGACCATGTCGTCGAAACTGCTGCCGGAGGCTTGCGCCACCGCGCGCAGATTCTGGAACACGCGATGGATTTGTGCGTCGATACCTTCCACCATCTGCATGGTGTCCGGGTCGAGTCCGATCTGGCCGGACAGGTACACCGTGTCGTCAACGCGCACCGCCTGGGAATAGGTGCCGATTGCGGCGGGGGCGTCGGGGGTTTGAATGGCCTGTTTGTTTATCATGTTTAACTCCTGCTTAAAAACTGTTACTTTTGGTATCAATCGCTGCCCGGCGGCAAGCCCCTGTTGACCGGGGCGATACCATCGATTTTGTAGGCTGGTGGTGAGGCACGAACCCCAGCGTTTGATGACCTCGACACATACCTGTCGAAGCAGCTGGGGTTCGCGTTGCTCACCACCAGCCTACGGTATAGCGGCCATTTTAATCTGTTTAACGGCTGACCCAATAATAAACAATTCAGGATCAATCGCCACCCAGCGGCAACTCCCCATTGACTGGATTGTCCGCCACAGCCAGCCCGAAATGGCGATAAGCATTTGCGGTGGCCATGCGGCCGCGCGGGGTGCGTTGCAGATAACCCTGCTGGATCAGGTACGGCTCCAGCACATCCTCGATGGTATCGCGCTCCTCGCCGATGGCAGCGGCGAGATTATCTACTCCAACAGGCCCGCCGAGGAACTTCTCGATAACGGTGAGCAGCAGTTTCCGGTCCATCACATCCAGCCCGCGCGAGTCCACATCCAGCATGGTCAGCGCGGCATCCGCCACAGTGCGGCTGGCATCGCCTGCGGCTTTTACATCGGCGTAGTCGCGCACGCGGCGCAGCAGACGGTTGGCAATGCGCGGCGTGCCGCGCGAACGGGTGGCGATTTCCAGCGCACCGTCATGCGACAGATTCATCTCCAGCAGCCCTGCCGAACGCATTACGATGCGCTGCAATTCCTGCGGTGTGTAGAATTCCAGCCTTGCAACAATTCCGAAACGGTCGCGCAGCGGATTGGTCAGCATCCCCGCGCGGGTGGTCGCACCGACCAGCGTGAACGGCGGCAGGTCCAGCTTCACCGAGCGCGCCGCCGGGCCTTCGCCGATCATGATGTCGATCTGATAATCCTCCAGCGCGGGGTAGAGAATTTCCTCCACCACCGGAGACAGGCGGTGTATTTCGTCGATGAACAGCACGTCGTTCGGTTCGAGATTGGTCAGCAGCGCGGCCAAATCGCCCGCGCGCTCCAGCACCGGGCCGGAAGTATGGCGCAGGTTCACGCCCATTTCGCGCGCGATGATCTGCGCCAGCGTGGTCTTGCCCAGACCGGGCGGGCCGAACAGCAGCACATGGTCGAGCGGCTCCTTGCGCAACCTCGCCGCCTCGATGAATATCTCCAGCTGACCGCGAATTTTCTCCTGCCCGACATATTCCTCCAGCTGTTTGGGGCGCAGCGCACGTTCCAGCGCTTCCTCCTGCTTTGAGGCTGGAGCGGATGCAACCAGACGGCTGGATTCCGGGCGCGGTTCGGCAGTGAGATTGTCGCTGTGGATCATGGCGTGATTATATTTCCAATTGGCATCTTATCGGATAAATGATCTCGCAATGCGACGAATAATTTCGTAATTGCCGGTTAACGGCAAGAGTTTAGGTGATAGTTCTATTCAATATGCCTGTATCGGTGTAATGCATCAAAGGATTATTTTTTCGTGGCTGAAGTTGTCGGGGGTAATTTTTCACATCCCTTGCTGGCAAACTGGCAGCTAATGGCATAATTATTTATCGCTTGCTGAGTGTTGCCCATTTCTTCATAGGCTAATGCCCTACCGTAGAAGTGTCGAGGATTCTGGGGGGCTCCAGCTTTATCGGCAATTTCAATGGCGGTATTAAAAGAAATAACTGCATTCTGCCAATCCATTTTTTTTAGATAGGCAGACCCCATGTTGCCATAAGCCGCCGGAAAATCTGCACGTAACGCGATAGCCTGCTTGAAGTCTGCGATGGCCTTATCCGGCTGGTCAATTTTAACCAGCTCGGTTCCACGGTTATAGTAAATCCGGTATGCCCCCGGCAAATCTGTACGCTCCTTGACCAGTTTTTCCGCATCGTCCCACAGCAGCACGGGATGTGAAAATGTCATTAAGCGCTCCATCGATACCGGCAACATTGCCAGAGCAATGATTGCAAGGATTAATGAAGCAGTGCGCGCATTAACTCTGGCAAATACTACCGGCAACAGGCAAAAAGCCCCAGCCGCCCACAAGTAGCTGCGATACAGCACAAATACCTCTTGAATTCGTACCGAGGAGAATTCGGTAAAGAACATTAACCATGGAAATAATAAGGCGAATCCGGCTAAACCGGCACGTCCTTGTTTGAACAACAGCCAGATAGCACCGACACCCCACGCGACAAAGCACACGGTAGCGATTAGGTAGGGAGAGAGCAGAGATCGCACGAAAGGCTCGCGCATATCAACAGACATCCATGTAGGGTTGGGGAAAAGCCACAATAGCGTATATTTGAAAAATAACCATGATTGGGTAATGACACTCAACGGGTAGGATAGCTGGCTATCAATTTCTCCCAGCATTTCCGGTGCGTTGATTTCATATACCGAGCCGAGCAAGCCTTTTTTTGCCAACAATACAAACAGTGCAATCGCTGCTAGTGCTGCGAATATTCCCCATCTTTGTTTAAGCTTATTTCGCCAATCGCCGTGTAATAATACAGTCAACGCCAGCAGGGCAAACGGCAGCATGATGGCATGCTCTTTGGAGAATGCTGCCAGATAATAAAAAGGCACGCTCATCCACAGCCAGAGTGGTTTTCGCCGGATACTGCCATGCAGATAAGCCAGCATGGACAGCAGACCGAACAGCGTCGCCATGATGATGGTGCGCTGCACCAGATATCCGGCTGCATAGGTGGCGACTGGATGAAGAGCAAATAACAGGGCTGCAAAAAAAGCGGCTGGTTGCGGATTCAAGCCAGCTTCATTGCATTCGTCGTGTGTGGCCGCAAACAATTTTGCGAGCAGGAAATATAGGGTTAGCGTAACAGCTGCGTGCAGCAGCAAATTTTCTATTCTGAAGTGGAACATCTCCACACCGAACCATGAGGTACCCCAAGCCAGTGTTGCATAGGGCAGTGAGCGTAATTCAAATGGTGAAAAGTGGTAGGTTGAAACCGGCTGATTGCCTTCGTTGTCAATCGTGAAGAATGCCAAGTCATCAAACAGAATCGGATTCCATAGAAATTGGCCGTATAGCGAGGCTATTGCCACCGTTAGCAATAGTGCCGAAATCCATGTGCGCGAATATTTTTGAATGAATGGCTGCGAGGGTAGATTTCGCATAACACTTTTAAACATACTTTTTTACCGGATAAAAAAACCCCCTCGCAAGAGAGGGGGTTTTTTCAGAAACTAACAGATTAGTTCTTGCACAGATTTCCAGTTAGGCAGGTGCCGCTAACTGACCAAGATACACCGGTAGAAGTAGAAAATGTCGGTGTCAGAACATAGGTCAGGCCATCGACTTGAGCGTTGCCTACTGCTGTAATGATGCCATTCAGTGTAGCTACGCTTGTGCCATATTTGCCGAAGGTACCAATATCGGCTGGAATACCGGCAGTGCCCGCATCGCAGTTAGCCAAAGTTCCAGCTTGGTCATCAAGACATATTTCTACGGCAACTTTAAGCGCCTGAGTTGCCTGAGTCACTTCAGTGAACTTGGCCTTCTTGGTGTAGTTGCTGTAAGCAGGAATCGCTACCGCAGCCAGAATACCGATAATCGCAACCACGATCATCAATTCGATCAGGGTAAAGCCTTTTTGTACGTTTTTCATGTGATGCTCCTTGTGAAATTAAATTGGTCTAGCCGCTTCGACTGTGGTTGGCAAGCTGCGCCAGTTTGGTCGTTGGTTAACACACGTGGTGTGTCGCTGAAATATAGAGCAATAGTTATGCCATTAGTGTAATATATTGATTGCTATTGAATATTTAAATTTTTGGTATCTATTGCCAATGGTTGATGGACAAGTTTGGTTTGCGAAGTGACGATTTTTGTCAGTCAATTTTGTTTGATGTGTTGGATGGTTTCTACGGACTGGGTGCATTTGATAGCGGGTACTCAACAGCAATGAACAACCGTCCGAGTACGGCAATTACTTTTGCTCAAGCTGCATCCCGATTCCCAGTGTTTTCCACTGTTTCACTTCTTCATTCAGCGCGGTTTCGGTCAGCGGGTTTTGCGCCAGCCAATCTGCACCTATCGAAAGGCGGAATTTGTTCTCGTCAAAGCGTCCCCGCAATACCGGCAGGTCGCTGTCGCTGCGGTTGCGGTAGAACAGTACGGCAAGGCGCAGGCTCATCGCCAATGCGCAGTCTTCGGCGTTTTTTAGTTGTCCCTGCAGCTTGTTCAAGTTGCCGCGCTGCGCCAGCGCCAGCAGACTCAGGCGCGCCTGTTCTTTTTTGGAAAAACCCGGCATATCGGCATTGGCGAGGATATAGGCGCTATGTTTGTGATAGCCGCTGTGGGCGACGCTGATGCCGATCTCGTGCAGGCTGGCGGCGCGATTGAGCATGTGCTGAGCAGTTTCATCGATCCCGTCACCGAGAAATTGCCGCGCAAATACCTGCGCCAGATCCGTCACGCGTGCGGATTGTCTGGCATCGACGCGGTAGCGCTGCATGAATTGCCGCACCGTGACATCGCGCATATCGTTGTCGTGGAAACGCCCCCACAGGTCGTACAGCACGCCCTCGCGCAACGCGCCGAGCGCGGGTTGCATTTGTTCGATGTCCAGCTCGCAGAAAGCCGCATACATGATGGCGAAACCGCCTGCCAGCGCGGGGATGCGATCCGGGCGCAAACCCGGCAGATCGAGTTTTTGCACATCGCCGACCTTGAGCAGATGGGCGCGCAGTTTGTCGAGTCCCGCGCGGGTGATGCCGTTTTGGCTATAGCCGTTCAGCAGTAACACTTCGTTCAATACTTTTGCCGTTCCCGAGGAACCGAGCGCGAGTTGCCATTGCCCGCGGTAATCGGTGGCAATGGTCTGCAATTCTATACGCGCGGCAAGTTCCGCCTGCTTGAGATTTTGCCGAGTGATTTTGCCGTCCGGAAAATAACGGCTGCTGAAGCTGACGCTGCCCATGTACAGGCTTTCCAGTTTGAGCGGAGTAAGTCCGTTGCCGATGATGAATTCGGTGGAGCCGCCGCCGATGTCCATCACCAGCAGGTTGTCTTTGGTTTGCGGCAAACCGTGCGCCACGCCGAGATAGATCAGGCGCGCTTCCTCGAGACCGGCGATGACTTCTATCGGAAATCCCAGCACATGTTCGGCTTGCGGGATGAAATCGGCGGCATTCTTTGCCACGCGCAACGAGTTGGTGCCGACCGCGCGCACCGCTTCGCGCGGCAAGTCGCGCAGGCGCTCGGCGAATTTCCCCAGTGCGGCGAGCGCGCGCTGCTGCGCCTCGGTGTCGAGGTGTTTGTTTGCGGTGAGTCCCGCGGCAAGGCGTACCGGCTCGCGCAGCCCGTCCAGCATGTAGAGCTGGTCGTTTTCCACGCGTGCGACCTGTAGCCGGAAGCTGTTTGAACCGAGATCTACGGCGGCGAGGATGGGCTGGTGCTGCACTTGCGCTACTGCTGAACTTCGCGTTCTATTTCATCTGCCGTGATATGCCGCACATCGCGCCCTTTGACCATGTAGATAACGTATTCGGACATATTTTTTGCGTGGTCGCCGATGCGTTCGATTGCTTTCGCCACGAACAGGATTTCCAGCGCGGTGGAAATAGTGCGCGGATCTTCCATCATGAAGGTGATCAGATAACGCATGATGGCGCGAAATTCCTCGTCCACCTTGTCGTCCATTCGCACCACCTGTGCGGCCATCACGACATCCAGCCGCGCGAAAGCATCCAGTGATTTGCGCAGCATGTCCAGCGCCAAGTCGGCGGCATGTTTGATTTCATGGTAGCGCGGCAGGTTGAGCATGTTCTTCTGCGACAGCAGCTTGGCCATACGCGCGATTTTTTCGGCTTCGTCGCCGATGCGTTCGAGGTCGGTAATGGTTTTGACCACAGCCATTACCAGTCGCAAATCGCCAGCGGTCGGTTGGCGACGCGCGATCACCTGGCTGCAACTTTCATCGATTTTCACTTCCATGGCGTTGACGCGATGATCGTCCTCGATCACCCGGGTCATTAATGCCACGTCACCGCCCAGCAACGATTCCAAAGCGCCTTTAATCTGGCTTTCCACCAGCCCGCCCATTTGCAGCACGTTGGCACGGATGGCTTCGAGTTCGGCATCGAACTGGCGGGAAATATGGTCACTACTGCTCATGCTAAAGTTCCTTAAAATAATTGACCGTACAGTGTAAACGGAAAATGTGAAGGATAGATGACAACCGAAAAACCTCCCTCACCTCAATCCTGATAAAACTACTAGCCATTCGACTAAGCCCGCGAGCGGGCAAGTCGCTGGTTATCTCCCGCAAGCGGGCGAGGAGGCAAACGTCCCTTCCACTTTGGAAGGGGATCAAACGTCTATGCCGTCATCGTCTTCACGCCCTCTGCGGTACCGAGCAACAGCACATCGGCAGCGCGGCGCGCAAACAGGCCGTTGGTTACCACGCCGGCAATGTGGTCAAGCGTGGATTCCAGTTCCACCGGATTCATGATCTGTAGCCCGTGCACATCGAGAATCACGTTACCGTTATCGGTGGTAAAGCCCTCGCGCAGTTTGGGTTGTCCGCCCAACGCGACCAGTTGGCGCGCTACGGAACTGCGTGCCATCGGAATCACCTCGATGGGCAATGGAAATTTGCCCAGCACGTCCACCAGTTTGCTGGCATCGCACAGGCAGATGAATTTTTTGCTTGCCGCCGCGACGATTTTTTCGCGCGTCAGCGCGCCGCCGCCGCCCTTTATCATGTGCAGGTGTCGGGTGATCTCGTCCGCGCCGTCCACATACACCGGCAGGTCGCCCGCATCGTTTAGCGATAGCACTTCTATGCCGTGCTCCTGCAAACGTTTTGCCGAAACTTCTGAACTGGCCACCGCGCCGCGTATTTTGTGCTTGATTGTGGCCAATTCATCAATGAAAAAATTGGCGGTGGAGCCGGTACCCACGCCGACGATGCAATCGAACGGCACATACTGAATCGCCGCTTGCGCCACCGCGCGTTTCAAATCGTCCTGATTCATTATTGTTCCCGCCTGCTTTCAGTATCTAATTTGCGTATGCAATTATTGCAGGAATCGGGAGTTTTGTGGAACGCTATCTGTCCGGTGGTAATATGCCCGCAGAAACCATGACCGACGGAAGGAATGAAAATGCAGGTTCGCTTAGTTGCCACCACACCATTCAACGACCAGAAACCAGGCACTTCAGGGTTGCGTAAGCGGGTAGGAGTGTTTTGCCAGCCGCATTATCTGGAAAACTTCGTGCAGTCGATTTTTGACAGCATCACCGTGCCGAAAGGTGCGACGCTGACGCTGGGCGGAGACGGGCGTTATTACAACCGTGAAGCGATCCAGATCATTCTGAGAATGGCGGCAGCCAATGGTTTCGGGCGTGTGCTGGTCGGCAAGGGCGGAATCCTATCCACCCCGGCGGCATCTTGCGTGATCCGTAAAAATCAAACTTTTGGCGGCATTATCCTTTCAGCCAGCCACAATCCGGGCGGTCCGGACGGTGATTTCGGCATCAAATACAACACTGCCAACGGCGGCCCGGCGCCGGAAAAAATTACCGAAGCGATTTTTGCCGCCAGCAAACAGATTGCGCAGTACCGCATCGCCGATGGCGCGCGGGAGATCGCATTGGACACGGTCGGCGACAGCAAGTTGGGTGACATGATTGTGTCGGTGATCGATCCGGTTGCCGACTATGCCGAACTGATGGAATCGCTGTTCGATTTTGCCGCGATCCGTGTTTTATTGAAAAGTGAGTTTCGTATCAAGTTCGATGCCATGCATGCCGTCACCGGACCGTATGCGCGCGAGATTTTCGTCAACCGTCTGGGTGCGCCGACCGACAGCGTGATCAACGCCGAACCGCTGCCGGATTTCGGCGGCGGACATCCCGATCCGAACCTCACTTACGCGCATGAGCTGGTGGAAGTGCTGTACGGCGACAACGCGCCGGATTTTGGCGCGGCCTCAGACGGCGACGGCGACCGCAACATGGTTCTCGGTAAACATTTCTTCGTCACGCCTTCCGACAGCCTCGCCATCATCGCCGCCAACGCGCATCTGGTGCCGGGCTACAAGCAGGGGGTGGCGGGTATCGCGCGCTCGATGCCGACCAGCGCGGCGGCGGATCGCGTGGCCGCGGCACTCAATATTCCCTGCTATGAAACGCCGACCGGCTGGAAATTTTTCGGCAACCTGATGGATGCGGGCAAAGTGACGCTGTGCGGCGAAGAAAGCTTTGGCACCGGCTCCGACCATGTGCGCGAAAAGGATGGGCTGTGGGCGGTGCTGTTCTGGCTGAATATTCTCGCGGCGCGCAAGCAATCGGTGGAAGAGGTTGTGCGCGAACACTGGGCGCGCTTCGGGCGCAACGTCTACTCGCGCCACGATTACGAGGGCATCCCTACCGATGCCGCCAACGGTGTGATGAAACTGTTGCACGACCGTTTCGGCGAATGGCAAGGTGCGCAACTGGGCAGTTACAAAGTGCTGTTCTGCGACGATTTTAGCTACACCGATCCGGTGGATGGCAGCGTCAGTATCGGTCAGGGGGTGCGCATCGGTTTTACCGACGGTTCGCGCATCGTGTTCCGGCTGTCCGGTACCGGCACCGAAGGCGCGACACTGCGCATCTATCTGGAAGCTTATGAACCGGATGTCGCGCAGCATCACCTCGATGCACAAGAGGCGCTGGCAGAACTTATCAATATCGCGCTGGAGATTTCTGAACTAAGGCAGCGCACCGGACGCGAAAAACCTACAGTGATTACCTGAACCTGGCTACGTAGCAGAATTATTCGTCCACCTGGGTGATGGTCATTGTGCCCTGATACAGGTGGACATCCATACGGTTCATGAACGACATGCCCAGCAGTACATCCCCCTCCAGATTGGGGGTGATCAGGGCGGCAACATCACGCGCCTCGATTCCCCCGAGTTTGACCTTGTCGAGTCTGGCCATATAGGCCACGGTGTCGCCGTTCGCCGTGGTGGTGCGGATTGCGGAGACGCTTTTCAGGCCGAGTTTGTCAGCCAGTTTTCTGGAAATGGCGACATCGGTTGCGCCGGTATCGACCAGCATATTCACTTTGATGCCGTTGATGAAGGCCTCCGTGCGGTAGTGGCTATCGAGTCCCCGCTGCAAAACGACTGTTTTACCTGTGCCCAATTTTGCTGTTTTGTTGGGATGCACAAAACTGTCCATCAGATAAAACAAAGCTCCGGAAAGTACCAGCCAAATTATCGCCGCAGAAATGCTTTTTCTGTTCATGCAGGATTCCTTGTCGTGCAAATTGAGGAATAAACACTACACCAGCCAACGTCCGGTGTCTTTGCCGTGAAAAATCGCCGCATGCAAACGATGTGCTATGCTTTGCGCGGTTGTTTTCCAGATGGTTCGCGATGAGGCTTTATTTATATTTGTTGTTGTTGGTTGCTTTACCCGCTCCGGCGGATCAGGTTACGCAAGTATTGCCGCAAGCCCCCGCAATCGCCGGGATGCCAAATGCACGTATCGCGGAAGGTACTGACGCAGGCGGAAAAGTTGCGCAGAAAAAAACGGCCACGCGCAGCCGTGCGGCGAAGCCGCAGACTGCAAGGCGCAGGCCGTCGCATTCCGGTGGAGGGTCAGCCGTTATGCCGCTGGCGGGCGACACGGATTTTCTTGCGGTGCGTGACGCATTTCGCGCCGGTGATTTAGCCAAGCTGGAACGTTTCGGGAAGCGGTTGAACAAGACCCCGCTGGAGGTGTACGTCAGTTACTACCGCTTGCGTCTCGGTCTGGAAAAAGCCGGGATCGACGAGATCAAAAAATTTCTTGCCAGACCGGAAGATACGCCGATGATTGACCGGTTGCGCGGCGAGTGGCTCAAGCAGCTCGGCAACCGCCAGCAATGGGAACTGTTTGATGCGGAATACCCGCGCCTGCTGAACGAGGATACCGAACTGACCTGTTATGCATTGCAGTCGCGTCTGCACAGGCAGGAACCGACTGCATTGCGCGAAGCGCGCGGGTTATGGTTTAGCGGCAAGGGGTTGGCGGAAAGTTGTGGCCCGCTGTTCGATGCGGCGATATCCGCCGGCATTATCAGTGAGCATGATATCCGGCAGCGACTGCGTCTGACGCTGGAAGCGGGCAATGTGTCGCTCGCCGCGCAGCTTGCCGAGCGTCTGACCGGCAGTTATGCGATACCACCTTCTGCTCTGAAAAGCGCCGCTGCGGATGCGGACCGTTATCTGGAAAAACTGGTGCTGGAAAAAGCCAATGAAGGAGAGCGCGCAGTCGCATTGTTCGCCTTGCAACGTCTGGCAAAACAATCCCCGGATTTGGCAGTCGTGCGTTGGGCAAAAATAGCGGCGCACTTTACCGTGGCGGAGCAGCATTATTTTTACGGTTGGCTGGCTTATGAAGCGGCGCGCAAGCTGGACGGACGCGCGCTGCAATGGTTCAAGGCCGCGGCCAACTCACCGCTCAACGAGCAGCAATCGGCATGGAGGGTAAGAGCGGCGTTGCGCGCGCAGGATTGGCCGGAGGTGTTGGCGGGCATCAATGCGATGGGCGGACAACAGCAACGCGATGCGGCTTGGCAATACTGGAAGGCGCGTGCCATGCAGGCTTTGGGCAAGCCTGTTGAAGCGGGTAAGTTGCTTGTGCCGTTAAGTGCCGAATACAATTTTTACGGGCAATTGGCGGGCGAAGAATTGGCCGGTTTACCGGCAGCGAGATCGGCACCCAGACCCGGTGCAGGCTTGCCGGCGGCGGCCTATAAACCCGGCAAACAGGATATTGCCTCGATGCTGGTTATGCCCGGTATCCAGCGCACGCTGGCGTTGTATCGCATGGATATGCGCGGCGAGGCAGCGAAGGAATGGAGCTGGACAACGCGCAATTTCAGCGATCAGGAGCTGCTCACCGCGGCAGAGATCGCTCGGCGCTATGAATTGTACGACCGTGCCATCAATGCGGCGGACAAGACGATCAGTATTCATGATTTTAGTTTGCGTTATCTTGCGCCTTACCGCGATGCACTGCAGGCGCACATCCGCGAAAACGGGCTGGAGGAGGCGTGGGTTTACGGCCTGATGCGCCAGGAAAGCCGTTTTGTCACGGCAGCCAGATCGGATGTTGGAGCGGCCGGACTGATGCAAGTCATGCCGTCGACCGCGCGTTGGATAGCGAAAAAAATGGGCTTGAAAGGTTACCGGCCATCTCTGATTCACCAGCTGGATACCAATTTGCGTCTCGGTACTTACTACATGAAAACCGTTTTGTCGTGGTTTGACGACAGTCCGGTGCTGGCTTCGGCAGCATACAATGCCGGCCCGAGCAGGGCGCGCCAGTGGCGCGGTGAACAGTCGCTGGAAGGTGCGATCTATGCCGAGACCATTCCGTTCGACGAAACCCGCGACTATGTAAAAAAAGTGATGAGCAACACCATGTACTATTCCGGACAATTTAATGCGCCGATGCGGCCGCTCAAGCAGCGTATTGGTATTGTTGCGGGCAAGACAACGGACAACCAGCAGGCTATCCCGGATGAAAAATAACGCCAAAATTTATTGTGTGGGCGGCGCGGTGCGCGACCGGTTGCTCGGTCTGCCGGTGCAGGATCACGACTGGGTGGTGGTCGGCAGCACGCCGGAAGACATGGTGGAACAGGGCTTTCAGCCGGTCGGCAAGGACTTTCCGGTGTTCCTGCATCCGCTGACCCACGAGGAATACGCGCTGGCGCGTACCGAGCGCAAGACCGCGCGCGGCTACAAGGGCTTTGCCGTGTACGCCGCGCCGGATGTCACGCTGGAGCAGGATTTGCTGCGCCGCGATTTCACTGTCAACGCCATTGCCGAAGATGAGGACGGCAAGCTGATCGACCCGCACAACGGCATTGCCGATCTGCGCGCCGGCATTTTGCGCCATGTCAGCGATGCTTTCGGCGAAGACCCGGTGCGCATTCTGCGCGCGGCGCGTTTCGCCGCGCGCTTCGGTTTCAGCATCGCGCCGGAGACTCTGGAATTGATGCGCGGCATGGTAGCTAACGGCGAGGTGGACGCGCTGGTCGCGGAACGTGCCTGGCAGGAGCTGGCGCGCGGTCTGATGGAGAACAAGCCATCGCGGTTCTTCGAGACGCTGCGCAGTTGCGGCGCGCTGGCAAAAATCCTGCCCGAAGTGGACGCGCTGTTCGGCGTACCGCAGCCGGAAAAGTACCACCCCGAAATAGATTGCGGCATCCACACCATGCTGGTGCTGGACGATGCCGCGCAACACGGCTATCCGCTGGAGGTGCGCTTCGCCGCGCTGACGCATGATCTGGGCAAGGGTAATACCCCGCAGGATATTTTGCCGCGCCATATCGGTCATGAGCTGCGCAGCGTCGAATTGGTCAAGACCCTTGCGCAACGCATGCGCGCCTCGGGCGAATGCCGCGATCTGGCGTTGCTGGCGGCGCGTTATCACGGCGATATCCATCGCGCCCGCGAGTTGCGCGCCGAAACGGTTGTCAAACTATTCCAGTCGGCAGATGCCTGGCGCAGACCGGAGCGCTTTGCGCAGTTGCTGCAAGTGTGCGCCTCGGATGCGCGCGGACGCACCGGACACGAACATGATGCTTACCCGCAGGCGGATTATCTGCTGCAATTATTGGCGGTCGCCTGCGCGGTGGATGCCGGTGCGATTGCGCGGCAATGCGCCGACCCAAACCTCATTGCCGAAGCGGTGCGCGCGGCGCGGGTGGCAGCGGTGGCTGGGGCGATGCAAATAGTAATTCAATAGCCACAACATCCCCTCCCCCTTGCAGGGGGAGGGCTAGGGAGGGGGTAGACACGTGTATTTCACCACTTCTACCCCCAACCTAACCTTCCCCCTGCAAGGGGGAAGGGACAATTCGGCTCTAATGAACTTTTTGAATTTACAGATGCCGCGACATATCGCCGCTCGAAAATCCCGCCAGAATTTGCTCAATTCCCTTCCCCAGTGCGATTACCTTGAACAGTTCACCCATTTCCGCCGGGCTGGTCAATTTCTGCAACTGCGCCGAGAGCGGCAGGTAGGCGCGCAGGTTTTCCGGCGAAGTGTCTTTCATCAAATCAGTGATGCCGCAGTTGATCAAAAAGTGCGCCTGCGAGGTGTAGCCGAGCAATTCCAGCCCGGCATCGATGCCGCATTCCGCGATGTCGGTGAAATTCACATGCGCGGTGATGTCTTGCAAACCGGGCAGGTAGAACGGGTCATCGTGCGCGTGGTGACGATAGTGGCACATCAGCGTGCCGTTGCTGCGCTGCGGATGATAGAACTCGCGCGCGCCGAAACCGTAGTCGATGAACAGCAGCGCGCCTTTTTCCAAGCTATTCGCCAGACTGTTGACCAGCCCACGTGCGGCGAGGCAGATTTCGCTGACATAATCGTCCGGCACATTTATTTGCTGCGCGGCATGCAGCAGCGCGGCATCGCCGATGGCGCGTTCCTGCCAGATAAAATTATTAGCGCCGACGGTCACGCCGCGCTCATAGATTGCACCACCGTGGTTTTGTAGGTCGGGATTCATCCGGACATCGCAGCTTTGTCGGGATGAATCCCGACCTACACGCCAATGCACCAGATGCACCGGCAATGCATCGAGCACCTCGTTGGCGACGATTGCGCCGCTGAATTTTTCCGGCAGTGCATCCAGCCAATGCACGCGCTGCAGCAGATGCGGCAGTCTCTCTTGTAGCAAAGCCTGCTGGCGCGCGCGCAAGTCGGCGCTCACCTCCAGAATCGCGTAGCTGTCCGGCAGGCTGCCGAGCCGTTCCAGTTCGCCGAGCATATCCGCCGCCAGCTTGCCGCTGCCCGCGCCCAACTCCAGCAGATGCGGTGCGCTCGCTGCCATGATTTCTGCCGCCTGCCGTGCCAAGGTATGGCCAAACAGTGGCGACAGTTCCGGCGCAGTGACGAAATCGCCCGCCGCGCCGAATTTGTGCGCCCCGGCGGTGTAATAGCCCAGACCAGGTGCGTACAGCGCCAGCTCCATATAGCGCGCAAACGGAATCCAACCGCCGTGCGCGGCGATGTCGCGGCGGATCAATTCGCATAAGTTTGCGCTGTGTTGTGCGGCTTCCGGGCTGGGAGTGGGTAAGGTTGTCGGCATGGTCGGGTATAATTCGCAAGATCGGTAATTGTAGTGGAGTGCGAGTCTAATGGAGCAGGGGATGCAAGGCAAAGTGGTGTTGGTGACCGGCGGTGCGAAACGGGTCGGTGCGGCGATCTGCCGCCGCCTGCACGCGGCGGGTGCGTCACTCGCCGTGCATTACCGCAGCTCCGTGCCGGAAGCGCTGGCATTATGCGACGAGCTGAATGCGCTGCGCCCGGAAAGCGCCGCGGTGTTTCAGTCCGACCTGCTCGATCTGAACGCGTTGCCGCAACTGGTGCATGGGGTGGTCGAAAAATTCGGGCGGCTGGATGCGCTGGTCAACAATGCGTCGAGTTTCTATGCCACGCCGCTGGCGGAAGTGGACGAGCAGCAGTGGCACGATCTGCTCGGCACCAACCTGCGCGCGCCGCTGTTTCTTGCGCAGGCGGCCGCGGACGAATTGCGCCGCCGTCACGGTTGCATCGTGAATATCGCCGATATCCATGCCGAACGCCCGATGCACGGCCATTTGCTGTACAGCGTGGCGAAGGCCGGGCTGGCCGCGCTGACCCGCGCGCTGGCGCAGGAGATGGCGCCGCAGGTGCGCGTCAACGCTGTCGCGCCGGGCGTCATCATGTGGCCGGAAAACGCCGCGTGGCTGGACGAGGAGCAGCGCCGCAAGATCGTCGCGCACACCCTGCTCAAGCGCGAAGGCGAGCCGGACGACATCGCCAAGACCGTGGCTTTCCTGATTCAGGATGCGCCCTATGTTACCGGGCAGATCATCGCCGTCGATGGCGGCAGAAGTGTAAATATTTAATCTGGAATTTTTATGAACGAAGTCGCACAACCCATCCATTTCGAGCGCCACTCGACCAATTTCAACCGTCTCAAGGGGCGGCTGGAACATCAGGTCGGCAAGGCCATCGCCGACTTCAATATGATTGAGGAAGGTGATAGCGTGATGGTCTGCTTGTCCGGTGGCAAAGACTCTTACACGCTGCTCGACATCCTGCTCACGCTGCGCAAGCGCGCACCGATTGATTTCCGCATTGTCGCGATGAACCTCGACCAGAAACAGCCCGGTTTCCCCGCCGAAGTGCTGCCGAATTACCTGAAGTCGCTTGGCATCGAATATCACATCGAAAATCAGGACACCTATTCCATCGTCAAGGAAAAAATCCCCGAAGGCAAGACCACCTGCTCGCTGTGCTCGCGGCTGCGGCGCGGCATCATCTACAAGGTGGCGGGGGAGGTTGGCGCGAACAAGATCGCGTTGGGACACCACCGTGACGACATGGTGGAGACGCTGTTCCTGAACATGTTCTTCGGCGGCAAGCTGAAAGCCATGCCGCCCAAGCTGGTCACCGACAAGGGCGACCATATCGTGATCCGCCCGCTGGCGTATTGCGCCGAAAAAGACATTGCCAAGTATGCGCGCGGCATGGAATTTCCGATCATCCCGTGCAACCTGTGCGGCTCGCAGGAAAATCTGCAACGCCAGAACATCAAGGAAATGCTGCACCAGTGGGAGCTTCAGTATCCGGGGCGCACCCAGACCATCTTCACAGCGATGCAGAACGTCAAACCGTCACACCTGCTCGATGGCAGTCTGTTCGATTTCAAAAATATCCAGTTGGGCGCGGCAGTGGAGGAAGGCGATATCGCTTTTGATCTTGGCGAGTAAGCACCGGGAATATGGTCGGCAGCGGGTGGGTGTGTCGCAGAATTTGTAGGATGGGTTGAGCGTAGCGATACCCATGCAGTTGGTCATTGGAATTTGATGGGTATCGCTACGCTCAACCCATCCTACGCCGCTAGATCATCGGATTCACTGCCACCTTAAAGATCGCCTTGCGGATGATGCCGCTGCTGACCAGCGGCGCATGCGCGTCCTCCGGGAAGAAGATGCAGAATGCGCCGGGCGGCGTGGCGATCCATGTGGCGGGCGCGTCGTGAAAAAACTGTATGTCTTCCTTATAATCGCTCACGGGCTGCGTGCAATCCGCCAGCGCCTTCCAGCCCATCTCGTCCACTCCTTCCAGCACCAGCTGAATGTCGATGTACTTACGGTGGCATTCCAGTTTCGCCACTTCACGGGTGCGCCCAGCGACGTTCTCTATGATGACAAACAACTGTTCACCGACGATGGGATAGCGCCCCGGCGCGAGCGCCAGCAGATCGGTGTTGCGGATATATTCAAATACGCGCGGGAACAGCGGATGCAGCGCGGCGTAGCGGTCGGATTGGGGGAGGGTGGAGAAGATCATAGTCTATTTTTTGAAGTGCCCTTTTTCGCACCAGAACTTGGTTTTTATACTAGGTTGATTTTGAAACAGTGTATGTGCTTGTTCACAGTTTTCACGATTGTATTCTTCCTTTTCATTTGCATCGAAGGTGGCAACGTGAATTCGCATATTTTTGTCAGTGGGGCTGTTTCAATATAAAGTGAATATATCTCTATCATCTAAAGAGCATGCCGAAAGTACACTGATTGCAGTGAAATAAATGACTAACTTAAACATAAGTGACCTCTCTGGGTGTGCCACTATCAAATAAACCTCGCCACCATCCCATTAGCTAACTCGCCTTGCAACGGTATCTGCACGCGATGCCCGCTGCCGGGTGCCACGCTGAGCGGCGCGCCTGCGAGGCTGTGCATCTCGGTCAGTTCGACGATATGGTTGCCGGAAGGGTGGATGATTTCCAGTTTGTCGCCAACCTGAAATTTATTCTTCACATCGATCTCGGCCATGCCGTTGGCACAGCTGACGATGTCGCCGACGTATTGCTGGCGGAAGTTTTCGGAGTGGCCGCGCATGTAGTTCTGTTGTTCGTGGGTGTGGTGGCGTTTGTAGAAGCCGTCGGTGTAGCCGCGGTTTGCCAGTGCGTCCAGTGCGCCCAATAGTCTGGTATCGAATATGCGGCCGGCGACGGCATCATCGATTGCCTGGCGATACACCTGCGCGGTTCGCGCCACATAATAAATTGACTTGGTGCGGCCTTCGACCTTGAGCGAATCCACTCCGATTTTTACCAGTTTTTCGACATGCTCGACGGCGCGCAGATCCTTGGAATTCATGATGTAGGTGCCATGCTCGTCTTCCAGCACCGGCATCAGTTCGCCGGGATGATCCTGGCGCGAGATGACGTACACCTTGTCCGCCAGCGGGTGGCGCGGCTGGCTGCCGCAGTCGGACAGCGCGGATTCGCTCAATGCTTTGTCGAAATCGAAATCCAGCTTTTCCGGTTGGCAGGTTTCTGCCAACCCTCTCCCTAGCCCTCTCCCGCTTGCGGGAGAGGGAACGATTGCCCTCTCTCCCTCAGGGAGAGAGTTGGAGAGAGGGTTTGCTTTTTCGATGTCGCCCGTACCCGTTTCTTCGGCACTATCCACCTTGTAATCCCAGCGGCAGGCGTTGGTGCAGGTGCCCTGATTCGCGTCGCGGTGGTTGAAGTAGCCGGACAGCAGGCAGCGCCCGGAATAGGCGATGCACAGCGCGCCGTGGATGAACACCTCGAGTTCGATGTCCGGGCATTGCTGGCGTATCTCCGCGATCTCGTCCAGCGACAGTTCGCGCGACAGGATCACGCGCGACAGGCCGAGCGATTTCCAGAATTTCACCGCCGCGTAATTCACCGTGTTGGCCTGCACCGACAGATGGATTTCCATCTCCGGCCAGCGTTCGCGCACCATCGTGATCAGGCCGGGATCGGCCATGATCAAGGCGTCCGGCTGCATCGCGACGAGCGGTTCCATGTCAGCCATGTAGGTCTTCACCTTGGCGTTGTGCGGCATCAGGTTGCTGGCGACGAACAGTTTTTTTCCGAGCGCATGCGCTTCCTGAATGCCGATGCGCAGCTCATCCAGCTGGAATTCGTTGTTGCGCGCGCGCAGGCTGTAGCGCGGCTGCCCGGCATACACCGCGTCCGCGCCGAACGCGTAGGCGGTGCGCATTTTGTCCAGCGTACCGGCGGGAAGAAGGAGTTCGGGAGATTTCATCGAGTGCAACCCCTCTCCCTAACCCTCTCCCACAAGGGGAGAGGGGATAAACGTGAAAAGCGTAAAAACTTTTAGGCGCATCAAATCCCCAGCCGCTTGCAAATTTCCAGCGATGGCGCGGCCTGGTTCAGCGTGTAGAAATGCAGGCCGGGTGCACCGCCGGCGAGCAGGCGCTCGCACAATGCCGTGACCACATCATGGCCGAATGCCTGTATCGATTCGCTGTCGTCGCCGTAGCTTTCCAGCGTGCGGCGTATCCAGCGCGGGATCTCCGCGCCGCAGGTGTCGGAGAAACGCGCCAGTTGCGCGAATTTCACGATCGGCATGATGCCCGGCACGATCGGCACGGTGACACCCAGCTTGCGGCATTTGTCGACGAAATAAAAATAACTGTCGGCATTGTAGAAATACTGGGTGATGGCCGAATTCGCTCCGGCGGCAACCTTGCGCTTGAAATTGAGTATGTCGTCGCGTGCCGAACTGGCCTGCGGGTGGAATTCCGGGTAGGCCGCTACCTCAATGTGAAAGTGTTCGCCGGTTTGCGCGCGGATGAACGAAACCAGTTCGTTGGCATACTGGAACTCGCCGATTCTGGCCATGCCGGACGGCAGGTCGCCGCGCAGCGCAACGATACGCTTGATGCCCATGTCCTTGTAGGCGAGCAGCATCGCGCGGATGCTGTCGCGCGTGGAGCCGACGCAGGATAAGTGCGGGGCGGCGTTGTGCCCTTCCGCCTTGATCTGCTGGATGGTTTCCATGGTGCGCTCCTGAGTGGAACCGCCCGCACCGAAGGTGACGGAGAAAAATTCCGGGCGAAGCACAGCCAATTGTTGGCGCGTCGCGGCGAGTTTGTCCATGCCTTCCGCAGTATGCGGCGGGAAAAATTCGAAACTGAAAAGCGGTTTGTTTATACCGTTGTTATTCATTGTTGGACCTCATCAATTGTGCGGCTGCTGCGGACAGCGCCCACGAGAAAATACTGTACAGCACCGCGCCCATTACGCCGGGCCAGAAGCCGTCCACCACGAAACCGCGCAGTACCGAACCGACGAACCAGAACAGCAAGCCGTTGATGACGAAAATGAACAGTCCCAACGTCAGCAGCGTGACCGGCAGGGTGAGCAACAGCAACAGCGGACGGATCAGCGTGTTGACCAGGCCGAGGAAGAAAGCGGCAATCATCGCATCGACGAAGCTGTCCAGATGGATACCCGGCACGAAATTAGCCACGGTAAGCAATGCAAGCGCATTCAGTATCCAGATCAGGATGAGCCTCATATTGAGTCCCTTAATCGGGATCGGGGAGCGTGGATCGGGGATCGTCAGGGCTGACCCTCAATCCTCATTCCCCGCTCCTCAATCCTGCTTTTAGTAACGATAGTGGTTGGCCTTGTACGGGCCTTCTTTGGGCACGCCGATATAGGCGGCTTGCTGGTCGGTCAGTTCGCTCAACTGTGCATTCAGCGTGGTCAGTTGCAGGCGCGCGACCTTCTCGTCCAGATGCTTGGGCAGGGTGTACACGCCGACCGGATATTCCTTGGTGCGGGTGAACAGTTCGATTTGTGCGATGGTCTGGTTGGCGAATGAGGATGACATCACGTAGGACGGATGGCCGGTGCCGCAACCCAGATTGACCAGACGGCCTTCGGCCAGCAGCAGGATACGTTTGCCGTCGGGGAAGATCACGTGATCGACTTGCGGCTTGATGTTTTCCCACTTGTATTGCTTGAGCGAGGCAACGTCGATTTCGTTGTCGAAGTGGCCGATGTTGCACACGATGGCCTGATTCTTCATCTTTTTCATGTGGTCATGGGTGATCACATGGTAGTTACCGGTGGTAGTGACGAATATGTCGCCGTACTCTGCGGCATATTCCATGGTGACCACGCGGTAGCCTTCCATCGCGGCTTGCAGTGCGCAGATCGGGTCGATCTCGGTTACCCAAACCTGTGCGGACAGCGCGCGCATGGCTTGAGCGCATCCTTTGCCCACGTCGCCATAACCGACGATGACGGCGATCTTGCCGGCGATCATCACGTCCGTGGCGCGCTTGATACCGTCCACCAGCGATTCGCGGCAGCCGTACAGGTTGTCAAATTTGGACTTGGTGACGGAGTCGTTTACGTTGATGGCCGGGAACTTCAGTTCGCCGCGCTCATGCATCTGGTACAGACGGTGCACGCCGGTGGTGGTTTCTTCGGTCACGCCCTTGACGGCGGCGAGACGGGTGGAATACCAGGTTTTATCTGTCGCCAGTTTTGCTTTGATCGAAGCGAATAAGCAGGTTTCTTCTTCCGAACCGGGATTGTTCAGCAGCGACGCGTCCTTCTCGGCACGCGCGCCCAGATGCAGCAGCAGGGTGGCATCGCCGCCATCGTCCAGAATCATGTTCGAATAGACCGCCGCGTTTTGGTTGTCATTAGGCCATTCAAAAATACGGTGGGTGTAGTCCCAGTATTCGGTCAGCGTCTCGCCCTTGTAAGCGAACACCGGCACGCCGGTTGCGGCGATGGCTGCCGCCGCGTGATCCTGAGTGGAGTAGATGTTGCAGGAGGCCCAGCGTACTTCCGCGCCCAGCGCGGTCAGTGTCTCGATCAGCACGCCGGTCTGGATGGTCATGTGCAGCGAGCCGGTGATGCGCGCGCCTTTGAGCGGTTGAGTCTTGGCAAATTCTTTGCGGATCGCCATCAGGCCGGGCATTTCGATTTCGGCGATGGCTAGTTCCTTGCGCCCCCATGCGGCCAGGGAGATGTCGGCAATTTTGTAATCGGTAACAGCGGCATTCATAAAACACTCCATTCATAAAAGTTAATGAACAGGTGCCGTTGTAACGAATCGCTGCTCCGAGCCTGACGGGGGACTGGTTGACCAAGCCCGCTGCAGCACCTCTCGGAGGACGCGGATTATAAACGAAAAAAGCTTTTTTGGCTAAAGCGGGATTGGGAATTAGCCGGAGGCCCAGTCATTGTAGCGTGCGCTGCGCGCACGGCATGATTCGAAAATCGCGCGCATAGCGCACGCTACATTTATTCCGGAAGGTCAATCGAGAACACGGGTTTAACGGCGCATCGAGTCGAAGAACTCGGCGTTGTTCTTGGTTGCTTTAACTTTGTCGAGCAGAAACTCCATCGCTTCCAGCTCGTCCATCGGGTAGAGCAGTTTGCGCAGCAGCCAGATTCTTTGCAGGATATCCGGTTTGATCAGCAATTCTTCCTTGCGCGTGCCGGAGCGGTTCACGTTGATTGCCGGATAGATACGTTTCTCGGCCATGCGGCGATCCAGATGGATTTCCATGTTACCGGTGCCTTTGAATTCTTCGTAAATCACATCGTCCATGCGCGAGCCTGTATCTACCAGCGCGGTGGCGATGATGGTCAGCGAGCCGCCTTCCTCGATGTTGCGCGCCGCGCCGAAGAAACGCTTGGGGCGATGCAGCGCGTTGGCATCCACACCGCCGGTCAATACCTTGCCGGAAGAAGGAACCACAGTGTTGTAAGCGCGCGCCAGACGGGTGATGGAGTCGAGCAGGATGATGACATCCTTCTTGTGTTCGACTAGACGCTTGGCTTTTTCCAGAACCATTTCGGCCACCTGCACATGGCGGCTGGCCGGTTCGTCGAAGGTGGAGGCAACCACTTCGCCGCGCACGGTACGGGTCATTTCGGTCACTTCCTCGGGGCGTTCATCGATTAACAGAACTATCAAAGTTGCATCCGGATTGTTCGACGAGATCGAATGCGCGATGTGTTGCAGCATTACGGTCTTGCCGGATTTCGGCGAGGCGACCAGCAGCCCGCGCTGGCCTTTGCCGATCGGCGCGACGATATCGATGATGCGCCCGGTGATGTTTTCCTCAGCCTTGATGTCGCGCTCAAGAATCAGCGGTTCGGTCGGGAACAGCGGCGTGAGGTTTTCAAACAGAATCTTATTCTTCGCGTTCTCGGGCGGTTCGCCGTTGACCTTGTCTACCTTCACCAGCGCGACATAACGTTCGCCGTCTTTTGGCGTGCGTATCTCGCCGTCGATCGAATCGCCGGTATGCAGGTTAAAGCGGCGGATCTGGCTCGGACTGACGTAAATATCATCCGGCCCGGCCAGATACGAAGTGTCCGGCGAGCGCAGAAAACCGAAGCCGTCCGGAAGGATTTCCAGCGTGCCATCACCGAAAATACTTTCGCCTTTTTTCGCCTGACTTTTCAGCAGGGCGAAGATCAGGTCTTGCTTGCGCATTCGGTTGGCGTTCTCGATCTGATTGGCCGCGGCCATTTCAACGAGTTCGGTGACGTGTTTGGTTTTCAGGTCTGATAGGTGCATAGCGGTGCGAGAATGTTGATTGAGAAGAACGAGAATGAATGGGATTGGGTCGGGTGGAAGGTGATCACCCGCATGGCCTGAAACGTATTCGTTTTATGTTTTGATTCGCCGGGAAGGAAAACCCGGCGGACGATACAGGAGGCGATGCGGGTGCGACAGTAAACGCTTTAGATGTGGCTGTCAATAAAAGCCGTTAATTGGGATTTCGACAATGCACCGACCTTGGTGGCCTCGATGTTGCCGTTTTTGAACAGCATTAGTGTCGGAATGCCGCGAATGCCAAATTTTTGCGGGGTTTGCTGGTTTTCGTCCACATTCAATTTTGCAACATTCAGGCGACCGGCATATTCCTTGGCTATTTCTTCCAGAATCGGCGCAATCATGCGGCACGGGCCGCACCACTCTGCCCAGTAATCCACCAGTACGGGCAGGGGTGCCTGCAACACCTGGGCTTCAAAATTGGCATCGGTAACATATTGTATGTGTTCGCTCATGGTTCGGCTCTCGCTTTGAATTAAGGGATGGTTTGCAATGCGACACGCGGTGTGTCGTGATGGGTCACTGAAGATTTATAGTATCCTAACCAAAAATGTTCGTGCTGTGAAGTGCGGGGTGCAGATTATTTGCACGCGGGGGTGCGTAGTTCGCCGACATGAAAGCCGAAGCGCCCCTTGCGGCGATCCGCAAAATAATGTTCCAAGCTTAATTTTACCGGGCGGAAAGCTATTTCATCCCATGGAATCTCGGCCTCGGTAAAGAGTTTGACCTCCAGGCTTTCCTGTCCCGGGCTGAAATCCAAATCCATCAGTCTGGCGCGGAACAGTATATGCACCTGATTGATGTGTGGCAAGCTGTACATCGAATACGGATCGCCGATCTCGATGCGCGCGTTGGCTTCTTCCGCCGTTTCGCGGATAGCCGCTTCAGTCGTGGTCTCGCCGTTTTCCATAAAGCCGCCTGGTAAAGTCCATAACCCGTAACGCGGTTCAATGGCGCGGCGGCACAACAGGATCCTGTTTTCACCTTCAGGGTCTTCCCATTCCGGAATCGAGCCGATTACCATATTGGGGTTTTGATAATGGATTGTGCCGCAGGCAACGCAGATGTGGCGCTGGCGGTCATCATCGGCGGGGCAGCGCAATTCGACTGCCGCACCGCAGGATGGGCAGAAATTTATTTCCAGAACTGCCACCAGGATTTTCCCGGTTTATCTTCTCCCGTTGCGGCGTTACCGCTGGGAGAGAGAGCGGGCGCGCCGCTGTTTTTCGAGAGTACACGCTGTGCATCATCGCGCAAATCGGCCATGCCAAGCGCGTCGTATGCCTGCACCATGATGCGCAACGCATCGCGCGTGGAGGGGCTGTTAGGATATTGCGTCAGAATGCCCTGCGCGCGATTGGCGGCAGCGATATGCGCACCGCGGCGCAGATAATAACTGGCGACATGCAGCTCGTATTTTGCCAGCGCGTTGCTCAGATATTGCATGCGTATTCTTGAATCGGCCGCGTATTTGCTGTCGGGGAAACGTGTAACCAGATCCTTAAAGGCGGCAAATGCATCCTGTGTGGATTTGGGATCACGCTCGGTTGGATCCTGTCCGCCTGCCAATTGGAGCAGGCTCATTTCGCCGTTGAAATTGGCCAAACCTTTCACGTAATACGCGTAATCTACATAAGAATTATTGGGATATTGCTTGATGAAGCGTTCGGCTGACGATATCGCCAATTCAGCCTCTCCCTGCCGATAATAGGCATAAGCCATTTCCAGCAATGCCTGCTGCGCGTAGCGCCCATACGGATAACGAGATTGCAGCGTTTCATAATGCTTGATAGCCGCATCGTAATTGCCTTCGTTCAATTCAGCTTTTGCTTCGCTGTACATTTCCTCGACGGGCATATATTTGGTCGGCGCAGAACCGTCCGGCAGCGGGTCAAAAATCTTGCAGGCGGTTAACGTAAGCAGCAGGAATACGGCTAAACTATGGCGCATGACTGAATCCGGAAAAAATATGCGCGATTATACCAAAGGCGGGCATCCCGCTGGTACAACAACCGGCCATTCCGCCAAGTTGCCAAAAAATGGCAACCAAGTGGCTGGTTATACTGAACAAGTTTCGGTTGAGCTTGATGTCGATAGCGACATTGCGGATCAGCAGACTTTCGTTGTGCCGGATGATTGTGCGGGAATGCGGTTCGATCAAGTATTGGCCAAATTGCTGCCGGAGTATTCGCGCAGCCGCCTGCAGGAATGGATTGCGGCTGGGCAGGCCAGTCTGGATGGGGCTGCCGCTGTGGCAAAACAGAAAGTGTGGGGCGGCGAAGCCATTATTGTGCTGCCGCAGGCACATCCGTCCGAACAGACGCATCAGGCTGAAGATATCCCGCTCGACATCGTTTACGAAGACGATGCGTTGCTGGTGATCAATAAACCGGCTGGGCTGGTGGTGCATCCGGGCAGCGGCAACTGGGAAGGCACGCTGCTCAATGCGCTGCTGCACCATGCGCCGCAGCTGGAAGGTGTGCCGCGCGCCGGCATCGTGCATCGCCTCGACAAGGACACCAGCGGCTTGCTGGTGGTCGCCAAGACATTGATCGCGCAAACCGCGCTGGTACGGCAATTGCAGGCGCGCAGCGTGAAGCGCGAATACCTCGCGTTGGCATGGGGCAAGCTGTGTCACGGCGGGAAAGTGGATGCGCCGCTAGGCCGACATCCCACCCAGCGCGTCAAAATAGCGGTGGTTGAAGACGGTAAACCCGCTGTCACACATTACCAGCCCGAAGAGAAATTTCCCTGCTGCACCTTGCTGCGCTGCCGTCTGGAAACCGGCCGCACTCACCAGATTCGCGTGCATCTTGCGTACATCGGCCATCCGCTGGTGGGCGACAGCGTGTACCAAAAAGGCGCGCAGAAGTGCGTGCCGGAATTGCGCGGCTTGTTGAACGGTTTCCCGCGTCAGGCATTGCATGCCACACGGCTGGCGCTGGAGCATCCTGACCGCGGCGAAACACTGGAATGGCACGCGCCGCTGCCGCAGGACATGGTTCAGTTGTTGCAACAGATACGAAAAGCAATTACCCCTCTCCCGATGCCCTCTCCTCTCCCGCAAGCGGGCGAGGAAGCGAACGAGAAAAGCAATTTTCAACTCCGGCGGGAGAGGGGTAGGGGAGAGGGACTGTGAGCATCCGCAATCATTGTCTCATCCCCGATTGGCCTGCGCCCGCGCAGGTCAAAGCCATTCAGACCACCCGGCAGGGCGGTGTGAGCGTCGCTCCCTACGACAACCTCAATCTGGGCAGCCACGTCGGCGATAACCCGCTGGGCGTGGCGCGCAACCGCATGTTGCTCAATACGCTGCTGCCCAGCGAACCGGTATGGCTGGAACAGGTGCATGGCACACTGGTCGCAAATGCCGATATGGCGAGTTGCTTGCCACGAGCCGATGCCTGTATCGCACGGCAGCGCGGTTCGGTGTGCGTGGTGATGACCGCCGATTGTCTGCCGGTGTTGCTGTGCGATATACAAGGGACAGTGGTTGCTGCCGCGCATGCCGGATGGAAAGGTTTGGCGGCAGGCGTGATCGAAGCGACCGTGCAGACGATGGAAGTTGCGCCGCAAAATCTTATAGCATGGCTGGGCCCGGCGATCGGACGGGAGGCGTTCGAGGTGGGCGAAGAAGTGCGCGCGGTTTTCGTGGAGTACGACCTGCAAGCCGCATCGGCATTCACCCCCTCTCCCTTGATGGGAGAGGGCGGGGGAGAGGGTGAAAAGTGGCTGGCCGACATCTACGCCTTGGCGCGATTGCGCATGAACACGCTGGGTATCACGCAAATTTACGGTGGAGGGTACTGCACCTACCGCGAGCGCGAGCAGTTTTTTTCCTATCGCCGCGACGGTGTGACCGGGCGCATGGGGACATTCGTCTGGCTGGAGTGACCACCGCTACGTATCGGGCAATTGGTTGTTCTTGCAATCGGTTAAGTCCGGTAAATCACGGAGTAGGGCTTATTCTTGCCGGAGCAAGATAGCCGCTTCCCGCATATCCGGGGTATCGAAACCCTGAGTGAACCAGTTGTACACTCCCGCCAGCAAGCGCTGCGCCGCATTTTGCTTGCCTTGCCGTTGCCATAACCGGGCCATGCTCATCGCAGCCCGCAATTCCAGTGATTTTGCCTGTTGCTGGCGGCTGACGGCGAGTGCCTGATCGAAACAAGCTTCTGCTTGCGCAGCGCTGGAGGGTGCAAGCGCCAGCAAACATTCCCCTTTTAGACGATGCAGTTCGGCGTTGAAATGATGGTCGCCTGTTTCTGCCGCATCAGCCTGGGCTTCCGCAAGCACTGCGAGTGCCTCATCGTGCATCTTGAGATATAGGTAAGCTTCCGCCAGAGCGGACAGAAAAGTCACCGGTATGCCGCTTACCGTTGCCCGCATCCCGGCGATGCCCGATTTTATTTCGGCGATACCTTCTGTTGTTTGCCCGTGCATGACAAGCGCCCAGCCATGAGTCATTTCACCGCAGGCCAGCCAGACGGAAAAGTCATGTTGTCGTGAGATGGCGATAGCTTCGGCAGACAAGGATAAAGCAACCGCAGGTTGTTTCATCAAGCGACCGAAACCGGCAGCGAAACAGAGTGACTGGGCGAGGGTATGGGGGTGTGCCAATTTCCGGGCATGTATCAGTGATTGACGGTGAGCCTGTTGCGCAAGATCCGGTAAGCCGAGGAAATAAAGTGCGCTGGACAAATACGCCGCGCTGGCTATGGACAGGTCTTCGCCAAATTGTTCCTGCAGCGTTTGACAGTGATCCGGATGATACAACGCGAGAGCCTGTTCGGCGTGGCTACGCGCGGTTTCAAATTCCCCCATCCAGAAAGCTGCGGTAGCCACGGCATCGAACGCCGCCTGTTTTTTCAGGGAATCATTATTCGCCATCTCCACCAGTTGAAACGCGATTTGCAGTGTTTCACCTTCGCAGGAACCTGCACCGGCAACGGTATTCATCACCTGCGCCCATTTTGCCATGAATAATTCAGTGCTGTCCTCCAGTAACTCGCCCAGTTCGGAAATGCGTGTATTAGCCCGGTTGGCTTCTTCCGAGCCGTAGCCTTTTACGGCATATAACACCGGACAGAAACTGACCAATATGGTCAATTCAGTTCTATGTCGATCCATATCCGCAGGCAAAGTCAGCAACAGTTGCAGGGCGGAATTGAAATGTTTCATTGCCTCCAGGTTGGCCGAATTACCGGCTGCCAACTGTCCGGCCTTGTGCCAGTATTCGATGGCCGGCTGTGCTTCACCTGCCGCCGCGAAATGTCGCGCCAGCAGTTCCGGTTGGGCAGTGACGGCCACCGGGAAGTCGCTTTGCAGCACTTGTGCGATCCGCCCATGCGCAGCCTGACGGTTGGCTCTGCTCTGGGATTGGTAGGCCGCTTCCTGAATTAGCGCATGCTTGAATTGGCGGGTTGTGTCGTTCAACCTCAATATCAACCCTGCATCCTGTAATGCGCCCAGGTTATGTGTCAGCGTCGCGGAATCGCACGGTGAAACTTTGCGCAGCAAATTCAGATCGAATTCGCGCCCGATGGTTGCGGCAAGCTGCGCGGTGTACCTCGCTTCACCCAGATGATCAATACGCGCAGCCAGCAAATCATGCAGCGTCACCGGAATGTTTGCCTGGCTGTCCAGCGTGGCAATTTTCGCCATTTCCTCGATAAACAGCGGTACGCCATCGGCGCGTTCCACGATGCTGCGCAGGGTCGCAGCCGGGATGTCATCGTTTATCGAAACCACCATTTCCGCCGCATCGTCCTCGTCAAGAGGCGCAAGCAGCAGCGCCGACTTGAGTGCATTCTTCCACGGGGGCACAAATTCGGGACGGGTCGTGAATACCGCGAGAAGGGGCCCTCTCCCTGCCTGCTCAACCAGCAAAGAGAGCAATTCCAGCGTGGAGGGATCGATCCAGTGCAAATCCTCCACAATAAATAACAGCGGCTGTTGCCAGGCCAGCGCGTGCAGCAGATCGAGCAGGATATCAATGGTTTGCTCTTTCTGTTTTTGCGGGGTCAAAACGGTGGACTGATGATTTTCGGATAGGGGCAGTGACAGTAACTGGGTGAGCAGGGGTACGGAATCCCGTGTGGATGCAGGGAAATGCGTTTCGAGATACTGCGCCAGTTTTTCGGATTTTACCTCGGGCGAGTCGCCGTGCGCGAAACCAAAAATAGCTTCGAGCATTGCGATCAGCGGATAAAAAGGCGACTGGCTGAATTCCGGGAAACAGCGCAATTCGCGCAGTGTGTGCAGTTGTCCGGCCAGCCGCTCTTTCAGGGCATGCAGCAGGCGCGTCTTGCCGATTCCCGCTTCGCCCTCCACCAGCACAATATGGTGAATGCCTTGTACGGCCTTTTTCCAAAACTCCGTCAGCTTGGTGATCTCGGCTTTGCGTCCGATCAACGGGGTCAACTGGATTGCCCTATCCAGACGGGTGCGCGCGCCGCTTTCTCCCGACACCCTGAATATTTCCACGGGCTGCGCCATGCCGGATAAAGGCTGGCAGCCCAGGCTGGTGCAATCGAAATACCAGTCCACCAGACGATATGTTTGCAGGCTGATCGCCACTTCGTTGGGGGCGGCACGTTGGCGTAACTGGATAGCATGTCTGGAGGTTTTGCCGACCGCATCCGGCATGGATGAATCGTCGCCGGTGATGATCAGTCCGGTATGCACACCGGCACGAATCTCAATGTTGTGATTTGCCTCGCGGGTGATCGCCAGGGCGGCCTGCACGGCACGGCGGGCGGAAAATTCATCGGCTTGCGGGTAACCGAAATAAGCCAGCAAACCGCCGCCGTGCGTCTGCACGATATGTCCGAAAAACTGCCGGATGATTTCCGTGCAGCGAGTCTGGGCGGGGGATAATAGCGCCATTGCCTCATCTTGATCGTCAATCGCAGCGAGGTTAAGTTCGCAGTACAGTACCGTTACTTGCCGCAGTTCAGCCAGTGGTTGCTGGACAGTTCGCGGCGGCAGTGCCGGAATGGCAGCAGGCATCTGATGTACTATTTTGCCGTTACGGATGCGTTCGGCCAACTGCCGTGTTTCCTCGCCGGGCAATACGCCCAATTCCTTTTTAAGCAGGTGGCAGCTGGTTTCGTATTGCGCAATAGCCGAGCTGTTCTGGCCATTTAACGCATACAAACGCATGACCCTGCGGTGGGCATTTTCGTCCCACGGTTCCAGCTCTATATAGCGCAAGGCAAATTGCAGCGCCTTGTTGTAGTCGCCAATTTGCTCGCGGCAATTCGAGAGTTGTTCCAGCAAGGCGAGCGCACGGCGGTGCAGGGTTTCGCGTTGTATCATCAGCCAGTCCTCGAAATCAGGACAATCCGGCAACGTAAACCCTTCCATGAATTCGCCGCGATACAGTTCTGTTCTGGGTTCGATTTGCGCGAGGCAGGGGGTGCAATGATCCGGGGCGGGCGCGGACGTGCATGAGGGTGTGGCGGCGGTGAATGCCTCCACATCCAGCCACAAGCCCTGCCGGTTCAGCGTTACCGTATCGCGTTTTGCTGACAGCAGGTGACTCATTTCACCCATGGCGGATTTCAAATTGAACAGTGCCCGGCGCAGATTCTGGCGGCCTGCTTCGAGAGGCATATCGGGCCAGAACAGTTCTGCCAGATATTCGCGCCGCAGTGGAGCCTCAGCCGACAGCGCCAGAAGCGCCAGCAAACCGCGCAGCTTGGCATAGCCGGCATCAACGGGGATCCCTGCCACGCGGACATCCGGATGGCCCAGCAGCGCCAAGCTCAAGGCTTTGGTTTTTGAAGCGGCTAATTGTCCTTTTTTCATAAGGGGATTATGGGGGCTCTGTAGCACCTGTGCAATGGATGAGTCCGGGTGCAAATCGGGATGGAGGAGGCTGTTCGATTTAGCAGAAAGAGTCCAGCAATACTCTTGCTTCCTTAAGATCCGGGGTATCGAAACCCTCGGTGAACCAGTTATAGACTTTCTCCAGCAAGCGCCGTGCCTCTTTCTGTTTGCCTTGCTGTTGCCATAACCGCGCCATGCTCATCGCAGCCCGCAGTTCCAGTGATTTTGCATGTTGCCGACGGCTGACGGCGAGTGCCTGATCGAAACAAGCTTCGGCTCGCGCCGCATTGGATGGTGCAAGCGCCAGCAAACATTCACCCTCGAGGCGATACAGCTCGGCATCGAAATGATTATCTCCTGTTCTTGCCGCTTCAGTCTGCGTTTCCACAAGCATGCTGAGCGATTCCTCGTGCAACTTCAGATGCATATAGGCTTCAATCAAAGCCGACAGGAATGCTATCGATATTCCGCATAATGCTGCCCTCATCCCGGCTATGCTTGAACAGAGTTCAGCGATTCCCTCCTTCTTCTGTCCACGCATGACCAGTGCCCATCCGTGTGTCGTTTCTCCGCAAGCCAACCAAAGGGAGAAGTCATGTTGTCGTGAGATAGCAATAGCTTCTGCGGACAAATTCAAGGCTTCCACAGGTTTGTTTAACCAGCGATGCAGCACGGCCGCGAAACTGAGTACCTGCGCAAGGGTATGGGGATTCGCTAACTTTCGTGCCTGCTGGAGCATCCGATGGCAAACCAGTTGCGCCTGATCTGGGAAACCAAGGATGTGAAGCACCCAAGATAAAAATGCAGTACAGGATAAGGACATGTCTGTGCCGAATTGCTCCAAGTGTATCTGGCAATGATCCGGATGATAAAGTGCAATAGCCTGTTCAATGTGTGCATGAGTGAATTTGAAATCACCCAGCCAGAAAGCTGCATTGGCACCGATATAGTGTGCAGCCAATTTTTTCACAGGGTCGTCATGCGCCATGCCTAACAACTGCATTGCAGCTTCTGGCATCCCACGGGGACCGATGGTTGACGTGGTGTTCAACACCTGCGCCCACTTCGCCATGAATAATTCCGTGCTGTCTTCCAGCAATCCGCCCAGTTCTGACATGCGTGTGTTAGCCTGGGTGGCTTCTTCCGAACCGAAGCCTTTTGCGGCATACAATACGGGACAAAAGCTGACCAACAGGGTGAGTTCCGTGCGGTTCCTGTCCATATCCACAGGCAAAGTCATCAACAGTTGCAGGGCAGAATTGAAATGTTTCATTGCTTCCAGATTGGCCGAGCATCCAGCTGCCAGTTGTCCAGCCTTGATCCAGTATCCGATGGCTTGCCGCGTTTCTCCTGCCGCTGAAAAATGCTGCGCCAGCAGTTCCGGCTGGGCGGTGACAATATCGGGAGAATCGCTTTGCAGAACTTGTGCGATCCGTCCATGTGCAGTCTGGCGGTCTGTTTTGGTCTGGGATTGATAGGCGGCTTCCTGAATCAGCGCATGTTTGAACTGACGGGTTGTGCTGTCCAGTTCCAGTATCAGCCCGGCATCCTGCAAGGTGTCCAGATCATGCGCCAGTGTGGCAGAATCGCACGGTGAAACCTTGCGAAGCAAATCCAGATCGAATTCGCGCCCGATGGTTGCGGCAAGCTGCCCAGTGTATTTTGCCGCACCCGCATTATCCATACGCGCGGCCAGCAGATCGTGCAGCGTCGCCGGAATGTTGGCATGGTCGTTTATAGCTGCAATTTTGGCCATCTCCTCGGCAAACAATGGCACGCCATCGGCACGTTCCACAATGCGGTGCAGGGTCGCTGCCGGAATGCCCCCGCTTATCGAGGCAACGATTTTTGCCGCATCGTCCTCGTCGAGATGAGTAAGTACCAGCGTAGATTTGAGCGAATTCTTCCAGGGCGGCACAAATTCGATTCGTGCGGTGAATACCGCGAGAATGGGCCCCGCTCTTTTTTGTTCAACGAATAGTGTCAACAGTTCCAGCGTGGAAGGATCGATCCAGTGCAAGTCTTCCACAATCAGCAGCACCGGCTGTTGCCTTGCAAGCGCATACAACAGATCGAGCAGGATGGTTAGCGTGCCCTCCTTCTGCTTTTGCGGCGACAAACCGGGGGCGGAATAATGTTCGCCGGGAGGCAGTGAAAGCATCTGCGCTAGCAAGGGGATTGCATCCCGCGCCGAATCCGGATAATACGTTTCAATATTTTTTGCCAGCTTGCCGTACTTCACTCCGGGTGAGTCACCGTGCGCAAAACCAAAAATCACTTCGAGCGTTGCGATCAGCGGATAAAAAGGCGACTGGCTGAATTCCGGGAAACAGCGTAGTTCGCGCAGTGCGTGCGGCTGACCGGCAAGATGTTCTTTCAGAGTATGCAGCAGGCGCGATTTGCCGATGCCTGCCTCGCCTTGCACCAGCACTACCTGGTGTTCGCCTTGTACGGCTCTTTGCCACAACTTCGTCAGTTTGGTAATTTCGGCCTTGCGTCCGACTAACGGGGTAAGTTGCGTTGCCGTATCCAGACGGGTATGCGCGCCGCTTTCTCCCGACACCCTGAATATTTCCACGGGCTGCGCCATACCGGATAAAGGTTGGCTGCCCAAACTGGTGCAATCGAAATACCAGCCTGCCAGATCGTGCGTTTGCCGGCTGATCGACACTTCGTTGAGTGCCGCACTTTGGCGCAACTGGATGGCGAGCTTCGAAGTTTTGCCGAGCGTATCCGGCATGGATGAATCATCGCCGGTGATGACCAGTCCGGTATGTACACCGGCACGAATCTCAATGCCTTGAGCTGCCTCGCGGGTGATCGCCAGAGCGGCTTGCACGGCACGGCGGGCGGCGAATTCATCGGCTTGCGGGTAACCGAAATAAGCCAGCAAGCCGCCGCCGTGCGTCTGCACGATATGCCCGGAAAACTGCCGGATGATTTCCGCGCAGCGGGCTTGGGGCGCGCGTAGCAGCGCCATTGCCTCATCTGGGTCATCGATTGTAGCGAGGTTTAATTCGCAGTAAAGCACCGTTACCTGACGTCGTTCTGCAAGCAGCTGAGGGATGGTTTGCGGCGGCTTGGCTTGTGCGGTAACGGGCGATTTACGCGCTAAATTACCGTTGCGGATGTGTTCGGCTAACTGCCGTGTTTCCTTGCCGGGCAATACGCCCAATTCATTTTTAAGCAGGTGGCAGCAGGTCTCGTACTGGGCGATAGCCGTGCTGTTCTGGCTGTTTAACGCATACAAACGCATGATCCGGCGATGGGCGTTTTCATCCCACGGTTCCAGTTCCGTGAAGCGCAAGGCGAATTGCAGCGCTTTGCTGTGATCGCCAATTTGCTCACGGCAATTCGAGAGTTGTTCCAGCAAGGCGAGCGCGCGACGGTGCAGGGTTTCGCGTTGCATCATCAGCCAGTCTTCGAAATCAGGACAATCCGGCAACGTAAACCCTTCCATGAATTCGCCGCGATACAGCTCTGTCCTGGGTTCGATTTGGGCGAGACAAATGGTGCAGCGAGCCGGGTTGTCGTGAGCGGACGTGCAGGCGGGCATGGCGGCAGTGAGTTCCTCCACATCCAGCCACAAGCCCTGACGGTGCAGTGTTACCGCATCGCGTTTTGCAGAAAGCAGGTAGCCTGCTGAGCCCATGGCGGATTTTAAATTGAACAACGCCCGGCGCAAATTCTGGCGGCCTGTTTCGAGAGGCATATCGGGCCAGAACAGCTCGGCCAGATATTCGCGCCGCAACGGTGTTTCCGCCGACAGCGCCAGAAGCGCCAGTAATCCGCGCAGCTTGGCGTAGCCGGCATCAACGGGTGCACCAAACACGCGGATATCCGGATGTCCGAGCAGCGCCAAACTCAATGCTTTGCTTTCTGACGCGGTAGATTTTCGTTTATTCATCTGCAAATTATGGTCGCGATGCAGCGACCATGCAATGGACGCTTGATGGACGTTTATCGGGTAGAGGCGGTGCTTGGCTGTACAAAGTATGGATGAAAAATAGTCGTGGCTTGCTTGCTAATTTGTTGGTAATTCGACAGTCGCCAGCCAAGTGGGAATAGGCATGGACGTTTTATGGACGCGGGCTTGTTAAAAAGTCGCTGTTGCCTAATTCATCGGGAAATAAGCGGAATGTCCAAATTCATAATCGATGTTCAACAGGGTATAGACAACACCTTTGGTATGGTCGATTTATGGCGCAGGGCTATTTCGACATTGATGACAGAGTTTCCGGGTTTGCTTGCAAACATCGAAAGTGCATTTGCCGAACAGAGGTTTGCGGATATGCAGTTTCATGTTCACAAACTGCTCGGGACGGTTTTGCATTGCGGTACACCCATGTTGCACGAGGCCATTCAAGCACTGGAGCTGGCCTGTATCAATACACCAGACCGGATCGAAGATTGTTTGGGGGAATTAAAAGCGGCGTTTGATACTTTGGAGTCCTTCGTGGATGAGCATGGAATTCCTGAAGTGGAAGATGTTTTGCCGATTGAGTGCGGGCAGCAGGAAATGTAGTTTAAGACGGGACAAGATAAACCGCGCTATTTTTGACGGTTTGATTGTTTTGTGCTCATGCAAATAGATACCGGGTTTCAACAGAACCCATAAGGAGTCAATGAAAATGTCCGGTTTGATATTCGACGTTCAGCTCGGGATAAAGCAGGCATTGGATATGCCGGATTTATGGCGCAAGGCAATCACGAGATTGATGGCCGAGTTTCCGGACACGCTTGCCAGCATCGAGAGCGCGTTTGCGGAACAGAGGTTCGCGGATATCAGGCAGCAGGCGCACTATCAGGCCGGTACGGTAGTTTTTTGCGGCACACCCATGTTGCAGCGAGCCATTCATGCGCTGGAATTTGCCTGTATTTACACGCCGGACCTAATTGAAGAGCGTGTGGAGGAGCTTAAAACAGCGTTTGCGACACTGGAAGAATTTTTGGAGTTGCATGGAATTCCCGAGGTGAAAGATATTTTGCCAATTGCATATAACAGAAAAGATTCCGGTGATTTAGAGGAAAGAGTACAGGACTGACCATTGTAATTTGGACAGACAAACAATATGGCGAATTGGTAGCCGTGAACATGGGAAACACTATACAACTGCAAAGAACAACTTCCGATTTTGATTGCATTAACCCGACCGAGCTTGAACACCTGTCAAAAAGTGTTTTATTTGCGGGTTTGCCAACCGGTCGCTTGTCTGAGGTACTTAAAAACAGCACATGCCTCCGTCTTCCGGAAAAGAAAGAAATATACCGCCGCGGGGAAGCCGGGAGTGAAATGTGCATCGTCCTGAGCGGAGGGGTGAAGGTCAGCACACTGTCTGCAGATGGCAAAGAGATTATTTTTGATTTGCTGAGCGAGGGAGATTTCTTCGGTGAATTGAGTCTGCTTGACGGAAAACCAAGAACCGCCACGGTGACCACCCTGGTTCCCAGTGTGCTGGTTATTCTGGAGCGGAGCTTCCTTATCCCATTCTTGGAAGATACCCCGGCTACCGCGATCCGTTTGCTTCATTTGCTGGCTAACCGCTTGAGGGCGGCGGATACGCTGCTGGAAGAAGTGCTGTTTTTTGATTCTGAAACGCGCTTGGCGAAGCGGGTGATGGCGCTGAAGGAAATTTACGGCAAGGCGGTCGGGAGCGATATTCAGATTGAACTCAAGGTATCGCAGCAGGAGATAGCCAATCTGGTGGGCGTGACGCGAGAGCGGGTGAATAAGCATTTAAAGAAATGGGAGCGGGCGGGAATTATCAGCCTGCAGCAGGGATGTCTTACCATCCAGAAGTTGCCCGTCTTGCAAAAATTGGCGAGTGAAGCTGGCAGTTTTAATCTTGCAAAGGTGTGAACTGGTTCATAACACTGATGTTGTTGTGGGCATTACTATTTTGTCATCTTGCAGTATTAACGGACTGATAGCGGAGCCAGAACGACCATGAACAGAACGCCAAAAGAAGTTGGTGGAATAAGCAATAATCCCCCTGTTATATTGAGGAGAGAGTCATGAAATCTTCCCTCAATCATGTTTTTCGTACCATCTGGTCAGAAGTGTTGAACGCTTGGGTAGTCGTATCCGAACTGGTCAGCGCAAAGGGAAAGCGTTCTGGTTCCAGTGTTCTGAATGCGATGCTGGCAGCTGGCGCGGTCAGTGCAAATAATTCGAATAACCTGAATGGCAAACTTGGTTTTAAGCCTGTCGTTCTTGCGTTGGCCTGCTGTTTTGCGACCAGCGTGCAAGCCAACCCAATGGGGGCCGCCGTCGTCAACGGTCAGGCCGGTTTCGCTACCACCGGCAACACCCTCACCGTCACCAACACCCCGAACACCATCATCAACTGGCAGGGTTTCTCCATCGGAGCTAACGAAGCGACCCGCTTCGTCCAGCAGTCGGCATCATCCGCCGTACTCAACCGCGTAGTCACCAACAACCCGTCCAGTATCCTCGGCAGCCTGCAATCCAATGGCCGGGTATTCCTGGTCAACCCGAGCGGCATCGTGTTCGGTGCCAACGCCACCGTCAACGTCGCGGGCATGGTCGCGACCACGCTCAACATCAGCAACGCAGATTTCCTTGCCGGAAGGCACAACTTTAGCCGGGTGGCGGGTGCGCAAAACATCAGCAACGCGGGCAGCCTCACCGCGCGCGGTGATGGGCTGGGCGGCGGACAAATCTACCTGATCGCCCCCGACGTCGAAAACACCGGCATCATCAACGCGCCGAACGGCGAAATACTATTAGCCGCCGGACACAGCGTCGAACTGGTCAACAGCAACGACCCCAACCTCAGAGTCAACATCACCGCCCCGGCGGGAGATGCTACCAACGTCGGTCAACTCTTTGCTTCATCCGGTAGCCTCGGCCTGTTCGGTACCGTGGTCAGGAACAGCGGCACCGTCAACGCCGACAGCGCCACGCTGCAAGGCGGCAAGATCGTATTCAAGGCCAGCCAGCGCACGGATGCGGGCGGAGTCATCAGCGCCAAAGGCGTGGGCGGCGGCAGCATCAATGTGCTGGCAGATATGCAGACCGGCACCGTCAATGTGACCGGCAAACTGGATGCGTCCTCGCTCCCCTCGCCCGCAGGCGGGAGAGGGGCTGGGGGAGAGGGTGTGTTCGGCACAAACGGCGGTTTCATCGAAACCTCTGCCGCGCACGTCAAAGTGGCCGACAGCGCGCGCGTCACCACCCTTACAAGCAATGGCAAGAGCGGCACATGGCTGATCGACCCGGTTGACTTCACCATCGCAGCCAGCGGCGGCGACATGAGCGGTGCCGCGGTAGCGACGGCACTGGCGGGAGGTAACTTCACCATTCAAAGCACCACAGGCAGCAGCGGTACGGCGGGCAACGTAAACGTCAACGACATCGTGAGCTGGTCGGTAAATAAACTGACCCTTAACGCGCAGAACAACATCAACATCAATGCCACAATGAACGGCTCCGGCAGCGCCAGTCTCGCGCTGGAATACGGACAAGCCAATGTCGCCGCAGGTAATAACAGCACCTATAATGTTAGAGCTGCCGTCAACCTCCCTGCCGGGCAAAACTTCAGCACCAAACTGGGTTCGGATGGTGTCGTTAAAAACTACACTGTCATCACCAGTCTGGGTGCGGCGGGTAGTACTACGGCTACGGATTTGCAGGGTATGAACGGCAATTTGGCGGGTAATTATGTGCTGGGTGCGGATATTGATGCATCGGTAACATCCGGATGGAACGCAGGTGCCGGTTTCGCGCCTGTCGGAACATTTGCTGGTACGTTCGATGGCCTCGGCCATATCATCAACAACCTTTTGATCAACCGACCAGCAACTGATTACGTCGGCCTGTTCGGCCATGTCGGGGCAATGGGTGTAGTGAAAAACGTAGGGCTGAACGGCGGAAGCGTGACGGGGCGTGATTTTGTCGGCATGTTGGCGGGATACAACGAGGAGTGGATCAGCAACGCCCATGCTGCGGGTGCGGTCAGCGGTCGCCAATACGTCGGCGGGCTGGCCGGATATAGTGATGGACTAATTGAGTATTCCTACGCTACCGGTGCGGTGGGCGGTAGTGGGACTGTGGGCGGGTTGGTTGGTTTCAATAGCGCGAAGCCCTACTACGAGTTCAGTATTTTCGAGGGCTATTCCGGTGGTGGCGCGATCAGTCATTCATACGCGACCGGCAATGTGACCGGCGCTGCCGCGTCCTCGGAGGTTGGCGGGCTGGTGGGATATAACTTGGGTGGCTCGATTTTGAACGGCTACGCTATCGGCGCGGTGAGCGGCGATAATCGCGTAGGCGGCTTGGTGGGGTATAACAACCAGGCATGGATATATACAGCCAACCCCATTTACTTCGGTGCCACTATAGACAGCGCCTACGCTACCGGTCTGCTTGGCGGTGCCACTGAAGTGGGCGCGCTGGTGGGGCGCAACGAGGCCAGCACGGTCAGCAACAGCTTCTGGGATTCTGGAACTGCAGGCGGCAGCGTGTCGTTCGGGATCGGGTATGACACCAACGCACTGGGTGGCACCGACAGCGGAGCTACCGCCCTGTCCACCGCGCAGATGATGAATTCAATCAGTGCCATCTCCGGCCTCGATTTAGTCAACACTTGGTGGATGTCCGACACCAACACCCGTCCCTTCCTGCGCAGTGAATGGAGCACCACTGTTGCCAACGCGCACCAGTTGCAGTTAATGGCGCTGGATTTGACCGCGCATTACACGTTGGCAAATAACCTTGATCTTGCCGCATCATTGGATAACAGCATCAAGACCGGCATGTGGAGCAACGCGGGCTTTGTACCGGTCGGGAAAAATGCGTGTTGCCTCTCCACACCTACTACCGAATTTTCCGGCAGCTTCGACGGGCTGGGTCACACTATCAGCAATCTCACCATCAATCGGCCAGCTACAGGTTTTGTCGGTCTGTTTGGATATGTGTATGCGGGCTCCGAGATTCGTAACGTGGGGCTGATTGGTGGAACTATAACAGGGGATTTCAACAGCGGCGGGCTGGTGGGGTTCAATAATGGCACGGTCAGCAACAGCTATGCCTCGACCGATGTAAACGGAACCAATCAGGTCGGCGGGTTGGTGGGACACAGTTGGGGTACGGTCAGCGATAGTCACGCCACGGGCAATGTGACCGGTAGTGACGGTGTCGGCGGGCTGGTGGGGTATAACATGGACGGCACGGTCAGCAACAGCTACGCCACGGGTAGCGTAACCGGGCAATCGAATGCCGGCGGGCTGCTGGGGGCTAACGCCAACAGCGACGGTACGGCTACGGTCAGCCACAGCTACGCCACGGGCAACGTGAGTGGGGCCACCAACGTTGGCGGGCTGGCGGGTAGGAACGACGGCGATATCAGCAACAGTTACGCCAGCAGCGGTACGGTTAATGGCGGAAGCGGAAACGGTGCTGTCGGCGGGTTGGTGGGGTATAACTATGGCAGTATCAGCAACAGTTATTCCAGCGGCATCACAGTGAGTGGGAATGGGTATGTCGGCGGTTTGGCAGGCGAAAATAGCGGCACCATCACGAATACCTATTCCAGCTTCGGCACGGTGAGCGGGACTTCGGATTTTGGCGGGTTGGTGGGCGGCAACTGGAACATAGTTGACACTTCCTACAGCACCAATGCCGTTGCTGCTGGCGGCGGCGGGCTGATTGGTTGGGATGAGATGGGGTACATCAACAACAGCTACTGGGATGTTCAAACATCCGGTCGTGCAACTAGCCACGGACCTGAGACAGGGCTGTCCACCGCCCAGATGATGGCGATGGAGAACTTTACTGCTGCCGGTTGGGACATCGCCAACACCGGCGGAGCCGGAGCTGTGTGGCGCATCTATGAAGGCCATACCGCGCCTTTGCTCGCCGGCTTCTTGACTCCGATGACGCTCGTTAATGCACCGGATGTTACGGTGACTTACAACGGTGCGGCGCAAAGCGGCGCAACGATCATGCCCCCCGATATAAGTAAGTTCTGGGGTACGGGTGCCACCGGAACCGATGCAGGTTTTTACAACGGCTATTACTCCAACCAGCAAGGCTATGACATCACGGGTGGCAATTTGATCATCGTCGCTGAAGCAGTTGTCCAAGCTGTTGCAGATGCCAATGCCGATGAGGCAGCGGCTGCAGCAGCCGCCCAAGCAGCAGCCGCCCAAGCAGCAGCCGCCCAAGCAGCAGCCGCGCAGGCCGCAGCTCAAGCCGCCGCAGATGCTGCCGCCGCGCAGGCCGCAGCTCAAGCCGCCGCAGATGCTGCCGCCGCACAGGCCGCAGCTCAAGCCGCCGCCGATGCAGCCGCCGCACAGGCCGCCGCCCAAGCCGCCGCCGATGCTGCTGCCGCGCAGGCCGCAGCCCAAGCCGCTGCCGATGCAGCCGCCGCACAGGCCGCCGCCCAAGCCGCTGCCGATGCTGCCGCCGCACAGGCCGCCGCCCAAGCCGCCGCAGATGCAGCCGCCGCGCAGGCCGCCGCCCAAGCCGCTGCCGATGCTGCTGCCGCGCAGGCCGCCGCCCAAGCCGCCGCAGATGCAGCCGCCGCACAGGCTGCCGCGCAAGCCGCCGCTGATGCAGCCGCTGCACCGGTTGTGACTGCCGTGGTGAACAGCATCACCGTACTCCCTCCTGTCGTGCCCGTTAACCCACCCGCGCAACCGCTACTCATGCAAGCGCCGGTTG
Organism: Gallionella sp.; assembly: GCA_028689145.1. Taxonomy (GTDB): domain Bacteria; phylum Pseudomonadota; class Gammaproteobacteria; order Burkholderiales; family Gallionellaceae; genus Gallionella. The sequence continues at coordinate 120,790 of JAQTWT010000008.1, forward strand.
CTGCCACACCGGCTGTAGCTGCCATAGATACGCCACCGGCTGATGCGAATAACACAGACGGCAAGAAGGATGCGCCAGCTTTGGTGCTGGCAGATGCAGGTGTACCGGCTGCAACACCGCTAGCGGCAGCGCCGTTACCGGTATGCAAATAATGAGTAACCGCTGGGTGCGCTGTGCGCACAAGGATAACGATCATGGGGCATGCGCAAAACCAGTATCGTTTGCCACGCAAATATAGAACCGGGAATTATGAAACAAGTTATCGGGCATAACGCACGCCATTTTTTTATGCTGGGAGTTTTTTCGATGGTCTCGCCGCTATCCTTCGGTCAGGAAGAAGTGATCGCCGCCGCGGAGCCAGCCGGGGCCACCGCCGAATCTACCGCGATGCGCTTCGACATCAGCGGCTACACTTTGGAAGGCGCGACCCTGCTGACCCAAGCCGAGATTGCCGCGGCGGTGACCCCGTACACCGGCAAAAGCAAGGATTTTGCCGACGTACAGCGCG
>JAQTWT010000009.1 GCA_028689145.1 Gallionella sp.
TCAACTCAATCCGGAAAGGAGGCCAAAAACAGAAAACTATCCACAACCTGAACCGTTAAGATATAAACTTAGGGTGGGTCAAAATTCAATGCAATTGCTGGGTCAGATTTAAACGCAATTCAACACCTCAACAAGCAAATCAAACTAACGGTTGTTGGATTGTGTTGGGCATCCACAATGTGTCGGATGCGGTGTGTCCAAGTAGTTGCTTTCAAGCCTGTTACGGATACACGACAATAGAAATACCTTCGAGAGGGAGCGCGCGAATGGTTTCAAGAAAACGGCTGATGGGGTGGCTGGTCTGGAATTTGTGTGCGGTGCTGTTCGCACAATCGGCTTTTGCCTCCGGAATGGATCGTGCCACCAAGCCTTCCGTGGCGGGCACGGTGATACATGTGCAGGGTGCCGCGTTTGCGAACCATAATGAGTCGTCCGATAATCTGTCACTAGGGGCGCAGATATTGGTAGGCGACCATGTCGTGACCGGGCGCAACGCCCGCGTGGGTTTGAGGATGATCGACGGTGCTGTGTTGAGTCTCGGGGCGGATACCGAGTTTGCCATAAACGATTACCGCTATCAGGAACGGGCGGCGCAGGGTACGGCGCGGCTGGGGTTGATTAAGGGCGTGTTCCGTGCTGTCACCGGGGCAATCGGAAAACTGAAGGAGCATGATTTCAAGGTTCAGACATCAGTGGGTACTATCGGCATCAGGGGTACCGATTTCTGGGGCGGTTTTTATTTTTCGCAGGCTCTGGATGTCGCATTGCTCGGCGGCAAAGGCATCTATATTGAAAATGCCGCCGGGCTGGTCGAAATTACCAAATCCGGGGAAGGCTCTACCGTGACCAGTGCCAATGAGCTGCCGCTGCCACCGAAGCGCTGGGGCGACCAGAAATTGAATGCCGCGAAGCAATCAATCCAGTGGGATGAAGCCGGAGCAAATTGAAAGGTCGCTACGCTGTAGGCTGGCGGTGAGCAACGCGAACCCCAGCATGTTCGAAGTCACCAAATGCAGGGCTTCGTACCTCACCACCAGTCTACAAAACAGTCCCTTCTAGCTGAGATTGGCGAACGGCAGGGATGTGCTAATGAAGCGAGATATCAACTGGTTTTCCGCTAGTAGTCATTTACCCATGTTAATGACCGCCTGCCTCGCCTGCGCGGCAAACATCTATCAAATGCCGACAATCGTTGCTGACCGGTAAACATTTTGCACCCTGACAAACCCACGCGCTGACACCGGAATACAAAGGCTTCGCCAGCGTTTCCGGCAATCCGGCAAATTCGCCTTCAAGCGCCAGAATCAGGGTGGCGGGCCAATAGTGCTGCGACAGTTGCCGGTGCCACGCTGCACTGCCCCCCGGAGCACTGCGCAAGATAACGATTTGCGGCGGCGCAAGATATTCCTGCAGCACCATCAGCATGCTCATGAAGCCCGCCGGTTGATCAGCCAGCGCCGGGTAATAGAGCTTCAGTGTGCGTTCGGCGGCATCGAGATAGCGCGGCTCTGCCGACAGATGCCCCAAACGCTGCAAGGCGAACGCCGCGATGCCGTTGCCGGACGGTGTGGCATTGTCATGGCCGGGCTTGGGGCGATGGATGAGTTTTTCGTGATCGTGGCTGGTGAAGAAAAATCCGCCCTGTTGCCTGTCCTCGAATTGTTCCAGCAACACATCGGCGAGCGCACGGGCAAACTCCAGATCAGCCGGGCGAAACTCCGCTTGCAGCAATTCCAGCAGCGCATCGAGCAGAAAGGCATAGTCATCCAGATAGGCATTCAGATGCGCCTTGCCGTCCTTGCAGGCCGCCAGTAAACGGCCATTTCGCCACAGCGCGGCACGGATGAAATCCGCCGCGCGCTGCGCCGATACGATCCACGCCGGTTCGTCCAGCATCCGGCCCGCGTGCGCCAGACCTTTGATCATCAGCGCATTCCAGCTGACCAGAATTTTTTCGTCGCACCCCGGACGTATTCGCTTTTCTCTCGAAGCGAATAACTTTTGTCGCGCGCTGGCGAGCAGTTGCGCGACCTGCTCCTGCGGCAGATCGCGCGCCTGCGCGATGGCTTCCAGCGGCTGGGCAACCAGCAGATTCCAATATCTGTTTTCAAAATTGGGCGGCTGATTCAGGCCGTAGTATGCGGCTGCGACGGCATATTCATCGGTGCTGAGTAGGCTGGCGGCCTGCTCGGGCATCCATACATAAAATTTTCCTTCCCGGTGTTCGGAATCGGCATCCAGACTGGAATAAAAACCGCCCTGCGGCGACTGCATCTCGCGCATCGCCCAACCTGCGATGCCTTGTGCCACGCGCTTGAACGCCGCTTCCCCGGTCAGCACATAGGCATCGGCGTAAAGCGCCAGCAGCGGGCCGTTGTCGTACAGCATCTTTTCAAAGTGGGGAATCGCCCAGCGTTCATCCACGCTGTAGCGGCAAAAGCCGCCGCCCAACTGATCGTGGATGCCGCCGTCCGCCATCCTGCGCAGCGTGTGCAGCGCCATGTTGCGCGCCTCCAGGTCGCCGCCGCGCGCGGCATGCCTTAACAAAAATTCCAGTCCGGCCGGTTGCGGGAATTTTGGCGCGCCGCCAAAGCCGCCGTGGCTGGCATCGAAAGCCCGGCGTAATTCGCTGCATGCACCGTCCAGCGGTGCGCTGTTGAAACTGACCTGCTCTGCCGCCGCCGGCAGCGAGGCAGCAAAGATATGCAGCAGCGATGCATTTTGCCGGGCGATATCCTCTCCGCGCGTGCGAAAAAGCTCGGCCACTTGTTCCAGCAACGGCACAAAGCCGGGCAGGTTATAACGCGCTTGTTTGGGGAAATAAGTGCCGCCGAAAAACGGCGTTTGATCCGGTGTCAGAAACAGGGTAAGCGGCCAGCCGCCGCTGCGCTGCGTCAGCATGGCATGGGCGGCCTGATAAATATGGTCGAGGTCGGGGCGCTCTTCGCGATCCACCTTGATATTGATGAACAGCCGGTTCATTACCGCCGCAACTTCGGCATCCCCGAAAGATTCGTGCGCCATGACATGGCACCAGTGACAGGCCGAATAACCGATGGACAGCAGGATCGGCTTATTCCGCTCGCGCGCGCAGCGCAACGCTTCCTCGCCCCACGGAAACCAGTCCACCGGATTGCTGGCATGCTGCTGCAAATAAGGGCTGGTCTCCTGCGCGAGGCGGTTTGGCATGGTTTGGGTATCTTGTTTTTTTGCTGCGAACACTCGTTTTTTAAAAACTACTTGCGCAGTAAATGGCGCAGTGCCTCGTCCAGATGGGGAAACCGGAAGCGATAGCCGCCAGCAGATATTTTTCCGGGCAATACTTTTTGCCCTTCCAGTAACAGGCTGGCACGTTCGCCCATCGCCCATTTCAGCAGCGCTGCGGGTGCCGTGAATAGTGCGGGGCGATGCAGTGTTTTCGCCAATTCGGCAGTAAATTCCTCATTGGTGACCGGTTGCGGTGCGGTCATGTTATATGGCCCGCTGGCCTGGGCATCGTGCAACAAGCCGAGCAGCATCGCCACATAATCGTCGATATGCACCCAGCTCATCCACTGTTTTCCGTCACCCAGACGCGCGCCCAAACCGAGCTTGAACGGCAGCAGCATGCGCCCCAGAATGCCGCCGTCACCGCTTAACACCAGACCGGTGCGCACTAGGCATACCCGCACCCCGGCTTGTTCCGCACCGCGCGCCGCGTTTTCCCAGGCTTGGCACAGCCGTGCGGCGAAATCATTCCCGGCATCATCCGCCTCAACCAATCCGACATCGCCGCGATTGCCGTAATAGCCAACCGCTGAACCGCTGAGCAACACGCTTGGCTTGCTAGCGGCAGCGGCTATATGGCTCACCAGCTCGCCGGTGAGGGTGACGCGGCTATCCCACAAAACCTGCTTGCGCTGCGCTGTCCAGCACGCATCTACAATTGGTTCTCCCGCCAGATTGATGACGGCATCAAAAGTGTGTTCGGCATGCCACTCGCCAAGCGTAGCCATGGCGTGAACATCTGTGCCGCATTTGGCCATGACAGAAGCCGGATTGCGGCTGAGCACGGTCAGTTCATGTCCTTCCGCCAGCAATGCTTTGCACAGTTGCCGGCCGATCAGCCCGGTACCGCCAGTGATAAGAATATGCATATAACCTCCCGATCAACTTTAATCTTATCTGAATATCCACTGGTACGACTGTCATCCGGTGGTTTTGGCTTCCTGCTGTTGCGGCAATTGATATTTCTCCGGCAGCAAATCAATGATCTCCCTTTGCACCAGAATGTTGTGTTCTTCATAGAGCGCGTTGCCGCACAATGACAGCACCTCATCAAAATTCTCCAGAACTTTTTCACCCCGCCACACCCATTCGACCGGCAGGCAAATGCCCGGGGCATGTTCAGTCGGAAAATCGGAGCGCACCACGCCTACGGCTTTGATATGCAGGCTGGATTGCGGCGTGCAGTGCTTGATGAAAATAATGTCTTCGTTTTTGATGGCAGAAACAATGCTGTGCAAGTCCGATTTGCCATCCGGCGAGCGTGGGTAGCAGACAATGCTCCGGTCGAGAAAACCTTGTGCATTGCGTTCGTCAATTCCAAAAAATGTAGTCATCATGCCCTCCGTCTATATAACAGTTATTAGCGGTTTAGCATGGCGTTGGCCGAATATTGCTGAAGCAGCCGTTTGCTGTCCCCGTGTTGTTAGCCGGCTGCACCGACAGCCAAAGCCAGCGCGGGTCGTGCCTGTAACAACTGATGGTGGGCCGGGGTTGCCCACCATACAGGGTTGCCGCATAATTTTCAGCGCAGGGCGAAGGTCATGCAGTTGACTTCATTCCTGAGCTTGCCGACCTGAATACTTTCCGCCATGCACTCGAGGTCTTCGTTAAACTTGCAGATGGCGGTCTTGCAGGCACCGATCCCGGCGGTCTGTTGGGACTGACTGATGTGACGAGATCCTTCGATAAAGGTATCGCAGCCGGGTTTAAGGGAGTCGCCGATGGTAATGGCTCGGGCGTGGCAATCACTATTGACGTTGTAGGAGCACTCGTTTGCAGTGCATTTTGTGACAACGGGCATTTCAAGGCAGATTTTTTTCATTGGATGTGATCCTTTCACTTGGTTGGACAGACTGCCACCGGACTTAGCCGGTGGCATACCTTGGCGAAAATGGCGGGAAATCAGGTAATTAATGCCGCGTCAACGCGGGAATGCTTGCGTTGGCTTCCGGTATGCATTCCCGTTGATCCCGCCAGTTTCGCAAAAGCCGGTTTCGGCTATTGGGAATAATATTTCCCGCACCCCAAGGGCGCTATCGGTGTTTGTCCGGTTATGCTGTAAGGAGGCAGGGAAGTTTGTATCAGTGTCTGTCTGATAGGGGGGAATGCCCGGCACGGGGTAGTTATTATTTGAGGGCAACATGATTTGCAGGGGGAAAGCACCATGCCAGAGTGAACTGAGATGGATCATGCTTTGAACGGTATTTGCCCGCACTTGGGATGTGTGTTGGTATGCACTTGATTATATATATGTGCAATATAAGCTTATTGGCGGTGTTTGCTTGGCAGGGCGGGAGGTGTGGAGGGCGATGAAGAGCCGGTATTTATTCTAATCCGCGGTTTTGTTTAATCTAATTCCCTTTGAGCGGGAGTTTTGCTACAATGCGCCGCGTTTTGAGATGGGCTTCGAGCCCGTTTTTTATTTGTGGGCAGTAATTATGGATGTGGTGAAGCTGGTTGAATTGACGGTAAACGGCTTGGGCTATGAGCTGGTGGATTTTGAACGCTCGGGACGCGGCATATTGCGCGTGTTTATCGACAAGCAGGGAGGCATCTCAGTGGATGATTGCCAAACGGTGAGCAATCAATTGACCCGGTTGTTTCCGGTCGAGAACATTGATTATGAACGCCTTGAGGTTTCGTCGCCGGGGCTGGATAGGCCGCTGAAGAAGGAAGCGGACTTCGTGCGTTTTGCGGGCGAGAAGGCTCAGTTCAAGCTGCGCATGCCGTTGGCGGGACGCAAAAATTTTGTCGGTGTGATCGGCGGATTGAGTGACGGGATATTGCAGTTGGATGTGGATGGCAGTCAGGTGGCAATCGAGCTGTCGAATGTGGACAAGGCGCGTTTGGTGCCGATTTTTTAAATGCGGGGTGCACGAAGTGCACTCTGCACATGCAGGTAATTAGCCGGAGAGAATAGTATGAGCCGTGAAATTTTGTTGCTGGTGGATGCTCTGTCGCGTGAGAAGTGCGTGGACAAGGAGGTCGTATTTGAAGCGTTGGAGTCGGCATTGGCTTCCGCGACCAAGAAACGCTTCGAGGACGAAGCCGATGTGCGCGTTGCGATAGACCGCAATACCGGCGAGTACGAGTCCTTCCGCCGTTGGGAAGTCATGGATGACGAAACTTTCGAGACCCCGGACATGCACATTAAGCTGGCGGAGGCGCAAAAACGCAATGCTGCTATCCAGCTCGGTGAATTTATCGAAGAACCGCTGGAGTCCATTGATTTCGGGCGTATCGGGGCGCAAGCCGCGAAGCAGGTGATTTTTCAGAAGATCCGCGATGCGGAGCGCGAGCAGATCCTGAGCGACTTCATGGAGCGCAAGGAACATCTGGTTTCCGGCACGGTAAAACGGCTGGAGCGCGGTAGCGCGATTATCGAGTTCGGCAAGATCGAAGCCCTGTTGCCGCGCGAACAAATGATTCCGAAAGAGAATTTGCGTGTCGGCGACCGCGTCAAGGCGCATTTGTTGCGCGTGGATCGCAGTGTGCGCGGCCCGCAGGTGATTTTGTCGCGCACTTCGAACGAATTGCTGGTCAAGTTATTCGAGCTGGAAGTGCCTGAAATTGAAGAAAAGCTTTTGGAAATCGTCAGTGCTGCGCGCGATGCCGGTTCGCGCGCCAAGATTGCGGTGCAATCGCACGACCAGCGTATCGACCCGATCGGTACCTGTGTCGGGATGCGCGGTTCGCGTGTGCAGGGCGTGACCAACGAGCTGGCCGGTGAACGTGTGGACATTATCCTGTGGGCGGAAGACCCGGCCACTTATGTCATCAATGCACTGGCTCCCGCCGAAGTGAGCAGCATCGTGGTGGATGAAGAGCGGCACAGTATGGACGTGGTGGTTGAAGAGGAAAATCTGGCGCAGGCGATTGGTCGCGGCGGGCAGAACGTGCGTCTGGCCAGTGAATTGACCGGATGGGAACTCAATATCATGACTGTCGAGCAGTCCAGCGAAAAACATAACGAAGAGTTTTCCAAGGCTCGCGCAGTATTCATGGAAAAACTGGATGTGGACGAGGAGGTTGCCGACATTTTGGTGCAGGAAGGCTTTAATACGCTGGAAGAGGTTGCGTATGTGCCGCTGGAAGAAATGCTGGAAATCGAATCGTTCGACGAGGCAACCGTTAACGAGTTGCGCAGTCGCGCGCGAAATTCTTTGTTGACGGCTGCGATTGTCAGTGAAGAGCAGGTGGAACACGGTATCGAGGATTTGCTCAAGCTGGAAGGTATGGACGAGCAAACTGCACGCACGCTGGCTGCAAAGGGTGTAGCGACGCAGGATCAGTTGGCGGATCTGGATGTGGATGAGCTGGTGGAACTTTCCGGTATGGATAGCGAACGTGCCAACACGTTGATCATGACGGCACGCGCGCCCTGGTTTGCTTGAGTCGGCAAGGATTGTCTAAACCGGACGACTGGAACTAAATGTAGGTCGGGCTCTGCCCGACAGGGTGGGCAGAGCCCACCCTACGGTTACGGCTTTACCGCATGGCAAATGCCACTCAAAAATGCGATGAGTTGAGCCATAAAAGACTAAAGGACGGTAATGGGAAAATTGAACATAGCGCAGTTTGCTACCGAACTGGGATTACCGGTTACGTTGCTGCTTGAGCAGTTAAAAGCGGCTGGGGTTAGCAAAGAGCAGGAATCCGACACGGTTTCCGAAAAGGATAAGGCGCAATTGCTGGAACATTTGCGCCAGGCGCATGGCGGCGAAAAACCCACCAAAAAAATCACGCTGAACCGGCGCGAGACCACGGAAATTAAAAAGGCCGACAGTTCAGGCCGGGCGCGTACCATTCAGGTGGAAGTGCGCAAGCGCCGCGTTGTGGCTCCTGCTGTTGCGGAAGTAGCAGCTCCTGTTGTTGCCCCTGTAGTCGCACCGGCTAGAGGCGAGGTCGTTGCGGTATTGAATGAGCAGGAATTGGCAGCACGCGAGCAGGAAGCGCGTTTACAGGCGGAATTGGCCGCGCGTCAGGCAGCCGAAGTGCAAATCAAGCAAGAGCGCAGCAAACGCAAGGCAGCTCCTAAGGCAGTCGAGCCGGAATTGCCACCGCCTGTCGTGGCGGTAGCCAAAGAAGAAGTCGCCGCAGCTACGCCGGTTGTCGGTGCTCCGGTTAACCTGGCCGAAGGCACATTGCACAAGCCGGCACCGAAGCCCGGCGACAAAATAGCCAAGCCGGTCAAGAAACCCAAAGCCGAAGTCAAGAGCAGCCCGTGGGACGATAAAGGGCACAAGAAACGTACTCCCGCTAAAACCGGCGAGAAACCCGGTGTCTGGGCTACGCCGGTTCGCGCGCCGCGCCATGACAAACACAGCAAACATGCGGTAGCGGAAACCGCACATGCATTCTCCCTGCCGACTGAACCCATCGTGCATGAAGTATCGGTTCCGGAAACCATCACAGTTGCCGAGCTGGCACAAAAAATGACCGTCAAGGCCACCGAAATCATCAAGGCATTGATGAAAATGGGCTCGATGGTGACCATCAATCAGGTGCTCGACCAGGAGACGGCCATGATTGTGGTGGAAGAAATGGGGCACATTGCCAAGGCCGCGAAACTGGACGATCCCGATGCTTATCTTGATGATACCGAAGAGCATCACGATGCGGTATTGGAACCGCGTGCACCGGTCGTCACCGTGATGGGACACGTCGATCACGGCAAGACCTCGCTGCTGGATTACATCCGCCGCACCCGTGTTGCTTCAGGCGAAGCGGGCGGCATTACCCAGCATATCGGCGCATATCACGTCGATACTCCGCGCGGCATGATCACTTTCCTCGATACGCCCGGTCACGAGGCGTTTACCGCGATGCGTGCACGCGGTGCCAAGGCGACCGATATTGTGATTCTGGTGGTGGCAGCCGACGACGGTGTGATGCCGCAGACCAAGGAAGCTATTCATCACGCCAAGGCCGGCAACGTGCCGTTGGTGGTGGCGGTAACCAAGATTGACAAACCAGATGCCAATTCCGAGCGCGTCAAGCAGGAGCTGGTCGCCGAAGGTGTGGTACCGGAAGATTGGGGCGGCGATACGATGTTCGTCGAGGTTTCATCCAAGTCCGGGCAGGGTATCGACCAATTGCTTGAAGGTGTGCTGTTGCAAGCCGAAGTGCTGGAACTAAAGGCATCGCGTAACACCCCCGCCAAGGGCTTGGTGATCGAAGCGCGTCTGGATAAAGGCAAAGGGCCGGTTGCGACCGTGCTAATCCAATCCGGTATTTTGCGTCGCGGCGATGCGGTATTGGTGGGTTCGGTGTTTGGCCGCGTGCGCGCCATGCTGGATGAAACCGGCAAGATCGTTAATGAAGCGGGCCCGTCCATTCCGGTAGAACTTCAAGGGCTATCCGAAGTGCCTGCCGCCGGTGAGGGATTGATGGTGATGGCGGATGAAAAGCGCGCGCGTGAAATCGCGTTGTTCCGTCAGGGTAAATACCGCGGTGTGAAGCTGGCCAAGCAGCAGGCCGCCAAGCTGGAAAATATGTTCGAGCAAATGGCCGAGGGCGAAGTGCGTACCCTGTCGCTGATTGTGAAATCAGATGTGCAGGGTTCTGCCGAGGCGATTGCGCAATCTTTGCAAAAGCTTTCCACCAATGAGGTCAAAGTCAATCTGATCCACGGTGGAGTCGGTGCGATCTCCGAGTCGGATGTCAATCTGGCGTTGGCTTCCAAGGCGATTGTGATCGGCTTTAACACGCGCGCCGATGCGGCTGCGCGCAAGCTCGCCGAAACTTCCGGTGTGGATATCCGTTACTACAACATCATCTATGCGATGGTGGACGAGATCAAGGCCGCATTGTCCGGCATGCTGGCTCCCGAGAAGAAGGAAGTTGTCCTCGGAATGATCGAAGTGCGTCAGGTGTTTACCGTTTCCAAGGTCGGCACGATCGCCGGTTGTTATGTGCTGGAAGGTATGGTTAAACGCAACGCCCAAGTACGCGTGCTGCGCGATAACGTGGTGATCCATGACGGCGAGCTGGATTCGTTGAAACGTTTCAAGGATGATGTTAAGGAAGTGAAATCCAACTTCGAATGCGGCTTGTCTCTGAAAAATTACAACGATCTGATCGTGGGCGATAAGCTTGAAGCATACGAGATCGTCGAGGTTGCGCGCGCGCTGTAATGGGCAATTTCGCCAGAACCGACCGTATCGCCCAGCAAATCCAACGCGAAATAGCCGAGCTGGTGCGCCTTGAGATCAACGATCCGCGTGTACGTTTGGTGACCATCACCGGTGTTGAAGTGGCGGGCGATCATTCCCACGCCAAGATATTCTTTACCCGGCTGGACGGCAAACACGCCGAGGCGCAGCAGGGGCTGGAAAGTGCAGGCGGTTTCCTGCGCAAGCAGCTGGCGCGCAGCATCAAGCTGCGCATCATGCCGCAACTGCATTTTGTTTACGATGCCTCGGTTGAGCGCGGCAGCCACTTGTCGCAACTGATCGATCAGGCGGTAGCCAGCGATCAGCAACATGAAGACAAAAAATAATCCTAGAAAGCTCAGTTGAGGGGTTTGTAGGTGCGAATTCATTCGCACCTACAAGAGTGGTGTAATTCGTTGAAATATCATAACATTCTTCGTTAATTGCGTTTTTCAGGATAATCGCTAATGGCACGAACTTATCGCCCGCTGGATGGCGTGCTTCTGTTTGATAAGTCGCTGGAACTCAGCTCCAACGACGCTTTGCAAAAAGTCCGCCGCCTGTTTCAGGCCGAAAAAGCCGGACACACCGGCACCCTTGATCCCCTTGCCACCGGCTTGTTGCCAATCTGTTTCGGTGAGGCCACCAAATTCTCCAACGCGCTGCTGGATGCCGATAAAACCTATCGCGCCTTGCTTCGTCTGGGGCAAACCACTACCACCGGGGATGCGGAAGGCGAAATTGTCGCCGAGCATCCGGTCGATGTCGGGCAGGCGGATGTCGATGCTGTGCTGGCGAAATTTCGCGGCGAAATTCGGCAGCTTCCGCCGATGCACAGTGCGCTCAAGCACAAGGGCAAGCCGCTTTACGAATACATCCGCAAGGGCGAAACCATAGAGCGCGAGTTGCGCGACGTGGTGATACACGAATTGCTGCTGAACTCTTTCGGCGGCAATGAAATGGACATCACGGTGCGTTGCAGCAAGGGCACCTACATACGCACACTGGCCGAAGATATCGGCGCGGCGCTCGGTTGCGGCGCTCACCTGACCGGCCTGCGCCGTATCGCGATAGCGCACCTCGATTTGAACGATGCCTACAACTGGCAGCAACTTGAAGCGATGGACGGCGCGGAGCGCGATGCCTGCATCTTGCCGCTGGAAACCCTGATGCCGGACATGCCCAGACTGCAACTGGATGACGTGCAGGTCAAACGCCTTGCGCAGGGCCAGCGTCTGGCGCTGGATACCGGCTTGCCGGATGGCAGGGTCGGTTTGTATGGCGCGCAGGGATTTGTCGGCGTGGGGTTGCTGCAGGGTCGCCGCCTCGCGCCGGACAGATTGTTGTCCGGGGTGGCAAAACAGGCCGCCAAGCCGTCTTTGGCGGAAAATTTTGGGGTTGAGCAATAACCCCGTTTAAGGGTAAAATGCTACACTTTTTCTAGGAGAGTAAAACCAATGGCAATTACCGCCGCGCAAAAAGCGCAAATCGTTACCGACTTTCAACGTGCCAAAAGTGACACGGGTTCCCCCGAAGTGCAAGTGGCGTTGATCACCGCACGTATCGCTTATCTGACCGAACATTTCAAAAGCAATGTCAAGGATCACCACTCCCGCCGCGGTCTGCTGCGTCTGGTAAGTCGCCGCCGCAAGTTGCTGGATTATCTAAAGAGCAAGAATGACGCGGGCTACCGTGCGTTGATTCAACGCCTGGAAATCCGCAAGTAATCAGATTGTATTCGGCGGGTCGCGTAAGCGGCCCGTGTTGTTTCGTCTTGTCAATTTTGTGTGGCGCGTTGTGCGTCATGTCATGCACATGAGAGGTTTATCTTGAGTCACTATAAAAAAACATTAACATTCGGCAATCATCAACTCACGCTGGAGACCGGCGAAATTGCCCGTCAGGCCAGCGGTGCGGTGATGGTCAGTCTGGATGATACCGTGGTGTTGGTCACTGTAGTTGGCAGGAAAGATGCCAAGCCGGAGCAGGATTTTTTCCCGCTCACCGTTGACTATCAGGAAAAAACATATGCTGCAGGCAAGATTCCCGGCAGTTTCTTCAAGCGTGAAGGCCGTCCGAGCGAAAAAGAAATTCTGACCTCGCGTCTGATCGACCGTCCGTTGCGCCCGCTGTTCCCAGAAAGTTTTTACAACGAAGTGCAGATCGTCGCGACGGTGATGTCTTCGGATAGCGAGATCGATTCCGATATTCCCGCCATGATCGGTGCATCCGCAGCGCTGGCACTGTCCGGCATTCCGTTCGACGGCCCGATCGGCGCGGCGCGCGTGGGTTATGCCAACGGCCAGTACCTGCTCAACCCGACTGCCACGGAATTGCTGACTTCGCAAATGGATCTGGTGGTTGCCGGAACCGATCGCGCTGTGCAGATGGTGGAATCCGAAGCGCAACAGTTGTCCGAAGAGATCATGCTGGGCGCGGTGATGTTCGGTCACGAGCAGATGCAAGTGGTGATTCAGGCGATCAATGAAATGGCCGATGCGGTTGGTGCACCGGCTTGGGAGTGGACTGCTCCGGCCAAGGACGAAGCCCTGATTGCGCAGATTGCCGGTCTGGCTGAAGCCGAACTGGGCAAGGCTTATGCGATTCGTTCCAAGCAGGCGCGTACCGATGCCGTGGCAGCGGTTCACGATAAAGTGATGGCGGCAATGGCACCGGAAGTCGTTGCAACCCAGAAAAACCACATCAATGATCTGTTTAGCGCGCTGGAAGCCAAGATCGTGCGCGGACAGATTCTCAGCGGTGAGCCGCGCATCGACGGCCGCGATACCCGTACCGTGCGCCCGATCACTATCCGCAACGGCGTATTGCCGCGCGTACACGGTTCTTCGTTGTTCACCCGCGGCGAAACACAGGCCATCGTGGTCGCGACTTTGGGCAGCATGCGCGATGCGCAGAAAATCGACGCGCTGCAGGGCGAATATATCGACCGTTTCATGCTGCACTATAATTTCCCTCCGTATTCCACCGGTGAAACCGGCCGTGTCGGTACGCCAAAACGCCGCGAAATCGGTCATGGCCGTTTGGCCAAGCGCGCGCTGGTGGCAGTGTTGCCGAGCGAAGAAGAATTCGGCTACGCGATGCGCGTGGTGTCGGAAATAACCGAGTCGAACGGTTCCAGCTCGATGGCTTCGGTATGCGGCGGTTGTCTGTCGCTGCTGGATGCCGGCGTGCCGATCAAGGCGCATGTGGCGGGTATCGCCATGGGACTGATCAAGGAAGGCAACCGTTTCGCGGTACTGACCGATATCCTCGGCGACGAAGATCATCTGGGCGATATGGACTTCAAGGTGGCCGGTACCGAAGCAGGCGTGACCGCGCTGCAAATGGACATCAAGATCAACGGTATCACCCGCGACATCATGCAGGCCGCGTTGACTCAGGCCCGCGAAGGCCGTATGCACATCTTGGGCTTGATGAAGCAGGCCATGCCGAATGCGCGTACCGAAGTTTCCGAATTTGCGCCGCGCATGATCAAGATGAAGATCAATCCCGAGAAGATTCGCGACGTGATCGGCAAGGGCGGGGCGGTTATCCGTGCCCTGACCGAAGAAACCGGCACGACTATCGACATCGACGATAGCGGCAACATCACTATCGCCTGTGTGAGCGGCGAAGCGGGTGAATTGGCCAGGAAGCGCATCGAAGATATCGTAGCAGACGTTGAAGTCGGCAAAATATACGAAGGTCCTGTGGTCAAGCTGCTCGATTTCGGCGCGCTGGTAAATGTGTTGCCGGGCAAGGACGGCTTGCTGCATATCTCCCAAATCGCCCATGAACGCGTCAACAGCGTGTCGGATCACCTCAAGGAAGGTCAGATAGTGCGCGTGAAGGTGCTGGAAGTGGATGACAAGGGACGCATGAAGCTGAGCATGAAAGTGCTGCTGGCAGCTCCGGAGGCGGCTACTGCTGCAGAGTAAGCCGGTTCGTTCGTATGAAAAAAAGCCCCGCCAAAATTGGCGGGGCTTTTTTAATGTTTAAGCGCAAGAAAACAGGTCGGTTTTGGAGAAAATCGAGCGAAAATTATTTCGCTATTTGTTTCTCACGGATTTCATCAAGAGTTTTGCAGTCGATGCACAGCGTGGCGGTAGGTCTTGCTTCCAGACGGTTTAAGCCGATTTCAATACCGCATTTATCGCAGTAACCGTAATCACCAGCGTTGATTCTTGCCAACATTTCATCGATTCGTTTGATAAGTTTGCCTTCGCGGTCGCGGTTACGCAGTTCCAAGCTTACGTCGGATTCCTGTGTGGCACGGTCATTCGGATCAGCAAATATAGTGGCCTCGTCCTGCATAGTATGCACGGTGCGGTCGATATCCTCGCCCAGCCCAGCCTTGACATTGTTTAATATTTGACTGAAATGGTCGAGTTGCTTTGGGTTCATGTAGGCCTCGCCCTTCTTGGGTTTGTAGGGGGCGACGGGTTTTTGTGGCTGTACCGGCATTGCACTTCTCCAACGGGATAAAAATAAAGTCCGCTTTAATACCAGAAAGTAACTTTCTAGGCAACTAAATTTACGGGTGGAAATGTATTTATGTGAATAAGTAATTGTCTGTATAAGCGTTTTTTTGGCGTTTCCCTAGTATGGGGTTGGACAGCATCTTCGTTGGGCGGTTCTGGTGCAGCGTCAAGTACAAAGACGTAAATTTGAAGGGCTATGCAACGCGATGGGGTTGATGATCTGGCTGGCGGAATACTTTTGCTATAAATGGCGAGCGATCTCACCAGTCACTGTGCAATCTATTGATCCGGTCAAGTGAAGTTTGAAGCCCATTCCACCTGATGTATCGAAGCAACCGTGTTCCAAGTCAAGCATTTTTCGGATTCCACGGAGTATTGTTTTTTAACATGGTATTCATGATGGTTAACAACTTTCTCATGCAAGCAACGATGACCACTTTAGGTGGCTTACCAGCCTTTTTCAGGCGCTCGGCAAATGTCTTGATCGTGTCATTGCACCGTATCGCAGAAACCGCCGCCATGTACAGCACCGCCCGCACATCGGCTCGTCCGCCCCAAGTGAACCGCTTGCCGCGATGCTTGCCGCTGTCGTTCGCCAGCGGTGCAACTCCGGCTAAAGCGGCGATCTGGCGGCGATTCAGCGCCCCAAGCTCCGGGCACTTCGCCAGCATTGTCCGGGTAGTCACCGCACCAACACCAGGAATACCTTGCAGCAGATCGTCCTTGGCCCGCCACACATCCGATTCGCGTAACTGTTTGGTCAGATCGCTATCCACTTCGGCAATCCGTTTGTCCAGCCACGCGATGTGTTGTTTCAAGCTCTTTTGCAGCGGTCTTGAGGCCGCCGTGCCGAGCCGGAGGGCCTCTTGAACCCGAATATCGATCAATTGCCGCCGCCGGCTCACCATATCGTCCAAGGCGCGCGTATCCGCGTCCTTGAGCGGTCGAACTTGCGGTCGGATCACTTTGGCAAACGCGGCCAATACTGCCGCATCGACCTGATCCGTTTTGGCCAGCTGCCCGGTGGCTTTTGCGAAATCACGCGCTTGGCGCGGGTTAATCACAGCGACCGGCAATCCAAGACTTGCCAGTTCGGTCGCAATGCGTACCTCCAATCCGCCCGTGGCTTCAATCACGATCAACGTCGGACCGATTTCTTCCAAGCAACAGACAACTTGGCTGATGCCAGCCTCATCGTAGATGACATGCAACGTCTGCGCAGCAGGCTCGATGCAAACATCCAGCGTGGATTTGGACACATCGATACCGACAAACTTCTCCACTATTATCTCGTTCATGGTACCCATCCTTGCAAAAATGCGGGCTTATTTGCCCAAGCAACCGTTCGGGTTATCAATGAAAAACCGGCACAACGCTCCTCGCTTCGATGCGGGCTTGCTGTCCCAAGGGTGAGTCGAGCTATTGTGCCGGACCAGACAGAATTAACCAACAAAAAACTAACCCATGTCCAGTAAAACGAAACATACAAGGGTGAATGGACTTCGATACGTTTTGCGTACCCAATGCTGAGATTAGAAGCATCAGCCCGAACGAAAAATTCAAACATATTCGTGCCGAATCAATAATACCCGACGAGGGGTGCGCAACGGCCAGCGGGGTGGCGCAAGAATAATAGAAAATCTAGCAAGAATGAGGCCGCGTCTTGCTGTGGCGAAAGGGACGAACAGACCGGCTTAAGTAGATTAATTTCTAGTCTTGACGGATGGATACACTGTAGTAGAATGCCGCTCGGCAGTATCAGTATAAGTACAATAAAAAGGTTTACCAAGCACAACAGATTCATTATGGAGTGCAAGGTGCATTGGTTTTTTTAATTTCACTCTGGAGAGGAGACTGTTGTGGAAGCTACGCAAGCGACACCAGTAAAGTATGATATGGAAGTGGTCAAATGGTTCACCATTGCCGCAGCCATTTATGCAGTTGTAGGCACGCTGCTCGGTGTGTATATCGCATCGGAATTGGCATGGCCTTTTTTGAACTTTGACCTTGAATGGATCACCTTTGGTCGTCTGCGTCCGTTGCATACCAATGCGGTAATCTTTGCATTTGGTGGCTGCGCGTTGATGGCTACCGGTTTTTATATGGTGCAGCGCACCGGGGCGACTAAGCTGTGGAGCAACGGCTTGGCATGGTTTACCTTCTGGGGTTGGAACCTGATCATTGTTCTGGCGGTTGTTACTTTGCCGCTGGGTTTGACTTCCGGCAAAGAATACGCCGAGCTGGAATGGCCGATTGATATTCTGATTGCGGTAGTCTGGTTGTCGTTCGGCTTGAATCACATCATGACCGTGGCGATTCGCAAGACCTCTCATATCTATGTGTCCAATTGGTTCACTATGGGTATGATTGTGATGATTACCTATCTGCATGTGGTCAATAGTATGGCGATCCCTGTCAGCTTGACCAATTCATTCTCCATTTACTCTGGTGTGCAGGATGCGATGATCCAGTGGTGGTGGGGACATAATGCGGTGGGTTTCTACCTGACCGGCGGCTTCCTCGGCATCATGTACTACTTTGTGCCAAAGCAGGTTGGTCGTCCCGTGTTCTCGTATCGTCTGTCGGTGCTGCACTTCTGGGCGCTGACCTTCGGCTACGTTTGGCTGGGCGCGCACCATCTGCAATACACCGCATTGCCTGACTGGACCGGCTCCTTGGGCGCCGCTGTCTCTCTGGCGATGATCATCCCGTCCTGGGGCGGTGCGATGAACGGTATGATGACTTTGTCCGGCGCATGGGATCGTCTGCGTACCGACTACATTCTGCGTTTCTTGGTAGTGGCTTTGGCGTTCTACGCTATGTCCACCTTTGAAGGTCCTGTGATGTCCATCAAGACTGTGAATGCTCTGTCACACTACACCGACTGGACAGTTGGTCACGTGCATTCCGGTGCGTTGGGCTGGATGGCGATGGTTGCCTACGGTGCGATGTATCACATGATCAAGAAGTTGTGGGGCGTGGAGAAGATGTACTCCGAAAGTCTGGTGAACGTGCACTTCTGGTTGGCTACTATCGGTACGGTTGTTTATGTCGTGGCGATGTGGGTATCCGGTATCATGCAGGGTCTGATGTGGCGTGATTATGACGAATACGGCACCTTGACCTATACCTTTGTGGAGTCCGTGTCCGCAATGCATCCGTATTACGCGATGCGTGCAATCGGCGGTCTGATTTTCCACATTGGTACCTTGATTGCCCTATACAACATCGTAATGACCGTGAGCACGGCAAAATCCGTACGCGGTACTAACGCTGTTCCTGCTAACGCATAAGGAGTGATGACATGTCAGATCACGACAAAATCTATTCAACCAAATTTCAGGACAAGATCGAGCGCAGTACGCTCCTGATGTTTGTGCTCACAGCTTTCGCTGTGGCGATCGGCGGTATTGTGGAAATCGTCCCGTTGTTCTATTTGCCAAACACGGCTATGGCCAGCAAGGATGGTACCTACAACAATACTCAACATAAAGATAATAGCGGCAATGTTATTCCGATGGACAAGATCATCTGGAATCCGGCAACTTCAGCGCACAAAACACTGGCTGATTGGCAGCCTGGTGATGGTGTGCGGCCATACACCGCACTGGAAACAGCCGGGCGCAACGTGTATATCCGTGAAGGTTGTTTCCTGTGCCATTCGCAGATGATTCGTCCATTCCGTGACGAGAAGGACCGTTATGGTCACTACTCAATCGCGGAAGAGTCGATGTACGACCATACCTACCAGTGGGGTTCCAAGCGTACCGGTCCCGATCTGGCTCGTCTGGCGGGCAAGTATTCGGATGAATGGCATCGCCGTCATCTGAAGTATCCGCGCGAAGTGGTGCAGGAATCTGTTATGCCTAACTATTTTTGGCTGGAAAACAAGCCGGTTGATGTGGCGGAAACAGTTCAAACGCTAACAGTGATGACCATGATGCCGTTTAATCCAGTGCCGAAGGATATCTACACCGACGAATACATCGCCGGGGCAGCTGCACAACTGGAAGGCAAGACCGATATGGACGCGCTGATTGCCTATTTGCAGAGTCTGGGTAACCACGTTAAGTTCGAAGAAGGTGTTAACTACCGTGACTAAACTGTTGGGATACCTTGGGATGGACGTGGCTGCCATGACCACAAACGACTGGCTGGGGGTGTTTTTTGCCCTGGTTTCAGCGATCGGCATGGTCGTGGTCTATTTCATGGTATTCCGGCCGTCCAACAAGGAAAAATTCGAAGCCCATGGCACGATGGCTATGGACGACGAAGATCCTATTAAACTGGGAGATAAATGATGAGTGATAAACATGATGTGGATGGCGTGCCGACGACTGGTCACGTCTGGGATGACAATCTGGGGGATTTGACCAACCAACCGCCGAAGTGGTGGATGTTGGGGCTGACCGCCAGTGCAATCTGGGTGGTTGCTTACTGGTTGTACTATCCGTCGATTCCGGTCTCCAATACCCAGAGCTTCTTCAAGGGTTTTGGCGGCTGGAGCGCGATCAGCGAGATGGAGGCTGATAAGAGCGTGGTGGATGAGGTGCGCGGCAAATATGAGGACAAGCTGAAGGGGATGACACCGGCAGCGATTCTGGCGGACAGTGATCTGACTGAATATGTCACCCGTTCCGGTAAGGTGCTGTTCGGCGATAACTGCGCAGCCTGTCACGGTCAGAACGGTGTCGGTACGCACGATAAGCAAGGCCTGTTTGCTCCGGTGCTGAACGATGATGACTGGCTGTTTGGTGGAAAGATCGACGAGATTCATACCACCATTACCGGTGGCCGCCAAGGCATGATGACGGCACACAAGGGCGTTTTGTCCGATGCCGAAATCACTACACTGGCAAATGCAGTTGCCGCCGGTAAGCCGACTTCAACCCCCTTGTTTGCCGAGAAAGGTTGTACGACCTGTCATGGCGAAGACGGTAAGGGCATCGCCGCAATGGGCTCCGCCAATCTGGCGGATGGCATCTGGCGTTTCGAGAGTTCGCCTGAGGGTATCAAGCGTACCATCGAATACGGCGTGAATGCCGGTACCCCGGAAACCCGTGTGGCAGTGATGCCGGCCTTTCAGGGCGGGAAATTGTCGGATTCCGAGATCAAGAAACTGGCGGTATATGTGTACAAATTCGGTGGTGGCCAAGCCGAAGCGCCGGTTGCACCTGTTGCGGCTGAAGCTGTTCCCGCCGCTGAAGCTGCACCGGCACCAGCACCAGCACCAGTTGTAGCAAAGTAATTTGCCTCACGGTCGGCGCGGGAGTCATCCCGCCCGACCTTAACTTACAAGGGAGATAGCGATGAATCATGATGCGGTTTTCTGGAGTGTAGTCATCTGCGTTGCTGGCGCAGCTGCGGTGGTCGGTTGGTTGCTTTACGTTGCCTATCGGAATGCCACCAAGGATCAGGGCAAACAATAATTCTGGTGGTATTTAAAGAGGAGGAGAGTTCGCTCTCCTCTTTTTTATTCGGCAACAGGGTGACTCCGTATCGGTTTTGTGTGGCTGGCAAAATTTATCCGGTGTCATCTTTATGATCAAGCTTGGCGTTCGGCCTGTCGTGCTATATTAGGAGTGAGTGTGAGTAATCAAGAGGAAAAACAGGAAGTTGGTGAAGTTACCTACATCTACAATGAGTTTGAGAACTGGACAGTCAATAAAGGCGAGAAGACTATCCATGCCAAGCGTATGCCGGGATTTTTTCGCCGACTCAAGGACTACACGCAGTTTTCGTTGTGGTTGCCGTTCTTTCTTTTGCCCTATTTGCGCTGGAACGGGAAGCAAGCCATTCTGTTTGACATTGAGCATCGCCAGTTCCATTTTTTCAATCTGACCGTATTGCCGCAGGATATCTGGATGTTGTCACTGGTGTTGCTGGTGGCGGCGATGACCCTGTTTGCGGTGACTTCGGTGGCATCGCGGGTATGGTGCGGTTACTTCTGTTTTCAGACTGCGTGGACTGATTGGTTTACCTGGCTGGAAGAAAAGATCGAGGGAAACCCTATTGCCCGCCGCAAGCTGGATGAGGCACCGTGGAGTTTTGACAAGATTAAAAAGAAGGGGACCAAGCATTTCATCTGGCTGCTGATTTCTTTGTTCACCGGTATCAGTTTTTCCATCTGGTTTGTTGACGCGTTCGATTACTGGAACAATCTGATCCACCTCCAGTTGCCTACGGTGGGCTGGGTGGTATTAATCATGTTCTTGTTGGGTACCTATATCCTGGCCGGCTTGTTGCGCGAGCAGACCTGTTTTTGGCTCTGCCCTTATGCGCGAATTCAGGGAGTCATGGGTGACTCGCAAACTATCCTGCCGACCTACGACTACAACCGCGGCGAGCCGCGCAGCAAGATTAGGCATGGCGGACAGGTGGTGGCACCGCAGGGTGATTGCATAGATTGCTTCCAGTGCGTGCAAGTCTGTCCGACCGGTGTGGATATTCGCGATGGGCAACAACTCGGTTGTATCACCTGCGGGTTGTGCATTGATGCGTGCGATTCCATTATGGTTAAAATAAACAAGCCGCGAGGCCTGATTCGCTATGCCTCACTGGATGAACTTCTCGGCAAGCCGGTCAGGAAAATGTACCAGCATCCGCGTACCTTGGCTTATATCGGCATCATTCTGATCTCACTGGCGGGAATTATTTGGGGACTGACCCATCTTGGTTCCATGACATTAAAAGTGATGCACGAACGTCAGCCGCTCTATGTTGTCATGAGCGATGGCACGATTCAGAACAAATATGATTTCAAGGTGCTCAACAAGACCGACAAGGACTTCCGGGTCAAGGTTACCGCTGAAGGCGGAATCAAGGATCAGGTGATTATCGGCGCGGAGGAGTTGCCAATGACCCACCATGGTAGAGGAACCTCCTTCACCATTTTCGTCAGGGCACCCGGCGCAAATCTTAATAAGGACACGACACAGATCCAGTTCCGCGTGGAAAATGTGGATGATCCGAACGTGTATGGCGAATATAACAGCAAGTTTTATGGTCCGAAGCGTCGCTAGGAGATAGTCATGGTTATTTCGCAAGAACAAAAATCAGGATTACGCAACCCGTGGCTGCTGGGGATGATCGGATTGATTCTGATTGTCCTTAGCGTGAATGCTACTTTCATCTGGTTTGCCACGCACTCCCGCTCAACTCTGGTTGACCGGGAATACAAAACCAAAGACCGGAAGAGCAACGAGGAAGTAGTCGGTGAGCTGCGCGCGCAGCAGGCACTGGCTTGGAGAGTCACCCTCAAAACCCCCAAGGCACTGGTGTTGAACATACCGACCAGTTATGAAATCAGCGTGGCGGATCGTGATGGGAAACCGGTGAGCGGCAAAATGGAAGTCGAGGCTTATCGCGCGTCCGATGCTGACCGCGATTTCACCATACCCTTCAATGAAGTATCGGAGGGCAATTATCAGGGCATGATCAACTTCCCGCTCAAAGGCTACTGGGTATTGCGTATTCACACCACGCGCGGGACGGAGCAATTCAGTGTGGATACCGAGCGCTTCCAGGTTGCTGAGAAACTTAGTCATACTTAAGGTGCGGCTGCTGTTTTAATCTTAAAAGCGACCCGATTTGAATTTATGGGAGCAAGCGGAAACGCATGACTGAATTCAGCATCATCGCTGTGTTTTTGGTCGGACTGCTGGGGGGGGTGCATTGCTTCGGCATGTGCGGCAGTATTGTCGGGATATTCACGGCACAAGTACCGAAACAGGCATCGCGCTGGTTTTTTCACACTGCCTACAGCGGCGGGCGCATTGCGAGTTATGCAGTGGCGGGTGGGTTGGCCGGTGCAATAGGGCAAGCCGGAATGTTGATGCGCGATGCGATTCCGGTTCAGCATCTGTTATTCGCTCTTTCCAGTTTGATGCTCATCGCCTTGGGAATGTACCTCTCAGGGTTTGGGGTAGCGTTGCGGCTAATCGAGCGGGCGGGAGGCAGTTTGTGGAAACATCTGCAGCCATATACCGCCCGCCTGCTACCGGTGAACAGCGCGTTGCGCGCGCTGGGGTTGGGTGCATTATGGGGCTGGTTGCCCTGCGGTCTGGTGTATAGCGTGCTGGTAACCGCATTGGCTAGCGGCAGCATGGTTCAGGGTTCGCTCATCATGCTGTCGTTCGGTCTGGGGACATTGCCCAATCTGCTGATGATCGGGCTATTCTGGGGACGTATCAGGGACTGGGGACAGTCGTTGCCAGTGCGCAGGGTGGCCGGATTATTGGTGGCGGGGTTGGGTGTGTATGGGTTGTTTAAGGTGGGCTACACTTTTTATGCCTATGGCTGGAGTGAAAGCTGCCATGTCCCAGCCTAGTTGTCGCTGTTGACGGGCATTGTCACATTCCGGTTGATTTGATGACGCATAAACAAACAGCAAGCCGATGCGGCTTGCTGTTTGTAGTTCTGCTCCTCCAGATCAGGCAGGAGTTTATTATTTCAGGTTAGTGATCGGCAAAAAGTTGTTTCAGCAGCCACAAAGAAAAACCTATGCTGAAAATTAAGGTACCGATTGCACTGATATCAGCGATAAATGACATTTTTTTCTCCTTTAACAAGAACTCGGTTTGAACATGAAAAACTGACTGGAACCGGTAATAATATTAGCATAATTTTTCATGTCAGCAAGCTATTTTTGGCAGCTATTTTTGGCAGAATCATCAATTACATACCTATTCTCCGCAGCCTTTGCCATTATCCTGATTTTGCAGCATGGCATGAGCGCAACTTGAGTTGGATAAATGTAAAAGTTTGCACCGGCGCAATTTTGTTGAAAATCATAAGTGCGGCGTTTTGCCCCATTCCATAACAGGGTAGAAATCGGTATCCTGTGTATAGCTGTTAAACTACAATAAAGGGGGAAGACATGACGCAACAATACATCGCATCACCGGAAGAAATTATCCGCGCCAAGTGGCCGCATGAAATATTCCTGATTAATCTGGTATTTAACCATATTCTGGTATTTGCCTCGACTTTCGGTGTATTCAGCACTTTCCCGCTGATGGTTCTGATTGTGCCAATCACATCTTTTATCATCACCGGTTACATATTTTTTAAAGCAAAAAAAATTGCTGCCGGAAATGAAACCATCTTTGTGAAAGCGCATTGGCGTGTTGCCGACAAACGCAACAAGCATTTCCTCAAGTTGCTCTCCATCACCTGTATCCTGATCGGCGGTAGCTTGACGCTCTCGAAGATGATGATGTGGTCCAAGATCACTACCATCGCTTTGATCGGCGGTATCGGTATGCTGCCTTTCATGGTGGCATTGCTGGTGTTGATCGTGTTGGGTAACGATTCTATGTATCAAGCCCGTCATAGCAAATTACCCAGAGGGCATGCAGCTGGACAGAATCTTGAAACGCAGCCGGCTTCGGCTCAATGACCAGAATTTACACATGACAACTGAACATAAAATTTACTGGGGGGTTGGCATCATTTCAATCCTGCTTTTTGTTGGGTCGTTTTTTACTCCGGGAGAACCGGTCAGAAAAGTTGACCTGCCTTGGCATATCGAGCATCCCGCGCCGGGCACGGTACGAATTTTTGGTTTGACGCTGGGGCAATCCTCAACCGGCGAGGCTGAACAGCGATTCAAGGAGGAAGCCAAACCGAGTCTGTTCAAAACAGCCGATGGAAAACTGGTTGCCGAGGTATTCTTTGAGCAGGTTAATTTGGCCGGGCTGCGCGCCAAAATCGTTTTGACCATAGCCGTTCCAGATGCTGAACTGCAGTCCATGTACGAGCACGGTTTGCGTATGAGTGCTATAGGTAGCGGTAAAAAGATCACGCTGGCACCGGAGGATATCACCAGACTGCGGACACTGCCTATCAGCAGCCTGACGTATATGCCCGCGCAGGTGGAAGAGGAGTTATTCCTCAAGCGTTTTGGTCAGCCTGTTCAGCGCATCCGGGAAAAACAGAGCGGTGCAATCCATTGGTTGTATCCGCAGAATGGACTGGATATTACACTGGGTGGCAATGAGAAACCCCTGTTGCAATACGTGGAACCCAAGGCGTTCGATAAATTGGTTCGCCCCTTGCTGGCGGACGGCGAGATAATCAGTCCGTAGATTTTTTGGCGGTATCGTGCTGTGCCGTATCGCGTGGTTTGGATAAGTGCGGCATCATATCTTCGTCATCGTCCAGCAAAATTCGGTTGCCACTGCCTTCCATGTCCTCGTACTGGCCTTTTTTTACCGCAAAGATCAGTATGACGACGAGCAGAACGCCAAAAAACATCATACCGGGAATCAGGCTGTAAATTACGTCCATAACAATACCTCTATTGGTTCTTGAATAGTGTGCGGATCCGCGCAGCATTGCCGATTACCACCAGCGAACTGATCGGCATGGTGATTGCGGCCACCAGCGGGGTAACCTTGGCCATCATCGCCAGCGGTACCATGATGGCGTTATACACGAAAGATAGACCGATATTTTGCTTGATTGTTCGCAGTGTGCGGCGCGATAGCAGGGTCGCCAGACGCACCTTGTCCAACTCGTTGTGCATCAGCACAATATCCGCACTCTCCACCGACACATCGGTACCTGAACCGAGCGCAATCCCGACATCGGCGCGGATCAGAGCCGGCGCATCATTTATTCCGTCACCGACCATCGCCACTATTGCCCCGTCCTGTTGCAGTTTTTGGATGACCCTATCCTTGTCCTGCGGCAATACTTCCGCAATGACTTCCATACCGCCCAGCTGCAGCGCTATAGCCTCGGCAACAGGCTTGCGGTCGCCGCTCAGCAAAGTTATGGCGATGCCCGCCTGACGCAATTCGTTCACCAACTGCCGCGCATCGTCGCGCAATTTATCGGCCAATGCAAATACTGCCACATGCGCCCCATCCTGGGCGACGTGAACACAACTCATCGCCTGCACTTCCAGTTCATGCGCGCGCGCCTGCAGCACTTTGTCCAGAACGACAGCATTTCTGGATAACCACTCCGCGCTACCGAGCAGCATCGCATGGCCCGCAGCAGCAGCCTCGACACCCAGACCGGCAGTAGCGCAAAAACCTGTTGCTGTAATATCCCGGTAGTGCAGTTGCTGCCGGTCGGCTTCGGCGACGATTGCTTTGGCTACACTGTGCTCACTGTAGCGCTCTACTGCGGCAGCGTAACGCAGCACCTCCTGTTCCGAGCTATCCGATGCGATGTGGAGATGCGCAACACTCATTTTGCCTTCGGTCAACGTGCCGGTCTTGTCAAATACGAAGTGCGTTACCTTGGCTAAAGTCTCCAACACCAATCCATTCTTGACCAGAATGCCGTATTTCGCTCCCAAACCGGAGGCGACTGCAATCGACATCGGGGTCGCCATTCCCAGCGCGCAGGGGCAGGTGATGATCAATACTGCCGTTGCCGCCATTAAGGCAACCTCGAAATCATGCGCATTCCAGATGAAAAAAGTCAGCGTTGCGCAAATCAATGTGACCAGAACAAACCAAGGGACGATGGTATCTGCCAGTCGCTGAATCGGTGCCTTGGAAGACTGCGCTTCCTCGACCAGTCTAATGATCTTGGACAGGGTGGTGTCCTGCAGTAACGCGCCCACCTCGACCAGCAATGCGCCACTGGTGTTGACTGTGCCAGCCGATACTTGTGCACCGACCGATTTGCTTACCGGAGCAGACTCACCGCTTAGCATCGATTCGTCCACCGCACTGTGTCCCTCGATCACCATGCCATCGACCGGCACCTTGTAACCCGGTTTGATAAGTACATGGTCGCCCAGTTTCACGCCGCGTATCGGTGTCATTTTCTCTTGTCCGTCATGCATAATGATCGCAACACGCGGCTGTAGCTCCATCAGTCGCTTGGTCGCGGAAACCGCCTGATGACGAAACATGCCTTCCAGATAACGTCCGATCAGGATAACGAAAGTCAGGTTAGTGACTGTATCGAAGTAGACTTCACCGACGGTACTGTGCGTGATAGTCACATACAGCGAGTAAGCATAGGTAACGCTCAAGCCGATCGTAATGGGAAGATCCATGGTCAGGTGACCTCCGCGCAACCCTCCCAGCGCGCCACGGAAAAACGGATAGCCGGAATAAAACAGCGTAGGCGTTGCCAATAGCAGTCCCATCCAGTGGAAAAACTGGCGAAATTCGTCCTGGTTTGCCCCGCTATAAAGCGCAATGGATATCCACATCATGTTCATCATGGCGAAACCGGCGAAGAACAGCCTGAACAGCATGGCCCGGTTGGACTTTTTGATGGCCCCTTCGGCGCTTTCCGGATCATAAGGCACTGCGGAATAGCCTATTTTGGCAAGCGCCCGGATCAATTCGGAAAGCTTGCTTTGACGATTATCCCAGCGCAAATGCAAGCGCTTGGCGGCAAGATTCACGTTGGCCGATTGAACGCCGGGCGCGCGGTGCAATCCTTTTTCGATCAGCCAGACGCAGGCTGCACAGTGGATACCTTCGACCAGTAAATGAATATCGCGAATGTCGCCGCCAGCACAGCTGGTAAATTCCTGCTGCACTTCGTCGAAGTCGTATATTTCGATATCTTTGGGCGGTTCCGGGGGCGGGCCGAGCAATGCACCCTCCGGGGTACGCTGGTAATAGCCTTGCAAACCGGCATCATAAATAGCACCGCAAACCGATTGACAACCGAAACAGCAAAATTGGCGGGTATGTCCTTCCAGTACAGACTGGAAATGCGCATCGGGTGCTATCGGCAAACCGCAATGAAAGCACAGGGCGGAAGATTGATTGTGTTGTGTGGTCATATGGATGAACGGTTGGAGGTTACAGCTCAACCGGCGGCGAGCAGCAGAAATATGCTTGGATGTTTGTTTAGTTGCGGCATCGGCCTGGATTTCCATTGCGCGATGGAGCGCGTTCGGATGCTTTCGTCAGGCGAGGTGATGTCGGTGGCGACACACAGCAGCGTTTTCGGCCTGCACTGGGTGATCAGTGCATTGAACATCTTTTCATTGCGGTACGGCGTTTCGATGAATAACTGGGTTTGTTTGCGCTTGGCAGACTCCGTTTCCAGCGCGGTAATCGCTTTTTTCCTTTCATCTTCAGTGATGGGCAGGTAGCCGTGGAAGGCGAAGCACTGGCCGTTCAGACCCGAAGCCATCAACGCCAGCAGAATGGAGGAGGGGCCAACCAGCGGCACGACCCGGATACCGTTGCATTGCGCCAGATTGACCAAATCGGCACCGGGGTCGGCAATCCCCGGACAACCCGCTTCGGAGATGATGCCGACATCATGCCCTGCCAGCAGCGGGGCGAGTAGTTCCTTTACCTCTTCAGGCGCGGTGTGTTCGTTGAGCGTGGCGAAATGCAATGACTGGATCGGTTGTTCATGTTTGAGCGCGGACAGGAATTGCCGCGCGGTTTTTGGTTGTTCCACCACGAAATGGCTCAACTTGCGTGCGATGTCGATGACGTGTTGCGGCAGCACTTGTGCTGCCGGCGTGTCGCCCAGCGTGCAGGGAATCAGGTAAAGCGTGCCTGGTGTATTGGACATGGTAATCAAAACAGCCGCACATTTTCGCGGCGCAGCATTTCGATCAGCAGGATCAGCGGCAGACCGACCAGCGCGTTCGGGTCGTCGCCGGTCATTTTGCTCATCAGCGCGATGCCCAGCCCTTCAGATTTCGCGCTGCCCGCGCAGTGGTAGGGTTGTTCCTTGAGCAGATAACCCTCGATTTCCGCATCGCTGAGGTCGCGTAGCGTGACGTAATTTTCCGCGACTTCGGTTTGCATATGGCCGGTTTTGCTGTTCAGCAGCGCCAGTGCGGTGTAAAAGCAGGTGGATTTGCCGCGCATGGCGCGCAGTTGTTGAACCGCATTGTCATGGGTGATCGGTTTGCCGAGTTGTCGGCCTTCCAGCAGCGCAACCTGATCGGAACCGATAATCAGCGCATCGGGGTATTTTGCCGCCACGGCACGGGCTTTTTGCTGCGCGAGGCGCAACGAGGTGGCGCGCGCCGGTTCGTCCGGCAGAGCGGTTTCATCCACGCCGGGCGCGGCAGTCTCAAAAGGGAGCTGTAGCCGTTTCAGGAGTTCGCTGCGATAAATTGAGGTGGAGGCTAAAACAAGCAACTGGGTACTCAAGAGCATTCCTTATGATTTTTGACACGGAGCAGCGAAAAATATATCATGCGCGCCTCATGGATGCACGGCCTTTCATCGATAGTCTGGATTTTGCCGGAAATACTCGGCAAATAAGCGGTGAAATACCGGTTGCGGAATTGCCGCGTTTGCTGGATGTGCTGGAGAATCCGAGTGGAAGCCTGACATATACAGTACACGGCGGCGCAGACAAGCAGGGCAATCTGCTGCTGGATGTCGGCATAAGCGGGACCTGCCAGCTGCTTTGCCAGCGTTGTCTGGGGGCTATGGAATATGCGGTGCGGATCAATGCGCGGTTGTTGCTGCGCGATCAGGCCAGTCTGGATGCACTGGAATCCGAAGTGCATTTGGCCGGGCACCCGGACGAAGAAGATGAATTTGATAGTATTTTGGCGGATGCGCATCTGGATGTGCTGAATCTGCTGGAAGAAGAGATTTTGTTAAGCCTGCCAATTGCGCCCAAGCATGAATTGGATATTTGTCAGGCGGCAAATGGCGGGAATATGCATCAGGATAAAAAGAATCCTTTTGCGGTTCTGGCGAAATTGAAACGTAGTTAAACAGTTTTATCAAGGAGCATTAGCATGGCAGTTCAGCAGAATAAAAAGTCCCCATCCAAGCGCGGTATGCACCGTGCCCACGATTTTCTGACCAATCCGGCTACCGCGATTGAGCCAACGACGGGCGAAAACCATTTGCGTCACCATATCAGCCCTAACGGCTTTTATCGTGGCAAAAAAGTAGTCAAGACTAAAGGCGAATAAACCTTTGTGTAACGCAGCCGATCCTCAAGGTCGGCTGCGTTTTCTTTTTTATTCCTGCTTTTTTCTTTATATCCGGGATCGCCTAGTGGACATCACATTAGCCATAGATGCGATGGGAGGCGACCACGGCACTACGGTTACCATTCCTGCCGCTGTTGAGTATCTCAAGCAGTTCCCCGACGATACCATCGTTCTGGTAGGTGTTCCCGATGCAATTGAAGCCGAGCTGAGCGTTTTGGGCGTACAGCCTGGCGTGCATTTGCGCATTCATCCTGCTACCGAAGTGGTGGGCATGGACGAGCAGCCGCAATCCGCACTGCGCGGCAAGAAAGACTCCTCGATGCGTGTCAGCATCAATCTGGTAAAGAACGGCGAGGCGCAGGCTTGTGTCAGCGCGGGTAATACCGGCGCGCTGATGGCGACCGCGCGCTATGTGCTGAAAACCATTCCGGGTATAGACCGACCCGCGATTGCCTCATATCTGCCAACCAAAACAGGCAGGATATGTATGCTCGATCTGGGAGCCAATACCGATTGTAGTGCCGAGCATCTGCTGCAGTTTGCGCTGATGGGTTCCACGCTGGTGACTGCGCTGGAGCACAAACCCAATCCCAGTGTCGGGTTGCTGAACATCGGCAGCGAAGACATCAAGGGTAACGAGGTGGTCAAGCAGGCCGCCGAATTGCTGCGCGGCAGCGACCTGAATTTCTACGGCAACGTTGAAGGCAATGACATTTTCAAGGGCACTACCGACGTGGTGGTATGCGACGGTTTCGTCGGCAATGTCGCGCTCAAGACCACCGAAGGGCTGGCGCAGATGCTGGGCGGATTTCTGCGTGAAGAATTCGGTCGCAACGTGTTTACTAAACTCGCCGCAGTAGTGGCGATGCCGGTGCTCAAATCATTCAAGCGCAGGGTGGATCATCGCCGTTACAATGGCGCGAGTTTCCTCGGCTTGAAGGGCATTGTGGTGAAGAGCCACGGTTCGGCGGATGTGCTGGCTTTCCGCACCGCCATCGAGCGCGCCGCCGAGGAAGCGCGCGGCGGCATGTTGCAGCATATCAGCGAACATATCGAGAAGTGGCATCACCAGCGTCAAACGGGCATGGCGAGTAGCCACCCTTGATTATGAAACTCGACATGCCCGTTTCCCTCACCTCAATCCTCTCCCGCAAGCGGACGAGGATGCGAACGAATCGCTGCGCGAATTTCACGTTAAGCGCAGCATAAGGAGTGGCCTGAATGTATTCAAAAATTATCGGCACCGGCAGTTATCTGCCGAGCAAGGTGTTAACCAACTTCGATTTGGAAAAGACCGTCGAAACCTCGCATGACTGGATCGTGTCACGCAGCGGCATACATGAGCGGCATATCGCGGCGGACGACGAGCTGACCAGCGATCTGGCCCTGCAGGCTAGTCTGCGGGCCATCGGGGCGGCGGGCATCGTCGCGGACGAGATTGATCTGGTGATTGTTGCAACCACCACGCCGGATCAGGTTTTTCCTAGCACGGCTTGCATCCTGCAGGACAAACTGGGCATCAAAAATCGCGGCGCGGCATTTGACATGCAGGCGGTATGCGGCGGTTTCGTATATGCGCTGAATACCGCGGATTTGTACATACGCGGCGGGCAGGCCAAGACCGTGCTGGTGGTTGGTGCGGAAGTGCTGTCGCGCGTACTGGATTGGAAGGATCGCACCACCTGTGTGCTGTTCGGCGACGGTGCGGGCGCGGTGGTATTGCAAGCCTCCGATACGCCGGGCATCGTTGCCGGCAAACTGCACGCAGACGGCAGCCACCGCGGCATGTTGCAAGCCGATCCGCTTATCACTATGGATGGTCAGGCGGTATTCAAATTTGCGGTCAAGGTATTGAGCGAAGTGGTCGATGAAGTGCTGGAAGAAAATAACCTTAAAGGCTCGGACATCAACTGGCTGGTACCGCATCAGGCCAACATCCGTATCATGGAAGCTACCGCCCGAAAAATAGGCTTGAGCATGGATAACGTGATCGTCACCGTTGCCACGCACGGCAATACTTCGGCGGCATCGATTCCGCTGGCACTCGATACTGCGGTGCGCGATGGCCGTATCAAGGCGGGGCAGAATATACTGCTGGAAGCCGTGGGCGGCGGATTTACCTGGGGTGCAGTGCTGATTCGCTGGTAGAAACCCAACGGTTTTTTAAATGATGTTGGGTTACGCGGTGAAACTGCTAACCCAACCTACGGACTGTTTTAATATGACTAAATTCGCTTTCGTATTTCCCGGACAAGGTTCCCAATCGCGCGGCATGATGAACGGCTATGCCGATTTCGCCGCGGTGCGCGACACCTTCACCGAAGCCTCCGACGTATTGAAACAAGACTTGTGGCAATTGGTCGCGGAAGGTAGCGATGCCGACCTGAATTCTACCGTGAACACCCAGCCGCTCATGCTCACCGCGGGCATCGCGGTATATCGCGCTTGGCAAGGGCAGGGCGGGGCGGTTCCGGCGATGATGGCGGGGCATAGTCTGGGCGAATACACCGCGCTGGTCGCTGCCGGGGCATTGCGTTTTGCCGATGCGCTGCCGCTAGTGCGTTTCCGCGCGCAATGCATGCAGCAGGCCGTGCCGGAAGGCGTGGGCGGCATCGCCGCGATACTCGGGCTGGATGACGATACGGTGCGTGCCGTATGCAGCGAAGCCGCGCAGGGCGAAGTGCTGGAAGCGGTGAATTACAACTCTCCGGCTCAGGTGGTGATCGCCGGTAATCGCGCCGCTGTCGAGCGCGGCATGGAACTGGCCAAGGCCAAAGGTGCGAAGCGCGCCATCATGCTGCCAATGAGCGTGCCATCGCATTGCAAATTGCTGAAAGGCGCGGCGGAACAAATGCGCGACTATCTTGCCAATGTTGTGGTGCAGCCCCCTGCCATTCCGGTATTGCACAACGCCGATGTTGCCGCCTACAGCGACAGCGCGGCGATCAAGGATGCGCTGGTGCGCCAGTTGTATTCGCCGGTGCGCTGGGTCGAAACTGTGCTGGAATTCGGCAAACAGGGCATCACCCACAATGTTGAATGCGCGCCGGGCAAGGTATTGGCGGGGTTGAATAAACGTATCGACACCAGCCAGCAGGCATTAACCATCAATGACGGCGAAGCGTTGAAGCTGGTCTTGGCCGAACTTGCATAAGCCGGTGTAGCCCGGATGTAATGTAATGGAATCCGGGAATGCTCCGGCACAACTATCTCCCGGATTTCGCTGCGCTGCCTCCAGGCTACATGCTAGTCCCGATGCAGTAACGCTTCAAACTGCTCCAGTTTGACCGGTTTGCTGAACAGATACCCCTGAAAGGCGTGGCAACCGTGTTTGTCCAGAAAGTCACGCTGCGCTTCGGTCTCCACACCTTCCGCTATCACGTTTAATCCAAGAGCCTCGGTCATCGCGATAATCGTCTGCACGATGGCGGCATCATTTGGGTCGCTGGCGATATCGCGCACAAAAGACTGGTCGATCTTGATCTGGTCGAGCGGCAGCCGCTTCAGGTATTGCAGAGATGAATAACCGGTGCCGAAATCGTCCATGGAGAAACTCACACCGAGCAGTTTCAGTTCGCGCATCTTGGCAATGGTGTCTTCGACGTTGTTCAATACGGTACTTTCGGTCAGTTCCAGTTTCAAATGCGAAGGTTTTGCGCCGCTTTCCAGCAGGGTATTTTGCACCAGTGTGACAAAATCTGCCTGACGGAACTGCGCTGCGCTGACATTGACCGCCAGCGTCAGGTCGCGCGTCAGCGCTTCATGCTGCCATACGCTGAGTTGTGCGCAGGCGGTTTGCAGCACCCACAGGCCCAGCGGCACAATGAGGCCGGTTTCTTCGGTGAGCGGGATGAATTGATCCGGGGACACGATACCCCGCTCGGGATGTTCCCAGCGCAATAGCACTTCCGCGCCCAACGGGCGGCGCAGGCTGTCCACCTGAATCTGGTAATACAAACGGAATTGCCGGTTCTTTAGTGCCAGGCGCAATTCGGTTTCCATATCGGCGCGCGCTTCGATGGCAGCCTGCATGGTCGGGTCGTAGAAGCGAATCGCATTGCGTCCTGCCGTCTTGGCCTGATACATGGCCGTATCGGCATGTTTGAGCAAATCATCGAGGTTCTCCTGATGGCCGCGGAACAGTACGATGCCGATGCTCGGCGTGGTGTGATAGGTATGCTCCCTGAGTTGGCAGGGCAGGTTAAGAGCGGCGTGTACCTTCTTGGCAACCAGTTCGGCCTGTGACGCGGCTTCGCCGGTATTGGTGCTGAGCGTTTCCAGTACCACCAAGAATTCATCGCCACCCAGACGCGCCACCGTATCGCCGTCGCGCACGCAGGATTCCAGCCGCTTGGCGACTTCGATCAGCAGCAGATCGCCGATGTCATGCCCCTTTGCATCGTTAAGCGTCTTGAAGTTGTCCAGATCGAGGAACAGCACCGCGCCGTGCTGACCGTTGCGTGCACTAACCGCAAATGCCTGCTGCAGGCGGTCCATCAGCAAGCGGCGGTTCGGCAGGGCGGTGAGCGGGTCATAGAAGACCAACTGGTGGATTTTTTGTTCGGTTTGCCGGTGTTCAGTGATGTCGCGGACAGTCGCCTGAAGGACCTGCCGACCGTCCAGTTTCATGGCATTGAGCAGCACATCTGCAGGGAAGGTCTGGCCGGTGTCGGCGCGTTTATGTATCCATTGAAAGCGGTTGCTGCCATTTTTCATCGCTACTGCAATCTGCTGGTTGGCCAGTATCAATGAATTTGTGCCGCATGGCTGCTCGGGCGGCGACAGATCGGCAGGATGATTTGCGCAGAATTCTTCCTGAGTGACGCAACCGAACATTGCCAGAGTCGCCTTGTTGCAGTCAAAGAATCCCTTTTCGTCCAGCAGCATTACCGCGTCGCTGGTGGAATCGTAGAGCGTGCGCAGCTTGGTTTCGGACTGACGCAGAACCTCCTCGGCCAGTTGGCGTTCGGTGATATCCAAGAATGTAGTTACCGAACCGATTACGGCACCGTCTTTAACAACCGGATGCGCCCAGTATTCCACTGCCACGCTTGTGCCATCCTTGCGCCAGAACACCTCATCGGAAACATTGATTTTCTGATCCTGCTTGAAGGCTTGATACATGCGGCATTCATTTGCCGGATAGGGGCGCCCATCCGCGTGCGCATAATGGATCAGTGAGTGGATGTGTTTGCCGACCACTTCGCCGGCATCCTGATAACCGAGCACGCGCAGGAATTCCGCATTTACAAAAGTGCAATTGCCGCTGTTGTCCACTCCGTAAATACCCTCGGCCACAGAATCGAGCAGGCGTTGCAAGTTCTCCTGGGAGTTCTGCAGGGCATGTTCGATCGTTTTGCGTGCGGTGATGTCACGGCATGAACCAAATACCTGGCCGTTTGGCAGCAGCACCACATTCAATTCCATCGGGATTTTGCTGCCGTCCTTTTTTACCAGACGGATCTCGAGAACATGGTGCTCACTGGAAGAAACGACTTGCCGGGCTATGGTCGTATAGCGTTCGCGCAAATCAACCGGCAGTAGATCAGACACTTTCATGCCGCACAACTCGTCGCGGCTATAACCCAGCATTTCGACGATATTGTCGTTGACATACACGATTCGCCCGTCTTGTTTGCAAATGAATACCGCGTCCGGAGCGCACCGCAGGGTCATGCGCAGCCGCTCTTCGCTTTCGCGCAGGGAGCGTGTCATTGCATCGGCTTGTTCTGCGGCACGCGTCTGAAACTCCGCGTGTGTCCGTCCGAGCTCCGCCAATGCCTGAGCATTTTGCCGCGCCATGCGCTGATCGA
The DNA here is from genome assembly GCA_028689145.1 of Gallionella sp. GTDB lineage: Bacteria > Pseudomonadota > Gammaproteobacteria > Burkholderiales > Gallionellaceae > Gallionella. The sequence goes on from JAQTWT010000009.1 coordinate 35,624, forward strand.
ACAGGGTGGCAAGAATGCCGCCGCCGAACAAGAACAGGGAAGTCAGCGAAACCAGTATGGCAAGAATATTCGGCTCAATATGCATGTCACCGGTCAGGCATATGCTGCCGGGTGAAACGTTCACGCCCAGCATGGCGGTATAGTGCATTCCCGCGATTGCCGAGCCCATGATGAAAGCACCCAGCATGAAACGGGGCCAGGGCGGCAGCTTGATGCGCTCGCCCTGATACATCATCAGCAACGCGCCCCATGAAGCGGTAATAGCAATGGCTACCGACAAGGCGAAGATCACCGGATCGTAGCTGATAGGCGGCGACATCTTGAGAGCCGCCATACCGGTATAGTGCATCACGCTGATACCCAGCCCCATAAACAATCCGCTGGTCAGTATGCGTTTGGTGCCGATATGCGATTCGCGCAACACCTTGAAGCCAAACAGGGTAGATGCAATCGCCGGTAAGACGGACAGGATGGTCAGCGTTGGATCATACGAGATGGTGACAGGCAGATGGAGCGCCAGCATACCAATGAAGTGCATGGACCAGACCGCCATGCCCAACGTGAGGCTGCCCGCAATCATCCATTGTGTCGCCGCGCGCCCGGTATTTTCGCGCATGCGTTGCGCATGGGTAAGCGCAGTGAACGAACCGATCATGGCGACCAGTACGGACAGAAAAACCAGCGATGCATTCCAGGAAATTGGCAAGATCGATTCTTGTAGGTTTTATATTTTTATAATCCAACCCGAAATCAAAATACGAGATCGGAACACGACAGGCGCGAATATACGCCATCATTCCAAAAAAAGCACCTCACCAAGAGTGGTTATGGAATTTTTAATATATTCATCTGGTTGAATGCCATATCTGGTTCGCGCGAATGCCAAGTTAGTAGGCATTTAACGCGGCCATGCGCTGCGCGCTATAATGACGGCTCACTGTTTCGTGGAACTCCAATGCCATGACACACGACCTGTTCAATACCCGCCAGTCTTTCACCCTCGCCAACGGCAAACAGGGCACGCTGTATTCGCTGCCCGCGCTGGAAGCAGCTGCTGTCAGCAAGATTTCGCGCCTGCCGGTTTCCATCCGCATCGTGCTGGAAGCGGTGCTGCGCAATTACGACGGCAAGAAAATCACCGAGGCGCATGTGCGCCAGCTGGCCAATTGGCAGCCGAACGCGCCGCGTACCGAGGAGATTCCATTCGTGGTGGCGCGCATCGTATTGCAGGATTTCACCGGCGTTCCGCTGCTCGCCGACCTCGCCGCGATGCGCGATGCCGCGGCGAAGCTGGGCAAAGACCCGAAGATCATCGAGCCGCTGGTTCCGGTCAATCTGGTGGTGGATCATTCGGTGCAGGTGGATTACTACAACCGTCCGGATGCGCTGCTGCTCAACATGAAAATGGAATTCGAGCGCAACACCGAGCGCTACAGGTTCATGAAATGGGGCATGCAGGCATTCGACACCTTCAAGGTCGTGCCGCCCGGCATCGGCATCGTGCACCAGGTCAACCTGGAATATCTGGCGCGTGGTGTATTGCAAAAAGACGGGTCAGAAGGAAAAATATTCTACCCCGACACGCTGGTCGGTACCGACAGTCACACCACCATGATCAACGGCATCGGCGTGGTCGGATGGGGGGTGGGTGGTATCGAGGCGGAAGCAGGGATGCTCGGCCAGCCGGTATATTTTTTAACGCCGGATGTGGTCGGCGTGCATCTCAAGGGAAAGCTGCGCGAGGGTGTCACCGCCACCGATCTGGTGCTGACCGTTACCGAATTGTTGCGCAAACAAAAAGTGGTCGGCAAGTTCGTCGAGTTTTTCGGCGCAGGCGCGGCAGCGCTGACCCTGCCGGACCGCGCCACCATCGCCAACATGGCGCCGGAATACGGCGCGACCATGGGCTTTTTCCCGGTGGACGACGTAACGGTGGACTACATGCGCAACACCGGGCGTAGCGACGAGGAAGTGGACGCTTTGCAGTCCTACTTCAAGGCGCAGCATCTGTATGGCATTCCGCTGGCCGGCGAGATTGATTACAGCAGCGTGGTGGAGCTGGACTTGCACAGTATCGAGCCGTCGCTGGCCGGGCCGAAACGTCCGCAGGATCGCGTCGCGTTGTCGAACATGAAGGAAACCTTCAACGCCCTGTTCAGCAAATCTGCCGCGGAAAACGGCTTCAACAAACCAGCCGCAGAATTGGGCAAACGCTATGTCACGGAACTGCACGAGCACAACGGCAAGGTGTGCGTGCCGATTGCCGGCGGCGGCCTGCAGGAGGCGGGCAAGACGCGCAGCGGCAGCGAACTGGAAATGCTCGATGACCATCCCAACCCCGTCATGCGCTGCGAGACCGCGGAGGAAATGTCGGCTGCGGTGCAGATCGGCCACGGCGATGTACTGATCGCCGCGATCACTTCCTGCACCAACACCTCCAACCCCGGCGTGCTGCTGGCGGCGGGGTTGCTGGCGAAGAAGGCGGTCGAGAAAGGACTGCGCGTCAGGCCGTACATCAAGACCTCGCTCGCGCCCGGCTCGCGCGTGGTGACCGAATACCTGACCAATGCCGGATTGCTGGAGCCTCTGGCGCAACTGGGTTTCAGCCTGGCAGCTTACGGCTGCACCACTTGCATCGGTAATTCCGGTCCGCTGGATGCCAACATCGAAGAGGCCATCGTCGCCAACGACCTGATTGCGGCGGCGGTGCTGTCCGGCAACCGCAACTTTGAGGCGCGCATCCATGCCAATATCAAGGCCAACTTTCTGGCATCGCCGCCGCTGGTGGTGGCTTATGCCATCGCGGGCAGGGTGAACATCAATCTCGACAGCGAGCCGCTCGGCACCGGCAAGGACGGTCAGCCGGTCTACCTGAAAGACATCTGGCCGGGCAGCGCAGAGATTCAGGCCGTGATGAAATTCGCCGCCAATCCCGAGATGTACCGCAGGCTGTATTCCGATCTGACCCGTGACCTGCCGCTGTGGAACGCGATTACTGCGCCTGTCGGAAATTTGTACCAGTGGGACGATTCTACTTATATTGCGCGCCCGCCATTTTTTGACGGCTTCGGCATGACAACAGGCAGCATCACCGGAATTAGCCAAGCCAAGCCGCTGGCGATCTTCGGTGATTCGGTGACTACCGACCACATCAGTCCGGCGGGCAGTTTCAAGGCGACGACTCCGGCAGGCAAATATCTGCAAAGCCACGGCGTGGCGGTGAAGGACTTCAATAGCTACGGCGCGCGGCGCGGCAACCACGAGGTGATGATGCGCGGTACCTTCGCCAACGTGCGCATCAGGAATCTGATGCTGCCGGTGAAGGAAGACGGCAGCCGTATCGAGGGCGGTTACACGCTATACCGCGGCGAGCAGATGCCGATCTATGATGCGGCGATGCAATACCTCGCCGACGGCACGCCGACGCTGATTTTCGCCGGGGAAGAATACGGTACCGGATCAAGCCGCGACTGGGCGGCGAAAGGCACGCAACTGCTCGGCGTAAAAGCGGTCATCGCAAAATCTTACGAGCGTATCCATCGCAGCAATCTGGTTGGTATGGGCGTGCTGCCGTTGCAGTTCAAGGGCGATACCGATGTTGCCGCACTGCATCTGACCGGCGAAGAAAGCTTCGACATCGGCGGAATCAATGAAAACCTGAAACCGCAGCAGGACGTAACGCTGACGATTCGCCGCAAAGACGGCAGCACGCAACAAGTGCAACTACTGTTACGTATAGATACGCCGATCGAAGTCGATTATTACCGGCATGGCGGAATATTGCCGTATGTGCTGAGAGAGCTGGTCGCGCAATAAATTCGGGTGCCTGGTCGGGAATTACAACCGTGCCGGTTCAAAGCTCGCGTCCAGATTCAGGTCGTCGCAGTAATCGAGGAAATTTCCGCGCAAGGTTGGAATGTGGACATCGGCATGAATGCCCACCGTCATGGCGACCGAAAACATCGATGTACCGGTGTGCGGTGCAGGATAGGTATCGGTTTGCAGTTCCTCGATATTGATACCATTCTTGGAAAAGAACGCGGACAGGTTGCGCACGATGCCCGGATTATCCATCGCCAACACTTCCACGCTATAGGGAATCGCCGGTTTGGTCCGTTCCCGTTGCTGGGTTCGCTTGTGGATAATGGTCAGTCCTAACTGGTCGCCCAACCCGTCCATTTGCCCTTCCAGCTTGGAAAGCGCATTCCAAGGGCCGGAAACCAGCATGATTAGGGCAAACTGGTCGCCCAGCACGGCCATGCGACTTTCTTCGATATTGCATCCGCTCTCGGTGATCTTGCTCGAAAGCTGATCGACGAGACCTACCTTATCTTCTCCCGATGCGGTTATGACCAGATAATTATTTCGAGTGTCAGTGACCATGGTGTGTTGTGAAATGCAAAGTTGGATGAATTTCAGTGTAATACCCAAATTGATTATTTGCTAGTGGGAGCAGAGGTGCATAATTAAACCTGTATATCAAATACGGAATACAAGGGTAAGTTTACCGTGTACTTTATTTTGAAACGCTGCGCCGCACCGGCCCGTCATTGAAAAATTCCGGGAATATTCAGCGAAAAATCCAATTTCTTAAAAATCATGTCAGACGAAAATAACCCTGATGTACCCAAGCGCGAAGAGTCCCGTAGCGAGCCCCGCATTCACGTCAGATGGCATTTGGAGGCCGTTGATGGGCAGTTTGTGTATCACGGCTCCGTTAAGGATATTTCCACGAAAGGCGCTGATATTTTTCTTGATCACAACTTTCAGAATGTAAAGCTCGTTACGCTGCGTATCCATGTGCCGCCCCTGCACGTAACAGATGAGCATTGCGTCATCGAGGTGTCCGGCAAGGTTATTTATTCCAACCATGACAGCGATGAAATGCTGTTCCGTACCGGTATCAAATTCCTCAAATTTACCGTGGAAAGCGATCTGGAAAATCTTCGCTCACGCTTGGCTAAACACTAAAATTATGGGCAAATCCACTTTTCGAGCATATTTCTTTAGCGGTATTTCAAGTTAAACTTAAAGGACATAAAGATAATAACGGGAGGGAGTATGTCTACGGGGATGGAAATATTTAGCAAACTGCTTTCCCTGGCAAAGTGTTTCAAGGGCTTCGGTACCGAGGATCTGCGCGAATTGCTGAAGATTTCAACGAAGGCGACCTGGCAGGCCGGTGAGCATGTTTTTACCGAAGGGAGTGACGGCAGGGATATGTACATCATTTGCTCGGGCAAGGTGAGTATCTGGCGCAAGAATGGCGGGGAAAAAGTAAGTCTGGCAAATCTTTCAGAGGGGGAGAGTTTTGGCGAAATGGGCTTGATTCGCGGCACGGGGCGCAGTGCCGGAGCAACCGCATTGGAAGAGACCGTTGCGCTGCGCGTTCATTATGAAAAACTTTATCAGGCACCCTCTGCCGCCACTTTGTTGTACAGGAATATTGCCCAGGCACTGGCCGAACGGTTAAAAATCGCAAATGACATTATCGTGTTTCAGTCGCAAACAGGTGCCGATCTGCCGCCTCTATTGACGATCGGCAAGCGGCATCGGGCCAAATAACAGCTATTCCGCTTTGTGTAAGCAAAGCATATTGAACAGGGAAGCGATATGAGGCGGTGGCATCAAGACAAAAAAAGCAGGGCACGCATCGAGATTATTCCCATGATTGATGTAATGATGTTTTTGCTGGTCTTTTTCGTTCTTATCAGCATTGATGTTATTCCGGCCTTCGGTGTAAAGATTCATTTGCCACTGTCATCCAATGCAGAAGTGAGCGCGGAAAGGTACAACGCTGTTGTATCGCTGGGGCAGGGCGGCGAGCTGAAACTTGATGGTGTTGATGTCACTGCGGAAGAGTTGGTGCCCCGTTTGATTGCGGTTAGGCAGGATCACCCCCAAGTGTCGGTCATTGTTAACGGTGACCGGACGGTCGAATTACAGCGTGTTATCGGGGTAATGGATCGAATCAAGGCGGCAGGTTTTCAAACAATGTCGATTGCAACCCGGAAAGTTGCAACGCAAAACCCCGCAGCATCGTGAACGAATTCATTTTTCGTTTTCGCGCGCTATTGTCTGCGGCAGGCTCGGCAATTGTAATGCTGTCATTGCTGCTGTTTCATTTTGGGGCACCGGCAATCAGACATTCGGAAACGAATTCCACCCCGATCGAGCTGATATTAGATTCACCTGAAACAGAACAGCAGGTTGCGCCGCAGCTGGTCGCAAGCCCGGAGATTCAGCAAAATACGACTCATGCGCTGGCAAGACCCGAAAAGCCGGTAGAGCCTGCTGTGGCAGAGCCAGCCGATCCGGCTGCGCCGGTTCGCGCGGTACCAGTTGTGCCGGAGTTGGTCTTGCCGCCTGTTCAGGCTAGCCCGGCACCATCCGGCTTGGCAATCCCGCCTGTCGCTCCATCAGCAATCTCGGCCGATTCAGTGCGTAATGCCGAGGCTATTTATATTGGCAAGGTACGCGCGTACCTGCAAACCATTAAACGTTATCCAACCGGCCGCGAGGCCAGTTTACAGCGCCCGTCCGGTATTGTGGTGGTCTGGTTTATGGTGCGACGCAACGGTGAGATACTGGATGCGGGGATCGAAACTTCATCGGGTTCCATGTTGCTGGATAACGCGGCGCTGGCGACGGTTCGTCGCGGTGTTTATCCTGTTTTTCCCTTTGAAACCTGGCCCGGCAAAGCCCAGCAGCACTTTACCGTCGCGCTTGATTTTATTCCGGCGCAATAAACTATTGCCTGCAAGCCAGGAATAATGCCCTGCATTCAAATTATTCTTTGCTTGCTTTGCGATCATTTTTTCGTCTTGTAGGACGAAAGCCTATACGCGCCAGATTCAAAATATGACATCATTACCAGCGCGCACTTAGATACGTATTTTTTGGCTAAAAAACGCTAAAAATAAAATAACAATTTCCTTGGGAGGAATTAATGAAATTGAAAATAGCTTTATTTATCTCAACGATATCTATTTATACGACAGCGGTCGCAGAGGACACCTCAGACGTTGGGCGCATTGTGGTCGAGGGTATTTCGCCCGGCAACGGATTGATGATTCAGGAAGAAACACCGAAGGCACGCAGCACGGTGACCCGTACCGCGATTGAACAGAAGAGTTCGCTGAACAATTCATTTCAGCTGATTAATCTGCTGCCGGGGATTAATAGCTTTAGCTACGATGCCACCGGTCTGTTCGGCGGCGGGGTGCGCATGCGCGGTTTCAGCAGCGACCAGTTGGGCATTACCATTGACGGCACCCCGGTCAACGATGCGGGCAACTTTGCGGTATATCCGCAGGAATTCGGCGATGTTGAAAACCTGCAGGAAGTATTTATCACGCAGGGCTCAACCGATACCGATGCGCCGCATATCGGTGCCGCTGGCGGCAACATTGGTTTGGTTACCGCCAACCCGTTTGACCAATTGCGCTTGCGTGCACAACAAACCTTGGGTCCCAACAATACCAGCAAAACTTTTGTGCGCTTCGATTCCGGCTATCTGGGCGACAATCGCCTCAAGACATTCATTTCCTACTCCGAGGCAAAAGCTGACAAATGGAAAGGGGTAGGTAAAGCGGATCGCAAGCATCTTGATTTCAAGAGTGTTCTCAATCTTGATGCGGGCAGCAGCCTCAGTGCCGGTTTTTTATGGAACAAGACTTTCACCCACAACCTGCGCACGCTGACTCAGGCGCAGATTGCAACATTGGGACGCAACGCCGATTGGGGGATCGTTGCTCCCCAACATCTGGCCGGTAACAACGGCACGGCACAGGTCGAAGTTAGGCCAGCCGACCGCTATTACAACCTGAACCTCAACCCGTTTGAAAATTACATCGCAACGCTGAAAGGAAACTTTCAACTCACGCCAACGCTTCGTCTGGACGTTGAACCATACTACTGGTACGGTTACGGTACCGGTGGTGATGAACTCCGGACCCTGTCAGAGGGCGCTGCGGGATCAACTCTGGGCGGCGGAATACGCGACATTAACGGTGATGGAGACACGCTTGATACCGTGATGATCTACGGCGGAGCGGTAACCAAAACGCACCGTCCCGGCATAACCTTCCGCCTTGCTACCCAGATAGCCAATCACAAACTGATGGTTGGTTACTGGTATGAGCATACCCGGCACAGCAAGACACAACCTGCGGTGCTTTTCGGCAATGACGGCAACAGCGTCGATCCCTGGCTGCAGAATTCGGCCAATTATTTACTGCGACAGGATGGTACCCCCTATCAGGGGCGAGACTTTCTTACTGTCAGTACGGCCAAATCACTATTTTTGCAGGACGGCATCAGTCTTATGAACGACAGGCTCAATCTGTTGTTGGGCTTGCGCCATACCGGCATCAGCCGCGATTTCACCAATTTCGCCAGCGAAGGCAATACCACCTACCACAATATCAAGCGGGATTATTTCAAGACGCTTCCCAGTCTCGGTGCCCGCTACCAAGTGGATAATGAGCAGCAGGTATTTTTCAATGTTGCGGGAAATTTCAGGGCTCCGCCTGATTCTATTTATTACGGACTGGCCAATGCCGGAGTGCCGATCAACGTTACGGCAGAGACCTCGACCAACTGGGATATGGGTTACCGCCTTGCAGGCAAAGATCTGAGTGTATCAGGGTCGCTGTTTTACATTGACTTCAAGGATCGCATCGCCTCCGCTTACGATCCGATCAACGCAATCAGCACCAACTACAATGTGGGCAATTCCACTACCCGCGGCATTGAGCTGGAATCGGCGTGGCGCTTCCAGCCAAAGTGGAGTGTCTATGGCTCGCTGACTTACACCAGCAGCCGGATTGCGCAGGATTTGAGAACCGGTCTGGCCACTTATGAAGCGACGGCCGGCAAGCAATTCCCGGATGTTCCCAACTGGATGGCGGGTGCTGCACTGCAATACCGCGACGGCCCGTGGACTACCAGCCTGTCCGCCAAACACACCGGCAAGCGTTATTCGACGCTGGTCAACGACGAATCGGTCGGCGCTTTTACATTGTTCGACTTGGACGCGGGCTATCGTCTGCCGTCGGCCGCTCTGTTTCGCGACCCGACCTTGCGCTTTAATGTCTATAACTTGCTCAACACAAACTATCTCTACCTGAACTCGTTGAGTTCATTTACTACCCGGGCTTTGGGGGCAGGGGGGGCGGCACCTTCCTACTACGTTGGCGCTCCGCGAACTTTTAGCCTGATGCTGTCTGCAGATTTTTAGTCGAACCGAGAGGACTGGCGAATAAATATATGAGTTACCAAGTCCTGCATGAGGCAACTTTTCTGGTGATGTATCTGACCGCGGGATTGGCGACTTTTGTCATCGGCGAGCGGATGATTTTTTACGCAATTACCTTGCGCCATGCCCGTTCTCTGGAGTCACTGCTGGCTGCCGCAGGCAATGCGGAGCAGCTTGCCAGACAATTTGAGAGCGCGGCGAGTGTACCTGCGGAAGCGCTGTGCCGTATGGTGGATGCGCGGCAGCGCATGCAAAACCGGCACGATCAGGAAGATATTTCCGAGGCGATCTATCTTTCGCTCAAGGCCAAACTTCAGCACCGTTTGTGGATTCTCGACACCGCTGTCACGGCAGCCCCGTTGCTGGGATTGCTTGGCACCATATTCGGCATCATCGAAACATTCAGCGCACTGGCGCAGTCGGGTATTTCCGATCCGGCGAGTGTCTCGGCGGGTATCGGCACCGCCCTGTTCGCGACCGCGCTGGGTATCGCCATCGCGCTCTACGGCCTGATTTTCTTTAACCTGTTTCAGGATCGGGTCGAGCGGATTGGCGAACATCTGCGCATTATTATTCTGCACGCCGGTATTGGCAGTGCCGGTGATGCAAAGAATGGGAAGTAGCCATTGATCTGTCCGGCATTTCTGACATTAAAAATATTCTCATGAATTTGCAGAGGACTTTTTCTATTGCTGTTCGCGCCAAAGCCACCGGCTGGATTCGTCTTATTGCCGGTGTTTGTTTGGCGTTACTCGCGCTTACGGCTCAGGCTATTCAACCGCCTCCATTGCGTTTTGAAAATCTGGGCAATGTACTAGGCCGTAATTCGAGTGCTACATCCATAGTTCAGGACGCGCAGGGATTTATTTGGCTTGGAGCCTTGAATGGGCTGTTTCGTTACGACGGGTATGAGGTTGTCAAGTATCAAAATTGGCCGGACGACCCCGATAGCCTGCCAGCTGATTATGTACTGACAATATTCATAGATGCCAATGAAGTAATGTGGATTGGCACAAGCAATGGTTTGGCCAGATTCGACCGGAAATCAAATAAATTCAAGCGGTTTACTTTTAGTTCTGCCGCGAGTCTGCCGAACATCGTACATAAAATATCAAGCGATGGGAAAGGCGGGTTGTGGCTGGCGACCCGTGGAGGACTGCAGCACTTTAATCCAAACAGTGGCATCTTTGTAGAGTACAAGCATGACCCGTCCCGCCCGGACAGTATTGCCACTGACAATATCAATACCTTGGTACTGGATAGCAAAGGCGGCCTATGGCTCGCCACTTGGCCCGGAGGTCTGGATTATCTGGCCCCAGGTGCATCCACATTTCTTCATTACCGGGTGGATTTGTCCGGCAATCCAAACAATGCGATGAACAATGTCAGAACGCTGCTGATCGATTCCAAGCAGAGGTTATGGATTGGTACGGAAACGGGTATTATTTTATGGAAAATCGGGACTGATTGGTCCAAAAGAGAGCAGTTAGAGTCGCCTGTCGGTGCAATGGCAGGCCGGATCAATAGCATTTATGAAGCCCAGAACGCGACAATCTGGCTCGCAACCCATATCGGTTTGCTACGCTGGGATGAAGACAGCAATAAATTATTGCATTATTTTCACGAGGCGGATGATCCGCTCAGCTTGCCTAGTAATAGTGTTTATGCCGTTTATGTTGATCGCTCGGACATAATGTGGCTTGCCGCTGCGTCAAAATTAGTTCGCGTCGATCAGGCTAACCAAGGGTTTAGACATGCTGTTTTAAAAGATAAACAAAACAGTTTGCGGGAGTATATCGTTTTAAGCCTTGCCGGTACTAACGGAGGCAGTCTTTGGGTGGGTGCAGCTAACGGGTTGTCGCTTGTCGATACTTCAACATTTCGTGTTATTAAAAGATACGATGCCGGGGCTAAACATGCCGGCCCGCTGAATAGCAATATCATTTACAGTCTATACAATGAGCGTGACGGTCCGCTCTGGGTGGGCACCAATGTCGGATTAAACCGATATGAAAAAGCGGCCGGGAATTTTCACAGCATCAGTTTTAATGATGTCGCCAGTAATAAAATTCTTTCTATAGCCCCCGGACGAGAGGGCATTCTTTGGTTGGGTACCGGAGGCGGCCTGATCCAATATAACCCGTCATCCGGATCAAGCAGGGTGTTTAATCACGATCCGGCCGATCCGCGTAGTCGTAGTGTAAATGCTTCATTTGCTGTTCTGGAAGATCGATCAGGCAGGGTGTGGGTCGGTGGAGCGATGAATGGAGGCGGGTTGGATGTCCTCGATCGGGTCAGCGGAAAATTTAAACATTATCTCCATGATCCCCAAAAATCCGACAGCCTAATCGATGACCACGTCTATTGCTTATTTGAGGATCAACAAGGATCGCTGTGGGTTGGAACGGCTAAGGGACTCAATAAAATAGTTTTTAAACCGGACGGATCGGTTGGGTTCAAGACAGTTTCTAACAGCAAATTGGCGTTTGTGGCGATAGCCAACATACAGGACGATACAGCCGGAAAATTATGGGTAAACGCCAACGACGGGCTGTTTCAACTTGATCAAAATACCAATAAAGTCACCGAATACCCAGATTTGAATGGGATTTTTTCATCTGTATCGGCGCGTGCGGTCATGCGCGACGATAACGGGACGATATACTTTGGTAACAGTACTGGTCTGGTTTCAGTTTCACCGAAGCAAGTCTCTCTCAAAACCTTTGCACCGCAAGCCACAATCGTCGATATCGCCCTCTCTAATCGTTCACTGCATGGATATATGCCACCCAAGGGGGTTGAACTGGATGGAGGTGTTTTAACACCCAAAGCTTTGAAACTCTCCTGGCAAAATTCTACATTCTCATTTAAGTTTTCCGCATTGCATTATGCCGACCCGCTTGCCAATCGCTATGCTTATCAACTGGAGGGCTTTGATAAGGGTTTCGTGAATGTTGATGCGAATAACCGTTGGGCTACTTATACCAACCTTGATCCCGGCAATTATGTATTCCATCTGAAGGCATCCAACAATTCCGGGCAATGGAGCGAAACGACCCTGCCGGTCACAATTAGCCCGCCTTTTTGGGTTACCTGGTGGTTTCGTACGCTGGCGGTGGGATTAATGCTTGCATTGGCAACAATAGCTTATCGCTGGCGAATTCGGCAACTCAACCGCAATGCATTACGTTTGGAGCTGCTTGTTCAGGAGCGTAGCGCCGAGGCGGTACGGCTACGCGATGAAGCCGTGGCGGCAAATAATGCCAAGAGCGAGTTCCTTGCCAACATGAGTCATGAAATCAGAACCCCGATGAACAGCATACTTGGTATGGCTCATCTGGCACTGAATGCAGAAATCACGGCCAAGAGCCGCAATTACATTGAAAAAATCCATCAGTCCGGGATACACCTGCTTCGTATCATCGATGAAATTCTGGACTTTTCAAAAATAGGTGCCGGTAAGCTCAGGATAGAAGAAGTCGATTTTAATCTGGCTGATATGCTGGGTAGCGTAACGATTCTTTTTGTTGAGCGAGCCAGGGCAAAAGGACTGGATTTTATTTGCAATATTGATTCAGGCATTCCACCCGACCTGTGCGGTGATCCGCTTAGACTGGGGCAAGTGCTGATCAATTACATCGGCAATGCCGTCAAATTTACCGAAACAGGCAGCATTGCCGTGCATGCGAAAAAAATTGATGAGAATGAAAACGGCGTGACAGTGCGTTTTGAAGTGCATGATACCGGCATCGGAATAAGCGATGCTGAAGCTCGGCTGCTGTTTCAGCCGTTCCAGCAGGTTGATAGTTCCACCACACGCAAGTATGGCGGCACGGGACTCGGGCTTGTCATCAGCAAGCAACTGGTTGAGCTGATGAAAGAGGGCAAGCTTGGAATGGACAGCATTGCAGGGAAGGGAAGTACATTCTGGTTCAGTGTTCGGCTGGGCAGAAACTGCATGCAGCAAGCAGTAACGTATCAATCTTCAACAAGCTCGCCATCGGTGCAGCAGGATAAGCTCGAGGGCGCGCATATTCTGGTCGCAGAGGATCATCCTATTGGCCAAGAGGTGATCACCTGTGTGCTCGAGAATGCCGGCGCAGTCGTATCTATTGCCAACAACGGGCAAGAAGCGCTTGATCTGCTGGAGAATAATCGCTTCGATTGTGTGCTGATGGACGTACAGATGCCGGTTATGGGCGGATACGAAGCGACCCGGAGGATACGCGCTAATCCCGCGTGGGCGGGAATACCCGTGATTGCCATGACGGCCAATGCATCCAAGGACGATTGCGATCAGTGTCTTGCGGCCGGTATGGATGACTTCGTTGGAAAACCATTTAATCCCGCCCAACTTTTTGCCACGCTGGGCAAATGGCTTGCCAAGCCAAAGGCCATACATCGTCCGTTTCCAAGCAAGAAAAATTGGGGAGGTGATCCCGAAATACTTGATCTTTCTGTGCTGGCCGGATGGAATTACGGTGATAAACCGATGATGCGAGGGTTTGTCCTTAAATTTCTGGTTTCGGCCAGGCAAGATGTAGTGAAAATTGAAGAGATGCTGAAACATAATAATCTTGAGGGACTCGGTGCCTTGGGGCACTACATTAAAACGCCTGCCATGATGGTTGGCGCGCGAGAGTTCGCCGGATTGTGCCAGTTATTGGAAGAATTTGACGAGATTAAAGGAAGCCCGGAGCAGGCTCGTGAAATCGTCCAAAAGATGCATCTGGCGTTGGATCGCATTAACGAGCAGATAGCCAATGAGTTGGCTTGATTTGTTTCGGCTCTTGGATGCGATATAGGCCGTCATTCATGATATTGAACGCTAAAAACTTGCAGGAGAAAATGCCATGTCTACCCGCTCGGAGTGTGATTCGTTTGGCATCATAGATGTTCCCGCCGAACGCCTGTGGGGCGCACAGACACAGCGCTCGCTGCAATACTTTCACATTTCATCCGAGCGTATGCCGGATGAACTCATCATGGCGCTGGCCGAGGCCAAACGTGCCGCCGCGCTGGTTAACCGTGACTTGGGATTGTTGAACGAAGACAAGGCTTCGGCCATCGTGCAGGCGGCGGATGAAGTGCTGGCCGGACAGCATAATCGGGAGTTTGCCCTGTCGGTATGGCAGACCGGTTCCGGCACACAGAGCAACATGAACATGAACGAGGTGCTTGCCAACCGTGCTTCTGAATTGCTGGGAGGCACACGTGGCGAAGGTCGCTTGGTGCAGCCACGAGACGGTGCGGCGGAGCCGTCTGGTGCGGGAGTGGCTGCATTGCACCTTCTCCCGCAAACGGCCGACTTCGTCGGTAACGTGTCGAAGGTGCACCCCAATGACGAGGTGAATCTCGGCCAGTCATCCAACGATATTTTCCCCACGGCGATGCATGTGGCTGCCGCCAGCGGGATCACGCAAAAACTGCTGCCGGCATTGCTTGTTTTGCGCGCGACACTGGAGAAGAAATCCGTCGCATTCAGCGGTATTGTCAAGATCGGGCGCACCCATTTGCAGGATGCCACCCCGCTCACATTGGGACAGGAGTTTTCCGGTTATGTGGCGCAACTGCATCTGGCCGAATTGGCCATTCGCGCCACACTGGCACCGCTGTGCCAACTGGCGGTCGGCGGTACGGCGGTGGGTACCGGGCTGAACACCCACGCCGAATTCGGCGAACGCGTCGCCGCGGAGCTGGCGCGCCGCACCGGGCTGCCGTTCAAGAGCGCCGCCAACAAGTTTGCCGCACTGGCAGCGCACGATGCGCTGGTGGCTGCGCACGGTGCGCTTAAAACGCTGGCGGTTGCGCTGATGAAGATTGCCAACGATGTGCGTTGGCTGGCATCCGGGCCTCGCTCCGGGCTGGGCGAGATCAGCATTCCGGAAAACGAGCCGGGCAGTTCGATCATGCCGGGCAAAGTGAATCCTACCCAGTGCGAAGCGCTGACCATGCTGTGCTGCCAGGTGTTCGGCAACGACGTTGCGATCACCGTCGGCGGCGCATCGGGCAACTTTGAGCTGAATGTATTCAAACCGCTCATCGCGCACAATTTTTCGCAGAGCGTGCGTCTGCTGGCGGACGGCATGGCGAGCTTCGAGGAACATTGTGTGCGCGGCATCGAGGCCGAGCATGCGCGCATCACCGAACAGCTGGAACGCTCGCTGATGCTGGTGACCGCACTGACCCCGCATATCGGCTATGACCGTGCCGCCGAGATTGCCAAGCTGGCACGCAGCGATGGCAGCACGCTGAAGCAGGCGGCGCTGGCATTGGGCTATGTCACGGAAGCCGAGTTCGACCAGTGGGTGCGGGCGACAGACATGGTGTATCCAAAAACGAGCTGAGAAGGTTCGCGACAATCAACGATAAGCCAGCCATCAATTATGACTAAACACACTACTCCCGACCACGCGCGACTGGATCGCATCGTCGCCGAAGCGCGCCAGCAACGCGAACTGCGCGAGAGCGGCTATCGCGAGCGGGCGCTCAAATTATTTCCATGGATATGCGGGCGATGCGGCCGCGAATTTTCCGGGGTGCGCCTGCGCGAGTTGACGGTTCATCACAAAGACCACAACCACGACAATAATCCGGCGGATGGCAGCAATTGGGAGCTGCTCTGCCTGTACTGCCATGATAACGAGCATTCGCGCGTTCTGGATGAAGCGGTGCGGGACAGGGGAGACGGGGATCGGGCAGTGGCAACGCATAATCCTTTTGCCGACCTGCAAGCACTGCTGAAGAAAAAAACTGATTGATTTCCCCCCCGCAACTTTGGGATGTTGCGCAACTATTCGCCGGGCAACCCGCTAACCTTCAGCAACACCAGCACTGCGCCGCTGCCACCATCCTTGGGCGGTGCATCGCAAAAGGCCAGCACCTCCCGGCGCTGCGTCAGCCAGTGGCGGGTGAGTTTGCGCAACACCGCTTCGCCGCTGCGGCTGTTGATGCCCTTGCCGTGAATCACCAGCACGCAGCGCAATCCCTGCTGTGCCGCTTCATGTAAAAATTCCTGCAACAGTTGGCGCGCCGCGTCGCTGGTATTGCCGTGCAGGTCGAGGCCGTCCTGCACCGGCCAGTGGTCGCGCCGCAATTTGCGCAGGGTCATGCGCGACAAGCCGTTGCGCAAAAAATCATCCGGGGTAATCTCCGGGGCAAAATCGGACAGCGTATCGGGTAGCGGGGCAGGCGGTGAAGAGGTACGCGGCAAAAATTTGCGCGGCGCTCTTTGCAGTTTGATGCGGTTCTGCTCGGGCAGCGGCTTTACCTCGCCGACTGCCGCGCGGAACAGCGCGGCATCGTCGGGGGCGGTCTTAATACTGTTCTCATTACTCATCCGTTCGACCTGAGCTTGTCGAAGGGTTTTAGATTAAGGGCTGGTGGTTCGACAAGCTCACCACGAACGGTTTAGTGTTTTGCTTAATCATGCCCTGTCAAAGGCTAATGCACTGGTTGGCGAGGAGCTCGTGGGGGTCAGACCTTGCCGAACGAGGCGAGATACTTGTCCGCATCCAGTGCCGCCATGCAGCCGGTTGCAGCGCTGGTGCAGGCTTGGCGGTAGATTTGATCCTGCACATCGCCTGCCGCAAATACGCCGGAGATGCTAGTTGCGGTGGCATTACCTTTGTTGCCACCCTGCGTGCGGATATAGCCGTTGTCCATCTCCAGCTGTCCGGCGAAGATGTCGGTGTTCGGTTTGTGGCCGATGGCAATGAACACGCCGGTCAGCGCGATGTCCTGTTTTGCGCCGCTCTGCACATTCTTCACGCGCATCCCGGTCACGCCGCTGGCATCGCCGAGTACTTCGTCCAGCACGCTGTTCAGTTGCAGGGTGATCTTGCCTTCATTCACTTTTTCCATCAGATGGTCAATCATGATGCGTTCGGCGCGGAAGGTATCGCGGCGATGCACCAGCGTGACATGCTTGGCGATGTTGGCGAGGTACATGGCCTCTTCCACGGCGGTATTGCCGCCGCCGATCACCGCCACATCCTGGCCTTTATAGAAAAATCCGTCGCAGGTCGCGCAACCGGAAACGCCGCGTCCCATGAAAGCTTCTTCCGATGGCAGGCCGAGATACTGCGCCGAGGCACCGGTGCTGATGATCAGCGCATCGCAGCTGTAGCTGCCCGCATCGCCGGTCAGGATGAACGGTTTCTGTTGCAGTTTGGCAGTGTGGATATGGTCGAAAATAATTTGCGTATTAAAACGTTCCGCGTGCTGCAGAAAACGCTGCATCAGTTCCGGGCCCTGCACGCCATTCGGATCGGCCGGCCAGTTGTCTACCTCGGTGGTGGTCATCAGCTGCCCGCCCTGTGCCATGCCGGTAATCAGTACCGGATTGAGGTTGGCGCGTGCGGCATACACGGCGGCGGTATATCCGGCCGGGCCGGAGCCGAGAATGATCAGTGGGTGATGCTGGACAGGAGAGTTCATGGCGGGGTGCTTTCATTGGATTAATCAATAAGGGCAGAATTTACCAGCAATTGCGACAGCCTGTCGAGCATCCATCGGTTAAAATCGCGAAATGAAAATTATCCGTACCGCCATCGCGTTGCTGGCATTGTCTTTTGTATCGCACACCGCTTTTTCCGCCACCCTGCCGGGTATTCCGCAGTTCATCGATGAAATGGTCGCCAAGCACCAGTTCAAACGTGCCGAGCTGGACACAGTGTTTGTCCGTGCACAGCACCGCCCCGAGGTGGTCGAGGCGATTTCTCGACCTTCGACCATCAAGCCGTGGCCCGAATACCGCGCGGCTTTTGTTAACCGGCAACGCGTCAAACTCGGGTTGGCATTCTGGCATAAATACCGCCATACCCTGTACCGCGCCGAACGGAAGTACGGCGTGCCGCAGGAGATTATCGTCGCGGTGATCGGCGTGGAAACCATCTACGGGCAGAATGCCGGTAATTTTCGCGTGCTGGACGCGCTGACCACGCTGGCGTTCGACTATCCGCGTCGTGCGGAGTTCTTTCGCGGCGAACTGGAAAATTATCTGCTGTTGGCGCGCGAACAGCAGTTCGATCTGCTCGCCATACGCGGCTCATACGCAGGTGCGTTGGGCATTCCGCAATTTATGCCGAGCAGTTATCGCAACTATGCGGTGGATTTTAACGGCAACCGCAAGATCGACTTGCTGCATGAAGACCGCGATGCGATCGGCAGTGTGGCTAATTATTTAAAAGGCTATGGCTGGCTCAAGGGTGAACCGGTCGCGGTGCGCGCGCAATTCGGCGGGGAAAACTGCCCGGGCGAAATCGTAACACCGCGCCGCGTGGCCGAATGGGCTGCCGCCGGAGTAAAGCCGGAGATACATTTCGCGCCGGAAAAATCCGCGCGGCTGATCGATTTTACGCTGGGAGAAAACAAGGAATTTTGGCTGGCATTCAACAATTTCGATGTCATCACGCGCTACAACAACAGCGATTTTTATGCGATGTCGGTGTTCCAGCTGGCAGAAGAATTGAAAGCGGCACGCAAGGTTGGTTTGCCGAAGTGATTTTATAGAGGTTATGAATATGGCTTTGTAGGCTGGTGGTGAGCAACGCGAACCCCGGCATGTACGAGGTCACCCAATTCTGGGGTTCGTGCCTGATGGAACAACTAGCCATTCCACTAAGCAATCTAAAAACGATTGCTAAGTGGCTGGTTATCACCGCCAGCCTGCGGCATAGCGGCGATCCGCCGGGCTCCGTTGTAGCGGTTGCGCCAGTATTTTTCGCGCATGCTGACGACCATGATTGCTTTGCCGCTGCTGGGAGAATGCACGAAACGCTCCTCGCCGACATAGATGCCGACATGCGAAAACGGCTGTTTGCGCGTATTGAAGAACACCAGATCGCCGGGGCGTAGCTGGCTCACTTCCGCTTCGCCGCCCACCCTGCTCATTTCCGCGCTGGTGCGCGGCAGTTTTATCCCCAGCGTGTTCTGGTACACATGTTGCACGAAGCCGCTGCAATCGAAGCCGATTTCGCCGGAGTTGCCGCCATAGCGATAGGGTGTGTCGGCCAGACTGAGTGCATAGAATGCGACATCGTTCATGCGCTCCGTGCGTGCAGCGGAAGGCTGATCTGGCGGTGCGATGCGTGTCGTAGCGCAGGCACCGAGCAGCAGAATGAGTAAGGTAAGTCCAATGCGTTGCATGGCGCGGAATTTACGGTAAAGTGGCATCGAATGCAAAGGGAAATTTTATGAAAAACGCTCTCGCCGTTCTGGTTTTGTTGTTATGTTCGGTGCCTGCTTTGGCGGAGCTGGAGGTCATCGCGCTCAAGCACCGCAGCGCGGAGGAAGTGCTGCCGGTCATCAGGCCGTTGCTGGACAAGGGCGATGCGGCCAGCGGAATGAACTACCAGCTCATTCTGCGCACTTCGCCGCACATTCTGGCGCAGATCAAAGAAATTCTGGAGAGTCTGGATGTTGCTCCGCGCAGTCTGAAAATTACCGTGATGCAAAACGTGGACAGCGAAACTGTTGCACGCCTGACTGAAGTATCCGGCAGTGTAGGCGTGAGCCGCGAGGTGCGGGTCAGCGTGCCGGGCAGCGCCAACAACGGCGGGCTGAATGCCGAGCTGGGGCAGGGGCGGGACAGGTTGGGGGCTAAAGTTATCTCCACGCGTTCGCTTGAAGACGCGCGTAACACCCAGCAACTGCGGGTGTTGGAAGGCAATCGTGCGCTGGTGCGCAGCGGGCAATCGGTTGCCGTTCCGCAGCGGCAGGTGATACAGAACCAGTGGGGTACGCGGGTGATCGACAGCACGCAGTATCAGGAAGTTAATAGCGGCTTTTATGTGCTGCCGCGCATCAATGGCGCGCGGGTAACGCTGGAGATCAGCGCGCAGAACGACTCGCTCGCACCGGGTGGCGGCGATCAGCCGACCTTACGGGTGCAGCAGACTTCCAGCACCGTATCGGGCCGTTTGGGCGAATGGCTGGAAGTGGGCGGGCTGGGACAGCGCAAAAATAATGACGATAGCGGCATCACCACGCGCAGCGCCTCGCGGACAAACGAACAGCGCTCGGTGCTAATCAAAGTGGAGGAGGTCGAATGACCCATAAACTCTCGGCACATCCGCTCTGGCTGGTGGGGTTTCGTCCGTTTTTCGCATTGGGATGTCTGGCCGGATTGAGCCTGCCGCTGCTGTGGGCAGCACTGTTCTCGGGTGTTGTTGCGGCACCGGTCATGTCGTTTGGCATGGTGCAATGGCATGCCCACGAGATGTTCTTCGGCTTCGGCTGGGCGGTGCTCGGCGGCTTCATGCTGACTTCGACCAAAAACTGGGTCGGGGTTCGCGGCTACCACGGCTACCCGCTGATGTTTCTCGCCGGTGCATGGCTGTTCGAGCGGGGCGGCATGTGGTTCGGCGCAAGCTGGCCGCCGCTGCTGTTTCAAGTTTCAAATAATTTGTTTCTGTCCGCCATTATTGCGATGCTGCTGTGGACGCTGATCCGCAATCGCGACACCGACTCGTACCGCGACAACTATTTCTTCCTGCTGATTCTCCCGGTGTTTTTGCTGGCGAAGCACCTGCTGTTGAGTCCGGAACATTTTGCGGCCGGTTTGAGCATGGCGGTGGGGCTGTTTCGTATGGCGTTTCTGGTGATGCTCGAACGCACCCTTGCGCAGTTCATGAAGGGTGGGTTCCAGGTCTCGATCCTGAACAACCAGGCGCTGAACAAGGCGATCAAGCTGCTCGGGCTGGTGCTGGTATTCGAGAGCCTGCTGCCGCCGCAATTATCCGGCGGAATCGAACTGCTGCTCGCCCTGTTGCTGGCGGGCCGTTTCATGTTCTGGAAGCCACAACTGGCCATGCAGCGCATCGAGATCGGCATCATGTATCTGGGCTACCTCGCCATCGTCGCGCAACTGCTGATCGAGTTCGTCCGGCATATCGTTCACCCCGAATGGTCGGTGTCCCTGTCCGTGCATGTGTTCACCTTCGGCACGATGGGCATGATCGTTCCCGCCATGCTGATCCGTATCTCGAAAGGGCATACCGGCAGGAAGGTGATGTTCGATGCCGCCGACAAACTGGTGCTGTGGGGCATGATCTTGGCATTCGTATTCCGCATCGTCGCGCCGCTGGTTTATCCTGGCGGTTACACGTTTTGGATTTATCTATCGGCAGCCTGCTGGTTCGGCTGTTTTGCGACGCTGGCTTGGCGGTATATTCCGATGCTGATGCGGGCCAGGGTCGATGGCAGGGAACATTAGTCGCCAGTTATTTTTAGGGGGTGAAATTTAATTGGTTTGGGAGAGTAATATGAAGCTTACCATTTGATTTATAATATGTATTGCAAATTGATATCAATTAGATTATTATGAGATCCAATACGATATCAGCGAGGTGTGTAATGTTGGGTAAAATTGCTATTCGCAATATTCCTGCCGCTATTTGGGAGGGGTTAGAAACTTTGGCTCATCAACATGAGCGCTCTCTGGAAGGTGAGGCTCGTTACGCTTTGCAATCATGGGTTGAACCACTAATACAGCAAAAAGAGCGTAGTGCGCGGCGCATCGAAGTGTCAGCACGTTTGCGTGATCTCCTAGAACAAACAAATAAAACAGTACGTGGTCGACCAATCAAGCCTTCCCATATAGCTCAAGAAATTGGTGAAGACTACGCTGAGGGTGTAGAAAACTGGTTCTCTGGGGAGCAGGAACCTTCGTTTAAGCAGCTTGATGCTATAGCAACTTACCTTGGTGGTGAAAGTGTTTGGCTCCGGCATGGAGACCGTCAGATGTTTCCGATAGAAAGCACACGCATTCCAGAAAGTCCGGCAGAAGGATTTGAGTGGTTGCTTGATCTGGCTGAGCCTGAAAAAGTTAGTTATTTACATTTGGTGCGTAATTCCAATGAAAGAGGTTCGCTTGCCATCGTAAAGCAGTATGGCGATTTACGATGCAAAACTTACATCACGCCCTATCATGTTAGCGAAGTGATTGGAACTGGTGGCGAATCGTCGCTTGCGCACCTTTCAGTGATTTTGGAGTTGCTTTATAAATACTATACAACAAAGGGTGGCACCAAAGTCACTGTTAAAAGTTATCTATTATCAGAAGGGAAATTCCGTGCTTTGCTTGAAGGTCAAACACATCCACTCAGTTTGCTACGAGAAATATCAGATACCCCGTGGTGGGAAGACTTTTGGGATGTAAATCAATTTAGGCAACACGAGTACTGGCTTGGTTGGAAATCAGTTTGCGAACGCATTTACCGAATTGTTGAATCGACATCTTATTATCAAGAACAGCTAAAACTTATTCGATCACAAACGCATCCATGTTTCGAACGAGTAGCTAACGGGGCAGCTTCGCAATAAACTCAAGCCGCCTGCTTATGTAGCGAGTTATAAGGGGGCGTGTTTGAATTGTTTTTCTAACCCAATACGGTTTCCGCCAGCATCGCCGGTGATAAAACAGAAACTCCCTGAATTGTTTTCCCATAGAGCTGGCCGAAATGGGTGCGGTCGCCGGTGACCAGTATGTCGCAGTGGTGGTGGATGGCGGCTGCAAGCACAGGGCGATCCTTCTCCGGCAGGTTTACTGTATCCGGTAGCTGCAAGTTACCGGTACTCATGCCGCCGATCTTGATCCGGTCTGCCATCGCTTTTAGCACGGGCAGGCCGCTCGGTGTCTTTGCGGCCAGATTGCGCCGCGCTTCCTCGAATACATAAGCATCCGCCCATAGTTCATGCCCGGCGGTTTCGCTGAGTGCGAGTAGCTGTCGTACTGCGCCATCGGCACGAGCTGCGGAGAAAAGGATGTTTGCATCCAGAAAGATTCGCACTGCGTTAGTGCGACTTGGTTTTTTTGTTCAGCATGGTAGCCAGCTCGGCTTCGGCCTCTTCGAATTCACGCAAGCGCTCATTGCTGTATAACTCGATGGGTAGGGTAACGGCGGGGCGCAATAAGATGCCTTCGGGTGTTGTTTCCGCAATCAGCTGATCTGCCGCAGAGATGCCGAGGGCTTTGCGGAATTGAGCCGGGAGTGTGATGACTCCACGCCCGGTAATAGTCAGTGTTGTTTTCATGCTTGGCAGTTTTGCAGAAAATCAGTAAAACTGCAAGTTAAGATCACACGGAGCAGCTTCGAGTTGTCATAAGGGGTTGTGTTGAGCCGCCCCGTTAATTCGCTAACATCACAGCTGCTTAAACTGCTTGGCTAATTTCAGGCTTTGCCCCTGATAGTTCGAGTTGAGGTCTTGGCCGTATAGAAGCTCGGGCCGAGCGGCCATACGCTCATAGCGCAGCCATCCGACCGTTTGTCCATGCTCGAGCAGGAAGGGCACCTCATGTGAGCGCACTTCCAGCACCCCTCTGCTGCTTCCCGCTTTATTTAACTTGGCATTCCAACCGAATCCGGGATCAAAAAAACCGGCGTAATGAACCCGGAATTCACCGGCGCGCGTGTCATACGGCAACATCTCGGCCGCATAATCCGGCGGCACAGCAATCGCTTCCTTGGTCATCAGGATATAGAACTCATCGGGGTCCAATATCAGCGAAGACGTTTTGTGGAAGCGGATCGGTTCCCAGAAATCCAGCGGGTCATAATCGCGCCTTTCCAGATCGATACGTCTGGTATGTTTCTTCGCGCGATACCCGATTATTTCGCCTTCCTTGCCAGAGCCTTCCAAATCCACGGTAAAAGGCAGCATCCCTTTTTTGATCGATCTCGCATTTTTCTCGTGGTCGCTGGAATCGACAATCTGGCCCTCGTCGAGCAATTTTTTCCAGTCCGCGGTGGTGATGGATTTTGCTTCTTCTCCGCTTTTGCGGCGGAATCTGAGCTGGTTCAAGCGGGTGCCGGTTTTTACCACCACACTGAAACTCCGCGGTGCGACCTCTATATAGAGCTCACCTTTATACCCTTCGCCCACCTGGTCAAAACTGGTCGCACCGTCGGCAATCAGGCGCGTCAAAATATCCAGCCTGCCGGTCGAGCTCTTCGGATTGGCAAAGGCCGCCACTTCGCTTCTCAAATTAATGGCTTCCAGAAGAGGGATGACATATACCCGGCCCTTTTCGAGAACCGCGCCGTTGCGCAGATCGATTTTGAAATCATCGAAGCGGTCATCAAGCAGCTTCAATTTGTTGAGAACTTTCATTCCCTTGCCGGGAAGAAAGCTGGTATCAACTGGATAAGCATATTCGCCGAGACGCAGATCGATGCTGGCGGGCTGGATTTGGTCGTGATCAACATTCATCACAGTCATGATCTCTTTGCCATTCAGCATTTCATTGATCTTCTGGCTCGGAAAAATACCGGTATAGTCACTTCCCCGTGTTGAAGCTATTGAACCAAGATTGGCGGTTGTATCGGTCTTCGTGATTACTTCATTCATCGGATTTACCCTAAAAAAACATTATAACCGCGCGATGTTCGTTGCTCCAAGCCCAAGGAGCGATAACAAAAAACAGGCCACGGTTTCCCGCGTTGCCTATGGCATAGACAAAATATTTGCGGTGCACACCGGCATCACTGGTAGCGCAACGCCTCGATCGGATCGAGCCGTGCGGCTTTGCGGGCCGGATAGAAGCCGAAGAAGATGCCTACCGTGGCGGCCACGCCGAACGCGACGACTGCCGAGCTGCCGGAGATGATGACCAGCGTGCCGGTGAGTGCTTCGACCAGCAGCGCACCGCCGATCCCCAGCAGTAGCCCGATGAAGCAACCGATCACCGAGATAATGATGGCTTCCAGCAGGAATTGCAGCAGGATGTCCTGTTCGCGCGCACCGATTGCCATGCGGATGCCGATCTCGCGGGTGCGCTCGGTGACCGACACCAGCATGATGTTCATGATGCCGATGCCGCCGACCAGCAGCGAAACCGAGGCGATCGCGCCGAGCAGCAGCGACATGATGCGCGTACTCTCCGCGGCGGAGTTGGCTACCGCGGTGAGGTTGCGCAGCGAGAAATCGTTGTCCATGCCTTCGCGGATGCGGTGCCGCTGGCGCAGCAGTTCGGTCATGGCTTTTTCCACTTCCGGCATGATTTCCTGGGTGGAGGTCTGCACCATCACCATGCGCACCGATCCCGGAAACTGCGAGCCGAATACCTGACGCTGCGCGGTGCTGAGCGGGATGATGATGGTGTCGTCCTGGTCGCGCCCGTCCATGCCCTGACCCTTGACCGCCAGGGTGCCGAGGATGACGAACGGGCTTTGCCGGATGCGGAAGGTCTTGCCGACTGGGTCTTCGTCGCCGAACAGATTCTGCGCGGCGGTCTTGCCGATCAGCGCGACGCGCGTGGCGGAGCGCACGTCCGAGTTGCTGAAGGCCGAGCCGGAGATCACCGGCCAGGAGCGCGCTTCCAGATAGCCGGGGGTGGTGCCGATAACGGAGGTGTTCCAGTTGTTCGGCCCGTATACGACCTGCGCATTGCCGGGATGGATCGGCGCGACGGATTGCACGCCGGGCAGCTCGGCGATGGCATCGGCGTCGCTGACGGTCAGCGTATGGGCACCCCCGCTGCCGGAGCGCACGCCGCCGCTCGAGGTGTGCCCGGAGAGCAGCACGAACAGGTTGCTGCCCATCGCGCTGATGGATTGTTTGATCGCGTATTGCGCGCCTTGCCCGACCGACATCATCAGCACCACCGCGCCGACACCGATCACCATGCCGAGCATGGTCAGCAGCGTGCGCAGGCGGTTGGCACCCATGGCGCGCCAAGCCTCTCCGAGCATCGCGAAAAATCCGGATTTCATCCCAACTGCCGCGTTACGAAAAAAATTGCTTGCTTGCATATACCCCATATGCGGCGCGGCGCAATTTTTTGCGCGCCTTGCATTTGGGCGAACTCCGAATTTTTGGATATTCCCATCATGTTGTAACCCCTTGTGTAACCTCATCACCGACAATGTGTCCGTCATGGAATCGCACTTGGCGTTTGGCGTGGTGTGCGATGTCGGTTTCGTGGGTCACCAGCACGATGGTGATGCCTTCGCGGTTGAGTTCCTCGAACAGGGCCATGATTTCTTCGCCGGTGTGGCTGTCGAGATTTCCGGTCGGTTCGTCGGCGAGCAGCAGGCGCGGGCGGTTGACCAGCGCGCGGGCGATTGCGACGCGCTGCTGCTGGCCGCCCGATATTTTGTTGGGCATGGAGTCGGCCTTGTCTGCCAGACCGACCTTGGCGAGCAGTTCCTGCGCGCGCCGCTGGCGTTCCTCGCGTTCCACACCGCAATAGATCAGCGGCAGCGCCACGTTTTCCAGCAGCGTCATGCGCGGCAGCAGGTTGAATCCCTGAAACACGAATCCGATGGTGCGGTTGCGCAGCAGCGCCAGTTCATCCTTGTCCAGTTCCGCAACGTCGCGGCCGTCCAGTACATAGCGTCCGGCACTGGGTTTGTCGAGACAGCCGAGCAGGTTCATGAAAGTGGATTTCCCCGAACCGGACGGCCCCATGATGGCGACGAATTCGCCCGCAGCAATACGCAAGTCCACGTTTTTCAATGCCGGAAACAATCCGGCAGAAGTCTCGTAGGACTTGTGCAAGGCTTCGATGCGAATGACGGAGTCAGTCATTTATGCCATTTCCTATGCCGTAGGGGCGCGATTAATCGCGCCCGGTTTTTGGTTTATGGACAGATCAGGGCGCGATGAATCTCGCCCCTACTGCCGATCTCTGAAACAGGCCATGCCATCAGAACATCCTCATCGGCGGTTTGCCGCCGGAGCTTTTTGATGTATCCGCTGCCAGCGCTGCGCCGACAACCAGCTGGTCTCCGGCATTGAGTTCACCGCCGCTGATTTCGGTATTGCGGCTGTCGGTGATGCCGAGCGACACGGCAACAGGGATCAATTCGCCTTTTCTCAGCACATAAACTTTGCCGGTCAAAGTTTTTTCGTCTTTGGTTTTTGCTGCACCACCATTGTTTGCGCCGCCAGATTTAGGTTCCCCGGCGGCCTTGTCACCGGTCGCAGGTTTGAAGCGCAATGCGGCGTTGGGAACCAGCAGTACATCCTTGCGTTCGGCCACGACAATACTCACATACGCGGTCATGCCGGGCAGCAGAATTTGCTCTGGATTGTCCACGTTGATCACCACATCATAGGTGACCACGTTCTGCTGGGTGATCGGGTTAAGGCGTATCTGCCTGACTTCGCCCTTGAAGCTGCGCCCCGCGAAAGCATCCACGGTGAAACGCACCGGCTGGCCGACGCGAATGCTGCCGATGTCGGCCTCGGCGAAGTTCGCGTCGATCTGCATCTTGGCCAGATCCTGCGCGATCTTGAACAGAGTCGGGGTCTGCAGGCTGGCGGCGACAGTCTGGCCGACATCCACCGAGCGGTCCACCACCACGCCTGATACCGGCGAGCGGATCACTGAATACGCCAGGTTGGCGCGGTCTTTTTCCACGGTCGCGCGCGCCAATTTTATTTGTGCTGCCGCGGCTTTTTTGGCTTGCACTGCGGTGTCCAGCTCCTGCCGCGACACGTATTCCTGCGCGAACAGGCTGCGCATGCGCGCTTCGTTGGCGCTGGTCAGTTCCAGTGTGGCCTCGGCACTTTGCACATTGGCCTGACTTTGTTTTTGCTGCGCGGCCAGCAGCGCGTCATCCAGCTCCAGCAGAATTTGTCCCTTTTGCACCTTGCTGTTGAAATCCACATAGAGTTTTTTTACCGTGCCGGAAACCTGTGTGCCGACATTCACCAACGACACCGGGTTGATCGTGCCGTTGGCCGAGACGGTCTGGCTGAGGTCGCCTTTTTCCACAGTCTGCACACGGTACTGCTGCTCCGGCGAAACCATATAGAACTGGCGATAGGTGACGATGCCCGCAGCAAAGACAGCAACGGCGAGCAAGAACAACGCAATCGGTGAGCGCGGCAATTTTTTCATGGATACCTCAAGAATCGTCATGGCTGTTTCCCTGTTGGTTTGCCGCTGTCCGGCAATGCCTGCAATAAATCGGCATCCAGACTGCCCATCGCCTGGGCAAGCGTGGCGCGGCTGATGTTCCAGTTGAAGGTGGCCTGGATGCGCTGCTGGCGCGCACCGGCCAGCGCGCTTTGCGCGTTCAATACGTCCAGCATGCTGCCCACTCCGGCCTTGTAGCGGCCGAGCGCGACCCGCTCGGATTGCTCGGCGCTGTTCAGCAGGTCGGCGGTCGAACGCAACGACTGGGTCGCGGTAGTGAGATTCTGGTATGCCGTCCAGACATCCAGCGCGACTTGCAGGCGCAGCCGTTCCAGTTGCGCGTTTTTGCTTTCCACCTGTGCCTCGGCGGCGCGTATCCGGTAAGTCGGGGCGAAGCCCGAGAAGATCGGCACGCTTAACGTGAGGCCCGCTGACGAGCCACGCGAGGCAACACCCGCGCTGCTGGTCTGGTTGGTCGATGCGGTCAGGGAAATGGACGGTTTCCCTGCCGCGCGTGCCGCTTCCACATTGGCTTCGGCGGCTTTCACCTGCGCCGCGGCAGCATACAGATCGGGGCGGTGCTGCCGCGCATCCTCGATCAACGCGGCCACATCGCGCCCGAAAATCTTCAGCGCTTCTGCTTCGCCCGCTTGCATGTAACCGGCTTCCGTATGATCTGCCGGAGCGGTGAAAGAACTCTGTCTGACAGCATAACCCTGTGCAGCTACCAGCGGCACATCACGGTTGGCATCCAGTCCGAGCATATTCGCCAGCGTACCTTTGGCATTCTTCATGTTGCCGTCGGCGCTGATGCGGTTCAGCGTGGCTTGCGAGTAGGCGGTCTGTGCCTGCAGCTTGTCGGCGGGTGTTGCGCTTCCGGCGATATAGCGTGCTTCGGCGGCGGAAAAACTCTCCTTGGCTGCACGCTCCGTTTCCTGCGCTGCATTCAGCGCGGCAAGCATCGCCTGAGTCTGGTAAAAAGCCTGCACTGCCGAAAGAAACACCGCTTGTACCGCACTATCCTGCGTGGCTGCGGCAGCCCCGAGCAATTGGCGCGCATTCTCCAGATTTGCCGCACGCGCGCCGAAGTCATACAGCAGATAGGAAAGACTCAAACCGATGCTGCGCTGGTACACGCTGGGGGCGGCATTCGCCCTGCTGCGGCTGCCCGATGCAGTCACGGTGGGGCTGGGTAAATAACTCGCCTTGCTCACCCCGACCTGTGCCGCCTGCACCCGCGCATTTGCCCACGCTTCGCGGGTTTGCGGGTTGTTGCATAACGCGGCATTGACCACATCCGACAATCCGAAGAGCTTTTGGCCGGGCACCCGGCTGAGTGCGCCATTCGGCACGGCCTCCGCGCACGGGTCGCCTACCGCACCACCCAAGCGCAGTGCGGGTTTGAGCGGTAGTGATGCTTCCGTGTCGAACGGGTCGGATATTCCACCGGCCACCGCCATGCCGCTACCGATGCAAAGCAGCGCGCAGATAACCAGCGACTTGGTTGGTGTCTTCTGACAGCCTAGTCGAATGGCTAGTTGTTTCACCATAACCGGCCACTTAACTTTCATTGTGATAACCTTTTTGAGATTTCAAGTTTAATGGTAACGCTAACAGATATAGCAGGCTTGTCGATTATCGCTGCATCAGTATAGCTGTCAGGGCATAGTCCGACTAACGGGTTTATTGTAAAAAATTGTATTTCAGCAACACCGGATTAGTTTTGCTGTGACGTATTTGCAAATATAGACCGCAACGACCCGATTTTGAAGGGTGCGACATCATGTCGCATTTCAATCGCCAAAAAAATATTCAATAATCCGTCCTGCCAAAAGTAAACCGTTTTCCTTGCTGCTTTCGTGGATTCTCCTCTCGGCCTTCTTCACGATGCCTCACTGCCCTCATGGGCATAGCCTGCAGCGAAAAAATTTAGCGGATACTTTTGGCACTTTTTTGCCTGTTACCACCCTTCCAAAAAGCATACGCGCTCTCTTCTTGCCGGTTTTGTTGCGCAAGCCTGCGCTATAATCACTATCCTTCCGCAATCTTGCAACTCTTGATGAAGTGGCTTTAGCGCACGAGTTGCATTGCGTTTGCCCGAAAAATGTGGATTTTTTAGAGTTTTACTTTAGAACATGAAAAAAAGCACATCGTACATATTGCAAGTAAGGCCGAAGATTCCCGCGCGTTTGGCGCGTCTTGAGGAGTTGGCAAACAACCTCTGGTATAGCTGGGATCGCCCAACCCGTGCGCTGTTCGCGCGCCTGCATCCGGGGTTGTGGAAAGCCACCGGGCAGAGCCCGAAAGCATTCCTGAAGCGCGTGGATGAACAGCGCCTGCTGGAGGCGGCGGAAGATCAGGTGTTTATCGGAAACTTCAACCGCGTTTTGGCGGCATACGACACTTACCATGATTACCGCGCGCCGCCGCACGGCTCGGATTTGCTGCACAAGGGCGATCTGGTCGCCTATTTTTGCGCCGAATTCGGCTTTCACGAAAGCTTGCCGATCTATTCCGGCGGTTTGGGTATTCTGGCGGGAGACCATTGCAAAGCCGCCAGCGATCTGCGCCTGCCATTTGTCGGTGTTGGCCTGTTGTATCGTCAGGGCTATTTCCATCAGACTATCGACAGCGATGGCAACCAGATCGCCACCAACAGCGATTCCTATTTTGACGACTTGCCGATCACGCCATCAAAACGCGCCGACGGCAGCGAGGCGTATATTTCCGTGGACTTGCCCAACCGCAAGCTCGACATCAAGATATGGCAGGCTCAGATCGGTCATATTACGCTGTATCTGCTGGACACCGATCTGGAAACAAATAATGTGCATGACCGCGATATTACCCACCGCTTGTACGGCGGCGATAAGGTGATGCGCATCGAGCAGGAGATTGTGCTCGGCATCGGCGGCGTACTCGCGTTGCAAGAGCTGGGTTTGCGGCCGACGGTGTGGCATATCAACGAAGGGCATGCGGCGTTCATGATACTGGAACGGATTCGCCAGAAAATCGCCGAAGAGAATATGGATTTTGCGCCCGCGCTCGAATGCGTGGCGGCTAATACCGTGTTCACTACGCATACGCCGGTACCCGCCGGGCATGACCACTTCAGCGAAGGGATGATGCAGGCCTACTTCGATCAGTACTACCCGAAGCTGAAACTGAGCCGCGACGAATTTTTGGCGCTGGGCCGCAACCGGAACAGCCCTGATTTCAACATGACCGCGCTGGCGATACGCGGCACGCGTTTCAACAACGGCGTATCGCGCATCCACGGCGATGTCTCGGCGAATATTTGCGGCGATATGTGGGCGGAGATCGAGCATAAGGAAAACCCGATGACTTACGTCACCAACGGTGTCCATGCACCGACTTTTCTGGCGACGGAGTGGATCGAGGTGCTGGAACGCCAGCTCGGTTTGGAGTGGAGTGCGCGCATGAACGACGTGGAATTCTGGGAAGGTGTGGGTCACATTCCGGACCACTTGTACTGGAGTGTGCGTCAATCGCTGAAATCCAAGATGCTCAACATGGTGCGCGCACGCATCAGCGCGCAGCACTTCCGCAACCACGGCTCGGAGGCGCATCTGGATCGTCTGCTCAAACATGTCAGTCCGGAGAATCCGAACATCCTCACCATCGGCTTTGCGCGCCGTTTTGCGACCTATAAGCGCGCCACCATGCTGTTCGGCGATCTCAACTGGCTGCGCGAGATATTGAATAACCCGGAATGTCCGGTGGTGTTCATTTTCGCCGGAAAGGCGCACCCTGCCGATATTCCGGGGCAGGATTTGATCCGCCACATCACGCATATTTCCAAGATGCCGGAATTTGTCGGCAAGATACTGATGGTAGAAGGATACGATCTGGCGCTGGCGCGCAAACTGGTTTCCGGCGTGGATGTCTGGCTGAACAACCCGCTATATCCGCTTGAAGCAAGCGGTACCTCCGGCATGAAGGCCGGTATCAACGGCACCATCAACCTGTCGGTGCTGGACGGCTGGTGGGGCGAAAGCTACGACGGCAAGAACGGTTGGGCGATCAAACCGGTATCCGAATCGCTGAGCGAAGAAATCCGCACCCGCGAAGAGACCAACACCCTTTACGAATTGCTGCAGGATCAGGTTGTGCCGCTGTATTACGAGCACGGCAAAATGGGTTTTTCACCGAACTGGGTGAAGATGTCCAAACGTTCGATGTCCACCATCATGCCGCGCTTCAACGCCAAGCGCATGGTGGGTGAGTACCTCGCCAAGTGCTACCTGCCGGCCAGCCGGCAACATCATGTATACCGGCAGAACCAGTGCGAGAATTCGCTGCTGGTGGCCGCATGGAAGGCGCGCGTCCGCTTTGCGTGGATTGGTATTGCGCTGCGCCGTCTGGATGCGGAACAGCACGAAATTACTTACGGCGACAGCTTGCGCTTCGAGGTCGCGGTCAAACTGAACGGCCTGCAGCCCGTTGATGTCTCGATGGAGATGCTGATTGGTCTGTCTACCAAACGCGAGAAATTGCAGAACTCGCACCGCTACCGTTTTGAAGATACCGGCAAGAAGACTGAGGCGGGTGAGAACATCTTCGCGCTGGAGATTCAACCGGAGCAATGCGGTAAGCTGGAATACCGCATCCGCCTCTACCCGTTCCACGAGATGCTGACCCATCCGTTTGAAATGGGCATGATGCGCTGGCTGTAATACCCGTCACACAGAAGATTGCCGCTTTGCACAGGTTTACTGGATAGATTTTGTTTTGGAATTGAAGATGACTGACTACAAGAATACGCTGAACTTACCCGATACCACCTTCCCGATGCGCGGCGACCTCGCCAAGCGCGAGCCGCAGATGCTGACGCGCTGGCAGACGCAGCAGCGCTACCGGAAGATTCGCGAGGCCAAACAGGGCAAGCCGAAATTCATTCTGCACGACGGCCCGCCGTATGCGAACGGCGATATCCATATCGGTCATGCGGTGAACAAAATCCTCAAAGACATCATCGTCAAAAGCAAGACGCTGGCGGGTTTCGACGCGCCTTATGTGCCGGGCTGGGATTGCCACGGTCTGCCGATCGAGCTGCAGGTGGAGAAGAAACACGGCAAGGCGATTCCGCCGGCGCAGTTCCGCGAACTGTGCCGCGCCTATGCCAAGGAACAGATCGAGCGGCAGAAGAAGGATTTCATCCGTCTCGGCGTGCTGGGTGACTGGGACAATCCCTATCTGACTATGGACTACAACACCGAGGCCGACATCATCCGCGCACTCGGCAGTATCTACGAACGCGGCTACCTGTATCAGGGGCGCAAGCCGGTCAACTGGTGTCTGGATTGCCAGTCCGCGCTGGCCGAAGCCGAGGTGGAATACGAGGACAAGACTTCGCCCGCGATCGATGTAAAGTTTGAAGTAATAGACAAGAATGATTTTTGGAGTAAGGTCGAGGCAGGTAGTCCCACAAAAAAATTTGGTTCCCCTAACTTCACGAAACCTGTCTATTTCGTGATTTGGACCACTACCCCGTGGACATTGCCAGCAAACCAAGCGGTCTGTCTAAGTCCCCATTTTCACTATGACGTGGTTGAGACACCTGAACAGTATATTGTTCTTGCTAGTGAGTTACGTGATGCTGCTTTAAAACGGTATGGGATAGACCCTCTAGCCGATAGCCGAATCAATATTGTCGGTGGTTGTTTGGGGGGAGTTTTGGAGCATGTTTTGCTTCAACATCCGTTTCATGACCGACAAGTACCTGTGATATTGGGTGAACATGTAACTGCTGAAGCTGGCACAGGGGCCGTGCACACCGCACCGGCGCACGGTCTGGACGATTATTTCGTAGGGCAGAAATACCATCTGCCGACCGACAACCCAGTCGGCGACGACGGCAAGTTTATTTCCAGCACGGAACCTGCCGGAGCAACCGCTTTGGCGGGCTTGTTCGTCTGGAAAGCCAACGATGTGGTGATCGAGGCATTGCAAAACAGCGGCCATCTGCTGCATCTGGAAAAAGTGCAGCACAGCTATCCGCACTGCTGGCGGCACAAGACCCCGATCATTTTTCGCTCCACGCCGCAGTGGTTTATCGGCATGGATAATGCCGCCTATCCAATCGCGGCGGATGCCGAAAAGCTGGTGCGGGAAGGCCGTTCCGCGTCACATGACGGCGAGACTTTGCGCGACTTGGCCAACCGCGCAGTCGAACATACCGAGTTTTTTCCTGCCTGGGGACGCGCCCGCCTCGAAGCGATGATCCGGAACCGTCCGGACTGGTGTGTATCGCGCCAGCGTAACTGGGGTGTGCCAATGCCGTTCTTCGTGCACAAGGAAACTATGCAGCTGCATCCGCGCACCCCGCAACTGCTGGAACAGGTTGCGCAGCTGGTCGAGCGCGACGGCATCGAGGCGTGGTTCAGCCTGAACTCGGCGGACTTGCTGGGGGCAGAGGCTGAGCATTACCGGAAACTTTCCGACACGCTGGACGTGTGGTTCGATTCCGGGGTTACCCATGCGTCGGTGTTGCAGCGCCGCGCAGCGTTGCATTCGCCGGCAGACCTGTATCTGGAAGGCTCCGACCAGCATCGCGGCTGGTTTCAGTCGTCGCTGCTGACCGGTTGCGCGATCAATGGCCGCGCGCCTTTCAAGGCATTATTGACGCACGGTTTCGTGGTGGACGGCAGCGGTCACAAGATGAGCAAATCCAAGGGCAACGTCGTCGCCCCGCAGAAGATTCTTGACACGCTCGGTGCCGACATACTGCGCCTGTGGGCGGCGCTGACCGACTACTCCGGCGAACTGACCATCTCCGACGAAATTCTCAAGCGCGTGGTGGAAAGCTACCGCCGCATTCGCAACACGCTGCGTTTCCTGCTGGCTAATATTTCCGATTTTGACCCGCAACAGCATACGCTGCCGGTTGAACAGTGGCTGGAGATCGACCGCTATGCGCTGGCAAATGCGCAACGTTTGCAGGATGAAGTCACGGCTGCTTACGCGACTTATGAATTCCATCTGATCGCGCAGAAGTTGCAGACGTTCTGTTCCGAGGATCTGGGCGGTTTCTATCTCGATATTCTGAAAGATCGCCTGTACACCGCCGGGGTAAATTCCACCGCACGCCGTTCCGCGCAGAACGCGCTGTATCACATCACCCACAGTCTGGTGCGCCTGATGGCACCGATCCTCAGCTTTACCGCCGAAGAGGCGTGCGAGGTATTGGGCGGCAGGGATGATCTGAGCGTATTCGTCGGCGAATGGCATAGCTTGCCCGATGCGCAAATGGATGGCGATGCGATTGCCGCATGGCTGAAAATAGCAGCCATGCGCGCCAGAGTGAACAAGCAACTGGAAGAATCGCGCACCGCCGGATTGATCGGCTCGGCGCTGGCCGCAGAAGTGGACGTATATGTTGCGGGCGAAGACCACGAGATGCTGGTGCGCCTCGGCGACGATTTGCGCTTCGTGTTCATCACCTCGCGTGTCACCGTGCACAAGGCGGCAACCGAAGCTGAGCAGCGCATTGAAGTTACGCCGAGCGCACACGCCAAATGCGAGCGTTGCTGGCATTACCGCGCAGATGTCGGCAGCGATACCGGTCATCCGACGCTGTGCGGGCGTTGCGTGAGCAACCTGTTCGGCAGCGGCGAGGCGCGCAAGTATGCTTAATCGCTGGTTGTGGTTGAGCGCGCTGGTGATTGTGCTCGACCAGTTGAGCAAGGCGTGGGTCAGCAGTCATTTTGTCTATGGTGAAAGCCTTTATGTGCTGGGCGTGTTCAATCTGGTGCTAGCGCATAACACCGGCGCGGCATTCAGTTTTCTCAACGACGCGGGCGGGATGCAGCGCTGGCTATTCAGCGGCATCGCGGTGATCGCTTCGGTATGGATTGTCACATTGTTGCGCAAGCACAGTGCGGAAACGCTGTTTGCGCTGGCGCTTAGCCTGATCCTCGGCGGAGCGTTGGGCAACCTGATCGACCGAGTTGCCTACGGCTATGTGATTGATTTTCTGGCGTTCCACTGGGAAGAGCATTATTTTCCCGCATTTAATATTGCCGATTCAGCGATTACTTGCGGCGCTATCGCATTGATTTTGGATAGTTTTCGGTCGCAGCGCAAGGATAGCTAACAATTTGCCGGTTTTCGTGGAAAAATTCAGCAGGTCGTGAAAATGATCTATACCCTTTGGCTAATATCAAAATCACGTGTTTTATGTTCAAATCGGGAATGAACGCAACATGGCACAGGGGGAAGCATGGTGGAGGCTGACGAAATTCTGAGGCAGAATCTGGCTATCGAGCCGGATTTGCAGAATTTTATCAACTTTGTGCTGAAGAGCGTGGACGAGCTCGGCGGTAGTGCTTTTGCCGCTTCAACCGCTCTGCTGGATTTGCTAATAAGATTGCGCCGCGCCGGAGCGGGCAGCGGCCATCCCTTGACGGTTACACTGTTGTTGCGGGACCGGCAATTGCTCGCGCAATGGGGAAAGTCGGAACAAGCCAAAATTGTGAGCCTGAAAAACTCGCCGCCTCCGGAAGTGGTCGCGGAGTTGCGCGTCTTTCTGGAAAATTCGGTTGCGCTGGTTGATCCGGAGATATTGCTGCAACGCAATATTGACATGATGCGCCATTTCGACGAGGCGCGCGCCAATGCGGAAAGAGAGCTTGAGGCGCTGCAGCATTCCCTGACGAAACGCCAAAGCGAACTGGAGGAAATCACAGTTCAGGCCGAAACTGACGCGCTGACCAACCTGTTCAACCGTCGCGCTTTCGATGTCAAACTAAAACAAATATTTCTGCATACCATGCGGCAAAGAAGTTCGCCGCTTTCCCTGCTGTTTTTCGATCTCGACTATTTCAAGCAAATCAACGACGAATTCGGCCATCAGTACGGCGATGCGTATCTCAATAAAATGGCCAGCGTGCTGCGCGAAATTATCCGCGAGGATGTGGATTTGGCATTCAGGTTTGGCGGGGACGAGTTTGCCGTGGTTATTTTTGCCGATTATCCCCACGCTTGCGACAAGGCAAAGCTGGTGCTGTCGATGATGGAAAATAAAGTGAGCATCGGCATCACCTCCATCGGGCAGGATACCTCGCATGAATTGACTCTGGAGGAATTTATCCGCCGCGCTGACAGCGCCTTGTATGAAGCAAAACACCGGGGTCGCGGCCAAACGGTGGTTGACCTCTGCGCGTCACAGTCGAACGGGAAATGCCTGTTTCCTTGTCCGGAAATGGCGTGCTGATGGTTCCGAAAGTAATTGACAGCACCGTAGATTGCAAGCTGCTTCATAACAGTGCCACGAAAGACGAAAGTACTTTTGTGCTGCTGCGATCCAAGCTGTTCGGGATAGCCAACCGCCTCGGCATTTCAGATCTGAAACGCGAAAATATGCTGCTGGTAGCCGCCGAATTGGCGAGCAACAATGTCAAGCACGCCGGCGGTCGGGGCATGATCCAGATATGGCAGCAACCGGGCCCGGTACTGGATATTGTTTCGCTTGATTATGGTCCCGGTATAGCCAATTTGGCACAGGCAGAGCAGGACGGTTATTCCACCGCGAATACCTTTGGCAAGGGTTTTGGGGCCATTCGCCGCCTGAGCGATGAGTCCTATGTTTACACGCAATGCAAAACTTCCAGCCTGGTGACCAGATGGAGTGGAGTGGTCTTTCTAGCCCGTTTTTACATTACCCCAGCCAGAGATCAGATGCTGGTGGACAAAGTCGGGCTATTTTCCCGCGCGCTATCCGATTCGCGGCACAACGGCGACCGGATATACCTGCACAAGAAAAACGACAGGCTGCGCTGGCTGCATCTCGACGGGCTGGGACATGGTGAACAAGCGCAGATCGCCACTGCCAATCTGGCGACTCATGTATCTCATGGCGACAGTATCGAATCCATACTGGCCGGGGTGGATCGGCAGCTTGTCGCCACGCGCGGCGCGGTGGCGGCAGTCGGCGAAATTGACATGACAGAGCGAAATTTGAAGCTGCTGGGCGTGGGGGATATGCATGCCCATATCTACAATCAGGACGGGATGCAGCATGTTACTTTTGCCCCCGGTATTCTGGGCAGAGAACACCGAACGGTTACCCCTCTACGGCTAAAGCTTGATAAAAGAGGGGTGGTCGTAACAGCCAGCGATGGAATCAGGCGCAATCTTGATATCGGGAATTTTGTCGGGTTATTCAATCAGCATCCCCAGTTGATTGCCTACATATTAGGGAATATTATGGGGCGCATTTCCGATGACCAATCGATTTGCGTTTCATCCGTCGGATAACAACCAAACGGGCATGGCAAGTTGCCACCCCTGATTAATGAAACTTGCCATGCCCGTTTCTCCCTATCCATCTTTCCCCCGCAAGCGGAAGAAAGGGCAAACGAATCGCTACGCGAGTTTCACGTTAAGAGGAGTAATACATGACAGCCGATAACACGCTCAGCGAAAAAGAGAAAGCGCTATTCGAACTCAAGGTCGGCAATATTGCCTCATATCTGGAGGTGCCGGGACAAAAATATTTTTGCGGCGACAACCGATTGATGGACAACGAAGAGCTTGCTGATTTGACCCGCGAATTCGAAAGTCTGGTGGTTTCGCTGCTGGGCTCGGAAAACCCGAAAAATATGGATTCCACCGAGCTTCAGGCCATGAAAGCCTTCTTCGGGAATTTGTCGCACCGGATATTGATGCGCGGCGGGCACGTGGAGGATGTGGTGCGCTATACCCAGACGCTGCAGCTTGCCCTGATTGAGGCGCTGGAAAAAACCAGCGGAATCGCTTTTCGCCAGTCGCGCTCGGTATTGCTTTATTTCACCAATATCTTTTATGAACTGATCATGGCAGTTTTCCGTACCTATCTCGATGAACGGGAGCATACCCTGCAAGCGCAGCAGGACGAAATCAGGGAAACTGCCACGCCGATCACCGAAATCTGGGATGGTGTGCTCACCCTGCCGATTATCGGTACGCTCGATTCAAGCCGTACCATGCTGGTTATGGAAGCATTGCTCAACCGCATCGCAAAGGATCACGCCAAGGCTGTGGTAATGGATCTTACCGGTGTGAAAAATATCGATTCGCAGGTTTCGCACCACCTGATTCAGATGGTGCGGGCGGTGCAGTTAATGGGATCGGACGCGATTGTCACCGGTATTCATCCTGAAATTGCGCGCGCACTGGTTAGCCTGAATATTGACTTCAACAATATCACCACGCGCGCGAGCATGTCCGACGGGCTGAAAGAAGCGTTTCGCCGCATGGGTATTACGGTGTCCCATTAAAAAATGCCAATCCCCGGTTTGCATTTGACTCAGATCGGCAGTGGAGACTTCCTGCTGGATCCCTCGAAAAGCCTCAACATCAGCGAGCGGGACCGGCTTATCGTCAGTATTGTGGAATATCTGCTGCGGGTGCGTGCGGAACGTCTGTATTACGACTTATCCGATCTCGCGCTGATCGACCAAGTCTACTACGCCTGGCTGGACGCGCTTGCCCGCGCAGCGCAGGCCGTCAATGTCAGAATGATCTGTATCCGCATGCAACCCACGGCAGCTTTTGCACTTTCGAAATTTCTCCATAAAATGCCGGTATTCCAAACTGCTCTGGAGATTCAAGGCCGGTAGAAGTAGGGGAGCCGTGCCCTCCTCGGGCAACAGCTAGACCTGACCTGATTTTCGATAGTATCCAAACGTATCCGTTACAACATTCAAGGATAGACTTATGCAAGTATTTCTTGCCAATCCGCGCGGTTTTTGCGCCGGAGTGGATCGCGCGATTACCATTGTCGAGCGTGCGCTGGCGTTGCACGGTGCGCCGGTTTATGTGCGCCACGAAGTGGTGCACAACAAATTCGTGGTGGACAGCCTGCGCCAAAAAGGCGCGGTATTTATCGAGGATCTGGCCGATGTGCCGCCCGGCAGCATTCTGGTGTTCAGCGCGCACGGCGTGCCGCAGTCGGTGCGCCGCGAGGCCGACGCGCGCGGCCTGACGGTATTCGACGCGACTTGCCCCTTGGTGACCAAAATCCATATCGAGGTATCGCGCTTGCGCGCACAAGGCAAGGAAGTCGTCGTGATCGGCCATGCTGGGCACCCCGAAGTGGAAGGCACCATGGGGCAAAGCGAGGGAGGCATGTATCTGGTCGAGTCGCCCGCGCAGGTCGCCAATCTCCAGGTGATCGATGAACGCAATCTGGCTTTTGTCACGCAAACCACGCTGTCGGTGGACGATGCCAGCAGTATTGTCGCCGCGCTCAAGGCGAGGTTTCCAAATATCATCGGCCCGAAAAAGGATGACATCTGTTATGCCACGCAAAACCGTCAGGATGCCGTCAAACTGCTGGTCAAACAGTGCGACGTGGTGATCGTGGTGGGTTCGCCGAACAGCTCGAATTCAAACCGTCTGCGCGAAGTCGCGGCGAATGTCGGCGTGCCGGCCTATCTGGTGAATGATGCAAGCGGTCTGCAGCCGGAATGGTTCGCCGGGAGAGTGCATGTCGGCATCAGCGCGGGGGCATCCGCTCCCGAACTGCTGGTGCAGGGTGTGGTCGCGCGCCTGCGCGAACTGGGTGCGGATAGCGTTACCGAGTTGCAGGGCATCCGGGAGAATGTGGTGTTTCCGTTGCCCAAAGCGTTGCAACTTTGAATCTCCTTAAATGTTTCCTTGCCGCAGCGCGTCCTTTATAATCGCCCCTGTTTGTGCTGGAGTAGCTCAGTTGGTAGAGCAACGCACTCGTAACGCGTAGGTCGGAGGTTCGATTCCTCTCTCCAGCACCATTTCTGTTGGCATTTTGCACCGCCATTTTGAATCCTTCCATGACACAGAGTCTTTCCACTGACGGCTTGAAACACCTCCATAGGTTCGACGAGGGGAACCCGCTTGCCGAGAAAAACACTTTGCGGGTGGCCGTTCTCACCGCCGCGATGATGGTGATCGAGATCGCGGGCGGCTGGTATTACAACTCGATGGCATTGCTGGCGGATGGCTGGCATATGAGTTCGCATATGGTCGCGCTGGGGCTGGCCGTGCTGGCTTATGCGGCTGCCAGAAAATACGCCTTTGACCCGCGCTTTTCTTTCGGTACTTGGAAAATCGAAGTGCTGGGCGGATATACCAGCGCGATCTTTCTGGTGATGGTGGCCGGGTTGATGGTGTTTCAATCCGTCGAGCGGCTGATCTCTCCAACTCCGATTCACTACGAACAAGCCATCGCGATTGCAGTGGTCGGTTTGCTGGTCAATCTGGTCTCCGCGTGGTTGCTGAAGGGAGGGCATCAGCATGGGCATAGCCACGGCCATGACCACGGCCATCACGATTTAAATCTGCGCTCGGCTTATTTGCATGTGTTGGCAGATGCGGCGACCTCGGTGCTGGCCATCATCGCTTTATCCGGCGGCATACTGTGGGGAATAGACTGGCTGGACCCGGTGATGGGGCTAGTCGGAGCGGTATTGGTTTTGCTGTGGGCTTACGGCTTATTGCGCGATACCGGGCGGGTGCTGCTGGATGCCGAGATGAGTGCGCCGGTGGTGGCAGAGATCCGCGAAGTTATTGCCGCCTCACCGGTCAAGGTGCGGCTGGATGACTTGCATGTGTGGCGCGTCGGAAAAGACAAGTATGCTTGCATTCTCAGTCTCGCAACGGATAATGACGTGTCGCCGGAATACTTCAAGAAACAATTGCGCGTCCATGAAGAGTTGGTGCATATCAGTATCGAGATAAACGCAACCGGCGGGTAGCATTCAATTTTGCAAAGGATTCATATGACTGTTGCTTTGCGCGATCTGCGCAAAATGTTTTTGCGCTACCTGCCGTGGTTGGCTGGGCTGCTGTTACTGGCGATTGTGGCCTGGTTCTTCACGCGTCCTGAACCGTTGCGCGTACAGTTGGCCAAGGTCGAGCGCGGGACGGTCGAGGCGACGGTGAGCAACACCCGCGCGGGAACGGTGAAGGCCTGCCGCCGCGCCAAGCTGGCTCCTCCGGCGGGCGGACAGATCGCGCATCTGCTGGTAAAGAAAGGCGAGCGGGTAAAGGCCAACCAGATATTGCTGGAATTGTGGAACGATGATCTGCAAGCGCAGGCGCGGCTCGCTGAGCAGCAGCTCAATATGTCGAACACGCGCGTCGACGAGGTGTGTACTGTCGCGGAGATGAGCAGCAAGGAAGCGGCGCGGGCGCGGCAGTTGCGCGAGCGCGGTTTCATCTCGTCGGAAGGGCTGGAGCGCGCCGAAGCGGATGCGAAAGCCAAACAGGCAGCCTGCCGCTCGGCGCGCAGCGAGATCGAGCAAAGCCGTTCGCGTATCGCCGTGGCGCGTGCCGGTTTGCAGCGCATGGTGCTGCGCGCGCCGTTTGACGGGATCATCGCGGACATCAGCGGAGAACTGGGCGAATACGCCACGCCATCGCCGCCCGGAATTCTGACGCTGCCCGCGATTGACCTGATCGACGACCGCTGCATGTATGTCAGCGCGCCGATCGACGAAGTGGATGCCGCCAACATCAAGCTCGGACAGATCAGCCGCATTACGCTTGATGCGATCAAGGGCAAGTCGTTCGCCGGCAAGGTCAAGCGCATTGCCCCCTATGTGCTGGAGTTGGAGAAGCAGGCACGCACCGTCGAAGTAGAGGTGGAATTCGTCGAATCTCCCAAGGAGGAAAACCTGCTGGTCGGTTATAGCGCCGATGTCGAGATCGTGCATGCCTCGCATGAAAAAGTATTGCGCATCCCAACGCAGACGATTTTGGA
This sequence comes from Gallionella sp., assembly GCA_028689145.1. Taxonomy (GTDB): domain Bacteria; phylum Pseudomonadota; class Gammaproteobacteria; order Burkholderiales; family Gallionellaceae; genus Gallionella. The sequence continues at coordinate 78,494 of JAQTWT010000009.1, forward strand.
AGGCAAGCGGGTATTGGTTTACCGAGTCGCGGACGGCGAGCTGGAAGAACGCACTGTGACGACCGGTTTGAGCAACTGGGAGCAAACCGAGATCACCGCCGGGTTGAACGAAGGCGAGCAGATCGTGTTGTCGCTCGACCAGGCAGGGGTGAAGGCCGGTGCGCGCGTGCAACCTGAAATTGGAAAGACAGCAAAATGATAGAAGTGATTATCTTGGCGGTAGCACTCAGCATGGATGCCTTTGCCGTTTCCATCGGCTTGGGCGCCAAGAAAGACACTCCCGGTCTGGCTCTGAAAGCCGGCTTGTTCTTCGGCATCTTTCAGGCTCTGATGCCATTCATCGGCTATTTGGGTGGCAAGGGTGTGTTGGGCTGGGTAGATACTTACGCCCATTGGATCGCGTTCGGCTTGCTGGCACTGATCGGCGCAAAAATGATCTACGAAGGCATCCACGAAGGCATCGAAGAAAATATCGCGGATGTCACCAATAAAATGATGCTGGTACTGTCCATCGCCACCAGCATCGACGCGATGGCGGCCGGATTCAGTTTGACGCTGCTGGATGCCAACCCGTATATCGCCTGTCTCGTCATCGGTGCAACTACTTTCGCCTTTAGTTGGGCTGGGGTTGCAATCGGCAGAAAGAGCGGCACCTGGCTCGAAAACAAGGCGGAGATTTTCGGCGGAACGGTTTTGATATTGATCGGTTTTAAAATACTGCTGTTCTGATTCGCCAATCAATAGGCAGTAGACTGGAGGTGAGCTTGCGAACCCCGGCTTTTGAGAGGTTAAATTCTGGGGTTCGTTCCTCACCACCAATCTACGGGTTTTCTACCAATGAATTCCATATGGAGCGGTATTTGAATGATTGAGCTTAACCGGGTCAGTCGCAGTTTCACGGTAGGAGATCAGCAGGTTGGCGCGTTGCGCGACATCGACCTGAGCATCGCGGCGGGAGATTATGTCTCCATCATGGGGCCGTCCGGCTCCGGCAAATCCACCCTGCTCAATCTGATCGGCCTGCTGGATCGCCCGAGTTCCGGTACCTATAAGCTGGACGGCGGCGATGTCACCGCATTGAGTGACGAGCAGCAGGCGAGGGTGCGCAGCGAGAAGATCGGTTTCGTGTTCCAGTCGTTTCATCTGGTGCCGCGTTTGACTGCCGCGATGAATATCGAGTTGCCGCTGATTTTGGCGGGGATTTCTCCCGCCGAACGCAAGGCGCGCGTGGAGAAGTTGCTGGAAAATTACGGTCTGACAGACCGTGCCGATCACCGTCCCGACCAGCTCTCCGGCGGGCAGCGCCAGCGCGTGGCGATTGCGCGCGCCACCATCATGCACCCCGCGGTGTTGCTGGCCGACGAGCCGACCGGCAACCTCGACCAGACCACCGGCAAGGAGGTGATGAACCTGCTCGAACAACTGGTCGAACAAAACGTCACCTTGATACTCGTCACCCACGATCCGGTGATCGGCGGTCGCGCGCATCGGCAGATACACATGGTGGACGGGCAGATCACCGGCGAGAACAAATCGTCGGCAGAGTTATGAAGATTGCGGGAACAGAGGTTTGCGTAGGTGCGAATTCATTCGCACGGGCCATGATTTGCGTGCGAATGAATTCGCACCTACCAATGCAGTTATTTCGGCGATGAAACTCATCGATATCGTCCAGTTCGCGTCCGGCAGCCTGCGCGGCAGCCCGGCGCGCACGCTGTTGATGATGCTGGCGATGTCCATCGGTGTCGCGGCGGTGGTGGTGCTGACCGCGCTGGGTGAGGGCGCGCGCCGCTATGTGGTTAATCAATTCTCCTCGCTCGGCACCAATCTGGTCATCGTGTTGCCCGGACGCACCGAAACGGCGGGGCTCGGCCCCGGCATGTTACTCGGGCAGGTGCCGCGCGAAATATCGCTGGACGATGCTGATGCGCTGCTGCGCAGCCGCGCCGTTAAACGCATCGCGCCGCTGACCATCGGTTCCGCCACACTGTCACGCGATGCGCTGAACCGCGAAGTGGTGGTGCTCGGTTCGACTTCGGATTTGCTGGAAGTGCGCCACATGAGCATCGGCATCGGAAAATTTCTGCCGCCGGGCGACATCCACGAGAGCGCTTCGGTGTGCGTGCTGGGCAATCAGATCAGGCGCGAATTATTCGGTAACGAGCAAGCCGTCGGGCAATGGGTGCGGCTGGGCGACCGCCGTTTCCGCGTGATCGGGATATTGGCATCACAGGGAGAATCTATGGGGATGCGCACCGACGAACTGGTGATCGTGCCGGTTGCGTCCGCGCATCAGCTGTTCAACACTTCGGGACTGTTTCGCGTGTTGATCGAGGCGAATAGCCGCGAGGTGATCGAGCAGGCCAAGCGCGATGCCGAACAGATCATGTTCCAGCGCCATGGCGGCGAAAAGGATGTGACGGTGATTACGCAGGATGCCGTGCTCGCCACCTTCGACCGGATACTGACCGCGCTGACCATGGCGGTCGGCGGCATCGCCTCGATCAGTCTGGCCGTGGCGGGTGTGCTGATCATGAATGTGATGCTGATCGCCGTGTCGCAGCGCATCAAGGAGATCGGGCTGCTCAAGGCGCTGGGCGCGCCCGCCAAACAGATACGTAACTTGTTCTTCGCCGAGGCGGCCTTGCTCTCCGCGATCGGCAGTGCGTCAGGGCTGGTGCTGGGCTATACGGGCAGCGCTATTATCGGGCAGATATATCCCAGCCTGCCGGTCAGCCCGCCCTGGTGGGCGGTGCTGGCGGCCTGTGGCACGGCGCTGGGAACGGGCATCCTGTTCAGCGTCTGGCCCGCGCGGCGCGCGGCGCGGCTTGATCCGGTCGCGGCATTGGCGGGGAGATAATCAATGCTGTTTCCCGACCTCGTCAAACTGACCACCTCCAGCTTCCTGTCCTACCGGATGCGCAGCTTCCTGACCGGTTTGGGCATCGCCATCGGCATCACGGCGGTGATCCTGCTGACTTCCATCGGCGAAGGGTTGCACCAGTTTGTGCTGGCGGAATTCTCGCAGTTCGGCACCAATATCATCACCATCCAGCCGGGAAAAACGCAGACCAACGGCGGCAACGCCGGCGTGTTCGGCTCGGTCAGGCCGCTTTCGCTGGAGGATGCGGATGCCTTGCGCCACTTGCCTTATGTCGAAAACGTCAACCCCAGTCTGATGGGCAACGCCGAGGTGCGCGTCAATGGCAAGACGCGGCGCACCACGGTGCTGGGCGAAGGGCGCGACTTTGCCAAGGCGTTCACGATGAAAGTGCAGAGCGGCAGTTTCTGGACCGACGAGGATAACGAACAGGCGCGCGCGCAGGTCGTGCTCGGTGCAAAAGTGAATCAGGAGCTTTTTGCCGGACAGAATCCGCTCGGCAGTTATCTGCGTGTCGGCGGGCAACGCTACCGCGTGATCGGCGTGATGGAATCCAAAGGGCAGATACTCGGCTTTGATATGGACGATGTCGTGATTATCCCGGCGGCACGCGCGATGGAGCTGCTCAACCGCTCCGGGTTGATCGAGATGCAAGTGAGCTATCGCGCCAGCGCCGATGTAAATACCGTGATACGTTCCATCACCGAACGCCTCAAGGAAAGGCATGGGAGCGAGGATTTCACCATCATTTCGCAGGAGCAGGCGCTCGAAGTGCTCGGCTCGGTGCTGGACGTAATCACCTTCGCGGTCGGCGCGCTGGGCGGCATCTCGCTGCTGGTCGGCGGTGTCGGCATTCTAACCATCATGACCATGGCCGTCACCGAGCGTACTGCCGAGATCGGCCTGCTACGAGCGCTGGGGGCGCGCGAAGGACAAGTGCTGACGCTGTTCCTCGGCGAGGCGATGCTGCTGTCTGCACTCGGCGGGTTGGCCGGATTGGCGCTCGGGGTCGGCATCGCGCAGGGCGCGCATCTGCTGTTCCCGGCGCTGCCGGTGCATACCCCGTGGCTGTTCGCGGTAATCGCCGAGTTGAGCGCGGTCACCATCGGCCTTGCTGCGGGCGTGATGCCCGCGCGCCGCGCGGCACGACTCGATCCGGTCGAGGCGTTGCGCACCGAGTGATTCCAGCCTGACGTATCGCCGCGTCGCGGGTGACGGATACTCACTTCTTTGTGTCGTATTGATGTTGCACCGCCGACCTGCTAGTGTACGCAGCATCTTTTTCAAATACAGGCTGCCATGAAATATCTGAAATCCGAATTCCCTATTGTGATCGCGCTGATCGTTCTCGGGCTGGGCTTCGCCCTCGAACACAGCGCGGTGGAACACGGTGGCGGAGTGCTGTGGGGGCTGTTGCTGGTGATACTCGCCGCGGTGATCGGCGTGGCGTTCCGCATCGCCCATCATGCCGAAGTGCTGGCAATGCGCTTCGGCGAGCCGTATGGCACGCTGATCCTCACGCTCGCCGCAGTCTCGGTTGAGGTGGTGATTCTGGTCGTGCTGCTGACGGGCGAACCGAACCCGACGCTGGCGCGCGACACGGTGTTTGCCGCGGTGATGTTCGACATTAACGGCATCCTCGGTATCGCCGCCATCGTCGGCGGGTTGAAACACGGCAGCACCAAATACAACGTGGATTCGGCCAACTCCTTCATCGCGATGCTGCTGGTCGCAATCGGTGTCGGCATGTTCATTCCGGACTTCGTGCCGGAAGCCAAATGGCAAATCTACTCGATCTTTTCCATCGGCATCATGGCCATCATGTATCTGGCTTTCCTGCGTCTGCAGACCGTTGAGCACCGTAAATTTTTCGAATACAGCGCGGACACGGCGGAAGAAGCGCACGACCTCGCGCATAGCCCGAACGCGTTGCATGTCGGGATAATGCTCGGCGCAATCGTGCTGGTCGGCCTGCTCTCGGAAGTATTGTCGGTGTTGCTGGATGCCGGGTTGTCCGGCAGCGACCTGCCGAAGTCGATTCCCGCGGTGCTGGTGGCGCTGATCTCGGCCTCGCCGGAGATACTCACCGCGCTGCGGGCCGCACAGCATAACCGCATGCAGACCACCGTCAACATCGCGCTGGGCGCATCGCTCGCCACCGTGCTGCTGACCCTGCCGGTGATCGAGGCCATCGCATTGTTCAGCGGGGAACGCATCGAGATGGCGCTCACGCCGGTGCAAGGGGGGATGTTGTTGCTGACCTTCCTGACCGTGATGAATAACCTGCACGACGGCGAGACCAATGCGATCGAGGGCATCAGCCATTTCGTGCTGTTCGCGGCATTCATCGCGCTGGTGACGATGGGGTTGATCTAGTAGTATGTTCTATTAAAACTGTTACAAATAAACCGTTCGGCCTGAGCTTGTCGAAGGCTAGTATTGGCGGGCAACCAGCGGTTCGACAAGCTCACCGCGAACGGTAATGGTTTTGCTGGAGCGCACTACTAGTGCACTTGCGGTGCGCATCGCGGCACTGCGTTTTTAGTTGTTAAATAGTTCTTGATTCGCCTTATTGTCAACCCGACGGGGGAGCGTCATGAAGAAACTGAAAAATGAAAACGCGTTGTTCAAGGAAGCGCTGCTGGCGGGCGTGAAATATGCAGAAGGGCGTGGCGTGGTCGAATTTGAAGCCACCGATTCGGCGAGCGAAAAACTGTTGTATATCTACCGCCTGCTGGTGCACGACAAAGTCATCCAGCCGCTGCCGGAAGAACAGGTCGCCGAAAAATCGTTGCGGCATAAACTGGCGATCTGGTATTCCAAGCAACTGCCTCAGGATCATCCGTTGTTGAAGTGAAAGCGATGTTTAATTTGAAGCTGAACTTTTAAATTGGGTAACCGTTTGATGCAATGTTTTGCGTCAAATTGGATGGCTACTTAACATTAGGCCAATCACATGACGATCACCGAACGAATTGAGTATGATGTGAAGTGCTTAAATGGCTACTTTCGCAAACTCTTCACTATGGCAAATGAAGCCTCTCTCCAAGAGTTTTTACCGGTTGCTACGAGCGAGGAATCAGAGGGCTTTGTCGCGCATAACGTAATTGCTTTCATTCGCCCTGATATGGTTTGCAATGTCTATAGTCTTGTCGATTTTTGGCTCCCGCAACTTTGCAGTTTCCACAAGCGCAAAAGTAGTCTCGTTCTCAGCTATAAAGATATAAAAGGCGCAAGCGATCTCGATGCGTATCACAAGTACTTAACGAAGGTTGCGACACTATCGCTTCAAAATGCACAGCCGAGCTATGATCACTTGGACAATCTTCGCATGGTTCGGAATTGCGATATTCACAATGGCGGACACATTAAAGATGAGCAGCAACGTATCAAGCTCGCGCAAGTTCCGGGCATTACCGTCTCGGGTTCGTTGGTAATCATTGCTGACTCGTTCGTTTGGGATTCACTGAATCATGCGAAGGTTTATCTATGTGCAATTGCCCAAGCCTAAGCTCAAGCGAGGCTGCGCAAAACGCGCAGCCCCTAGCTCCACGTTGTGCCTCATTGTTCCACTCACAGAAGGAGATTCATTAAATGTCAGATATTGTTTGCACATCTTGCGGCTACGTAGGCGAACCTAATGCAATCACAAAGGGTAGCATTTGGATTGAAGTCGTCCTCTGGCTATGTTTTCTCATACCGGGTTTAATTTATTCCATGTGGCGCATGTCTATGTCTTCTCAACAAAATGTATGCCCAAGTTGCGGACAGACCGCACTTATTCCTGCTGAATCACCCATTGGGAAAAAATTTATTAGTGAAAATTTACCTGAAGAAGTTGTTGTTACAGTTAAAAATAATAGACCACCATCAAAGACAACTCGCAAAATTGGCTATGTAATTGGTCGCTTTGTCGGGCGCTTGTTTAAATAAAATGTGTAGTTAAAGATTTTAAGGGGTCAGCGTCGGGTTTCAATCCGCGCTGAATCAGGCGGCTTTCTGCGAGGTGGCTGATCTTTGCTAGGTCTTGCAATCACGCATGCGCCAGCAAATGCACATTGTTGAGTAGTTTTCCCAGGCTAGCTTCTGCCGTTTTCAAATCATAAGTCGCTTGCAGGTTAAGCCAGTATTGCGGCGACTGGTCGAAGGCTCGCCCGAAAAGTAGCGCAAGTTCAGCCGTTACCGGGCGCGCTCCCTTGATGACATGCGAAATTCGCATGGGCGAGACACCGATAGCGCGGGCAAATTCGGCTTGAGAGATGTTCAACTCGCCCAAGGTATCGCTCAGATATTCTCCGGGATGGATTGCGGGCAGTCCTTTTTTTGCCATGATGTTTCTCCTTAATGGTAATCGACGATTTCAACGTCGTAAGCATCGCCGCTTTCAAAACGAAAACACACGCGCCATTGGTCATTGATGCGAATACTCCATTGTCCGGCGCGGTCGTGAGTTAAAGCTTCCAGCTTGTTTGATGGCGGCAACCGCAAATCTTCTGGGCGTGTGGCTGCATCCAATTGCGTTAAGCGCATCCCGGCACGTTTGAGAATCTCCGACGGAAATCGCCGCGATTTTCCCGATGCAAAGAATTGCTCCGTTTCGGTGCTGGCGAAGTTGCGTATCATGCCGCGACGATAAACAAATAGTTTACGACGGTCAAGCGCTATTTGTAAATTAAGAGGAGTGTGGAATAGAGCAATACGGGGGCTGGTTCGGAAATTTAGCCGCCCTGAATCATCCCGGCAACGGCTGTTTGCGCTTGTTGCGCGTCCAGCACCGGCTCGGAAAAACTGAAACGCAGTACTCTGCCAGCGGTGCGCACATCAAACCCGTCGCAGTCTATCCCGGTCATTTCCGCATCAGTCGTTTCGCATTGATGGAAATGTTTGCAGCAGCGCAGCAGGGTGTCTTTGTGGCCGGTATTGATCCGGGCGATGACCTCCCGCTCTTGTTCGATCAGGGGGTAGGGCGGCACGCTGTAGCCTTCCGGTTTTACCCAATGGATATTGCCGAAGCCGCCGATGTAACGGATCGCGATTGGCGCGATGCGATAGAAGGAAAAGTCGTGCATGTCAAAATAAGTCTGCGCTTCCGGGAAATAGCGCAGATAGCGTTCGCCCGATGTTTCCTTGTCGGCGGTGATCTGTGCCGTGCCGACCACCGTGACGCGGCCCTGAGTCTGGATATGCGGGTCGTCCTGATTGTGGGTGATGAGGCTGATACGGGGATCGTTGCGGATATTTTTGGTGTGTTCGGCCAGTGTGCTGATGAGGATGAGCAGGCTGCCGTCATGGTCTGTCAGATAGGGCGTGATGGAGCCGAACGGGTGTCCGTCAAATTTTACGGACAGGGTGGAAAGCGCGCCATAGCGGTGGGCGCGTAATAATTGGCGGGCTTCGCGGGCGGTGTTCATACAAGTCTGGGCTCGGGTTGGGTTTTGTGGGAGTGCATGGTATTTTTGCAATGAAATTCAAAGGGCGTGTTGGAATTAAATTCGCGCCCCGCAGTAGCGCTTAAAACGAATGCGCTGCTACGCGCCGGTTGCGGGTGCATATTTCATATCTTCAAGCAGGATGTGTTTGCTTAGCCAATCGCGCAGGAACAGCATGACCTCCTGATTGATTTTTGGGCGGAATCCGTGCAGGTACTGCCAGCGAACGTCCTGGACGGTTTCGGTAAACAAGGCATGCTGAAGTTTGTGTTCCAGCAGTTCGGGCAGGGGATAACCTGATTTCTGCATAAACTGTTCTTCGCGCTCAAAGTGATCAATCGTGTAATTAAGCAGTTCGTCCAGCACGGATTCCGCTACGCGCCGGTTGCCGATCTTTTCCGCCGAAGCCAGCTGGTTAATCAGGCTGATAAGTTCGCGGTGATCGGCATCCATGCGGGAAACTTTTACCGACATCGAATCTTTCCACTGGATCAGGGCTATTCCTTGCCGGTATTCCAATGCTTTGTGGAAGGCTTCGATAATCAGCGGGTCGAACTGTTTCCCGGACTGTTCGTTGATAAAATTGACCGCGTCCTGTTCGGTCCAGGCTTTCTTGTAGGGGCGCACCGAGGTAAGCGCGTCGAAAACATCGACCAGTCCGACAATGCGCGCGGAAAGCGGAATTCCCTGTCCCGCGCTGCGTGACGGATAGCCTTGGCCGTTGTAATGTTCGTGATGGTGCAGGGCGATTTCGCTGGACAGGTTGAGCAGATAATTATTGTCATCAAGCATGCGCCGGGCTTTTTCCAGAACCTCCTGTCCCCTGACGGTGTGGGTTTCGATGATCTGGCGCTCTTCCGGGTCCAGTTTGCCGGGTTTTTTGAGGATATGGTCGGGAATAGCCACCTTGCCCACATCATGCAGGATGCTGGCGCTGCTGATATGGCGTTTAAATTCCGGTGTAATGACTTCGCGGTAATATCCCAGCTCCTCCAGCACCTGCACGATCTCGTCGGTCATGATGGCGACGCGCATAATGTGATCGCCGGTATCCTGATCCTTGTGTTCCGCAAGACTGGCGAGCGCAACGACCATGGCGCGTCCGGTGCGCATGCTCTGTTTGTGGAAGCTGTGTTTATGTATCGAGCTGACTACTTTTTCGTTGATAAATTTCAGCAATTCACGCGATGCCGCATCGATTTCCTGTGCCAGTTCGACATACACCAGTATGGCGAGATTCTCCGAGTGCGGAATATTGAATGTCACGGCATTCCGGCTGTAGTGGTTGGCATGCTGTTGAATGGCCTTGTCCAGATGTTCCCGGATCGACGGGTCATTCAGCATGGAGTCAGCAGCATCCGCATATCGTCCCGCCCCCTGGGTAATCTGGAAGGTGCATCCCGCAGCGCTATACTTGGCTACGGTCATTAAAGCCGATGCCGGGGTATCGCTGACCCTGGTAAGGTAATGGGCCAGATTTTCATACAACGCTTCGAGCGAACGGCTTTGCTCGATATCACGGCAAATGTCTTGTATTTTGCTGGTAAAGGATGGCGATAAATTCATGACTGAGGTTCTCCAAATAAGCCGACTACTTGTTTGCCTTGCAAGTTGAAGAGGGGGGAGACGTTATGCAATTCTGGGCGCTTGGCGGCTGGCACGCGCGATGGCGCGCACGGCAAGGCGGAAGTTGTCGGATGCCGGACGAATGAGTTACTTTGCATTTATGCTTTTATTATTCATGTTGTTATCCCGCCAATAGGTCGTCAAACGGCATTCTAGGGTATCGCCGGTATTCGGGCAAACCTCCTGATTTAGTTATTTATTCAGCATCCATGCGTGCAACGGGCACTTTATACACACATTTCGCTTAAGGGAATATATGCCGAAATATCTATATCTTTCGTATAAGTTTCAATTTTAAGTATTTATTCGGGAGGCCGTTGAGGGTATGACAATCAGGGCGAGCGATGGGAATGAAGGTAGCCGTTAAACTATTGCCATGCATCCGCTTCCCGTTGAAACAAGCGGGCGACCGGGCTTATCTGTTGAGCAGGCTCTTCACCCGTAGCAGCAATTCGGCGCGATGCACCGGTTTGGAAAGAAAGTCTTCGGCTCCAGTATCCAGCCCCTTGAGGCGCGATTCCTGATCTTCCAGTGCGGTGACCATGATGACCGGGATGGCGCGGGTGCGTGCATCCGCCTTGAGCCGGCGCGCCACCTCGAAACCGTCGATGCCGGGCATCATGACATCGAGCAGGATCAAATCGGGCAGTTGTTCCGCCACCGAGGCCAAGGCTGCTTCGCCGCTGGACGCGGTACGCACCGCGTAGCCTTCGATGGACAGCATTTTGTTGAACAATTTGAGATTGAATTCGTCGTCGTCCACCACCAGGATGGTCGCTTGTCCGGTTTGTTCCATGTTCGCTTTCTTAATGTGAAACTCGCGTAGCGATTCGTTCGCCCTTTCTCCCGCTTGCGGGGGAAAGTTGGATAGGGGGAAACGGGCATGGCGAGTTTCATTATCAGGGGTGGCAACTTGCCATGCCCGTTACGGTTGTTGTTGTTGGTCGATGGGCAGCCAGACCAGAAACTTCGCGCCGCTGCCGGGTTCGCTGTGCGCCGCGCTGCCGCCGCCGTGCAGTTCCGCCAGCAGCCTGACCAGCACCAGACCGATGCCGGTGCCTTGATGGCTACGGGCGCGGCGGCCGTCACCCTGCACGAATGGCTGAAACAGCCGGGGCAGGACTTCCGGCGCAATGCCGGGGCCGTTGTCGATCACGGCCAGCTCAAGATATTCGTTGGCTGCGCACCGCACCGGGGCGGCGACATCGGTGCGCGGCACGCGCCGGGCAACGAGGCTGACTTTGCCGCCTGACGGGGTGAACTTGCAGGCGTTGTCCAGCAGCTGGTCGAGCAAACGGGTTACTACTTCGCGGTCGAGCGGCATTTCGCCCAGGCCTTGCGGTACTTCGACGGCCAAGGCCAGACCGGCCGTTTTGGCCTTGGCGGCATACCGTGCGGCGATCTCTTCCAGTAGCTTTGCCGCGTCTTCCGGCTTGGCTTGCAGCTTCATCTTGCCGGCTTGCAGCTTGGCCAGTTCGATCAGGGCGTTGACGATGGCGAGCTGCTTGCTCCCGGCATCGAAAATATCCTGCGCCATGCCCTGCTGTTCGGCGCTCAGCTCGCCGACCAAGCCTTCCTTGAGCAGGTCGGAGAAGCCGAGAATATGGTTGAGCGGCGTTTTCAGCTCATGGCTGATGGCGGCCAGAAACTCGTCCTTGCCACGGCTGGCCTGTTCGACTTCAAGTTTGGCCTGTTGCAGCGTGGCGTTGGCATCGGCCAGTTCCCGGTTCTGTACCGAGAGCAGGCGGTAAAGGCGCTCCATTGCCTCCAGCAGCGGGTCGATACGCCGGTCAACAGTCTCGGTTTCGGCATTACAGGCTGCGGCGGGATTTTCTCCGGCACGGATGCGCGCGATATTCCGCGCCATTTCCTGATCCTGTCCGAGAATATGCATCGTGAGCCAGCTTGAGAGAAAACCATGCAGCATGGCGGCCGGATCTTTTGCCAGTGCACGGTTGTTCCACATCGTGGTGACCTGTTTGAGAAATTCCCGGTGCTGGATCTTGTGGGCATCCACATGGCGCGGGTCTACGCCAATTTCGACCATCAGCCGTTCTTCTTCATTGAAGTGGTATATCGCATAGTCAGCCAGCTGGCTGAACAAATCCTGCAATTCAGCCTCGCTGGCTTTGCCGCCCAGCAAGATGTTGCCCGCCACGTTGACGAGATCGACCAGATGGCGGTGCTGATGGTCAACCATCTCCAGGCCGGTTTCAAAACGCTGATCCCATGTGAAGGCTTCCATGACGATTCGACCTGTAGATAACGATAGATGTCCAGTATGCCATGTTTGTTTTACCGATTATAGAGCCGGTTCAGATTAAATTCGGGCTTCCCGGAACATCGGGAAGCGCGATTATTGTTGTATTAAATGAGACATCCGGCGCGGCTCGGTTAAACTATTGCGCATGAAACCGATACCCGAATGGAACAAACAGGTGCTGCTGCAATCGCCGCTGTTTGCACCGCTGCATCCGATACTCGCCGATATCGGGGGCGATGCTTTCCCAACGCTGCAAGAGTGTAATGCGTTGCTGGCGGCACAGCACCCGCCGATCCTGACACGTAGCGGATTGCCGGTATGTTTTGTGCCGCAGGAATTCGGCAAGTTGCCGTTCGAGCGGCAATACGAGCCGCGCTGTTATCTCAACGGCGAGGTGCCGACGCGCGCGGACAACTGGCACGATCTGCTCAACGCGCTGATGTGGCTGGCCTTTCCCAAGTCCAAGGCGGCGATCAACGCGCGCCATTACGCCGCGCTGTTGGAACGGGATGCGGAAACAGAGGGTGCCAGCCAGCGCGGTGCCGTGCGCGATGTGAATACGCTGTTGGATGAATCCGGCGTGATCGTGGTGTATGCCGATGAGGCGTTGGCCGGGCTGTTGCGCGACTTCAGGTGGAAGGAATTGTTCTGGCAGCGGCGCGCACAGGTGAGGGCGGGAATGGGTTTTTATCTGTTCGGTCACGGTCTGTACGAGAAGGCGCTACGGCCTTATACCGGCATGACCGGGCAAGGGCTGCTGCTGAAGGTGGAAGCGGAATTTTTCGGCTGGCCGCTGGCACAGCGCGTGGCGCATCTGGACGGCCTGTTGGCGAATCACTTGGACGCACCGGGACAATGCCGCAGCACCCGCGATCTTTCTCCGGTGCCGCTGCTCGGCATGCCGGGATGGGCGGTAGAAAACGACAATCCAGCGTATTACGACAATACCGCGTATTTTCGTCCGGGTCGGCGCGGCCAGAGCAACCAATCCTGCGCAGGTGCAACATGAAGCCGTTGGATGGCCCTGTAACATTGCGCTGCGATATCTTCTGCAATGTCATCGACAACTACGGCGACATCGGCGTGTGCTGGCGGCTGGCTCGGCAACTGGCGAACGAGTACGGCCTCGCGGTGCGGCTGTGGGTGGACGATCTGGGGAGCTTTGCCAAGTTGTGTCCGGAGGCCGATGCCACGCTGGACAGGCAGCATAGGCGCGGCGTGGAGGTGCGGCATTGGACGGCTGATGCTTTTTCCTCGTTCTCAACCACCCTCTCTCGGCCTGTCGGCCCCCCTCTCCCGCTTGCGGGAGAGGGGCTGGGGGAGAGGGTAGCCGATCTGGTGATCGAGGCGTTCGCCTGCAAGCTGCCGCAGAGCTACATCGAGGCGATGGCAGCGTTGGAGCAAAAGCCGCTATGGATCAATCTCGAATACCTTTCCGCCGAAGACTGGGTGCATGGTTGTCACGGCCTGCCTTCGCCGCATCCCGTCCTGCCGCTGGTGAAATATTTTTTCTTTCCGGGCTTTACCAAACAGACCGGCGGGCTGTTGCTGGAGCGCGACCTGCTGGCGCGGCGCGATGCATTTCAGAACGATACCGCGCTGCAGCAGGCGTTTTGGCAGTCGTTCGGCATCGCCATGCCCGATGCGGAAACGCTAAAAATCTCGCTGTTCGCGTATGAGAATGCCGCGCTGTACGGCTTGTTCGATGTGTGGGCAAACGGCGATCAGCCGGTGCTGTGTCTGGTGCCGGAAGGGCGCATCCTGCCGCAAGTTAGGCAATATTTCGGCAATATGGATTCCCCTCGCCCTGTACCCGCAGGGGGCATCCCCACCGCGAGCGGCAGCAAAGCTGCTCGCTCTGGCGAGACGGGAGAGGGGCTAGGGGAGATAACCAACGACTTGGCTGACGTTTCTTGGCAGCCTAGTCGGATGGCTAGTTGTCCCATCAGGGTGGCCTACTCACGGGGAAATTTGCAGGTGCATGTGCTGCCGTTCGTTGAGCAGGAGCGCTACGACGAGCTGTTGTGGGCATGCGATGTCAATTTCGTCCGCGGCGAGGATTCCTGCGTGCGTGCGCAGTGGGCGGCGCGTCCGTTCATCTGGCAAATCTACCCGCAGCATGACGCGGTGCATTGGGAAAAGCTGCAAGCCTTCCTGCATCTGTATAACGCGCCGCTGAGTACGGCGGCAGGTCGGGCGATGCAGGATTTATGGCAGGCTTGGAACGGCGAGGAGGGAGCTGGCTTTGCTTGGCCTGCTTTTGACAGCGCACGGGAAGAGTTGGGCCTGTATGCCTGCCGTTGGGCGCGGGAATTGGCGGCAAATAATCTGGCGTTGAATTTACTGGATTTTTGCCAGAAAATCGGTAGAATGCGCGCCTTCAAAATTGATAGGCAGTAAACATGAAAACAGCACAGGAACTTCGCGCCGGTAACGTCATTAACGTGAGCGGCGAGCCGATGGTTATTCTCAAGGCGGAATATAGCCGCTCCGGCCGTAATGGCTCGGTGGTCAAGATGAAGATGAAGAATCTGCTGACCGAAGCAGGCAAGGAGATCGTATACAGCGCAGACGACAAATTCGACCAGATCATCCTGGATCGCAAGGAAGTGACCTATTCCTATTTTGCCGACCCGATGTATGTTTTCATGGATGGCGAATACAACCAGTACGAGATCGAAGCCGAGAGCATGGGTGACGCGATCAACTACGTCGAAGACGGCATGCCGTGCGAAGTAGTGTTCTACAACGAGAAGGCGATTTCGGTCGAGCTGCCCAACACCATCGTCCGCGAAGTGATCTACACCGAGCCGGCAGTGCGCGGCGACACGTCAGGCAAGGTGATGAAGCCGGCCAAGATCAACGGCGGATTCGAATTGCCGGTTGCGGCCTTCATCGAGATCGGCGACAAGATCGAGATCGACACCCGCACCAACGAATACAAGAAGCGCGCCTGATCGCAATACACGCTTGGACGGAAAGGCCAACCTGATGGTTGGCCTTTTTCTTTGTATCTCGCAGCGCTGTCCTGCGCTTGGCGCAAAAAATATGCCGCCAATGGTAAGATATGCCGGTGATCGCCAGCATAGGTAGCAGGCGGGAAGCGCTGAACGGGAATGCGGCTGACACAACGGAACCAAAATGACGCGAGAAAAAGACGAACTGGCTAGAACTCAAGCGGAGATGCGCGATTTGACGCGTACTGTGCTGGCATTGCGTCAGGAGTTGGAGTCCGCTCATGCCGAGGTGGGCGACAAGCTGCAAAAGGCGGCTTTGGCAGCCAATGCCGAAATTGCGCAACTGAGAACCACGGTGTCGGTGTTGCGCGAGGAATTGGAAAAAGCGCGCGGGGAGCGCGAAATGGCGGTGCAGAAAGCTGTCGCTGCAGGTCATAACGATATTCAGCAATTGAAGGCGACGGTTGTTTCGTTGCGCGACGCGCTCGAACTTGCGCGCTTCGAAAAGGAGAGCAGTATTGAAAAAGCGCTGAGCGGGGCGAATGCCGAGATCGCTCAGTTGCATGGCACAATCCGCGAACTGCGCGATCAACTCGAAGCGCAACGCGCCCAGAGATGAGCCAGGGGCATGAGCCAGCCAGGAACCGGAGCCAGCTAAAAAATGGAAAAACCGCCCGCTAAAACAGCACTCAGAAAGGCCAAGCCGCTTGCCGATAACGGCGTGCAGCAGCGCCGTCGTTTGCGCACGGTCGAACTGCTGCTCGAAATTTCGCACAAGATGGCGGAGTTCGATACGCTAGACGAAGTGCTCAACGCGCTGGTGGATATGACCACGACCCAGTTGAATGCCGCGCGCGGTTCGTTGTTTCTCAACGATCCGGCTACCAATGAACTCTATTCGCGCGTTGCCCAAGGCAATATCCAGCGCGAGATCCGCATGCTTAACAATAGCGGGATTGCCGGTTTTGTGTTTACCAGCGGCGAGCCGCTGATCATCCACGATGCCTATGCCGATCCGCGCTTTAATCGCACGGTTGACGAACAAACCGGTTTTGTCACGCGCAACATCCTGTGTGTGCCGATCAAGACGGTGCGGGGTGAGGTTATCGGCGTTGCGCAAACACTGAACAAGCACAAAGGCAAATTTACCAAGCAGGATTTGCATCTGCTTCAGGCAATGACCAGCCAGGGAACACTCGCGCTGCAAAGCGCACAGTTCATCGAACGCATGAAGGCGCGCCACAAGCAGGAGATGGAATTCATTGATGTGGTTTCCGAAGTTACCGCCGACATCAAGCTCAGTTCATTGTTGCAACGCGTCATGGGCGAGGCAACGCGCATGCTGAATGCCGAGCGTTCCACGCTGTTCCTCAACGATGAGAAAACCAACCAGTTGTGGTCGGAGGTCGGGCAGGGGCTGGAGTCGATGCAGATTCGTTTGCCCAATCACCTCGGTATCGCCGGCGCGGTGTTCACCTCGGGCAAATCCATCAACATTCCCTACGCATACGCCGATCTGCGTTTTAATCCGGCATTTGACAAAAAAACCGGTTTTTTTACGCGCTCGATCCTGTGTGTGCCCATTATCAATAAGCACGGCAAAACTATCGGCGTTACTCAGGTGCTGAACCGGCGCGGCGGTCCTTTCAGCAGCGACGATGAATCGCGGCTGCGCGCTTTTACCGCGCAAATTTCCATCGCGCTGGAAAACGCCAAGCTGTTCGCCGATGTGCAGGCAATGAAAAATTACAATGATGCGATGCTGGAATCGATGTCGAACGGCCTGATCACGCTGGACGAGAACGAGTGCATCACCACTTGCAATGCGGCGGGTTTGCGCATTCTCAAAGCGGAGTCGGATGACGTATTGCGCAAGCCGGTGGCGGAATTTTTTGCCGGTGATAACGCTTGGGTGCTGGAAAAACTCAAGCTGGTGGCCGAAAGCGGGCAGCCGCAGACTTCCATGGATGCGCCGTTGCAAGTAGCGGGCGAGATATCATCGGTCAACTTTACCGTGCAGCCGCTGCTCAATATCGATCACAAGCGCATCGGCTCGATGTTCGTGATCGAGGACATCAGCAGCGAGAAGCGTATGAAGTCCACCATGTCGCGCTATATGGATCCCGGCATCGCCGACCGGATGCTGGCCGCAGGCGCGGAATTGCTGGGCGGGCAGAACGTGGAAGCCACGGTGCTGTTCTCCGACATCCGCGGATTTACCACACTGACCGAGCAGCTTGGCGCGCAGGGCACGGTGTCGCTGCTCAACGAATATTTCACGCTGATGGTGGACTGCATCCAGCACGAGGAAGGCATGCTCGACAAGTTCATCGGCGATGCCATCATGGCTGCGTTCGGCATCCCTGTACTGCATGATGACGATGCCGACCGGGCCGTGCGCGCCTCCATCGCGATGATGGAAAAGCTGAATAAATGGAATCAGCAGCGCGTTTCCGAGGGCAAGCTGCCGGTCAATATCGGCATCGGCCTGAATACCGATAACGTGGTTTCCGGCAATATCGGTTCGAACAAGCGGATGGATTTCACCATCATCGGCGACGGCGTGAACCTCGCAGCCCGTCTGGAATCGGCCTGCAAGCAATACGGCGCGAAAATCCTGATCAGCGAATTCACCATGCGCAAGCTGCAAGGCACCTACCGGCACCGGGAAGTCGATCTGGTGGTGGTCAAGGGCAAGACCCAACCGGTGGCGATCTATGAAATTTTGTCTTTTCACACCAGAGAGAGTTTTCCGGGAATGGGGGAAGTGCTGGGGCTGTTCAAAGACGGTCTGGGTGCCTATCGCGCCCGCAAGTGGGATGCCGCGATCAGGGTGTTCGGCGAGTGCCTTGCCATCAACCCCAACGACAAACCCAGCCAGCTCTATATCGAGCGTGCCGAGCACCTCAAAGCCAACCCGCCCCCGGATGATTGGGCGGGTGTGTGGGTGATGGAGTCAAAGTAAGCTGGCGCCATCTTGCGATGGAAAATCTGTTGCATGAGGATAAGCATTTGGTGGCGGCTTTAACCCTATAGTGCAAACCGCACCGTTATTTACCCTACCCGGTGGTAGGTTCGGTATCCGCGCGGGTACAGAAGCGTGTCCACTCTTGTGATACTGCGGCACAAACTCGCGATCTGGTATTCGAAGCAATTGCCCAAGGATCATCCGTTGTTAAAGTAGGGGCGTATGGCAATACGCCCTTTATGATATTCACACAAATTTCAAACGGCGTATTGCCATACGCCCCTACGGTTAATAACAAACCAATGCCCGTCCAATTTTCCGATTTCTACAATAGCCTCGACCCTGACCCGCTCAAGCGCGGCAAGCAGTTCGAGCACTTCGTCAAATGGTTCCTCAAGGCCGATCCAGAATGGGCGACGCAAGTTGAGCAAGTATGGCTGTGGGATGAATGGCCGGGACGCTGGGGCGCGGACTGCGGGATTGATCTGGTGTTCCAGCACAAGGACGGCAAACACTGGGCGGTGCAGGCCAAGTGCTATTCGCCCGACTACGACATCACCAAACACGATGTGGATAAATTCCTCAGCGAATCGAACCGGCCAAGCATCAAGCATCGCCTGCTGATCGCCACCACCGACCGCATCGGAGCAAACGCAAAGCAAGTCTGCGATGCACAAGAGAAACCCGTCATCCGTTTTCTGTTGTCCGACTTCGATAAATCCGCGCTGGACTATCCCGCCAATTTTGAGTCACTGCCGCAAGCCAAACGCAAACCACGCCCAACGCCGAACGACGGCAATCACGACCACCAACTTGAAGCTATCGCTGCCGTCTCCCATGGACTGCAAACCGCCGACCGTGGCCAACTCATCATGGCCTGCGGCACGGGCAAGACTTACGTCACGCTGTGGATCAAGGAAGCCCTCGACGCGCAACGCACTCTGGTGCTGGTTCCCTCCTTGGGGCTGCTGTCCCAGCTGCTGCGCGAATGGACATTCGCCGCCGCCGAGCCGTTCGAGGTGCTGTGTGTCTGCTCGGATCAAACCGTCGGCACCAAGGGCAACGACGAAGCCATCCACAGCGTGGCCGATCTGGCCTTTCCCGTCACCTCGGATGCGGACGAAGTAAAACGCTTTCTCAGCGGCGCAGGCAACCGCGTGGTGTTCTCCACCTACCAATCTTCCTCCGTCATCGCCGCCGCCCAAGCCGACCCGACCATCCCCGCGTTTGATCTGGCCGTGGCGGACGAAGCTCACCGTTGCGCGGGCAAGGTCGGCAGCGACTTCACCGCCATTCTCGACAACGCCCAAGGAAAAGACAAGATACGCAGCAAAAAGCGCCTGTTCGCCACCGCCACCCCGCGCACCTATTCCAGCACCGTGCATAAAGCCGCCGAAGATCGCGGCGTCGAAGTGGTCGGCATGGACAACGCCGCGCTGTTTGGCGAAGTGCTATATGCCCTGCCGTTCGGCAAAGCCATCGAACGCAAACTGCTCACCGATTACCGCGTCGTCATCATCGGCGTGGACGACCCCACCATCGCGCAGTGGATCGCCAACCGCGAACTGGTCAGCACCTGCACGGGAATTGAAACAGACAGCGAATCTCTCGCCGCCCAGATCGGCCTGCTCAAAGCCATCAAAGACTACGACCTCAAGCGCATCATCAGCTTCCACAGTCGCGTCAAGCGTGCCGAAGCCTTCACTACCGACATGCAAAACACCCTGCGGTGGGTCAGCGACGAACACCGCCCCAGCGGAACCCTGCGCACCGATTTCGTCTCCGGCAACATGAGCGCCAACAAGCGCAAGATCAAGCTCGACCAACTCAAAGGGCTGAGCGCAGACGAACGTGGTGTGTTGAGCAACGCGCGCTGTCTGTCCGAAGGCGTGGACGTGCCCTCGCTCGATGGCGTGGCGTTCATCGACCCGCGCAGCAGCCAGGTGGACATCATCCAGGCCGTGGGCCGCGCCATTCGCCTGAGTGCGGACAAGAAGATCGGCACGATTGTTTTGCCGGTGTTTATTGCCGCCGGGGAGAATGCGGAGGACACGATTGAGGCCAGCTATTTCAAACCTGTATGGGATGTGCTGAATGCTTTGAAGGCGCATGACGATGTGCTGGCGGATGAACTGGATCAACTCAGGACGGAATTGGGGCGGAAGCCGGGATTGATTGTTGGCGCTGAAGTCTTGCGCAAGATCGCTATCGACATGCCCGTCACCGTGGACGAGAGCTTTGGTGGTGCGTTGCGTACCTGTCTGGTAGAGCAGGTTACAGCACCATGGAATTTCTGGGTTGGGTTGTTTGAAAGGTTTGTCACTCAGCATGGGCATGGTAATGTGTCTTTGCGTGAGCCATTCGAAGGCTGGCCGTTGGGTCGATGGGTGGTGAATCAGAGGCAAATTAAAAACAAACTTTCGCAAGAGCGCATAGCTCAATTGAATTCTCTGGGTGGCTGGAGCTGGGATACGTTGTCAGATAAATGGGATGAAGCGTTCTCAAGTCTGGAAATATTTATCTCAGAAAACGGTCATTGCAGGGTTCCTAGAGGTTTTAAAACATCGGATGGGCTTGCATTGGCTAGTTGGGTTCAGAATCAAAGAACAAAGAAAATAATTCTTTCAGTGGAGCGTAAGGATCGGTTAGAGGCGCTGAAGGAATGGACTTGGGATGTAAAGGATGCTCAATGGGAGGATGGCTTCTCACATTTGAAAGAATTTCAAAAAACTAATGGACACTGCAGGGTCAAGCAAAACTATGTATCTTCTGATGGATACCAGTTAGGTGATTGGGTTGGTTCTCAAAGACGGAAAGAAGGGAAGCTGCCAATAGATCGAAAAAATCGCTTGGATGCTCTGGAAGGGTGGAGTTGGAGCGTTTTTTCTGAACAGTGGGAAGAGGGGTTTTTACACTTGCAGGAGTTTTTGAGAACGGAAGGGCATTGTCGGGTTTCGCAAAGCTACAAGGCTGATGACGGATTTAAGCTGGGAGTTTGGGTCAGTGTACAACGAACGAATAAAGATAAGACTTCACCAGAACGAATTGAACGACTTACAGCTCTACCGGGTTGGTGCTGGGATAGCCTTGTTGCTAAATGGGAAGAGGCATTTGGATACCTTCAGGAATTCTCCCATCATGAGGGACACTGCAAAGTGCCGACTAATTTCAAAACAGCCAATGGCTACAAGCTTGGCAGTTGGGTCAGCACTCAGAGAAGGACTCGAGATGAGATTTCACCTGAACGTAAAGCTCGGCTTGAGAAATTGCCTGGCTGGGTCTGGCGAGCAATGAAAAAAAATTAAAGGGGCCGTGTTCGGATTAAATTTGAACAACAAGAGACAGAGCTCGGTTCTCAGTTTTTTTCAGACTACCCATTTTTCTTGACGAAAACCACGCCCGGCAGATTTTCGAAGTGGGCGTCACACGTCAGCAATTCGGCATCGAATTCGCGAGCTGTCGCATACACCACGGCATCTGCGGTCGCCAGTTTGTATTGGCGATGCAAGTCGGCAGCGTGTAGCGCAATGCGCGTGTCGAGCGGTGCCACCACGCACTTCTGCGTATAGGCGATCATCTGATCGGCTTGGTCTTCACCGATTTCTCTGGTGAGCCATTTGGCCAGCTCCAACTGCACGATGGTGGGCACAACGCATTGGGTCTTTTCGGGGATTTCCCGCGCTAGTCGTTTGCCCAGCGGACTGCCAACCAGCCACTCGATCCAGGCCGAGGTGTCGACGACGCGCATCAGAAGCGATCTTGCCGGTCGCGATAGCCCTTAGTCTGTGCGCCCTTGGCTATGCCGGCGAGTTGCTTCAGCTCGGGAACGGGTATGAGCAGCACCCCCTTGCCCTTGGGGATGAAAACAAATTCCTGCCCCGCTTTCCAATGCAGATCGTCGCGGATGGCTTTGGGGACAGAAATCTGATATTTGCTGGATAGTGTTGCAGTGGCGGCCATCGTCTCACCTCTTTTGTATCGATGCGATAATGGTAAGAGTATAGAAGGCAATGTTGTTGGCGGCAAGAACAAAAACGGCGGAACGATAATGGTTCGGATTAAATTCGCGCCCCGAAAATCGAGAATTAAAGGGGGCGTGTTCGCATTAAATTTTCGCTCCGCAGCATTCGTAGCATGAAACTACTTCACTATCCGTTCCAATGCCTGTGCCGCAGTGATAATTTCAATGCCCTTAAATGCGCCCAGCCCAATCAGGTGTTTGTCGCCCGAGACGATCAACTCGGCATCTGCGGTAAGTGCGCAGGCCAGTACATGGTCGTCGTCCGGGTCTGCAAGAATGGTTGGCGGAATCGGCACTGGCTCAACAAGTGTGGCGAGTTCCGCGTAGCCCAGCACCAGTCCTTCAATCCCCACGCCGCTGGCCGCTATGACCTTGGCGAATTTGGCACGTTTAAGGATGCGGGTCAGTTAGGCGAGCAGTATGCGGCTGGTATATATTTCGATTGCCCCCGCTTGGGCGGCATCAATCAGGCGTGCGGGTGTTCCGTCCCACAGCAGGCCGGAGGCGACGATGTTGGTATCCAGCACCAGTCGCATAGAGGTGTGATTCAGTTGGTGGGTTGCGCGCGCCGCTCGGTGCGGTCAGCGGCAATTTCGGCTTCGATTTCTTCCATAGTCAGTGGCGGGATGTTTGCCGCCGCGATGCGTTTGCGTGCTTCGGCAAGTCCCGCAAGACGCCGGTTGCGCACCGCCTCACGCAGCAATGTTTGCAGGCTGTCCGGGCTGGTTAATCCCATGCGTACAGCATCTTTCGCCAGTTGATCCGGCAGATTCAGTTTCAGTTCCAGTGTGGTCATCGCAATTCCTTCTGCGTGTTGATGCGTTGTACACGGCGCGATGCCATTATAGGGATAAGCTAATGCGCCATACAACAAATTTTCGCGATGCTCAGCCCGTGTAGGGCGCAATCGTTATTGCGCCGGAGGTCGTGAGGAACAACAGGGGGCACGATTTTTCTGAACTATCCATTCTTCGTGACGAAAACCACGCCCGGCAGATTTTCGAAGTGGGCATCACACGTCAGCAATTCGGCATCGAATTCGCGAGCTGTCGCATACACCACGGCATCTGCGGTCGCCAGTTTGTATTGGCGATGCAAGTCGGCGGAATTCAAAGGGGTCGGGTTCACAATATTTTGCAATGTCGCAGGCTACGTTTAGAAGCGGCGCATACACGGGTTGCCCTGTTC
Organism: Gallionella sp.; assembly: GCA_028689145.1. Classification (GTDB taxonomy): domain Bacteria; phylum Pseudomonadota; class Gammaproteobacteria; order Burkholderiales; family Gallionellaceae; genus Gallionella. Next base: position 101,827 of record JAQTWT010000009.1, read on the forward strand.
GCTACGCCGCTATCGGCATAACCTCTTGGTCGATTTTGTCGCCTAGTTCGTTTTCGGCGATTTCCAGATCGTACTGTGTTTGCAGGTTCATCCATGTTTGCGCGGACATGCCGAACAAACGGCCAAGGCGCATGGCGGTGTCGGCGGTGACGGCGCGTTTTCCGGTGCAGATTTCATCTATGCGGCGCTGGGGGACGCTGGTAAATTTTGCGACCTTGTAACGGGTTAGCCCCATGGGTTCGATGAAGTCATGCAGCAGGATGTCGCCGGGATGCACGGGTGCAAGCCTTTCGCCGGTGACGATGTTTCCCCATTTCATATTGTTCAATTCTTCGCGTTGAATGTTCATTTTATTCTCCTTAGTGGTAATCGACGATTTCCACATCTTCTGCATGTCCGCCTTGCCATCTGAAACAGATACGCCATTGGTCGTTGATACGGATGCTCCATTGTCCTGCGCGATTGCCGGTTAGTTGTTCGAGTCGGTTGCCGGGCGGGATTCGTAATTCTTCGACGTTGCTCGTCGCATCAATGAGCTTGAGTTGTCGCCGGGCTTTTGTCTGAATTTCATGCGGAAGTTTGCGGACAAACTGTCCATCAAACACCGCAGCCGTAGCCTTGTCATAAAATGATTTGATCATGTTGTGGTTTCCTTTCACAGCGCCATCACGGCGTTAGTTTGGTGGCTTCGGTCAGAATTGACTGGCGGTTAAAATACTAACACCTTGCGTTAGTATCGTCAATCGTTACTATTTTCAATGCTGATTGCGAGTGTGGCTAAAGAACGCAGGCTTGAGATGCCTGCACGGAAACAGGTCTTAAATTCGGTTTTTTACCTATTTGGCACTGGCCGAGAATCAAATTCCAAGCCATGATACAATTCGGACAAGCAGCACAGGAATGGTGACAAGGTCGGTAATATAGACATTGTTGCCGGAAACAACCGAGTTTATTGCTATATTGCAGATTGGTTCGGTTTTCCTTGTGCATCAGCCGTAAATTCAACTTCAACCCAAGGAAATACAGTATGTCCAGCGTAGAAACTGTGAGCGCGTTAGAACGTCGCATCAATGCATCCATACCGCAACAAGCCATTCGCGGCGAGGTGTCGAACCGCCTGAAAAAGATCGGGCGCAACGCGAAGATCGCCGGTTTCCGCCCCGGCAAGATTCCCCCCAAGATTCTCGAGCAGCACTATGGTGCGCAAGCCCATCAGGAGGCGTTGGGCGAAGCGTTGCAGCGCTCGTTTGCCGAAGCCGCGCAGCTCAATAATTTGAGAGTGGCCGGATATCCGAAGTTTGATATTAAAACTCAGGACTTGAATGCCGATCAGATCGAATATTGCGCAACGTTCGAGGTGTATCCGGAAGTGGTGATGGGCGATATCGGTAGCGAGACGCTGGAGCGCATATCGTTTGAATTGAGCTCGGTCGAAGTGGCAAATACCATTGCGACGCTGCGCAAGCAACGCGCCACGTATGAGACGGTGACACGCGCCGCGCAAGCCGACGATCAGGTAAAAATTGATTTTACCGGCAAATTGAACGGCGAAATTTTTCAGGGCGGCGAAGCCAAGGACTATCCGTTTGTGTTGGGTGCCGGACGTATGCTGCCGGAGTTTGAAGCGGCGATTACCGGCATGAAGGCAGGCGAAACAAAGTCATTTGACATGACTTTCCCTGAAACCTATCACGGTAAGGATGTAGCGGGCAAGCTGGTGACTTTTACCGTTACGCTGCACGGTGTGGAAGCGCCGAAGTTGCCGGAGCTGGATAACGCTTTTGCCGAATCTGTCGGTATCGAGGGCGGTGATGTTACCAAGCTGGATGGCGAGATTCGCACCAATTTGCAACGCGAGGTTGAGCGCCGCCTGAAAGTACGCAACAAGGAAGCCGCGCTGGATGTGCTGCTGAAGGCGGCAAAGTTCGATGTGCCCAAAGCTCTGGTGGAATGGGAAACGCGGAATTTGATGCAGCAAACCGCACAGGAAATGCAATCGCGCGGGATGAAAATGGCGGATATGGCTTTGCCGCCGGAATTGTTTACCGAACGCGCCGAAAAGCGGGTCAAGCTGGGTTTGATTCTTGCCGATCTGGCGCAGAAGCATGATTTGAATGCCAAGCCGGAGCAGGTGCGCGCGCTGGTGGAGGATTATGCGCAAAGTTTTGACCAGCCGGAGGATGTGGTGCGTTGGTTCTATGCCAATCCTTCCCAGTTGCAGGAGATCGAGAATCTGGCTCAGGAAGAGAATATCGTCACTTGGACGATGGCTCAGGCAAAGACCACGGATAAGGTTGTGTCCTTCAATGAATTGATGGGAAGCTGACATGATGCATTATGAAGAGCCGCAAAATATCGGCATGATCCCGATGGTTATCGAAACCAGCGGGCGCGGTGAACGTGCTTATGACATCTATTCCCGTTTGCTCAAAGAGCGCGTGGTGTTTCTGGTAGGGGAAGTCAACGACCACACCGCTAACTTGATTGTGGCGCAAATGTTGTTTCTGGAATCAGAAAATCCGGACAAGGATATTCATTTCTATATCAACTCGCCGGGCGGTTCGGTCACGGCCGGTATGGCGATCTACGACACCATGCAGTTTATCAAGCCGAATATCAGCACGCTGTGTATCGGACAGGCCGCCAGTATGGGGGCATTTCTGCTGACTGCGGGCGAGAAAGGCAAGCGTTTTTGCCTGCCCAATTCCCGCGTGATGATTCATCAGCCGCTGGGCGGATTCCGCGGCCAGGCTTCGGATATCGAGATTCACGCGCGCGAAATTCTTTATTTGAAGCAGAAACTCAACCAGATGCTGGCGCTGCATACCGGGCAAACGGTGGAAACCATCGAGCATGATACGGATCGCGATAATTTCCTGAGCGCGGAAGATGCCGTTAAATACGGTTTGGTGGATAGTGTGCTGGAGAAACGCAGCTAACGCGGTTTCGCTACGCGAGTTGCACATTAATAACATGACAAAAGGTTAGCTACGATGGCTGGCGATAAGAAATCGGGTGAGAAATTGCTCTACTGCTCGTTCTGCGGCAAGAGTCAACATGAGGTGCGCAAGCTGATTGCAGGCCCGTCGGTGTTCGTTTGCGACGAGTGCATCACCCTGTGCAACGACATCATGCGCGAAGAGACGCAGGGCGAGCAGGCCAAGACTGATAAGACTGATTTGCCGGTGCCCAAGGAAATCTGCGCGGCGCTGGATGAATATGTGATCGGCCAGGAACAAGCCAAGCGAATTTTGTCGGTAGCGGTATATAACCACTACAAGCGCCTGAGAAGCAACGACAAGGATGGCGTGGAATTGGCCAAGAGCAATATTCTGCTGGTCGGTCCGACCGGTTCGGGTAAAACGCTGCTGGCGCAAACGCTGGCACGCCTGCTGAATGTACCGTTCGTGATGGCGGATGCCACCACGCTGACCGAGGCGGGCTACGTCGGCGAGGATGTCGAAAATATCATTCAAAAGCTGTTGCAGACCTGCGATTACGACGTTGATAAAGCGCAGCGCGGCATTGTATACATTGACGAGATCGACAAGATTTCGCGCAAGTCGGATAACCCTTCGATTACCCGCGACGTATCGGGAGAAGGCGTGCAGCAGGCACTGCTCAAACTGATCGAAGGTACCAAAGCCTCGATCCCGCCGCAGGGCGGGCGCAAGCACCCGAATACGGAATTTTTGCAGGTGGATACCACCAACATTCTGTTCATTTGCGGCGGCGCGTTTGACGGGCTGGAAAAGGTCATCCGCAGCCGTTCCGAAAAGGCCAGCATCGGTTTCGGCGCGACTATTAACAGCAAGGATGACCGCAAGGTTGGCGAGACCTTGCGCGAGGTGGAACCGGAAGATTTGATCAAATTCGGTCTGATCCCTGAATTCGTCGGACGCCTGCCGGTCGTGGCGACGCTGGAAGAACTGGACGAGGCCGCATTGGTGCAGATTCTGACCGAGCCGAAGAACGCCCTGACCAAGCAATACCAGAAGCTGTTTGCGATGGAAGGCGTTGAATTGGAATTCCGCGAAGGCGTGTTGCTGGCAGTGGCCAAAAAAGCCTTGGCACGCAAGACCGGTGCACGGGGTCTGCGTTCGATACTCGAAAATGCTTTGCTGGATGTGATGTTTGACTTGCCGTCGGCGGAAAATGTCAGCAAAGTGGTATTGGATGAAGCAAATCCGGCGGGGGAGATCAAACCCATCGTCATTTATGCGGACAACCATAAAGCGGCCTGATTTGGCCGTTTGACGAATATTTGTAGTAGTTTTTTATCTTGTTTGGCGGAAGCTTGAATTTCTTTGAGCTATCCCCATCTAACCTTCCAGTTAACAAATAGGTTATTGCCATGTCAGAACAAGATATTTCAAGCGCTGTTGCAGCCAACCTGCACCCATTGTTGCCATTGCGCGACGTTGTGGTGTTCCCGCATATGGTCATCCCGTTGTTTGTCGGGCGAGCCAAGTCCATCAAGGCGCTGGAATCTGCCATGGAGGCCGGCAAAGGCATCGTGTTGGTCGCGCAGAAGTCGGCAGCCAAAGACGAGCCGGGCAAGGAAGACCTGTATGCCATCGGCAGCATGGCAAACATCCTGCAAATGCTCAAACTGCCCGACGGCACCGTGAAGGTGCTGGTGGAAGGCACGCAGCGCGTCAACGTGCTGCATGTGTTTGACTCGGGCAGCCATTTTGATGCCGAAGTGGAGATTGTTCCAGCCGAAGAAGGAACAGACAGCGAATCCGAGGCGATGCGCCGCGCGCTGATCGCCCAGTTCGACCAGTATGTCAAACTCAATAAAAAAATCCCCCCGGAAATTCTGACCTCGCTGGCCGGTATCGATGATGCCGGTCGTCTGGTCGACACCATCGCCGCCCATTTGCCGCTCAAACTGGAGCAGAAGCAGGAAGTGCTGGAAGTGTTTGGCGTGCGCAAACGTCTGGAACATTTGCTCGGCTTGCTGGAAGCGGAAATTGACATCCTGCAGGTCGAGAAGCGCATCCGCGGCCGCGTCAAGCGCCAGATGGAGAAAAGCCAGCGCGAGTATTACCTGAACGAACAGGTCAAAGCGATCCAGAAGGAATTAGGCGAAGGCGAGGAGGGCACCGACTTCGACGAGTTGGAAAAGAAGATCAAAGAGGCGCACATGCCGAAAGAGGCTGGTGCCAAGGCTGAAGCGGAGCTCAAAAAGCTGCGTCTGATGTCGCCAATGTCCGCGGAGGCCACCGTGGTGCGCAATTATATTGACGTGCTGATCGGTTTGCCGTGGAAGAAAAAGACCAAGATCAGCGCCGATTTGAAAAAGGCCGAAGTCGTGCTGGAAGAAGACCATTACGGGTTGGACAAGGTCAAAGAACGCATCCTCGAATATCTTGCCGTGCAACAGCGGGTGAACAAATTGAAAGGGCCGATCCTCTGCCTGGTGGGGCCGCCGGGTGTGGGAAAGACTTCGCTGGGGCAATCCATCGCGCGCGCCACTAACCGCAAATTCGTGCGCATGTCGCTGGGCGGGGTGCGCGATGAGTCCGAGATTCGCGGCCACCGCCGCACATATATCGGTTCCATGCCGGGCAAAATATTGCAGAATATGAGCAAGGTCGCGGTAAGAAACCCACTGTTCCTGCTCGATGAAGTGGACAAGATGGGCATGGACATGCGCGGCGATCCGTCTTCCGCATTGCTGGAGGTGCTCGACCCGGAGCAGAACAGCACGTTTGTCGATCACTATGTTGAAGTGGAATACGATCTTTCCGACGTGATGTTCGTGGCGACGGCCAATACCCTGAACATTCCGGATGCGCTGCTGGATCGCATGGAAGTTATCCATGTTTCCAGCTATATGGAAGATGAAAAAATCAATATCGCCACGCGCTACCTAGTGCCCAAGGCGATCAAGAATAATGGCCTGAAGCCGGAAGAGATCAATATCTCGGAAAGCGCGTTGCGCGACATCGTACGTTACTATGTGCGCGAAGCGGGGGTGCGCGGTTTGGAGCGGGAAATTTCCAAGATTTGCCGCAAAGTGGTGAAGGCACTTTCGTTAAAAGAACGCGATAAAAAGGTTGTGGTCAATGCGCGCAATCTTGATAAATATCTCGGGGTGCGCCGTTATTCTTACGGGATTGCCGAAAAGAACAATCAGGTCGGGCAGGTCACCGGTTTGGCATGGACGGAGGTCGGCGGCGAACTGCTGACGATCGAAACCGCCGTGCTGCCCGGCAAAGGCAAAACCACTACCACCGGCAAGCTGGGTGATGTGATGCAGGAATCGATCCAGGCGGCGCTGAGCGTGGTACGCAGCCGCGCCAAGCGTTTGGGAATAGATAGTGAGTTCTACCAGAAAATCGACTTGCACATCCACTTGCCGGAAGGTGCGACACCCAAGGATGGCCCGAGTGCCGGGATAGGCATGTGTACGGCGATGGTATCGGCGCTGACCGGTATCCCGGTGCGCGCGGATGTGGCGATGACCGGCGAAATCACCTTGCGCGGCGAAGTATTGCCAATCGGCGGGTTGAAGGAAAAATTGCTGGCCGCGCAACGCGGCGGTATCAAGGTAGTCTTGATACCGGAAGAAAACACCAAGGATTTGGCGGAAATCCCGGACAATATTAAAAACAAACTCGACATCCATCCGGTTAAATGGATAGATCAAGTGCTGGAACTGGCTTTGGAACGCAAGCCCGAGCCTTTGCCGGAAACGCCCGAAACCGCCAAGCTGGCCGGTTTGCAGGCTGCCGATGCTGTTCAGGAAGTGCCCGTCATAACCAAACACTAAAGAGCATTTGTATATTTTCGGGTCAAGCCGCTATTTGGCCGGTTCGCCAGAACCCGCGCCGTGTCTTGGGTTTGGGGGTTGTATAAATTTTTAATAGCAGTTTGTTTGGTGCTGTGCAAGAAAAAAATATTAGCGCAATCGCTTGACCAAAGCTGCATAGCCTTGATATAAAGCCGCTGCAGGGCGTACCCTGTTTTTAAACTACTCGCAAAAAGGAGACTTACGTGAATAAATCTGATCTGGTTGATGCAATAGCAAAATCCGCTGATATATCCAAGGCGGCTGCTGGACGTGCACTGGATGCGACTGTAGAGTCCATCAAGAAGGCACTGAAGAAGGGCGATACAGTGAGTTTGATCGGTTTTGGTACTTTTAAAGTTGGTAAGCGCGCTGCGCGTAATGGCCGTAATCCACGTACTGGCGAGACAATCAAGATCAAGGCAGCCAAGGTTCCAAAATTTACAGCTGGCAAAGGCCTTAAAGATGCTGTAAACTAGCATGCTTTACAGGGTGCTTAGCTCAGTTGGTAGAGCGTCGCCCTTACAAGGCGAATGTCGGCGGTTCGAACCCGTCAGCACCCACCACAGTGGTTTTGGGAGTGGTAGTTCAGTTGGTTAGAATACCGGCCTGTCACGCCGGGGGTCGCGGGTTCGAGTCCCGTCCACTCCGCCAAATCAAGGCGAACGAAAGTTCGCCTTTTTTTATATCCGTTAAATAGCCGGGTGTTATTGCCATGTTTGATTTTGTTCATGAGAAAAAGCGTTTGGTGCAGATTGTTTTGGCACTGATCATTTTGCCGTTTGCATTCTGGGGAGTGGATTCCTATAACAGCTCCGGCAATTCGGCCGAAGTGGTTGCCACAGTGAACGGTGAAAAGATTTCCCGGCAAGAATTCGACGATGAATTGCGCCAGCAACAGGATAGATTGCGCCAGATGATGGGCGGCAGATTTGACGAGACGATGTTCGACAATCCCGAAATGAAGCGCGCCGTTATGGATAATCTGGTCGCGCAGCGTTTGCTGATCGAGCGCGCCAAGGCCGCCGGTTTGACAGTCAGCGATGAACAGATCGCGCAGATTATTCTGAGTATTGAAGCGTTCCAGGATAACGGTAAATTCGACAGAAAACAGTATGAAGTTGCATTGGCAAGCCGGAATATGTCGCCGTTGATGTTCGAGGCAGACCTGCGGAATAAATTGCTCGCGCAACAGCTGCGAGATGCCTATGCGCAAAATGGCTTTGCCGCCAATAGTGTGGTGGATAACATCGTCCGTTTGAGCGAACAGCAACGTGTAATAAGCGTGTCAAATATATCGTTCCAGTCTTTTGTCGCACAAAGCAAAGTGGACGAGGCCGGCATCAAAGCGTACTACGATAAGAGCCAGAAAGAATTTCAGAATCCGGAGCAGGTCAAAGTCGAATATGTGCAGCTCTCCGCAGATAAATTATCCGACAAGATTGAAGCTTCTCCCGAGGAAACGCGCCAATACTACGAGGCGCATCAGGGTGAATTTGGTACACCGGAGCAACGTCAAGCAGCACATATCCTGATTGCCGCAGCTGCAGCAGCGCCTCAAGCCGAACAGGATGCGGCCAAGGCTAAAGCCGAGCGAGTGCTGCAACAAGTCAGGCAAAATCCCGCCAAGTTTGCCGAGTTGGCCAAACTGAATTCGCAGGATCCGGGGTCTGCCGCAAATGGCGGTAATCTCGAGTTTTTTGGCCGCGGCATGATGGTCAAGCCGTTTGAGGAAGCCGCTTTTGCTTTAAAACAGGGTGAAATCAGCGGGTTGGTGAAGTCTGATTTCGGTTATCACATCATAAAGCTTGTTGCCGTTAAGCCCGCCAGAGTTTTGTCATTCAATGATATGCGTGCAGATATCGCGAATAAGCTACGCCAGCAAAAAGCGGCCGACAAATTTGCCGAACTGGCTGAAAAATTCAGCAATACCGTATATGAACAAAGCGACACGTTGCAGCCGGCTGCCGAGTTGGCCGGCGCGAAGATCGAACAGAGCGGCTGGCTGGTTAAGGGGGAAGAAGCGGGCGGGCCCTGGACAGGCAAAATGTTACAGGCTGTTTTTAGCGACGAGGTGGTAAAGAATAAACGCAACACCGTAGCGGTTGAAGTGGCACCGAATACGCTGGTTGCCGCAAGGATTTTGGAATATAAACCGGCCGCTGTGCGTGCTCTGGCTGAAGTTCAGGATATGATCCGCCAGAAATTGTCGCAGCAACAAGCATTGGCAATGGCTGCCAAACAGGGGAAAACGCTGCTGGAGCAATTGCAACAAGGCGATAAGCCGGCATTAAACTGGATTGCGGCCGAGACCATTACCCGAGCGCAACATGGCTTGCTGGATAAGGAGCTGGTGCAAAAAATATTTCAGGCAAACGCGGCAAAGCTGCCACAGTTTGTCGGTGCTGAATCAGCGCAAAATGGTTATGTGCTGGTGCGTGTTGACGCAGTCAAAGATGCAGAAAAGCCCAATGATGCAAAACATGCACGCTACGCGCAACAGCTGCGCCAGATGATCGGTGAAGAAATATTACAGGCCTATTTGTCCGATGCAAAACAGCAGGCCAGCATCGAAGTAACATTGCCTGAGACGGCTGCGCAGCGTTGATGTCATCGCGGGAATTTGTAAAAACTGCGAAAATCCTGCGATGTTCTTTTTTTGTGATCGCAGGGTGAGCGGAATCAGACCCTCGGGCATCGCCGGATGCCTGATGTGCCAAATCAGAAACTGGTTTTAACCGGCAAAAGTTTGCCGATGCGCGCGGCAAAGCCTTGCGCACCTTCTATGGACAACGCAGACAAACGCGGCGCTTCCGCTTGCATGGAAGGGCGAGCCAGACCGTAGAGCAGCACGCCTTGCGGTTTGTACCCGCTACGCAGTAGTGCCGATATAAAACCCAGATAATCCTCTTCATCCTGTTCGCTTGGCGGTTCGCTATCCAGCGCAAACCAGCAGGTTTGCAGCCAGGTCGGGCATAGCGATATTGCCGCCGCAAGATTTTCACGCACTTTTTCCATGTTAGTAGCGGTGTTGTTGACGAGCTGCATTCCCGTTTCGCTTGCCCGGTCCAGCTTGAACCACACTTCGCCGTTAAGCATTGCCATCGCACGCAGGCCCTGCTGTACTTCGCTGCGGTGCAGCAGGCTGCCGTTGGTGATCAGCACGGTTTTTACCGTTTCAGGCAGGGCAGTATCGCGGCGTACGCGACCGATGAGCTCGATGACTTGGGCAAATTCGGCTGCGCTGGTCGGTTCGCCATTGCCGGACAGCGCGATGTCGTTGATGCGCTGTGCGCCTTCCGGGACGCTGCTTTGCATGAAATTGCCGTGCAGCAGTTGGTTAATGAAATCGCGCAGTTCGTTTTCCAGAACTTCCAGATCGACCGGAGGGGCGGTGCCGCGCGTCAGATCGGGAACCTGACAGTAGATACAGCGCCAGTTGCAGGCGTTATTGGTGTTAAGGTTGATGCCGATCGAGACACCGCCGGCACGGCGCGACACTACCGGATAAACGTAGCGCAAAGCCGCGCTGTCGCGGTCATGATTGACGGTGTTGAGTTTTGTGTTGCTCACGGAAATCTCAAAAAACCCGGAGTTCGCCGGAATGTTTGGTGCGGCGGAAATCCGCTCAGGATTTACCGAGCGGCAGAAATTTCGCCGGATCCACCGGCTTGCCTAAACGGCGCACTTCAAAATGCAGCTTGACTTGATCCGCATCGGTATTGCCCATCTCGGCGATTTTCTGGCCGCGCGCGATGGTTTGCCCCTCTTTCACCAATATCTGGTCGTTATGCGCATAGGCGCTGAGGTAAGTCTTGTTGTGCTTGATGATGATCAGCTTGCCATAACCGCGCAAGCCGCTGCCGCTATAAACCACCTTGCCGGGGGCGCTGGCAGTAACCGGCTGCCCCAGCTTGCCGGCAATATCGATACCTTTGCGGTTGGCTGATTCGGAAAATTCGCCGATTAACTTGCCTTTGGCCGGCATGCTCCATTCCAGCGTATCATCCTCGCCATTCTCAGCAGTAATATTCTGGGAGGCTACCTTGCTGTCGGGTTTTAGTTCGGGTTTGATTTCCGGCTTTGCAACCGGAGCGGTGCCGGGTTGCTGAACCTTTTCGATTTGCGCCATGGCGGCATCGGAATAGGCGTACTTCACGACCTTGGGTTGATCCTTGATCAGTGAGTCTGTCGGCTTACTCACAGGCTGTGCAATCGCGGTTGCGCTGCCGGGGAACAGCCGTATTTCCTGGCCTATGGAGATGACACCGGGATTTTGAATGCCATTCAATTCGGCCAGTTCGTGGTAATCGAAGCCGTAATTGAAAGCGATGCTGTACAGCGTGTCACCCTTTTGCACGATATGCAGCGGGGGGCGCCAATCATTTTCACGCGCTGTTTTACTTTGCGGCGTATTGGTTGCAACAGCATTCTTCTTGCCGGTTTCGCCGTGCTCGATAACCGGTGCGCGATGCCCGCTTGACGCGCAACCCGTCAATACGGCAGCCATGAACGACAGCGCGAAAAGCTTGTGGTGTTTCATGTCTTCCCCATCAATAGCGGTACGAATTTGACCGGTTCGAGTTTGGTTTCGCGGAAGCCTTGCGCATCGCGTTCGACCAGATACAGCCATTGTTCCTGCGCCCCAACCGGCAAGACCATTCTACCACCGACCGCCAACTGTTCCCGCAGCGCAGCCGACAGTGTGGGTGCCGCGGCAGCCATGATGATGCCGTCGAATGGCGCAGCCTCTGGCAATCCGGCACTGCCGTCCGCATAACGCACGTTGACATTGCGCAGCTTCAGGTCGCGCAGTTGCTTTCTGGCGCGTTCATACAGGGGCTGAATGCGCTCCATGGTATAGACCTCCGGGAACACCTGCGCCAGTACCGCAGCCTGATAGCCGCAGCCGGTGCCGATTTCCAGCACGCGCTTGATCGGATGATCGGCGGCGGAGGCACGCAGCACTTCGATCATGCGCGCCACAATGTAAGGCTGTGAGATGGTTTGATTGAAATTGATCGGCAGCGACACGTCGTCGTATGCGCGGCTCGCCAATGCCTCGTCGACAAACAAATGGCGCGGCACTTCGAACATCGCCGCCAGCACCGATTCGTCCTTGATACCCTGTTCGCGCAGGCGCTCGATCATGCGCAAACGGGTGCGCTGCGAGGTCATGCCGATGCCGTTAAGACGTGTACTCATTGCGCCAGCCAGTCGCGCACCGCATCGAGCTGATTGTATTGTGTGAGATCAATCTGCAGTGGGGTGAGCGAAACGCGCTGCTGTGCCAACGCGTGAAAATCCGTGCCTTCGCCGGCATCCTGCGCCTTGCCGGCCGCGCCCACCCAGTACACGGTTTCGCCGTGCGGGTTGCTGGCTTTAACCACCGGTTCGGCCTTGTGCCGTTTGCCGAGACGCGTCACCACCGTGCCTTGCAATTGGTCGTGCGGCACATCCGGCACGTTCACGTTAAGCAACCAGGGATGGCTGTGTTTCTGAGCGGCAAAACGCTGCACCAAGCCGGCGGCAACTTTCGCGGCAGTTTCGTAATGGGCGAGTTCCTTGCCCGCCAACGAAACCGCAATGGAGGGGATGCCGAGCAGGAATCCTTCGGTGGCCGCCGCCACTGTGCCGGAATAGACGGTGTCGTCGCCCATATTTGCTCCCGCATTAATGCCGGATACCACCATGTCCGGCTGCTGGTCCAGCATGCCTGTGACCGCGAGATGCACGCAGTCGGTCGGTGTGCCGTTGACGTAGTAAAAGCCGTTTGCGGCGCGGCTCAGTTTGAGCGGGCGATCCAGCGTGAGGGAATTGCTCGCGCCGCTGCGGTCGCGCTCCGGCGCGACCACCACTATGTCGGCGACGCGGGAAAGATGTTCGGCGAGACACGCCAGGCCCGGAGCGAAATAACCGTCGTCATTGCTGATCAGGATGCGCATCTGCTGAAAGGATGAGGTTGAAAATGGATTTTTCGAAGTTGTAGATATATACAGGGGCTCTCAATATTACTGGTCGGGGCGAGAGGATTCGAACCTCCGACCACTTCACCCCCAGCGAAGTGCGCTACCAGGCTGCGCTACGCCCCGAGGGCGCGGATTATAGCAGAGCGGCATGAATGATGAAGTATTTTTACACGCCGGAAGATTTTTTATTGCGGAATTTCTACTGATTAGTTGAACGCTGCTTTCTGGTTCGCCAGCGCAGCACAACCACGATGCGCCATAGCACGCGCATGGCAAAATATCCGGTTATAGCCAGACATATTGCGAGCAGCGGCAATCCGATCAGGAACGGCTTGCCGAGCGCAACCAGCCAATGAGCCAGCTCGTTTGTCCAGTTGCCCCATTGCATTTCCGGAAAACTCAGATTCGCCACGGCAGTACCTTGCCGCGCACCGATAATCTGTGCGCCCAGTTCATACGCCAGCGCGTAGAGCGGTACGATGGTCAGCGGATTGGAGTAGAGCGTGGTAATGACTGCTACCGGCAGGTTCACGCGCAACAATACCGCACACAGCGCCGCGCACAGCATCTGTAACGGTCCGGGAATCAAACCGCAGAATAATCCTACCGCCACGCCGCCTGCGGCCGAACGGCGATGCACATGCCACAGGTTCGGATTGTGCAACCAGCCGCCAAACGGCTTCATAAAACGGCTTTGCACTACGGTTGCATGATCGGGCAAATACTTGCGGATAAATTTACGCATGACGGCATTCTAGCCGTACGTTACCCTGTCCGCATGGTTCTCTTCACAGTCTACTTTACCTTGGGCGTTTGGTTGCTGCAACAACAGCCCGTATTGCCGGATTTTCTCTGGGCAGGGCTGCTGATCGGCCTCCCTATTATTCTCGTTTCTTCACGTATCCTCCGGTGCAATCGGTTTAACCGTCTTGTCTACATATTGCTTATCGCAGTTTTCGCCTGCGGACTCGGTTTTTATCACGCCGCATGGCAGGCCGATCAGCGTCTCGGCATCAGACTGCCGGATGAATGGCAGGGGCGCGACATCGAAGTGGTCGGAGTGGTCGCCGAGCTGCCGCGCAACCATGAGAACGGTATGCGTTTCAGTTTCGATGTCGAAAAAATCCTTACACCCCAGGCCAGCGTGCCGCGACATGTTTACCTAGGCACTTACTTCGACAAGCAGGCTAAACCGCTCGGGCTAAGAGCGGGCGAACGCTGGCAGCTCACATTGCGTCTCAAGCAGCCGCATGGCAGCAGCAATCCGCACGGTTTCGATTTCGAGAGATGGGCGCTGGAAAACAATCTGCGCGCGGTCGGCTATGTGCACAACAAAGGTAACAATTTCCGCCTCGATGCGTTGGCCGGTGGTTTGTTCTATCGCATCGAGTCATGGCGTGAAACGGTGCGCGACAAATTCAACGCCACGCTCGGCAGTGCACCCTACACAGGTGTGTTGAGCGCGCTGGCTATTGGTGACCAGAGCAGCATTCCGGCAGCACAGTGGCAGGTATTCACGCGTACCGGCGTGAATCACCTGATGAGTATCTCGGGGTTGCATATCACCATGCTTGCCAGTTTCGGCTTTGCGTTCACTTACTGGCTATGGCGGCGCAGCACATGGCTCACGCTGCGCTTGCCGGCACGCAAAGCTGCCGCGCTGGCCGCATTGCTGGTGGCGCTGGGTTACGCGCTGCTGTCCGGTTTCGCCGTTCCGGCACAGCGCACCGTGTACATGGTCGGTGCAGTCGCCGTTGCTTTGTGGCTGAACCGTAATTTTTCGCTCGGCCAGATACTTAGCATCGCGCTGCTTGGCGTGCTCATCCCTGATCCGTGGGCAGTCACGTCGCCGGGATTCTGGTTATCGTTCGGTGCAGTGGCGATTATCCTGTATGTAACCGCGTATCGTATCGGGGGAAGTCAGCAGTTGTTGCTAGTCAGCGGCGGGATTTCAGGGCAGCGGCTATGGCGCAGTTTATGGATGTTGGACGAGTACATTACGGTGCAGTGGGCGATGACCATCGGCTTGATTCCGCTGCTGCTGGCGTTATTCCAGCAGGTGTCGCTAGTTTCGCCGCTTGCCAATGCATTTGCGATTCCGCTGGTGAGTCTGGTCGTCGTGCCGCTGGCCATGCTTGGTGCAGTGTTGCCGCTGGACATGCCGCTGTGGTTGGCGCATATCGTGATGGACTGGACGGCAGTTTTGCTGGAATGGTTAAGCGCCTTGCCGCAGGCGGTGTTGGCACAGCATGCGCCGCCCGCATGGAGCATTGCCGTCGGCATGCTGGGTGTGTTGTGGTTGCTGTTACCGCGCGGATTTCCGGCGCGTTGGCTGGGTTTTCTGTTAATGCTGCCGATGTTTCTGAATACCCCAGAGCCGCCCGCACATGGTACGCTGCGCTTGATCATTTTTGATGTCGGGCAGGGGCTGTCCGTCGCTGCGCAAACCCGTCAGCATGCTTTACTCTACGATACCGGGCCGGATTTCAGCGGCGATGCCGACAGCGGCAATCGCATACTGGTTCCGTCGTTACGCGCGATGGGCATCGCGCAACTGGACGGTTTAATGCTCACGCACGACGACACCGATCATACCGGCGGCGCGCTTTCGGTGATGCAGGCCATGCCTGTCGGCTGGCTCTCATCTTCATTGCCGCCGCAAAGTCCGATTTTGTTGCAGGCAGCTAACCTGCGGCGTTGCAGCGATGGGCAGAGCTGGGATTGGGATGGTGTGCATTTCGAACTGCTGCATCCGTCACCTGATAGCTATGCACAGGAGAAAACCAGTAAAAATAACCGCGGTTGCGTGTTGCGAATCAGCGCGGGCGACCAACATATTTTGCTGGCTACCGATATCGAGAAGGATTCAGAACAACGGCTGCTCAGGGAGCATGCAGGCAAGTTACCGGCTACCTTGCTGGTGGTGCCGCACCACGGCAGCAAGACTTCATCCGTGCAACCCTTCGTGGATGCAGTGCATCCGCGCTATGCCGTGTTCACTGCTGGTTACCGCAACCGCTTCGGTCATCCCAAGGAAGAGGTAGTCGAACGTTATCGCGCGGCAGGTAGTGAATTATTGCGCTCAGACGAGGATGGTGCGATTCTTGTAGAAATGGATGAGCGGCATTTTACCGTCGAGCGTTATCGGAATATCCATGCGCGGTATTGGCATCACTCAGGTGTTGTAAAGGTCGGTAAATAGCCTCTTTTTTTGATTGTACATAGCATCTTGAACGCATTCTTTGCAACCGTTCCGAGCGGCAAATGAACAGTCTTGGCTATTATTTGAAGTTATAATCGAATAGCTTTTGATCAACCATTTGGTTGAGGCGCACTATGGATTTTGGTCAATCAGCGCATTTTAATGCGCGCAATGATCAGCGCTCACTCGATTGTTTGCGGTATCGTCTAGGCGATGCTTCGCAAAGGAGTGGAACTTAATCAGGGGGAGCAGGTATGCGGTCTCGTAGATGGCATGGACAAGGAATTCGGTAGCGATCTGGATAGTGGCTTGACGGCGAGATCCACTATGTGGATGGCGGCTTTAACGCTACCTCGCTGGGTGCTACTGAAGCATAATCCAGTCAGCGGCTAAATCTTGTTTGTTCTGAAAATGGAGGTCTGTGATGAAAAAGTTACTGCTGATTTTGCTGGTTTTGACCAGTGCAAATGCTGTTGCCGGACTCAATAAATGGGTAGATGCAAACGGCAAAGTCCATTATTCCGACCAGACACCTCCCTCAAATGTAAAAGCAACAATGCTGCGCTCGAAGGCGTTTACCGATCCCCCTTTGAGTGCAGGTAGTGTGGGCGCTTCGGGCGTGAAAGGCGACCAAAAATCTATTGCGGACTCTGACGCGGAATTCCAAAAAGCAAAGCAGGTCAAGAAGGAGGCTGCAGAAAAAGCAGCCCAGGAGCAGCTCAGGGCGGAAGCAAATAAAGCCAAGTGTGCAGCCTTGCAACAAAGTATTCTGGCTCTGGAATCCGGGGTGCGCCTTTCGGTATTCTCCGCCAACGGCGAGCGCACTTATATGGATGACGCGCAACGCCAACAGGATATTGCCAAGGCGCGGCAGGAATTAAATACCCACTGTAATTGATTTGCGGTGCGGAAGGATAAACCGGAGTTTTTAGAAAGATGCGACGCTGGCGTAAGCAGTGATAGCATTGCTTGCCGTATAGCTGCCGGTCGCTTGAAATATGGTCGGTGGCTGTGGACTTTGTGGTGTAGCTAGATAGCTTTGCACAGTGTTGCGTGCATTTTCGAGTTCGCTGACGCGGGTTCCCAGATCATTTACTTTCTTGCCGATGCTGCTGTTATCGGCAAGCAACTTATCCGCTGTCTGCGTGACGCGACCGGACAGCTCTGAAATCGTCGACAACGCGCCCTGCGGATTATCCTGAAATGATTTTGACAGTTGCTGCTGGTTGATGGCGAATTTTCCGTTTGCCTGTTGCGAGACCCCTAATCCTTGCAAAGAAGAAAGCGCATTTTCTTTGGGGCCTGCCACGGCCTTGCGAATCTCGTCAAGAGCCTGACTGGCACGGTTGTCGCCGTTGAGCGCGCCTTTCTTCGAGGTCACATTGCTGACTGTCTGGTTAATCGAATTAAACGACTGAACAAATGCCTGCACCACTCCCTTGAAGTCCGCAAAAGTGGGGGGCTGGCTGATATTTTTAAGCGCGCGCGCTTTGTCCTGTATATCCGCCAAGGAAGACTTGACCTGACCGTACGCGCTGAGCTGTGTGACCGTGCTGGCTTCGATGCGCTGCAGAGCGGCAACAGGATTCAGCGTGATGGCATTGAGCGGAGACTGCTGTGTAACGAGAGAACTCTGCGACACGGCATCAGCCTGCGCCTGATTGGTATAGGAGCTGATGGCTGTTGATATCGGATAGTTGATCGAGATGACCATGATGCTTATCGCTTCCTTCTCTGAAGGGTGTTGTTAATCTACACTTTTATTTAATAAAAGTCAATAGTTATAATGGGTTGCGGATAATTCACTGAGGTAAACCCCCGGCTATGCCGGGGGACTCACAAAGGTTTGACCTATACCACGGTGAGAGTGAATCTGTAATCTCGACTAAGAGATGGAGATTCACGATGAAAGAATACCAGAGTTTAAGCCACACGAGATGGGACTGTAAGTATCACGTAGTATTTATACCGAAGAAGCGCAAGAAGCGAATATTCGGAGTGCTGCGCAAGCACCTTGGAGAGATATTCCGGGAGTTGGCGAAGCACAAGGAAGCGCAGATAGTAGAAGGGCACTTGATGGGGGATCATGTCCACATGTGCATCAGCATACCGCCGAAGCAAGCGGTGTCGAATGTTGTGGGCTATATCAAGGGCAAAAGCGCGATAGCGATAGCAAGGCGTTTCGGAGGGCGAGAGCAGAATTTCACAGGCGAAGTATTTTGGGCGCGTGGATATTTTGTCTCAACCGTTGGGCTTGATGAAACGATGGTCAGAACGTACATCCGCAACCAAGAGGAAGAGGATGAACGGTACGACCAGATGAGACTAGGGCTGTAGCCGCCTTGGGCGGCTCACGGTTTAATGGCCCCTTTGAGGGGCTCACCCAATAAGCCTCCGGCTTTGCCGGAGGTCATTTAACTTC
>JAQTWT010000010.1 GCA_028689145.1 Gallionella sp.
GCTCAACTCAATCCGGAAAGGAGGCCAAAAACAGAAAACTATCCACAACCTGAACCGTTAAGATATAAACTTAGGGTGGGTCAAAATTCAATGCAATTGCTGGGTCAGATTTAAACGCAATTCAACAGACTATGAGCACTAGAAATGCTTGAGCCTAACCCTACGGTCAAGTTCGCTCCGCTTTGCTACGCTGGGACTGCGCTAAAGCGCAGCCCCTTACCTTCACGTTGAACGACTGCTTTTGGGAAGGTGCGAAGGTCTGCAACGGTCGTTTTGAGACGCTCCCAAAAATCTAAATCAACCACAGATTTCGGATACCCCAAATTTTTATAGCGTCACGTTTTGCGAGTGATGCGGCTGTTCCATGTAATGTTTTGATTGCATCTCGGATAGGCGGCTGGCGGTGCGGGAGAATTCGCCGCAGGCCATCGCGCCGCTGCACAGTTCTCCTGGTATGGCTGCCGCTGAAGCCACCAGTCTGACATTGTTGTCGTAAAACACATCCACCAGCCAGGTAAAACGCCGCGCCTCGGCGGCATGCTCGGCGGTCATTTGCGGAATGTGCGACAAGAACACAGTCGGGTAGCGGTGCGCGATGGCCAGATAATCTTCCTGCGCGTGCGCGCCGCCGCACAGTTCGCTGAACTCGAACCATGCCACGGTGCGCGCGGCTTTCTTGACCGGGATATGTCGCCCCGGAATTTCGATGTGGTGTTCGATATGCCGCATCCCGGCGGCAATGCGTTTAAACAATACTTCCATGCGTGCCTCGCTGGCGGTATCGTCATCAACACTTTCCGCCACGATGAACATCGGCTCGCGGGCTATCGCGCGCAACCGGTAATCGTTGCCGCCATCCACGTTCAATACCTTTAATTTTCGCTTGAGCAGATCTATCGCGGGCAGGAAGTTTTGCCGTTGTAGGCCGTGCGGATACAGGCCGTCGGGCGGATAGTTGGAGGTGGTCAGTAGCACCACGCCGCGCTCCAGCATCGCCGCGACCAGCCGCCCGAGGATCATCGCGTCGGCGATGTCATCGACATGGAATTCGTCCAGGCACAACACGCGGGTATGTGCGGCGATGTTGTCGGCCAGTGCCATCAGCGGGTCTTTATGCTCGGCCAGCAATTTCATCTCGTGATGGACTTCGGCCATGAAATTGTGAAAATGGATGCGGCGTTTGCGCTGATATGGCAGGCAGTTGTAAAACGCATCCATCAGGAAAGTCTTGCCGCGCCCGACCCCGCCCCACAGATACAAACCGTCCGGCACATCCGGGCTGCGCAGGCTGCGTCCCAGAAACTGGTTGCGTTTGGCCTTGAACTCCATCAACTGGTGCCAGAGCGCATCCAGCTTGTCGATTGCGGCGGCTTGCGCGGCATCATGGACAAAATCCGGCAGTTCGCTGGCGGCCTGATACCAGCCCTTGGGGCTCATGCTGCCGTCGGCGGGAATATCAAAGGTGTGGTGGGACATGCTCGGTTTAATGATTAGACATCGAATTGCAAACTTGCCAGCCGCGCATAAAGCCCGCCCTGATTGCGCAAGTCAGCGGGCGTGCCGGTTTCGACGATGCGCCCGTGTTCCAGTACCACGATGCGGTGGGCCTTCTGCACGGTGGCGAGGCGGTGCGCGATGATCAGCGTGGTGCGCCCCTGCATCGCGGCGTTCAAGCCTTGCTGCACTAATATCTCGGATTCCGCATCCAGTGCGCTGGTCGCTTCGTCCAGCAATAACAGCGGCGCGTCTTTCAGTATCGCCCGCGCGATGGCGATGCGCTGGCGCTGCCCGCCGGACAGACGCGTGCCGCGTTCGCCGAGGAAGGTTTGATAGCCTTGCGGCAGGCGCTCGATGAACTCTTCGACTTGCGCCGCTTGGGCGGCGGCGATCACTTCCGCGTCGCTCGCGGCGGGGCGGCCATAGCGGATATTCTCCAGCGCATTGGCCGAGAAGATCACCGGGTCTTGCGGCACGATGGCGATCATGCCGCGCAGGTCGTGCAACGACAGCTGGCGGATATCCTGCCCGTTGAGGCGGATGCCGCCGCCGGTCACATCGTAGAAGCGCAGCAGTAGTTGGAATAGCGTGGTCTTGCCCGCGCCGGAAGGGCCAACCAGCGCGACGTTTTCGCCGGGGGCGATATCGAGGCTGATGTCATCCAGCGCCGCAGTTTGCGGGCGCGCCGGGTAGTTGAAGGTGGCGTGTTCGAAACTGAGAGCCGCTTGTTTTGGTTGCATCAGCGCTTGCGGCGCGGCGGCTTCGGCAATGGCGGGCTGCGCATGCAGCAATTCCAGCAGCCGTTCGGTCGCGCCCGCCGCGCGCATCACGTCGCCCCACACTTCCGCCATGGTGCCGACCCCGCCCGCCACCAGCGCCGCGTACAGGACGAACGAAGCCAGTTGTCCGCCGGTCATGCTGCCTGCATGCACCTGGTTCGCGCCGATCCACAGCACGAAAATGATAGTGCCCATCACCGCGGTGATGATCAATGCCGTCATCGCCGAACGCACGCGGCTGCGCTGGATCGCGGTGACGAAGCTCGCTTCCGCGCGTCCGGCGAACCGTGCGGTTTCGCGCTGCTCCTGGGTATAGGCCTGCACCGTCGGCACGGCGTTGAGTATTTCTCCAGCCAGCGCCGAGGCATCGGCGATTTTGTCCTGCGATTCGCGCGAGAGTTTTTTTACTTTGCGGCCGATGGCGATGATCGGCAGCATCAGCAAGGCCATCAGGCCGAGGTTCAAGGTGAACAAATAGAAGCTGGTCACCGCCAGCATGATCATGCCGCCGATGAATTGGAACAGGCTGCGCAAGCCCATCGAAATGGAACTGCCGATCACGGTCTGGATCAGCGTGGTGTCGCCGGTCAGCCGCGACAGCACTTCGCCGGTTTGCAGGGTCTCGAAAAACTGTGGTGACTGCACCAGCACCCGCGCATAGACCGCGCTGCGCAGGTCGGCCGTGACTCGCTCGCCGACCCATGCCACGGTGTAAAAACGCGCCGCAACCGTCACCGCCCACAGCGTCGCCAGCCCGAACAGCAGCAGAAAATGGCTGTTCAACCCCGAGGTGCCAAACAGACCGCTGCCGGAATTTTCCCGCTGGCCGAAACCGAAATCGATCAGGTCGCGGAACGCCAGCGGCACCAGCAGTATAGTGGTGGAACCGAGGCACAGCAGCACGAAAGCTAGCGCGACCCGCCCGCGATAGGGGCGCAGGAACGGCCACAGGTCGCGCAGCGGGGATAAACGCCGTGTGACGGCCGGTTTGCTTGGTTCGGAACGGGGCATTGATTTTTGCGCTTGGACGACAGGTGCGCATTTTCCCATTTTCTGCCGCTTGGCGTTGCTGCAATTTGAGCATCTTTGTTGCCTGCGATTCCCCTCTAAACTTCTGTTGATCATTGCCGATAACTTCACAAGTTGAAAACGATTAGGGAGTAATCATGAGAGTGCAATTCAATAGGGAAGGCCACATATATTCCGCCACCAGTAACCGTTATTTTCGTGATAACGCCGAAATATCGCTGAAGGAGTTTTACCGGGCCTATTCCAAACAGCTTAGAACATTATCAAGTGAACAATCTTCCAGTTAGTTACTCCGCGGTAGTGACTGCAAAATCGGGTGTTAGCCAAGTAACAACCGGCACCGAACTGACAGCACCCAGCCATAGCCTTGCATAACAAACGAAGATAGTTATCGCTGCCTGTAATGAACAATAAAAAAAATGTAGCGGTTTTATTCGTCTGTATGGGCAACATCTGCCGTTCTCCCACCGCGGAGGCGGTGTTCCGCCATTATGTCGAGAATGCCGGTATGGCAGAGCAAATCCTGATTGATTCGGCGGGTACGCACGATTACCACATCGGCGATGCGCCGGACATGCGTACGCAGCGTGCGGCACAGCAGCGCGGCTATGATATGGAGGATTTGCGCGGACGGCAGGTGGAGGCGCTCGACTTCCGGCGTTTTGATTATGTGCTGGCGATGGATGAAACCAATCTTGCCATCCTGCAACGCCTTGTGCCGCCAGTCGGTGGTGCCAAACTGCAGTTGTTTCTCGATTACGCGCGGCATCATGCCGAGCGCGAAGTGCCCGACCCTTATTACGGCGGCGCGGACGGCTTCGAGCGCGTGCTGGATATGGTGGAAGATGCGGCGGAAGGGTTGTTGCAGCACATCAGCCAGCGGCATTTCGCGCACATTAATACTTGAGTGGAAGCACGAATATACCGTTAGCCGGTTGTCCACAAGCCACCCGGACAGTATTAAATTTGTAACCAAAAAAAGCCGCACGGCTCTCGCCGTGCGGCTTTTTTTATGGCCTCCCGAATTATGCTTGCGGGCGCTGTGTTTCTACTTGCTGCAGCGGTTCATTCTCCACATACACTTCCTTCTGGCGCACGCGGCGGCGCGTTGTAGGTTGCGCCGCTTGCTCGGTTGGCACATTTACCACCGTGCTGAATTTACCCGGATCGGTCTCGATTTGTACCAGCCCTTCGCCGCCCGATGCCAATGGCGACGGAGCCTTGTTTACGGTCGCAACGTTCACTGCTGGCGCAGCAACGGGTTGTGCAGCGGCCTTGGGCATGGCGACGTATTCGCTCGGCACCAGCGGTGGTGTCCAGCCGGCCGGGTAGGCGATGTACTCGGAAGGTTGCAGTTTGGCCGGAACAGTATTGACCGGCGCAGCGGCTGCCGGTGCGGCAACTTGTTCAGCGGCGGCTGTTTCGCCGTTACCTGCCGGCATTTCTCCGCCCGGTGCGGACTGTTCACGGCGCTGGCGTTCGCGTTGACCACCGCGACGACCGCGGCGGCGTGAACCTTCGCGCGGCGCACCGCCTTCTTCGGTTTGCTCGATAGCAGCGGTGGCAACCTGGGTTTCCAGTACCGGCTTTTCCTCGGCAACACGCGGTTGACGCGGTGGCCTTGGCTGGCGCGGCTCGCGGGGTTCACGCGGTTCCTGCGATTTTGCCGCGGCTTCGGCCTGTGCCGGTTTGTTGCGCTCGCGTCCGGTGCCGCCTTCGCTGCGTTCGCCGCGCGCGCCGCGTTCACGGCGTTTGCCGCCTTCGCCGCGTTCACTACGTTCGCTGCGTTCGCGGTGCGGGTTGTTGCGTACCTTGCTGGCGGTTGGCTTGGCTTTCGGCGGTTCTTCTGCGCTCAGTGTTTTGATCCAGCCGAAGAATTTGCCGAGGATCGAAGGTTTAGCTTCTTCGGTCTTCATCGGTGCCGGTTGCATCGGGGTCACGCCCTGTACCACAGCTTGCGCGCGGGTAGCTTTTTGCTGTTCCTGTGCGGTATGCGGCTTGTTCTCTTCCGGCTTTTCCACCAGCTTGTAGCTGGCCTGCAGCAAGTCGCCGGTCAGGTCGTCTTGACGCAGGCGGTTGATGGTGTAGTTCGGCGTTTCCAGATGCGGATTGGGGATCAGCGTGATCGCCACTTTCAGGCGCGATTCGATGCGATGGATGTCGGCGCGCTTTTCGTTGAGCAGGAAGGTGGCAACATCCACCGGCACCTGCACGTGGATCGCCATGCTGCTTTCCTTCATCGACTCTTCCTGAATGATGCGCAGGATATGCAGCGCGGAAGACTCCGTGCCGCGAATATGGCCGATGCCGCTGCATCGTGGGCAGGCGATGTAGTTGCTTTCGCCTAGGCTGGGCGCCAGACGCTGGCGCGACAGTTCCAGCAGGCCGAAGCGCGAGATCTTGGCGGTCTGCACGCGGGCCCGGTCGTAACGCAGCGAGTCGCGCAGGCGGTTTTCGACATCGCGCTGGTTGCGGCTGCTTTCCATATCGATGAAGTCGATCACAATCAGGCCGCCCAGATCGCGCAGGCGCAACTGGCGGGCGATTTCTTCCGCCGCTTCCAGGTTGGTGTTGAGCGCGGTAGCCTCGATGTCCGAACCTTTGGTGGAGCGCGCCGAGTTGATGTCGATGGAGGTTAATGCTTCGGTATGGTCGATCACGATCGCGCCGCCGGACGGCAACCGTACCTCACGAGCATGCGCCGATTCGATCTGGTGTTCGATCTGGAAACGCGAAAACAGCGGCACATCGTCGACATAGCGCTTGATGCGGTTCACGTTGTTCGGCATCACCGTGCTCATGAACGCCAGAGCTTGCTGGTAAACTTCTTCGGTGTCGACCAGAATCTCGCCGATTTCCGGGTTGAAGTAGTCGCGGATCGCGCGCACTACCAGACTGCTTTCCAGATAGATCAGCGACGGGGCTTTTTCGGCACTGGCCGCGCCTTCGATCGCATCCCACAGTTGCTTGAGGTAGTCCAGATCCCACTGCAACTCTTCCTCGTTGCGTCCGATACCGGCGGTGCGCGCGATGATGCTCATGCCCTGCGGCACGTCAACATGCGACAGCACTTCGCGCAACTCGTCGCGTTCTTCGCCCTCGATGCGGCGCGATACGCCGCCGCCGTTCGGGTTGTTCGGCATCAGCACGATGTAGCGGCCGGCCAGACTGATGTAGGTGGTGAGCGCCGCGCCCTTGTTGCCGCGTTCGTCCTTTTCCACCTGCACCAGCAATTCCTGACCTTCGCGCAAGGCTTCCTTGATCGAGGGGCGGTTGCCGCTGCCGGGTTGGTAATACTGGGGAGCTACTTCCTTGAAGGGCAGAAAGCCGTGCCGGTTGCCGCCGTATTCGACGAAACAGGCCTCAAGGCTGGGTTCAAGGCGGCTGATGACTGCCTTGTAGATGTTGCTTTTGCATTGTTCCTTACCGGCGGTTTCAATGTCGAGGTCGATGAGTTTCTGACCGTCAACAATGGCGACGCGTAGTTCTTCCGGCTGCGTCGCATTGAATAGCATGCGTTTCATTATGTTGTCTCCCGCGCTCTGACACGGGCGAGACCAAGCTACGCGCGGTTAGGCGCGAGAGATGAGCAATCGTGCAATAAGTCTTGAATTGTGCAAACGGTTGGTCAATTAAGCTCTCTAGTTAATAGTCGGTCATCAAAAATAGTTCTTGGGGTTTCTGTATCAGCGGTTGGGGCGATGCACTGCATCCCGACTTTTCGGCTGTTTCAGAAGCTCCTCAGGGGGTGAGTCAGCAATGGCTGTCTCACGAAAATCCACAGGTGCTTTGAGCGCATAAATCAATTACTATCGCTGCTGGTTCCGGTGAGCGATATTAACCGGGCTGCGGCTGGAAGGGTGGCGGCGCATTGCGCCGTCGCTTTTGCCAGGTAATCTCTGGCGGCCAGTTTCATGGCGAAGGACTGAATTACATCCTAAATTTACCCAATTCCAAAACACGCGAACGGCGAAGTATAAACAAAATGAATGGCTTAAGCAAAGATTCTGTGAATTTTGTGGAAATCGACGAAAGCGGCGAGGCGCAGCGTATCGACAACTTCCTGTTCAAATGCCTCAAGGGCGTACCCAAGAGCCATATTTACCGGATATTGCGCGGCGGAGAGGTGCGGGTGAACAAAAAACGCATCGACCAGACCTACCGTTTGAAGCTCGGCGACCAGCTGCGCATTCCGCCAATCCGCGTGGCGGAAAGACACGAACCGGAACAGGTGCATATCCCGGCGGTGGAATTTCCGATTATTTACGAGGACGAAGCGCTGCTGGTGGTCAACAAACCGTCCGGCATTGCGGTGCACGGCGGCAGCGGGGTCAGCTTCGGTGTCATCGAACAACTGCGCCGCGCCCGTCCGCAGGCCAAATTCCTCGAACTTGTGCACCGCCTCGACCGCGAAACCTCCGGCGTGCTGCTGCTGGCGAAAAAACGCTCCGCGCTCACCGCGATGCACGAGATTATGCGCGAGGGCAACAGCGACAAGCGCTATTTCGCCTTGGTGCTGGGGCAGTGGAAGAACGCCAAACAGCACGTCAAGCTGCCGTTATTCAAATTTGACACCCCGCAGGGCGAAAAGCGCGTGATGGTCAGGGAAGACGGGCAGGCCTCGCATACCATTTTCACCCTGCAAAAGAGCTGGCCGGAGTTTTCTTTACTGGAAGCGCAGCTTAAAACCGGACGCACCCACCAGATTCGCGTGCACCTGTCGCATCTCGGCTTCCCGATAGCCCAAGACGATAAATACGGCGACTTCGCGCGCAACAAGGTTTTGATGAAGCAGGGGCTGAAGAGGATGTTCCTGCACGCCCACAGCATCGCCTTCGCGCATCCGCTGACCGGGGAAGCGATGTGTCTGACCGCGCCGCTACCGAAGGAGTTGGAGAGTTTTATTGCGAAATTGGATGCCGCCGCCAACTCTTAACTCGTAGGATGGGTTGAGCGCAGCGATACCCATCGTCACCAACAGATACGCATGACCAATTACCGCAGCTGGTCGTAGGATGGGTTGAGCAAAGCGATACCCATCGCCAACTATCAACAGGCAAATATGACCAATTACCGCCGCAGCAATAATGCCGGAGCCAGCTATTTCTTTACGGTCAATCTAGCCGACCGTTCGCAAACCCTGCTGACCGGGCATATTGACCTGTTGCGCAGCGCTTTTGAATATACCCGCGAGCGTCATCCTTTCGTTATAGATGCCA
The DNA here is from genome assembly GCA_028689145.1 of Gallionella sp. Classification (GTDB taxonomy): domain Bacteria; phylum Pseudomonadota; class Gammaproteobacteria; order Burkholderiales; family Gallionellaceae; genus Gallionella. The sequence continues at coordinate 8,525 of JAQTWT010000010.1, forward strand.
TCGCGGTTTTGCCGGAACACCTGCACGCCATCTGGACAATGCCTGACGGGGACAACGATTTCGCACTGCGCTGGCGGCTAATCAAAACCGTCTTCTCGCGCGGTTTGCCGCATGGCGAGTCGCGCTCCGACAGCCGGCAACGCAAAGGGGAGCGTGGAATCTGGCAGCGCCGTTATTGGGAGTACCTCATCCGCGACGAAGCGGATTTTTCACGGCATGTCGATTACATCCATATCAACCCGGTCAAGCACGGATTGGTGCTATGCGTTGCAGATTGGCCGAATTCTTCATTTCATCGTTATGTACAAGCCGGTATTTTGCCGAAGGATTGGGCGGGTGATGCAGGAGTTGAGTTGGATTGCGGAGAGCGGTGAGTATGTGTGTTGATTGATGGGTATCGCTGCGCTCAACCCATCCTACGCGGGCTGACCGCGCCATTGCCGAAGGAGTTGGAGAGTTTTATTGCACGGCTGGATGCCGCCGCCAATCCTTAACCCGTAGGATGGGTTGAGCATAGCGATACCCATCATGTTTATACCGTCACTTTCAGAGTGGCATTTGGAGTTAGGTTCGAAAACAATAAGGGACAGCGTTTTTTAATCTCAACCCTTGGTTTTCGTCAAAAACACCGTAACTTCTTCCCGGTCGTGGTAAAGCTGCTTCGCCATCATCCGGTAATTGATGCCTTCTTCATCGAGCCGTTTGCGGATGCCACCTAATGCGCTGTCGAGTGCGACGAGGCGTTGTTTCATCGGCAGTTTCAGGTTGAAGATGGCGTGTTTGACCAAGCCAGCCGCGAACCATTCGCCGATCAGGGTGGCGACTTTGGAGGGTTTTTCCACCATGTCGCATACCAGCCAGTCTACCGCTTTGCGCGGTGCGTATTTGAAGCCGTCCTGTTTCAGATGCTGCACCAGTGGATGATTTGCCAGTACGCCCTTCATCGGGCCGTTGTCCACTGCGGTGACGCGGATGCCGCGTTTGACCAGTTGCCAGGTCCAGCCGCCGGGTGCGGCGCCGAGATCGACTGCCTGCATGCCTTGCCGTAACAAACGCGTCTGTTCACTGCGATCCATGAATACTTCGATGGCTTCGGCCAGCTTTAGCGTGGAGCGGCTCGGCGCTTCGGCGGGCATGGACTGGCGCACGATGCCCATGATGGCTGCCGCGCTGTTGTGCGGATCGCTGCTGCCGATTAGTGCGGATGATTTGTCGGGGAAGAAGATGTGCAGGCGCGGTAGCTTTTCCGTTCGGGCTGAGCTTGTCGAAGCCTTTTGTGAGCGATCAGCAGTTTTTTCATCATGCCCTTCGACAAGCTCAGGGCGAACGGTACTTTGAGTGTCTTCCTGCAAGCGCCCTTGTTCCCGAAGTTTTTCTTCCAGCAGCGGCTGGAAGCGGCGGGTGAAGGCGGACAGGGTCTTGCCGTCGTTGGTGTCCGGCACTTCCAGCCACAGCGCGCCGAACGTGCCGGGCAGGTCAGCGACGGCGGCGAGGATCGGGGTCAGGCGGTCGCGTTCGGACAGCGGTTCGATGCTGTGGTGCAAGCGGATTGCCTGACGCGCGAAGATCAGTTCGCGATAGTTCAGGCGCTGCTCGTTCAGCGCGACGATGACATAGCCGCTGTCGGCGAGGATGGCGGGTTGCTCGATACCGATGATGGGCTTCTGTTGCTTCGCCTGGCGCAACGCTTCCTGCGCGCAATCCTGCTCAAAGCCGGGGCGGCAATACAGCAACCAGTTGGTGTTTTTAGATTTGTGCATGCGCGTATTGTGGCACAGGTTGGGAAGCCAAGCCCGAAGGTGGTAATATTCGCGCCTGTTTTTCACCGCAATTTTGATGAGCAAACGTTACGATTTGATCGTGTTCGACTGGGACGGCACGCTGATGGATTCGACCGCGGTGATTGCCGGTTCGATTCAGGCCGCGTGCCGCGATCTGGGTTTGACGGTTCCCGATGATGCGGCTTCGCGCCATGTGATCGGTCTGGGTTTGTCGCAGGCGTTGCGCTACGCGGTGCCGGATGTGCCGGAGTCGATGTATGAGCCGCTGGTGGCGCGCTACCGCCAGCATTTTCTGGCGCAGGACCAGGCGATCCCGCTGTTTGACGGGGCGCGCGAGACGATCGAAGAGTTGCACGGCGCGGGCTACTGGCTGGGCGTGGCGACCGGCAAAAGCCGCATGGGGCTGGAGCGGGCGCTGGAATCTTCCGGTTTGAAAGGATATTTTCACGCCACACGCACCGCGGATCAGACTTTTTCCAAACCCGATCCGGCGATGCTGCTGGAACTGATGGATGAACTGGCGGTCAGTAACGGGCGCACCCTGATGATCGGCGATACCACGCACGATGTGCTGATGGCGCAGAACGCCAAGGTGGATGTGGTCGCGGCGGGATACGGCGCGCATCCGCAGCAGCAGTTGCAGGAATTGAACCCGCTCGCGCTGGTGAAGGATTTTGCGGAATTGAGAGCATGGTTGCAAGCCAACGCTTAACAAATTATTTAAAGGAATTGTGATGGCTGAAGAAAATAACAACTGGGAACGCGGCGTGCTGGAAAAACTGGCACTGTCGGCTTTGCAGGAGCAACGCCGCGCGCGGCACTGGGGCATCTTTTTCAAGGTGCTGACGTTCGGTTACCTGTTCGTCCTGCTGTTTGTTTTCATGGGTTGGGCCGACTCGAAAGACGGCGCGTTGAGCAGCGGCAAACATACCGCGCTGGTGGACATGCAGGGAGTGATTTCGTCGGATAGCCGCGCCAGTGCCGACACCATTATCCCCAGCTTGCAGGAGGCGTTCAAGGACAAGGGAACGCAGGGCGTGATCCTGCGCATCAACAGCCCCGGCGGTAGCCCGGTACAGTCGGGGCAGATTAATGATGAGATTCGCCGTCTGCGCGCCAAACATCCGAATATTCCGCTGTATGTGGTGGTCGAGGATATTTGCGCCTCGGGCGGCTATTACGTGGCGGCTGCGGCCGACAAGATATTCGTGGACAAGGCCAGCCTGATCGGTTCGATCGGTGTGCTGATCGACGGCTTCGGTTTTACCGGCACGATGGACAAGCTCGGCGTGGAACGGCGTCTGGTAACGGCCGGCACCAATAAGGGCTTCCTCGACCCGTTCTCGGCAGTCAATCCGTCGCAGCAGGAATACGCCAAACAGATGGTGGCGCAGATTCATCAGCAGTTCATCGACGTAGTGCGAAAAGGACGCGGTCAGCGCCTCAAGGAAACGCCGGATACCTTCAGCGGTCTGGTGTGGAACGGTCAGAAGGGCGTGGAACTCGGCCTGGCGGATGGTTTCGGCAGCCTGGAATCGGTGGCGCGCGATGTAATCAAGGCCGAAGAAATCGTGGACTTCACCGTCAAGGAAGGCTTCGCCGACCGACTGGCAAAACGCTTCGGCGCGGGTGTGGCTAGTTCGCTGGGGTTCTCAACTCAGGCTGGTGTTTCGTTGCGCTAAATCACAATGATTTTGTAGGGTGGGCTGTGCCCACCATGCCTGTCCTGAGCATTGATTATAGTGTGCCGTTCGCCCTGAGGTATCGAAGGGCATCTCGGTAGGGGCTTCGATACCTCAGCCCGAACGGATTTTTGATGGCGAACTAGGTTAGCGCAGCAGCGGCTTCAATTCTTTTAGCACACTGCGCATGATCTGCGGTTGTGCGGCAGCAACCGGGTGCAGGTTGTCGGGCTGAAACTGTTCGGCCGCAACGTTTTTCAGCAAAAACGGCAGCAGCCTGATGCGGTGCTTGGCTGCCAGTCGCGGGTAGATATTCTGAAACTGGGTGACGTAAGGCTCGCCGTAATTCGGCGGCAACTGCATGCCGATCAGTAGCACTTTGGCTCGGGCACGGGTCGCCTGTTCGATAATCTCGTTGAGGTTGGCTTCGATATCCGCCGTGCTGAAACCGCGCAGTCCGTCATTCACGCCGAGCTCCACAATCACAATCGCCGGACGATGTTGTTGCAATGCCTTGCTGATGCGCTGCCGTCCGCCCAGCGCGGTTTCGCCGCTGATGCTGGCATTGACGATGACGAATCCGGAGCGCGTGCGTTTTAATTCCTGTTGCAGCAGGCTGGGCCAACTTTCTGCTACTGCGATGCCGTATCCGGCTGATAGACTATCGCCGAACACTAGGATGTTTCTTGCGGCATGAGCGGAACAGGGCAGCCACAGCGCGGCAACCAGCAACATAACTTTCAATATTGGCAAGGATAAATTTTTCATGGCAGCGATTGTGCAGTCTATCGGATTGAGTAAGCAAGTGTTGAGCCCATCAATAGATGGAAAAGGACAGCCACTGACCATCCTGCACGAAGTAAGTTTCACTGTGGATGCAGGAGAAAGTCTGGCGATACTCGGCGCGTCCGGTTCCGGCAAATCCACCCTGCTCGGTTTGCTGGCCGGGTTGGATGTGCCGAGCGGCGGCAGCGTATTGCTCGACAGCGCCGACCTGTTCGCGCTGGATGAAGACGGGCGCGCCAGATTACGCGGCAAACTGGCCGGCTTCGTGTTCCAGTCGTTCCAGTTGCTGCCGTCACTGAACGCGCTGGAAAATGTCATGCTGCCGCTGGAATTGCGCGGTGCAACCGACGCGCGCGAACGCGCCGCAGAATCGCTGCGTCAGGTCGGATTGAGCGCACGCGCGCACCACCTGCCCAAACACCTGTCCGGCGGAGAGCAACAGCGCGTCGCACTGGCGCGCGCCTTCGTCACCCGCCCCAAGATACTGTTCGCCGACGAACCCACCGGTAACCTCGATGCCGCCACCGGCGCGCAAGTCATCGAACTGATGCTGGAACTCAATCGCGCGCAAGGCACCACCCTGATTCTGGTCACTCACGACGAAGTGCTGGCCAAGCAGTGCGGCAGGCAGCTAAGGCTGGAGGCGGGTAGGGTGGTGTCTTAATTTTCCCCTCGCCCGTTTACGGGAGAGGGGTAGGGGAGAGGGGCTATGAGCCTGCTGGACAACGCAAAAGCATTACGCAGCAACCTGACCGATGCGGAGCAGAAGCTCTGGTATCACCTGCGTGCGCATCGTTTCATGGGAAGAAAATTCAAGCGGCAAAAACCAATGGGACGCTATGTGGTGGACTTTGTTTGTCTGGAAGAGAAATTGATTATCGAGCTGGATGGAGGACAACACTCTGAGAGCGTTGAATACGACCAGGTGCGAGATTCGTGGTTGAGAAGTGAGGGCTATACGGTGCTGCGTTTCTGGAATAACGAGTTGCTGAATGAAATGGAGGGGGTGTTGGAGCGGATAATGTTTGCAGTTGATGCTGGCTCACAGACCCTTTCTAACGAAACCCTCTCCCCCAGCCCCTCTCCCGTAAACGGGCGAGGGGAGCGCGAATGAATCTCTTTTTCTTATCCCTCAATCTTCTCCGTCGTGACTGGCGTGCCGGAGAATGGCGCGTGCTGCTGCTGGCTTTGGTGCTGGCAGTGGGCAGCCTGTCTACTGTCGGCTTGTTTGCCGACCGGGTGCGGCAGGCGTTGCAGCAGCAGGCGCAGAGCCTGCTCGGGGCGGATTTGCGCATCGCTTCGTCGCGTCCGCTGCCGCCCGCTTATCGTGCCGCAGCCAAGGAGCGCGGTTTGCAAACCACGCAGAGCCTGAATTTTTTGAGCATGGCGCAGCACGGCGAGCAGGCTGTGCTGAGCGAGATACAGGCGGTGGAATCCGGCTATCCGCTGCGCGGCAAGATCGTGATCAGCGACGGCAGCGAACATGCGGCGCAAGGTAGTCCACGGAGCGGCACTGTCTGGGTGAGCGGCAGAATGTTGCGCCGCCTCGAGTTGAGCGTGGGCGATGAGGTCGGCATCGGCAAACAGCGTTTCAGAGTGGCGGCACAGATCGTGCGCGATCTGGATCATGCCGTCAGCTTTGCCAGTTTCGCGCCGCGCGTGGTGATGAACGCCGACGATCTTGCCGCGACAGGTTTGTTGCAGGAAGGCAGCCGCATCAGTTACCGGCTGATGGTTGCCGGAGAGGCCAAACAGGTTGAAGCGCTGCGCGAAGAGCTGAAAGCCAAATTGTCCGGCAACGAAAAACTGGAGGACGTGCGCGATGCGCGGCCGGAGATTCGCACCGCGCTGGAACGCGCCGAGCACTTCTTCGGGCTCGCCGCGCTGACCGCCGCGATTCTGGCGGGCGTGGCGATGGCCCTGGCGGCGCGGCGCTTCGTGCTGCGCCATCTGGATACTTGTGCGATGCTGCGCTGCCTCGGCGCGCAACAGGATCAGGTGCTGCGCCTGTTCCTGTACCAGTTCCTGTTGCTTGGCGTGGTTGCGGCCCTGCTCGGTTGCGCGCTGGGTTACGTCACGCAGGCCGCTCTGGTTGCATTCATCGAGTCGATGCGCGATGCGGAATTGCCGCCGCCATCGGTGTTGCCCGCGCTCAAGGCGGCAGCGAGCGGCTTTGCATTGCTGCTGGGCTTTGCCTTTCTGCCGCTGCTGCAATTGCGCAGCGTGCCGCCGTTGCGCGTGCTGCGCCGCGAACTGGGTGCGCCGCAGGCGAGCACCGGTGCGGCTTACGGCGCGGCGCTGCTGGTGTTGGCGGGGCTGTTTTTGTGGCAGGCAGGTTCGGTCAATTTGGGGCTGGCGATGCTGGGTGGGCTGCTGGTAGGCTTGCTAGTTTTCTTTGGCAGCGCCTGGCTGCTGTTGCGCAGCATGGAACGGCATGCCATGCGCTTGTCCGCGCACTGGCGGCATGCGTTTGCCAATCTAGCGCGGCATGGGCGCGCCAATGCAATGCAGATCGTCGCGCTGGGTTTGGGCGGCATGGCGCTGCTGTTGCTGACGCTGGTGCGAGCCGATCTGCTGCAAAGCTGGCAGGGCAAGCTGCCGCCGGATACGCCGAACCGTTTTGTGGTGAACATTCAGCCGGATCAACGCCAGCCGCTGCTGGATTTTTTTGCGCGCGTGTCTGTGCCGCAGCCGAAATTGTTGCCAATGGTGCGCGGACGATTGGTTGCTATCAATGCACGCCCGGTCAATGGAGACAGTTATGCCGAGCCGCGTACCCGAGAGCTGGTGGAGCGCGAATTCAACCTGTCTTATGCCGAAAAAATGCCGGAGTGGAATGAGCTGTTGCAGGGACAGTGGTGGCCTTCTGCATCGGGCAGGGAAGGGTTTGCGCAGCTTTCGGTGGAGGATGGTATTGCCACGAAGCTCGATATTCACCTTGGCGACGAACTCACCTATAACGTTGGTGGCACGCCTTTTACCGCGCGCGTGACCAGTTTGCGCAAAGTGCAATGGGATTCGATGCAGGTGAATTTTTTCGTGATCACCACGCCGGAGTTGCTCAATGATTCCCCGGTGAGTTACATCACCAGTTTTTATTTACCGTCTGAAAAAATACGTGCGGGCGACCAGCTGGCGCGTGAGTTCCCGAATCTACTGCTGATCGATACAGGCGAGATGATCGCGCAGGTGCGCGGCATCATCGAGCAGGTTTCGCAGACCATCAGTATTGTATTTTTATTCACCTTGTTAAGCGGCATCGCGGTGTTGTATGCCGCGATGCTTGCCGCACAGGACGAACGGGTACACGAGGCGGCGATTCTGCGCACGCTGGGGGCGGACAGCGCTTATCTGCGCAGTTTGCATCTCTCCGAATTTGCCGTGCTGGGCTTGCTGAGCGGCCTGCTGGCCGCCGGTGGCGCGGTGTTGCTCGGCTGGGTGCTGGCGCATTTCGTGCTGGAAATTCCGTATCGTGCCAGTCTCATCATCTGGCCGGTCGGCGCATTGGGCGGAATGCTACTGGTGATGCTGGCGGGATGGCTGGGGACGCGGCGCTTGACGGTGTTGCCGCCGCTGGCGATCTTGCGCGAGTAGGGATTAGCGAATCACGTAGGTGTGGATTTATTCGCACGCAATCTGTTGGGCGAATGAATTCGCCCCTACAAAACTGCACTCCGTTGCCGCCTCGCCTCGAACAGGCAGATACCCGCACTGACCGATACATTCAGGCTTTCCACGTTGCCCAGCATCGGGATACGCACCAGTTCGTCGCAGGTGTCGCGGGTCAGGCGGCGCAATCCTTCGCCTTCCGCGCCCAATACCAAAGCCAGCGGGCCGGTGTGCTTGAAGCCGTGCAAATCCCGCTCCGCTTCGCCTGCCATACCGACTACCCAGATGTGGCGTTCCTGCAATTCGCGCAGGGTGCGGGCGAGGTTGGTGACGGTGATGTAAGGCACGGTTTCCGCCGCGCCGCAGGCGACTTTTTCCACAGTGGCGGTGATGCCGACCGCGCGGTCTTTCGGCGCGATCACCGCATGCACGCCGAACGCATCTGCGCTGCGCAGACACGCGCCGAGGTTATGCGGGTCCTGCACGCCGTCCAGCACCAGCAGCAACGGCGGTTCGTCGAGCGTATCCAGCACATCGTCCAGATGCTGCACGCGCTGCGCCGCATCCACGCGCGCAGCGACACCCTGATGCCGGGCATTGCCCGCCATGCCGTCGAGGCGTGCTGCTTCGATCGGGATGATGCGCACGCCGTTGGTTTCGGCGAGCTTGATCAGGTCGCGCATGCGCGGGTCGTTGCGTTGCGCTTGCAGATAGATTTCCAGCACCCCGTCCGGGTTCTGGCGAATCCGCGAGGTGACGGCGTGAAAACCGTAAATCAGGCGCAGATCAGCCATGACGTTTCTTTCCTCCGGATTTATGCCCGCCGCTTTTACCCTTGGCCGGTTTCTTTTCGGACGGGGCGTGAGTGTCGCGACCTCCCGAACGTTTAGCGGCTTTTTCCGGCAAACTATCCGCGCCGGCATGCCGCCCGGATTGTTCGATGATTCCATCCAGCACGAAGTCGATCTTGGTGCTTTCCATATCGACTTTGACTACCCGCACCTGCACGCGGTCGCCGAGGCGGTAGCGATTTCCGGTGCGTTCGCCGAGCAACTGGTGTTTGGCGGCATCGAAGTGGTAATAGTCCTTGCCGAGTTCGGAGATATGCACCAGCCCTTCGACATACAGATCGTCGAGCGCGACAAACATGCCGAAGTTGGTGACGGAAGAAACCGTGCCGGTGAACACGCTGCCGAGATGGTCGCGCATGTAGAAGCATTTCAGCCAGGCTTCGACATCGCGCGTGGCATCGTCGGCGCGGCGTTCGGTCATCGAGCAATGCGTGCCGAGTTCGGCCCATTTTTGCGCGGGCTTGTATTGCTTGCCTTGCAGCACCGCCTTGATGGCACGGTGCACCAGCAGGTCGGGGTAGCGGCGGATCGGCGAGGTGAAGTGGGTATAGGCATCGTAGCCCAGCCCGAAGTGGCCGATGTTCTCCGGCTCATACTTGGCCTGGCGCAGCGAGCGCAGCATCACGGTTTGCAGCAGACCCGCATCGGGGCGGCCCTTGATGCGCTTGAGCAGCTTGGAATAATCGGCGGCCTGCGGCTCTTCTTCGCCGGTGAGCTGCAAACCGAATTCCTTCATGAATTCGCGCAGCGCTTCCAGCTTCTCCGGTGTCGGCCCCTGATGGATACGGTACAGCACGGTGTGCTGATGTTCCCGCAGGAAGCCTGCCGCGCATACGTTGGCGGCCAGCATGCACTCCTCGATCAGTTTATGCGCGTCGTTGCGGATCACCGGCACGATGCGTTCGATCTTGCCCTGATCGGTGAAAATCATCTGCGTCTCGACCGTCTCGAAGTCGATTGCGCCACGCTTCTCGCGGGCTTTCAGCAGCCTCTGGAACAGCTCGTAGAGATTCTGCAGATGCGGCACGATGGCGGCGTTGCTCTTGGCCAGCTTGCCGTCCGGTTCCGCCAGCATTTCGGCGACCTGCGTGTAAGTCAGGCGCGCCTGCGAATGCATCACCGACGGGTAGAAACGGTATTTGCCGATGTCGCCGTTGCTGCCGACAAACATGTCGCACACCATGCATAGCCGATCCACCTTGGGATTCAGCGAGCACAGGCCGTTGGACAGTTCTTCCGGCAGCATCGGGATTACGCGGCGCGGGAAATACACCGAGTTGCCGCGCAGGATTGCCTCGCGGTCCAGCGCGTCGCCGGTCTGCACATAATGGCTGACATCGGCGATCGCCACCACCAGCCGGTAGCCGCCTTTTTCCGGCGCACAGTACACCGCATCGTCGAAATCGCGTGCGGTTTCGCCGTCGATGGTGACCAGCGGCAGGTTGCGTACATCTTCCCGTCCGGCCCAATCATCGGCGGAGACTGTGGGGGGAATCGCCTTGGCCTGTTTTTCCACATCCTTGGGGAATTCATGCGGCAGGTCGTGCTTGCGCAGCGCGATTTCGATTTCCATGCCGGGGTCGGCATAGTTGCCCAGCACCTCGGTGATGCGCCCAATCGGCTGGGCATGCTTGTCCGGATGTTTCATGATTTCCAGCACCACCACCTGTCCGGCCTTGGCTCCGCCGGATTGGCCGGGGGCGACCAGAATATCCTGGGTGATGCGGCGGTTTTCCGCCACCACGTACTGGATGCCGTGTTCTTCAAACAGGCGACCGACCACGCGGTTATTGGCGCGCTCCAGCACCTCGACGATCTTGGCTTCGGGACGGCCGCGCCGGTCCACGCCGCTCTGCCGCACCATCACCACGTCGCCATGCAGCACCTGATGCATTTCCTTCTCGCTGAGGAACATGTCGGGGCTGCCGTCCTCGGGAATCAGGAAGCCGAAGCCGTCCGGATGCCCCTGTACCTTGCCTCTGGTCAGGTCGAGCTTTTCCATCACGCAGATCGCGCGTTTGCGGTTGCGCATGATCTGCCCGTCGCGTTCCATCGCGCGCAGGCGGCGGGAAAACAGGTCTTCCTCGTCCTTTTCGATGAGCAGCATATCCAGCAGCTCGTCCTCGGACATAGGGGCACCGTGCTCGGTCAGTATCTGCAAAATGAATTCGCGGCTCGGCAGCGGAAACTCGTATTGTTCGCGCTCGCGCTCCAAAAACGGGTCCTGCAGGCGTAAGTTATTTTTCTTTTTCATTGACAATAAATCCTTTAACAATTAAATTGCGCGCCTTCAGCAAATCTATGCCCAGATGGCGGAATTGGTAGACGCGCACGGTTCAGGTCCGTGTGCCGCAAGGTGTGGAGGTTCGAGTCCTCTTCTGGGCACCAAATAACAAAACAAAAACCGCACCACAGCTTGATTTCAGACTGGTGCGGTTTTTTGTTACCCGTAACACAACCCACATATTTTTGCCGGCCTGCTTAAACCTGAAATCCGGCAGCATTCTACACTATCGCCAGTGCATACCCGGACTGCTTTAAGGACTTTCCAAGGAAATTTATGGCTATCAAAGCGACCATCTTCAAAACCAATCTGCAAATCGCGGATATGGAGCGCCATTACTACAAGGATCATGCGCTGACGCTGGCGCGCCATCCGTCCGAGACGGACGAGCGCATGATGGTGCGCCTGCTGGCGTTTGCGCTGCACGCGCATGAATATCTGGAGTTTGGCCAGGGTATGACGGACGATGACGAGGCGGACTTGTGGCAGAAAGACCTGACCGGCGTGATTGAGTTGTGGATCGATGTCGGCATCCCCGACGAGAAACTGATCCGCAAAGCCTGCGGCCGTGCCGGTCAAGTGGTGGTGTATTGCTATGGCGGGCGCGTCGCCGAGATGTGGTTCGCGCAGAACAGCGCGCAGTTCGAGCGCCAGAAAAACCTCACCATCATCAATCTGCCGCAGGAAAGCACCCGCGCGCTGGCCAAGCTGGCGCAGCGCACCATGAATTTGCAATGCACCATTCAGGACGGGCAAGTATGGCTGGGCGATGGCGATGCCAGCGTGCAGGTGGAGCGGGTGACGCTGAAAAAGGCTGGCGGCTGGAAGTGATAACCGGCCTGTTGCACCGGCCCGATCTATCGGTGAAAGCGGGGCGCGATTTTAGTTTGAAGCCCGCTAAGCTTTCGGATACAATGCGCACCGTTTTAGGCGCGTAGCTCAGCTGGTTAGAGCACTTGGTCGACATCCAAGGGGTCGTTGGTTCGAGTCCAATCGTGCCTACCAATCAAGTCAATGGGTTAGAGCAGAAATGTTCTAACCCATTTTTCTTTTGACGGTGAATTCTGGGTGGGTTTTCTCAACTTATTGATCCGGCACGAATAGCCGCTACGACATAGACCGCATCACCGAAGCGCAATTTGACTTGGGTTCGCGTGGGCGTGTCCTGAAAATCTTCTCGGCATTCGCAGCAAGCGCGCAATGGATGAGCTGGAAGCCGCCAAGCTGGCGGATGCAACCAATTGGGCGAGTGAGTGCCGGGAGGTAGATAGCAGGATAGACACTTGCAGTTTTTCAGCAAATTGCTAAAGCTATTGAAATCAGCTTAAACTGTACAGCATGGAACTGATATACAGACAGCACGCGGTAAAGCGGATGCACGAACGATGCATCACGGAAGAAGAAGTGGAGCACGCTATAGCAAGCGGGAACGCCATTGAAAGTTATCCAGACGATACGCCATACCCCAGCACATTGCTGCTCGGACATGCCGGAACCAAAGCAATTCACGTTGTATATGCAGATGACATAACAGAAGATATAAGAATCATCATTGCGGTTTACGAGCCCGATCCGAAAATCTGGCACGATGACCTGAAGACAAGGAGATAAAAATGAAATGCCCAATTTGCAAACATGGAAACACACACGCGGGCGTTGCCAGTATCACATTGGAACGCGGTCACACTACTGTGATGTTCAAGTGTGTACCGGCTCAAGTGTGCGAAAACTGTGGTGAAATCTACCACGATGCCAAGGTAACGAGTTCATTGCTAAAGCAGGCTGATCAAGCAGCAAAAGGCGGCGTTGAGATAGACGTAAGACGGTACGCGGCCGCCTAGTGATTTTAGCGTGCATTAAACGAAAGCCCTCTTCGGACTGGCCGTTCCGCAAAGGTGTGTTGATTTCGAGTTGAGGTAGCGTAGCATCCTCTCAAGCAAAAGCAAGAGAGCTGCATTTAGAATGCTTTTGAGTTTGGCGAACACTGGTAATATATTGATAAATAAAGATACTGTTTTTTATGAACTCTCTCGATATCCAAGGGGGGCGAGTCCAATCGTTCTTGCCAATAAAGTCAATGGGCTAGATCATAAACGGTCTAGCACATTTTTCTTTTGACGGTGATTTTTCTCACCAAGCTGTTCCCGTGGAATCATTACGAGTCTGCGATTGACCCGATTGCCATGTCAGGAATCGGTTGCTTAGACCGTAAACACAGATACAGCACTTTTCACCTGAGCCGCTTTGCTCTCCAGGTCATTCGCCAAATTGAGCAAACTTTGCGCCGCGCTGGAATTTTCTTCGGACATTTGCGCCACGCGTTCGGTATTTTTCGCCAAGTCGGTCGAGGCAACATTCTGCTCGATCAGCGCGGCGGAAATATCTTCGATGACATTCGCCACATCACCAAAACTTTGTTGGATGCTGGTGATGGAATTTTGCGCGGTCTCCGCATCAATCACTCCCTGACGCGTGGTTTCCACCACCTTGTCCATGCTGCTTAGCGCATGGCTGATCACTTCGCCGATCTTGCCGGACATTTCATTGATCTCATTGGTGGCATTGCCGGTACGTTCGGCCAGCTTGCGCACCTCGTCCGCCACCACGGCGAAACCCCGTCCCTGCTCACCGGCCCGCGCAGCTTCGATGGCGGCATTCAATGCCAGCAGGTTGGTCTGGTCGGCGATTTCCTTGATAACCTTCACCACATCAATGATGCGCGAAGCATCCTCGCTCAGTCGTGATACTTCGCCGGATGCGCTTTGAATATCCTGAGCGGTCATCAGCAGCCCGGATACGGTTTTGTTCACAACTTGCGCGCCCTGTTCGGCGTTGCTGCGCGAAGCCTCAGCGATCTGTTTTGCATTGCCGCCGCGGTCGCTGATGTGCGTAGTGGATACACTCATTTCCTCGATTGCCGAAGCCATGCTGCTCACCGCATCCGACTCGTGGTTCACGTTTTCGGCAATTTGTCTGGAGGCGGAAGCCAGACTGCGTGCCATATCCTCAAGCTGGTTGGCCTGATCCTTGACCTGGGCAATCATGTCGCGCAAACCGGATTGCATCTGGTAGGCATTCGCCAACAAGCTGCCGGCCACCGGTGAATGGTTCGGGCGCAGCGAAAAATTGCCGGAGGCCATGGTGTTGACCACTTGTGCCACGTCTTTCGGTTCACCGCCCAACTGGTTCAATACGCTGCGCGTGATACCCAGTCCGAGCAGTACTGCCACGACCAGGATGCTTCCCCCTGCGACGAGCAGCATGGTGATGGTTTGGCTGTCCGTGGCATCGAACTCTTCATCCGATTCTTTTGATTCATTTTCCAGTGACACCGCTATCTTGTTCATATTGACATGAATCTTTTCGATCTCGGCATCGATCTTGTCGTCAACGGTGCTGATTGCCGCAGCATTTTTCGATTCCGCACGCAACAAGGGTAGCATTTCCTTCTCGTAAATATTGACCAGATCGTTATAGGCCAAGCGTGCTGCCTTGACGAAATTTCTCTCTTCATTCGTATCCACGGCATGCTCTACTTGTTCCAGTGACTTGGAGGCCTTTGCTTTCTCTTCCTGCCAGTCCTTGGCGCTTTCCGTAAGGTTGTTGTTGATGACGCTGTCGGCGATGATCTGATACAACTCTGCACCGATAGCCGCGGCCTCGGATGCGTGCACACTGTCTTCTCCACGCATAAAGCCTTCATTCTGCAGCTTGCCGAGTGTGCTCATCCCGGCCCATGACAGCGCAATGATGATTACGATTGCGAACGCAAACAAACCTATCAGTAGATACATTTTCTTGACCATATTCCCGCCTTTAGTGTTTTGGTTGTTTGGATTACCCGATATCGCTTGAATGTTCTTGATTGAATCAAGGACTCGGCATATATTTCATAATGTTAAATTCATGGCAAATAGAACGGCTACCAGCCTGCGCCTGATAAAATTGCCCCGGTTATTTCGTCTTCCGGCAGATGTACTACCGGCCTTTCGTCTCATCGGATATTAATCCTACCCTATAAAACGCGGAAGTTGGAATTAACATGCGGATTTTCAGAGGTTTTTTAATTTTAGAGCAAAAGGCGATACATGGGTATCCACAAAATTGATGTTGCACGCGGAATTCAGTGGGTAGAGGTTCCCGAAGCCAATTTGCGAGTGCTGTGCGGATGCCCCGCGGATGCCGTCAAACATCTGATCAAACGCGGGTTGATTCTGGCCCAGGAGGTCAAAGGAGTTACCTGCGAAACTGGTCCCAACGCCATCCTGCTCTCGGATATTTTGTTGCAGAACGGAGAGTTCGCCAATCTCGCCGAATTTCCGGTCTTGCAGATGCTTTACAAGCAGGGGCTGATTCTGCCCGGACACCCCAATAACACCGGGCATAAACCGATGCTGATCGGCTCGGCCAATCAGGTCGAGTCGCAGATGCGCTATATCTACCGTGGAAATTACGGTCTGGTCTCGCGCGAGGAAATGATTGAGGCGGGCGTGTCAGGGGAGCAGGCTACCGAGATGATGCGCCTGAAGCTGAAATTCGCATTTGGGCGTATTCGCCCGACCAGCGATTTTATTGATACCCGCGTCGTCGGCGACGGCATGACGGAAATCGCGGACGGTGTAAATCTGCGCCGGTTACGCTCCAACGTTTTTGAATTTTCCTATAACGGCGAGACGGTGACGGTCGATCTCAATCTCCCCCCCGGCGTTACCTACGAATGCGCTTATCCGCTGGGTTTCCGCAGGTTCGAACCGGAGTATTTCGCCGTTATTCACTCGGGCGAGGGGGATGGTTGGGATGTCAATCGTCCCTGTATGTCGAGCATCATTACTTATCAGGGAAGCCTTTACCTGATCGATGCCGGCCCGCATCTGGTCAACGCCATGTCGGCTCTGGGTATCAGCATCGACCAAGTGGACGGCATTTTTCATACCCATGCGCACGACGATCATTTTGCCGGTCTTTCCGCGCTGATGCGTTCAGGTCGGCGCATCCGTTACTTTGCGACCCCGTTGGTGCGTGCTTCGGTGGAAAAAAAACTGGCCGCATTAATGGGTATGGAAGAAGAGCGTTTCAACGATTTCTTCGATGTTCGCGATCTGGTGTTCGATACTTGGAACGATGTCGAGGGGCTGGAGGTTATGCCGGTTTTCTCGCCGCATCCGGTGGAGACAAATATCTTCGTATTTCGCACCCTGTGGGGTGACGGCTACCGCACCTATGCCCATTTTGCGGATATCGTGTCGTTGAATGTTCTTAAGGGTATGGTTACCGACCGGCAGGAAATGCCGGGACTCGATCAGGCAGCGTTTGAACGTATTCGTGCCGCCTATCTGGTTTCGTCCGACCTGAAAAAAATCGACGTGGGGGGCGGCATAATCCACGGTGATGCGAAGGACTTTAGGGAAGATACATCCACCCGCATCCTGCTTGCCCACCGCGCCAGCGAGCTGACTCCGGAAGAGAAGGAGATCGGCTCCAGCGCCGCATTCGGCACCGTTGACGTGCTGGTGGAAGGACAGCTGGAGGTATTGCGCCGACATGCTTTTACCTGTCTGCAGGCCAATCTTCCGGGCGTGGCGTTCCACGATTTGCGCATGCTGCTCAACCATCCCATGACGGAAATTAATCCCGGTGCCATTATTCTCAAAGAAGGTGAAACATCCCAGGAGATACTGTTGCTGGTAAGCGGAGGGGTTGAGAAAATACGCACCCGCGATAATTTATTCGGAAGCCTGTCTGCCGGGTCGCTTATCGGTGTCGGTGCCATGCTGGATCATCGCCCTTCCCGTCACACCTACCGCGCATCATCCTTTGTGCGGGTATTGCGGCTCCCTGTCGGCCTGTATGCCGAAGTCGTGCGGCGCAACGGATTGTTGGAACGCATGCGTCGCACTGCCGATCTGCGCGCTTTTCTGGATGCAACCAACCTGTTCAGCGAAGGTATTCCGATCGACGTATTCGGCCGCATCGTCGACAATGCATTGGAACAGCGCTTCCAACCCGGTGAAATTATCGATGGTAATAATCTCCGGGTTCTCAACATCATCCGCACCGGTGTCGTTGAACGCTCGGTAGGCAACAAGGTGCTGGACGTACTGAAGCAGCGGGATTTCTTCGGTGAAGAAGGCGCAGTTCTCAAGATTCCCGGCCTGTTTCGCCTGCGCGTGCTGGAAGAGACTGTAGTTGTGCAGATTCCCGGAAAATTTCTGGAGGATGTGCCGGTCCTGCGCTGGAAAATTTTTGAAAACCACCAGCAACGGGCTGCACACGCTGCGCACGACGATCAGTCGGAAATATTTGCCTGGCGTGACAGTTTCGATGTCCGTGTGGCGCAAATGGATGGACATCACAAAAAACTGATCGAAATCTCCAACACGATCACAGAATATTTACACAAAAAGTCTGAGCGCGAATTGCTTGCCAATGCTTTTGATGCGCTGGTAGATTTTACGCGCCATCACTTTGCTGCAGAGGAAAAACTATTGGCGCTTTACAGTTATCCGGACATAGAGATACATCGAAAAAAGCATGGCGAACTGCTCGATCAAATTGTCGAATACAGAAAGCAGGTGCTGGGCGGCGATGTGCCCGACAAGGCGGGCTTTTTGAATTTCATGGAACGCTGGCTGATCCGCCACATTCTCGACGAAGACCGCAAGTACGGCGGATTTCTCAATGACAAGGGCGTGTATTAGCTGCAGTAGTCGTGATTGCTACAAATTACGGCAATGCCACCGGAGCCTTGGGTTTTCTGCCCGGCGATGCCGGAGGAATATATCCCGCTGGACGACAAGTCATTCCCACGACTTTTTTGCCCTTTACGAATCTGGTCGTATGGCATGTCACCACCTCGCATTTGCCGGCAAGTTCTTCCAAATGTAAACGCACGGTAGCAAGCGGGATGCCGGTAGCTTCAGCGATGTCGGTGTCCAGACGTTCGCCATGTTTTTTCAGATACTGCAGAATTTCTTTCATAGGTTTTTAGTTTCTATTGAATCAAGCCTTCGGCCTTCATTGCGGCCTGCACGCACGGACGAGCGGCAATTCGCGCCATATATTTATTGATAATCGGGAATTGGCCGAGATCGAAGCCAACATGGCCGCTCCAGTTCAATACGACAAACATATACGCATCTGCCACTGTAAAGCCGTCACCCATCAGGTACGGTTTGTTTGCCAACTGAGTTTCCACATAGCCGAGACGTTTGGCAAGCAAATTGAGCATATGATTTTTTACACCGTCGGACGCGGTTTTGCTGAACAGCGGACTAAAAGATTTATGAATTTCGGTTGCAATAAAATTAAGCCATTCCTGCAAGCGGTAGCGTTCCAGCGTGCCAGCTTTGGGAGCCAGAGCAGCATCGGGTTTCCGGTCGGCAATATATTGCAGAATTGCGACACCTTCGGTCAGGATGCTGCCGTCGTCAAGCCTGATTGCAGGCACATAGCCTTTTGGATTGATTTGCATGAAGTCTTCGCCAGCAGCAGTTTTTTTGTCGGGCACATTCAATTTGTCAATTTCAAACGGCAATCCTGTTTCGTGCAGTGCAATGTGCGAAGCCAGTGAGCAGGCGCCGGGAGCGTAATAGAGTTTCATGCGAGCCTCTGTTTGTTGAAAATTACCCAAATTTGCGCTTAGTTTACGCCTATACGGGTAGTCTGGCTTGGGCATATAACCATGCTGGGCATGCTGACTTTGGTAAAAATGAGGATTTCATAATTTATTACCCCCGTTCACTCTGAAGAGCATCGCGAATCATGGTTGCCACTTATCACGAAAACTTGACCATTTATCAGCATCTTTTGCCAATCGTCCAAATGCCCAACCATTAGACCTAAATGGCTTTGACCCAAGTGGAATCACATTTCAATATGCAACCACTTGCAGCAAATAGGAGCAATTGAAAATGATTACCACCATTATCGGCATAGCCATCACAGCCATTGCCATTGAAACAGACAAATTTACACAATACAGACACCACGGTTTGCCCCTGATCGCTTTTGCCGGGGTACTGACGGTCATTGTATCCATTGTGCTGTAGATGTGCTTTTACAGAACGTTACTAACCTTGCGGAGCATTGCCGACATGAAGAAGAATCTTAACGACGATACTCGCTATATGAAGAGGTGGGAAGATACTCCAGTGGGGAATGAATTGGAGTGGGCGACTATGGCTCTCTTGATGCTGGCAATCTTATTGTCAGGTTATTTTATTTTAGGGCCAGTGATATTCTGACGTGCTGGCCAATGGATAGTTTGGCATTACAAACAATATGAACGTGAACATCCGGAAGCAGACCGCAGCGGCTCACCCTGGATAGGGCACTACAGGGCATCTGCCGAAACTTGATAGCCAATTTGAGGGGGAGTACCTCAGACTGGAGGGTGAATGCCATCCGTGAGGTTTAAAAACAAACACAGGCTGGATTCAGGGATGTGCCGACAAGTTTAAGTACCGTAAGTCTGGTTGTAAGCGGCTAACGCCCGAGCTGCCTGCACTACAGGTTTGGTAGTGTCGCCAGTGCCGAATTCTTTCTGCAATGAATCTTTGTTATCTGTAATGTAATGGATAGCGCTATTCAGGTTGTCGAGCCGTTTCAGAATAAAGTTACCGTCTGAATTGAGCAAGCTTGCCGATTTGGCAAAATTTGCGCCGAATTCCTGTAGCGTATCGACAGCGCCTTGCTTGTTGGTCGTCAACAGTGCGTCCAGTTTGGCAGTATCCAGAGTAGCCAAGCGGGTGTCAGGGTCAATAGTGATACCCATCTCGCCCAAGCCATGCACACCACCCTTGATTCCAAAGAAACGGTTATTAATGTTCTGCTCCAACTCAAACCGGGAAACCTGCGCTGCCTGCGTGCCAGCTAGCCCCCCGCCTTGTTGAAAGTCGGGGTCAAACCGCTGAATCCAGGTGTTGTATTGCCCCACAAACTGTTGCAGCCGAGATTTTATACTGTCATTGTCGGCGGATAATGCAATGCTGCCCAAGCTCGATCCTGCCTCCTGCATCTGCGATATGGAAGATTTCATCTCGCTTAGTTTAGAGAACTGGGTTTTATAGTAAACATCAGCCTTGTTGATAGAGGTCATCATCTTGTAGGCAGACTCTGGATCGGCCAGCGTCATATTGAAGCCGGCAGGAGAAAGGCTTGTTATGTTATAGCTCTGGTTTATGTTGCTGCTTTGAGTGAGTCGTGACAACAGGTCGCTGGATAAGTCGACGGCAGGCAACCGGTTAAGCTGAGTGCCGTTTGAAGCAAGAAGCGAAAACATCGTTGCGAACGAGTCGTCAAGCTTTACGTTCACTGGTGAACTTGTCAGCGAACCTAGCATCTGTGATTGCACAAGCGAGATAGAAACGGGCGAAATATTCATGCGATTTGCTCCTAATGACTATCAGCTTATTTACTAATCATATATATAAATTTGACCAGTCTGGCACAAATTAGTTTCATGACGGGATATAAGCCAGTTGCAAGCTGGCGGATTGAAGAGGAATTACGCCACCGGACTAAAGCCATCATCCGGCAGAGGTAGTCAATCATCATCAGCACTTCAAGTTTTTTAGCAGTCCCTTCACCTACCCCAAAAAGCCGAGCCTCGCACGACTTGTCCAGTAGTTCGATCGCTGGGCTTAGAAGAATTGACCTTTAGGGTGGATAATTCAAATATTATCCCCGTGCTGTTTCTAGAGACTTACTTGGATTTGACCCATGCAGAACCCCACTGGAATTTTTATACCGACCCGCGGACTTTCGGTATCCCGACCCATCAGAAAGCAAAAAAGCCACCTGTTTGGGTGGCCTCATAGTACGCGTATCACTAGGTAACTACATGAAACTAATTGAAAATTCTCTTGGCTCCCCGACCTGGACTCGAACCAGGGACCTGCGGATTAACAGTCCGTCGCTCTACCGACTGAGCTATCAGGGAATGAAGAGGTGCGCATGATAGTGATTTTGGTCTATCCGGTCAATCTTAAATTTGGCTTTTTATGCGGTGGTTAAAGCGCCTTCTGGTTGGTTTACTCGCCTTAGTGACGGTGGCGATGGTCGCGGTTTACCTGACTCCGCTGGATACCTATGTGCCGGAACTTGAGCGGGTTCTGAGTCGCCAACTGCACGAGCCGGTCAAGATCCGGCAGATCAGCATTGCAATGGTGCCTTTGCCCCATCTTGAACTGCAGGATGTGCGTCTGGGCGGACAGGAGGCAATTGATATCCGCTCGGTTGATGTGGAATTTGATTTGCCAGGATTGCTGTCGGGTCACAAGGTATTGCAGCGTGTCACGGTGAAAGACGGCACCGCGCATCATGCGCTGGTGCGCAAACTGGTTGATTTTCTGGTTAATACTCCTGTTACCAGTCAACTGATGAGAATGCGCGAGTTGCAGTTTTCCGGGATAACTTTGCTGGTTCCGGAAATGACGTTGGCACCAGCCGAAGGCAAGCTGGAATTCGCGCAGACCGGGCAGTTGGAGCGGGCGTGGTTTGCGATGGATGAACAAAAAGTCACTGCAACTCTGGTGACGCTGCCGGATTGGCACTTTGCGTTAGCGTTGCGGGCGCATGGCTGGACTACTCCAAAATTCCAACAATTTCCGCCAATACCGCTGGACGATCTGCAGCTGGAGGGAGTGTTGGGTGAACATGATCTTGTCGCACAGAACTTTGCCGTTGCCTCGCGCGGCATGCGTATAGCCGGTTCAGCCAAGGTGGAATTAGCGGATGGGTGGCAGGTGCAGGCGACGCTGACGCAGGCCGATGCCCAACTGGAGCAGGTGATGGCATTGCTGGGCAAGCCGCTCGGCTTGACCGGTGCGCTGTCGGTTAAAGGGGAGTTAAGCGGCAAGGCAAGCGCATTATCGGCACTGAAGGAGAATTTTAGTTTTTCGGGTAATGTGCATATTAATCATGCAACCGCGCACATTGTTACCGAGTTAAAGCATCCGCTGATATTCGATCAGATCAGCGCGCACGTCGTGGTACATCCGGATCGCCTGGAGTTGAGTTCATTGGAGGCGAAACTATACGGCGGAAAACTGTCCGGAACGGCGAAAATAAATCGCAAGACAACCATGCTGGTAGCGGATGCGGCGGTGACCGGGATCGCCATGCAACCGCTGGTGGAGGCGTTGAGCAACGAAGTGTTGTTCACCGGCAATATGGATAGTGTCGCCAAACTTTCCATGCGTCTGGACGCGTTCAAACAGTTTCCGAAAAATTTGCAATTGGATGGCAACTTTCATTTGCGCGACGGGGTGCTGTCCAAAGTGGATTTGCTGCAAGCGGCAAGCAATCCGGGCAAGACTAACCTCAAGGAAGGCACGACCCGTTTTGACGATTTGACCGGCTTGCTCAACGTGGATGCGAGTGGTTATCATTTCAAAAAATTAAAGATCACTTCCGGCTCGCTAAATGCCGATGGCAAGGTGAATATCAGTCCCGCATTGCAGATCAGCGGGAAGCTGGAGGTCAATATTAAAGGAACGGCCGGTCTGGTCAGTATGCCGCTGGTGATTTCGGGAACATTGGATAAGCCGGTGGTCAGGCCAAGCGGATCGGTATTGGCGGGTGCTGCGGTAGGGACGGCTATTTTGGGGCCGGGACTCGGGACGGCGATAGGAGTGAAAATCGGCGGGTTTCTGAATAAATTATTTGGTAACGACGACGACAAGAGCGACAACGGGAAGGTTGAGCCAAAATCACCTGTAACGAAGAAATCAACGATAAAAAATTGAATACGCTATCAGTTAGAATACGGCATGGACGGTAAAACAACTTTTGTCAGAACCAATAAGGGCGAGGATGAGGCGCGCAGCAAAACCTCGCATTTGTCGGGAGATATTAAACGCGCCTTGCTGATGGTGGATGGCTCCGCAACTTTTGCCGAAATCAGTAAACGTGCCGCGCCCAGCTTGCGCGACAACCTTGAGGACATGCTCAAGAATCTGGAAAAGGGCGGTTTTGTTCAGGATAAATCCAGAGTCGGCAACATTCCAAAAATGGTTGTGCCGCCAAAAATGAGCGCACCGGTCAAGAAACCCACTGCGGATGAGGGTGTCGATGAACTGGATTTTACCGCTGCGTTTCGCCCCCCCTCTCAGGAAGAACTCGCCAAACAGAATATTGAAGCGGCAAAATTAAAGGCGCAACAGGAAGCGGAGGCAGCGCGGCAGAAGGCCGAGCAGGAAGCTGCGCGGGGGCGCGCCGAACTTGATGCCGCCAAGGCCAAGGCCGATGCCGAGGCTAGAGCGCGAGCATTGGCCGAAGCAAAGGCAAAGCAGGAAATAGAGGCCGCGCGTCTCAAGGCCGAGGCTGAAGCGAAGGCGCGTGCCGAGGTTGAGGCAAAAGCCCGGATTGAGGCGGAGGCCAAAGCCAGACGTGAAATCGAGGCGGCGAAGTTAAAGGCGCAGCAGGAAGCGGAGGTGCGCCTCAAGGCTGAACGGGAAGCCGCCATAGCGCGTGAAGAAGCCGAACTTGCCAAACAGAAAGCGCTGGCCGAGGCAAAGCTGCGCGAAGAGGCCGAACGCCACGCCAGAGAAGCGGCGGAAGCCGCGCGAATAAAGGCGGAACAGGAGGCCGCGCGGGTGCGAGCCGAACTGGCTGCGGTAAAAGCACAAGCCGAAGCGGAGGCGAAAGCCAGACAGGAGGCGGAGCATCGGGCGCGTGAGCAAGCCGAAGCTGCCAGATTGAAGGCGCAACAGGAAGCCGAGCAAAACCGTCTCAAAGCCGAGCAGGAAGCCGCCCAAGCGCGTGAAGAGGCGGCACTCGCCAAACAAAAAGCAGAAGCGGAAACCAGAGCGCGCGAAGAGGCAGAACGCCGGGCCAAGGCTGAAGCGGAAGCCGCGCGCGTGAAAACGGAACAAGAAGCGGCGCGGGTGAGGGCTGAGTTGGATGCCGCTAAGGCGAAAGCCGATGCCGAGGCTAAGGCAAGAGAAGAAGCGGAGCGTCGCGCGCATCAAGAAACCGAGGCGGCAAAATTAAAGGCGCAACGGGAAATCGAGGTGGTGCGTCTCAAAGCAGAACAGGATGCTGCCCAGGCGATCGAGGAAGCCGAAACTGCCAAGCAAAAGGCAGAAACTGAAATCAGGGCGCGTGAAGAATCTGAACGGCTGGCCCGGCAAACAATGGAGTCCTCCGCCGGGTTGAAGGCGCAACAGGAAACCGTTAAAACGAGGTCGGGAGCATACTCTGCCGCGCGTTCCACCAGTGCGACGGTGCTGTTTTTTGATGTGGTCGGTTATACCAAACAACCGGTCAATAAACAGATCGAGATCAAACAACAATTCAATCGTCTGGTGTCGGATTGTCTGGCGATGCAGGGGGACAGCGAACGCATCATTCTGGATACCGGCGACGGCGCAGCTATCGGTTTTATGCAACACCCGGAAGACGCGCTGGAAGTGGCAATGCAGTTTCGCCGGACCGTTATGGACAACCGGCACAATGATTATCCCGATCTGAAAGTACGCATCGGTATTCATCTCGGCCCGATCAATGTCGCCAATGACATGAATGGCCGCAGCAACATGGTCGGCGACGGGATTAACGATGCGCAACGTGTGATGAGCTTCGCGGGCATTGACCAGATATATATTTCCCGTTCCTATTACGATTTTGTTTCGCGTCTCAGCGACGAATATGCAAACCTGTTCCACTATCGCGGTGCGCTAAAGGACAAGCATGGCCGCGAACATCCGGTCTATGAGTTGGTGGATGGCGCAGCGCCTGTTGCGGAGGCCGTGCCGTCGCAAGCCGGTGAAGCATCCTCCGCCGTCACGCTGGAACCGTTCAGTTTTGTGATGCAGGAGGCAGCAGCGGTTCCGCCAATCTCATCCGAACCGGCATCTGTGGCTGCGTATGAAAAGCCGGAAACACTGCAGCGGGATGATGAGGCTGCGCTGTTTAAGGATATCGCGCAGATGAATTGGGAGGAAGAAACCAGCAAGCCGGTTGCAGCAGAAACAATCTCGCGGCAGCAGATATCTCCAGCATCGCCTCCGCCTGCGGCCAGTGTTCCGGAAGCAGCAGCGCCTTCCGAAAAGAACGCACCTTCCGCAGCGGCGGAAATAAAAGAATCCCCCGAACCTGTCGCACCGGCACGTATGCCTTCTGCCGAAGATGTGGCAAAACTTGCGGAAACTCAGGCCAAAGCCTGGGCCGATGCCGAACAACGCGGAGTTGAAACTGCCAAGGTTAAGGCCGAACACGCCGCCCGGCAGCACCACCACCCTGCGCCCGCTGCGAAGGATATTCTGGCTGAACGCGGCAGGAGCAAACCGCTACCCTGGGGCAAGCTGGGGGTGGGATTATTTGCGCTGATAGTGGGCGCGTTGTTTGCCGTGCCGCCCTTGTTGCCGATGCGGGGTTCCGCAGACAATATCGAACAATTGCTTACCGCCAGACTGCAACAACCGGTGCATATCGGGCGTATGGCGGGGCGTCTGCTACCCACTCCGCGTCTGGAGATGAGCGATGTATCGGTTGGTGAAACAAAGCAGATTCAGGTGCAACAGGCACGCGTGAATTTTGCGCTGTCCGCATTGTTCTCCTCGAGCAAACCGATCACCGGCATCGAATTGGACGGTGTGCAGGCCGACGGCGCGGCGTTGCAGCAAGCAACCGTGTGGCTGCAGAAGATCGCCGCCGACACGCAGTATCCGGTTGAGCGTATTACGTTGAACCAAGGCAAGCTGGAAGCGGACGGTGTGCAATTGTCCGATATAGGCGGCGAACTGAGTTTCGGCGGGGACGGGAAATTCGCCAAAGCGAAATTACATGCCGACGGGAATAAACTCGGGCTGGATATCAACGCCACTCCGGAGGGAAAAATGGCGGTGTCGATCGCGGTACGCGGTGGTTCATTGCCGCTACTGCCGAATTGGGTTTTCGACGATTTGACCGCAAAGGGCGAGTTGACCGGGGACGAACTGGTGATCACCGATCTGGATGGCCGCATCATGGGCGGCATGCTGCTCGGCGATGCGCGCATCGCTTGGCGTTCCGGCTGGCGCGCCCAGGGTGCTCTGACGGCAAAAACCATCGCTACGCAAAATCTCAGCCGGGCATTAAACGGCGATATGGATGGCATGGCACGCTTCCAGATGCAGTCGAGCAGTTTGGCAAAACTTACCGAAGCGGCGACGCTGGACGGAAATTTTGTCATTAAGAAGGGTGTCATCAACGGTTTTGATGTCATCGAAACAGCCCGTCAGCGCAGCAGGGAAAACCTGCCGGGGGGGCGTACCAATTTCGAGGAATTGAGCGGAGAGTTATCCGTTGCAAATGGCATCTACAACTTCAGGCAACTGAAGATGTCTGGCGGGGTCTGGAATGCGACCGGTACATTGGGCATTACCAAACAGCAGTTATCGGGAAGAATTTCGGCCGATCTGACCAAGTTCTCCGGGATGGGAACGGTTGCGTTGCAACTCAATGGAACGACCGACAATCCGGCACTCCGCGCAGCGCATTAATTGTCTTTTTTCGGTAGGGGCGCGATTTATCGCGCCCTTTTTCTTGTGCCTGAATAAATCAGGGCGTGATGAATCACGCCCCTACGATATTCCGCTATCGATGCAGAAAATCAACCCAATGCTTTGGCAAGCCGTTCCAGCGCCTGCTTGAGATTTTCCATCGACGTGGCGAACGACAGGCGGACATAGCCCTCGCTGCCAAAAGCCGAACCCGGCACTACCGCCACACCGCCGTGCTCCAGCAGGTATTCCGAAAGCGCGATATCGGTCGCGGCCTTGATCGTGCCGCGCTGATGCAGCCGGGCGATCGCCGCGCGCATGTCCGGGAAGGCATAGAATGCGCCGCCAGCCATGATGCACTGCACGCCGGGAATCTTGTTTAACTCGTTCACCACGAACACATGCCGTTCGCGGAACGCCTTCAGCATCGGCGTGATGCAGTTTTGGTCGCCGTTCAGCGCGGCTTCCGCCGCCACCTGCGAGATCGAGGTCGGGTTGGAAGTGCTCTGCGACTGCACGTTTTCCATCGCGGTGATGATGTTCTCCGGCCCGGCCGCATAGCCGATGCGCCAGCCGGTCATCGAGTAGGCCTTGGACACGCCGTTCAGCGTCATGGTGCGCGGATACAGGTCGGGGCAGGCATTCAGGATGTTGACGAACTTCGCATCGGTCAACGCGATATGCTCGTACATGTCGTCGGTGGCGATCAGGATGTCCGGATGTTTGCGCAGCACCTCGCCCAATGCCTTCAACTCCTCTAGCGTGTATACCGCGCCGGACGGGTTGCTCGGGCTGTTGATCACCACCATTCTGGTTTTCGGCGTGATCGCGGCGGCGAGTTGCGCGGCAGTCATCCGGAAGCCCTGCTCGATGCCAGCTTCCACAATTACCGGCTTGCCTTCGGCGATCAGCACGATATCGGGATAAGACACCCAGTAAGGCGCGGGGATGATTACCTCATCGCCGGGATCGATCACCGCCAGCGCGAGGTTGAAGAAACTCTGCTTGCCGCCGCAGGAAACCAGAATCTGCTTTGCGGTATAGTCCAGCCCGTTGTCGCGCTTGAACTTGGCGATAATCGCCGCCTTGAGCGACGGTGTGCCGCCGACTGCGGTGTATTTGGTAAAGCCCTTGTTGATCGCGCCGATGGCAGCGTCCTTGATGTGCTGCGGCGTATCAAAATCAGGTTCGCCGGCGCCCAGCCCGATGATGTCCTTGCCTTCGGCTTTCAGTTTTGCCGCGCGGGCGGTAACGGCGAGGGTGGGGGAGGGCTTGATGGCCTGTACGCGAGTCGAGAGTTTCAAGATATTTCCTAGTTGATTAAACGTGAGGGCGAATTATACCCCTGTCGGGGAAAGAGTGAATGCCGATGCCGGACAAGAAAAATGGTTTGCAGGTTACGCAAACAAGAGGATGTCCCTAACTTTAGTTGTAGCGCTAAAACTTTTGCGGCGCGATAAAATTGTCCGCAGCAGTTAGTGACAACACTTTTTCTTCTTTTCAACTTCAAGACTATTGATTTCGATTTCTTCCAGATTGTTGATGAATGCCAATTTGAGGCGTTCTACCCATCCCCCGCCGAGATCGGCTCCGATCAATGCCAATTTGTCTGCAATCTGTTCGGCGGTCACTTGTATGAGGTCATACTGGATTTCAAGTTTGTCGCCATCAATACAAATCTCAAGTATTCCCATCATTTCAAGTAATGCATTTTTTACTTGTTCGGCCTGTATCATATCTAGCGGCACCGATAGCAAAAGGCGGCGGCATTTGATGACCTGCTTTCCCTCTTGCCCGGGAGCTTTGCGACCGGGGAATCCAATGTATAAATGCGGGTTTGCCAGAAAGCGTTCCTTGCACTGCGCCGAACAAAATGCGTAATCGCCGCCAGCGTATTTAGTGGCAAATGAGGTCGATGGGACTTGCATGTGGCAAACGTAGTCTTCGACTGTTTCATTCATGATGTCTCTCCTTGAATTAAATAAACGTGTTTGTATTCACCTGCAATTACTTCGAAGTACCGCTCTGTGGTTCGGTTCTGGTGCAATGCGGTATAAACCCCGGTGTATGGGTGGCATATTCGCGCCAGAGTTTACCGAAGTACGCTTCAGCATCCCACGCCGCAGACTAGCTTGAGCATCTGTACTGTGAAGCCCGGCAGCAGCGATAAATCAGTTTGTATGAGGCTAAATTGCCTCATCAACATGCTCCGTCTCGTCATCTCCTCTTTGTTTATGCCGTCGCCGATCGGCTAGCGAGCGCAACTCGATCAGGATAGGCAAGTGTTCAGTGCGGCGGCAGTAGATTCGGCGTTCTCCGTGCACATGGGGATCGTGACGCTTCTCCTGCGGCTCGGTAAAGTCGGAAGGTATTTCAGGTTGCTCGTGCCGTTGTGTTACCAGCGGCGGCAAATTGCGCTCTTGAACCGGCTTGACCGGTTTAATGCGGGTCAACGCTTTCACCCCAAAATTATCTTTCTCTATGGTTATGGGTGGGGGAAGGCCGGGCATTATTCTCATGGTTTTACTCCCGAAGGCTCCTTGCGTGAGTCTGCGCCGATACCGATTTACAGCTTCACCCGGCGCAATCTCAGTGCATTGGTAATCACCGACACCGAGCTGAAACTCATCGCGGCAGCGGCAATAATCGGCGAGAGCAATAAACCGAAAAACGGATACAGCACGCCCGCCGCAATGGGGATGCCGAGCACGTTGTAGATAAAGGCGAAGAATAAGTTCTGGCGGATATTGCGCATGGTGGCGCGGCTCAGACGCACGGCGCGCACGATGCCGTTCAGGTCGCCCTTGACCAGCGTGACCCCCGCGCTTTCCATCGCCACGTCGGTGCCGGTGCCCATCGCGATGCCCACCTGTGCCAGCGCCAGCGCCGGTGCATCGTTGATGCCGTCACCCGCCATCGCTACGATGCGGCCTTGCGCTTGCAGTTGTTTGACGATGCTGGCCTTCTGCTCGGGCAGCACTTCCGCTTCGACACGGTCTATGCCCAGCTTGCGTGCCACAGCCTCCGCCGTGGTGCGGTTGTCGCCGGTGAGCATGATGACCTGTACGCCTTCTTCATGCAGGGCGCGGATCGCCTCCAGCGTGGAGGCTTTGACCGGGTCGGCCACGCCGATCAGCCCCGCTGCCTTGCCGTCTATCGCGAGCAGCATCACCGTTTGGCCGTCGCCGCGCAGTGCGTCGGCGCGCGCGGCCAGTTCCCCTGCATCAAGATGTAATTCTTCGAACAGCTTGAGATTGCCCAGCGCGACTGCGCGGCCTTGAACCGTTCCAGTTACACCTTTTCCGGTGATCGAACGGAACTCGCTCACCGCAGTAAGCACGATGTTTTTTTTCTGCGCGCCGTTCACGATAGCTGCTGCCAGCGGGTGTTCGCTGGCACGTTCCAGACTGGCACCCAGCTGCAGCACTTCGTCCTCGTCGAATCCGGCAAGCGGAACGACTGAGGTCAGTTTTGGTTTACCCTCGGTCAGCGTGCCGGTCTTGTCCACTACCAGCGTGTTTACTTTTTCCATCGTTTCCAGCGCCTCGGCATTCTTGATCAGCACACCGGCTTGCGCACCGCGTCCGGTGCCGACCATGATGGACATTGGCGTGGCTAATCCCAATGCGCAAGGACAGGCGATGATCAGCACTGCCACCGCGTTGACCACGGCGTGTGCCAGACGCGGCTCTGGCCCCCAGAGACCCCACACGGCCAATGTGGCAAATGCGGCTAACACTACCGCCGGGACGAAATATCCGGCCATAACATCGGCCAAACGCTGGATCGGTGCGCGCGAACGTTGCGCCTCGCTCACCATGTGCACGATTTGCGCGAGCAGTGTGTCGGCACCGACGCGCTCGGCGCACATCAGCAAGCTGCCCGTGCCGTTCACTGTCGCACCGATCAGCCGCGCATCCTTGGTCTTTTCCACCGGGATGGATTCGCCGGTGACCATGGATTCGTCCAGCGCGCTTGCGCCTTCCAGCACTACGCCGTCCACCGGCACTTTCTCGCCGGGGCGCACACGCAGCACATCGCCCGGCTGTACTTTCTCCAGCGGGATGTCTTCCTCGTTGCCGTCGGCACGCACGATGCGCGCAGTTTTCGGCGCAAGCCCCAACAGCAGTTTAATTGCCGCGCTGGTCTGGCTGCGCGCGCGCAGTTCCATCACCTGCCCCAGCAACACCAAGGCCATGATGACGGCCGCTGCCTCGAAATACACTGGCACCAGACCGCCCATCGTGTGCATCGTGGGCGGAAATATTCCGGGCAGCAGCATCGCCACCACGCTATACGTCCAGGCGACGCCGACGCCGAGCGAGATCAGGGTGAACATGTTGAGATGGCGATTAACCAGCGACATCCAACCGCGTTGAAAAATCGGCCAGCCGCTCCAAAGCACCACCGGAGTCGCCAGCGCGAATTCCAGCCATTGCAGCGTGAGCATCGAAAGGGATTCCGGCATGGCTTGCGGCAACAGGTCGGTAGCCATCGCCATCACGAACACCGGCGAGGCCAGCGCCGTGCTGATCCAGAAGCGGCGCGTCATATCGTTCAATTCGGCATTGTCTTCCGCCGGAGCGTTGCGCGGCTCCAGTGCCATGCCGCAGATCGGGCAATCGCCCGGTTCGTTGCGCATGATTTCGGGATGCATGGGGCAGGTGTAGCTCACGCCGGAAGAGGATGGCGGAACAGCGGGAGCCGCAACATCCGCTGTGAGATATGCGGCAGGATTCGCCTGAAACTTTTCCAGACAATGGCGTGAACAAAAGCGATAGTGCTGACCAGCGTACTCCAAGTGATGCGGCTTATCTTCGGCAACGGTCATGCCGCAAACGGGATCAATGTTGGATGCCATAATCAGCTCCTTTCATTTACGTTTGGCGTGATGGCTAGATCCTATTGCTGCATGTACTTGGCTCCACCATTACACGCAAAGTTTACTCCCACCTCAGCCATTCCACCACCGTATAGCCCCCGCCGGAACGGATTATTTCAACTGCCGGGCAATCGCCTCGATGGCTTTCATGCCATGTCCAAACCGGGAGATGTTTTCGCGATGCGTTTCCAGATCACTGTATGCGATAAACCGCACATTCATATCCGCGACACGGCTGAAGGCGGGGCGCAACAATTGATTACGGACATCGCTTTCCCTTGCATCCGGAGCAACCAAAAACAGGGCATGCGCTGGTTGGGTCGGCAACCCCAGCGCCAAATCCAGCATCCGCACAATCCCAGAGTAAATGGACGTAGTATGCTCAACCTCGAAGGCCGCCGCCACCCGTCCGGTACCGGCTTCGATCCACAG
Source organism: Gallionella sp. (assembly GCA_028689145.1). GTDB lineage: Bacteria > Pseudomonadota > Gammaproteobacteria > Burkholderiales > Gallionellaceae > Gallionella. The sequence goes on from JAQTWT010000010.1 coordinate 40,317, forward strand.
CACATCAATCAGGCGAATCGCCTCGACGGCTGGCGCATTCTCCATCGCTTCTGGCAGGCAATCGCGGCAACCGTCTGCCAACCGCCCTCCAGCATACGCACGATTCCGGTCATTGCTCGCTACCCATACCTCAAAACCAAGGGCGCGCCCGAGGTCGCGCAACCATCCCTGTATCTCGGTATGAGTGCGGTCTTCCTCCCGAGCCGCACGCATGGCTTTGTTCGCCAAGTCTGCCTCCGCGCGAACGTGCGCCAAGTCTGCTTCCCATTCCGCAATCCCGGCTTCGCCGGGAGGTGGCGGATAGCGGCCCGTGCCGATGTCGAACAGCACGCCTGCAATCGCCCCCAAGTCGTTGGAAAGCAAGTCACGATATTTATCATTCAACGCCAAAATGCCTCGGCGCATGGCCAGGTATTCGTCCCAGCGCCCGAGCTTCACCTTCGCGCCGCATAGTGCGTTGTAACCCTTCACGATCGCGGTATTGAATGGCGGCACCAAGGTGGGGTGCAGAAAATAGAGGAGGTTGGCCGCCGCCGGCCCCAGCCCTTTGATCTTTACGCGGTCAAGCGCCTGAATCGCGCCGATCACCTGAGCATCACCCGTGCAACAAGAACAGGTCTGAAGGAAGTGTGCGAACGCAAGCTGGTTCTCGCGGTTCTCGTAAATGTCCGGGATACGGAGCTTGGGCTTCCACAGAAAGGCGTGATCCGCGCCTTTAAAGATTTGCCGCTGTTCCGCAATGGAACCGACGACTGTCTCCAGCGAGGAACCCTTGTAGGCATTTCCGAAGTTTCCGGCTTCGATCTCGGCGACTACCGCAGCGATGCCACGGCGAATGGAGCGGAAGTTCTTCAGGCGCTCCTCCCAGAGAAACCAACTCTGGTAGGTGCCGCCGGCATCGTCGCGCCAACGGGTAAGCAGGTAACGCACCGGATCGCTATGTGTTGCGGGGTTCAGAGCGGTAGACATTAAGGCAACCTCTTGAGCATTATCAATCTCGCATAGTGCCATTGTATTCCATGGCGTTCCTTGTAAATATTGCCACGTCTAAAAATACTTGCCGGTTCTTGCGAAGAAAGGGGAGAAAACGTGACTAATCGGCAAATAACAAACTTGCAACATGATTCAGAATTCCAGTCATGTTAAGAGGCATTATGCGTCAGCAGACAAGAAGGAGGGTGTGATGATCAATAAACTAGACGACTCCATGGAATTCCAGCGAATAGCATTAAATTTGCTCGCGGCGCGCCAAGAGTTACTGGCCTCCAACATCGCCAACGCCGATACGCCAAACTATAAAGCGAAGGACATCGATTTTGCCAGCGCGTTGAAGAACGCAATGGCCGGCAAGTCCGATCCGTTGCCGGTAGTGAAAACATCACCGATGCATTTGGAGGGTTACACAGGCGCTTCGATTCTTGGCTCTCCAGTAATGTACCGCAAGCCTGTGCAACCGAGCGCCGATGGCAATACGGTTGATATGGATGTAGAGCGCGCACAATTCGCCGCAAACGCTTTGCGTTATGAGGCCGCCGTGAACTTTGCTGGGATGAAAAGCATGATGTTGGTGTTGCAAGGTTAACCAACATCATGCTGAGCTTTGTTCAGCGCTTACTTCAACGCCTTCTTTAACAACTCCAAGGTGTTATCCTCATGCAGCACCACTCGATCATGAATAGGCAGCTCTTCTGGTGAAGGTAATTGCCCATGATTGCAGTGCATCCCCCAACGGCGTTGCAGGACTTTCCTGCAATAATCATAGCGACACGTACCAGGCTCTCCCGTCACAGCCATGCTCAATATCTGGCAACTGCACTTGTCTCCGTGAGGGCTTTCCATTGTTTTCCTTACGAATTAAAAATACTTGCTGATTATCCTTTTCAGCGCCGCCTGCAAGTAACTTTGGTCAACTTGGCCAATTTCGCTATATAGCGCACGGACAACAGGTTCAAAGGCACTGACAACTTCAGGATCGAAATGTTTACCCGTGCCGTTCCGTAAGACTTCCAGTGCTTTTTCAAGCGATAATGGTTCCTTGTAAGGTCGTTTTGACACCAACGCATCGAATACATCAACTACCGCAAACAATCGTGCGCAAAGCGGAATATCCATACCGTGAATGCCATGCGGATAACCGCTGCCATCAAATTTTTCATGATGAAACAGCACCACGTCTCTGGCGCGCTTTAACCAGGTGGAATCCTGAATTATCTCGCCGCCAAATACCACATGGCGTTTCATGATCTCAAACTCTTCTGCAGTCAGTCGCCCGGGCTTGAGTAGTATCTGGTCGGGAATGCCGATTTTTCCGACATCGTGCAGAAATGCTCCGAGGATCAGGGATTCAATGTTGTCCCGGTTCAGCTTCATCGCCTCTGCAAGCCTGACTGCATACAGTGTCACCCGATAATTATGCGTGTCGGTATCGGCGTCTCTTTTTGCGATGGCACTACCCAATGATTGCAGCAATTCAAGGTTCGAATCCAGAAGCGACTTGGATAAGGACAGGGAGCGTCGCGTCAATCCCAGCAAAACGGGGTAGAGCAAAATTAATGACAAAATCACCGCAGCAAAAGAAGTCAGCATTGCACTGCGCGCCTGATGTTTCCTGGCGTATTGCGTTCCGGCATCGAGACGGTAGATGCCTTCGAAATACGCCTCTGTCGTGCTCTTCGAATCCGGCAGCGGTATGACCACTTGCACGAAGTCTTCGCCATCATGCGTTAACCAATTATTGTGATGATTGCCCGGTTTCGGGAAATCATGCCGATGCGCTTGCACGGAAGATCGAAGGCTTGTTGTCTCGCTTCCCCATGTCTCCATCAACACATTTTCGGAATGATCGAGCATACGAATGCCAATAAAGTTTGAATTCTCCAATAGTTTGGCAAGTTCCGGATGGTTCGCCGGACTGTCCGTTACCAGCAGTTTGCGCATTTCAGGAGAATCAAAATGCCTTGCGCTGACTACTGCCCGTTCAAAAGCCATTTGTTCGACTCGCCAGCTTTCCCAGTAATAAACCAGCGCACCGACCAGCACGCTGATCACCATTTCCGCAACCAGAAATCTGGTAAGCAGGTGGAGGTGAAGTTCTCTAGGGTTATTGGGAATAGTGGCGAACATTATGTGTTTCCGCGATTCAATAATTTCCCAAATGAATTTTAACTGACCAGCGAAAACCCGGCTTTCAGATCATGCGGAAAACCGGGCTACCATTTAAAGTCAATAAAATACTCGGCGCGCCAAGGAATGCACTGTTCTTGACGCACCGCCGAGATTGATATTTCAGTGTTTCTCTTTCACATGGTCGTGCCGGTCTTCAGGCAGCTTTTTGTCCGCGTGCGGTGTAGCTTCCGGCATCGGCATATTGGTTTTTTCTTCCATGTGGCTGTGCTTCTTTACCTTTTTCTTTGCCGGTTCTGCCGTTTCGCCAGTCCCTGTTTTGGCTGCCTTGCCATGCACATCATGTACATCATCATGTTCATCTGTCTTGGCCGCCTCAACTTTTCCCGCTGGCACATCACGAACATCATGCACAGCATCATATTTATTTGTCTTGGTTTCCTTAACTTTTCCCGCTGGCGCATTATGCGTATCATGCACAACATCATGCTCTTCGGCAGCAAATACGGTTGTAGTAGAAGCGGCAAACAACGCCAGCATGGCGGCAAGTAATGTAGATTTTAGTTTCATTTTATTCTCCAATAAGTTGATTGATGTGCTGCGATAAGTTTAGACCCTATACGTGTTGAGATACCTCCTTTCTTAAATTAAAACCAATAACTTCGTGCTTGCGAACATGCTTGTGTCCGCCATCATTGCTAATCTTTGTGCGGCGGTGTGCCCGGCGCGTGGGTGTGTCCGGCCTTTTTGGGCGCCGTGCCTGCTCCGTCCGTAGCGGGAGTTTTTCGATCTGGTTCCGCATCATGTGGGGGTTCGCCGTTCGCGGTGTCATCGTGGCTATGTGCAGGTGCATCCTCATGCGGCATATCTGCCCCTTGCATGGGCATAACGCCATGGCCTGCGCCGTGCTCATGGGGATTCCCCGACCCCTCCGGTTTGGGCAGGGCCATCACGCCCAGCCCATAGCGATACACCAGTTCCGCACCGTGCCACGCCGTGCTTGTCACCAGCAGCCATGCCGCAACCAGCAAAACCAGAAAGCCCGGTGATGGAACATTGGGCGATGGCATCTTGACGGAACGTCCGCGCCACACATCCCAAGCTGCGAGCGCAAGTAATACACTCAAGGTGCCCATTGCCCAGTTGCGGTGCAGAATCATGGCGGCATGGCTCACCTCATCATGTGCAACGCTGTTGAAGGCAAACCAGCCGAACACGGCGGCGATGAGCGCAAACAATGCCGCGCCCCATAACATCCAACGCCCGGTAGTCAAGCACTGCGCCGCACAAGGCCAGCTTCTGAATACCGTGCCGGCGGCGATGAAGGCCAGCGCAGCCGTAGTAAACGCGATTGGAAAATGCACCAATGCCGGATGCAAATTTGGAATAATTTCGATCATTGCTGTTTCTCCCTTGCAGAAAATTTAATTTCGCGCGCCTTGACCAACGCAGACAGTACCGTAACAATCAGCCATCCTTTAATGCTGATCAAAACTTACGGGAAACGCTGTGCCTTCCTGATCCGTGCAAACGCCAGCCGGTTTTGCGCCAGATTTCCATATCAAGCTGCATGAAATTTCATGTCCATCTGTAGATTTGGCAACTGTTTCGAAGGAATAAACCACATGCTCGGTATTGAGGCCGGAAAAGACCTGATCCCAGTGTTTAGGATTGGTGCTGTAATAGCGCTTGCGCAGAGCCTCCACGTTGTTCTGGCGCTCGACAGCAAATCCATGAGCTTCGTAACGTCGGTTCGACATCTCCAATACGAGGCGATTGTTCTCTCCACGGTCATGAACCAGTTCCCCGGCAGTGAATTGAACCCCGTCTTCCCTGATCATTTGATGAACATAGCCGACGCAGCCGGTTAGCCACAAAATGGTTAGCATGCTTAAATAAAATGTTTTCATCGCATTTCCTTTCATTAAAAATCTGTAGTGCGGCGGCGCAAGGTTTGATCGGTGTCGAGCGCGCGCCGGATAGCGCTGTACCGTAAGTAAAGGCATGGCAACCATGTTAAGCCTGGTCGAATAAATCAGCACACATAATTTTGATCATTAATTTTTCTTCCCGGTAGAAAATTTAATTTCGCGCGCCTTGACCAGTGCATATAAAACCGGAATCACGATCAAGGAAAGGAAGGTGACCGAGATCATGCCGCCTACCATCGGCGCGGCGATGCGGCGCATCACTTCGGAGCCGGTGCCGCTGCCCCACATGATGGGCAGCAGCCCGGCGATGATGGCGCACACCGTCATCATGATCGGACGCACGCGCAGCAATGCCCCTTGCGTTACCGCCTCGTGCAGGTCGTCCACCGAGAACAGCTCGCCGCTGGCCTCACGCTTTACCTTGAGTGCCTGATGGGCGTGGCCGATGTAAATCAGCATGATCACGCCGATCTCCGCCGCCACGCCGGATAGCGCGATGAAGCCGACCGCCGCCGCGACCGACAGGTTGTAGCCCAGCGACCACAGCAGCCACACCCCGCCCACCGTGGCGAACGGCACCGAGAGCATCACGATCAGGGTTTCGGTGACCCGCCTAAAGTTGAGATACAGCAATAAAAAGATGATCAGCAGCGTGATCGGTATCACGATCTTCATCTTGGCGGCGGCGCGCTCCATGTATTCGAACTGTCCGCTCCAAGTGGCGTAGTAACCGGGCGGAAATTTTACTTTTTCCGCCACTGCCTTGCGCGCATCGGCCACATACGAACCGATGTCGCGGTCGCGGATGTCCACGAAGATGTAGGCGGAGAGCAGCGCGTTCTCGGTGCGGATGGCGGGCGCGCCCTTGACCACTTCCACCTTGGCAAGTTGACCGAGCGGGATCATCGCACCGCCCATGCTCGGCACCAGCACTTCTCTTGCGATCTGCTGCGGGTCGCTGCGCAACTCGCGCGGATAGCGCACGATCACGCCGAAGCGTTCGCGCCCCTCCACCGTGGTGGTCACCATCTCGCCGCCCAAGGCGGTTGCGATGACATCCTGCAAGTCGCCTATTGCCATGCCGTAGCGCGCCAGCGCTTCACGATCCGGCACGATGTCGAGGTAATAGCCGCCGGTGATGCGTTCGGCAAACGCGCTGGTGGTGCCCGGAACCGTCCTGACCGCAGCCTCGATCTCCTTGGCCACGCGCTCGATGCCTTCCAGGTCCTTGCCGAACACCTTGACGCCTATCGGCGTGCGGATGCCGGTGGCGAGCATGTCGAGGCGCGCCTTGATCGGCATGGTCCACGAGTTGGCCACGCCCGGAATTTGCAGCGCCTTGTCCATCTCGGCGATCAGTTTGTCGGTCGTCATGCCGGGCCGCCACTCGGCCTCCGGCTTGAGGTTGATCACCGTCTCGAACATCTCCGGTGGCGCAGGATCGGTGGCGGTCTGTGCCCTTCCAGCCTTGCCGTACACCGATGCGACTTCGGGGAAGCTCTTGATGATCTTGTCCTGCGTCTGCAACAACTCCGCCGCCTTTGTCATGGACATCGCGGGCAGCGAGGCGGGCATGTAGAGCAGCGTGCCCTCGTTAAGCGTCGGCATGAATTCGCTGCCCAGGCGCATCGCCGGATAGGCAGTCAGCCCAAGCAGAATCAGGGCTGCCATGATGGTGGTTTTCTTGTAGCGCATCACCGCCGCGATAAGCGGGCGATAAGCCCAGATCAAAAATCGGTTCAGCGGATTCTTGTGTTCCGGCATGAGTTTGCCGCGAATGAACAGTCCCATCAGCACCGGCACCAGCGTGATAGACAGCAACGCCGCACCCGCCATGGAGAACGTTTTGGTAAACGCCAGCGGCGAGAACAGCCGCCCTTCCTGCGCCTCCAGCGTGAACACCGGCAGGAAGGATACGGTGATGATGAGCAGCGAGAAAAACAGCGCGGGGCCGACTTCCTTGCACGCCTCCAGCATCGCTTCAAAGCGCGACTCGCCCTCCTTGAGTCGCTCCAGATGTTTGTGCGCGTTCTCTATCATCACGATAGCCGCATCTACCATCGCGCCAATCGCAATCGCAATGCCGCCCAGGCTCATGATGTTGGAATTCATGCCCAGCGCGCGCATGGCGGTGAAGGCGATCAGCACGCCGATGGGCAACATCACGATGGCCACCAGCGCGCTGCGCACGTGCATCAGGAACACGATGCATACCAGCGCGACGATAGCGCTTTCCTCCAGCAGCGTGCCTTTCAGGTTGGCGATGGCACGGTTAATCAGGTCGGAGCGGTCGTACACCGATTGAATGGTTACGCCCTCCGGCAAGCCGGGGGCGATCTCGGCAATCTTAGACTTGATGTTGCGGATCACCTCCAGCGCGTTCTCGCCAAAGCGCGCCATCACGATGCCGGACACCACTTCACCCTCGCCGTTCAGTTCGGTGAGGCCGCGCCGCTCGTCCGGGCCAAGCTCGACCCGCGCGATGTCGCGGATCAGCACCGGCGTACCCATCTCCGACTTAACCACCAGATTCTCGAGGTCGCCCTTGCCGCGCAGATAACCCCTGCCTCGCACCATGTACTCGGTCTCGGCCATTTCCACCACGCGCCCGCCGACATCGCGATTGGAGTCGCGGATCACCTGCGTCACTTTCATCAGCGGGATGTTATAGGCGCGCAGCTTCACCGGATCGACCGTCACCTGATACACCTGCACGAAACCGCCGACGGAAGCCACCTCGGCCACGCCATGCGCCTTGGTAAGCTGATAACGCAGAAACCAATCCTGAATCGTGCGCAGTTCGGCCAGCGTCTTGTTCACGCCGATCACCGCGTACTGATACACCCAGCCCACGCCGGTCGCATCCGGGCCGATCTGCGGCGTTACGCCCTTGGGCAATTTGCCGGAAGCGAAATTGAGGTACTCCAACACCCGCGAGCGCGCCCAGTAGAGATCGGTGCCGTCCTCGAAAATCACATACACGAAGGACGCGCCGAACACCGAGAAGCCGCGCACCACCTTGGACTTCGGCACCGAAATCATCGAAGTGGTCAGCGGGTAGGTGACCTGGTCTTCCACCACTTGCGGCGCTTGGCCGGGATATTCGGTAAAGACGATCACCTGCACGTCTGACAAATCCGGCAGCGCGTCCAGCGGCGTTTTCACCACCGCGTAGATGCCCGCCAGCGTGATGAACAGCGTGGCGAGCAGCACCAGAAAACGGTTGCGCGCCGACCAGTCTATGATGGCATTCAACATGTCAGTGTCCCTCGTGAGGTGCGGGCTGCTTCGCTTGCAGTTTGGTAATTACATATTCGCCAGGCTTGCGTTCAACCAGTTCGAAGCTAATCGCAATCCCCGGCTTGATGCCTTGTGCCAGAGAGGAATTGGCGAGCGCGAAGTCCATGGTCATGCCAGGCCACCCCAGCGATGTGATCGGGCCGTGTGTGATGGTCACGCGTTCTGCTTTGCTATCTAGGGCATCCAGCGTGCCTTGAGCCTGATGTCCTACCACCTTTGCTGGTTGTTTCGATGTGTCCGGTTTCTTTCCCCCGACCTCTGCGGGCACACTGCCGCCGTGTGCCGCATGGCCTCCAAGTCCGCCGAGCGCCGCCTTGAGGTTGCTCTCGGCATCGATCAGGAAGTTGGCCGCCACGACCACCTGTTCTCCTTCGGTAACACCATTCACTACTTCCACATAATTGTCGCTGCGGCTGCCCAACCTCACTTCGCGCGGCTCGAAGCGCCCTTCCGCCAGTTGCACCAAAACGATCTGGCGCGTGCCGCTATCGATCACCGCAGAGGTCGGCACAGCCAGCACTTTGTTATTGCCGCTCGCCGGCATTTCCACCTGTGCAAACATGGCGGGCTTGAGCAAGCCTTGCGGATTAGATATTTCCAACCGCACTGAAACGGTACGGGTTGCCGGATTCAGGGTCGGGTAAACGTAAGCGACGACGGCATCGAACTGCTTGTCCGGGTAAGCGTTGATTCTCACCTTGGCCTTGGCTCCGGTTCTTACCAGCGCAATATCCTGTTCAAACACATCGGCCACCACCCACACCGAGGACAGGTCGGCGATCTGATACAGCATTTCGCCGGGCATGAAGCGCATCCCCTGCAAGGCTTTTTTCTCCAGCACGATGCCGTTCACCGGGGAATGGAAGGTCAGGCTGCGCCTGGTTGTTTCGGATTTGGACAGGTCTTGCAGCTGCTGTTCGGAAATATCCCAGTTCTTCAGGCGCAGCAGGCTGGACTCGGCAAGCTGTTGCATGCTGCGCCTGGTATCGCCATCTGCGCCCTTCAATGACGCGATACCTTCTGCCGCAATCTCATATTCGCGTTGCGCGGAAACCAGTTCCGGGCTATAGGCATCGAACAGCGCTTGCCCTTTTTTTACCGGCTCGCCGGTGGTGTTTATATGCAACTTCTCTATCCAGCCCTCGAACTTGGGCGAGATGCTGTAGATGTGCCGTTCGTTGGCTTCCACCCTGCCTGCGGCGCGCACCGTTTTATCCAGCATGCGCAACGCCGCTTGTTCGGTTTTGACTCCCAGCTTCTGCACTTTCTCGACGCTGATGGTTACCTGCCCTGGGGCTGCCGAAGGGGCATTGCCCGGTTCATCTCCACCTTCATATACCGGAACATAGTCCATCCCCATCGAATCTTTCTTGGGCACTGGCGAGGTATCGGGCAAGCCCATTGCATTGCGGTAATACAAAATTTTGCGGGCCGGTTCTTTTTGCTGCGCAGCCTCAGTTTTCTGTCCGGCGCTCACCGCCTTCTGACCACCCAGCCAATACCCGCCTGCCGCAGCCACCACGACCAGCACCCCGGCCACTATCACGTTTGCTTGTTTCATAACTCTTCTCCCAACAGTCGTTCGATTTCGGCCAGACGCATCTGTGCTTCGGTCTGGGCTTTCAGCACTTCCAGCCTGGCATTCAAAACTTGCCGTGCAGCATCCAGCAGCGTCGCAAAATCCACCTTGCCGGTCTGATAGCCGATCAGCGCGGATTCAAAGGTGACATTCGCTTGCGGCAGCAGGCCCGTTTCGCTCAGTTGCCCGGTACGCTGTGCCGCCTCGATTCCCGACAGGCTCTCGGCCAATGCAGACAGAATGCGGTTGGCGGTCGCCTCCTTGCGCGCCCTGGCTACCGCCAGCATGGCTTCGGACTCACGTTCCTGCGAGCGGCGCGACTCCTGCTGCAAGGGGATATTGAGTTCGACCATCAGGCCCCACTCACGAACAGCTGTGCCAAACTGAGTCGGGGAGAGGCCCAGCGTAAAATCGGGATAGCGGTTTTTGTAAACGAGGTCACGGTTTTTTTCACTCGCACGGATACCCGCTTCATCCACAAACAAATCCGGGTTATGTTCGCGAATCCGGGCTTCCAGCGCCGCATAATTTTCCAAACTGGCCGTTGTGGGAATGTTGCGCAAGCTTTGCGGCGTGACCAGCGGCATAGTCGCCGGGCGCGACAACAAAGCATTCAGCCGTGCCCCGATTTGCTGCCTAGTATTGTTCAGCATGACCAGCTCGGTTTTCATGACGGTTTGTTCAACTTGCGCGCGCACTGCGTCTTGCTGCGCGGCGAGACCGTTGGCATAACGAACTTGCGCAACTTTTTCCATCCGCACCACCAGATCAAACAGGTCGCGGGTGATTTTTTGACTGCCGGCAACGTAGTAATACTGCGCATAAGCCGACTTGATTTGCATCGCCAATTCCGCCCAGGTTGCAGCGGCACGCCCCTGAACCTGTTCTGCGCCCGCCTCGGCTGCACCACGCCGCAAATCGCGCTTGCCGAGCCACGGCAAGCTTTGCATCAGCGTGTAGCGCGTACTGCCGACCTGTGACGGCAGCAGGCTGGCAGCCTTGTCCATGCCCTGGTTGGTGACATCCATCAACTCTGTGCGCAACACAGGATCGGGCAGGGCTGCAGCGGGTTGTACACGTTGTGTTGCGGCCTCCGCCTCGTAGCGCATTGCCGCAAATTCTGGATTGTGTTCGCGCGCATAGCTCAGCAAACCCCGCAGATCCGTACCCAAAGTCAGTTCGGCGGCCTGTGCCGTCCAACTTGAAAAGCAGCCGAGCAACAACAATGCAATAATATTTCTCATGATTTAATTCCTTTGTGATTAGAGATGCGCCGAGCTTTGCTCAACGTATCCTGCTACCCACTTCTGAATTACTTGGCCATTTCAATATGCGTCACGATGTAATCGTCATTCACCCTATCCATTGCAAAGCGCACTTTATCCCCCGCGTGTATGGATTTCAGTTGTTGCGCCTGTTTGATGCGATAGCTCATGGTCATGGCTGGCATCTTGACATTGGCAATCTCGCCATGTGCCAAGGTGATTTTTCCATTTTGCACGTCGACCTTCTTGACAACGCCATCGCTCAACGGCATGGTTTGTCCGTCGTCGTGCATCGCCTTCATGCTTTCTGGATTCATTTGTGACATGCCATCGTTGCCCATGCCGTGATCATGTTGCTCCGCCGCAAATGCGCCGGTATTGACCAGAAAGGCTAAAAACAAGCTGCCCGTTAATATTTTTTGCATGATTTACTCCATAAAAATGTGTGTGCTTTGTGCTCGCGCCGATTCAATGACGCGCGAAAACTTTGGCATTGCCATCCTCCTTAACCAGCAAGGTGTCGTACGGAACACTGCGTTCGCCTTCCATGCCGGGCGATCCGGGTGGCATCGAAGGCACGGCCAGACCGAGGGCCTTGGGATGTTGTTTTAGCAAGCGCTTGATGTCCGCCGCAGGCACATGCCCCTCAACCAGATATTTCCCGACCTTGGCGGTGTGACAGGCGCCGAACCGGCTGGGCATGCCGAGTTTCTTGCGCGCCGCAGGCACATCGTCCACATCGTGCAGGCTCACCGTAAAACCGTTCTTCTGCAGATGCTCTGCCCAGGCTTTGCAACAACCGCACTGCGGGCTTTTGTACAGCTCCACCACGGGCAGCGCCTGTCCTGAGTCTGTACCTATGGGCTGCGCCATGACCGGACTGGCCGCAGCCAGCACGGCATACAGCGCCAGATTGCGCAACATGGCACAGTCCCTAAAGGATGCTTTAGTGAAATTTGATTTGCTCGTATTCATGATCCGAATCCTTGAATAGGTGGCGAACAGGCGGTCGCAAGCGACTGCCTATCGATTCGGGACGAGAGCTGTTATGCCGGAAAAATCGGCGTGAAAACTGTGGAAGCGGCTCGCCCCGTGTCAGGAGCGGGCGAGGGGAGGCGGGTCGAACAGCGGCAGGGTAAGCGTGTAGAGTGTTACCAGATAAGGGGTAAAGGCGTGATCCGGCTGTTGTTCGGCAAGCGGCATCGCTACCGAATTGGCCATGTACCCGCAGCATGCCAGATGGCAGATCGCATGGTTGTTGCAGGAGGAGTTCGACTGGTCATGCTGACCGGAAGGCATCTCGTGATGCGCGGCAAGCTGCTCGTGCTGCGCGTGATCGATCATGGTGGTGTTCTGGGTATGCTGCGAGTGGTGTTCGTTTTGCTGCATCGCCGCCGCATGGCAGTCACCGCCCATCGACTGCATGGCAACCACCCCGGCCAGCGCATTGCCGCTAAACAACGGCAACCAGACGGCCAAAAACAATGCGATAAATTTTCTGATGGGACGTGACATGTGCGTCAGCTTGGCAAAACTTGGGAGCGATGTCAATAGTTAGCATATATAAAACCGGACTGATGTGGCGAAGCTCGGCTAACGGCCATTCATAAAATTCCGAGCATGCACTCAGCCCAAATTCGTGCGTGAGGCACTATTCTTGTGCATTGCTCCGATATGGTCATCAAGTTGGCCCATATCCATGGGGGATTTTGATGTGGCTCGCTTATTGCAGCGTCATATTGAAAAATGCAAGGAGCCAAATTGAAACGAATTCTGATAATTGATGATGTGAGAGATCGTGCGGTCTGGCTGAAGGCCAGTCTCGAGCTTGCCGAATTCGATGTCGTCGGGGTGCTTGCTTGGGAGCAGGTGGATGAGCGCTCGATACAGGCCGCCTTGGCGGACGTGATCATTGTCGATGCGAATGCGCCCGGCCGGGATACGCTGGAGCAGATCAGCCTGATGTCCTCGACGCTGGAAAAGCCTGTCGTTGTGCTGGGCGGGCAGAAGGACCAGCACAGCATCCAGGAAGCCATGCGCGCGGGAGTCAGTGCTTATGTGGCGCATACGATACAGGGCGAGGATCTGAGCGGCATCATTCAGGTGGCTGCCGCCCGTTTTTCCGAGCACAAGCGGTTGCGCGACGAGTTGAAGGAGGCGAAGGATCAGCTGGCGGAACGCAAGCTTGTGGATCGCGCCAAGGGCATATTGATGACGGATCACGGCTATAACGAGGCGGATGCCTACAAGCGGATGCGCAGCATGGCGATGAGCAAGGGCAAGCGGATGGCGGAAATCGCCGAAGCCCTCATTCTGGCCAAGGAGCTTAGCGCATGAACATGCATGAATTTGTACGGGCGCTGCACCAAAGTCGCACAGGGATGAGACTGAATCGCCCATTCGATGCGACAAGATTGTGTAATAGTATGATTATTAATTGATATATTTATAATTTTATTCTGGCATGACTGTTGCTTTGTAATAACCATCAACGAGCCAACGGCGGTTCGGAGAAGCTTAAGTAAGCGGCAATAAAGGACAAAGGCGTCCCACTGCGCAAAAGCGCAGTCGGACGCCTTTTTTATTTTGCAGATTCAATTCGCGGAACTGTTACGTAAAGGAGAGCAGGAAATGGAAAATATTAAAGTAGAAATCACCGGCACTGAAAAATCCGCTGCAGTGGAAAACAGTGCTCCAGAACAAACCAGCCGGAGGGACTTTATGAAACTGATGGGAGCAAGTTTGGGGGCTGCCGGGATTATGTCCATGGTGCCGATGGGAACGCGTGCGTCTGCCTGGGCAGGCGGTTCGGATGCACCGGAGCTCAAGGAGGTCAAGGTGGGCTTCATTCCGCTGACTGATTGCGCCTCGGTAGTGATTGCCTCGGTGATGAAGTTCGACGAGAAATACGGCATCAAGATCATCCCATCCAAGGAAGCATCCTGGGCGGCGGTGCGCGACAAGATGGTCAACGGCGAGCTTCACGCGGCTCATGTGCTATATGGACTCGTTTACGGCGTACACCTCGGCATAGGCGGGCAGAAGAAAGACATGTCGGTGCTGATGACGTTGAACAACAACGGTCAGGCTATCACGCTTTCCAACCAGCTCAGGGACAAGGGGGTGACTACCGGTGCTGCCCTGAAGAAGCTGGTGGACACCGAGAAGCGCGACTATACCTTCGCCCAGACTTTCCCCACCGGCACCCATGCCATGTGGCTGTATTACTGGCTGGCAAGCAACGGCATCAACCCGCTGAGCGACGTCAAGACCATCACCGTGCCGCCGCCGCAAATGGTGGCCAATATGCGGGTCGGCAACATGGACGGTTTCTGCGTCGGCGAGCCCTGGAATAACCGCGCCATCTACGACAAGATCGGTTTCACTACGGCGACTACGCAAGATATCTGGAAGGATCATCCCGAAAAAGTGCTGGGCTGCACCGCGGAGTTCGCGCAGCGATATCCTAATACCGCACGCGCATTAATCATGGCGGTGCTGGAGGCATCGAAGTTTATCGACGAAATGTCGAACCGTCGCAAGGTCGCTGAGATCATCGCCGACAAGTCCTATGTGAACTGCCCGGTCGATGTGATCGATCAGCGTCTGGAAGGCAAGTATGAAGACGGCCTGGGCAAGAAGTGGAACGACCCGAACTACATGAAGTTCTGCAACGACGGCGCGGTGAACTTTCCCTACCTCTCGGACGGCATGTGGTTCCTTACCCAGCATAAACGCTGGGGCTTGCTTAAGACTGATCCGGACTATCTGGGGGTCGCCAAGCAGATCAACCGGATCGACCTCTATAAGCAGGCGGCGTCGCAGGTCAAGGTGCCCGTACCCAAGGATGCGATGCGCAGTTCCAAGCTGATAGACGGCAAGGTGTGGGACGGCAAGGATCCCAAGGGCTATGCAGCCAGCTTCAAGGTGCGGGCATGATAAAAGCCAGGAAATTCTTCGGGGAGCACATTCTTCCGCCGCTGCTGGGGTTGGGGATGTTCGTCCTGGTCTGGGGGCTGATATCGCAGACCAGCGAGAGTCTGCCGGGTCCGCTCAAAACTTGGAACTCGGCGGTGATCCTGTTCACCGATCCGTTTTACCAGAACGGGCCGAACGATCAGGGTATAGGCTGGAACGTGATGTACTCCCTGGGTCGGGTCGGCATCGGTTTCGGCCTCGCCGCGCTGATCGGCATCCCGCTCGGCTTCATGATCGGCCGCTTCGACTTTCTCAACAAGATGGCGGCACCTATCGTGAGCATGCTCAGGCCGGTATCGCCGCTGGCCTGGCTGCCCATCGGCCTGCTGGTATTCAATGCATCGAATCCGGCGGCCATCTGGGTGATCTTCATCTCCAGCATCTGGCCGATGATCATCAACACCGCGGTGGGCGTGCGCCAGCTGCCGCAGGATTACCTCAACGTGGCGCGGGTGCTTAACCTGTCCGAGTGGAAGATATTCACCAGGATATTGTTTCCCGCCACGCTGCCCTACATGCTGACCGGCATACGCCTCGCCATCGGCACGGCATGGCTGGTGATCGTCGCGGCGGAAATGCTGACCGGCGGAGTTGGCATCGGGTTCTGGGTCTGGGACGAATGGAATAACCTCAATGTCGAGCACATCATCATCGCAATTTTCATCGTCGGCATCGTCGGGCTGCTGCTGGAAATGATGCTGGTCAGGCTTGCCAAACGCTTCAGCTATTGATCGGAAATGCCATGAAAAGTTATGTACAAATCGAAAGCGTGCAAATGTCGTTCTCAACCAGGCAGGGTGAGTTTGTCGCACTCAGGGATATCGATCTGAAGATTGAGCGCGGCGAGTTCATCACGCTGATCGGTCACTCGGGTTGCGGCAAATCCACCCTGCTCAACCTGATAGCCGGACTGCTGCTGCCGACCGCAGGTGTGATGCTCTGCGCGGATCGGGAGATCGCTGGACCCGGCCCGGACCGCGGCGTGGTGTTCCAGAACCACTCACTGCTGCCCTGGCTGACCTGTTTTGACAACGTCTATCTCGCGGTCGAGCGGGTGTTCAGTGCGACGGAAGACAAGGCGCTACTCCAGCAGCGCACCCGGGAAGCGCTGGCGCTGGTGCACCTGACTCATGCGGAACACAAATATCCGCATGAAATTTCCGGCGGTATGAAGCAGCGCGTCGGCATCGCCCGTGCTCTCTCCATGCAACCCAAGGTACTGTTGATGGACGAGCCGTTCGGTGCGCTGGATGCGCTGACCCGAGCGCATCTGCAGGACGAACTGATGAAAATCGTTGCGGCAACGAACAGCACGGTGGTGATGGTCACGCATGATGTGGACGAGGCGGTATTGCTGTCCGACCGCATCGTGATGATGACCAACGGCCCGGCAGCGACCATAGGCGAGATACTGACGGTCGACCTGCCCAAGCCGCGCAATCGACTGGCGCTGACGAACGATGCGCGTTACCACGCCCTGCGCGGCGGGGTGCTGGAGTTCCTGTACCAGAAGCAGGCCAAGGAAGCGGCTTAGCGCCATGGGAAAGCCGTTCGCTGCAATGTTTCAGGCCTAGCTCAAGCGCAGACACGAGGTTGCGATCATGTATTTCGGCCGAACCAGCGAGTTTCTGGTGACGATATCGGACCGCATCGAGGCCGGCAGCGAGGTGGAGGCTTCTTCGCGCAAGTCCGTATTCGAGGCGTGAGCGGCTTCTGACCGAGTCGTGTTTTTCGTGGATGGAATGAAGGTTTTTAGGATTTTGAGGAATATATGATGACGAAAAATAAAATGCGGCTGGTCGTGGTGGGCAACGGCATGGCCGGGATAAGGGCGGTTGAAGAGCTGTTGAAGCTTTCCCCCGATCTCTATGACATCACGGTTTTCGGTGCAGAGCCGCATCCGAATTACAACCGCATTCTGCTGTCTCCGGTGCTGGCCGGGGAGATGACGATACAGGATATCATCCTGAATCCGCTCGACTGGTATCGCGATAACGGCATTACATTGCACCTTGGAAAGCGTATCGAGCGCATTGATCGCGCAAGACGCAAAGTGATCGCCGCCGACGGCTTCGAGGCCGACTACGACCGCTTGCTGCTGGCAACGGGATCGACGCCGTTCATCCCGCCGATTCCGGGCAACGACCTGCCTGGGGTGATCGGTTATCGCGACATTCGCGACACCGATGAAATGATCGCAGCGGCACGCGAACATCGCCATGCGGTGGTGATCGGCGGCGGCTTGCTGGGGCTGGAGGCCGCCAACGGCCTGCGCCAGCGCGGTATGGCTGTGACGGTCGTACACCTGATGCCCTGGCTGATGGAGCGCCAGCTCGACAAGGCAGCAGCCGATATGCTGAAGACCTCGCTCGAAGCGCGCGGTCTCAAGTTCCTGCTGGAGAAGCAGACCGAGGCACTGATACGCGGCGAGTCGGGCCGTGTGGCCGCGTTGCGTTTCAAGGATGGCCTGGAGATTCCCGCCGACCTCGTGGTGGTAGCCGCCGGCATCCGCCCCAGCATGGCGCTGGCCGAATCCGCCGGTCTGTACTGCAATCGCGGCATTGTGGTGAACGATACGATGCAGACCTACGATCCCCGCATCTACGCCGTCGGCGAATGCGTGTCGCACCGCGGCATCGCCTATGGGCTGGTCGCGCCGCTGTTCGATCAGGCCAGGGTCTGCGCCAATCATCTGGCGCACTACGGCATCGCGCGTTACACGGGTTCTGTGACCTCGACCAAGCTCAAGGTGACCGGTATCGACCTGTTTTCCGCAGGCGACTTCATGGGCGGCGAGGGCACCGAAGAGATCGTCCTGCATGATCCGGCTGGCAATGTGTACAAGAAGCTGGTGGTGAAGAACGACATCCTGGTCGGCGCCGTGCTGTACGGCGACACGGCGGACGGGGCCTGGTATTTCCAGCTGGTCAAGGACGGGCAAAACATCCACGAGATACGCGACCATCTGATGTTCGGCCAGAACCATATCGGCGACGTCGGCCATGCCGGCCAGTCCAAGGCGTCCGGCATGCCGGACGAGGCCGAGGTGTGCGGCTGCAATGGCGTGTGCAAGGGCGACATCGTCAAGGCGATCAAGAGCCACGGCCTGTTCACGCTGGATGACGTGCGCAAGCACACCAAGGCATCCTCTTCGTGCGGATCGTGCACCGGTCTGGTCGAGCAGATTCTCGCCTCGACGGTGGGCGGGGCTTACACGCCGTCGCAATCGAAGGACAAGGCGGTGTGCTGCTGCACCGACCATTCCCATGGCGTGGTGCGCGAGGCGATCCGCAGCCAGCACCTGATCGCGATCCCCGACGTGATGAAGGCGCTGGAGTGGAAGACACCCAACGGCTGCGCATCCTGCCGTCCGGCGTTGAACTACTACTTGATCTCGACCTGGCCGGGCGAGGCGAAGGACGACCCGCAGTCGCGCTTCATCAACGAGCGCGCGCACGCCAACATCCAGAGGGACGGCACCTATAGCGTGGTGCCGCGCATGTGGGGTGGGTTGACCACGCCTGCCGAGCTGCGCGCGATTGCCGATGTGGCGGAGAAATATCGCGTGCCGACGGTGAAGATGACAGGCGGCGCGCGTGTCGATCTGCTCGGCATCAAGAAGGAAGACCTGCCGAAAATCTGGGCCGAACTCGGCGCAGCCGGCATGGTTTCCGGCCATGCCTACGGCAAGAGCATACGCACGGTGAAGACCTGCGTCGGCGCCGAGCATTGCCGTTTCGGCACCCAGCGTTCGATGGACATGGGCGTCAAGCTGGAGAAGATGCTGTTCGGCATGTGGAGCCCGCACAAGGTCAAGCTCGCGGTTTCCGGTTGCCCGCGCAATTGTGCCGAGGCCGGCATCAAGGACATCGGCATCATCGGCGTCGATTCCGGTTACGAGCTGTATGTCGCCGGCAATGGCGGCATCAAGACCGAGGTGGCCGAATTCCTGTGCAAGGTGAAGAGCGACGATGATGTCATGGAGTATTCCGGCGCTTTCCTGCAGCTCTATCGCGAGCAGGGCTACTACATGGAGCGCACCTGCCATTACGTCGCCCGCGTCGGACTCGACCATGTCAAGGCGGCGGTGGTGAACGATGCGCCGGAACGCCGGGCGCTCTACGAACGCCTGCTGTTTGCCCTGCAGGATTACGAAGACCCCTGGCAGCAGGCGGTGCAGCAGCCGGCGGTGCGGCGCGAATACGAAGTCATTCAAATTAAGGGAGTAACGGCATGAGCGGCTGGATCGGGGTCTGCGCGCTGGAAGATATCGCCCCGCAGGGCAGCCGCGTCGTGGTGTCGGAACAGGGCGACATCGCGCTGTTCCGCACCGCGGATGATCGGATATTCGCAATGCACGACAAATGCCCGCACCGGGGCGGGCCGCTGTCGCAGGGCATCGTTCACGGCGAGACCGTCACCTGCCCATTGCATGGCTGGAAGATCGGCCTGAAGGATGGCGAGGCGGCGGCGCCGGACCAGGGCTGTGCCAGGAGCTTCGAAGCCAGACTGGATGGCGGCCTGGTCTGGCTGAAGTTCGAGCGATGAGTGTGAGTCTGCCATGCAAGCAGGCCGGGACATGATCCTAGAAACCTCAGTTGACCGCTCCACTTGGTACGCATGATCTTGAACAGAAAAATGTTTTCTGGTTTATCCACGCTCACCGTTTGGGTGAGTCGCTACAGCACGTATTGCACGTCCCTCCCGGCGCATGGCGGCGTTGCTTCTCCTCGGAATGGAACGACCATTCCTCGTCGTCGCGCCTTGCCCTGCACCGCGATGAACGCACACTACATGCCGTCCAACGGAGGATTCTAGGATGATGGAAACGAAATCGACCTGTCCATACTGCGGCATCGGCTGCGGCGTCATTATCGAGCACGATGGTGCAAGGATTAGCGGCGTGCGCGGCGATCCGGACCATCCGGCCAACTTTGGACGGCTCTGCACCAAGGGAGGTTCGCTGCACCTGACCATGACGGCGCAGGCGATGTCGGTCAGGTTGCGCTATCCGGAGTTGCGCGCCACGCGTGCCGCGCCGCGCCAGCGCGTGAGCTGGGAAGCAGCACTCGAACAGGCGACGGAGCGCTTCGCCGAGGCCATCGCGGAGCATGGCCCGAATAGCGTTGCCTTCTACATCAGCGGCCAGTTGCTGACCGAGGACTATTACGTTTTCAACAAACTGGCGAAGGGGCTGATAGGCACCAACAATATCGACACCAACTCGCGCCTGTGCATGAGTTCGGCAGTGGCGGGCTACAAGGCAACACTGGGTTCGGATGCGCCGCCTTGCTGCTACGAGGACATCGATCATGCCGATTGCCTGCTGGTCGCCGGTTCCAACACCGCGTGGGCGCATCCGGTGCTGTTTCGCCGCATCGAGGATGCGAGAGCGGCGCGTCCGCAGATGAAAATGATCGTCGTCGATCCGCGCCGCACCGACACTGCCGAGGCCGCCGATCTGCATCTGGCCATACTGCCCGGCACGGACATCGCGCTCTACAACGCGATGCTTCATGTGCTGCTGTGGGAAGACTTGATAGATGACGATTACATCCGCGACCATACCGAGGGATTCGATGCGCTGAAGCGCAAGGTGCGCGAATACACGCCGGAAATGGCTGCGGCGATATGCGGGGTGAAGGCCGAGGATATCGTCACCGCCGCGCGCTGGTTCGGCGAAGCCGGAACCTCGCTTTCCCTGTACTGCCAGGGGCTGAACCAGTCGAGTCACGGCACGGACAACAACGCGGCGCTGATCCATTTGCATCTCGCCACCGGCAAGATCGGCAAGCCCGGTTGCGGGCCGTTCTCGCTGACGGGGCAACCCAATGCGATGGGCGGGCGCGAGGTCGGCGGCATGGCGAATCTGCTCTCCGCGCATCGCGACATGAACAACGCCAAACATCGGGCCGAGGTGGCTCGGCTCTGGGATGTGGTCGATGTGCCGGACAAGCCGGGGCTGACCGCGGTGGAACTTTTCGATGCGATGCATCGCGGCGAAATTAAGGCGCTCTGGATCGCCTGCACCAACCCGGCGCAATCGTTGCCCGATCTGAATCATGTGCATGAAGCGCTGGCGGCCTGTCCCTTTGTGGTGGTGCAGGAGGTGACACCACATACCGATACGGCCGCCTATGCTGATCTGCTGCTGCCTGCCGCAGGCTGGGGCGAGAAGGACGGGACGGTCACCAACTCGGAGCGGCGCATCTCGCGCGTGCAAGCCGCCGTGCCGCCGCCCGGCGAGGCCAGAGCCGACTGGAGCATTGCCGCGGACTTCGCGCGGCGATTGGAGCTGCGCATAGCCGGACGAGGCGCTATCGGCGGTGCGACATTGTTTACTTATCGTTCCGCCGAGGAAATCTTCAACGAACATCGCGCCACGACGGCGGGCCGCGATTTGGATATCAGCGGCCTGTCCTATGCGCTGCTGGAGGCAGTCGGCCCGCAGCAATGGCCTTTCCCTGTAGATGCTGCGCAGGGATGCCCGCGCCTGTATGCGGACGGCCGGTTTCAGACCGCCAGCGGCCGAGCCCGATTCGGCGCAGTCGAGCATCGTCCGACCGCCGAGGCCACCGACGCACGTTATCCGCTGCATCTCAACAGTGGCCGCCTGCGCGACCAGTGGCATGGCATGAGCCGTACCGGTGTGGTGCCGCGTCTCTATGCCCATGCACCCGATCCGGTCATCGAAATGAGTGCGCGCGACATGGAGCGGCGCGGGATAGTCGACGGCGACCTGGTGTGCGTCAAAAGCAGGCGAGGCACGTTGATTTTGCGCGCGACGCAATCGACCACCTTGCGTCCTGCGCAAAGCCATATTCCGATGCACTGGGGAGGCCGCTTCATGCGCGGCCTAGGCGTCAATGCGCTGACATCCGCCAGTGTCGATCCGGCCTCATTCCAGCCCGAACTTAAGCATGCCGCAGTCCAGGTCGAGAAATTTGCAACGGCCTGGCAACTGGTTGTCATGCGGCGAGACGATCAGGGAGGGCTGCGCGAGTCGTTGCAACCCTGGCTGGCCCGTTTTGATTATGCGACGCTGACTTCGACGGGGCGCGATGAAGATATCGTTCTCATGCATGCATGGGGGCAATCGGAGGGCACGTTGCCCTCAGCCGATATATTGAACGAATTGAGTGCAGACATGGGGTTGGATGATCCGGCGATACTGATGTTCAGCGATACGCGCCGCGGCATTGCCAAACGCGCCTTGATCCGGGACGGTCGTTTGGTCGGAGCCCTGCTGTGCCATGAAACCCGATCTGCCGACTGGCTGATCGACATCATCGTGCGAGGCAGCGATACTCAGGCGCTACGCAAATGGCTGCTGGCACCACTGAGCAGTCCGCCAAGCTCCGCTCCGGCTCGGGGGCGGGTGGTATGCAACTGCTTCGACGTTTCGGAAAACGAAATCGCTGCCGACCTCGCAGCCGGCCTCGATCTGGCCGCGCTGCAAAGCAAGCGGAAATGCGGAACCTCTTGCGGCTCTTGTCTGCCAGAGTTGCGGCGCATGACTATTCAATGCAATGGCGCATGAAATTCAACCCCGGGACATGGTGGGGATTTCATGTGTCGCTATTAGACGAGAGTCCGATTTTGACCTTGGATTCAAAATTTGAACTGGGAATGTAACTTTTATCACAGACTATATGACGAATAGTTCTTAATATTGCAAACTGCGGTATTTACCATAATGAGTTAAATAGATATTTTTCAATACCGTTCCACCACCATATTTTTGAAGGAGTTTTTGTGAAGACATTATTGATAGCTGCAGCAGCTTTTATAACTCCATTTATTAGCACACTGGCCAATGCTGGTGATGACGCGTTGCTGGGCGAGGCACGCAATGTGGCAACAACATTGCCCCCAAAACTGCTTGCTTCTTTGCAAGAAGAAATCAAAAAATCAGGCTTGGAAGGAGCAATTCCCGTCTGTAAAGATATGGCACCAAAGATGGCTGGCGAGATATCCAAACAGACCGGCTGGAAAATAAAGCGTGTTAGCCTCAAAGTACGCAATGATGCGCGCGCGATCCCGGATGAATGGGAAAAATCAGCTCTCGAAGACTTTGACAAGCGGGCTGCTGCCGGCGAATCACCCGCACAAATGGAAAAGGGCGAGAAAGTTGGCTCTGAATATCGCTACGTGAAAGCACTGCCGGTGCAGCAGCTTTGCCTCAATTGTCATGGCCCCGCAGATCAGCTTAGCCCTGCTGTCAAATCCGTTCTTGGCCAACACTACCCAAACGATCACGCAACCGGTTACTCGGTAGGCCAGATTCGGGGCGCAATCAGTGTGCGTAAACCACTCTAAGCGCAAAGTAACACTAAAACCACCAGGGACGAGGTGCGCTCCAAGGGGGACTTCGCTGCTTGGATTATTCCTTGCCGCAAGCTGTTTTCCACAGCGTTTCCGCAATGCTTAGGGGCTGGACTGGCTCCCAATTCTCGATTTTATAATCCGAGCCTACTTTTTTACCTCTACCCATATTTCCAGAATGGGTAGAGGCGAAAAGCATGCGCACTTTCCCTCCCTCGCAGTCGTATTCATGCTGTGCTTTTACCGACATGAAAGTTTTGCCACCTCTTGATAAAGGGGTGACATGATCGATCAGCGACAACATTTGCACCTTGTGTTTTGCTCTGATAAGTGAGGTGGGGTCAACATAGACAACGAAGTAATCCGAGAGAATGTTTATTTTGACCCACTCTTCCGCTTTTGCCCATCCCGCGGCAAATGCATTACTGCAAACAGCATACAGTAATGCCATCAAAATAATTTTATACATTGCGATCTGATTATTCGGTTCGGGTATTTATCTGTTCTTGCAAGCGAAATTCAACATTTCTTGATTTTCTGTGCCGGGTAAGACTGCTTCCCATTGACCAGGCTCGGCGATGTTCATAAATATGCCGCCTTTGCCCATACTTCCGAAGTAGTAGGTGGCTTGCAGTTGTCGGGCTTGTTTTTTTGTGCAGTCATATTCGACACGCTTTTTAGAAGAAGTATTGGACGAATTGGGCAGTCTGGAATCATGCATTTCCCACATTTTTACCCTGTGGCTATACTTTGGAACAATGTTGGGGTCGGCGTACACGGTTATGCCTCCGCTGATACCAACGTTGGATGCCGTAACCTTAACCCATTCTGCCACCGCGTTACCGCTCACTGCTGCCAGAAGCAGTATCAAAACAATTTTATTCATGCTTCCTCATTTGTTCATCCGTCAGGACAAGAGTCGCGGCTGTTGCTTATGCGGCCAAAATACCCTGTTGCGGTTTGACACTTGTGTCCCGGAGCGGGGCTCTTTAAAGCAGAATTCTCCAGCCGACGAGTATGTACCGCTCCAGCACGAACAGCAGTGCGAAAATAGCCAATAACAGCGCCGTAAAACGTAGTAGTCGCCACGAGAATGTGAGATAGCGCCGGTTGCGTGTGAAGATATACATCCCGCCGCTCAATGCCAACAGCAGCACAATCAACACCAGAAGCAGGCGCATTATCAACATATGTTCGCCATTTTTACTGTTTGTTGTAAAAATATCTGCAATCCGCAATTTACGACTGCAGTTAGACAGTTATGGATACTTTCTCTATTCATGTCATGTTCCCATTGGATTTAATACAAATTTACATGAAATTGATTGGTATATTTAATTCGCTCTCCAACTAGGCGAATTGTAAACTTCTTATTAATATCCTCATATGGAGGTTAACAAAAAACAGGGCGGAGGTTTCCGCCCTGCTGATTGTTTCAGGTAGGGGCGGGTCTGTGACCCACCCGGTTTTATAAAAGCGGCACGATCATCAGTGCGACGATATTGATGATCTTAATCAGCGGGTTCACGGCCGGGCCCGCTGTGTCCTTGTACGGATCGCCGACGGTATCGCCGGTGACGGCGGCTTTGTGCGCCTCCGAGCCTTTGCCGCCGTAGTTGCCTTCTTCGATGTATTTCTTCGCGTTATCCCATGCGCCGCCGCCGGTGGTCATCGAGATCGCGACGAAGATGCCGGTGATGATGGTGCCGACCAGCACGCCGCCGAGCGCCTGCGCGCCGAGGGTTAGGCCGACGATCACGGGCACGGCGATGGGTAGCAGCGATGGGACGATCATTTCCCTGATCGCGGCCTTGGTCAGCATGTCCACGCAGGTGCCGTATTCCGGTTTGCCGGTTCCTTCCATGATGCCGGGGATTTCTTTGAACTGGCGGCGAACTTCCACCACCACCGAACCGGCTGCTCGGCCAACCGCTTCCATACCCATCGCGGCGAACAGGTAGGGCACCATGCCGCCTATGAACAGGCCGATGATGACCATGTGATTCGATAGGTCGAAGGTGGTGGTTACGCCCAGTTTGGCTTCCAGCGCGTGGGTGTAGTCGGCGAAGAGAACTAAAGCTGCTAGCCCTGCCGAGCCGATGGCGTAGCCTTTGGTGACGGCCTTGGTGGTGTTGCCCACCGCGTCCAGCGCATCGGTGATGACCCGCACGTCTGGCGGCAGGTGAGCCATTTCGGCGATGCCGCCGGCGTTGTCGGTGATCGGGCCGTAGGCATCCAGTGCCACGATGATACCGGCCATCGACAGCATCGAGGTCGCGGCGATGGCGATGCCGTACAACCCTGCCAGCTCGTAAGCGCCCCAGATCGCGATACAGACGGTGATGACCGGCGCTGCAGTGGCTTTCATCGAGACACCCAGTCCGGCGATGATGTTGGTGCCGTGTCCGGTGGTGGATGCTTCGGCAATGTGGCGCACCGGCGCGAATTCAGTTGCGGTGTAATACTCGGTGATCCACACCATGGCTGCGGTCAGCAGCAGGCCGATGATGGTGGAGCCGTACAGTGCACCCACGCTGTAGGTGCCGTTGTCGCCCATGATCCAGCTGGTGATCGGGTAGAACGCGATCAGCGCCAGTCCGGCGGCAACTGCCAGTCCGCGATACAGCGCATTCATGATCTTGCCGCCCTCTCGTGCTTTGACGAAGAACGTACCTATGATGGAAGCAATGATAGAGAATCCGCCCAGCACCAGCGGGTAGATCACCGCATTTGGCCCGGCATCCGCCATCAGCAGGCCGCCCAGTAGCATGGTGGCGATGATGGTTACCGCATAAGTCTCGAACAGGTCGGCCGCCATACCGGCGCAGTCGCCGACGTTGTCGCCGACGTTGTCGGCGATCACTGCCGGGTTGCGCGGGTCGTCCTCGGGAATGCCCGCTTCGACTTTACCTACCAGATCGGCACCGACATCCGCACCTTTGGTGAAAATGCCGCCGCCGAGACGGGCGAAGATGGAGATCAGCGAACCGCCGAAGGCCAGCCCGACCAGTGCGTGCGTCGCTTCGGAAGAGCTGGCACCGGTAGAGGTCAGGAAAACGTAATAGCCTGCCACGCCCAGCAGTCCCAGACCCACCACCAGCATGCCGGTGATTGCGCCGCCCTTGAAGGAGACATTTAGTGCCGCGTTCAGGCTTTCCTTGGCCGCTTCGGCGGTGCGCACATTGGCGCGTACCGATACATGCATGCCGATGAAACCCGCCGCGCCGGAGAGCACTGCGCCGATCGCGAAACCGATCGCGGTTTGCCAGCCCAGCGTGATCAGGATAACAACGAACAACGCCGCGCCGACGATGGCGATGGTGGTGTATTGACGGTTCAGGTAGGCGGAAGCGCCTTCCTGCACCGCGGCGGCGATTTCCTGCATTCGTGCGCTGCCGGTTGATTTACCCAGAATCCATTTGATTGAAAAAGCACCGTACAAGAGTGCCGCTATTGCACATAACAACGCAAATCCCAAGCCACCTGACATGATCGCCCTCCTTAAAGATAAATCAACCAACTGCCCTGACATTTGGATGCATGTTCAGGACTTCCTGTACCTGATTGCAGAGGCTAGGATACTTGGTATTTTGCGAGAATGACACGGTTTTTTTGAAATGCCGCTGCGCCTGCGATGTGCAGTCGCAGGCGGATTGCGGAAGCAGGGGGTCAGATGCGCTTCGCCAGTTCGGCTGCCATACCGGTGTAAGTGTCCGGGCTGAGTTGCAGCAGGCGATGTTTTTCCGCGGCGGGGATTTCCAGCGTTTCAATGAAGGCTTGCAGCGAGGCGCGGTTGATGCCGCTCTGGCCGCGCGTCAGTTCCTTCAATTTGTCGTAGGCGTTTTCGATGCCATAACGGCGCATCACGGTCTGGATCGGCTCGGCCATCACTTCCCAGCTGGCGTTCAGGTCATCCGCCACGCGTTGCGGGTTAGCTTCCAGTTTGTTCAGCCCTTTCAGGCAGGATTCGTAAGCGAGCAGGGTGTAGCCGAGCGCCACGCCCATGTTGCGCAGCACGGTGGAATCGGTGAGGTCGCGCTGCCAGCGCGACACCGGCAGCTTCTCGCTGAGATGGCGCAGCAGCGCATTCGCCAGCCCGAGATTTCCTTCCGAATTCTCGAAGTCAATCGGATTGACTTTGTGCGGCATGGTCGAAGAGCCGACTTCGCCCTTGACCACTTTTTGCTTGAAATAGCCGAGCGAAATATAACCCCAGATGTCGCGGTTCAGGTCGATCAGGATGGTGTTGATGCGCGCATACGCATCGAACAGTTCCGCCATGTAATCGTGCGGCTCGATCTGGATGGTGTAGGGGTTGAAGGTGATGCCGCGCGCCATGACGAAACGTTGCGCGAAGTCTTCCCAATCGATGTTCGGATAGGCGGTCAGATGAGCGTTGTAGTTGCCCACCGCGCCGTTGATCTTGCCGAGGATTTCCGTGTCGGCCAGACGCTGCTCGGCGCGTAGCAGGCGGTACGCCACGTTTGCCATTTCCTTGCCCAGCGTGCTCGGTGTTGCAGTCTGCCCGTGGGTGCGGCACAGCATTGGCAAGTCGGCGAGCTGGTGGGATAGGTTCGTCAAGCGCTCGATCAAGGTTCTTAGTGCCGGCAGCAGCACCGCTTCGCGCGCACCCTTGAGCATCAGCGCGTGGCTGAGGTTGTTAATGTCTTCCGAGGTGCAGGCAAAGTGGATGAATTCCAGTGCCTTGGCGGTTTCCGGGTTGCCGGACAGTTTGTCGCGCAACCAGTATTCCACCGCCTTTACATCGTG
The DNA here is from genome assembly GCA_028689145.1 of Gallionella sp. Lineage (GTDB taxonomy): Bacteria > Pseudomonadota > Gammaproteobacteria > Burkholderiales > Gallionellaceae > Gallionella. Next base: position 68,588 of record JAQTWT010000010.1, read on the forward strand.
GTTGGTGGTTTTTTCGATCGTCTTGATTGCGGCGGCATCGTCTTCGCAGAAATTGGCGTTGATGGCATCCAGTTGTGCAACAGTGGTGTCGGAAAATACTGCAATCTCGGCAATGTCGTGTTGCGCGCTGAGCGCCTTGAGCCATTCGATCTCGATTAATACGCGGAAACGGATCAGGCCGAATTCGCTGAAGTAATCGCGCAAGGCATCTACCTTGCCGTGGTAGCGTCCGTCGAGCGGTGAAAGGGCGGTGAGTTTAGTGAGCGTGGTCATGGTGAAATCTCGATGCGAAAGCGCGTATTTTACGCGAATCAGTTGAGTCCTTGTTCGATGATTGCGCCGCCCAGGCAGACCTCGCCATCGTAGAGCACCACCGATTGTCCGGGTGTGACTGCCCATTGCGGCTGGTCGAATTCGCACGAGCAGCGCTCGCCATCCAGTGCCGTGATACGGCATGGCGCGTCGGCTTGCCGGTAGCGGGTCTTAGCGGCGTAGGGGTGATCGGGCAGCGGCGACGTGCCGCTGATCCAGTGGCTGTCCAGCGCGGACAGGCGCGGTGCGAGCAGCGCGGGGTGATCGTGTCCCTGCACCACGATCAGGCGGTTGTTTGCCATATCCTTGGCTGCGACGAACCACGGTTCGCCGGAAGTATCCTTTGCTCCGCCGATGCCCAGCCCCTGCCGCTGGCCGATGGTGTAGAACGACAAGCCAATGTGTTGCCCGACCACCTGCCCATCGGGAGTGCGCATCTCGCCGGGCTGGGTAGGCAAATAGCGGTTGAGGAATTCGCGGAACGGTCGCTCGCCGATGAAGCAGATGCCGGTGCTGTCTTTTTTTGCGTGGTTGGACAGGCCGTGCTGCTCGGCAATCGCGCGCACTTCTGATTTCAATAATTTGCCGAGCGGGAACATCGCATGGCTTAACTGCGTCTGGTTCAGGCGGTGCAGGAAATAACTTTGATCCTTGCTGTCGTCTGCAGCTTTGAGCAACTGGAACAGCCCGTCCACTTCGCGTACCTGCGCATAATGCCCGGTGGCGATGGTGTTTGCGCCCAGTTGGATGGCATGGTCGAGAAACGCCTTGAACTTGATCTCGGAGTTGCACAGGATGTCCGGGTTGGGCGTGCGCCCGGCCTGATATTCGCGCAGGAAGTAGCTGAACACGCGTTCCTTGTATTCCTTGGCGAAATTTACCGCTTCGATGGGGATGCCGATGGTGTCGGCCACCGACACCGCGTCCAGCAAATCCTGGCGCGAAGAGCAGTATTCGCTGTCGTCGTCATCTTCCCAGTTCTTCATGAACAGGCCGATCACGTCATAGCCTTGCTGCTTGAGCAACAGCGCGGTGACCGATGAGTCAACTCCGCCGGACATGCCGACGACGATGCGGCAGGGTTTGTGATTGCCTTTCACGTTTGTCCTTTCTCCCGCAGGGTTGAAGATTGCTTTTCTCGTTTGCTTCCTCTCCCGCAAGCGGGAGAGGATTGAGGAGAGGGTTCTCCTCGGGGGAAAGTTAGATAGGGGGAACGAGCTTGCTCGTTACTCATAGTGAACCAGTAATTCCAGCGGATAGCGTTTCCCCGCCAGATAATCTTCGACGCAGCGCAGGATCAGCGGGCTGCGATGCCGTTCCTGCACGGCACGGATATCGTCGGGAGCCAGCCATACGGCTTGCAGGATGCCTGTGTCCAGTTGGCGGTCCGGTTCATGCCCGGTGATCTCGCCGGTAAAGGCGAAACGCAGGTAGGTGGTATCCGATTCGGACGAGTGCCAGCGATAGATGCCGAGCAGATGCTGCGGGGTGAAAGAATAGGCCGACTCTTCCAGCACTTCGCGCGCCACTGCCGCCAGCAGCGATTCATCGGCTTCCAGATGTCCGGCGGGCTGGTTGAAGCGTATCCCATGTGAGGTTTCTTCCTCGACCAGCAGAAATTTTCCATCGCGCTCCATGACAGCAGCGACGGTGACGTTGGGTTTCCAGATCATGTTTTGCTCTACAAAAAACAAAAAAGGCAGGGTAATCCCTGCCTTTTACAAGTGTACGCAAGCATAAACGCGCTGCGCATTCGTTTGGTTGGCACCACAAACTACCACTAGTTATGTGGTGCCGGGGGGGGGACTCGAACCCCCACGCCTTGCGGCACCGGATTTTGAGTCCGGCACGTCTACCAGTTCCATCACCCCGGCCAAGCGGCGCGCATTATCCATTAATTAACGTGTCACATCAAATGTTTGTTGTATCAAGTTTTTGGTTGTTGCGTATACAGGCGATTTCCTGTTCTGACGGTGCTGCAAAGATGTATATTGGCTGCCTTTGCGTTAGAGGTAAAATATGCATTATAATTAAACACTTGTTAATCACGATAAAACAGATGAAGTATGCAGAATTTCAAAAATATTGATGTAATGGAATTAGAAGTCTGGTTGCAAAAAGGTGGTTTGCGACTGGTGGATGTGCGCACCGATGCGGAAATCGCGCGCGGAAAGATTCCGCAGGGCGATTCTTTGCCATTGCATCTGATTCCGCTACGGCTCAATGAACTGGATAAGGCCAAACCGACAGTTTTCTATTGTCAGATGGGTGGACGTTCGGCTCAGGCTGCCGCATTTGCGGTAGCGAATGGTTTTTCCGATGTGTATAACCTGCAGGGCGGCATCACGGCATGGGCACACGCCGGGTTGCCGGTAGCTGCGTAATGAATTTCGATGTCGAACTGGATGTGCGTCAGTTGGAGTGTCCGCTGCCGATTCTGCGCGCCAAAAAATCTTTATCTGTTATGAGCAGCGGGCAGGTGCTGAAGATCACGGCTACCGACAAGAAATCTCCGGATGACTTTGTAGATTTCTGCAGCAAGACCGGCAACGAGCTGTTGTCGTCGACGGAGCAGGGCGGCGAATTCGTGTTTTTGATCCGCCGTCGCTAACGATATTTGGCATGTAGGGGCGTGATTTATCGCGCCCTGAGCTATTCGTGCAGTTGAAGAAGGGCGCGATGAATCACGCCCCTACAACTCATCCCAGTTTGTTGCGCTGTGCCTGTAATTGCACCAGCGTCGCCCCGAAGTCGTCCAGCCGTTTCTTTTCCTGTTCTACCACCGCAGCCGGGGCGCGGGCGACGAAACTTTCGTTGCCGAGCTTGGCTTGTGCTTTGGCAATCTCGCCGGTCATGCGCGTGATCTCCTTGTCCAGCCGTTCGCGTTCTGCCGCTACGTCGATCTCCACCTTCAGCATCAGTTTGAAGTTGCCGACGATGGCAACAGCCGCATCGCCTTCCGGTAACTCGGCGGTTATTTGCACTTCGCTGAGTTTTGCGAGGCTGCTGATGTACGGCGCGAGTTCATTTAGTGTTGCAGCATCGCCTGCGGCAATGAGCGGTACGCGCGCGGCGGGCGAAAGGTTCATCTCGCTGCGCAGGCTGCGGCAGGCGGTGATGATCTCCTGCAACAAAGCGACTTGTGCGATGGCGGCATTGTCGATCTTGCTCGCATCCGATTTTGGATAAGTTTGCAGCATGATGCTGTCACCGGATTTTCCCGCCAGCGCAGCGACACCCTGCCAAAGCTCCTCGGTGATGAACGGGATGATCGGGTGGGCGAGGCGCAGAATGGTCTCCAGCACCCGCACCAGCGTGCGACGGGTGGCGCGTTGCTGCGCAGGGTTGCCGGTGGCGATCTGCACCTTGGCCAGTTCGACATACCAGTCGCAGTAGGTATTCCACACCAGCTCGTACACGGTGCGCGCCGCCATGTCGAAACGGTAGTCGGCAAAGTGCGCCGCCATTTCCGTCTCGGCCTGTTGCAGTACGCTGATTACCCATTTATCGGCAGCGGAAAATTCCAGCGGCAACGATTCGTCCAGCCCGACATCCTGTCCGTCGCAATTCATCAGCATGAAACGCGTGGCGTTCCACAGCTTGTTGCAGAAGTTGCGGTAGCCTTCGCAACGCTGCATGTCGAATTTGATGTCGCGTCCGGGCGAGGCGAGCGAGGCGAAGGTGAAGCGCAGCGCATCGGTACCGAACGCCGGGATGCCCTCGGGGAATTCCTTGCGGGTGCGCTTCTCGATCTGTTCGGCCTGCTTCGGGTTCATCAGTCCGGTGGTGCGTTTTTTTACCAGTTCGTCTAGGGCGATGCCGTCGATCAGATCGATCGGGTCGAGCACGTTGCCCTTGGACTTGGACATCTTCTGGCCTTCCGCGTCGCGGATCAGGCCGTGCACGTACACGTCTTTAAACGGGATTTTTCCGGTGATGTGCTTGGTCATCATCACCATGCGCGCCACCCAGAAGAAGATGATGTCGAAGCCGGTGACCAGCACCGACGATGGCAGGTATTGCTTCACAAATTCGTTTTGCGCGTCGAACGGTTTGCCTTCTTCCCAATCCAGCGTGGAGAACGGCCACAGCGCGGACGAGAACCAGGTGTCCAGCACGTCGTTGTCGCGGTCGAGTTGGCCGGCGTAGCCCGCTTTGTCGGCGAGCTTGCGCGCTTCCGTTTCATCGTGCGCGACGAACACTTCGCCGTTCACGCCGTACCAAGCCGGAATCTGATGCCCCCACCACAGCTGACGCGAAATGCACCAGTCCTGGATGTTGTTCAGCCACTGGTTGTAGGTGTTCACCCAGTTTTCCGGGTGGAACTTGATCTCGCCGGAAGCCACGCATTCCAGCGCCTGCTCGGTGATGCTTTTACCTTCAGGGCCAGCTTTGCTCATCGCGACGAACCACTGGTCGGTCAGCATCGGCTCGATCACCACGCCGGTGCGGTCGCCGCGCGGCACCTTGAGCTTGTGCTTGTCGGCTTTGACGAACAGACCGGCGGCTTCCAGATCGGCGACGATAGCTTTGCGCGCATCGAAGCGGTCGAGACCGCGATACTTTTCCGGCGCGTGGTCGTTGATCTTTGCATTCAAGGTCAGAATGGAGATCATCTCCAGTTTGTGGCGCTGGCCTACTGCATAGTCGTTGAAGTCATGGGCCGGCGTAACTTTCACCACGCCGGTACCGAATTCCTTGTCCACGTATTCGTCGGCAATGATCGGGATGGCGCGCTCACACAGCGGTAGTTTTACTGCCTTGCCGATCAGATGCTTGTAGCGCTCATCTTCCGGATGCACCATCACCGCCACGTCGCCCAGCATGGTCTCGGGGCGGGTAGTAGCGACGGTCAGATGGGTCAAGCCATGCACGGAATCCGGCTCGGCGAGCGGATAACGGATATGCCACATGAAGCCGTCTTCTTCTTCCTGCACCACTTCGAGGTCGGACACGGCGGTGTGCAATTTCGGATCCCAGTTAACCAGACGCTTGCCGCGATAGATCAGGCCTTCGTTGAACAGGCGCACGAAAGTCTCGGTGACCGAACGCGACAGGCCCTCGTCCATGGTGAAGCGTTCGCGCGACCAGTCGGGCGAGGTGCCGAGGCGGCGCATTTGCTTGGTGATGGTATTGCCGGAATATTCTTTCCACTCCCAGACTTTTTCGATGAACTTCTCGCGGCCCAAGTCGTGACGCGAAATGCCCTGCGCGTCGAGTTGGCGCTCGACCACGATCTGGGTGGCGATGCCCGCGTGGTCGGTGCCCGGTTGCCACAGCGTGTTGTCGCCGCGCATGCGGTGGTAGCGCGTTAGCGCATCCATCAGCGTCTGGTTGAAACCGTGCCCCATGTGCAGCGTGCCGGTGACGTTGGGCGGCGGCAGCTGGATGCAAAAATTCTCTTGTTTGCCGGCATCGAGTCCGGCCTTGAAGTGGCCGGCGTTTTCCCATGCGGGATACCAGCGTGCCTCGATGTCTTTCGGGTCAAAACTTTTTGCGAGTTCCATATTCATGCTTTTCTGTTCAATAGGGGGCTGCTGAAAAGCCTGCCCTGAGTATGTCGAAGGGGCGCGATTATAACGGATTGCAGAGGCAATATTGGCAGGCTCGATTGATTTGAAGCGCGGACCGTATAGCGCTTATCACGCCTAAGTGATAGTAGCCTATTGGACTTTTGAATCGAGATGCGCGTCCAGTGCGGCGCGCAGTTTCTCGAAATGCAGGCTGAACTTGCTTGCCAGCATGGTATCGAGGTGCGTTTCGAGATGATGCAATATTTGCTGCAATTCCTCATCGCTCAGTGCACGTGGCTGAGCAGCAGGGATATCCGTGATGCCAGATTCCACTGCAACCGGTTTCTCAGCAGCGGGTTCCGCAGCAACATGTTCAGTAACAGGTTCTTCCACGGGTTCAGCAGCAGGCTCAGCAGCAGGTTTCTCGGTAATAAGCTCCTCCGCACCGGGTTCCGCAGCAACAGTTATATTTTCAGCTGCGGCAAAGATAGCCGTTTGCATTTCCTCGGCATCGGTTGCGACATTGAGGCTGTCGGCGACGATCTCGGTCAGCGTGGGCAAGTCGTCGGGTATATCCGTTGCCACCACTTGCGTCAGCAAGGGCAAATTATCTGGCAGGTCGCTGTCGGGTGACGTGATCGAGGTCATTTGTCTGAATATACCGGCGGACTTAATTATGGGGCTGATCGGTATTGGCCAGATCTATATGACGCAGTTCATAGCCGCGGTCGCGGTAGAACTTGAAGCGTTCGCGTCCCAGACGGCTGTCCTCCGCATCCTCGCCGATGATTTCGATGACACGCTCAAAGCGGCTGAAGAACGGCACGCATTCGCTGTGCAGACTGATTAGCAGGTCATGATGCGGGAATCTGTCGCTGCCATGGCTGAGTACGACAGGGGTTTTCTCGGCTTCGTCGGCATCGCTGCGGCAGTGCGGGATAAAGGCGGTGGCGGGATAGTGCCACAGCAGCTTGTCCAGCGCCTCGGCGGTCGCAATATCGTGCGTGCTGATGACCGTGCGCACCCCGTTCTGCATCGCTTTGTGGCTCAACTGGCAGGCGGTGCGCAGCTTGTCTTTTGAGCCGGTGTAGAAATCTACCTTGGTCACTTCGATGCCGCGCGGTTGACAAGGTACTGGGTGAGTAGCGGCACCGGACGCCCGGTTGCCCCTTTGTCTTTGCTGGATTTGTTTGCGGTACCCGCGATATCCAGATGTGCCCAGCGGTAGTCCTTGGTGAAGCGTGCCAGAAAGCAGGCGGCGGTGATGGTACCGCCGGCGCGACCGCCGATGTTCGCCATGTCGGCGAAGTTGCTGTCCAGCAGCGACTGATAGTCGTCCCACAGCGGCAGTTGCCACACGCGGTCATGTGACTGTTCGCCCGCTGCCAGCAATTCTTGGGCGAGCCGGTCTTCGTTGGCGAACAGGCCGCTGACGACGTTGCCAAGCGCAATCACGCAGGCACCGGTGAGCGTGGCGATGTCGATCACCGTGTCCGGGTTGAACTTGGCGGAGTAGGTCAGTGCATCGCACAGGATCAGGCGGCCTTCGGCATCGGTGTTGAGGATCTCGATGGTCTGGCCGGACATTGAGGTGACGATGTCGCCGGGACGCGTGGCCTTGCCGGAAGGCATGTTCTCGCAGGTCGGAATCACGCCGACCACGTTGAGCTTGAGTCCCATTTCGGCGATGGCCTGCAGCGTGCCTAGCACGCTGCCCGCACCGCTCATGTCGTATTTCATCTCGTCCATGTCGCCGCCAGGCTTCAACGAGATGCCGCCGGTGTCGAAGGTGATGCCCTTGCCGACCAGCACGATGGGCTTCTGTTTCTTATCGCCGCCGGAATATTCCAGCGTGATCAGCTTGGCCGGATGTTCGCTGCCGCGCGTGACGGAAAGGAAAGAACCCATGCCCAGCTTCTGCATGTCCTTCTCTTCCAGCACGGTGGTTTTGATGCTTTTGTGCGCTTTGCCCAGCGCCAGAGCCTTGGCAGCCAGGTAGGTGGGAGTACAGATATTGCCGGGCAGGTTGCCCAGCGTCTTGGTGAGCTCCATGCCGTGCGCGGTTGCAACGGCCTGATCGAGCGCGGGTTTCAACGCGGCAACGGGCTTCGCCAGCGTGGCGAAGGTGACGCTCTTCAGTATGGCAGCCTTGGACGGTTTGCTCTTCATGCCATCGCAGCGGAAAGCCTGCTCGGCGGCGGCGAACACCGCCTGTTTTATGATCCAGGCCGCATCCTTGCCGACACCTTCATCGAGGATGTATAACGCGGCATCCTTGGTAGCGGTGGCGTTCAAAGCAACAAAGGTTGCGCGCAATATCTCCACGCTGGTCTTATTGTTCAGTTCGCCGGCTTTACCCAGACCGACCAGCAATACGCGATCTGCGGTGATGCCGGGCAATTTGTGCAGCAGCAGGGTGGATGCAGTCTTGCCGCTGATGTCGCCGCGCGCGATCAGGGCGCTCAACTGCTTCGCTGCTGCCTTGTCGAGCAGTTGTGCCGCTGGCGACAGTTTGCCGTCTTCATACACGCCAACCACCACACAACCGCTGCGCTGTTTTTCCGGACTGCTTTGTTTTATGCTAAATTCCACGCGTTGCTCCTTTTAGAAAAATCTACTGTTCAATGCCCGATTATCCGCAAACTCACCGCATAAAGTCAAAGCCGTTGCGCATGGGCATCTTTCATCGCGCGTTGGTAGCGGAATTTGTCAGCAACGGATTGCTGGTATTTGCGGTGTTGATCGGCATCGTGGTGGTCAGCCAATTGATACGCCTGTTAAGCGATGCGGTAGGCGGCAAGATCGCGGTGGACGGAGTGGTGGCACTGCTCGGTTTCAGCGCGGTAAATTATCTGCCGGTGCTGCTTTCCATTAGCCTGTTTATCTCCATCCTGTTGACTTTGTCGCGTTGCTATCGTGACAGCGAGATGGCGGTGTGGTTTTGTGCCGGGGTCGGGCTGACGCGCTGGATACGCCCGGTGTTGTGGTATGCGATGCCGGTTGTGGCGTTGGTCGCGCTGCTCAGTCTGGTGCTTTCACCCTGGGCACTGCTGAAAGCCGACGAATTCAAGAAAAAACTGGAAAGCCGCGATGATGTCGCTTCCGCTACGCCCGGTACGTTCCGCGAGTCGAAGCAGGCTGACCGGGTATATTTCATCGAGAACGTCAACGTGGGCTCCAACCGTGTCGGAAACATTTTTGTGCAATCGGAGCAAAACGGCAAACTTGGCACGATGGTTGCGCGGCAGGGGTTGCAGGAAACTTTGCCGAACGGGGATCGTTTTTTGGTATTGCTGAACGGCACGCGTTATGAGGGTACTCCAGGGCAACTCGATTACCGCATCGTAGAGTTCGAGCGCTATGCGATCCGTATCGACAGCGTGCCGATCAAACAGGCGCAGCCCTGGGCGCGCACCATGTCAACGTCCGAGTTGTGGCGTAACCATACGACGTGGCATCTGGCCGAGCTGGAATGGCGGCTGGGATTGCCGATCAGCGCGGCATTGCTCGCCTTGCTGGCGATCCCGTTGAGTTACGTCAATCCGCGTGCCGGACGTTCGCTTAACCTGGTTCTGGCGATCGTGTTGTACATGCTTTATAGCAATATGATCAGCGTGACCAATGCATGGGTCGGTCAGGGCAAGCTGTCACCCGGTATCGGGCTGTGGGGCATCCATGCGGCGATGTTGGCGATCATACTGCTGATGTTTTACCGTCGTATGGCGTTGTTCTCGTTGCGCAGGCTGCTAGCGGCACGGCGCCCTCATATTGATGCGCCTGCGCCATGAATCTCCTGACGCGCTATCTCGGACGTGAAATATATCTCAGCATTGCGCTGGTATTCGCCGCGCTGATCATGCTGTTTGCCTTTCTGGACCTAATCCATGAGCTGAATGTGATGGGGCAGGACAAATATCATATGGGCTATGTCTTGCTGTTCGTGGCACTGACTATCCCCGGCCATATTTATGAACTGTTTCCGGTGGCGGCGCTGGTGGGTACCATTTTCGCGTTGGTGCAGATGGCCGCCAGCTCCGAATTGACCATTTACCGTTCATCCGGCGCATCGTTATGGCAAATGATCGGCGCGCTGTTCAAGATTGCGCTGCCACTGGTGATACTGAGCTTCGTGTTTAGCGAGTTTATCGCCCCGCCCAGCGAAAAGATGGCCCAAAAACTGCGCCTGAAAGCCCAGAATGCGCAAGTCTCGCTCAAGGAGTTTCGCTCGGGGGTGTGGGTCAAGGATGAACACAGTTTTGTGAATGTGAAGAATGTGCTGCCGGACACCAGTTTGCTGAATATCGACATTTACCAATTCGATGAAACCTATCATTTGCAGGCGATTACCAATGCCAAACGGGCGAATTTTGTCGAGCAGGGGCTTTGGCAGCTGGAAGAGGTGTCGGAGACGCGCTTTGATAAACAGGGTACCAGCGTCAATACCGCCCAGAGTCAGGAATGGCGCTCGGCCCTGAATCCGGGGTTGCTGAACGTGCTGTTGGTAGTGCCGGAGCAAATGTCCGCCTATGACTTGTATTTGTATACCCGACATTTGCAGGATAACCGCCAACAGAGTGCGCGCTATGAGATTGCTATGTGGAACAAACTGGTTTATCCGTTTGCTTTAATGGTGATGATGTTGCTGGCGCTGCCGTTCGCGTCTTACCATCGGCGTGCGGGCGGAGTCGGAGCGATGATATTTTTAGGTATCGTGCTGGGTTTGGTATTTCACTTTGTCGGGCGGCTGTTCTCCAGTCTGGGGGCGCTCAACGACTGGCAGCCGTTTTTCAGCGCGTCGGCGATGACGGCACTGTTCCTGCTATTGGGGGTGCTGATGCTGTGGTGGACCGAACGGCGTTGACTCGCAAGTTACGGGAGGCAGTAAAGTGAAGAACACTGCCTGAAATATCTACTTTCTCACGCTCTCTGGAATACCGTCGGCAGCTTGTTGGGCTTTCATGGTCTGTTCTCTCCGCGCCTGTTCCTGTTTGACCATCTGTTTTACCTGCTCCTGCTTTTCCGTGGGTACATTTTTGAAGGCACGATATTTTTCGCGGGCGGCTTTGCGTTGCGTCGGGGTGAGCTTGCTCCATGTTTCCAGGCGGCTATGGAATCGCAGCTTCTGTTCCGGGGTGAGATGTGGGAAGCGGCTGGCGGTGTTGAGCAGGTCGTGCTGCTCCAGTTCGGGTAGTTTGTCCCACTGTTGCGACAGAGGGGCAAGAGCTTCCTGCTGCACGGGTGTGAGTGAATGCCAGGATTTCTCGGCGGCGATGGCGGATGAGCCGGTTACGCACAGCAATAAAAAAACGGCGATTATGGTCGTTCGCATTGATTGGGACGGGTGTAGTAATTAATCGACAAACACTTCCAAAGGCAGATCGTCAGCCAGAATCTCTGCATCCAGATGTCCCAGCTCGTGTTCCTGAGTATGTTGCCAGTAGTTTACTCCGCTAAAAAGTATTGTCACAAGCAAAATGGCCGCGGCTACCCATTGGTGGGTGGAATGCGGTATCAGTCCGCGCACGCCGTGCCCGGTGTGTAGCACAAGAACCGGCTTCTTCTGTAATTGTCTTTCCAGTGCGACATCGCGAGCGCGCTGCAATGCGGTTACTGTTTCGCTATCAAGCTGTTGTGTGGCGCGCGTAAGCAGGTTGGCAACGGCTTCCGGGTTGATACCTCGCCGGTTATTGTCGGTGGTATTGGTGCTCATAATTTATCTACTCCTTTGGCTTTAAGGAATTCGGCAAGAGCTTGTGTCGCGCGCGAACAATGGACTTTTACGCTTCCCTCGGTACATCCCATCGCTGCGGCTGTTTCAGCCGTATCCATACCTTCCCAATAACGCAGCAGGAAGGCTTCGCGTTGACGGGATGATAATCTGGTAAGTCCTTGTTCGATCAGGGCGATGATTTGCTGCTGCTGCATGGACGCTTCGGGTGTGGCCGGTACGCTCTGATTATCATCATCTTTCAGGTTCTCGAGCGGGTCGTAATCCTCGGTTTCATGCTGGGGCATCAATGACGAGAATAAGGTTGACCAAGCGTTCCTGACCTTTTGCCTGCGGTGGTAGTCGCGGATAGTGTTTTGCAGGATTCGCTGGAACAACAGCGGAAATTCTGCAGCCGGTTTATCCCCGTATTTCCCGGCAAGCTTGATCATAGCGTCCTGCACTATATCCAGTGCCGAGTGCTCATTGCGCACGGCATACAATGCCTGCTTGTAGGCACGGCGTTCCACGCTACTGAGAAAGTTGGATAATTCGGTAGGATTAGACAATCCGGTTGCTCCTCGCACGAATGTGCATGGTAACAAATTGCCGGCAATGCTGTGTTTGAGAAAATTTCGTGATAGCCGGGCAGTGTTGCCGTGTGGCGCAATCTTCGGCTGGCGTGGCACAATCGCGTTCTGTAAACATCCATATTCAACATTCATGCTGAGTTACCGTCACGCCTTTCATGCAGGCAACCATGCCGATGTGCTGAAGCACTTTGTCGAGGTGCAGCTGCTGCGTTATTTGGCGCAGAAAGACAAACCGTTCTGGTACATCGACACCCATGCCGGGGCGGGTTGCTATGCGCTGGATAGCGGTTATGCCACGCAGAATGCGGAATATGAAAGCGGCATCGCGCGGCTGGCGCAGCGCGACGATTTGCCCGCGCCGCTGGCGGAATATGTCGATCTGGTGAAGCGTCTCAACCCGGACGGGCAATTGAAGCTTTATCCTGGCTCGCCGCTGGTCGCGCTGGAGTTATTGCGCGAGCAGGACCGGATGCGGCTGTTCGAGTTGCACCCCAGCGACAGCGAAATATTGCAGGAGAACTTTGCCGGGCACGGTGCACGGGTGCTGATACAGACTGCCGACGGTTTCGGCGCGATGAAAGCCTTGCTGCCGCCTCCGCCTCGCCGTGCGCTGGTGCTGATCGACCCGCCGTATGAGGATAAGCAGGATTACCGGCGTGTGGTTGCCGCATTGAACGAAGGACTGAAGCGTTTTACCGGAGGTGTGTATGCAGTGTGGTACCCGCAGTTGCAGCGCGCCGATGCTCAGCAGTTACCCGGGCAGCTCAAGCAATTGCCGGTGAAGAGCTGGCTGCATGCCGCGCTCAGCGTACAGGCTCCCGGCGCGGACGGTTTCGGTATGCACGGCAGCGGTATGTTCATACTCAACCCGCCTTGGGTGTTGCACGGTATGTTGCAGGAGGTGATGCCCTATCTGGTCAGGCATCTGGGACAGGATGAGCAGGCGGCGTTTACGCTGGAATATCGGGCAAATTAGTCGCTAGTAACGCAAACGTAGCGTGCGCTATGCGCACGAATCCAAATTGTCGGGTCGTGCAAGTAGCGCACGCTACTTGCCGGGTGTTGTGGCAGTTAGTGGCGGAATCTTGTTCTGAGCTCGGCGAGGATTCTGGGGGGAGATAGCGATCTCAGATTGAAGGGCGGCAACTCCATTGCATCCAGCGTGTTTTTGACCAGCAGACCGAGCTCGGTGTCGCCTTCCATACACAGTCGGCGGCTGAAAAACAGCGTATCCGGGTCTTCCTTGCGCAATGCGAGCATCAGAAAATCATGGGCGCTGGCACTGATGGTCAGCTCCGGTTCGCGGTTGCGCCGACAGGCAACCAGACCGTTTGGACCGAGGTAAAAATAGAACGCTACACCGGCATCGGTCACGCGGATGCTGATGAGCTTGTTGTGCAGTGGTTGCATCACTTCCGAGCGCAGGGTATCGCCCAGCGTCAAGTTCAATGCCTGGACAAACAGCAGGGTTTTCGGATACCCCGGCAGGATGGACAGGACATTGCCGACCTGTTTGGGAAGCATGAAAGGCTGTTTATTCATAATCGGTTACTGTGAAAAAGCGTCATTATTATCCGGCGGATTACGCGGCTATTCTCGCATATTTTTCTTGCTGTCCATAACAAAAACGGGTAGGGTTGCCGCTATAGCCTTTAATTGGGGAGCAAAATTATGGAAGTCAGCAATGTTGTTAATGCCACCTCAGTCGGTGCGATTGTCAACAGCCCGCAACCGCAACCTCCTGCGCCGCAAAATGACAAGCAGTCGGAGAAACAGCAAAATTCCTCAGTGGTGGTAAAACTGTCCGCGCAGGCGCAGCAAATGAGCCGCACAGAAACCCAGAACATCAATACCGAGCGTGCAGAAACCAGACCGCAGGAAACTGCGGAGCCTTCCGGCATCCAGTTTATGGAAGGCGAAAACAAAGGCGGACGCATCAACACCTTTGCCTGAAACCCGAACAATCACCTCAATCGCGCCGCGCCGGTAATGTACCGGGACAGCGCGCCTCAGTAAATCGCTATGAACCCAGACTGGCAACAATTCCTTGCGCAACAGGGCGCGATCTTTGATGCAGGCGTGCTGCAGCATTTCGGCGACGCTGCCGCCGAGCTTGATGCCACGGCGCGTCGCACCGTGCTGTGCGATCTGAACCAGTTCGGCACGCTGCGCGTTTCCGGAGAGGAAGCGCAATCTTTCCTGCAAAATATGCTGAGCAGCGACATTCGAGAAGCCGATGCTCGTCGCGCGCAATTCAGCAGCCTGAACAGCCCGAAGGGTCGCATGCTGGCGACCATGCTGATCTGGCGCAGCGGTGACGACTATCTGCTGCAATTGCCGCGTGCATTGTGTGAGCCCACGCGCAAGAAACTCGGCATGTACGTGCTGCGCGCCAAGGTAAAAATCTCCGATGCCAGCGACGAGATCGTTTCACTCGGTCTGTCGGGCGAAAATGCGCAGGAGATACTGAGCCGGCAATTCGGCGAACTGCCGCAGCAGCCGTTTGGTTGCATCGAAACAGGGCAGGCGAACGTATTGAAATTCAGCGACACGCGTTTTCAGATTAATACTCATGCGCAGCATGCTCCAACGCTATGGCAAGCCCTCGGTCAGTACGCGCAACCGGTTGGCAGCGTATGCTGGGACTGGCTGAATATTCGCGCCGGTATCCCTGTCATTCTGCCGCAGACGCAGGAACAGTTCGTGCCGCAAATGGCGAATTTGGAGCTGCTTGGTGGTGTCAATTTCAAGAAGGGCTGTTATCCCGGTCAGGAAATCGTGGCGCGCATGCAATATCTCGGTAAGCTGAAACGGCGCATGTATCCGGCTCATCTGGACAGTAGCGCAGCCCCCCAGCCGGGCGATGAATTATTCAGTGCGGACATGGAAGGGCAGGCTTGCGGCATGATTGCCAACGTCTCGCATGCACCGGGCGGAGGCTACGATGCGCTCGCAGTGGTGCAGATTGCCAGTCGTGAATCGCAAACGGTGCATTGGAAATCCCCGCAGGGCGAGACCTTGCAATTTTTTGCGTTGCCTTATTCGTTGCCGCAAAATTGACGGGAAACGCTGAATTAAGACCTTATTTGAACTGCTGCAGTGAGCAGTTTCTTCAGTTAGTGGCAATTCCCATCACTTGAAGTGCTTGTTTACCGGGTTCCTGCTTACACAAAAATGACAGAATCGAAATTTTTAGAGGTTTCAGGGTGCTAGATTACGACCTGCATTGCCATTCCAGCATTTCCGACGGTACGCTCGCTCCGGCGGAAGTCGTGGCGCGCGCCGCCGGACGCGGTGTGAAAGTGCTGGCGTTGACCGACCACGACGATACGGACGGGCTGGATGAGGCGCGCGCCGCTGCCATGCGGCACGGCATGACTTTCATCAACGGCGTGGAAGTTTCCGTGTCATGGCGCAGCCATACTTTGCATGTGGTTGGTCTGGGTATCGACCCGGCGTATCCGCCGCTGGCTGAAGGATTGCGCGGTGTGCGCAGCGGGCGCGGCGAGCGTGCCCGGAAAATGGCCGATGCGCTGGCAAAGGCCGGTATCGGCGGGACGTTGCAAGGCGCATACCAGTATGCGGGCAACCCGAACATGATCGGACGCGCGCACTTTGCCCGCTATCTGGTCGAGGCCGGACATTGCAAGGACGTGAAGAGCGTGTTTAACCGTTATCTTGCGAGGGACAAACCGGGTTATGTGCCGCACAAATGGGCGGCTTTACCGGATGCCATCGGCTGGATACGCGGCAGCGGTGGTGTGGCGGTGCTGGCGCATCCCGGTCGCTACATGAGCGGGCGCAGCAGCATGGGCAAGAAGACCATGCACGAATTATTGACCGAGTTCGTCGAATGCGGTGGGCAGGCGCTCGAAGTAGTGAGCGGCAGCCATACGCCGGAACAGTATGCCGAATTCGCGCGCTATGCCGCTGAATTCAATTTGTTGTGTTCATGCGGTTCGGATTTTCACGGCCCGGACGAGAGCTACCGGGATATGGGGAGGCTGCCGGATTTTCCGCTGGGTTGCAGGCCGGTGTGGGAGGCTTGGGAAAAAAATAAAATGTAGGTTGGGTGGAGCGTTTTTTGCGTAACCCAACATGGCATACGTTGCATGTTGGGTTACGCGATGAAGCCGCTCCACCCAACCTACGGGATAAAATTTAATAACAAATAAACATGGCACAATTTTTTACCATACACCCGGATAACCCCAACCCGCGCCTGATCCGTCAGGCGGCTGAAGTGCTGCGCGATGGCGGTATCCTGGTCTATCCCACCGATTCCTGCTATGCACTGGGCTGTCATCTGGACGACAAGGATGCCGTGACGCGCATCCGCCAGATCCGTCAACTGGACGAACAGCATCACCTCACGCTGATGTGCCGCGACCTGTCGGAAATCTCGCGCTATGCGCGGGTTGACAACAGCAAATTCCGTTTGCTCAAGGCCAATACGCCGGGAAGTTACACCTTTATTCTGGAGGCAACCAAGGAAGTGCCGAAACGTTTGCAGCACCCCAAGCGCAGCACCATCGGCATCCGCATTCCCGATCATCCGGTGGCGCTGGCGCTGCTCGAAGAGCTGGGCGAGCCGATGTCGAGTTCCACGCTGATCCTGCCGGACGAGGAATGGCCGCTGAACGATGCCGAACACATCCGCGAATTGCTGGAAAAGAAAGTCGAGCTGGTGATCGATGGCGGCGCGGTGGGCGCGGATTTCACCACGGTGATCGATTTGACCGGCGATGCGCCGGTGTTGCTGCGCCGCGGCATGGGCGATGTCGCGCCTTTTGGAATTGAAGAATCGTAGGGGCGATTCATGATAACCAGCGACTTGGTTGGCGTTGTTTGACAACCTAGTCGAATGGCTAGTAGTTTCATCAATCGCCCCTACCAACCAGCCTGCAAAATTAGGTAATTAAATGCAACCAGACCAGCTAATTCAAACCATTGCCATTGCGGCAATCCCGATCCTGTTCGCGATCACGCTGCATGAAGCGGCGCATGGTTATGTGGCACGCCATTTCGGCGATATGACCGCCTACCAGCAGGGGCGCATCAGCCTGAACCCGTTGCGTCATATCGATCCGGTCGGCACAATCCTGTTTCCGCTGCTGACCTTGTGGCTGGGCGGTATCCTGTTCGGCTGGGCCAAGCCGGTGCCGGTAAACTTCGCCGCGTTGCGCCGTCCCAAGCAGGATATGCTGTGGGTGGCAATTGCTGGGCCGCTGTCGAATTTATTCATGGCGCTGGGTTGGGCATTTCTCTATAAAATGGCGTGGTTTTTCCCGGATAATTATTTTGCCGAGCCGCTGATGGGCATGGCCGAATGGGGGATCAGAATCAACGTGGTGCTGATGGTGCTGAATATGCTGCCGCTACCGCCGCTGGATGGCGGGCGCGTCGCGGTCAGCCTGTTGCCGCATCGTCAGGCGTTCCAGTTGGCTAAAATAGAGCCTTACGGCATGTTCATCCTGATTTTTATGGCGATCACGCCGGTGCTAAGCTTGATACTCTCGCCGCTGGCGAATCTGATGTTTAAATTGATTTCATTGTTGTTTGGAATTTGAGGGAAAAATGTTTGCTGATCGTGTCTTATCGGGAATGCGCCCCACCGGAAGTTTGCATCTGGGGCATTACCACGGGGTGCTGAAAAACTGGGTGCAGATGCAGCACGAATACGAATGCCTGTTCTTCGTGGCCGACTGGCACGCGCTGACCACGCATTACGATACGCCGCAGATCATCGAGCAGAGCGTCTGGGATATGGTGGTGGACTGGCTGGCGGCGGGGGTTGATCCGGCTCACGCCACGCTGTTCATCCAGTCGCGCGTGCCGGAACACGCCGAGTTGCATTTGCTGCTGTCGATGATTACCCCGCTGGGTTGGCTTGAGCGCATGCCGACCTACAAGGATCAGCAGGAAAAACTGAGCGGAAAAGATCTCTCTACTTACGGATTTCTCGGTTATCCGCTGTTGCAAAGCGCGGACATCCTGATTTACCGTGCCACGCAAGTGCCGGTGGGCGAGGATCAGGTGCCGCATATCGAATTCACCCGCGAGATCGCGCGCCGCTTTAACCACATCTACGGGCGCGAGCCGGGTTTCGAGGAAAAAGCCGGGGCGGCGGTTAAAAAACTCGGCAGCAAAAAAGCCAAGCTGTATGCCGAGCTGCGCACCCGTTATCAGGAGCAGGGCGACGACGAAGCGTTGCAGTCCGGGAAAGCGTTGTTGGATGAGCAGCAGAGCCTGAGCCACGGTGACCGTGAGCGCCTGTTCGGCTATCTTGAAGGCAGTGGCAAGATGATTCTGTCCGAGCCGCAAGCGATGCTCACCGCCGCATCGAAAATGCCCGGGTTGGATGGTCAAAAGATGTCCAAGTCCTACGAAAACACCATCACGTTGCGCGAAGACGAGGCCAGCGTTGGCAAGAAAATCCGCACCATGCCGACCGACCCGGCGCGCATCCGCCGCACCGATGCAGGCGATCCAGCCAAATGCCCGGTGTGGCAGTTGCATCATGTGTATTCCAACGAACAGACCAAGCAATGGGTGCAGCAGGGGTGCCGCAGTGCGGGTATCGGTTGCATCGAATGCAAACAGCCGGTGATCGACGCGGTGCTCGAAGAACAGCGCCCGATGCGCGAACGCGCGCAACTGTATCTGGACGACCCGGCACTGGTGCGCAACATCATCGCCGACGGCTGCGAAAAGGCGCGCAAACTGGCCACCGAGACCATGCGCGATGTGCGCGAGGCGATGGGCTTGAGCTACGGCTGATAGCGATGAACGACCCGCAACTCCAACTGATTCCTTTTGCGCATGTCCACGGCGAGCCGATGATGGCTTTGCCGCAGGATTTGTATATTCCGCCGGATGCGCTGGAGCTGGTGCTGGTGAACTTTCAGGGGCCGCTGGATCTGTTGCTGTACCTGATCCGCAAACACAACCTTGATGTGCTGGATATCCCGATGGCGGAGTTGACCCGGCAATACATGGGTTACATCGAAATGATGCAGCAGCACCGGCTGGAGCTGGCGGCGGAATATTTGCTGATGGCGGCGGTGCTGATCGAAATCAAATCGCGCATGCTGTTGCCGCGTATACCCAAGGTCAGCGAAGAGAGCGGCGAAGACCCGCGTGCCGAGCTGATGCGCCGTTTGCTGGAATATGAACAAATGAAACAGGCCGCGCAAAAGCTTAACGAATTGCCGCAGGCCGGGCGTGATTTCGAAATAGTGCAGGTGCTGATTGAGCGCACTGTGAAAGAACGTCTGCCGGAAGTCAGCGTGGAAGACTTGCGCCAGACTTGGCTGGGATTGCTGGCGCGAGCCAAACTCAACAAACACCACAAGGTGCGCCGCGAGCAACTTTCGGTGCGCGAGCAGATGACGCATGTGTTGCGCTGCCTGCAGGGCGGGGAATACGTTGCATTTGAGCAGTTGTTTGATCTGGAGAGCGGTGTGCCAAAACTGGTGGTGACCTTTATTGCCATCCTTGAATTAGCCAAAGAATATTTAGTCGAAATCCAGCAAAGCGAAATATTTGGGAGTATCTATGTCAGAACCAGTCGAGCTATTACAGCAGAGTGACGTGATTGAACTGGAGGTTGCAGCGCCGGACGAGCCTGTCCGGACGGACAATTTGCCCGCGTTGCCTTTGGATACCCAGCAATACAAGCGTGTGCTGGAAACCGCACTGCTGACCAGTGCCGAACCTTTGCCGCTGAGTGAGCTTAAAAAACTCGGCGACACGGCGCTGGACTATAACCAGATCGAGACCTTGCTCGGCGAAATCGCGCAGGACTGGCAGGACAGCGGTGTCGAATTGAGCCGCGTGGCGAGCGGTTGGCGGTTCCGCGCCAAGCCGGAAATGCAGGTGTACCTGGACAGGTTGAACCCGCAGAAGCCGCCGCGCTACTCGCGCGCGGTGCTGGAAACGCTCGCCATCGTTGCCTACCACCAGCCTGTTACACGCGGCGACATCGAGGAAATACGCGGCGTAGCGGTGTCCTCGCAGATATTGAAAACATTGGAGGCGCGCGGCTGGATCGAAGCCGTCGGCACCCGCGACACACCGGGCAAACCGGAATTATTCGCCACCACTAAACAGATGCTCGACGACCTGAATCTGCGCGTGTTGAGCGATCTGCCGTCGCTGGACGAAATCGGCGCGTTGCTGGAGCAGGAAGCAACCAAAACGGAATGATGCCGGTTCCTGTATGAAAATTCAGGTTTGAAAATCCGGCCATGAAAAAAATCCAATCCCGCGATAATCCTTTTTTCAAGGAACTTCTCAAACTTACCAGTTCGGCGCGGCAACGCGGCAAAGCGCACCAGACCCTGCTGGACGGTGCGCATTTGCTGGCTTCCTATCTGGATGTCGGAATGCTGCCGCAGCATATTTTGCTGAACGCCGCCGCGTTGCACGACGCGGAAATATCGGCATTGATCGAACGTGCCGCATGTGTGCCGGTCACGCAACTGGATGACAAGTTATTCGCGGAACTCAGCGAGCTGAAAACACCGACCGGCCTGCTCGCAATGATCGACTTGCCGCAACCGTCAGGAATGTTAGCCGAGAGCCGCTTCGCGTTGCTGCTGGAGGATATTCAAGACCCCGGCAATCTCGGCTCGATGTTGCGTTCGGCGGCAGCGGCGGGGTGCGATGCGGTGTTTCTGTCCGCGGGCTGCGCCGATGCATGGTCGCCCAAAGTGTTGCGTGCCGCGATGGGCGGGCATTTTGCGCTGGATATTCACGAGCGGCAGGATTTGCCGGGCATAGCCAAGGCATTCCCCGGAACGCTGCTGGCGACCAGCTTGCACGCCACGCGCAGCCTGTATGACTGCGATTTGCGCGGCAGCGTGGCATTTTTGATCGGCAACGAAGGGGCGGGGTTGTCTGATGAGCTATTGAGTTTGTCCACCCGGCAAATCTTTATCCCGATGCCGGGCAAGGTCGAGTCGCTAAACGCCGCGGCGGCAACCGCAATCTGTTTGTTTGAAACCGTGCGGCAACGGTTGTAGCCGGGATGCAATTTGTGAGGATTGAGGTTGAGGGAAGTGCGGCTTAGTGCTAGAATGCGCGCCGCTTCGGAATAGTCCGGAGCTAATTTCCCGCTCGCGCAAGTTGGGGTGCTCGTAAGAGTCAGGCTGGCGAGTGGTAGTTTATAACCCTCACATTAGGAGTTTTCATGGCTGTAACTATGCGTCAAATGCTGGAGGCCGGTGTTCATTTCGGCCATCAAACACGTTTCTGGAATCCCAAGATGGCACCGTTCATCTTCGGTCACCGCAACAAGATTCACATCATCAACCTGGAAAAAACCGTCACGCTGTTTGCCGAAGCCGAGGCTTTCGTGCGCAAACTGTCGGCCAAAAAGGGCACAATTTTGTTTGTCGCGACCAAGCGTCAGGCGCGCGATATTCTGCAGGAAGAAGCGGTTCGCGCCGGTTCGCCGTTCGTTAACCACCGCTGGTTGGGCGGTATGCTGACCAACTACAAGACTGTGCAACTGTCCATCAAGCGCCTGCGCGAGTTGGAGCAGATGACTGCCGACGGCACGAATGAGAAGGTTTCCAAGAAAGAAGCGCTGATGATGAAGCGCGAACTGGAAAAGCTGGATCGCAGTCTGGGCGGTATCAAGGATATGCCGGGTTTGCCGGCCGCGCTGTTCGTGATCGACGTTGGTTACCAGAAGGGTGCCATTGTTGAAGCGCAAAAACTGGGCATCCCGGTGATCGGTATTGTTGATACCAATAATTCCCCGCTTGGCGTGGATTACATCATTCCTGGTAACGACGATTCCACTCAGGCAATTCGTTTGTACGCACGCGGTATCGCCGATGCAGTGCTGGAAGGCCGCGCTCAAGCCATGAACGAACTGGTTGAGCAAGTGGCAGATGCAGCAGAACAGGCGGCTTAAGTTTCAGCAAGGCGCATAAAGGGGCGCGAGCCCCTTTTTTTATAAGTATTTTACGGAGTTGAAGATGGCAGAAATTACTGCAAGTATGGTTAAAGAACTGCGCGAGATGACCGGTCTCGGCATGATGGAATGCAAAAAAGCGCTGGTTGAGGCTGGCGGCAATTTGAAAGCTGCTGAAGAACAATTGCGTATCAAGAGCGGTGCCAAGGCCAGCAAAGCGGCCAGCCGTGTGACTGCCGAAGGTGTGGTTACTACCTTTATTTCGAATGACGGCAAGACCGGCGCGGTGGTGGAAGTGAATTGCGAGACAGACTTTGTCGCCAAGAACGATGACTTCGTGGCATTCGCCAAAAACGCCGCCGAGACTGTGGCGAAAGGCAATCCAGCTGATATGGATGCGCTGTCCGGTATGGCACTGGTCAACGGTTCTGGCAGCGTGGATGAAGTGCGCAAGGCGCTGGTGATGAAGCTGGGCGAGAACGTTACTATCCGCCGTTTCGAGCGTTATGCGACTAGCACCGGCAAGTTGTCGAGCTATCTGCACGGCAGCAAAATCGGCGTGCTGCTGGATTTCACCGGCGGCGACGAAACACTGGGCCGCGACCTTGCTATGCATATTGCCGCAAGCAAGCCGAAATCGATTGATGCTTCCGGTGTGAATCCGGTCGATATCGAGACCGAACGCCGTATCGCTATCGAGAAGGCGCGTGAAGGCGGCAAGCCGGAAGCGATGCTGGAAAAAATTGCCGATGGCACGGTGCAGAAATTCCTCAAAGAAGTTACGCTGCTGGGGCAGGTGTTTGTCAAGGCCGAAGACGGCAAGCAGACTATCGAGCAGTTGCTGAAGAGCAAAGGCGCATCGGTGACCGCGTTCCAAATGTTTGTAGTGGGAGAGGGCATCGAGAAGAAGGTCGAAGACTACGCGGCTGAAGTGGCTGCTGCCGCTGCTGCCGCATTGGGTTAATCGCATCATGAGCGCGCCCGCCTACAAACGTATTTTGCTCAAGCTCAGCGGCGAAGCGCTGATGGGCGATGACAGCTACGGTATCAACCGCGAGGTGATCGAGCGTATCGTTGCCGAGATTGCGGAGGTGGCTGGTTTGGGCGTGCAAGTGGCGATCGTGATCGGCGGCGGCAATATCTTCCGCGGCGTGGCTCCGGCTGCGGCGGGGATGGACAGGGCTACTGCCGATTACATGGGTATGCTGGCCACGGTGATGAATTCGATGGCGTTGCAGGATGCGATGAAACGCGCCGGGCTGGATTGCCGCGTGCAGTCGGCATTGAATCTGGAGCAGGTTGCGGAACCGTTTATCCGCAACAAGGCCCTGCGTTATCTGGAAGACGGCAAGGTGGTGATTTTTGCGGCCGGCATCGGAAGTCCGTTTTTTACCACCGATACTGCCGCCGCTTTGCGCGGCGTGGAAATGTCCGCCGAGGTGGTGATCAAGGCCACCAAGGTGGATGGTATTTATACCGCCGATCCAAAAAAGGATCCTCATGCGATCCGCTATCAAACCCTGAGTTTTGACGAGGCTATCGGAAAGAATCTTAAGGTGATGGATGCGACGGCATTGACGCTATGCCGCGATCAGAAGCTGCCGATTATTGTATTTAGTATTTTCAAGGCCGGCGCGCTGAAGCGTGTGGTGCTGGGCGAATCCGAAGGAACGCTGGTGCGTATTGATTGAAGCAGGAGCAAGGCATGATTACTGACATCAAGAAAACTACCGAACAAAAAATGCAAAAGTCGCTGGATGCACTGAAAGCCGACTTGGGTAAGGTACGCACCGGACGTGCACACACCGGTCTGCTGGATCATGTGACAGTGGATTACTACGGCAATCCGACGCTGATCACGCAAGTCGCCAATGTCACACTGATCGACTCGCGTACCATCGGCGTGCAACCTTGGGAAAAGAATATGGTCGGCCCGGTCGAGCGCGCGATTCGCGATGCGGATCTGGGATTGAATCCGGCGACTAATGGCGATCTGATTCGCGTGCCGATGCCGATGCTGACCGAAGAGCGGCGCCGCGATCTGATCAAGGTGATCAAGTCCGAAGGCGAGACTGCCAAGGTGGCGGTACGCAATATCCGTCGCGATGCAAACCATACACTCAAGGAAGCACTCAAGAATAAAGAGATTGCCGAAGACGTGGAGCGGCGTTTGCAGGATGAAGTACAGAAGTTAACCGATCGTTTTGTCATTGAAATCGACAAAGCATTGGCTGCCAAAGAAACCGATCTGATGGCCGTTTAGTTCCAACGGAACTTGGAATAATGGCCAATCTCCTACCGAGTTCCACCTGCACTATCCCAGACATAGCCAGTGTTCCGCGCCATATTGCCGTTATTATGGACGGCAATGGTCGCTGGGCCAAACAGCGTTTTATGCCGCGTGTGGCCGGGCATCAGCGCGGGGTGGAATCGTTGCGCGAAGTGGTGGTTGCCTGCCGTGATCTGGGTGTCGAGTATCTGACGGTATTCGCCTTCAGCAGCGAAAACTGGCGGCGTCCCGCCGATGAAGTGTCTTTTTTGATGACGCTGTTCCTGAAAATGTTGGAGCGCGAAGTTACCAAGCTGCACAAAAACAATATACGCCTGAAAATCATCGGGGACCGCAGCCGTTTCGATGACAAGCTACGGCAGACCATGCAGGATGCCGAGCAGCTGACCGCCGCCAATACCGCATTGACACTGACGATCGCCGCCAATTACGGCGGTCGCTGGGATGTGATGCATGCGGTGCAAACCATGCTCAAAGAGCATCCTGATCTTGCGCAAACCTTTACCGAAACAGACCTCCAACCCTACCTGTCGATGAGCGATGCACCCGAGCCGGACTTGTTTATCCGTACCGGCGGCGAGCAACGCATCAGCAACTTCATGTTGTGGCAACTGGCTTATACCGAACTGTATTTCACCGATATCCTGTGGCCTGCCTTTGGTCGCAAGGAACTGGAAACGGCGATCGGCTCCTATAAAAAGCGTGAACGGCGCTTTGGTCGTACCAGCGAACAATTAAAGGGTGAGAACAGTGCTTAAGTTACGCGTAATTACCGCTATCGTTTTGCTTGGACTGTTGTTGGCAGCGCTGTTTTTATTACCGTCTGCCGTGTGGGCGGTGTTGGTAGTCGTGATGGTATGGCAAGGTGCGGTGGAATGGGCGCGGCTATCTGGATTTGTCGGCCGTAAGGCCACGCTCTACTGGTTATTGACTCTGTCATGGATGCTGGCCCTGTTGTGGCTGGATGCCGATGCAGGCGCGGCACAGCAGGTCTATGTACATCTGGCTGTGTATCTGGTGGCTGCTTTATTGTGGTTGGTGATCGTGCCTAGCTGGCTGATCACAGGCTGGAAAGTCAAACAGCCTTTGCTGATGGCGCTGGTGGGTTGGGCGGTATTAATTCCCACCGGCTTGGCTCTGCTGGATTTGCGTGCGGCTGATCCAAGTCCGTGGATGTTGCTGTTCGTGATGTGTCTGGTGTGGGTTGCAGACATCTCTGCATACTTTGCCGGGCGGCGTTTTGGCAAGAACAAACTCGCGCCCGAAATCAGTCCGGGCAAGACTTGGGAAGGTGTAGCGGGCGCGGTATTCGGCGTGTCTCTGTATGTGGTGTTGGTATGGAGTTTCAGCCCGCATTTCTCTCATCGCGAAATATTGCCGCCGTTGCTGCTGGCCGCTTGGTGGTGGGTTGTGCTGGCGGTGATCGGCGACTTGTTCGAATCGGCGGTTAAGCGGCAGGCCGGAGTAAAGGATAGCGGTGCGTTGCTGCCGGGGCACGGTGGATTGCTGGATCGTATTGATGCGCTGACTTCAACTCTGCCACTTGCTGCGCTGGCGTTGCTGATGCAGCAGCTCGGTTAGCACATGCAAAACTTAACCATCCTCGGCGCTACCGGCAGTATCGGCACCAGCACGCTGGATGTGGTGGCACGCCATCCCGGTAAATTCAATATCATCGCCTTGACAGCAAACCGCCAAGCCGATTTACTATTCCGGCAATGTCGGCAATTCAAGCCGCAATATGCGGTGCTGCTGGATGAAGCCGCCGCCGCACAATTGCGTCTATGGGTGCGTGAAGCCGGTTTGAACACCGAGGTATTGAGCGGTGCCGGAGCTTTGGAACAAGTTTCCGTGCTGTCGGAAGTCGATACGGTGATGGCTGCCATTGTCGGTGCGGCAGGCCTGCAGCCGACGCTGGCAGCGGCGCGTGCCGGCAAGAAAATCCTGCTGGCGAACAAGGAAACGCTGGTGATGGCGGGTAACGTGTTCATGGATGCGGTGCGTGCCAGCGGTTCGGTATTGCTGCCGATCGACAGCGAACACAACGCGATCTTCCAGGCGCTGCCGCGCGACTACAACGGAGATATGGCAAGCAACGGCGTGCGCCGTATTCTGCTGACTGCCTCGGGCGGACCGTTTCGCAACACGCCGTTTGCCGAGTTGCAGCATGTCACACCGGAGCAAGCCTGCGCGCACCCCAACTGGGTGATGGGGCGCAAGATTTCGGTGGATTCGGCGAGCATGATGAACAAGGGTCTGGAGGTCATCGAGGCGCACTGGTTGTTCAATGCGGGTGCCGATGATATTCAGGTGGTGGTGCATCCGCAGAGCGTCATCCATTCGCTGGTCGAATATGTGGACGGCTCGGTATTGGCCCAACTCGGCAATCCAGACATGCGCATCCCGATTGCTTACGGTCTGGCTTATCCAGAGCGTATTGATGCAGGGGTCGCAGCGCTCGATCTGTTCAAAGTGGCGACGATGAATTTCTCCGCGCCCGATTTCGAGCGTTTCCCCTGTTTGGCGCTGGCCTATCAGGCCTTGCGTGCGGCGGGTACCGCGCCGGCAATCTTGAACGCCGCGAACGAGGTGGCCGTGGCAGCTTTTCTCGATAAGCAGATTTCTTTCCTGTCGATACCGCGTGTCATTGAGGATGTGTTGAATGCACTGACGGCTAATGCGGTCCGCAGTCTGGACGATGTGCTGGGCGCGGATGCCGAAGCGCGCCGTGTCGCGCGGCAGCGAATCAGTTCATCATGATTACCTTGCTCGCATTTATCGGCGCGATCGCGCTACTGGTGGTGTTCCACGAACTGGGGCATTATTGGGCGGCACGCCGCTGTGGGGTGAAAGTGCTGCGTTTCTCAATAGGTTTTGGTAAGGTGCTTTACCAGAAACGCTTTGCCGGCAGTGATACCGAGTGGGTGATTTCCGCCATTCCGCTGGGCGGTTACGTCAAGATGCTGGATGAGCGCGAAGGCGAAGTGGTCGCGCAAGATTTGAAATACGCTTTCAACAGACAGCCGGTGTTGCAACGCATGGCGATCGTGGCGGCAGGGCCGCTGGCGAATTTTTTGCTGGCTATCGTGTTGTACTGGGCGCTGTTTGTGTACGGCGTACCGGGGTTGAAACCGGTGTTGGGTGAGGTGCCGCAGGGTTCTCCAGCTTCCATCGCGCAGATGCAGGCGGGCGAAACCATTCTCGGCATCAACGGCGAGGCGATCCCAAGCTGGCAGGAACTGCGCTGGACGCTGCTGGAGTTGGCCCTTCGACAAGGCGAGGTCAAGATAGAAGCGCGTAGCGCGCAGGACGAACAACTTTTTCATCTGCTCGACATTAGCAGCTTGGAAGCCAAAGATCTGGATGGTGAATTTCTCGACAAGCTTGGGTTGTCGCTTTATCGGCCAATCGTCCTGCCTGTGATCGGGCAAATTGCCGAAAACAGTGTGGCGCAAATTGCCGGTTTGCAAGAGGGCGATCACATCTTGCTGTCCAATGGAGTGGCGATGCAACGCTGGAATGAGGTGGTGGAGGTCGTGCGCGCATCGCCCGGAAAAACAGTGCAGCTTGGTATTTTGCGCGGGGAGCAGACCTTGAGTATAGCGGTCGTGCCGCAAGCCGTTTCCGAATCCGGTCAAACAGTCGGCAAGATTGGAGCTGCCCCGCAAGTAGATGAAGCGGCATGGCAAGCGATGTTTACCGAGGTGAGTTATACACCCCTTGATGCGCTTACCCGGTCTTTGCGCAAAACTTGGGAAACTTCTGTCATCAGCCTGAAAATGCTGGGAAAAATGGTGGTTGGCGAGATTTCGATGAAGAATTTGAGCGGCCCGATCACCATCGCTGATTACGCCGGCCAGTCCGCTGGAATGGGGATGGCGGCTTATTTGGGATTTCTGGCATTGATCAGTGTTAGCCTTGGCGTACTGAATTTATTGCCTATCCCCTTATTGGACGGGGGACACTTGTTGTATTATGCTGCCGAATTAGTTAAGGGGAGTCCGGTTCCCGAGCAGATTTGGGAAATCGGTCAGAAAATTGGCATCGCGCTGCTCGGTACGTTGATGATTTTCGCTATATATAACGACATTAATCGCCTAATCTCTGGTTAAAACATGAAACTAAAAAAACTAGCGGGACTGATTTCACTACTCTGTTTATCTCCCGCTTGGGCAATAGAACCGTTTACCGTCAAGGATATTCGCGTCGAGGGGATACAACGTACCGAAGCCGGCACGGTGTTTAATTATCTGCCTATCAAGGTTGGCGATAAGATGGACGATCAGCAGGCCGCAGCGGCGATTCGGGCCTTATATGCCACCGGCTTCTTCAAGGATGTGAGTCTGGAAGTGGAACAGGGCGTATTGATCGTACTGGTGCGCGAGCGACCTTCTATAGCCAGTATCGAAGTCAACGGCGTGAAGGATTTTTCCAAGGATCAATTGAAGGATAATATGAAGTATGCGGGTTTGGCCGAAGCGCGCATATTCGATAAAGGCGCGCTGGATAAGGCCACCCAGGAGTTGAAGCGCCAGTATGTGGCGCGCGGAAAATATGCCGTGAGCGTGACATCCACTGTCACTGAATTGGAGCGCAATCGCGTTGGCATTGTGTTTAATGTGGTGGAAGGCGAAGTATCGAAAATCAAGCAAATTAATCTGGTTGGCAACCAAGCCTATCAGGAAGATGAGTTGCTGGATATGATGAAACTTAGTACGCCGGACTGGATGAGCTGGTTCAATAAAAACGACCAATACTCCAAGCAAAAGCTATCCGCCGATATGGAGGTTATGCGTTCGTTCTACATGGATAGCGGTTATCTGGAATTCAATATCGATTCCACACAGGTATCCATTACCCCGGACAAGAAAGACATTTACATCACAATCAATGTCACCGAGGGGGCAAAATATACTATTTCCAAGGTGGGAGTGGCCGGTAATACCCTGATCCCCAAGGATGAGTTTGAAAAACTTATTCAGGTTAAAGCGGGCGATACTTTTTCGCGCAAAGCGCTGACCGAAACCAGCAAGAAAGTCGGCGAGCGTTTGGGGCAGGAAGGGTATGCTTTCGCCAACGTGAATGCGGTGCCGGAAATTGACAAGGTGAAGCATCAGGTAGCATTTAATTTTGTCGTTGATCCCGGGCAGCGCGTGTATGTACGCCGTATCAATATTGTCGGAAACGACAAGACGCGCGATGAAGTTATTCGCCGAGAGTTCCGACAAGTGGAAGGTGCATGGTTCGACTCGGAAAAAATCAAGAAATCCAAGCAACGTGTGGACAAGCTGGACTTTTTCTCTGAAGTTGATGTGGAGACACCTCCGGTGCAGGGCACGACAGATCAGATGGATGTGACTATATCCGTTAAGGAAAAATCCACGGGCAATTTTTCGGTGGGCGCGGGTTTTTCCCAGGGTGAAGGGTTGACCTTCAGTGGCGGTATTACACAGGCCAACCTGTTTGGTAGCGGTAACCATATTTCGACACAAATTAATACCAGCAAGGTTAATCAGATTTATTCACTTTCTTATACCAACCCCTATTTCACCGATGACGGCGTAAGTCGGGGTTTCGATTTCTACAAACGCGATACCAATTCGAGCAGTACGGCGGTCAGCCAATACTCATCTAAAACCATGGGTGGTGGCATGCGTTTCGGCGTGCCGATAGGTGAGGATGAATCGATTAGCTATGGTTTGGCATTTGAAAATACCGAGTTGGGGTTGCTGACCAACCCTTCTGCGCGCTTGGTACAGTATGTCAATACTTTCGGCACAACCAACAGCAATTTGCTGGGAACTGTCGGCTGGAGCAGGGATAGCCGGGACAGTGCGATTTACACCACCGAGGGTACCGTGCAGCATGCTTTTGCCGAGCTAGCGATGCCGGTGTTCGATATGCGCTATTACAAACTGAATTATCAGCATCAGTGGTTTAATCCACTGAGCAGCGATATCACTTTATTATTAAACGGCGAGGTTGGTGTCGGGGGCGGTTATGGCGGAAAACCCATGCCGTTTTTCAAGAACTTTTATGCCGGTGGCACGGGTTCGGTGCGGGGATACGATGCCAGTTCGCTGGGCCCGCGTGATCTCAATAATCAGGTGCTGGGTGGCACAAGACGCGTGGTCGGTAATGCAGAATTATTGCTGCCGTTTCCGGGTGTCAAGGAAAAATCGGTGCGCTTGAGTGGTTTTGTCGATGCGGGCGCGGTTTATGGCCCGGGTGATCTGCCGGGAAGTGCAGGATTGCGCTATTCTACCGGTATGGCTGTCGCCTGGTTTTCCCCGATGGGGCCGCTTAAATTAAGTTATGGCGTGCCGCTTAACAAGCAGCCGGAAGACAAGCTGCAGAGATTCCAGTTTAGCTTGGGGTCGATGTTCTGATAGAACAACTAGCCATTCCACTAGGTCACCAAAAGACGGCGGCCAAGTGGCTGGTTATGATGAAGCGGTTGGTCGTTTAGCTATTACTTGAAATAAAAAATTGACTTGGCTAGTAAGCTGATACTGGCTGGGTTGCCGGTTATGATGTGAAGGAGCAGGTAATGAAAAAGATGGTAAAAGCGTATGTGTTGGCTATGTTGCTTGGGGCGGGAGCTGCACAGGCTGCAGATTTCAGGGTCGGTGTGGTGGATACCGAGCGTGTGCTGCGCGAATCCGTTCCCGCGATGAAGGCGGAAAAAAAGATTGAAAAAGAATTTTCCGGGCGCGACCAGGAAATCAAGAAACTGATGAAGCAGGCTAAAGATTTGCAAACCTTGCTGGAAAAGGACAGCGGTACGCTTTCCGATGCCGATCATCGCAACAAGGAACGCGAATTGACCGCTCTGAACGTGAATTTGCAACGTATGCAGCGCGAGTTTCGCGAAGATTTGAATTTGCGCAAGAATGAGGAATTGGCTGTTGTGCTGGAACATGCCAACAAGGCAATTCAGTCGATTGCCGAAACTGAAAAATTCGATTTGATCCTGCAAGAAGCGGTGTACCGCAATCCGAAAATTGACATAACCGATAAGGTTATCAAACATCTCTCCAGTAGCGATAAGGCCGACAGCAGCAAGGATAGTAAATAAGCGCCAAGCAGTATGAATATCACCTATCGGTTGGCCGACATAGCGGCCCGGTTTGGCGGGCAAGTGCTCGGAGATACCGGAGTGCATATCTGCCAAATCGCAACGCTTGAGAACGCACAGCCAAACCAAATCAGTTTTCTCACCAACAGTAAATATCGCACACAATTGGCCGATACTCGCGCAGGTGCGGTGATTCTCGGCGAAACAGATGCGGATGCGACCGACTTGCCGCGCATTGTTTCGGATAACCCCTATGCATATTTCGCCAAGGTTTCAGCGTTGCTCAATCCTTTGCCGGAAGCCAAAGTCGGTGTACACCCCAGTGCGGTGGTCGGCGCGCATGCGCAGGTAGACCCGACGGCCAGCATTGCGGCGATGGCGGTTATCGGGGAGGGGGCGACGATAGGGGCACACAGCGTAATCGGGGAGGGTTGCTGCATCGGTGCGAATACGGTCATTGGAAGCAATGCCAGGCTGTATCCGCGCGTGGTGGTTTATCACGACTGCGTGATAGGCGATAACCTGATCGCGCATTCCGGCGCGGTGATTGGCTCTGACGGTTTCGGTATCGCGATGGATGAGGGAGTCTGGATCAAGATTCCGCAAATCGGACGTGTGGTAATCGGCAACGATGTCGAGATCGGAGCGAATACCACGATAGATCGCGGCGCACTGGATGATACGGTGATCGAAGACGGAGTAAAGCTGGATAATCAGATTCAGGTTGCGCATAACGTGCGCATCGGTGCGCACACAGCCATTGCCGGGTGTGCAGGAATTGCCGGTAGCGCGGTGATCGGGCGCTATTGCCTGATCGGTGGCGGCGCGCGGATATTGGGGCATCTGCAACTGGCCGATCATGTCGAGATCGCAGCCCATACGCTGGTTGGGAAATCGATCCGCGAAGCCGGTTCCTATGCGGCCATCTTTCCGTTCAGCACGACAGGGGACTGGCGCAAGAATGCGGTGCACCTGCGCCATTTGGACGATCTGGCGAAGCGTATTAAAACACTGGAGCAAGAGCTTAAATTGTTAAAAGGACAAAACTGATGAGCACGCAAATGGACATTCACGCAATTCTCGAACACTTGCCGCACCGCTATCCGTTTCTGCTGGTGGATCGGGTGTTGTCGGTCGAACCGGGCAAAGATATTGTGGCACTGAAAAATGTCACTATCAACGAGCCATTCTTCCCGGGCCATTACCCGCACCACCCTGTGATGCCCGGTGTGCTGATCATCGAGGCGATGGCACAGGTCGCCGCGCTGCTGTCGTTCAAATCCATGGACAGCAAACCCGACGACAAGTCTGTATATTATTTTGCCGGCATTGACGGTGCGCGTTTCAAACGTCCGGTTAGCCCCGGCGATCAACTGATTATCAAGGTATCGCTGACACGCAGCATGCGCGGCGTATTCAAGTTCAGTGCCAGAGCAGAAGTGGACGGGCAACTGGCTGCCGAAGCGGAATTGATGTGCACGGTCAAATCGGTGGCGTAGCCTTGCATTTAAAAAAGAGATATCTATGATTCATCCGACCGCCATTATTCATCCGGATGCAAAGCTCGCCGACGATGTCGAGGTGGGCGCGTATTCCATAATCGGCGAGCACGTCGAGATCGGTGCGGGTACGGTTATAGGGCCGCATGTGGTGATTAACGGCCATACCCGAATCGGCCAGCACAACCGCATTTTTCAGTTCTGTTCGCTGGGTGAAGTTCCGCAGGATAAAAAGTATGCGAATGAGCCGACGCGTCTGGAAATCGGCGATCACAACACCATCCGCGAATTCTGCACATTCAATCTGGGTACCGCGCAGGATATCGGAGTGACGCGTGTTGGCAGCCACAACTGGATCATGGCCTATGTGCATCTTGCGCACGATTGCCAAGTGGGCAACCACACCATATTCGCCAACAACGCGCAATTGGCCGGACACGTCGAAGTCGGCGATTACGCGATCCTCGGTGGTTTTACCGTGGTGCACCAGTTCGTCAAGATTGGCGCGCATATTATCACCGGCATGGGTACGATCCTGTTGCAGGATGTGCCGCCCTACGTGCTGGCATCAGGCAATCCCTCCGCACCGCATGGTATCAATGCCGAAGGCTTGAAGAGACGCGGGTTTACCAGTTCGTCTATCATGGCAATCAAGCGTGCCTACAAGGCTTTGTATAAATCCGGCCTGGGTTTCGAGGAGGCTAAAGCTGCTATTCAATCGCAATTGGCCGAACATGCAGAGTTGCAGCCGCTGGTAGATTTTCTCGCCGCCACTCAACGCGGCATCATTCGCTGATAGGTCGTTTTCATGTTGCAGCAAAAAATCGTAATAGGTATCGTCGCGGGCGAAGCATCCGGCGATCTGCTCGGCAGTCTTTTGATGGCAGCCTTGAAAGAAGCACATACGGGTGTGCAATTCGTCGGCATTGGCGGCCCAAAGATGCAATCAGCCGGTATGCAAGTGCTGTTTCCGATGGAAAAACTGGCGGTGCGCGGCTACGTCGAAGTGCTGCGCCACTATCGAGAAATAGTCGGAATTCGTAGTAAGCTGAAAAATTACTTTTTAGCCAATCGTCCCGATTTATTTATCGCGGTGGATGCACCGGATTTTAATCTTGATTTGGAGCGGGTGCTCAAGCAGAATGGTATCGCTACTATCCATTATGTCAGCCCGTCAATCTGGGCATGGCGCGGAGAGCGCATCAATAAAATCAAACGGGCCGTGTCGCATATGCTTGCCTTGTTTCCTCACGAGCCGGTACTGTATCAGCAGGCCGGTATCCCGGTCGATTTCGTCGGCCATCCGCTTGCCGATATATTGCCGGATCATCCTAAACGCAACGAGATGCGCGAGACAATGCGCATCCCGTTGCAGGCAAAAGTATTTGCTTTCCTGCCGGGTAGCCGCCAGAGTGAAGTCAAACATCTGGCGCGCACTTATATTGAAACAGCCAAACTTGTGCTGCAGCATCTGCCTGACGCGCGCTTTCTGGTGCCGCTGGTGAGCCGCGAAACGCGCGGGATTTTTGAGCAGGCACTCTACGATTGCGACGCGCAGCAACTGCCGATCACGCTGTTGTTCGGTCATGCACAGGACGCGATGATTGCAGCGGATATCGTGCTGGTCGCCTCCGGTACGGCGACGCTGGAGTGTGCCTTGCTCAAGCGCCCGATGGTTATTACCTACAAGATGCCGTCATTGTCGTGGTGGATGATCAAGCGCAAACGCTATCAGCCTTACTTCGGTTTACCCAATATTTTGTGCGGACGCTTTGTCGTGCCGGAACTGATACAGGAAGATTCCACACCGGAAAACCTGACCCAGGCGTTGCTCAATCTGGTCAATGACAAAAATGCAGTGGCACAACTCGAGGAGACTTTTTCAGCATTGCATCACACTCTGCGCCAGAATACCGCACAGAAAGCCGCAGCGGCCATCCTGCCTTATTTGCCGGCATGACCGGTATTATCCTTGTCTGCGGTGTGGATGAAGCCGGACGCGGCCCGCTGGCCGGGCCGGTCAGCGCGGCAGCAGTAATTCTTGATGAAAATAATCCCGTCGAAGGTTTGGCTGATTCAAAAAAGCTTTCAGAACGGCAACGCGACCAACTTGCCCCCATTATTCGTGAACGGGCACTGGCATGGGCGGTGGCCTATGCAGAAGTCGATGAAATAGACCGGCTCAATATCCTGCAGGCAACGCTGTTGGCAATGCGTCGTGCCGTGCTGGCCCTGCCTGTCCAGCCGCAACAGGTATTGGTGGATGGGTTATATTGCCCTCAGACCGGTATCCCCAGTCAGGCAATCGTGAAGGGAGACAGCAAGGTCGCGGCAATTTCGGCCGCGTCAATCCTGGCAAAGACTGCGCGCGATGCACTGATGTTGGGGTTGCACGAAAAATATCCGCAATATGGTTTTGCCGAACACAAAGGTTATCCAACCGCCGCGCATCTGGCCGCATTGCGCGCATATGGTGTGTCTGATGTTCATCGCAAGAGTTTCAGGCCGGTGCGCGAGCTGCTATAGCCTCTCACCACGGTGTCACTGCGTTTCAGTGCGTCTGCTATATCTAGCTGAAACGTCTGGATGTGGCCAATTTCCGTATTTCGAGCCTGTTGGGCAGGGATGTGCCAAATTGAATATGTCTTACATTCGCGGTTCAGCGGCTCAAGTTATAATAAGCGCCTGATAAATTATCCGGCATCTGAAATTTACCTAAACTGGCCACATGCAACCCGGATGGACCAACTGTAAGGAGGCAATGACGTGATTCTTTCCCCAGATATCTTTAAAGTTCTGGAAACAGCCCCGTTATTTCAGGGTGTTCCCAGTAAATTGTTTGCCCACAATATTAGCGAGTCCAATTTTCGCACCTTGAGTGCCGGCCAAATATTATTGTCTCCCGGTGAAGTCAACCGTGCGATTTACGTCATTATTTCCGGACGCCTGAATATCCAATTAAACCCGAATGACGAGCCGGTTGCAGTACTTGGAAATGGGGAATGTGCCGGTGAAATGTCCGTTCTGGGCGATGCACATGATTTTACCTACGTCGTTGCCGCAACAGATTGCGAACTGCTTGTTATTGAACACGACATCCTGTGGGAATTGATTGATATTTCGCATCAGGCTGCACATAACATGCTCAACGTGTTGAGCACACGTATCCGTCCCGACAACAGCTCCATGGCGGAGAACCTTGAACAGCACCACGGTTTCGCAAGTGTTGCGGTGGTTGACGAACTGACAGGTCTGTATAACCGCCAATGGATGGAAGAAAAATTCGGCCGCCATTTGAACCGTGATATTTCAAACAAGAAATCAAGCTGCATCATGCTGTTGGGAATCGATAAATTCAAGGAATTTAGCGATAAGTACGGGCAACTTGGCAGCGAGCAAGCGCTGCGTGATACCGCGCATACCATGCTGGCCTGTCTGCGTCCCGATGATCAGGCCGGGCGCTTTGTAGGTGATCAATTTGCCGTTTTTATGACCAACACCTCGCTGGCCGACGGCTGTATCGCTGCTGAAAGGTTGAGGACGGCTGTCAGCGGATCAATGATCGTGTTGCCCAGTGGCGATGCGCTGCCACCGGTTACCATATCGTCGGGTGTGAGTATGGCAAATCCGGACGATACATTGGCGAGCCTGCTTGCACGTGCTGATGAGGCGTTTCATGAAGCAGTGAAAAGTGGCGGCAATTGCGTAAAGTGGTATGAGGCGGACCAGACTCAATCATTGGCAACAGCGGACACGCTGGCGAACGACTCAATATCGGCAATTACAGACGCTTTGGCTAGTTCCGATACAGATGCAAGCGAAAATACTGCTTTGCCGCCCAAGCCCTTTATGTCACTTTGGTCTGATGCGCATGCCAATAAAAATGGCAACAAGTCGCGGGTATAATTTGCACGAAGCAGTAATAGTTGGAGTCTCTTCATAAGCCAGATCCGCACGCTTGTTCAGATGCATTCCCCCCGCGCTTTGTCAGGCGAACACCGATTAGAAATCTTCAGATGCAAGACCATCAGACAGCTCAAAATAAGTAAATGTTGAACAAGCTCAATGCAGTACAGCGCGAAGCCGTAACCTATCTGGACGGCCCTTTACTGGTGCTGGCCGGTGCTGGCAGCGGCAAGACGCGGGTGATCACCCAGAAGATCGTCTATCTGGTGGAAAAGTGCGGATATGCGGCGCGTAATATTGCCGCGATCACCTTTACCAACAAGGCTGCCAACGAGATGCGCGAACGCGTCGGCACACTGTTGCAGGGCAAGGATGCCAAGGGGTTGGTGGTGAGTACCTTCCACTCGCTGGGTATGAACATATTGCGTGCCGAAGCAAAGTTGCTGGGCTATAAGCCGCAGTTTTCAATCTTCGACAGCGGCGACACCTGGAAAATCATCAGCGAACTGACCAATTCCGGCGACAAGCAGGAGATCCGCGATATTCAGACGCAGATTTCCAACTGGAAATCTGCTTTCATCGCGCCGGACCAGGCGGGGCAGGGGGCCGGGAACGAAGAGGAAAAAGTCCGGGCACGGGTATATTCGCGCTATCAGGAAACATTGCGCGCTTATCAGGCGGTGGATTTCGACGACCTGATCCATCTGCCGGTGGTGCTGTTCAAAGAACATCCGGAAGCCTTGTTGCGCTGGCAAAACCGTTTGCACTATCTGCTGGTTGACGAATATCAGGACACTAACGATTGCCAGTATCAATTGACCAAGCTGCTGGCGGGAACCCGCGCCGCATTTACCGCGGTGGGCGACGACGATCAGGCGATTTATGCCTGGCGCGGGGCAAGCATCGAAAATCTGCACAACTTGCGCAACGATTATGCCAATCTGCATGTCATCAAGCTGGAGCAGAATTACCGCTCCTCGCAACGTGTCCTAAAGGTGGCCAATCACCTGATCAACCACAATACTAAAGTATTCGAAAAGAACCTGTGGAGCGATCACGGCATCGGCGATCCGGTGCGTATCTATGCGGCGCGCGACGACGAACACGAGGCGGAGAGTGTGGTGATGAAGCTGATGGCGCACAAGTTCGAGCACCGCACCAAGTATTCAGATTATGCCATTCTGTATCGCAGCAACCACCTGTCGAGGGTATTTGAAGAACAATTGCGCGCCCAGCGTGTGCCTTATACCGTGAGCGGCGGCACGTCGTTTTTCGAGCGAGCCGAGATCAAGGACATCACCTCGTATTTGCGCCTGATCGCCAATTCAGATGACGATCCCGCATTCATCCGCGCGATTACTACACCGAAGCGCGGTATCGGCAATACCACGCTGGAAAAGCTAGGCAGCTACGCCGGAACACGCCAAATCAGCCTGTTTGAAGCGGCTTTTGAAGCGCAGGTGGAGCAGCAATTGCTGCCACGCCAATACGATGAGCTGATGCTGTTCTGCAATTTTATCAACCGCATTCAGGAGCGTGCCGACAAAGATCCCTGCGGCGAATTGCTCGACGAGTTGCTGCGTGCCATCAATTACGAAACCTGGTTATACGACTCGCATGAACCGCGTCAGGCCGATACCAAATGGGAAAATGTGCAGGGGTTTGTCGCGTGGCTCAAGCGCAAAGCCGAAGCCGACGAAAAATCGCTGATCGCCATGGTGCAGACTATCGCGCTGATCAATATGCTGGAAGGAAAAGATCAGGAGCAGGATGCCGTTGCGCTATCCACGCTGCACGCCGCAAAAGGGTTGGAGTTTCCTCATGTGTTCATCGTCGGCGCGGAGGAGGAAATCCTGCCGTTCCGCGACAGCGACGAGAAGCAAATCGAGGAAGAACGCCGCCTGATGTATGTCGGTATCACGCGTGCCGAACGCAGTCTGCAGATCAGTTATTGCAACCGCCGCAAACGTGGCAAGGACTGGCATGCCTGCGAGCCGAGCCGTTTTTTGGAAGAAATGCCGGAAGGGGAGCTTGTCTATGCGGGAGGACATAAAGAAGCTGCACCCACTGTCAGCAAAGACGAGGGCATGGATAAGCTGGCAAGGTTAAAGGCTATGCTGAATAAGGAACCCGGCTGATTATTGAGCTTTACATAATTCATGACGATTACGTGATTTACCGTAGGGCGTAGCCCGACCTTGAGATACGGAGACCATATCTTCAATTATGAAATCCTCAATAATCCTAAAAACAGCTGTTGAGGTGTGTGTAGGGGCGAATTTATTCGCCCGAACAATGGGCTGCATGCGAATGAATTCGCACCTACAAGAGCAGTTCAACATATTGAAACAGCATGATATTTCGCGCTAACTGCTTTTTCTAGGATAACGGACTACAAGTTTAATGCCCGCATGTTTCCGACATGACACAGTCAACCATTAGCAAGGTCATGTCATCGAATGCGCGCTGTTCACCGAGGAAGTCATGCACTGCGCTAGTTAGTGCGTCGAAACGTTGCGCGGACGGTGTTTCCTTGATGATGCGTTTGATATTGTGTTCACCCCAGGCAACCCCGTTTATATTTTCCGCTTCTACAACCCCGTCCGAATAAATCACCAATTGACTGGGGAAACCCCATTGAAATATCTCCGTCTGGGCGGTGAATGTCCTGTCCAGTATTCCCAGAGGCAGATTATTGGACGCAATCGGGTAGTAAATTTCGCCTGCCGGATTGATCAGTATTGCCGAAGGCATACCGCCGTTCCATGTTTCCAGTACATGATTATGCGTATCGATGCAGGCTACAAATGCCGCCACAAAGCGGTCTGAGGGAGATTGGGCTTTGACCGCAGCGTTCATTTCCTCGACGATTTGTGCAACCGGAAGAGATTTTTCCGCCATGCTGTAGAAGATATGATTGACCGTAAGCAGGTTCAACGCAGCCGGTAAACCGTGGCCGGTTGAATCGGCCAGCATGACGTACAGGCGATCATTGCGCGCACGGTGGAAGGAAACCAGATCGCCGCTGACCCTATCTGTCGGTTCGAGCCAGAATTTTACCAATCGATCCACCATGAGTTCGGGTTGCATCATGCGCATCATTAATTCGGATACCAGTTCGCGTTCCGCTTCTGCCGCATCGTGATATTTTTCCAGTTGCGCACGGCTAATCTCCAGTGCGCGGGTTTTTATTAGCAGTTCCGCGCTTTTCAACATGGCGGCATGGAGCTTCCCCAGATCGATTGGTTTGAGCACATAATTATCCACGCCGAGATCGATGGCACGATGGAGATAAGTTGCATCATTAAAGGCAGTCACCAGAATGACCGGCATGGACGGGTCGCGTTGCTTGATGATTTCGGCGAACTCCAGACCGTTCATTTCAGGCATCATGATGTCGCTGATGACCATGTCGGGGCGCTGCTCGGCGTAGAGCTCCAATGCCTCCAGGCCGTTGCCTGCCAACCGCACACCGCCGCATTTTTTGCGCAGAAAGTGAGCTACCTGATCGCGTGCGGTTTCATCGTCTTCGGCGTAAAGTACCGTCAATCCTTTCAAGTCAATGGCAGTCATTTTCACCCTCGCTATATTCTGAAATCACACAATCCGATCCCAGCGGAATGGTAATGATAAATTCCGCACCTTCCGCTGTGTTGCGGCAAGTAATACTGCCTCCCATGTGATTTTCAACAATTATTTTAGTTATGTATAAGCCGATCCCGGTGCCGTTCGGTTTGGTGGTGAAGTAAGGGTCGAATATTTTTTCCATCACATCATTTTTCATGCCTCCCGCATTGTCCCGTATGTATACTATTCCCCATTTATCGTGTGCCGTCAGTTCAATATCTATGCGGCCTTGCGATACTTTCCTTTCCACCAGCGCATCCTTCGCATTGGTTATGAAGTTGAGTATGACCTGTGAGAATTCGTTGGGATGTCCAAGCGTCTTGAGTTTTTGGTCACCGGTCAGCCGTACTGCGATGCCGTTGTTCTTCATCATTGCGTCCAGTAACTGCATGGTTTCATGAATGGACTGGCAGATCGAAAAACATTCCCTGACCCGGTTTGGCCTGAAAAAGTCGCGAAAATCATCGATTGTGCACGACATTCGCTGGATCGCCTGTTTGGCTGTTGCCACATATTTTTCCAGAGAGCTGTCGTCCAGTGTTTTCTCCTGATAATCCGCATGGATATTTTGCACCACCAGTCCGAGCGTACTCAGGGGTTGGCGCCACTGATGGGCGATGTTGCCGATCATCTCTCCCATTGCCGCGGTGCGGCCTTGCTGGATAAGCAATCGTTCCTTTTCCAGCGATTTCCGCGTTTCGTCATCCACGCGTGAAGCGAGTGTTTCATTCAATGCCTTCAGATGGTTCTCGGTATTCTTCAAACGGTCGATGTCCAGCATGATCCAGATACTGCCCTTGTCGGGATACTCGCTATCGATGGCGATGCCGCGTTGGTGGCACCAGAATACTTCACCGGTGGATTTTTTCATCGGGCGCTCGTTCTCGACCACGCCTTTGGTCAACAAATCATGCATCTCACCGCCTGAACTATTCTGCAAATTTTCGTCGTTTGCATAAATTGCCTCCATCGGCTTGCCGATCAATTCACCAACGGTATAACCGAACATTTGCTCCATGTGTTTATTTATCCAGGAAAATTCGTTTTGCCGCAGATAAGCCACGCCGATCTGGGCGTTATCCAGTATGGTGCGCAGCTCCAGCAATGTGTCGTCCAGCAACTTTTGTGTGAATTTTTGTTCGGTGATGTCGTGAAATGCCACTACCGCGCCGGCAAATTGCTCGTTGCGGAATATCGGAGTGGCAATATAAGACACCTGGAATCGCGAACCATCCTGGTGTTTGAAGAACTCATTGTCGCTGCGCAGGGCTTTGTGTTGATGCAAGATATTGGCCAGCCAGCGGTCCCCGATATTCTTTGCAAGATATGCAGGCGGGCGGGTGTCGTTTTCTGTGCGTATGCTACTCCTCGGGTCATTGAATATATTGCGGCAACTTATACCGAGCAGATTTTTAACGCTTTGCCCGAGCAATTTTGCTGCTGTCGGATTGACAAAGGTGATGTCACCTTCTGTATTGATCACAAATATCCCT
The DNA here is from genome assembly GCA_028689145.1 of Gallionella sp. Taxonomy (GTDB): domain Bacteria; phylum Pseudomonadota; class Gammaproteobacteria; order Burkholderiales; family Gallionellaceae; genus Gallionella. The sequence goes on from JAQTWT010000010.1 coordinate 110,531, forward strand.
TCCCCGATGGAGTTGGTGACCTCGTGCAGACGCGCCTCGCTTTCGGTCAGAGCATCCTCTATTTTTCTCCGTCCAGTGACATCATCACCGATGGCAAGGAAATGGGAAATCATTCCATGCTCATCAAAAATCGGCGAAATAAAAGTGAGTTGCCAGGAGATTACGCCACTCTTGGACCGGTTCGACAGTTCACCGCGCCAACTTCGCCCGCTCAAAATGGCTTCCCATATCTCTGGGTAAATACTCTGCGGCATGAGTCCGGATTTCAACAGGCGCGGATTTTGCCCCAATACCTCGTGTTCTTCGTAGCCATAAGTATTCTGGAAAGCCGGATTGACATATTCGATGCTGCCGTCCACATCGGTAATGACAATGCTATTCGAGCTTTGCTCCACCGCACGCTTGAATTTATGTAATGTCATCTCACTCTTTTTGAGTGCGCTGACATCCTCGTAGCTGATCAGCAGTCCGTAAATATCACCACCCTCATCCCGTAGCGGCACTTTGGTGACATCCAGCCAGGTATCGCTTTCACGGGCAGACACTTCGGTATGATAGGAAGCCTCCCCGGAGTTCATCACCTGTTCATCGTGGAGACGCAGATAATCGGCCTCCTCGTGATTGGCATAAAAATCATAATCGCTCTTGCCGACGATCTCGCCGGTTTGCGCAAGATTCAGTGCATGTGCGCCGTTCAGGTTGCAACCGCGGAACACAGAATTGCGATCTTTCCAGAATAGCCGCTGCGGCAGGCTATCCAGCACGGACAGATAGAAATGTTCGCGGGCACTTTGTTCTTTCAAATGATTTGAAAATTCCGCCGCGTATTTTTTAGCCGCACTGATGTCGTGCAGACAACCGGCCAGATAGCCACTGTCGTCGCCTGCATCGCGTTTGAAGGTCACTTCATTGCTGACCCAGCGAAAATTGTTCTGGTCGTCGCGAAAACGGAATTCCTGATAACAACAAATGCCGGCCGCAAGCCCGGCAAGCTCACCAAGCACATGAACTGCATCTTCAGCGTCAATCCGTGCGCGCCAGAATCCAACCGTTCCAATACATGTTTCCGGTAGCACGCCTAACACCCGCCCGATATTGCGGCTTACATAATTCAGGTCAAAGTCACCTTCCGCTGCGGCGGTATAAAACACCGCCGAGGTTTCGCCAAACATCTTATCCAGAATGTCTAGCCTGGCTGTTGGCGTGTCGCTTGTCATCGCATCGCTTCCGCCATTTCAAATGGACTGGACTGATAATTTTCATTCTGCGGCACGGCAGCCAATCCGCTCCACAGTTCCTGAATGTCGTGGATATTCCAGTGTGCCGGGTCTTCGTGCGAGACGATTCCATCCTGACAGGACGGAATCGACAAATCCAGCATCTCGGGTGTTATCCGGCTATTTTTTTCGATGGAAAAAAACACCATCAAAATTGGTGTGAGCAGCGAATGATCGGATTGTTCCACGACCACCCCCAGACGAAATGACTTGAGCCGGACCAGTGTGCCGATCGGATAGATGCCGATACTTTTAACGAAAGCGTGAAAAATTCGCTGGTCGAAATGACCGGAACTCCACTCGGCCATTTTGCGTATGGCTTCCGCCGGTTCCCAGCCGTTTTTATAAGGCCGTATTGAAGTGATCGCATCGTAGACATCGCATAATGCGCCCATCTTGGCATACAGGTTGATCTGTGTATGGGCGAGCCTGTCCGGGTAGCCGCTGCCATCCACTTTTTCATGGTGGTGCATGCAAACGTGCAGCGCAATATCGCTGATACCGTTGCTGTCCCGCAATATTTTGTATCCTTCGGTGGGGTGGTTTTTTACCATCTGAAATTCTTCATCAGTCAGTTTGCCGGGTTTGTTGATGATCTCCAGCGGAACCATGGTTTTGCCGATGTCGTGCAGCAAGCCCGCCAGACCTGCTTCATGAATCTGCTTGTTATCAAACCCCAACTGTCGTGCCAGCGATACCATTAATGCGCATACCGCGACCGAATGCATGTAGGTGTAATTGTCCTTGTCTTTCAGGCGTGCAAGGCTGATCAGCGCGCCGGAGTTGCGCATCACCGAGCCGGTGATTTCGTCAACGACAGGAAGTGCGTCGCTGGCATTCAGTGCTTTACCCATACGCGCTTCCTGAAACATGGATGCGACCGCTAGCCTGGATTGTGTGCACATATTGATGGCGCGCTCGGCCTCCTGCGTAATGCCGACATGACGCGTAATCTTGTTAACGGTATTGGCCTGCGCAAGCGTTTGGTCAATTTCCGAGGCGATTGCCTTCGCGCTTTTGCCGCCCTCGACATCCAGACCTTTGCTGGTATCTATCCATATTTCCCTGATGCCTGTAGCCCGTATCTCACTCAAGTCTTCGGGTTTATCCAGCAAGAAGGTATTACGCCAGAACGGATGCTCGTACCACGAGCCGCAAAACTCATGAATGTACATACCGACACAGAGTTGTTCGATTGGGATGCGTTTTAACATGGCTAGTCCAATCTACATTTACAGATAGTTCTTGCTAATAATCCTAGAAAACGCATTTGGTTTGTAGGTGCGAATTCATTCGCACCTACGAAAGCGGCATACTCCATTGAAATGTCAGAATGTCCTTCGTTAACTGCGGTTTTTTGGATAATGGCTAGTGTTTAAAGTTAAAAACCTTATTGAAATTGGCGACTTCCAGCAACTTTGAAACTGCACCGGTCGTATTGAGCAAAGAGACGTTTTTATTAAGTGCTGAGGCACGTTCATGCAGCAGTAACAACATGCCCAGCGCGGAGCTGTCCATATACTCCACGTTGCCCATATCAACCTCGATTTCATGTACTGCGGCATTGTCGAGCAAATGTATATACGCCTCCTTGAAATCGCGATGCACTTTAAAATCAAACCGGCCTGACATGGAAATACGTGCCGAAGGATCGTAAATTCGTGTGCTAATAGACATGATCGCTCCTTTTTTACACTGGCTAAGTTTTGCAGTTTGGCTATGCCGTTCTTACACAACCTGCTGCACCGGTTAAATATCACGCGATAACTGTTGACTGGTTACGCGGGATATTTACTAATAAAAACCCGCCGGCTAAAACGGGGGAGGAGAAAATTGGCCGGCGGGGGAGGGGAGCTTGCCCCTCAAAACTCTGCCCATTCGCCATCTTCGCCCTGTATTTGCGGCTTGGCTGGCTTGGTTACTACTGCCTGTCCATCCCCTCCGGCTTTGACTGCCGCAGGATGTGCGGGCTTGCCTGTTCCCTTGCGTGCCGAAGCCGCGTGTTGCGCGGGCGCGCGTCCGGAGTGAACTGGCGCGCGGGAAACGAGCGCTGTGCTGCCGGAGTGGCTGTCCATCTTGAACGTCCCGACCGATACCGACAGGTTCTGCGCCTGCTCTTCCAGCGATTCGGCTGCCGCCGCGGCTTCTTCCACCAGCGCGGCATTCTGCTGGGTTACTTCGTCCATCTGGGTGATGGCAGTGTTGACCTGCTCGATACCCTGGCTTTGTTCTTGGGATGCAGCAGTAATCTCGGACATGATGTCGGTCACCCGCTTGATGCTGGTGACAATCTCTTCCATGGTCTGTCCGGCTTGTGCCACCAACTTGCTGCCTTCCTCTACCTTACCCACCGAATCCCCGATCAGAGTCTTGATTTCTTTGGCTGCTGCGGCGGAGCGTTGCGCGAGGTTGCGCACTTCTCCGGCGACCACCGCAAAACCGCGCCCCTGTTCGCCTGCACGAGCCGCTTCAACCGCGGCATTCAGCGCAAGAATATTGGTCTGGAACGCGATGCCGTCGATTACCGAGATGATGTCCACGATCTTGCGCGACGATTCGTTGATCGAATCCATGGTGGTGACCACTTCGCCGACCACCGCACCGCCTTTGCCCGCCACGTCCGAGGCACCGATCGCCAGCTGGTTGGCCTGTTTGGCATTTTCGGCATTTTGCTTCACCGTGGAGGTCAGCTCTTCCATGCTGGAGGCGGTCTCTTCCAGACTGGAGGCCTGTTCCTCGGTGCGTTGCGACAGGTCGCTGTTGCCCGCGGCGATCTCCTTGGAGGCGGTGTTGATGGTGTCGGTGGCATCCTTGATTTCACCGACCAACTGTTTGAGGTTGTCTACCGTGCCGTTCAGGTTTTGTTTGACTTCGTTAAAAGCGCCCTGATAGTCGCGGCTGACGGTCTGGGTGAGATCGCCCTTCGATAGTGCCTGTGCCACATGGATGGTGTCTTGAAACGCTGTATCGACGGTGTTGCTCAACAAGTTGAGCAACTCGGAAAGGGTCTTGGTGTAGCCCTGCTTGTCGGTCATGTCCATCTTGATGCTGAACTCGCCTTTGGTGGCTGCTTCAACGATCTGCTGGATTTCACCGACAATCTTGGTGAGGGAGTCGGCGGTGGTGTTGATGCTGACCTTGACCTGATTGTAGGCACCGGCGTATTCCTTGGTGACCTTCTGGTGTTGAATTGCGTTTAAATCTGACCCAGCAATTGCATTGAATTTTGACCCACCCTAAGTTTATATCTTAACGGTTCAGGTTGTGGATAGTTTTCTGTTTTTGGCCTCCTTTCCGGATTGAGTTGA
>JAQTWT010000011.1 GCA_028689145.1 Gallionella sp.
TGCTCACTGGTGCCGTCGTGCTCACCGGAGCAGTGGTGCTCACCGGAGCAGTGGTGCTCACTGGAGCAGTGGTGCTCACTGGAGCAGTGGTGCTCACTGGTGCAGTGGTGCTCACTGGTGCAGTAGCGCTCACTGGTGCAGTAGCGCTCACTGGTGCAGTAGCGCTCACTGGTGCAGTAGCGCTCACTGGTGCAGTCGTGCTCACCGGAGCAGTGGTACTCACCGGAGCAGTGGTACTCACTGGAGCAGTGGTACTCACTGGAGCAGTGGTGCTCACTGGAGCCGTGGTGCTGACCGGGGCCGTAGTGCTCACTGGTGCAGTAGTGCTCACTGGTGCTGTGGTGCTGACTGGAGCCGTTGTGCTGACCGGAGCGGTGGTGCTGACCGGAGCGGTGGTGCTGACCGGAGCGGTGGTGCTGACCGGAGCGGTGGTGCTGACCGGAGCGGTGGTGCTGACCGGAGCCGTAGTGCTGACTGGTGCGGTGGTGCTCACTGGAGCAGTCGTGCTGACTGGTGCCGTTGTAGTTGTCGGTGCTGCAGTTTTTTCTGTCGCAGGTGTCACCACGGCCTCAGGTGTCACCGCTGCCTCAGCAGTCACTGCAGCCTGATCACCCTGCTCCACAAAATCGGCAGATGCTGCTGCACCACCAGATGTTGCACCGCCGCCGATAGGCGTTTCAACGTCTGGCGCTTGTTGGCTTGGTGTTGCATCTCTTGCAATGGTTGGATTGTCAACATCCACTTCGGCTTGGGGAAGCGTCTGATCAACAAGAGGAACGGGAATTTGCTGTCCGTCGCTGCTGTGAGCATCCATGACAGGCACTGCATTTCCGGTCGAGACATCACGACTCTTTACACTCAAAGCCTCGTCGCGAAGCGTACCCTCATCAACACGAGCGCGATCACGCGCATCGTCTTTCTTTATGTCGGATTGGATATTCTCGTTGCCGGCACTGTCAACCCGCGTCTGCGTTTCGGTTGCATTTTCAGCCTTGCCAATATTCTCTTCGTCCTGATCCTGACTAAGCACCGTCATTTCGTCAAACGCAACGGCTTCCTGATCGCCCGCTGCATTCACGTCGGCCGGTTGGTTTTGAGTGTTGTTTTCGTCGCTTGTTGCCATGATCAATCCCCTTGGGTTAGTGGCTGGCTGATTGAACAATCCGTTTCAATCAACTTTCAGTGATGCCATATTACAAGGGGGAATTGCAACTTTGTAGACAGCCGGAAGTTATAGGCTATTGCTTCGGGTTACATTGCTAATACGATCAAACAACTCTGCTAACAACACTTCAGGCTATCACTTAACAATATGTTTATTAATGATCTTTAAAATAAAATAACATTACTTACCCCAAACCGTTTCGGATGCCAATAGAAGCCCAATAGAAGAAAGGGCACGATAATCGTGCCCTTTCATATTATTTTGCTACTGATTCAGGCAACTTTACCGCTCATGGAACGACATCGACACCACGTCAATTAGCGGTTTAATCAAATATGCCAGCAGGGTTTTCTCTCCAGTGAGAATCTCGGCTTCCACGCTCATGCCGGGTTGCAGGAGATTGCGCCCCGGCACATCGCCGACATAGGGATTGTCCAACTCGACAACACCCTGATAATACGGCGTTTTATCTTCCCCCACGATACTGGATGCGCTCACCCGTTTCAGGCGGCCTTTGACAAAGCCGAATCTGGAGTAATCATAACTCGTTACCCGCAGATTGACCGGCTGACCGACTCTGACAAAACCGATATCGCGTGGCGTGATACGCACCTCAGCCTCGAATACAGCATTATTGGATACAATCTGCATGAGCAATGCCCCAGGTTGGATAACCTGACCAACGTTTTGTACTCGCATATCCAGAACAAACCCACGGATGGGCGCGCGCACTTCAAGACGGTCAACGCGGGCCTGCAGACGCTGCAGCGTCTCTTCCACCTCGGCCATCTCAGCCCGCACGTTTCCCAGTTCGGCCAAGGCATCGCGCCGCGATTGATTCAGGGAATCAATGCGGCGGCTTTGAATCTCCGACAGCTCCTGCTTAACCACACCAATTTCTGCCGTCAAACGTGCCGTTTCGCCCAAAGCCGTTGACTTTGCACGCCGCGTCTCCAGCAGCACGGTGCGGTTTATCAACTGACGGGCAGCCAGATTCTCGCGCATTGTGGCAAGCTCGCCGGTCATGGCTTGCTGCTCTCTGGCCACAGATAACGCTATTTCCAGTTGGCGGATACGCTGCTTGCGCTGGTCAATTTGGCTGTCCAATATCGACAGCATCGAGTCCTGTGCCGCCAGCTGCGTGGAGTATATTTCCTGCTGGTTGGAAACCATGCCCGGCTGTTCTATTCCGAGCGCGATAAAGTCGGGTTGCTTGTCTTCGGTAAACGCTTTCAGCCGTTCCTCGCGCAGCCGCAGCGAATCGAGGCGCGCTTTCATTTGCCCGTAATCGGCGTTGGCCTGCGTACCCTCGATGCGCAGCAATACCGAGCCCTGCTCGACCAGCTTGCGCTCTTCGGCCACGATTTCCGACACCACTCCTCCATCCAGATGCTGCACCACTTTGACGCTGCCGGAAGGGATGACTTCGCCCGGCGCGCGCGCGACTTCCTTCATGCGTGTCAACGCCGCCCATAGCAGGAAAATTACCACCAATGCCACAACCAGATACATGATCGGCCGGACAAAGGCCGGAACCAGCTCTTCCTCGATATGAATGCTCTCGGAAAGCAGACTGCGTTCCCTGCTACCCATCGGTATTTGGCCCGTGGGTTCGGGCTCGTGAGGCACCTCTTTTTTCTTGAACAGCAGTCTATTCTTGAAAAACATTTAGGTTAGCTCCGACATAATTTTGTCTTTGATCTTTTCAAAAGAATCCATGGCAACAACGCTGCCGCGGTGCATCAGGATAACACTGTCGGCAGCGCGCATGTGTGCAGGGCGGTGAGTGACCATAATAACTGTAGAGCGCCCGCGCAACCAAGCGATACAACGCTCCAGCGCCTCGTCACCGCTCCGGTCCATCCCGGTGCCGGGTTCGTCGAGCAAAACGATGTCGGCCGGCTTGAGCATGGCACGCGCCAGCGAAAACCGCTGGCGAAAACCATGCGGCTGTTGCGACGAGCGGCTACTGGAAATACGGGTATTAAATCCCTGCGGAAGCGCCGCAATATCTTCGGCAAGCCCGGCCATCCCCACAGCCCAATTCATCTCCGCATCCGATGCCGTCGGGTTGATCAGGCGCAGATTTTGCGCCACCGTACCGTAATACAATTCGCATTCCTGCGGCATATAACTGATCTTGGCTCGCAGATCATCGGCGGTAAGCTGGCGTATATCCACATTATTGATGCGTATCGTTCCGGCTTGCGGAACATAAATGCGCTCCAATAGTTTGAGCAGGGTGGATTTGCCCGAGCCGTTACCGCCGACAATGGCAATAACCTGCCGCGGTGTCACGGAAAACGACACCCCCAGCAGAACCGGATCGGCATCGTTGGCATAGCGAAACGAGACCCGCGCAAAACTGAGCGAACCTCCCGAACCGGGGCTGATGGTTTGCACTACACCGGTATCCGATTCACCGCGGATACGCATCAGATTTTCAACCTGACGGATACCGGAACGGATATGCACCACCGAGGTGGCCGCTAGGAATATGTTCTGGATCGGGCCGGTAACGCGCCACAGGATCATCATGGTTGCCATCATGGTACCGCCGCTGATAGTACCCTGTATCGTAAGGTAAGCAGACAGCGCCAATGCCATCAGGCCGGTAGCCGAGCCAAGTATCTGCGCCATGCTATTAACGCGCGCATGCAGCTGGTTATTTTTAAAGTTGGCCATGACCGATTTGCCGCTCAATTCCCGGAACCGGCTTACCCACGACTGATCCGCACCCACCGCGCGAATGGAATGCATATCGGTCAAAGCTTCGTTCAAAAACTCCCAGCGTGCCGAGGCCAATAATCCGGATTTCGCCACCGATATTTCGCTGGATTTTCGCGTCAACAACCACAGCAGCGCAAACGACAGTACCGATGCCAGAATCACCAGCAACACCCATGGATTGATCACTGCAATCGCTACCAATAACACCAGCGTCGAGGGTAATTCAAACACCAGCAATGAAGCCGGGCCCAGGAAAAAATCACGCAAACTTTCCAGATTTTTAAACCGTCCCACCTGATTGCTGACCGTAGCACCGTCGGTAGAAGAAGTCGGCAGATTAATGATGCGGTTAAACAGGGTGTTTCCCAGAATATATTCGAAGCGGCCGCCGACAAAAGCCATGATCTGGCTTTTTAGATTGCGCAACAAACCGTCTGCGGTAATTGCGATAACCACCCCGATCATCAGAAAAGCGCCCATCACGATATCGCCGGACGGCAACACCAAATCGTAGATAGCCCGCACGAATAACGGCGCGGCCATGGCCAGCAACGCGCCTGCTATCGTCAGGATAAACGCCAGAAAAATATGATTGCGAAAACGCAACAATAACGCCCCGATCCAGCTGGTTTCCTGACGGCGCGATTTGGCCACAACCTCCGCTTTCTGAAACAGATAGATTTCTCCCATATCGGCGGTAGGCTGTATTTCAGTTTCGGCACGCAAGTTACTGTCGAATATTTTTACATTTCCATTGGGCAACCGTTCCAAAACAATCATTGCCGGCTTGCCGAAAGGAGCAAACAGGCAGGGCATCAGACGCGAGTCCAAACGCGCCAGATGACCGTTCAGATGCTTGGGGAAAAATTCCAGATTGGCCATGACCGAACACAGCACGGTAATATCCATGCGCTTCACCAAATGCGGCATGGCATCGGCCAATTCGCGCGGCTGCCCCTCCCATCCAACCGCATGCAACAGCGGCAGCAGGCTTACCGACAGATCGGATTCCTCGTCAAACTGGCGGCGGATAACAGCGGCAAGATCCACGACCGATTCGGGACGTGCCGACAAATTGGTCACGTCTGTAGAAGTAGATGCCGCGACAGCGATGTCGGAACGGGTCTCGATGACTCCTTCATGCAAGCGTCCATCGAGCAGCGAATAGGTTTTATCGGCAAGATTGATCAGCGAAGGACGGTGCGTCACCAGCACCACGCTGCATTTACCCTTCTGCTCCGCCAGATAATCGCGCAGCAGATTATCCAGACGCATATCCAGAGCGATATTGGCCTCGTCGAACAGAATAACACTGGGCTTGCGCACCAAGGCTCTGATGATGGTAATAATCTGGCGCAGACCTGCCGGCAGGGTATCGGCCACACCATTTCCGACATTGGTTTCATAGCCCAACTTCATGCCTGCCACAATTTTATCCAAACCCAGTTTGCTTGCGAGGCCCAGCGCTTCCTCGTTCAAACTGGCATCGAACATGGTCATGTTTTCAAGGATATTGCCGGACACAATGGTGCCGGTTTGCGGCAACATCGCAATTTCCTTGTGCAGACTGCGCGTGGCAAATCTGTCCAGCGGCTCTCCATCCACCAAAACCTGTCCCGAGTCGGGGGTGATCAAACCGTTCATCAACGACAACAGGCTGGTTTTACCGCTTCCGCTGGCCCCCAGAATAGCAACGAACTGACCGGCTTCAAGATTAAAAGACAGATTGGAAAACAACTCGCCGCGTTCATTGTTATTTTGCGGAGCCCCGCCGTAAAGCGCGCTCTTTCCCAGGGATTTAACGGCCATGGAATCGGCACCTTTAAACTTCAGGGTAATATTGCGCAGCTCCAGCGCTTTTGTAACAGGCGGCATAAGCGGTTTGCCCTCATCGTGTTCATAGGGCATGGCGAACACCTGATTAAGCCTGTCCTGCGCCGCGATAAAAGACTGGTAGCGCATCCATACCGACAGGCCGCGGCGCAACGGTTGCAGAGCGCGGACCGAAAGCATCATGCACGCGGCCAGACCGCCGGGGGTCATTTTTCCGCTGATCACAATCCACGAACTGGCAAAAACCACCGCCACAATCATGACCTGCGAAAATAACGTGCCTATATTCGACGCCAATGCGTTGCCGCGTATCAGCGCCTCGCCCAGCCCGGAATTAGTTTCCTGCAACCGTTCATAGCGCCGCAGCATCAACGATTCCATCGTCAGCGTCTTCACCGAATATATACCGGCCAATACTTCGGTCAAAAACCCCAGACGGCGGTCATCCTGAATGTTGCGTTTTTGAACCTGATCGCGCATCCAGTTACCGAAGTAATAAATCAGGTAAGAAAACAGCAGCAGCAGAGCAACCGGCACAAGGAACAGCCACCCGCCGATGATGTAAATCAGCAGCGGATAGAGTGCCACGAAAGGCAGATCGAATAACACCAGTAGTGCCTGGCCCGAATAAAATTCGGCCACTTTGGTGGTAGCCAGTATCCTTTCTTCATGGATGCCCGGCTCCTCCTTTTGATAACGCTGCAACGGAACATGCATCAGCCGTTCGAGCGCGGCAACGCTGGTGTTATGTTCGAAGCGCGCGCCCAACCAGCTGGTAACCCGCCCGTTGACGGCACGTAAAATCTCTTCCAAGAATAACGCGACGACGACCCCGATCACCAGAAATGCCAGGGTCTCCAGAGATTGATTGGACACCACACGGTCAAGAATCTGCAGAATTGCAAGAGGAAGCGCCAACGCCAGAACGTTGGATAATAAAGACGAGACCCCAAGCCACGGCAATACCCGGCGCAAATCGGGCGAACGAAATAACTGGCGCAAAGCACTTTCCCCCGGCTCCCCCCCGGTCGGCCTGCCATTGCCATGCGTATTCCGGTCAAGTGTCGAACGCGCTTTTTCCATGCTATCCAAAAATCCAGTCAATCCTGAGCCGGATGAGCCATTTTCCCGCTAAACCGCATGTTCTTGGGGTTTGCCGGTGCTTGTTCGGGTTTGCGTTTGCTTTAAGCAACATCATTCCATAGCCAGATTGCCTATTGCCCGACGCAGCAACGGATGGGTGAACGAAAGCCATCCATCCGCACTGTATGCCAATACCCCCGCCGCTATCGCATGCTCCACCTGGTTGCACAGTGCCGCGGCATCCTCGCCCAGATTCGCCGCCGCCTCAGCCAGACTTGTGCCAACGGCATTTTTGGCCACTTCTCGCAACAAATGATGATCCAGATGCAAACTGTCAAGACGGGCAGTGATCGCCACCCGCAACGGCAGAGCCAATTGCTCCGCATCATGATGCCGCGCCAGCCCGACTGCGAACAACGGCACTCCGGCTGCCGCACTGGCGATCCGCTGAACCTTGCTCGCACGTCCATCGATTGCACCTTTACCCAATGCATCGCGCACCAACACCTGAACAGAGTGCGCGGACAAACGCCGCAGACTGATCATCCCGAATGCGTTCGTTCCGGTTTGACGGGCGGCATTTTCGCGTATCCCTCTGCGCCCCGAAAAAATCACCAATTTCCCTTTGCCAACAGCCTCCGCCCCGGCTGCCGACAGCAATATTTGCTGGTCTTGGGTTAACAAATGAAAGTCGTCGACAACGACAAGATCCGGAAAACGAACCGGCTCGGCGCGTAGCGATACCGCTGCCTGCTCCACAGAACATTCCACCCCCTTTACAGTATCGTACAGGCAGTTGCCCAGCACTGACGGTAAACTGCGGCAGAACGACACATCACCCTCATGCTTGAGACAAAGTTTTGCAATGGCATCGCAAAGGCGGGATTTGCCCATGCCCATCTCGCCTTCTACAACAAACAGCTTGCCGTGACCTTTCGCCGCTTCAGTCAAAGCGGCATAAAGCTGGCCCAATTCATCATCGCGTCCGACCAGATGATAAGCGCGCCGCGATCCTGTCCAGTGCAGGTTTTTCAGCTCCGGCAATCGCATCGTCGGTGACACCTGCTGCATTCCCCCTATGCCAAACAATTCAATCAAATCGAGCGCGGTTGGGTCGAATGCAAACTGACCCGGCTGAACATCGTTCAGCAACTCGCGTGCGGTTGCGATAGCAACACTGGCAATTGCCTCGCCAGTCCAGCCGCCAAATCGTTTCATGCTCGCAAATGCCACTCCCGCCGTCATACAACCGCGCAATGTCCCGGCGATCCCGGCATCCATCGCTTGTAGGTCGTCATATACCGCGCGTGCAGTTTGTACGGCAATTGCCAAATCGTATTCGGTGACCCGCTGGATACCGAAAATAACATCCCCGGCATTGCCGTTGCGCGCCAGAAAAACAGCATCGTTGGCCGATGCCATCGCCGCCAGGCTGCCATACATAAGTTTTGTTGCCAGCTGGCTTGCGTCTTCCGGCAGTGCAATACTCAGCACGACACAGGGGCGGCACTCCAGCAAATCGGCCATCGGCAGAACAGATTCGCGGCTTTCCTGCTCATGAAGCATCTCCATGCCATGTGATACCGCCATCGCCCGGTTGCTAACATTTAACTTTTTGAAAATCGCGACCAGATGCTGCTTGACTGTGCCGAGGCCGATACCCAACTCCTGCGCAACCTCCTTATTCACCTTTCCCGCCTGCAACAGCTTGAGTATCTGGTGCTGGCGCTGGCTGAGTTCGGGCTGATTCCTTGTCTTCCCGTTCATGGCGCACTCCCTGTTGCATCTTGGCTGGAATTACTTTTGGAAGACTCCGCTTTGATTGATTCCTGCTCTTCCAGTATCTTCCATTCGCTGCCGCGATCTTTGCGGATCAAAATCAATTGCTTCCGCGAAGTCTTTTTATAACCGCCAACTTCAAGCGTTTCCACAAAATATGCCGCCGCTCTCAGAGCACCGCGTGGTTCAATTTTGAGATTTTCCGCACGCACCCTGATTGAGGCAGCCTCGCCAATCCGGCTGCCGCGTTTATTTTCCCATGCTGCACGCTCTTCCCCGCCTGCCGGCTGAAACTTGATGTCATAGTGAGACAGATAACCCGCCACATTCTTTGCCGACCAATCATTTAACCAGCGTGCAACCAGCAATTCCGGGGAACCTGCCGGAATTTCTGCAGATTGTTTGGCTTCCGCTTCCGCCGCAGCTTTGGCCGACTGCTCCGCTTTTATGCGCGCGGCCTCAATCTTTGCCGCACGCTTGGCCTCTTCAGCGGCCTGTTTCTCCGCAGCTGCTTTGACTTTCTGCTCGGCCTTCAGCTTGGCTGCTTCGGCTTCCGCTTCCTGTTTGGCTTTCAGCTTTGCCGCTTTGGCCTCTGCGTCCAACTTGGCTTGCTCTGCCGCTTTAGCTTGCTGCTCCGCTCTCACCCGAGCAGCCTCGGCTTTGGCTTCTTCCTTTGCCTTGAGCTTGGCAGCCCTGGCTTCCGCTGCCAATTTTGCTTTCTCTTCTGCTGCCGCTTTGGCAACTGCCTCACGTTGCGGGCGTGCGGCTTCCGCTCCCGCAGCAGCCATGGCCTGCTGCCCCGGTTTGACACGTGCAGCTTCTGCCAGTGCCGCGCGTTTGACCTCATCGGCTGCTTGTTTCTCCGCTGCTGAATTGGCTTTCTGCTCGGCCTTCAGCTTGGCTGCTCCGGCTTCCGCTTCCTGTTTGGCTTTCAGCTTTGCCGCTTTGGCCTCTGCGTCCAGCCTGGCTTGCTCTGCTGCTTTCGCTTGCCGTTCAGCTTTCACGCGTGCCGCTTCGGCTTTAGCTTCTTCCTGTGCCTTGAGCTTGGCAACCCTGGCTTCCGCTGCCAATTTCGCTTTCTCTTCTGCTGCCGCTTTGGCAGCTGCCTCACGTTGCGGGCGTGCAGCTTCCGCTTCCGCAGCAGCCATGGCCTGCTGTTCCACTTTGACACGTGCAGCTTCTGCCAGTGCCGCGCGTTTGGCCTCATCGGCTGCTTGTTTCTCCGCTGCTGATTTGGCTTTCTGCTCGGCCTTCAGCTTGGCTGCTTCGACTTCCGCTTCCTGTTTGGCTTTCAGCTTTGCCGCTTTGGCCTCTGCGTCCAACTTGGCTTGCTCTGCCGCTTTAGCTTGCTGCTCCGCTCTCACCCGAGCAGCTTCGGCTTTGGCTTCTGCCTTTGCCTTGAGCTTGGCGGCCCTAGCTTCCGCTGCCAATTTTGCTTTCTCTTCTGCTGCCTCATGAGCTTCAAACTTTGCACGGGTTTCTTCTTTCTCTTCCAAAATCTTCCATCCGCCATCCGGACCGCTGCGAATCAACACCAATTGTTTCCATGAGTTCTCTTCACGCCCATCAACTTCTCTTGACTCTACAAAACGGGCAATCGCCATCAGCTTGCCCTGCTGCACAATCTTCAGCTTTTCCGCGCGCGCTTTGACTGGGGCAGCTTCGACAATTTGCTTGCGGCGTTGCGCTTCCCATGACGCACGATTAGTCCCGTCTTCCGGGCGGAAAGCGATGTCATAATGCGACAAATAGCTCGTCACATTTATTCCCGACCAATCCTGCAACCAGCGTTCAACCAATATTTCCGGTGAACTCATCGGAATTTGGACAACTTCGGCTTCTGCCGCTTGATTGGTTTCCGGCACTGCCGTTTTTTCCGCTGGCAGTTCTGCTTTTTGCCCGGACTTTACCGATGGCATCTCAACTCCGGTGGCAACTCCTGTATCCCTCTTATCCTCGACGTTATTAGCCGGTACAGGCAAACTATTTTTTCCAGTCAGCGCTTGCGACGATACGACACCGCAACGCTGCTGCTCTGCACGCAACACGGCACAAAACTCTTCGGCTATCTGCTTCTCGGAAAATTGTGCAATAAATAACTGATACTGCGGGGGCTGCGCATCGCCTGCATCACCCGTCCCGTGTTGACGGCGCGGAAGTATCGTCCGGCCTTCCATCTGTTTTGGAAAACGGGCACGCAAGTCACGCCATACGGCGGTAACCGCGCGTCGATCATGCACATCGGACATTTCCACCAGCCAAAACCGCTGATTGGACCAGTCCACCCCGTCGAATTTTTCCTGATTCGGCAAGGTTGCAGCGGTTGCGGGTGCGGCTTCCTGTTCCGCAATTATGCGCGGAGCTTCTGTATTCGCTGCACGTTTGGCCTCTTCCGCTACTTGTTTCTCCGCAGCTGCTTTGGCTTTCTGCTCGGCCTTCAGTTTGGCTGCCCCGGCTTCCTGTTTGGCTTTCAGCTTTGCCGCTTTGGCCTCTGCGTCCAGCCTGGCTTGCTCTGCTGCTTTCGCTTGCCGTTCAGCTTTCACGCGTGCCGCTTCGGCTTTAGCTTCTTCCTGTGCCTTGAGCTTGGCAACCCTGGCTTCCGCTGCCAATTTCGCTTTCTCTTCTGCTGCCGCTTTGGCAGCTGCCTCACGTTGCGGGCGTGCAGCTTCCGCTTCTGCAGCCGCCTTAACTTCCTGTTCCGCTTTGACACGTGCTGCTTCTGCCTGTGCCGCACGTTTAACCTCGTCAGCAGCTTGTTTCTCCGCTGCTGCTTTGGCTTTCTGTTCTGCTTTCAGCTTCGCTGCAGCGACTTCAGCTTCCCGTCTGGCTTTCAGCTTCGCCGCTTTAAGCTCCGCGTCCACCCTGGCATTCTCAGCCGCTTGGCCTTGCTGCTCTGCTTTCAACCGCGCCACTTCGGCTTTGGCTTGTTCCAGTGTATTGAGTTTCGCCGCTTTGGCTTCTGCAGCCGCACGAGCTTGCTGTTCCGCGACTACGCGCGCTACTTCAGCCTTCTCCGCCTGCCGGGCTTCTTCAAACGCTTGTTTTTCTGCATTCGCTCTAGCCAGCTTCTCGGCCTTCAACCGATCAACATCGGTTTTCAACCGCAAAATTTCCGCTTCAGTTTCCTGCCGGACTTTCAACTTTGCGTCCTTGGCTATAGATTCCAGATACGTTCTTTCTGCTTCAGCATGCGCGTCATGTTCGACTTTCAGGCGAGCGGCTTCCGCATCGGCTTTGGCTTTCTGCTCAACCTGCAGCCTGGCCGCCACGGCTTCCGCTTCCCGCTTGGCTTTCAACTTCGCCGCTTTAGCCTCCGCGTCCTGCCTGGCTTTTTCCGCTGCCTTGGCTTGCAGTTCAGCTTTCACACGTACCGCTTCGGCTTTGGCTTCTTCCTGCACTTTAAGCTTGGCGGCTTTGGCCTCCTCCGCCAGCCTCGCTTTCTCTTCTGCAGCGGCAGCCTTGGCATCCTGCTCAGCTTTGACACGCGCGGCTTCAACTTGGGCAGCCTGTTTAGCTTCTTCTGCAGCCTGTTTTTCCGCATCATCCTGCGCGGTTCTCGCGCTAATAACCCCGGCTGCTTTATTAGCGTCTGCTCTGGCCTGCCTCTCGGCCTTCAACCGCGCCACATCAGCTTTTAAACGCAAAATTTCGGCTTCAGTTTCCCGCTGTACTTTCAACTTTGCGGCCTTGGCTATGAATTCCAGATAGGCTCTTTCTTCCTCTGCCACCTGCGCTTCACGCCCCGACTCCTTGGCTACAGCCTTTTCCGGCTGACTTGGCGCTATATTGTTTTCAGCTTTCGGCACCATACCGGCCTCTGCCACAACCAACCGGTAGCCGTTCACACCGGATGACCCTGCTGTCTGCGAAGCGCCTGTGCGCGGGGTGGAATCGAACGTCAAAGATTTTTCGTGTTGCCGGTAAAGTTCGAGCGCATACACATTGCCGCTACCCGACAACAACAAAAAACACAGCGCGCCAAACGCCGCGTTGCGCAAACACAAACTCTGCCGATACAGGTGTTCCATATATACCCACGCCTCCAATCCCGCGCATGCGATCAGCCAATACCCCTGCAAACTTCTGTTCCAACGCGTGCAGATGCGTATTGGCAAGTGGAATGTAAAATCGCCCCCCGATAACCGCCAATCCGGCGACCTCCATTTTGTGTCTTCATTGGAATATTGCTTCATGGCTTATGCCCGCCAAGTCCGGATTCAGGCATGGCTGCATTGGTCTCCGCCCCAACTCCTGCTTTTTCTTCCTCATCCAACAGTGCTTTTTGCTCCGCTTTCAAGCGCTCCAGTTCTGCTTCCACTGCCGCACGGGCTTCCCGCTCCGCTTTCTCGCGTGTCGCCTCAGCTTTGGCTGATTGCTCTGCCGCAGCATGTTGTTGCACGTGTGCCGCATTTTTTTGTTCCGACTTTAATTGCGACGTTTCGGCTGTCAACCCGGCATTTTCTTCTTCGTCCAGCAGTGCTTTGTACTCTGCTTTTAAGCGCGCCAGTTCGGCTTCCGCTGCTTCTCTGGCTTCATATTCCGCTTTCGCGCGCGCGACACCGGCCTGCACTCGCCCCACTTCAGATGTTAATTTTTCCGGTGCATTGCTTATCGCGACAGACGCTTCACCTGCCAGTCCAGCTTTTGCTTCCCCATCCAGCAGTGCCTGTTGCTCTGCTTTCAGACGTTCCAATTCAACTTCCGCAGCAGCCCTTGCTTCCCGTTCCGCTGCCACGCGCACAGCCTCTATTTTGGCAGCCAGACCAGCTGCTGCCTGCACTGCCTCAGGCTCAGCAGTTTTTTCAACAGGCATTTGCCCATCCTGCGCTGCTGCACCATCCGCATGATCCGATGGATTTCCGTCTTTATCATTCCTGCCAGAAACTTTCGCACCCGCCGTCGTGGTCGCAGTGATTGCTCCGCTAGCGGCGTTTGGCTGCAGATCAGATGCCGGAGGCACCACAAAGCCGTCTCTTCCCTCCAGCGATCGGGAAGAAACTGCTTCGCAACGTTGCTGCCCGGCACGCAGTGTTATACAAAAATCTTCTGCTACTTTCTGATCGGGGAAGGTTGCGATAAATAACCGGTACCATGCAGCGCGCTCCTTCCCCGCCGCATTCACTTGCCCTTGCCGCTGCGGGAGCAGAGTTCGCCCGTCCATCAGTTGCTGCGAAAAGCGCGAGCGCAAGTCCCTCCAGGCGGGCAACACAGCACCCCGGTCATACACGCCGGAAAGCTCCACCAGCCAATGCACTTTTCCGTCGTTCAGCGTATTCCCCTCCCAGTCCACCGCTTTAGCTTCGTTAGCCTGCTCCCTGCTTCTGGCTTTATCATCTTCTCGTTTTTTGTACTTGCCAAATAATGTCGGAGCAACTTCCCCGACCGCGTTATCTGCCTTGTCTGCAATATTTCCTGTCCGGTTTTGCGCAGCACCCTCAACCCCCTGCTTTGCGCCAGACTCCGCAAAAACAGTGCCATAATCGGCCTCGTCTGCCAACGGCGCGGGACGCGCGCCGTCTCCCGGCATGACATCGCCGCCGGATACACCTCCGCCCAACGCGCTGAACAAATTGATCAGCCCGCGGTAGCGATCCATGCGTACACTGTACCAGTCATCCAGATTGCGCTGATAGGCGCGTTGCGCATCCAGCACAGCCAGATAATCAACCGCTCCGGCCATATAAGTTTCCTGGCTGTAATTCCATGCGCGCAGCGATGAATCAACGGCCACACCCTGCGCTTTCAGGCGCTTGCCGATAAAACTGATCGCGCTCAGCGAATCATCGACTTCGCGTACCGCGTCATAAATCACGCGCATATAAGTTTCCAGCAACTCTTCATGCATAGCCTGCGCAAATTCCACTTCCTTGGATCGCTTGCCGCTGTCGAATATAGTTGCTGAAAGATTGGCAATCGTGCTCCAAAACAGTGCCTGCGGCGTGAACAACCCAGACATGTAGATACTACCGTAACCTATTTGCGCAGTCAGATCGAGCGGTGGCAGCACCCGCGCACGCGCAACGTCAATATCGGCATCAGCCGCCAACATCCTCGCCTCCACCGCACGCACGTCGGGTCTGCGCAACAACAATGCCGAGGGTACGCCGGGAAGCACCGGCAAAAATTTTACCGAGTTTAATCCATTACGCGAAAGCTTCAGCGCCACCGGTGCCGAGCCGGTCAACGCAGCCAAACGATTGAGTACGGTTTCACGCTGTTGTTCAAGTACCGGAAAGGTAGCTTTTACCGCAAAAACAGCCGCCTTCTGCTGCTCCATTTCCGTTATGGTTGCATCCCCCACAGCCAAACGTTCGCTTACCGAGACCAGCATCTCGCCCAGTGAATTCTCGGTCTCGCGCGCGACTTTCAAACGGTCATTGAGCGACAGGTATTCGATGTAAGCGGCAGCCACATCGGCGGCCACTTTTCTCTGCATATCATCGCGCTGGTAGGTTGCCCGCAACAACTGCAACTCGGCGGACTCATACAACGATTCAGTTTCACCCCAAATATCGGGACGCCAATCACCCTTGAGACTGATCTGATGGCTGGAGCGCGACTTGTTATTGCCCGTCGCACTACCTCTCCCGACACCAAATTCCGGATACTCGTTTTTAACCTGGGCCGGCAGCGTAACAACCGGAACCTTATCCGCTCCCGCCTGATCGAGCCGTGCTTTGCTTTGCGCGATACGCAATGCCGCAATCCGCAGATCCGGATTATTCGCCAGCGCGCGATCCATCAAACCGTTGAGTTCCTGGCTCCCCAACAGTCGCCACCACTCTGCCAGCGCAGCCGTCAATGGCGACGAAGCAGACAGTGCAGGGCGGGATACCGGTGAAGGCGAGGTGATATTTTTAGAATTGGCTATATCAACAACCGTTGGAGCGGCCGGATACTGCTTGGGAAGATCAAGCGCGGGCACATTGTATTTATCGCGTTTTGCCGCACAGCCTGCCAACAGCAAAAAACATGACAGCATGAACGTGATGCCGCGCAAACACGACAACCGATGATATTTCGGATAAGTCAATTTACTCACCGGCACAGCAACCCGCGCACGGAATCAATGAGAAGCCGACAGCTTCATGCACGGGCAGTGTGATGTGAATAACCATTTGCGATGACGCAAAAATTATAAGCAAGCGCTGTTTTTCTTGCATGGACATGATGTGTACAACTTAGCCAATCAGAGTGATTTTCATTTGAAAATACTACCAAGCGGGCAGGGGTTAATAACTATCCAATACCCCCCAAAAAACAACCCTATTCGCGACTTAAAAAGCATCAGGGGAACCCCGCTGACTCGCAGCGCAATCCGACTCCAATCAGTGCCAACAAAACAGATGAGTGGCAGCGCGCCTCCGTTGCTATTGCCGAGCCACACGCTGAGCTTTTATCCGAAATAATACTATCAATACACAGTGTTTTTAAGCTGACAAATACTGACAACTCGCCGTTCAAACGCTCGTCGTCCGAACGGGGAAAAACTTGCGGGGAGAAATTTTTGAATGGCGCTCTAGATCACCAACCGAACATACTGTAGAAAAAGTACAGCAAACGAAACGTCGGGCAAATATTGCTGAAGTTTTATTACAAGAAACTACTCCAACACAACCAGCGGGCGAATGAATTTATAACCCACTCCGCGCACGGTTTGCAGGGAATCACTGTCATTATCAAACCCCCGCAATTTGCGCCGTAACCGGCTCATACAGGCTTCCAGAGCGCGCGGATCGTAGTGCGACGGGTTCTTGCCCATAGCCCGGATCAGGGTATCGCGATCTGCCTGCTGATTTTCAGCAGCAGCCATTGCCCGCAACAGCGATAACTCCCAACCGGTCAATGGAATGGCAGGCTCACCCGGCGGCCTCAGCTCGGATCGCGCCTGCAGCAACTGCCACGCTTGATTCAGCGTTGGCAATGAATTGTGATGCACCGCTTCAAGGCGATTGACCATGTTGCCGATGAGTGCCAGCAACTCGGTGAAGTTGATCGGTTTAACGAGGTAATTATCCGCACCGGCAAGGCGGCACTCGATACGGTCACTCCCCCGGTTAAGCGCCGTCACCATGACAATGCCGATCAATGCACCAAACTTCTTGCGCAACCGTTCCGCCAGAATTGAACCGCTATCGCCGGGAAGGCAATAATCCAGCAGTGCGATCTCGGGAGTGAATTGCGATAACTTGCTTTCCAGCTCCGCGCCATTCGTTGCACCGTGTACTTCATGCCCGGAAAACTCAAGAAAAGAGACTAGCTCTTCAAGTTGTCCGATATCATCTTCCACTACAATAATGCGTGTCATAAGGTCACCCAGGTTCAGGATTTGAATTCTATGTTTAATTTACAAAATCGTCTGCATGGTGTGCAACTATTTTTAGCCCGGCAAAGCCTGCAAACCCGCTTTATATTGATCTTCGCGCTACCGTCATTGTTGTTTGCACTGGCTGCCTGGACGACTTTCAACGGCGTTGCCGAACGGATGGTGGAGCGCATCGGAGCGCGTTTTGCCGAACAGCAGGCACTCTATGACAAAGCACGCACCCTGCAACCGCTTATCCGCGAAGTGGCGCTGGCGCGCCAGATGGCCGCCAACACCATTATTCGGCAATGGGCGGCAAACGAACATGATCCGCAACTATACCGGCAGGCAATGGCGGAGCTGGAAAAATATCGCCAACGTTTTCAGGACGGAAATTATTTTCTGGCACTTACCCAGTCGGAGCATTGTTATTTTAACGATGCCCGTGTGCAAGATAGTCATCCATCTACCAAAGACAAGCAACTCCGCTACACCCTCAACCCGATGAAACCGGCGGATGCATGGTTCTACTCCGCCATCAAAAATTCCGACAGCTACAACCTCAATGCGGAAACCAATCCGAACCTAGGCATCACTAGGCTCTGGATCAACGTGCCGTTGCTCCATAACGGCAAAGTGCTGGGCGTACTGGGAACAGGCCTGAATATGGATAGTTTCACCAGCTATACAGCAGGGACTCACCAAACCGGCATAACCAGCATGCTCATTGACCGCAATACGGCCATCCAGATTTATCGCGACACCGGCAGCATCGACTTTTCCGGCATGACCTTGCTTTCCAGCTCAAAACCTTCGTTCACGCGGCTACTGGACAAACCGGAAGACCGCGCATGGATACAGCAGACCATCACTCAACTTGATGCCGTCAACCCGACTGCAACGGCAAAATCCGTGTATATCAATGGCCAGCGCTATTCGGGCAACTCGATCGTGGCGACCAGATTCCTGCACATCAAAGGCAAGCGTTATCTTGCCAGTATGGTGTCATTGCCGGAAACCGGCTGGTACAACCTCACGCTGCTCGACATGTCGGTGATACTGCCAACACATGATTATCTGGGAGTGATGCTGGCTATCGGAGGCGTCTCGCTCGGGCTGATGATCATCCTGCTGTTTGCACTGCGCAGGCTGGTATTAAAGCCCGTAGCTGTCCTGACTGCCGCCTCAGAGCGTATCCGCCGCGGTGATTACGCGGGTACGCCGGCGGAGAAAAGCGGCGGTGAAATCGGGCAACTCACCGCACAATTTCAGGCGATGCGCCATGCCGTCCACAAGACGCACCACTGGATGGAAGAAGAGATCGAGAAACGCACCCGCGAACTCAGCGAAGCCAAGCAAATGCTGGAGGTCTCGTTGCAACAGGAAAAAAATAGCCGCGAAAACCAGGTCAATCTGCTATCCCTAATGGCACACGAAATCCGCAGTCCGATCGCGGTAATAGGCAATACCGCGCAAATGCTGAATGCGCTGGCACGATCGCAACAACCCGACTGGCAACCGCGTATCGAGAAGATCATGGGGGCAGTGTTGCAACTTGCCTTGCTGATGAACAAATTTCTCGACCAGGACCGACTCAACATGGAAAGCACCGAGCTCGATATGCAAACGGGCGACCTGAATATTTTCTGCGAGGGACTCGCGGATACACTGGCATCAAACCATTGCCGCCGCATTTGCTTCACGCCCTGTGACGGCGACACCATGCTGCTGGCAGACTGGCATCTGGTCGGTATTGCCGTCAATAATCTCATCGACAACGCCGTCAAATACTCGCCGCCGGATAGCGGCATCGATATATGCATTACGCGTGACCAGACAAACATCCTGTGCGTCGAAGTAACCGACCATGGCCCGGGTATCGCCCCGGAGTTGCAACAGCGCATTTTCAACGAGAAATTTATCCGCGGCGAACACGGCAGCAATATCCGCGGCACCGGCCTCGGACTGTACCTGATCAACTGGATCGCCACTTCCCACGGGGGGTATGCCGAAGTATTCTCGACACCGGGCAGCGGCAGCACGTTCCGTTTTTGCCTGCCGGTGTCGCATACCAGACTTGCAGGGAATAAAAGACTTGCCCGTGAATAAAGCGCAAGCGTTCTTGCACATGCCGCCCCCGCACGCTTTATCGGGCCAGCAGCCCGGAATCAGGCGTTGCCGATACCGCGCGTCGGCAGGTGTATCTGTCTGGCGAAATCCAGCATGCGCTGTACCGGCAGCACCGCGCGCCGCCCGATAGCCGGATCGATATGAATCTCGTTGTGGCCGTGTTCCAGCACCTCCGCCAGATTGACCAGCCCGTTCATCGCCATCCACGGGCAATGCGCGCAGCTCTTGCAGTTCGCGCCGCTGCCTGCCGTCGGCGCTTCGATGAACAGCTTGTGCGGCGACAGGGTGCGCATCTTGTGCAGGATACCGTTGTCGGTCGCGACGATGAATTCGCCGGCATCCGCTTGTTGCGATGCCTTGATGATCTGCGTGGTAGAGCCGACCACATCCGCCAGCGCGATCACCGCCGCGGGCGATTCGGGATGCACCAGCACCCTGGCGTTGGGATGTTGCGCCTTGAGCGCCGCCAGTTCACCGGCCTTAAATTCGTCATGCACCATGCATGAGCCTTGCCACAGCAGCATATCCGCACCGGTCTGCTGGCGGATGTAATCGCCCAGATGTCGATCCGGTGCCCAGATAATCTTTTGCCCCTGCTCCTTGAGATGTTTGACCACGGGCAAAGCGATCGAGCTGGTCACCATCCAGTCGGCACGCGCCTTCACCGCCGCGCTGGTGTTGGCGTACACCACCACGGTGTAGTCGGGGTGCGCGTCGCAGAACGCGCTGAACTCGTCGGCCGGACAGCCCAGATCGAGCGAACAAGTCGCGTCCAAATCCGGCATCAGCACACGCTTTTCCGGATTGAGTATTTTCGCGGTCTCACCCATGAAGCGCACCCCGGCGACCACGATGGTTTGAGCCGGATGCTGGTGACCGAAGTTTGCCATATCCAGCGAGTCGGAGACCATGCCGCCGGTGGCTTCCGCCAGATCCTGCAAATCCGGATGCACATAATAATGCGCCACCAGCACCGCATCCTGCTCAATTAACAAGCGCTTGATGCGCGCGATCAGCTCGGGCTTGTCCTGAGCATCCGGCTCATGCGGGGCTTTCGCCCAAGCCGCAGCAGTCGCGCAACCGGGATGGTCGTAAGCAATCGGGATGATGTTTTCGCTCATGGTGTTTGGCCCGTCATATAGTGCAATGTTGTAGGGGCGCGATTTATCGCGCCCTTGTTTCCGACACACGAATAAATTGGGTCGCGATGATAAGTAGTGGCTTAGACGCAGATTCTTCGCGTCTTAGTCCAATACTTAGTAGTTCCATCAATCACGCCCCTACATGGTCATTGTTGTCTTGAAAGACAGTGGAATTATATGCTGTTCCGCAAATGAAAAGCCCCACCTTGCGGCAGGGCTTTTTTGCGCCAATTGGCGCGACAACTATTCTTTGCATAAACCTCCCCATGCGGGAAGGTTCAGGTCAGGCAGCTACTACGGAAACAGTCCTGCGCTGCTGCGCGCCCTTGATGGCGAACACGACTTTGCCGGTAATCTTGGCAAACAGCGTGTGATCCTTGCCCATGCCGACGTTGTCACCGGGGTGGAATTCGGTGCCGCGCTGACGCACGATGATGCTGCCCGCGCTGATCAATTCGCCGCCGTAGCTCTTCACGCCCAGACGTTTTGAGTGTGAGTCGCGTCCGTTACTGGTACTGCCGCCGCCTTTTTTTGATGCCATGTTATCTGCTCCTTACGAGAATTACGCGCAAAAACTTAAGCCGAGATGCCGTCGATGCGGATTTCGGTGTAGTTTTGACGATGACCTTGATTCTTCTGATAGTGCTTGCGGCGGCGCATCTTGAAGATACGCACCTTGTCGCCGCGACCGTGCGCGACAATCGTCGCTTTCACCGAAGCGCCGATCAGCATAGGCTTGCCCACGGACAGCTTGTCGCCGTCGGCTACCATCAGCACTTTGTCCAGCACGATTGCGCTGCCCACGTCGCCGGGAATGATTTCAACTTTTAAAGTTTCACCGTTCGTAACGCGATATTGCTTACCACCGGTTTTAATGACTGCGTACATAACAACCTCGACTTAATGCGTTTTTTGCGAAGGCGCGGATTATACATAAATATCCGGCCCAGTCAAAAGCATTTTTAGTGGCGAAAATGCAGGGCTGGGTATCAGGTTGCGGGATTCTCGGCTAATTTAAGGTTTGGGCACTTGGCATGGCTACCCAGAAACCAAGGTGAGGCAGCCAACAATGCCCGCACGTTCACCACGGCGCAGCCGACACGTCGCTCCACAGTTCCTGAATGTCGCGGATGTCCCATTCCGCCGGGTCTTCGTGCGAGACGATCCTGTCCTTGCAGAACGGTTTCGACAGATCCACTATCTCCGGCGGGATGCGCGCGTTGGATTTGATGGAGAAAAATACTTTAACAACCGGGGTGAGCAGCGATTGTTCGGTCTGTCCGATGACAACGCCCAGCCGCTCGGATGACAGTTTGACCATCGAACCGATCGGGTAGATGCCGATGCTGCGCACGAAGGCCTCGAAGATGCGCTGGTCGAAATGGCCGTGGCTCCATTCGGCCATCTTGCGGATGGATTCGGCGGGTTCCCAGCCGTTTTTGTACGGGCGGTTGGAGGTGATCGCATCGTACACGTCGCACACCGCGCCCATCTTGGCATACAGGCTGATTTGCTCGTTGGTGAGCCCGTCTGGGTAGCCGCTGCCGTCCACTTTTTCGTGGTGGTGCAGGCAAACGAACAGCGCGACATCGCTGGTTATTCCGTTGCTCCCCAGCAAAATTTTGTTGCCATCGACCGGGTGGTTCTTCATCACCTTGAATTCCGCATCGGTCAGCTTGCCGGGTTTATTGAGAATATCCGGCGGCGACAGGGTTTTGCCGATGTCGTGCATCAGCCCAGCCAGCCCGGCCTCGTGGATTTGCTCGTTATTCAGCCCCAGTTGGCGTGCCAGCGACACCATCAGCGCGCATACCGCGACCGAGTGCATATAGGTGTAATCGTCCTTGTTTTTCAGGCGCGCCAGGCTAATCAGCGCGCCGGGATTGCGCATCACCGAGCTGGTGATTTCCTCGACGACCGGCAGCGCATCGCTGGCGTTCAGGGCTTGGCCCATGCGCGCCTCCTTGAACATCGAAGAGACAGCCTGCTTGGATTGGTTGCAGATACTGACAGCGCGCGCGGCTTCCCGCGCGATGTCGAGCTGGGGCGCAACATGCCGGCTTGCGTCGGCCCGCGCCAGCGTGTCGTCGATTTCCGCGGCAACCGTCTCTTCGGTCTTGCCGCCCTCGACATCCAGCCCCTTGTCGGTGTCTATCCAGACTTCCTTGATGCCGGTGGACAGGACATTGCGCAGATCTTCCGGGTTGTCCAGCTTGAACGCCTTGCGCCAGAACGGATGGTCGTACCACGAGCCGCAAAACTCGTGGATGTACATGCCGATGCGCAGTTGCTTGACTGGGATACGGACCAACATGGTTAGCTCGCTGTGCCGGTGGGAGGACAGATTCTACCGCAAAGAATAACGGCGCTGGATAGTGTTCTGCAGGATGCGTTACACGCATCACTATAGCTTCAGCCATAAACAGTTTGTAGGCTGGCGGTGAGGCACAAACCCCAGCGTTTGTTTGCCTCGAACATGCTGGGGTTCGTGCCTCACCGCTAGCCTACGCAAGCGACCTTTCAATCTATTTAATAATCAAGGTCGATAACGTTGGTGCGCATGCTGCCCCCTGTTCTTCCTGCATTTGCAAACGCACCTACCAGGGTGCGGCGGAGATATCGCTCCACAGCTCCTGAATGTCGCCAATATTCCATTTGGACGGGTCTTCGTGCGCGACGATTTTGTCCGTGCAGGACGATTTCGACAGGTCCAGTATTTCCGGCGGGATGCGCATATTGGACTTGATGGAGAAGAACACTTTCACCTTGGGGGTAAGCAGCGATTGTTCGGTCTGCCCGATCACCACCCCCAGATGTCCGGAGGCCAGCCTGACCAGTGAACCGACCGGGTAGATGCCGATGCTGCGCACGAATGCCTCGAAAATGCGCCAGTCGAAATGGCCGTGGCTCCACTCGGCCATTTTGCGGATAGATTCGGCGGGTTCCCAGCCGTTCTTGTAGGCGCGTATCGAAGTAATTGCGTCATACACATCGCATACCGCAGCCATCTTGGCAAACAGGTCGATCTGCTCATTGGCGAGCTTCTCGGGATAGCCGCTGCCGTCTATTTTTTCGTGATGACGCAAACAGACATGCAGCGCGATATCGCTGATGCCCTGACTTTCCAGCAGGATGATGTGCCCGTCGATCGGATGGTTTTTCATCACCTGAAATTCGGTCTCTGATAGCTTGCCGGGCTTATTGATGATCTCCAGCGGGATCATCGTTTTGCCGATGTCGTGCATCAAACCGGCCAGTCCGGCCTGTCGGGTCTGCTCTTCGTCCAGCCCCAATTGGCGTGACAGGGAAACCATCAGGGCGCATACCGCCACCGAGTGCATGTAGGTGTAATTATCCTTGTCCTTCAGGCGAGCCAGACTAATCAGCGCGCCGGGGTTGCGCAGCACCGAGGTGGTGATCTCCTCGACCACCGGCAGCGCGTCGCCTGCATTCAGCGCTTTGCCCATGCGCGCTTCATGGAACATCGAAGCGACCGCCTGCTTGGATTGGGCGCAGATTTTGACGGCGCGGGCGGCCTCTTGGGCGATATCGGCATGGTGCGCTACCTTGCTGCCGGTGCTGGCCCGTGCCAGCGTGTCATCGATTTCCGATGCAACCGCCTTCTCGCTCTTGCCACCCTCGACATCCAGCCCTTTTCCGGTATCGATCCAGACTTCCCTGATGCCGGTGGTCAGTATTTCCTGTAAATCTTCGGGCTTGTCCAGCAGAAATGCGGTGCGCCAGAACGGGTGGTCATACCACGAGCCGCAAAACTCGTGGATGTACATGCCGGTGCGCAATTGTTCAATGGGGATACGGACTAACATGGATGAGCCGATTTGCCGGTGAAATGCTTATTTTACTCTAATGGTTTCTTTGAAATTGTACCGTGCGCGCGGGCATTTACCACGGTGTAGCAGGCATGTCGCTCCACAACTCTTGAAGATCATGGATATCCCATTTTGCCGGGTCTTCGTGCGAGACGATCTTGTCCTTGCTGGACGGTTTTGACAGATCCAGTATTTCCGGAGCAATCCGGGCATTCGACTTGATCGAAAAAAATACTTTTACCACGGGGGTAAGCAGCGATTTTTCGGTTTGCTCGATGATCACGCCCAGACGATTGGACTCCAACTTGACCAGCGAACCGATCGGATAAATGCCGATGCTTTTGACAAAGGCCTGAAAAATACGCAGATCAAAATGACCGCTGCTCCACTCCGCCATTTTTCTCAGCGATTCGGCGGGCTCCCAGCCGCTCTTGTACGGGCGGTTGGAGGTGATCGCGTCATATACATCGCACACCGCGCCCATCTTGGCATACAGGCTGATCTGTTCGCCGCTGAGCTTCTCTGGATAGCCGCTGCCGTCCACTTTTTCGTGATGGTGCAGGCAGACATCCAGCGCAACCTCGCTGATCCCCTTGCCTTCCAATAGCATTTTGTGCCCCTGGCTGGGATGGTCTCTCACCGTCATAAATTCGGCATCGGTCAGCTTGCCGGGTTTGTTGAGGATTCCCAGCGGGATCATCATTTTGCCGACATCGTGCAACAAACCGGCCAATCCGGCCATGCGGGTTTGCTGCTCATCCAAACCCAGTTGGCGGGACAGGGAAACCATCAAGGCGCATACCGCCACCGAATGCATGTAGGTGTAATCGTCCTTGTCTTTCAGGCGCGCCAGACTAATCAGCGCGCCGGGGTTGCGCATCACCGAAGTGGATATTTCCTCGACAATCGGTAGCGCGTCTTCGGCATCCAGCGCCTTGCCCATGCGCGCTTCATGAAACATCGAGCTGACCGCCTGTTTGGATTTGGCACAAATCTTGACGGCGCGCGCGGCTTCTTGCGCGATATTGACGCGTTCCACTATCGGGGCGCTCTTGTCAGCCTGTGCCAGCGTGGCTTCGATCTCTTCCGCAACCGCCTGTTCCGATGCTCCCGCATCCCCCTCTTCATCGACAGCGATGCCCAGACCTTTGGCGGTATCTATCCATACCTCCTTGATGCCGGTGGCCAGCAGGGTCTTCAAGTCTTTGGGATCATCCAGCGTGAAAGCGCCACGCCAGAACGGATGATCCATCCACGATCCGCACAGCTCGTGTACATGCATACCGAGGCGCAGTTGTTTGACTTGGATGCGTATTAGCATGGAAATTCAGGAAGCCGGGTTATGGTGAAAGTTTTTAATAGCCGTATAAAACGCAAAAAACTAAACCGCTGACTCCGTGATTTTACTTGCGAGTCGCCAAAAATACTGACGATTGCTGAAAAATATTTCAGTTGACAGCCGACAGCATCATGATGATTTGCAGTGATTTATCTGTCGCGCCGCGATTATGCTGCACGAATCCGGCGCACTGTCGGTGCATGCCGGACAATGCTTCCGGATCATCCAGCAGGTGTTGCAATATCACCGTAAATTCACCGGCATCCTTCACCTGTGCTGCCGCTCCGGCAGCGACCGCCAGCCGGGTCGCCTCGGTAAAATTATAGGTGTGCGGCCCGACCAGCACCGGCGTTCCGACCGCGCAGGCTTCGATCAGATTCTGTCCGCCGTACGGCAGCAGGCTGCCACCGATGAAAGCGAGATCGGCGGCAGCATAGTAGGCAAACATCTCGCCCATGCTGTCGCCCAGCACCGCTTGAATCTCCGCAGATACCCCGCTATCACGCCCCATTTCACTCCGGTGCAAAAATGCGATGCCTTGCTGTTCCAGCAACTGTGCGACTGCGCTGAATCGTTGCGGATGGCGCGGCACGATGACCAACAGCAATTCAGGAATCTGCAGCGCCCGCAGCGCATCCAGCAGCAATGCCTCTTCCCCGTCGCGGGTGCTGGCGGCGAGCAATACTTTGCGCCCGGCACCGAACTGCGCGCGCAATTGCCCGCCCAGTTGCAGCATGGCCACAGGCGGTTCGATGTCGAATTTGAGGTTACCCGTCACGGCAACCTGCCGCGCACCCAAACCGGTCAGGCGCGCGGCATCGTCGCCGGTTTGCGCGGCGACGGCGGCCAGTTCTCCGAGTGCGTTGCGAGTCAGTCGCGCAAACCGCGCATAATTGCGCGCCGATTTTTCCGACATGCGCGCATTCAGCAACAACAACGGCATGTTGGTTTTGTGGCAGACATGGATCAGGTTGAACCAGATTTCCGTTTCCATCAGGATGCCGAGTTGCGGCCGGAAGTGTCGCAAAAACCGCTTCACCGCGAACGGATAGTCGTAGGGCAGATACACGCGCAGCACACTGTCGCCATATAGCTGTTCACTGGTGGCGCGCCCGGTGGGGGTGGTGTGGGTGAGCAGTATCTGATGGCGCGGATAAGTCTGGCGCAGCCGGGCGATGAGGCTCTGCGCGGCGCGGGTCTCGCCCACCGACACAGTGTGCAGCCAGATGACCGGCTTGCCGCTGCGCACGGCATAACAGCCGAACCGTTCGCCGATGTGGCGCAAATATTCCGGCTGTTTGCGCGCACGCCACAGCAGGCGCAGGAAAATGTACGGCAGCAGCAGCCACAGCGCAAACGTGTAAAAAAACCTCGCGTTCAACATACTGCCGCCTGTTGCAGCGCAGCGACCACCGCCGCGACATCGGGCGCATGCTGGGCGCCGCCCAGATTGGTGACATTCGTACCGGCATACAGCCCGGTCAGCGCCGGATCGGTTGCGGTGTAAATGCCGACCGTGGGCACATTCAGCGCCGCCGCAAGATGGGCGAGGCCGGTGTCCACGCCGATCACCGCCCGCGCTCCGCCGAGCAATGCGGCTGCTTCATTCAGATTCAGACGCGGCGGTACGATGGCATCGGGAATCGCGGCGGCAAGGCGACGGCTGCGCGCCTGTTCCGTTGCATTGCCCCACGGCAACACGCAGCGGATATTTTTTTCCTGCAGAAAACGCCCCAGCGCGATCCAACTCGCCTCATCCCACAGCTTGTCGGCGCGGCTGGTGGCGTGCAGCAGCACCATATATCGTTCCTCTGCAAGCCATGCCGGGCATGGGATTGCTGGCGGCGCAATGCCGTAATCGGCACGATCTTTTAGCGTGTAACCGAGTGCCTGCGCCGCCAGTTGGCGGTTGCGCTCGACGGCATGTTGCCCGGTCACAACCGGGAAGGTTTGTTGATACAGGCGGGCTGCCAGCGGTTCGCGTGCGCTGTGCCGGTCGAAACCGCAGCGCAACCCGTGAGCGCAGCGCATCAGCAAGGCGCTCTTGAGCAAACCCTGGGTATCGATCGCGATGTCGTAGGTTTGGGAGGCCAAGGTGCGGCGCAGCGCGGCGATCTCGTGCCAAGTCGCCGCACTCAGCAGCTTGTCGCGCCAGCGCCGTATCGCAACCGGGATGACGTTGCGCACCGCCGGATGCAGTCCGGGCAATGCGGCAAAACTTTCTTCCACCAGCCAATCGATCTGCGCCCCCGGATAATGGCGTGCGATATCGCTGACCACCGGCAGGTTGTGCAGCACATCGCCCAGCGAGGAGGTTTTGACCAACAGGATGCGCGGTTTACGGGGATCGGCGAAAGGATGCGCCATAAATTAAAGTGCCAAACTATCGGAGATAATGGGAACGCATCTTATAGGATGGTGTGCTGCTTTAGGAAGTATCACGACGTAATGCTAAAATGCGCGACCTTAAACTGATGGTAAATGGCATGACCCTTTACGCCCCGCTGATTAGCATGCTGGCAACGCTGGCGCTGGCGTTCGTCTTGACGACGGGCAAGGTCGGCGGCATCGTTCACGACATTCCCAACGAACGTTCGCTGCATGAAAAACCGGTGCCGCGCACCGGCGGCATTGCGCTGATGGCCGGCGTACTGGCAGGCTGGTCGCTGCTGCAATATTGGCCGCTGTGGATTGTGCTGCCCGCGTTGGGCTTGTTCGCGCTGTCGCTGCTGGATGATGTGCGCAACCTGTCACCCGGAGTACGGCTGATCGGGCATTTCATCGCCGCACTGGTCGCGGTAGCAGGCGCGGGGGTGTCATTGGCATGGTTCATCCCGGTATTGTTATTTGTGGTATGGATGACCAATTTGTACAACTTTATGGACGGCTCGGACGGATTGGCGGGCGGCATGGCGTTATTCGGTTTCGGCTGCTACGGGGTCGGTGCATGGATGGGCGGGAATGAAGCGTTCGCGCTGCTGAATTTTTCGGTTGCGGCGGCGGCGCTGGGTTTCCTGTTTTTAAATTTTCATCCCGCCAGAATATTTATGGGCGATGCGGGTTCCATCCCGCTTGGTTTTATGGCTGCCGTCTTCGGCGTGTGGGGTTGGCAAACGGGGTATTGGCCGTTCTGGTTTCCGCTGCTGGTCTTTTCCCCGTTCATAGCCGACGCAACCGTCACGCTGCTCAAGCGCGCGCGGCGCGGCGAAAGACTTTCGCAGGCGCATCGAAGCCATTATTACCAGCGTCTGGTGCAAATGGGCTGGGGGCATCGCAATACCGCGCTCGCCGAATATGCGCTGATGTTGCTGGCGGGCGCGTCAGCCCTGTGGGGGATCGGCATGGACAATACCGCGCAGGGTTGCCTGTTGCTGGTTTGGGGTATGGTTTATCTTGCACCGACTATCTGGATAGACAGACGTTGGCGTGAATATCAATTTGTGGAAAAAAAGGCTGCCGATGTTTAAATCCAACGCACGCACTATCCTGGCCATGCTGCACGATGCCGTTGCCGCGGCATTGGCATGGAGTTGCGCCTATCTGCTGCGCTTCAATTTCGAACTGCCGGGCAGTTTTGTCACAGAATTGCAGCAAACCGTGCTTTGGATAGTACCGCTACAACTGATAATTTTCTGGCAATTCGGCCTGTATCGCGGGATTTGGCGCTATGCTAGCACCACGGATTTGCGGCGTATCTTTCTGGCGGTCATGCTGTCTGCAGCCGTGATTCCGCTGGTATTCTGGATGCTGCGCCTGGGCCTGGTAGTTCCGCGCGCTGTACTGATCATCAATCCGCTGTTACTGATTCTGCTGATGGGCGGCAGCCGTTTCATTTATCGTTTGTGGAAAGAACAGGGGCTGTACAGCACCCTCAAACTGCGCGGCGAACCGGTACTGGTGCTGGGTGCCGGCGATGCGGCGGCAAGCTTGGCCAAGGAACTTGCCAAGAGCAGCACATGGCGGCTGGTGGGTTTTCTCGACGATGACAGCGAACACCATGGACGCACCCTGAACGGTATCCGCGTGCTGGGCGGTCTGGACAGTTTGCCGGAATGGGCAAAACGGCTCGGCGTAGCGCAAGTGATTATCGCCATGCCATCCAGCTCGCACCAGCAGCGCAAGCGGGCGATCCAGCTGTGCAATCAGGCCCAGCTGAAAGCGCTTACCGTCCCCTCTTTCGACGACCTGATGAGCGGCAAAATCGAGGTGTCGCAATTGCGCGCCATCGAGCTGGACGATCTGCTGGGACGCGACCCGGTGGTGCTGGACGATGCCGGCTTACACGGCCTGTTGAGCGGCAAGACGGTGATGGTAACCGGCGCGGGCGGCTCGATCGGCTCGGAATTATGCCGCCAGATCGCGCGTTTCGCACCCGCCAAACTGATGCTGTTCGATTCATGCGAATTCGCCTTGTACACCATCGAGCAGGAGCTGAAACAGACATTCCCGGCGTTGAATTTCGTCTGCCTGATCGGCGATGTGCGCGATACCGCGCGGGTAAATGAAGCCATGCAGCGACACCAGCCCGGCGTGTTATTCCATGCGGCTGCTTACAAGCATGTGCCGATGATGGAGCAGCACAATGCCTGGCAGGCGATCCGCAACAATGTGCTGGGAACCTGGACAGTGGCACGCGCGGCACAGCAACACGGGGTAGGCAAATTCGTGATGATCTCCACCGACAAGGCGGTCAACCCGACCAATGTGATGGGTGCCAGCAAGCGGCTCGCCGAAATGGTGTGCCAGGCACTGCAGCCGCCCTCGCCCCAGACTCCGCTCCCGCTGAATGGCGGGAGCGACGGGCGTACCCGCTTTGTGATGGTGCGTTTCGGCAACGTGCTGGGCAGCACCGGCAGCGTGATCCCCAAATTTCGCGCGCAAATTGCACAGGGCGGACCGATCACCGTCACCC
This sequence comes from Gallionella sp., assembly GCA_028689145.1. Classification (GTDB taxonomy): domain Bacteria; phylum Pseudomonadota; class Gammaproteobacteria; order Burkholderiales; family Gallionellaceae; genus Gallionella. The sequence goes on from JAQTWT010000011.1 coordinate 30,249, forward strand.
ATCCCGAGATTACCCGCTACTTCATGTCCATTCCCGAAGCGGCGCAACTGGTACTGCAAGCCGGCCTGATGGGACAGGGCGGCGAGATCTTCGTGCTGGATATGGGCGAGCCGGTCAAGATCGTTGATCTGGCAAAAGACCTGATCCGCCTGTCCGGCCTGACCGAAGAGGAGATCAGGATTGAATTCACCGGCCTGCGCCCCGGCGAAAAACTTTACGAAGAACTGTTGGCGGACAACGAACAAACCCTGCCCACCCCGCATCCGAAACTGCGCATCGCGCAAGCCCGGCAGGCCGACGCCGAATGGCTGGCACAACTGCTGGAGTGGACGGAAGCCACCACGATGGATGATGAAAATGTGCGCAGCGCATTGCAGGTTTGGGTTCCGGAATATCAACCGAACGGGCAAGGGCAGCCTCAATGAACGCAACTGCCGCGGCGAATCTTTTGCAACGATTCGCCATGCCGCCCCTGCGTACCGCCGCAGTATTGATTGGCTTTACTATACCCATCGCGGTAGCGCTGGATAATATATTGCTGGCATTGCTGCCCCAAAATACCGGCGGCCGGTTAATCGTCCGGTGCCGCGTAACAAACTGCCCGATGCAGTGCGTCCATGCGCTATGAATATGGGCACATATTTTGCCGATGCCGGATTGACGGGTGATGCGGCGTGAAATTGGGTAGAAATCTGCTAGCAGGGCTAGCCAATTCAATCTGGTCTGCGCTCATCGGCTTGGCAGTTATCCCGTTTTATCTCAAGTATCTGGGAATAGAAGCTTACGGCTTGATAGGCTTTTTCGTTACCACGCAAGCGGTGCTGAGCCTGCTCGATATGGGTATGGCTCCGACCATCAACCGCGAAGTGGCACGCTGTTCGGCATTGGGAAATCTGCGGGAAGCGGGAGGACTGCTGCACACCCTTGCCGTCGTCTACGGGTGCATGGCGCTAATGATTGCCTTGCTGATCGCAGCACTCGCACCATGGATTGCGGAATACTGGCTGCAATCCAGCCGGCTTTCATCGCAAACTATTTCAAACGCGATCATGTTGATGGGACTGGTGATCGCTTGCCGCTGGCCGGTCGGTTTGTATCAGGGGGCATTGATCGGGGCGCAACGTTTGACGGTATCGAGCGGCATCAGTATTGTCATGACGACGGTCAGCAGTCTGGGAGCAGTGGCAGTACTCGCCTTTGTTTCGCCGACGATCGAGGCATTTTTCATCTGGCAGGCACTGGCCGGTCTCGCTTATGTGGCCGCCATGCGTCTGGGGGCATGGCGTGTTATCGGACGCATCACGGATGTCCGGTTTGATGTGAACGCACTGAAAAATATCTGGCGCTTTTCTGCGGGAATGAGCGGCGTTGCTTTATCTGCGACAGTATTTAACCAGTTGGATAAATTAATTCTCAGCAAGACCATCGGGTTGGAAGCATTCGGGAACTACATGCTTGCTACGGTTGTAGCGAGTGGTTTGTACGTTTTGGTTATACCGATGTTCAACGCAATATATCCCCGCCTGTCCGCGCTTGTGGTTACTGGCGAGACCGACAAATTAACTAACTTATACCGATGGGGAACACGCCTGCTTGCAACTGCGCTTTTCCCGATTGCAATGGTGCTAGCCGTCTTTTCAGAGGAATTAATATATATCTGGACGGGAAATTCAGATATTGCTCTAAGCGCAGCCCCGGTTGTTTCACTACTGGCAATAGGCTCTGCGCTGCACGGTGTCATGTTTTTTCCGTATGCCCTGCAATTGGCTTACGGAATGACTCGATTGCCTTTAACCATCAATGCCATTCTGATGACTATTTTAGTTCCGCTGACCATTTTTTTCTCACTGAAATATGGCGCAGTGGGCGGAGCCATGGCATGGCTGGTACTTCATGTGCTTTATGTATTGCTCGGAACCTGGCTTACGCATCGGCAATTGCTAAAAGGCATCGGCATGACATGGCTTCTGCAGGATGTCGCAGTCCCGTTTGGTTTGTCGATCATGGCGGGACTTATTGGATTTTACGCAATCAAGGAGTCAGGGTATTCACTTAGCTTGAAATTGATCTATGCAGGTATGCTAGCATTGGCGACCACTGTACTTTTGTTTGCCGCAATGCCCAAAGCACTTCAGGCTGCTTTATTGCATAAAATCAATTGGAAAAATCAATGAAAACCAGCCCGACGACGGTATTGGCGATATGAAAACAAGGGATAACAAAATGTATTATTCTCAGTTTGGCGAAGATAAAATACTTGCTAAAATTTTCAAGGGAAAAAGCAGTGGATTGTGCATCGAAGTTGGCGCAAATGACGGGGTCAATGACAGCACCACCATGTTCTTTGAGAAAGCCGGTTGGCACTGTATTCTGGTCGAGCCAAACCCTGTTTTATGCAAACTGATCCGTGCCTCGCGAAACTCGACATTGTTTGAATTTGCCGCCTCCGATAGCAGCGGAGAAGTTACGCTCCTTGTGGCAGAAGGCACAGAGAGAGCCCACGGGGTATCTGCCATAAACTCCGTGGCAGAGGCACCAAATACAATCGAGTCATACGGATTTACTTACAGCAAGGTACGGGTTAAGACAAAAACACTGGACGAAATATTAAGCGATTTAAGGGGTGACCAGAAAATCGATTTCATTTCCGTGGATGTTGAAGGCCATGAACTCGAAGTGCTCAAGGGCTTTTCCATTGAACGATGGGCACCGACGATTATCCTGATAGAAGATAACTCGAATTGTGAAAATAATGTTGTATGCGATTATCTGAAACAGTTTAATTACTTTCGTTTTAAGCGCACAGGAGTAAATGACTGGTACGCGCATAAAAACAACCATGAACTGGTGAATTTGCACAACAGAAGCATGTATCTCTTGTCAGTAATAAAAAATAAAATAAAAAATAAAATAAAAAAGATTCCGGGAGCTATCAAACTCAAGCGCTTTTTATCAAACTACTTTATGAAATCCGCATAAAATTTTCCCGGATACCAGGTTGACTGCTTTATCTATTGACTATCGTGCTTATTACGTTTGTCCATTGTGATTAAGAGCCTATTTCGGCAGGCTTCAACCCCGCGGAGAATGAAAAATGAAACCGGCTGAAATAGGCTCCAACCCCGCATCAACCCTCCATGACACCGGCAAGATTCTGTATGATACCTCTAACAATTTGTATCCCGATCTATAACTGTGCCGAATTTGTCGGGCAGGCGCTGGACTCCATTTTGCCGCAGACCGGGGACGGATTTGAGATTGTCGTTTATGACGGCGGCTCAACCGATCAGACACCTGCCTTAATGGAAAAGTACACCGGCAAATGGGGCAATTTGCACTATCACCGGGGAAACACGCGCGGCGGTATTGATGCGGATATGGCAACCTGTGTGAATTTTGCCAAAGGCGAATACTGCTGGCTATTCAGCGGTGATGATGTGATGCGGCCGGGCGCGATAAAACGGGTTCTGGAATGGATAAAGCGGGATGCCGACATTTACATTTGCAAGCACACCATCTGCAACAAAAAAATGGTGGTATCCCATGAGCATCCGGTATTAAAACCGGATCAGGCATTCACGGTAAATCTGAAAAATCAAAACGAGCGGCAGGAATGGTTCCGGCGTGCCGTAAAGACGGAAGCTTTTTTTAGCTTCATGAGCGGGCTGGTGGTTCGCAGAGAAAAATGGCTGGCCGGCGAACTGCCCGAAGCATTCAACAGGAGTTGCTGGGGCCATGTCGCGCGTTTTTTTGGCCTCGCAGCTTCGGGCTTAACGGTTTGCTATGTTGCCGAGGTGTGGCTGGATCAGCGCGGCGAAAACGATTCGTTCGCGGACAAGGGACTGGTTAACCGCTATAGAATCGGCATCGACGGCTACCATCGGCTCGCAGATTGCTACTTCGGGCATGAAAGCATCGAAGCTTTCCATATACGCAGGGTGATACGGAACGAGTTCTCACTCTTGCACTTACTGAAAGGCAAGCTGTACTGCTTCAAGTACCCGCAGCGTGAAAACCGGCAGCTGATGGACGAACTGGCAAGAATGGCGTATTGCGATAGCTCGCCGACAGCACAAATAACATTGTTCATCTACTTTGCCATGCCCTATTGGTTATTGGCGATAGCCCAGCTTGCCGAAACACCGCTCAGACGCGTACTCCGGGCGATGAAAAGTTTCTGATTGGAAATTGCGTTTGCCGGTGAACCTTGCTTCAAGTTCCGGCCAAATGCGGAAAACCGCAGCAATGTCCGTCTCGCGGGGTTATTCGTGCTTTATAATTACGGGGTTTGAAGTATTGGGCCGTTATGGCAAATATGTTGCGGTGATTATTCATCGGGCATTTTATATTAGTTAAAGGGGCGTGGCGCGATGTACTCAAAAGTTGAAAAATGCAGAATTTGCGGCAATAGCCGCCTCGAGCGTGTATTGGATCTGGGAGAGCAAATGCTCACCGGGGTATTCCCGCGCGAGAAGGGTGCAGATGTCACGACCGGCCCGCTCAGACTGGTAAAATGCACGGGGGGCGATGATGTGTGCGGACTATTGCAGCTGGAACATTCCTACGATCTGGGGGAAATGTACGGCGAAAACTACGGCTATCGATCCGGCCTCAATGCCAGCATGGTTGCGCATTTGCACGGCAAGGTTAAAAAAATTCTCGGGCTGGTCGAATTGCGCGACGGCGATCTGGTAATTGATATCGGCAGCAACGACAGCACCACGTTGCAGGCCTACCCGTCCGGCACAGTGCTGGTGGGGATTGATCCAACCGGCATCAAATTTCACAGTTATTACCCTGCGCATATTCAGCTGATTCCGGATTTCTTTTCCGCATCGCTGGTGAATGCACGCTTTCCCGGAAAAAAGGCCAAAGTAGTCACCTCCTTTTCCATGTTCTACGATCTGGAAGACCCGGTGGGCTTTATGCGGCAGGTTTCCGACGTTCTCGCGGATGACGGGATATGGGTATTTGAGCAAAGCTACATGCCCACCATGCTGGAGACTAATTCATACGACACGGTTTGCCACGAGCACCTTGAATTCTATGCGCTGCGCCAAATCAAGTGGATGACGGACAAAGTCGGACTCCGAATTGTCGATGTCGAGTTCAATGATGTGAACGGCGGAAGCTTCTCGATAACGGTATCGAAAGCCAACGGCAATTTATCCGTTGCCCCGGCAGTGCAAAAGATTCTCGATGCGGAACGCGCGCAGGGACTCGACACACTGGCCCCCTATCAGGCATTCGCAAAGCGCGCGGAACAAACCAGAAGCGATTTGCGGGAATTTATAACCGCTGCGCACGCCCAAGGCAAAACAGTCGCCGCGCTGGGCGCATCGACCAAAGGCAATGTGCTGCTGCAATACTGCGGGTTCACGGAAAAAGATATCGCTTATGTCGGCGAAGTGAATACCGAGAAGTACGGGTGTTTTACACCCGGAACATGGATACCCATCATTCCTGAAACAGAATTGCTGTCGAAAAATCCCGATTATTTGATCGTCTTGCCATGGCATTTCAGAAAGTTCTTCCAGGGGCAGGAAAGATACCGGCAATCCAATCTGGTGTTCCCGTTACCGGTTCTGGATGTTGTACGCAAATAAGCACTGACGTGAAAATCGCCATCGTTCACGACTACCTTTGCGGGCTTGGCGGTTCAGAGCGTGTTTTTCAGTATATGTGCGAGGAATTTCAGGAAGCGGATATTTACACGCTCGCATACAACCCTGACGCGACTTACCCTTATTTCAGGGAACGCCAAATAAAGACCACCTGGTTGAACCCGTTTGTTCGCACCATGGAGGCGTTCCGCTGGTCGTTCCCGCTGGCGACCTTCGCCATGGCGGGGCTGGACTTGCGCAAATACGATGTGGTGCTCAGTTCGTCCGCCACAGTGGCAAAATACGTGCGCGTGCCGAACGGTCACCATATTTGCTATTGCTACATACCGACGCGAGCCCTATGGCAGTTTGATGAATATTTCGGCTCAAGCTGGAAATCAAAGCTGGTAAAGCTGTTTCTGCCTTATCTCCGCAAGCGCGATTACCGGGCCGCGCAACGGGTGGACAAGTTCATTGCAATTTCCAATGTCACAAAAGAGCAGATCCTTGCCTGCTACGGCAAACAATCCGACATCATTTACTCTCCGATCAACCTGAAAAACTTTCACCCCGCGGCAGGCAAAAAAGATCATTTCCTGCTCGTTTCCCGGCTTGAACAATGGAAACGCGTGGATTACGCTGTCGAGGCATTTAACCGTCTCGGGTTGCCGCTCAGGATCATTGGGACAGGCATCGAAGAAGCGCGACTGAAAGCGCTGGCGCTACCCAACATTGAATTTCTCGGGTCGGTTGACGATGCAACGCTGGCCAGAGAGTACGGCGAAGCGAGGGCGGTCATATTCACCCCGTTTCTCGAATACGGCCTGATACCTCTCGAAGCCAATGCAAGCGGAACGCCGGTAATTTGCCTGGGAAAAGGCGGCATAACGGAAACAATGGTGCCATTTGAAGAGGGAGCAAGCGGATCGGGCAAAGCCCCGACGGCAGTGTTCTTTTATGAACAGACGGCGGATGCCCTGATGGAAGCGGTGGAACGTTTTGGCAGGGCCACTTTTGATGCTGCGCAATTGGTCAATCATGCGTCACAATGGGATGTTCCCGCTTTCAAGAGCAAAATCCGGCACGAGATTGAAGCATTTATTGATTAGCGAAACCCCGCACGGCATCTTGGTAATTTCATTCACGAGCGTATTCGTTACCGATAGGTTTTATATTTTTCTGACCCTACATAACCGACACAATGAACAACAGTTTGCTCCGCCCCCACCACTCGGGAATTTCAGTATCCCAACGCATCATTGATGCGGGACTGATTTGCGTCACACTGTGGGCTTCGCACAGGTTGTACGGGGTCGAAATTTCCGATCACAATATCGTGTCGCTGGTACTGGCGGTTTCCTGTTTTTACTTCGCCGCGGAAGCCAAAAGCTTGTACGCTTCATGGCGCATGGGGGGATTGGTTGTAGAGATCACCGATCTCGCCACGGCTTGGGGAGTGGTTGTCGTCGTGTTGGTCATGCTGGCTTTCATGAGCAAGACATCGACCGATTTTTCACGTCTGGTGGTCATGAGCTGGTTTATCATGGCCCCTTCCGGCATGGTGATGGCGCGGGTGCTGGTCAGGTTAATTCTGCGCGAGATGCGCCGCGCGGGAATGAACATCAGAACGCTGGCAATCGTCGGTGCCAATTCACAGGCAGTGCGTTTAATCGAAAAGTCACAACAGGCACCGTGGATGGGTATGTCGCCTTTGGGTATATTCGACGACGTGTCGGGCGTACCGATCCCGGATGAAGTTAAACCCTATTTAAAGGGGGATGTGGCAGACCTGATTCGCGAATCGCGGGACGGGCGGATCGACTATATCTATATCGCTTTATCAATGCAGCAGGAAAACCGGATTATAGAATTGATCGATTTGCTCGCGGACACCACATCTTCCGTGTACATCGTTCCCGATATGTTCATCTCGGATTTGCTGCAGGCAAAGTGGACTAATTTCCACGGCGTGCCGGTAGTCGGGGTTTACGAAACACCCTTTATGGGTGTAAATGCCGTGATCAAACGCCTGGAAGATGCAATTCTGGGCGCAATATTCATGGCCATTGCAATCGTGCCGATGATTGCAATCGGCATGATGATCAGGCTATCTTCGCCGGGGCCGGCGATTTTCAAGCAGCGGCGCTACGGCTTAAACGGGGAGGTTGTCGAGGTATGGAAATTTCGCACCATGTCAGTTTGCGAGGACGGCGACAAAATTCCGCAGGCTAAACAGGGCGATCCCCGCATCACGCCGCTGGGGAAATTTCTCAGAAAAACATCACTGGATGAATTTCCGCAATTGATAAATGTCCTGCAGGGGCGGATGTCGTTGGTGGGTCCGCGCCCGCACGCTGTCGCCCACAATGAGCAGTACCGCAAGTTGATCCACGGATACATGCTGAGACACAAGGTAAAACCGGGAATAACGGGGTGGGCACAGGTTAACGGATGGCGCGGCGAAACCGACACCCTCGACAAGATGGAAAAAAGGATTGAATACGACCTGGAGTACATCCGCAATTGGTCGTTATGGCTGGATATCAAGATAATATGGCTGACCGTGCTGCGCGGATTTTACGGCAAGAATACCTACTGAATCCCGTGTCCACTATTTGTTCCGGCGGCACATAAAAGCCGCTTTATTAACTCAAACCATCCGCAGCCATGGGTTCACTCAACAAATTATTGATTAACGACGTGCAGTTTGCGCGAGTGTTGCTGGCGCTGCTGGGATTTTCAGTACCCATATCAACCGTACTGGACAACGTGCTGCTGGTGGCGGTGCTGATTTTCGGGCTGATAATCTGCTGGCGGGACGCGTTGAAAATCAGCTATCAAAATCCGGTTGCACAAGCCGCACTGCTATTGTTCGGCATGCTGCTAATCGCGACCTGTTACGGGGAAACGCCGTTTGATAAAGCCTTCGGCATACTGGGAAAATATCTGGATATCGCCATGATTCCTTTGTTTATCGCGATGATAAGAAAAGAGCAAAACCGGGACAGCGTATTAAACGGATTTCTGCTGGCGATGCTGGTTACCCTGATACTTTCATATCTGGTTTTCTACCAAGTCTTGAGCCCCAAGCCCTGGATGTGGTGGCAAGCCAGCGTGGGCAGCCCGGCAATTTTCCGTCACCAGCTCACGCAAAACACCTTTATGGCGCTGGCGGTATTCTTCGCGCTATTGCGGATGCGCAAAGCGACCGTCCCCTTCCATCGGACTTTCTGGTGCACATTGGCAGTGCTGGGTATGTTCAATGTATTTTTTATGGTTGAAGGCCGCACCGGATACGCGACGCTGCTCATACTGCTGGGCTGGTTTGCTTGGACAACGCTCTCCGGATATTTGGCCGCACGGGGCAAACACATAAGCTTGCGGCATGGCATCGCGGTGGCTCTGATCATGGCGCTCACTATTGTCAGCGTTTACTTTTCTTCAGCGCGATTGCAAACCAGAATGGACTTGATTGTTGCGGAACTCGGTGCCTGGAAGCCGCACGCCGGCAATGAAACATCCGTCGGGATTCGCATGGAGTTTTACTACAACACCCTGCACATCATTCGCCAAAATCCGCTGCTCGGTGTTGGAACCGGCGGCCTGCCGGCGGCCTATGCGGAGCAAGACAAACATTTCAGTCTGGGGAGAGTAGACAATCCCCATAACGAGTATTTGATGATTTCGGTGCAAACCGGAATCATCGGGCTGGCCTTACTGTTGTATTTATTCTATGCGCAATGGCGCTTTGCGCCCCTGCTTGATTCCGCTTTCCAACGGGACGCCGCAAGAGGACTGGTTTTGGCCACCATGACCGACAGCCTGTTTAACTCCCCGCTGCTTGATCATGCCCCGGGCTTGCTGTTTGCCTTGATGAGCGCAACATTTTTTGCCAACCTGAAGGCGAGCCGGAACCATGGCTAAACTCTCCGTCATTATCATCACCAAAAACGAAGCCGCCAATATTCAGGCCTGCCTTGAATCGGTGGCGTGGGCCGACGAGATCATCGTGGTGGATTCCGGCAGCAGCGACAAAACGGTGGAGATTTGCCGGCAATTTGCCGCGCACGTTCAGGTTCATCTACACGACTGGCCGGGGTTCGGCGCGCAGAAAAACCGTGCGCTCGGCTACGCAACAAATGTATGGGTATTTTCCATCGACGCGGACGAGCGCGTGACACCCGAATTACGCGGCGCGATCGAAGCGGTATTGCGCGATGATGGCGACACCTGCGCCGCCTATCGCGTCTCGCGACTGTCCAGCTATTGCGGGCGCTTCATGCGCCATTCCGGCTGGTACCCGGACTGCATTGTGCGGCTGTTCAAACGCGATGCCGCACACTTCTCCAATGCGGCGGTGCATGAATCCATCGAAGTTAACGGCAGCACCGGCATGTTGAACGGTGAATTACTGCATTATTCTTACGTGAATCTCGAACAAACCCTGGACAAACTCAACAGCTACTCCACGGCTGCCGCCCGGATGCAGCAGCAACAGGGCAAACAGGGGGGGCTTGCAACGGCTATCGGCCACGGGCTGTGGAGCTTCGCCCGCACTTATTTTCTGCGCGGCGGATTTCTCGATGGCCGCGAAGGCTTTATGCTGGCGGTACTCAATGCGGAACACAGCTACTACCGCTATCTCAAGCTGATGCTGTTAAACGAACCGCGCGACGGCAATCAATGAAGCTGATTCATGTGGTGCGCCGCTACGGGCCGGTCGGCGGCATGGAACGCTATGTGTGGGAGCTGACGCACGAGCTGCACAATCTCGGCCATGAGGTACTGGTGCTGTGCGAACGATGCCTTGCCGAAAAGCCGCACGGTATTGCCGTGTACGAGCTGGGCGAAATCGCACCGCGCCCGCGCTGGCTATCGCTGCTGCGTTTCGGTCGGCGCGTGGCCCGCTGGCTGGAGCACAACCCGCACCCGGGCTGGCTGATTCACAGCCATGAACGCTTGAGTTCGCATCACATCACCACCTTCCACGGCCCGCCTTTCGCCTCGGTGCGCGAGATGCCCTGGTGGCGCAAAATCTCGTTGCGCGTGGCGATGCAGTTTTATCTGGAACGGCGCGAACTCACAGTGGCGTGGCAGATCGTGCCCAATTCGCCGTTTATCCGCGAACGTCTGGCGCATTATTATCCCGAACTGGCACACAAGCTCACCGAACCGGTTGTACCCGGTGTCGCCGCCATGCCGCTGCGCGAAGCGCGCAGCGTTGCCGAGGACGGCGGCGTGATCGGCTTCGTCGGCAAGGAATGGCAGCGCAAGGGGTTGCCCTTGGCGGTTAAAATTGTCGGGCAATTGCGCCGTACCCGCCCCAACATTCAACTGCAGGTGGCAGGCCCCGCATCTGCAGAAGTGATGCATCTGTTTGCCGGCTGGCCGGGCGGTTATCGTTTGCTGGGCTGGAGCGATCAGGCACCTTACGCCGGATTCGATGTGCTGCTGCACCCCGCAAAGGCCGAGCCTTACGGCATGGTAATCAGCGAAGCGATGGCGGCGCGCGTGCCGGTGGTGATTTCCGACGTGTGCGGTGCGGCGGCGCAGGTCACGCCGGACGCGGGCGCGATATTGCCGCTTGCCGCCTCGCCCGACGCATGGGTAAACGCTGTCGAACAGCAACTGCGGCGTAGCAGCGCGCCGCCCGTATTTGTGCGGGGCTGGAACCGGGTCGCACAGGAATACGAAAAAATTTATCTCCATAATTTTACAGAGCAGCCATGAATCCAAGTTTCATCTACCGCAATCTCAAAGCGCGTTACCGCGACCAGAAACAGGAAATCAGCGCCTTGTTGGCCTGCATCCAGCCCGGCGACAGCGTGGTGGATTGCGGCGCGAACAAAGGCAGCTATGTCTGGACACTGAGCCGGGCGGTCGGAAAGAACGGGCAAGTCACCGCCTTCGAGCCGCAGCGCAAACTCGCGGCTTACTTGAGGGCAATGGTGCAAAGCTGCGGCTTGGCCAATGTGCGCATCGAGGAAAAAGGCATCTCGGACCACGCCGGAACCATGCAGCTGATGATTCCGGGCAGCGACACTTCGCCGGGGGCTTCGCTGGAACAAAGCATTTTGCAGCGCGAAGATTGCGCCACCTACCCCGTCGAAGTGGTGTCTCTGGACGAGTATTTCGCCGCGCGCAAGCGCAGGATTTCCGCGCTCAAAATCGACGTCGAAGGCCATGAATTCGCCGTGCTGCAGGGTGCCAAAAATATTCTGGCACAGGACGGGCCGCTACTGGTGTTCGAATGCGAGCAACGCCATCTGACCGGAATCACCGTGCCGGAGATTCTGGCGTGGCTGCAGGCACAGGGCTATGACGGCTGGTTTATCCTGCGCGGCGAGTTGCGCCCCATCGCCGAATTCCGTATCGAGCTGCATCAGAAGCAGCAAGGCGAGCGCTTCTGGGATGCGCCGGATTACTGCAATAATTTCATCATGAAGAAATAGCTTGGCTGCTGTTCAGACTTAATCTCTTCGAGTAAATCCCCCACATCTTGATGCGAGGACTGGCGGCAGCCAGCAGCTTGAATATCTGTGTTTGGGTGTTTGGGTGTCTTGGTGTCATAACAAAAGGGCGTATTGAGAATGGCGCGCATGGGTGTTATATTGTGTACCTCATTAGGTACTGGAGAGTGTCATGGATTTTGTTACCACCAAAGAATTGCGCGCTGAATCCGGCAAGGTGTGGGCCAAGCTGGAAGCGGGCGAAGACATTGTCATTACGCGCAACGGCAAGCCCTTTGCGTTGATGGTGCATACCGAATCTGCAAGTCTGGAAGACGATCTGCGCTCTATTCGTGCAGAACGTTTTGCCGAGAGCATGCGCAAATTACAACAACGCTCCGTCGAACAAGGGCTGGATAAAATTACCATGGAAGAGATTGATGCCGAAATCGCGCTGGCACGCAAAGAGCGAAAGGAACGCAGTGCGAGCAGTCATTGATACCAACATTCTGGTATCGGCACTTCTTACCCCCGGCGGGGTGTCTGCACAATTGATTGCAGCAATACGCAGTCGGACTCTGATGCCGGTTGTCAGCGCAATGATTCTTGCGGAGTATGCCGAAGTTTTGAACCGCCCTAAATTTAGTTTCGCAAATAAACTGACAGCCAGCCTGCTAGAAGATCTGAAAGGGCTAGCGCTGTTTCTAAAACCGCTGCCCATCCCACTCCAAGACTTGCCGGATCCGGACGATGCGCCTTTTATCGCGGCTGCACTCACCGCAGCTTGCCCTGTCATTACCGGCAACAGCAAACATTTTCCACAAGGTATAGGTATAGAAACTCTTTCGCCCTCCGAAGCCTTGGCCCGTCTGCAAGCCAAGTAGAATCCGATTCATACACACGTGAAGTACCGCTTGTGGCACACTGCCAAACTTCGTGCTATCAAATTGCTGGACGAAAAGCGGGCGCTTGCGACCGAATCTTAACCAATTTTAAGTCAATCTCAGACACTGCCTATCAGATCAAATCACTACCGCTACCCCATTATTTTATGGAGGTAGTTGTGCAGGCAGCACCCCGGCACACCAGAAAAGTCTGGTCCCCCGCCACCTGATAAGTTTCAACTAGCGTGCCTGATGCGTCATCTGCAAAAGGTGTAATGACAAAGCCGTCATTCCATCCCGCCTGCGGACTCACCAGCGGTGCTTGCGGCCAGCGCAGCATGTCGATATTACCGACGATATTCAATCCGATCGAGCGGTTATCCTGCACATACAGCGGGAACCCCTCGGTGCGGCGGATGATTTCACGCGCAGTCTGGGCATAATTTTCACCCCGGAAATGGCCCTGATAATAAGGCACCAGAATCAGCGCAAACACAAATTTGAAAATGATGATTCCGGCGAACCAGCGCAACGCGAGGGTTATTGCCGGTTCTCCCGCACGCCAGATAATGCGCGCGCTGACCAGCGCGATCAGCGCATAAATCGGCAGCAGATAGCGGATGCTGCTCTGCGGCGACAGCCAATAGGGCAGGAAGCACAATCCGGTTACCAGCAACACGGCCTGAAAATTAACCGGTTCGGCCTCGGTCTGCGTTACCCGTTTGCGCAGCAGCAGATAAACGGCCAGCAGCACGGCGGGAGAAAGGCGGAATGCTATTTCAAACGGAAACAGGGCGAGCTGTGCGAAATAACCGGGCGTATTGACTGCCGATAGTTTGCGCACAATTTCCTCCAGCATGGATGAGCTGTGCCCGCCCACTTGGGGCAGCGCCGAAAACCACGCAACCGGCACGGCCAGCGCCAGCAGAAAAATAAACAGCGCAAACGGGGACAGCAGAAAATTTCGCGCGGGACGCTGCCGCAGCAATACCAGTATCACCGTGCCATAAAAAATATACGCGGTGAACGCTTTGGTCAGCATGGCACAACTGACCAGCAGCACGGAAACCACCAGCCAGCCTCTGCGCCGTTCGATGGCGGCAACCCACAGCGTTGCCATCGCGCCGAAGGTGAAAAAAGCGAATACCGGGTCGGTGTAGGTAAGCCAGCCGCGGTAAAGCAACAGATCGGCCAGAGATAAACCGGCCAGCGCGGCAAACAGTGCGAAAGATTGGTCGGCAAATAACTTCCGGCTCAGCCAATACAGCCAGCCGATCATACCCAGCGTTGCGGCAACCGCAACCAGACGCGCGGCAATCACGACATGCGACCAGCCCAGCAAATTTGCCAGCGGCATGATCAGCCAATTCACCAGCGGCGGGCGCTGGTTATCCGCGCCGTACATGATCTGCTGCACCCAATTATTCCGGTGCCACATTTCCATCGAAGTGATGGTGTAAATCCCCTCCTCGCCAACCAGATAAAAAAACAGCGTCGGCAAAAAACTGGCCGCAGCGAAAAATATCAGCCATTTGGTGAAATAATCCGTTTTGCAGGTCAACATGGGGATTACCTTTTGAAAAATGAGTACAAGCGATGTCTCCGGCCTATCCGGATATTTTATTTGGCCAGCACGAAACGGCTCGCCAGAAATGTAACCGGGATCGTCAGGATAATCACGCCGATCATCGAGATGGCCGGTGAGATTCCGGCCCGGTCAACGAGCAGCCAGAGAATCCCAGCACCCAGACAATACTGGATAACATAAACAGCCGGAAACTTTATAAAGCTGCCAAAGGAGGCGCGCTTTTTAAAAACGAAATACACATTCAGGAAATACGAGATCACGATGCCGATGCAATAAGCGAGCGAATAGGCCAGCAGGTAAACGAGAAATTCAAGCAGAAATAAATACACCAGATAACTTAGCAGCGTGTTGGTTGCGCCAACCAGCAGAAACCGCGCAAACTCGCCTTGAATAATTTTCCGAACCATCAAAGCTTGCCGACCAGCGCCTCGAACTCGCCATAGTCCCTGATGTAATCGTCCGGATCGTAATAGTCCGAAGCAAACACCAGCAGCACCGCGTCGCTCGAGTATTTGTACTGTATGCCCCATGTCATGGCGGGTAAATAAATCCCCAGATTGGGGCGATCCAGCAGGAATTCGCGGCGCTGCATCCCGTCATCCGCAACCACCATGCAATTGCCTTTGATGCAGATCAGGAATTGCCGGCAAGTCCGGTGCGCGTGTTCGCCGCGAATCTCGCGGCTGGGGACATCGAATACCAGAAAATATCGCTTGGGCGTAAACGGAACGGAGCGGTCAAATTCCCCGACGCTCAGGCTGCCGCGCATATCTTCAATATGCGGGAGTTCGTGCAGACTGACCCCCCGCACATCGGATGAAGTGATTTTTTGCCGGCCCGGTTCGGATACCTTGGTGGCCGGAGTACCCTGTGCCGTGTCGCAGGTACCTACATAGCCGGTGATACGCGCCGGATTACCGACGGCAATCGCGTTGGGCGGAACGGAGCGCGTGATCACCGCACCGGCCCCGATCATCGCGCCGGAGCCGATTTCCAGCCCCGGCAGAATCGTCGCATTCGCCCCGATGGAAGCCCCTTTGCGGATAATCGTCCGGGAGAATTGTTCGGGATAGATTTTGCTGCGCGGGAAACGGTCATTGGTGAAAGTGGCATTCGGCCCGATGAAAACATCGTCCTCGACGGTCAAACCGTCCCAGAGTTGCACCCCGCATTTAACCGTGACCCGGTCACCGATGCGCACGTCGTTTTCGATAAACACGCCGTCGCAGATATTGCAGTCCGCGCCGATGACCGCTGCGGGCAACACATGCGCAAATGCCCATATTCTGGTGTTGTCCCCGATGGCGGCGGATTCGCAGATTGCCTGTTCATGCACGAAATAATTTGTCATATCTTTTTTACCCTTGGCTTAACTCTTGGCTGCGCGGTCAGTTTGCCGCAGCCGCGCCATCGAATTTTTGCGCGACCATGACAACCGCCAGCGGCCTGCTCTTGGTGTTCTCGAACGCGCGCCACGCGTACGCCCCGACGATGCCCAGCCCGAGCGAGTTGAGGCCGCCGAAGAAAATCACCGTCAGTACCGTCGCGGTATAACCGGGAACCGCGATGTCGCCGAATGCCTTGGCCAGCAGTATCACGATGCCCAATAATACGGAAGCAATGACACCGAGCAAGCCGAACAGTCCCAGCAGTTTAATCGGCAGGTCGGTAAACGAGAACACGCTATCCAGCAGATAATTTAATTTCTTTTTCAGTGTCCAGGCGCTCTTACCATGCTGGCGCACGCGCCGCTCGTAGGTGACCTCGCCGCGCCTGAATCCCAGCCAGAAAATCAATCCGACCAGCGAAGTGTTCGCCTCGCCGAGCGCGATCAGCTGGTCGCGAAACGCCTTGTTGCAGCCGAACACATCCACGCCTTTTTCCGGAATCTCGCGGATGACGAATTTTTTGTAAAGCTTCCAAAACAGGTTCGATGCGCTGCGCGACAGCAACGGGTCATGGCGGTTCTCGCGGCATCCAACCACCACGTCGCAATCTCCCGCTGCCAGTTTTTCCAGAAATTGCAGCAGCAGTTCGGGCGGTTCCTGAAGATCGGCAGCCACCACGCCGAAATAATTTCCGGTGGCGGCCTGCAAGCCGGTGCGGATCGCCGCAAAAGAACCGAAGTTGCGCGAATGCAGCAACAGCTGTGATACAAAAGGTACCGAAGGGAGTGCCTGCGCAAGCATCGCATAGCTGTTATCCGGACTGCCGTCCACGACGAAAATCACCTCGGTGGCGCAATTAAAATCCTGTTTTGCCCGCTGTGCGACATCCGCCAGCGCCGCGATCAAATGCGGGAGGGATTCTTCATTGCGATACACCGGGATGACAATGGAAAGCATAGGGGTCACCATGAATTGACTCGGTCGCAAATCATATCCACTTCAGCATTGGACATTTCCGGGAAGCATGGCAGCGTCAGCACTTCGGCGCAGGCTTGCGCTGTAACCGGTTTGTCGATAGCCTCGAACAGGTGGCGGCAGGATGCCTGCAAATAATCGGGGACGGGATAGTGGATGTCGCTCGGAATACCGGCCTCTGCAAGATGCTGTTTCAGGCCATCCCGCTTTGCCGAGCGGATGACATAGAGATGCGCGACAGACTCCTCCGCATGAATCGCCGGAGCGCTCACCGCGGGATGGGAAATTTTTGCGCTATAGCGCGCGGCGATCTCGCGGCGCCGCGCATTCCACCCGTCGAGTTTCGGCAGCATGACGCGCAGCAGCGCCGCCTGAATTTCATCTAGGCGGCTGTTGCAGCCGCCCGCCATTTCCGCATGATATTTTCCGCTCCAGCCGTATTGCCTTAACTGGCGCACCTTGTCCGCGAGATCGGCGCGACCGGTCACGATCGCCCCGCCATCGCCCAGCGCGCCGAGATTCTTGGTGGGATAAAAACTGAAACAGCCGATATCGCCGAACGCCCCGGCCTTCTGCCCGCGCAGCATCGCACCATGCGCCTGCGCGCAATCCTCGATGAGCGGGATGCCGCGGTCGCGAACCAGCCGGACGATTTCCGGAATGTCGCCGAGCAAGCCGTACAGATGCGTCACGATCACCGCGTCGACCGGCTGTTGATCCAGCACACGCCGCAAGTCGGCAACATCCATCAGCAAAGTGTCCGGCAAAATGTCGGCATAAACAGGCTTGGCTCCAGTGGCCAGAATGGCGACGCTGCTATACATCCCGGCATTGGCGACGGTCAGGACCTGCTTGCCCGGCCCGATACCCAGCGCGCGCAAAGCCAGTTCCAGCGCATCGGTCCCATTGGCCAGCGACACGCAATGCGGCGCGCCGCAATAAGCGGCGAATTCCGCCTCGAATGCTTTCACTTCCGGGCCAAGCACAAACCAGCCACTGTGCAGCACCCGTTCAATGGCGGCGCTCAGCTCGGTTTGCATAGGCCGGGTGTGCCGGTTCAGGTCGTTGATGGATTTCAGTGTCGGCATGTCATCTATTTGGCGGTTGTTTGCTGCAATGTCCGGTTCAGTAGCGCATTTGATCGGCCGTCATTTTGCCAGAAAGCCGAGAAAATTTTCTGGTAACAGCTTTGCGTCGCGTGGTGCTCGTCGGTAAATTCATTGCTCGTACAACCGAATTGCTCCGATTGCCCGGCATCGAGCAGCACCAGATTTTCCTGCCTGGCCCAGTCAAGCAGCATTTGTTTGGTCTGTGCCAAATAAACCGACCATTCCGGATGTTGCATAAATTCCGCTTCCATTCCGCTTAACAGCGGCGGCATGAAGAAAATCGCCGCACCGCCGCGCTTTTCCGCCCGGTGCGCCACCGCAGCCAGCCGCTGCAGGTACAGCGGATTGGGAACGCCGCGCGTTTTCAGCAGATTCTGCGGGTATTTTGAATTGGATGCGGTGGCCAGCATGATTAACCGGCGGGCATCGCCCACCCGTTCCATGCCGCTATATGTCCAGCTGCCGTCCGCGCGAAACCCACGGCAATTGCCCCGGCTTTGAATATCGAAATCTTTGGCACGCGTACCGTCCGGGCACAGATATTCATCGCTGGCCGGTTGCAGGAAAATCTGGCGGAATGCGGCGTAGCGATGTTCCGCGGCAAAAATATTCTGCAACAATTTGAACAACCCGGCGATGCGCGGATAGGACAGCGAATCGCGTATTTTTTGCAGCCATGACGCTTGCTGCCCCCCGCTCTGCGGCGGGTCAATCGAAAGGTTTGTCGCGGGCGGCGTATCGTTTTGATAAACGAATCCGATAGACCAGTCCAGCGGTATCACCAGCCACTTCACGTTGTCGGCATGCTCCGTCAGATATTCCGCCTCGCCGATGATAGTGCCTAGCCCGATGCCGTTCTTGGAAAAATTGTAAATATGCAGCGGCGCGGGAAACATGCTCTGCTCTATGGCAAAAGAGGTGGATGCGCCAAAAACCACGGTGTTGATTTCCGGCAGCCGGTCACGCAGGCGTAGCGATTTGAAACGATTGTTGTCCAGCACGCTGGGCGCGCTGACGATGCCGCCGGTAGCCTGCTGCCAATTGCTGGCCTGCAGGGTATTGCCGCGACTGTCCAGAGAGTTGCTGACCAGAATCAGGTTCAGCGCGAGGATCGGCAGCAGCGTCGCGCCGAAGCAGGCTATCACTATCCAGAAAAAACGTTTGTGTGAGGTGCGCATATCAGAACTGGAAGTACAGGAACACCGACTGCTTGTTCAGATTGATGATCGCGACCAGCCCCAGCACGCAGACCAGCAGTGCCGAAAACACCGACGGTTGCCACAGCAAGCGTTTGGCCTTGCCGCCCTCGGGCACATCCAGCGCCGGTTTGTAGGATGCCATGATCTGCTGGGTGTTGGGTGCCAGCCACACGACCAGCAGCGAGATCCAAATCCAGTTGATCGCCCCGCCCATGATCAGGTCGTTGGTCGCGCCGAACGACACGCCCTGCTGCGCCAGCCACTGCCCCGCCCCGCCCCATTTGGCCAACCATGCATCCGGCAGCACCAGCCCGTTCATACCCGCCATCGCCTTGAGTAGTGACGTGGCGGTGGCCAAGTTGTCGGCGCGGAACACCACCCATGCGGCGACCACCGCAAGGAAGGTTATCAATACCGCCAGCATATGCAGCGGTTTGGACAATGGCTTAGCGGGGTTCTGTCCGGCCGCCCTGCGCAAGCTGTGCCAGCCGTGGTTGACCACCAGATACAGGCCGTGCAATCCGCCCCAGATCACGAACGTCCAGCCCGCGCCGTGCCACAGCCCGCCGAGCAGCATGGTGGCCATCAGGTTCAGGTAGCGGCGCGGTGTGCCGTAGCGGTTGCCGCCGAGCGGTATATACAGATAGTCGCGCAGGAAGCGCGACAGGGTCATGTGCCAGCGCCGCCAGAATTCGATGATGTTGGCCGACTTGTACGGCGAGTGGAAATTCAGCGGCAGCGTCACGCCGAACATTCTGGACAGGCCGATAGCCATGTCCGAATAGCCGGAGAAGTCGAAGTACAGTTGCAGGGTGTAGCACAGCGCGCCGCCCCATGCGTCGATGAAGGTCAGCTCGACCCCGGCGGCCGGTGCGGCGAATACCGGACCGACATAGACTGCCAGACCGTCGGCGAGGATGACTTTCTTGAACAGGCCGATGAAGAAGATGGTCAGCCCCACCGACAGGTTCTCGTAGTTGAAGCGGTAGGTGGAGGCCAATGCGAACTGCGGCATCATCTCCCGGTGGTGCAACACCGGCCCGGCGATCAGGTGCGGAAAGTAGGTGACGAACAGCAGGTAGTGGACGAAGTTGTATTCCTTGACCTTGCCCTGATAGGTATCGACCAGATAGGCGATCTGGGTGAAAGTGAAGAACGAGATACCCAGCGGCAGCATGATCTCGCCGAGGCTCCACTGCGTGCCTGCGATCCCGTTGATGCTGCCGACAAAAAAGTTGGCGTATTTGTAGTAGCCCAGCAGCAGCAGGTTGGCGGCGATGGCAACGACGAGCAGTTGTTTTTTACGGGTTGCGTCATGCCGCACGCCAGCCTTGGCAATCCATAACCCGAAAGCGTAGTTGCAGACGATGGAGCCGAGCAGCAGCCCGACATAAGCGGGGTTCCAGTAGCCGTAGAAGAACAGCGAGGCCAGCGCCAGCCATCCGGCGGCAAAGGCATGGCTGATCCGCGCCAGCCAGAAGAATCCCAGTAGGGCGGCAGGCAGGTACAGGAAGATGAAGCCGTAGGAGTTGAACAGCATCAGGCAGCGCCGCTTTTCAAATCAGGATGAACAACTGGAAATAGATGGATGGATTTCATCAGAACAACGCAAAAATCTGTTACGCTATTTTACAGGTAAACACGGCGGGAAAGCGCGATGGCGATTTATGCGGTGGGCGATGTGCAGGGCTGTTATGCCGAGCTGATGCGGCTGCTGGACGATGTCCGTTTCGACGCGGCAGCGGACAAGCTGTGGCTGGTCGGCGACCTGGTTAACCGCGGGCCCGAATCGCTGGCGGTGCTGCGGATGGTCAGATCGCTGGGCGACAGCGCGATCACCGTGCTCGGCAACCACGACCTGCACCTGATCGCCGTCGCGGAAGGCATCGGGGAATTGCACCGCACCGACACGCTGGACGAAATACTCAACGCGCCGGATCGCGACGAACTGCTGCACTGGCTGCGCAACCAGCGCCTGCTGTATGCGCAGGACAACTACGTGCTGGTGCACGCAGGACTGCTGCCGCAATGGAGCGTAAAGCAGGCCGAAAGGCTGGCGCGCGAAGTCGAAACCGCGCTGCGCGGCGACGACTACACCACCTTCCTCGAACGCATGTACGGCAACTCCCCGCACAACTGGGACGACGAACTGACCGGCTACAAACGCCTGCGCGTCATCGTCAACGCCTTCACCCGCATGCGCATCTGCACCAAAAGCGGCGAGATGGAATTCAAGTTCAAGGGCGAGGTGGAGAATATTCCCACAGGCTACCTGCCGTGGTTCGACATCCCCAAACGCGCCAGCCGCGATACCACCGTCATCTTCGGCCACTGGTCGGCGCTCGGCCTGCTGAACCGGAAAAACGTCATCGCGCTCGACACCGGCTGCCTGTGGGGCGGCCCGATGAGCGCCGTGCGCCTGGAAGACCGCCAGCTGTTCCAAGCTGCCTGCAACAACCCGGTCGCGAAGCATTGGTGATGGCGGTTAATGATTTTGTTACAAAAATAAAAGCAGTGTCAAAACATATGACGTTTTACCATCTCTTTCTGCTTTAGGCATTAAAGGTAATGATTGAATCCATTCTAAATTTAGTTTCAAACCTTATCACTCCCATAGTGGTGTGGTTCATTGGTCGTTTCAAACGACCAACAGTCACGCGAACGCGTGCTCCGGAAAATATTTTTGAACAGTTATGTCCAGGTACGTCATTGGAGCGCATGAAAGAAATTTTGGGTGTTCCCCATCGGGAAAGCAAAGGGCAGTACAGTTATTCGTTTAGTGATGCACTTGTCCAAGTCCGCTCAAACGACAGTAGCTCCATAACTACACTAGCCGTTGCACTTCCAAAAATTAAAAAGAGATCGCACTTCGCAATCCACCCAATGCACTTCGTACTTGGCAAGGCTCGCTTGAACGAAGTACTTGATACTGATTCTGCAATCAAGAAGGACAATTCCTCCAAGCACTGGACATTTTGGGTAAGAAACTACTACGGTTTTCCCGGCCTATATCGCTACTACACATTTGGCGTATTGGAGGCTCCGTGTTTGGAGTGCCCGCCTTTTGAATGGGATCACGACAAAGGTAACTTAAAGAGCGATCCGAAAGACATAACTATTAACTGGGCTTCGGTATCTGGAAGTTCCGAAGATGGAGAGTATTTTGATTTTTGGGCATTCGTGTAACTACTTGTATCCTACTCGGCATTTTCATACACCTCCATTTCCCCCTGAGCGCCGCCGAGTAGCGCAGGCTGGTCAGGGGTTTTCGGCGAGGACTGTCTGAGCGCGTAGCGCGAGTTCCGCAGCCGCCTGACCAGTCGAGCAACGCAGGGAACCCGAAGGGCGGCAAACTGGGGTCGCCTTCTTTTTGGTTACTTTTTCTTGGCGAAGCAAGAAAAAGTGACTAGCTGCCGGGCTACCCCCGGCGGTGTTGATTTTGCTTTGGTTCAACAAGCAGATTATGAGCCTGAGTTTCTACCCTCTCCCTAGCCCTCTCCCTAGCCCTCTCCCTGCAAGGGAGAGGGGATATTGCTCACCCTTCGACAGGCTCAGGGCGAACGGCCATTCATTTTAGGAGCCGGATACCAGGCTATTCCCCGGTACGGTTCAAACGCGGATCGAACGCATCGCGCACCGCGTCGGCGAACAGGTTCGCCGCCAACACCAGCGCCAGCATGAAACTGAACGCCGCCGCCAGCGCCCACCACACCATCGGCTCGCGTCCCATTTCCATACGCGCCGCGTTGATCATGGTACCGAAGCTGATGGTGGAAGGATCGACGCCCACGCCGACATAGGACAGCACCGCCTCGGCCAGCACTAATCCGCTGAAGTCCATCACCAGCGCGATCAAAATAATATGCATCACGTTCGGCACGATGTGGCGGGTGAGGATGCGGAACGACGACACGCCGAACGCCTGCGCCGCCTGGATGTATTCCTGCTCGCGCAGCTTGAGTGTCTCGCCGCGCAGCAGTCGGCACAGCCCTGTCCAACTGGTCATACCGAGGATCAGGCACAGAAATACCAGTCGCAGGTCGGCGCGCGACGCGGCGGTATCGAACCACTCGGGGTGGGTGTCGATGGTGACCTGCATCATCAGCACCGCCGCCGCGATCAGCAGCACGCTAGGGATCGAACTTAACACGGTATAGACATACTGGATCACATCGTCCACCCAGCCGCGCAGATAGCCCGCCGCGATGCCGAGCAGCAACGCCAGCGGCAATGTCACCAGCGTGGTCACCGTGCCGATGATCAGCCCGGTGCGGATGCTTTTCAGCGACAGGTACAGCACGTCCTGCCCGACCTTGTCGGTGCCGAGGATGTGATAGGCGGTAGCAAGATTGATGGTGATGCCGATCAGGGTGAAGATGATCAGAGTGGCGATAAGCATGGGGCGTAGCGGCAAACCCAGCCCCCTCTCCCGCAGGCGGGAGAGGGTTGGGGTGAGGGATGTTGGGCGAACTTTGCTCTCGAAAATGTCCTGCTTCGATTGAACACCCTCTCCCTCAATCCCTCTGATGGAACTACTAGCCATTCGACTAGGCTGGGGAACTACTCCAGCCAAGTCGCTGGTTATCCCGCTTGCGGGAGAGGGAAGCAAAAGCCAGGCACCGCAAAATGCAATCAGCAATCCCACTGCAAACCCCGCCAGCGCACCCACCAAAGCCCTCTTCACCACATCCCCGTCGCGCTGCGCCATATCCGCCAGATGCACGCCTCCGAATTTCAAGCGCGGATAGACGCGCAGCACCCTGCCCTGCGCGTCACTGAAGCTTTCCTTGGCATACAGCGTCAGCGCCAGCGGCGCGGAATAGGTCTTTTCGGTCTGGGTGCGCAACGGCTCGACCAGTTTATCGAACACGCTCAGCACTTCCGGTGAATACACGGTTGCGCCGCCGTTGCTTTCCGGCAGGGCGGCGCGGTAATGCAGCGTATCCAGCAACCCGACCAGCAGGAACAGCGACAGCACCAGCAGCGACACCATCGCCGTCGCACTGCGCGCCACGCGCCGCCACGGCAGCAGCAGATGCTCGCGCTGCCTGATGTACCATGCACCGGCGAGGCACGCCGCCAGCAGCAGGAATACCAGCGCGTCGCTCCACAGGATCACCGGCATGAAGTTCATGGAATCGATGGCCTCCATCCCGTTCGTGGTGAGCCTGTCGAACCATGCACGGGGTGACAACACCGCCCTTCGACAAGGCTCTCCTGAGCAATGTCGAAGGGCTCAGGGCTAACGGTGTTTTGGCTTATAAAATACATCATGACAGCCTCACCCTCGGATCCACCATCGTATAGGAAATATCGGTCAGGATCAGCCCTACGATGTACAGCAATGAGCCGAGAAACACCATCGCGCGCACCACACTGAAATCCTGCGCGTTGATCGCGTCGATGGTGTAACTACCCAAGCCGGGGATACCGAAGAACGACTCGGTGAGCAGGCTGCCCATAAACAACAGCGGAATGACCACCACCACGCCGGTGAGGATCGGGATCATGGCGTTCTTCAGCACATGGCGGAACAGCACCGCCAGTTCGGACAAGCCTTTTGCGCGCGCGGTGCGCACATAGTCCTTGCCGATCTCTTCGAGGAAGATGGTACGGTACCAGCGGCTGCTTGAACCGATGCTGCCGACCACGCCGATGACGATGGGCAGCGCCACAAATTTGAAGCCGCCGAGTCCGCCGTCGTAACCGGAGATCGGCACCAGATGCCACAACTTGCTCACCACGAATTGCCCGCCGATGATGTAGAACAGCCCGGACACCGACATCAGCAGCACGCACAGCGCCACGCCCGCGATGTCCAGCGCGGTGGCGCGGAACAGCGTCATCAGCAGCGCGAAGCTGATATACACCACCAGTCCGACCAGAAAAGTCGGCAGCGCAATCGCCAGACTCGGCCCCATGCGCGTGGCAATCTCCCGCGAAATGCTGCGCCCGTCGTCCGAGTAGCCGAAATCCAGCACGAACATGCTGGCGGACTTCTGCCAGAAGATCGTGTCGGTAAGTTTGCCCGCGCCACTCGCCGCACTGTTGAGCAGCAGCGGCTTGTCGTAGCCGTGCTGCTGCTTCCATTTGTCGATGGCTTCCGGCGTGACGCGCTTGATGCCGAGCTGCATGCGCGCCATATCGTCCGGCGTATTCACCACGAAAAACAGCGTAAAGGTGAGCAGGTTCACCCCGATCAGGATCGGCACGGCGTAAAGGATACGGCGCAGCAGGTAGGCAAGCATCGGGCGTTTATGGTCGGCAGGTAATGGTTGCGCGAATTATAGGGCAATATCCGCTTGCGGTCGGTTAGATACGCCAGTTGCGGCCAGCATTTTAAAAGCAGGCTCCTTACATACCGCCCTGCTGCGCGGGGATTCGTTCAAATACCCCATGTATTTTGTCAGATACCTCCCGCATCCCATACGGATGAACATTACAGGTGCGACAGAATGACGCACCTTTGGTTTTTTTGCGGTAACTGGCATAATGCCCGACCTCAAGCGCAATTTTCATTCATAAACATGTGCCTGAATTAAAGTTGAACTCATAAGCCCCAAACAATATGAACTCAAAATATAAATCCAACCTCGGGCAACATGCGGCCATTCGCAACCGCAGCCTGACGTTCGCGGCCGCGTCGCGCAGGACTTTTTAACCATGAACGAACTTTCCGCAGACCTGAATAAAAAACTTGGCGAAGCCGTGGAACGAATGCCGGCTTTTCCGAAGAGCGTGCAAAAAGTCCTCGAGCTAACACGCGATCTGAACTGTTCGCCCAAGGTGCTGGTACAAGTCATCGAGAACGATCCGGTGATGACGATGAAGATCCTGCGGGTGTTGAACTCGGCTTACTACAGCCTGCCCAGCAAGATCACTTCGATCAACCATTCGGTGGTGTTTCTCGGCTTGAATACGGTCAAGAACATTGCGCTGAGTATCGCCGCAATCGGCATCCTGCCCAAGCAGAACGCCGCCGATTTTGATGTTAACCAGTATCTGCTGCATTCCCTGACAACCGCCGCCATTGCCAAGCATCTGTGCGGCAAGGTGGGCGGTGCCGATCCGATGGATTGTTACGTTGCGGGTTTGCTGCACGATTTCGGCAAGGTGGTTTTTGCCCAGTTCATGCCGGAACAATTCAAAATATCGCTCGAAAAATGCCAAGAAGGCGAGATGTCGCTGTTTACCGCGGAACAGGACGCGATTGGAACGGACCATACCGTGGTCGGTTCGATGCTGGCCGAAAAATGGCAGTTCCCCCAGCCGTTGATCGACAGCATCCGCAACCATCACTCTGAAAAAGCCGGCGAAACGGCAATGGGTGCGTGTGTCTATACCGCCAATCAGATCAGCAAGAAATTGGAATTCGGCTTCGCCGGGGATGCGCGTCTGGAGAGCTTGCCTCCCGCCGTTGCCAAACACTTCGGTGTCAATATCAACCTGGACACTTTGATTTCTTCAATCGGCGAAGCCGAACTGTCGAAGATTCTCGAGCAGGCCAGACAATTCTCGCAAATGGACGGATCATGAAAGTAAAATTCTGGGGTGTACGCGGTTCAATTCCCTCGCCTCGTGCCGGCACGGTACGCTACGGTGGCAATACCACCTGTATCGAAATCCGCACCGACAACAACGAGCTAATCATCATTGACGGCGGAACCGGAATATTCCCGTTGTCGCAAACTCTACTGAAAGAGTTGCCGGTCACCGCCAATGTATTCATCAGTCACAGCCACTGGGATCACATCCACGGCTTACCTTTCTTCATTCCCAACTTCATCCCGGGCAACAAGATGATCTTGCACGGCGCGATCGACCCGGTTTCCGGGCGCGGTGTCGAACAAGTCATGGATGTACAGCTGCAATACAGCTACTTCCCGGTGCGCGAGGCCGAGATGAAAGCCAGTATCGAATATGTTTCGCTCTCCCCCGGCCAGACTGTTCAGGCCGGTTCGGCCACGGTAAAGGCAACGCTGCTGAACCATCCTGTGGTCAATTTCGGTTACCGGGTGGAATGCAACGGCAAGTCGGTGTTCTTTACCGGCGACCACGAACCGTATTCAAATATCTACTCGCCGGAAGACGAAAGTTATGAGGAATACCGCGGGCTGATCGCGGCGCAGGAAAAGATGGTCTTCGACGCGATGCAGGGCGTGGATGTGCTGATCGCCGATTCCTCATACACCATCGAGGAATATCCGGCCAAAAAAGGCTGGGGCCACGGCACATTCGATTCCTGCATGAGCATGGCCGATGCGGTCGGCGCAAAGATTCTTTACTGCACCCACCACGAACCGACTCGCGACGATGACGTACTGGAACGCGAATTCGCCAAGGCGCTGGCAAGACATCCACGCAGCGAAGGAATGGCCGATTTCCGGCTGGCACGCGAGGGCATCGAAATCGAATTTTAATCGCTGGCATTATTGGCATGGCAACGCTATTGAGCGCCATGCATGGAGCAAGTCATGAGTTCCACCTTTAATAGTTCCAAGATCAATCCCGCAAATGCTGTTGCGGAACTGGCGGCCGAGCGCGATGCCCATGCGGGAACACGCGCCAGATTAAAGCTGCTCGAACACACGGTATTGCAATTCGTCCCGCGCGACTTGATCTCTTTTTTGGGCAAGGCTAGTCTGCTCGACGTAGAGCTCGGCGACCAGGTTGAAAAAACCATGTCGGTGGTATTTACCGACATACGCGATTTCACCACGTTGTCGGAAAGCATGACACCGCAGCAAACCTTCAACATGATCAACTCCTACCTGTCGGTGATGAACCCGGTTATCAGCACGCATCAGGGGATCATCGACAAGTACATGGGCGACGCGATCATGGCGCTGTTCCCCACCTCGGCCGATGACGCGCTTGCCGCGGCCTTGTCGATGCTGGCACGTCTCGACGAATACAATAATGGCCGTTCACGGGCCGCTTATCCGCCGATACGGATCGGGATTGGTGTCAATACCGGGTTATTGATGCTCGGCGTGATCGGCGGCGGCAACCGGATGGAAGGCACGGTGATCAGCCATGCGGTTAATCTGGCATCGCGTCTGGAAACCCTGACCAAGACCTACGGCGTACCTTTGCTGATCAGCGAACATACCCTTTACAGTCTTTCCGATTCGGACCGGTTCTCGGTACGCTACCTCGGCAGGTCAAAAGTGGCCGAAAACACCCCGGCAGAATCGGTCTATGAAGTGTTCAACCATGACCCGCACCCGGTAAGGGATATGAAGACCAGATCGCTGAAGAAATTCGAGGAAGCGATTGCCTATTATCATATCCGCGCGGCGAAAAAAGCGCTGCCGATGCTGGAAGAGATCGTGCAGGAAAACCCCGGCGACAAACCCGCAAAAGTTTATCTGAAACGCTGCATCGATTACATCAAGACCGGTGTCTACATCGGCACCGAAGAGCTGGCGGATGAAATAGCCTGGCGCGCGGAATATGAAACCGGCATCGAAGAGATTGATCGCCAGCTCAGCGAACTGTTGGCTCTTATCCGGCAATTGCACGAAGCCGTGACCGTCACCAGCAACATCGACGATATATTGTCAACCATGGATATTCTGGAAAAGTGTATTCAGGAACATTTTGACTTTGAAAACGAATTAATGACAAAACATTACTACCCGTTTTCTTCCGATCACATTGCCCAGCACAATTCCTACAAAAACTACTTCCATAAACTCAGGTCCGAAATTGAGGCCAACACAGAGAACTCGCTTTATCTCGGTTTCCGCATTAACTTGTCCCTTTCAAACTGGCTGCTGAACCATTTGTCACGCGATGATCGCCACCTTGGCCGCTTCCTGAATGAACGCGGGGGCATTTGATACTTACCGGGCTGGCAGGGAGTGACATGCACAACTAAAAAACCAGCCGAAGCTGGTTTTTTAGTTTTCTTATTTTTACTTGGCACCTGATAAACCGTTACAGCATCCACTAATCAAACATGGCCTGTCACTACGGTGCCTATTGATGCTACATCAGCGATAATCGCCGTTTTTCTCCTCCCGAGAGAACCGAATCGAGCCGGATAACCGACTCAAGCTGATGTGAATCGTAACATAATTTTTTGTACTGACAATCCATTTTTACCTGATAACCATAAAATTAACAGGCGCGAGGGCAAATTGGCCGCTGATCGTTAACTTTAGACGTTCCCACCAAAATTTGAAAAACGATATTCCAGAATGACCGAAAAACTTTATATCAAAACTTACGGCTGCCAGATGAACGAATACGATTCGGACAAGATGGCGGATGTGCTGCGCGCCTGCGCGGGCATGGAACAGACCGACAACCCCGAAGAGGCCGATGTCATCCTGTTCAACACCTGTTCGATTCGCGAGAAAGCGGAGGAAAAAGTATTTTCGGATCTGGGGCGGGTGCGCCCGCTCAAGCTGAACAACCCCGCTTTGCTGATCGGCGTGGGGGGCTGCGTGGCCAGCCAGGAAGGCGCAACGATCATACGACGCGCGCCCTATGTGGATATCGTATTCGGCCCGCAAACCCTGCACCGCTTGCCGCAACTTATCCGGGCTTGCCGGGCTACCGGCCGCCCGCAACTGGACATCAGTTTTCCGGAAATCGAAAAATTCGATCATTTACCCGCCCCGCAAACCACCTCCGGTACGGCGTTTGTCGCCATCATGGAAGGTTGCAGCAAATACTGCACCTATTGCGTGGTGCCCTATACACGCGGCGAGGAAGTATCGCGCCCCCTTGCCGATGTGCTGCACGACGTACAGGAACTGGTCGCGCAAGGCGTGGCGGAAATCACCCTGATCGGGCAGAACGTGAACGCCTACTGCGGCGCAAGCGATGACGGCGACACGGTGGATTTTGCGTTCCTGCTGCAAACCATCGCCGCGCTGGAAGGACTGCAAAGATTGCGCTACACCACCTCGCACCCCAGAGAAATGACACAACGGCTGATCGACGTGTATGCCACCACCCCAAAACTGGTCAGCCATTTGCACCTGCCGGTACAATCCGGCTCGGACCGGGTGCTGGCGGCGATGAAACGCGGCCACACCGTGCTCGAATATAAATCCATCATCCGGCGGATACGCGCGGTGCGCCCCGATATCTGCATCACTTCGGATTTTATCGTCGGTTTCCCCGGCGAGACCGAACAGGATTTCGAGGCCACCATGAAGCTGATCGACGAGATCGGTTTCGATAACAGCTTCAGTTACCTGTACAGCCCGCGCCCCGGCACACCGGCCGCGGAAATGCACGACGACACGCCGCACGAGGTAAAGGCCGCACGCCTGAAGCGCCTGCAGGATCGCATCATGGAGCAGGAGGCGGCAGTGGCGCAGTCGATGCTCGGCACGGTGCAGCGCGTGCTGGTGGAA
This sequence comes from Gallionella sp., assembly GCA_028689145.1. Lineage (GTDB taxonomy): Bacteria > Pseudomonadota > Gammaproteobacteria > Burkholderiales > Gallionellaceae > Gallionella. The sequence continues at coordinate 60,819 of JAQTWT010000011.1, forward strand.
GGCTTCTCGAAAAAAGATGCGCATGAACTGGCCGGGCGTACCGACAATAACCGCGTGGTAAATTTCAGCGGCCCGCCCGACCTGATCGGCCGCTTTGCCCATGTCAAAATCACCCAAGTGGTGCGTCACACTTTGCGCGGTGAACTGGCATAGGATTAGACATGAAAAAACAGCCCCTGAATAATCGCCCCGCCCATACGCTTTCCTTGTCCGTGCAATATGCCAGCACCGCGCCGGACATGCCGACCCGCGCGCAATTGCGCCGCTGGATAAAAACCGCATTGCAAAAGGATGTGCAAATGACCCTGCGCATCGTCGACGAAACCGAGGGGCGCGAGCTGAACAGCAATTATCGCGGCAAGGATTACGCAACCAATGTGCTGACGTTTGTTTACGACGATGCTGCCACGGTGTCCGGCGACGTGGTGATCTGCGCGCCGGTAGTTGAGCGGGAAGCCGGCGCGCAGCACAAGGACAGGCTGGCGCACTATGCCCATCTGGCCATTCATGCCGCGCTGCATTTGCAGGGCTACGACCACGAAAACGATACCGAGGCTGCGCAGATGGAAGCACTGGAAACCGCGCTGATGGTAAAATTGCATTACCCCGATCCTTATCAGGAAACACGCACCAAAAATGGACGAAACAGAAAGTAGTAAACCCAGCCTGCTGGAACGCCTGTCGGCATTGCTGCTGCGCGAACCGGAAGACCGGGAACAACTGGTGCAGCTGCTGCACTCCGCCTACGAGCACAACCTGCTGGATGCCGATGCACTGTCGATGATGGAAGGCGTACTGCAAGTCTCCGAGCGCCAGGTGCGCGAAATCATGATTCCGCGCGCGCAAATGGATGTCATCGACATCAGCCAGCCCCCCGAACAATTCATCCCCTTTGTCATCGATGCCGCGCACTCGCGTTTTCCGGTGATCGACGGCGACAAAGACAACATCATCGGTATCCTGCTGGCGAAAGACTTGCTGCGCTATTACGCGGGCGAAGAATTCGACGTGCGTGACATGCTGCGTCCGGCGGTATTTGTGCCGGAAGCCAAACGGCTCAACGTGCTGCTGCGCGATTTCCGCAGCAACCGCAACCACATAGCACTGGTCGCGGACGAATACGGCGGCGTATCCGGCATGGTGACCATCGAGGATGTGCTGGAGCAGATCGTCGGCGACATCGAGGACGAATACGATTTTGACGAGGACGAGGACAATATTATTCCGGATGGCGCGGGACACTATCGCGTCAAAGCCGACACCGAGATCGCCGATTTTAACGGGGTGCTCGGTACCGAATTCAGCGACGAGGAATACGACACGGTAGGCGGTCTGGTATTAAAAGCCGCCGGTCAGCTTCCCAAACGCGGCGACCATATCCACTTCGGCGAGCTAACCTTCACCGTGCTGCGCGCGGATAGCCGCAGGCTGCATTCGCTGTTGGTGGAACGCCAGAAAGTCGAAGAAGACTTGTAGGAAATTACGCGCCAAAATACCTCTGCACAACGTAGCGAGCGAAGTAGTTGTGCGGAGGTTTTAGAACTGTTCGTTTTCGCCCAAATACCGCCACTGTCCGACCGGCAGATTACCCAGCTTGACCTTGCCGATGCGGATGCGTTTCAGTCCTGTCACTTTCAATTCGACCAGTTCGCACATGCGGCGGATCTGGCGCTTCTTGCCTTCGCGCAACACGAAGCGAAGTTGATCTTCGTTCTGCCACGTTACCTTGGCGGGCTTGAGATATTCCCCGTCCAGTTTTAGACCCTGATTGAGCAAAGCCAGTCCGGTATCCTTCAGTGTACCCTGCACGCGTACCAGATATTCCTTGTCCACTTTGGAATCGTCGCCGATCAGTTGCTTGGCGACACGGCCATCCTGGGTGAGCACCAGCAAACCCTGCGAATCAATATCCAGACGGCCTGCCGGAGCAATTCCGAGCAACTGGCTGCGATGAAAGCGCAGCGGCGACGGGTCTTCCGCCCAGTGGGTCGCGTCGTCGATCAGCGTGACGGCGGGTTTGTAATTGTGCTCGGCCTGCCCGGATACATAACCGACCGGTTTGTTGAGCAGGATTGTCACGCGCTGCTGCTGGGTGTTCTGCGCGGCGGTGCGCAAAGTGATTTTCTGGGTAGCATAGACTTTGCTGCCCAGTTCGCTGACGACTTCGCCATCGACCTCCACCCAGCCTTTTTCAATATAGACATCCGCTTCGCGGCGCGAGCACAGCCCGAGTTCTGACATGCGTTTGGAGAGGCGAATCTTTTCCATGGTGTGCGGCATTTCTGAGTAGCGAGGTCGCGATTTAATCACAAATGCCGTATCGGAAGGAATCGGTTATTCTTGGCAGGTTGAATGTTTATGTCTGTCAGATGAACAAAACTAAAAAATCATTGGCTGGCGCATTTGCGGCAGGCCTGCTGTGCGTGTCCGGTTTCGCGCCGTTCGGAATATTTGTCATGCCGGTGCTGGCACTCGCTGCGCTGTTTGCATTGTGGAGCCGCACCGATAAGCCATCTGCGGCGGCATGGCTGGGCTTTGCTTTTGGCTTGGGACTGTTCGTCGCGGGTGTCGGCTGGATCTATGTCGCGCTGCACGATTACGGCGGCATGCCGCTGCCGCTGGCGCTGCCCGCCACGCTGCTGTTTGCCGCCTTTCTCGCGCTGTTTCCGGCGCTGGGCGGTTATGCGCAAGCGCGTTTTCCGGTATCGAATGGATGGCGTGCGGTGCTGGTCATGCCCGCTGCATGGGTGCTGATCGAATGGCTGCGCGGCACTATCTTCACCGGTTTCCCGTGGCTCACCTTCGGCTATGCACATCACGACAGCCCGCTGGCTGGCTACGCGCCGCTGTTCGGCGTGTACGGCGTGTCGCTGGTCGCAGCGGTAAGCGCGGGTTTGCTGGCAATTCTATTGGATCGACTATGCAGTAATTTAAAGCCCGTTCGCCCTGAGCCCTTCGACATTGCTCAGGAGAGCCTTGTCGAAGGGTCTGGTGGTTCGACAGGCTCACCACGAACGGTAGGGGGATTCTCAAAGCAGATTAGCCGTGATTTTATAACGGCAATCGTCGCAATCGTATTGCTCTGGAGCCTTGGCGCACTACTGCGCAACGTCGCATGGACGCAGCCGCTCGGCGAGCCGTTCAGCGTCGCATTGGTGCAGGGCAATATCGCGCAGGACATCAAGTTTAACGAAGACGCGCTGGTTGGCACGCTGGAAACCTATCGCAGCCTAACCCTGCAAAATCCGGCGCGCCTCACTGTGTTGCCGGAAACCGCGCTGCCGCTGTTTCGCCACGAAGTGCCGCAACAGCTGGTCGAGCAGCTGCGCGATCACGCCCGGAAAAACGGCGGCGACATTCTGATCGGCTCGTTCGAGCGCAACAACGGCAGCTACTATAACAGCGTGTTTACGCTCGGCACAGCGGACGAACAGCATTACCGCAAACAGCATCTGGTGGTGTTCGGCGAATTCATCCCGCTGCGCCCGCTGCTCGGTTGGTTCATCAACGGCGTGCTCGACATCCCGATGGGCGACCTGGCGCGCGGCGATGCGCGGCAAGCACCGCTCGATGTCGCCGGTCAGCTTGTCGCGGCGGACATCTGCTACGAGGACGTGTTCGGCGAAGAGATCATCCGCGCGTTGCCCGAAGCCACGCTGCTGGTTAACTTCACCAACGACGCGTGGTACGGACACTCGCACGCGGCGGCGCAGCACAACCAGATTTCGCAGATGCGCGCGCTGGAAAGTGGGCGCATGATGCTGCGCGCCACCAACACCGGCGTGACCTCGATCATCGGCGCGAACGGCCAACTGATCCGGCAATTACCGCAACATCAGCAAGCCGTGCTGAACGGCACGGCGCAAGGCTATCAAGGCATCACACCGTATGCGCGCTGGGGCAACATCGCAGTGATGCTGCTGATCGCATTGATGCTGGCCTACACATGGCTGCGCCGCAACCGTATCCCCTCGCCCCTCAGGGGAGAGGGTTAGGGAGAGGGGTGTGGTGACGATGAACTGGCACTGCTACATCCTGCGCTGTGCCGACGACACCCTGTACTGCGGCATCACCAACGATCTGGACAAACGCCTCGCGGCGCACAACGCCGGTAGCGCATCAAAATACACCCGGGTGCGCGTGCCGGTGGAACTGGTATTTACCGAACCCTGTGCAGACCGGTCAACCGCATCGAAACGCGAGATGGAGATCAAAAATCTGAAGCGCGCGGACAAGCTGAAGCTGATCCGCTCATGCTCAAAATAGAAATTACTTTACAATGGCGGATCATCCGAAATGGATGCAACCCTAGTTATAGGGGCGACCATTAAATAGTTTCGTAGGCTGGCGGTGAGCAATGCGAACCCCGGCATGCTTGAGTTATCAAATGCTGGGGTTCGTGCCTCACCTCCAGCCTACGCATGCGATCTTTTTTATCTGCTTAATGGCCGACTCTATAAAATAATTTAACAGTACCGATTAAACAGGAGATTTTGAATGGGTAAGCCAGTAAAACACGTATTTGTCTGCACACAATCCCGTCCGCCGGAGCATCCGCGCGGCTCGTGCGAAGCCAAAGGTGCCAAAGCCGTGTTGCAGGAATTCATGCAGCAATTCGAGCAACGCCAGTTGTGGGGCCGCTTTGCGGTGACCGGCAGCGGCTGTCTCGGCACTTGCGGCACCGGTGTCAGCGTGCTGGTTTATCCTGAAGGCGTGATGTACGGCGGTGTAACGGCGGGTGATGTCGCCGCTATCGTCACGGAACATCTGCTGGAAAATCAACCGGTGGAAAGATTGAAAGTGCCCGAAGTAATTTGGGGCTAAAAACGGTCGCCGCACGTTGCTTGCCGGCATTCAGGGAATCCGGCTACTTTGTTGCCCCCGGGTTAGCCGGCACTAAAGCGTGAAATTGGCCGGTCCGTGTTGCGCTGACACACATAGTCCGGCACCTTGATATGATGGTTCGTCAGGCGTTCTTTCAGATAGGCAATATCTGCCGCCAATTCAAATTTATTAAAGACAATGCCGACCCTGAAACACAGGTGATCCGCATCATGGACGACATAGGAAGCTGTACCGTGAACGATCAGCGTTTTTGGTTCGCAGGGTGCAGTCAAGGTGGGTACATGAATATTCAGCGTCACGCCGGTTCCGGGCTTGATGTTCAGCCCATTCAGAATCGCTGTTCCACACACGGAGATGTCCCTGATTCTCCCGTAAATAAAGTCTTGCCCATCGACGGAGACGGCAACTCTCCAGGAAGCCTTGTAACGGGTTTCACCGCGCTGTTCCTTGGCATCCGGCGGCAACGAAACAATCGGCGACACATCGCCGCTAGTAGCTGCCACACCAAGCGAATCGTTTTCAGCTTTGCCCATATATAACCTGCATCATTGAATTTTAATTCGGGGCATCATAATTTTCGTGTTGGATTGACGCTAACTGGTAACCGACAACCCGGTGGCAATTTAGCAATTTCTGCCAGAAAAAACATTGTACTGAAGTCCAGTAATTGCTTAGTCGCTGATTTATCGATAGTTAATTTGCTGCCCTGAAGCAACGGCTTGACCATAACGGTAATGGGCCGCACACGCATCACATTCGCTCCGCAACACCAATCAATCGCGAACACAACCCCCGAAAACCGGTAAAATGCGCGCCTTTGCGATTGTATAAAATCAACCGATGCTTACCTTTCAACAGATCATCCTGACGCTGCAGAATTACTGGGACAAACAGGGCTGCGCGCTGCTGCAACCGTACGACATGGAAGTCGGCGCTGGTACCTCGCACACCGCGACCTTCCTGCGCGCACTCGGTCCCGAGCCGTGGAAGGCCGCTTACGTGCAGCCGTCGCGCCGCCCCAAGGACGGGCGCTACGGCGAAAACCCCAACCGTTTGCAGCATTACTACCAGTTCCAGGTGGTGCTAAAGCCCGCACCAGCGAATATTCTGGAGTTGTATCTCGGCTCGCTCGAGGAGTTGGGCTTCGATCTGAAGCAGAACGATGTGCGCTTCGTCGAAGATGACTGGGAAAATCCGACGCTGGGCGCGTGGGGGCTTGGCTGGGAAGTGTGGCTGAACGGCATGGAAGTGACGCAGTTCACCTATTTCCAGCAGGTCGGCGGCATCGACTGCAAGCCGATCACCGGCGAAATCACTTACGGGCTGGAGCGTCTGGCGATGTACCTGCAGGGCGTGGAAAACGTGTTCGACCTGACCTGGACGCCGGGCGTGACTTACCGCGACGTGTACCACCAGAACGAGGTCGAACAATCGACCTACAACTTCGAGCACAGCGACGTGGAATTTCTGCTCGGCGCGTTCGGCAGCCATGAGAAACAGGCGAAGCATCTAATGGAACAGCAACTGGCACTGCCCGCTTACGAGCAAGTGCTGAAAGCCGCGCACAGTTTTAATTTGCTGGATGCGCGCGGCGCAATCTCGGTGACCGAGCGCGCCGCTTACATCGGGCGCATCCGCAATCTGGCGCGCAGCGTCGCGCAAAGCTATTTCGACAGCCGCGCCCGTCTCGGTTTTCCGATGGCACCGAAGGCGTGGGCGGACGAAGTGCTGGCGCAGATCGGGAAGAAAGCGCCTGTCCTGAGCAAAGTCGAAGGAGCGGCGGCATGAGTACCCAAAACCTGCTGGTTGAATTGCTCGTCGAAGAGCTGCCGCCAAAGGCGCTGAAGAAGCTGGGCGAGAGTTTCGCCGAAGGGCTGGTCGCGAGCCTGAAGGCGCAAGGGCTGGCTGCAGCCGAAAGCGCAGTGACTGCTTTTGCTTCACCGCGCCGCCTTGCGGTACGGGTGGGCAAGGTAGCCGCAAAAGCCGACGACAAAGCGGTGTCGCAAAAGCTGATGCCGGTGTCGGTCGGGCTGGATGCATCCGGTCAGGCTACCCCCGCGCTGCTGAAGAAACTCGCCGCGCTGGGTGTAGATGCCGAGGTTGTGCCGCAGTTGCGCCGCGAAGGCGAGGGCAAAGCGGAGTCGCTGGTCTACGACAGCAAGCAGGCAGGAGCGACGCTGGCACAGGGCTTGCAGCATGCATTGCAGGATGCGCTAGCGAAACTGCCGATCCCCAAGGTGATGACCTATCAGCTCGCCGACGGCTGGAACAGCGTGCAATTCGTGCGCCCCGCGCATGGTCTGGTAGCGTTGCATGGCACGGAGATCGTGCCGATTGCCATACTGGGTTTGACTGCCGGGCGCGACACGCAGGGCCACCGCTTCGAAGCTGCCAATGCGACGGTAGCGATTAAAGATGCCGACAGCTACGAAGCGCAACTGGAGAACGAGGGTGCCGTAATCCCGAGTTTTGAAAAGCGCCGCGCCGAAATCTCCAAACAACTCGCTACTGCTGCCACGAAAGAAAATGCTTCGGCTGGACTCAGCTCAGGCTTCAAGCCGATCGAGGACGATGCTTTGCTGGACGAAGTGACCGCGCTGATCGAGCGTCCAAATGTGCTGGTCGGGCAGTTCGAAGCGGAATTCCTCGAAGTGCCGCAGGAATGCCTGATCCTGACCATGAAAGCGAACCAGAAATATTTTCCGCTGCTGGATGCCGATGGCAAACTGACCAATAAATTTTTAATCGTTTCAAACATTCGTCCGGCGGATGCCAGTCTGGTGATCGGCGGCAACGAGCGCGTGGTGCGCCCGCGTCTGGCGGATGCGAAATTCTTCTTCGATCAGGATCGCAAAAAAACGCTCGAATCGCGCGTCGAGAAACTCGGCAACGTGGTGTACCACAACAAGCTGGGCACACAGTTGCAGCGCACCGAGCGCGTCGCCACACTGGCCGGCACAATCGCGCGGTTGCTGGAAGCGGACAAGGCTGACGCGGAACTGGCGGCACGGCTGGCCAAAGCCGACCTGCTCACCGACATGGTCGGCGAATTTCCAGAATTGCAGGGCATCATGGGGCGCTATTACGCGCTGCACGACGGCGAGGACAAGGCAGTGGCAGATGCCATCGAGTCACATTACCACCCGCGCTTTGCCGGAGATACCTTGCCGCAGGGTGCGATCTCGTGCGCGGTGGCGCTGGCCGACAAGCTGGAAACTCTGGTGGGCATCTATGGCATCGGCCAGGTACCCACCGGCGACAAGGACCCGTTCGGTTTGCGTCGCCATGCGCTCGGTATATTGCGTATCCTGATCGAAACACCGCTTGATCTGCCGCTGCATGCGCTGATCAAGACCGCCGCAGGAAATTTCCCCGCGGGCATGTTGAACGCGACAGTGGCGCACGATGTGGAAGGGTTCATGCTGGATCGTCTGCGCGGCTATCTGCGCGAGCGCGATTTCGAGGTGTCGCATATCGAGGCAGTGTTGTGCATCCTGAACGGACGCATGCACGAAGCCTTGTCGCGCCTGCAGGGAGTACGCAGCTTCGCCGCTCTGGAAGTGGCAAAGGATCTGGCTGCGGCCAACAAGCGCGTACAGAACATCATGCGCAAAAACAGCGAGGAACTGGGTGCCGATCTTGCCGAAGCGACTGTCAAAACCGCGCTATTGCAAGAAGCCGCCGAACGCGAACTGCATCAGGCGATTCAGGACATCACCCCAATGGCGGAGGGCTATCTGAAGCGCGGCGAGTATGGCAGCAACCTGAAGGTACTGGTCACGCTCAAGCCGTTCATCGACGACTTCTTCGAAAAGGTGATGGTGATGTGCGAGAACAGGGAGCTGCGCCTGAACCGCGCGGCGCTGTTACAGCAGCTCGGCAAACTGATGAACCAAGTCGCCGATATTTCAAAATTGGCAGCATGAGAATAAAAATATATTGCGGCAAAAGCAGTTCATCCGCGTGGGCACAAAAACGTGCCCACCCTACCAACTAACGACTGACGCTATGAACCTGATCATCCTCGACCGCGACGGCGTAATCAATTACGACTCCGACCAGTTCATCAAGAAACCGGAGGAATGGAAGCCGATCCCCGGCAGTTTGGAAGCGATCGCGCGTTTGAATCAGGCCGATTATCGCGTGGTGGTGGCGACCAACCAGTCCGGCATCGGGCGCGGCTTGTTCGATATGTCGATGCTGAATGCGATACACAACAAAATGCACAAGGCCTGCGCGCTGGTCGGTGCACGCATCGACGCGGTGTTTTTCTGCCCGCATACCAATGACAACGGTTGCGATTGCCGCAAACCCAAGAGCGGGATGCTGGAAGAAATCGCGGCGCGTTACAACCTGAACGATCTAGACGGGGTACCGGTGGTGGGCGATTCGCTGCGCGATTTGCAGCCCGCCGTTGTGCTGGGCGCGCGGCCTTATCTGGTGCTGACCGGCAAGGGTATGAAGACACAGGCGGAAGGGGGATTGCCGGATGGAACCATCATCCTGCCGGATCTCGCGGCTGTGGTTGCAGAGCTGGTGTAGCGGCAGTTAATGAATAAGCACTACAATTTGAACTGATATGCTGTTAATACGCTCGCTGATTTTTCTGCTGCTGCAAATCATCATCACGCCGTTTTTTGCGATGCTGGCTTTGTTGTCTTTCCCGTTCAGCCCGCTCACGCGCTACCGCATCATCTCGCAATGGGCAAAGCTAATGCTGCCGTTGTTGCGCGTGGTATGCGGCATCCGCCACGAAGTGCGCGGTATCGAAAATATCCCCAAAGAACCCTGCATCGTATTGTGCAAACACCAGTCAGCATGGGAAACGCTGGCGCTGCAAAAAATCTTTCCGCCGCAAGTGTGGGTGTTAAAACGCGAGCTATTGTGGCTGCCGTTCTTCGGCTGGGCACTGGCGCTTACCAGCCCGATTGCCATCAAGCGCAGCGACGGCAAAGGCGCGATCAGGCAATTGCTCAAGCAGGGTAAGGAGCGGCTTGAGCAGGGTTTTTTCGTGGTAATTTTCCCCGAGGGCACGCGCATCCCGTTCGGCCAGCGCGGCAAGTACAAAATCGGCGGCGCGATGCTGGCGGCGAGCAGCGGCGTGCCGGTGGTGCCGGTGGCACATAACGCCGGGCGTTTGTGGGGACGCAATGCGTTCAGCAAACATCCCGGACTGATCACCATGAGCATCGGCACGCCAATCGAAACCAAGGGACTCAAAGCCGAAGAGATCAATGCTCGCGTTGAAGCGTGGATCGAGAATGAAATCCAGCAATTACAGCACTGATCCCGTTTTCCAATCCATTGTAGGGGCGCGATTCATCGCGCCCTGCTTCCGGTATATGGATAAACCAGGGTACGATGAATCGCACCCCTACATTAAATGCTGAAACGTCTGCGTAATCTGGTTGCCAAACCCGCGGCACCCGCGAGGAGTATGTCCGGGGTGTCCCGGTTGCTTCGCAACCACCCTCCCGCCATCGAACAACGCGCCACGCAGCTTGCCGGAAAGAACGTCTGCTACACTCTGAAGCGCAGCAACAGGCGCAGGAGCATCGGCCTGCGCATCGATGACCGCGGTCTGACCGTGAGCGTGCCGTTGCGCGCCTCTGAGAAATGGCTGCACAGCGTATTGCAGGACAAGGCGCACTGGGTGGTGGAAAAACTGGACGGTTGGCAGACGCGCAAGCCTGTCGAAATCAATTGGGCGGATGGCGAGACCATCTATTATCTGGGCGAGACGCTCACCCTGCGCGTGGTGCAAAGCCTGTTCGCCGCTCCTCCTGCGCGGCGCGGCAGCGAACTGTTTGTATTCGTGGCCGATGACGGCGATGCAAAAAAGATCGAAAGCGTCGCGACGCTTTGGTATCAGCAGGAAGCCCTGCAATTATTCGGGCAACAGGTAGCGCACTACGCCCCGCTGCTGAATGTGGCACCGCGCGCAGTAAAGCTTTCGGCGGCGAAAACGCAATGGGGCTGCTGCACCGCACGCGGCACGGTGCGGCTGAACCTCCAGCTAATCAAACTGCCGCTGCGCCTGATCGATTACGTGGTGGTGCATGAACTTGCGCACCTGCGCGAGATGAACCATTCGGCGGCGTTCTGGCAAGTGGTGGAAAGCGTTTGCCCGGATTACATCAGACTGCGCAGGGAGTTGAAGTCGGTGAGGCTGTAGGGGCGCGATTCATCGCGTCCTTGTTCCTAATACACGGATAAAGCAGGGCGCGATGAATCTCGCCCCTACGGTAGACCAATTTTCTCGCCCTGCCCCGCAAACAGTTCAGCGAGTTTGCCGAACAGTTCGCTGCCATCGCGGCGGCTGTGCCATAGACTGTCCTGCCACGCGTAATGAAAGCCGCCGGACTTGGCGGCGACCCATATTTCCCGGTTTACGTCGTGGCGGTTGATAATGATTTTCTGGCCGTTGCCAAACTCGATTTCCAGCACGTTGCCGCTGCGGTTGCATTCGATATCGCCGTCGCAATTATCAACAGCCGATTCGATCTGTGCCAAAGCGGCATCGGCCAATCGATTGAATTCGCTTTCAGTCATGGTCAGCCCTATAATTCGCCCCGTTGAATTGGGCAGGTTAATTTTGTGGAGTGCAATCATGCGCCTTAATATCGCTTTGTGCATTATCGTAGTTTTGGCCTTGCCGCTGCAAGGCTGCGGAAAGAAAGGCCCGCTTATTCTGCCTTTATCCCAGACCGGAACGTCAGATTCGCAACAGCAGCAGGCACCTGCCGCACCGACTCCAGAGCAAAACAAACAACCATGAACGACTATTTCTATTATCAAGACAACCAATTTTATGCCGAGCAAGTGCCGCTAACGGAAATTGCGGCGCAGTTCGGTACACCTTGCTATGTATATTCGCGCGCCGCATTGACGGATGGTTTTCGCCAGTTCAGCGAGGCTTTGCAGAGCCGCGAACATTTGATCTGTTGCGCGGTAAAAGCCAATTCCAATCTGGCAATCCTGAATGTGTTTGCACGTCTGGGTGCAGGCTTCGATATCGTGTCGGGCGGCGAATTGCAGCGCGTGCTGGCAGCAGGCGGCGATGCGCGCCAAGTGGTGTTCTCGGGCGTGGGCAAGAGTATTGCGGAAATATGCATGGCACTCGAAGCCGGCATCCTGTGCTTTAACGTCGAGTCGGAAGCCGAGCTGGATCGCCTCAACGAAGTGGCAGGGAGCATCGGCAAGATCGCACCGGTCAGTTTGCGCGTAAATCCGGATGTTGATGCAAAGACGCACCCGTACATTTCGACCGGTTTAAAACAGAACAAATTCGGCGTTCCATATGATAAGGCGGTTTCGCTATACAAAAGGGCGCGCGATCTGCCGTATCTGCGCATTACCGGGATAGATTGCCATATCGGTTCGCAACTTACCGAGACCAGCCCGTTCATCGCCGCGGCGGAAAAGATATTGGCGCTGGTGGACGAGCTTGCCGCAGCGGGCATTCGCCTGGAGCATATCGATTTGGGCGGCGGCCTGGGCATTCGCTACAACGATGAAACTCCCCCGGCAATTTCCGACTATGTGACCGCATTACTGGGTACTCTGCGCGAGCGCAGCGAGAAACTGATCCTTGAACCCGGGCGCGTGTTGGTCGGCAATGCCGGCGTATTGCTGACGCGAGTGGAGTATCTCAAGCATGGCGAAGAAAAGAATTTCGCCATCGTGGATGCCGCGATGAACGACCTGATGCGTCCCGCTTTGTACGATGCGTTCCATGAAATATTGCCGGTGGATCGCCAACCCTCTCCTCAATCCTCTCCCGCAAGCGGGCGAGGAGGTGAAAGAGAAAGGCACTCTTCTATCTACGAGATAGTCGGTCCAATTTGTGAAACGGGCGATTTTATCGGCCATAATCGCAACCTGTCGATCACGCCGCAATCCTTGCTGGCTGTGCTCTCCGCCGGGGCGTACGGAATGAGCATGAGCTCCAATTACAATACCCGACCGCGTGCAGCCGAGGTGATGGTGGATGGCAATGCAGTGCATCTGATACGTGAACGCGAGACAGTGCAGCAACTTTACGCGGGCGAAAAAATAATTTTGTAATAGTTTGGAATGTTGCAAATTCAACAAAATATTTTCACGAAAATTGTTGCACGTTTTTTTAAACGTGGATACAGTGCCGATGCCGCAAGCGTCTTTCGCTCAGACACAGGGCGTTTGGGTGTGTAATGACTCGCAACGAATGTTCTAAATTTTTATGGAGAATGAAAATGGCAACATCAAAAACACCCGCAGCCAAAAAAGCAGCAGTAAAGAAACCGGCTGCTAAAAAACCAGCAGCTAAACCAGCGGTCAAAAAAGTTGTAGCAAAAAAGCCCGCAGCTAAAAAACCAGCAGTAAAGAAACCGGCAGCTAAAAAAGTCGCAGCCAAGCCAGCGGCCAAAAAAGTTGTAGCAAAAAAGCCCGCAGCTAAAAAAGTCGCAGCTAAGCCAGCGGCCAAAAAAGCTGTAGCAAAAAAGCCCGCAGCTAAAAAAGTTGCAGCTAAGCCAGCAGCCAAAAAAGCTGTAGCAAAAAAGCCCGCAGCTAAAAAAGTCGCAGCTAAGCCAGCAGCTAAAAAAGCTGTAGCAAAAAAGCCCGCAGCTAAAAAAGTCGCAGCTAAGCCAGCAGCCAAAAAAGCTGCAGCAAAGCCAAAGGGTATTCTGGGCGCATAAGTTACGCCTCGCAAAGGGCGGACTGGTTCTCCGCCCTTTTTTGTATCATCCTGCACGGTTACAGGCAACCCGCTCGCACGCGGGGTGTTATGCTTTCCGCCTTTATTCCGGATAAATTTATTCAAAACGGCTTGCCGCCGCGATTACACGCCATCCACTGCAATAGTCATGGCTAAAGACGTGCGCCGCCATTGCGGATTTGACTGATGTTTTGCCACTGGGTTATGTTGGTTAAAATGCAGTGCCGGACGGCATAAAAAACCACACCGTTCTCACGGTGCGCATTCCGGATCAAATCAGGAAGATCGTCGCCAATCCAAGGAAGATGAAAAAGCCGCCGCTGTCGGTAATCGCGGTGATCATCACGCTGGAGCCAATGGCCGGGTCGCGCCCCAGCCTGTGCATGGCGAGCGGAATTGCTATACCCACGATCGCACCCACCAGCAAATTGAGCAGCATCGCGCCGGTCATCACAACACCCAGCGGTATGCTGTGATACAGGAAATATGCGAACAGTCCGGCAATACTTCCCCACAATAAACCATTAAATCCGCCGATTGCCAACTCCTTGATCATCAGCCGGCGCGCATTGTCTTGTGTAATTTGCCCCAGCGCCAGCGACCGGATAGCGATGGTGGTAGTCTGATTCGCCGAGTTGCCTGCAATGCCCGCGACGATAGGCATCAGTGTGGCCAGCGCGACAAACTTTTCTATCGTGCCTTCAAAGTTGCCGATCACGCGCGAGGCAAAAAAGGCAGTACAAAGATTCAACGCCAACCAAGCCCAGCGGTTCTGCGCACTCTTCCATACCGACGCAAAAATGTCTTCCTCCTCGCGCAAACCGGCCAGATTCAGCACATCGTTTTCAGATTCATTGCGGATGAAGTCCAGCACCACGTTTACCGTCACCCGCCCGACCAGTTTGCCGTCCTCGTCGATCACCGGGGCGGAAACCAGATCGTAGCGTTCGAAAGCCTGCGCCGCCTGTTCCGCTTTTTCCTCCGGATGCAGTTGTATGGTGTCGGTCAGCATCAGCTTGCCAACGATCATTTCCGGTTCGTTGACCACGATCAGGTTGATCGGCAAAACACCCTTAAAACGGTCGTCGCGGTCCACCACGAATACCTGGTCGGTATGATCGGGCAACTCGTCGAAACGGCGCAGATAGCGCGATACCGTTTCCAGCGTAACGTCCTCACGGACGGGGATCATGCTGAAATCCATCAGCGCGCCGACCGAATCTTCCGAGTACGACATCGCCGCGCGCAATTGCTCGCGTTCCTCGATAGACAACGACTTGAACACGTCGCGCATCACGTTTTGCGGCAGATCAGGCGCGAGGTCGGCAATCTCGTCCGTGTCGAGTTGTTCCGCCGCTTCGCGCAGTTCGTCGCGGCTCATGGTCGCGATCAGTGATTCGCGCACCGCATCGGAAACCTCGATCAGTATCTCGCCGTCGCGCTCCGATTTGACCAGATCCCATACCAGCAAACGCTGTTCAATGGGCAATGCTTCCAGAATATAGGCAATATCCGCAGGATGCAGACTGTCCAGCTTGCCGCGCAGTTCGGCGAGGTGTTGCTTGTGCAGCAGGGTATCGACCAGCGAGTGACGGTCTTGGCGGGGGATCTCCTGTTTATGCGCGACCTCTTCCACCAGCGCATGTTTGTGCAGCAGCGATTCCACCTGCTTGAGGTGATCCTGCACGTTTTCGGTATAGTGACTTTCCTGATTGGTATTGGCCATGGCTCGCACTCTATGAACGCGGGCTATTGTAAAGAATTTGCCGTGCGGCTGCGCGGCAAATTTTGCGGGACATGCTGTAGATTTACATCATCTTGCAGGGATGTCGCCACCCTGCAACGGTAAATGGATCAGCCTTGTGTCCCATTGGCCGGATACATCGAGCTGGCGAATTCATCAAACTGTTCGATCGGCAGCGGGTGGCTGAAAAAATAGCCCTGATAATTGTGACAGCCGTTCAGTGCAAGAAAATCACGCTGCCCCTCGGTCTCCAGCCCTTCGGCAATAACCGTTAGCCCCATGCTCTGTGACAGAGCCACGATGGTCTTGGCGATGGCGGCATCGTTGCTATCGGTAAGCACATCGCGCACAAAAGACTGGTCGATTTTCAACTGGTTGAGCGGCAGGCGTTTCAAATAGGAGAGCGAGGAATAACCGGTGCCGAAATCGTCCAGCGAGAAGTTTATGCCTTTGGCTTTCAACGCTGTCATTTTTGCGACGACATCATCCACATTGTCCAACAACATGCCTTCGGTAATTTCAAGCTTGAGATTACCGGGATTTACCCCGAAGTAATCAACCAGCGCCAATACTTCATCAACGAAGGTCGGAAGACTGAATTGTTTTGGACTGACATTCACCGCCATCGTCAAATGCGCCATACCGGGACATGATGCCCAAGTTGCCAGCTGCTGGCAGGCTGTTGCCAGCACCCAGTGGCCGAGCGGCAGAATCAACCCGGTTTCCTCTGCAAGCGGGATGAATTCGGTGGGCGGTATCATGCCGCGCACCGGATGCTGCCAGCGCACCAAAGCCTCTACACCATTCAAACGCCCCGACGAATCGACTTGCGCCTGATAGTAAAGCAGGAATTGCTCCTGTCCGGAAACAGCGCGGCGCAGATCATTTTCCAGATCGACCCGTGCCATCACCAATGCCTGCAAGTCCGGATCAAAGAAGCGCATGGTATTGCGTCCGTCCGCCTTGGCCTGATACAGCGCGACATCAGCCCGTCTGAGCATTTCATCCGCCGTTCTCAATGTTCCGCGGAACAGCGTTGCACCGATACTCGCCGTGCTGTGGTATTCGTATTTTTTCAGGAGATAGGGCTGCGCAAGAGTCAAACGTATCTTCTCGCCCACCGCCTCGGCCTGCGAAGCGGCAGTCGCATCTTCCGGGTCCAGATCTTCGATCAGCACCACAAATTCATCCCCGCCCAGCCGTGCGGCGGTATCGCCCTGCCTAACGCAGGCCTGCAGCCGCGCAGCCACTTCAATCAGCAGCAAATCACCGGTATCGTGCCCCTGGATGTCGTTGAGACTTTTAAAATTATCGAGATCTATGAGCAACAGCGCACCTTGCCGTTTGTTGCGCATATTATTCACCAGTGCCTGCTGCAACCGGTCGATCAGCAAACGCCGGTTGGGTAACTTGGTGAGCGGGTCATAGAAAGCCAGATTGCTGATCTGCTGTTCCGCCTCCTTGCGCTCGGTAATATCGCGGATGTGTGCGGTAAAAAGACTCTTCCCGCCTTCCTGTATAGCCGTAACCGACAATTCAATCGGAAACTCGGAACCGTCGCTCCTCAGCGCCGAAATTTCGAGGTGGCTATTCAATATCGGCGCATCTCCGGTTTGCAGAAACTTGGCCAAACCGTCCCGGTGGGCACTGCGGTAGCGTTCCGGGATCAGCGTATCGGCCATCGAAAGCCCGACAACCTGCTCTTTATTCCAGCCGAAAATAGCCTCCGCGGCAGGATTGAACTCGATCAGTTTGCCGGTTGCGTCGATACCTACCACGGCATCCAGCGCCGTATTGATTGTTGCGCGCAAGCGCGTCTCGCTCTCGGTGAGTTTTTGCGCGTCATCGCTAAGCCTTTGCCGCCACATGGCAATGGCACGATCGGTTCTCAACACAAAAAAGAATAACGCCGCATACATCACCGCAAACAGCCCGACCACGGTCAATGCAATCGAGATGGTTTTGGAATAAATACGATCAATGATCGGCGTGGCATCGGCATATATCTCGATAACCCCGATACGTTTTCCCGCATGCGTCAGCGGCATATATGTTTGCGCAACATAACGGTCATGCAATTCGCCGGTATGACTAATGAACGTCTTGCTGAATTCCATCTGGTGCAGCGTTTCACCCTGCAACGCTTTTGCCAGCAAGGCGGGATTTTTAGTGGTTCCGCCGATCTCGTCCTTTACCGTCGAAAAAATAACCTCGCCGACCGGATTAAATATTTTCAACTTGAGCAGATGGTGTTCACGAACCGTATCCAAAGCAGTGGCGAGCAAAGCAACGTTCGGATTTGCCCGCAAAGCTAGCGCATCGAGTCCTTCAGTGGCGCTGATGAAAGTTTCGATCCGGGTGTCCAGCAGATGAATAAGATGTATCGCGGTTTTCTCGTTTTCCTGCGCGGCTATACCCTCATGCTCGGAAAACTGGTCGCGCTGGTACAGGAATATCAGGATAGCGGCGGTGACAAACATCGCCAGCAGACTGGTAAGCGACAGACGGCGCAGCAGCCGGGAGCCTGGTAGCGCTGGCGTATTGATACTACTCTTGGGATCGTCGTGCTGCCCGACCACACGGTCTGCGGTCACACAGATTTTCGCCGCGCAGCCTGATCGCCGCACAGCACCAACACCTTTGTCAGCCGTTGACGACTGTCCGATTTCCCCGTTTTGCCCCATGCGATTTTGAACCGGCCACCATAGAATTCGCTGATTATATAGACATTTACCGAATACAGGGGAAGTAGCACAGCTTATCCCGTTTTACGGAATTTCCGCGTCGTTCATGCGCCCGAGAATGATGCCAGTCTTGCGCAGCAGACCGCGCGCTTCGCGGTGCCTGTCGTAATAACGAGGGTTTGGCACCATCGCGGCAAGTTTAGCGGCCTGTTCAGCGCCAAGGCTGGCCGCACTGGTGCGGTAATAGTGACGCGCCGCCGCTTCCGCGCCAAACACGCCATTGCCCCATTCGATCACGTTGAGATAAATCTCGAAGATGCGCCGCTTGTCCATCACCGCTTCCAGCATCACCGTGATGATGGCTTCCTCGCCTTTGCGCCACGGCGTGCGCTTGGTGGAAAGAAACAGGTTCTTGGCGAGCTGCTGGCTGATGGTCGAACCGCCCGCGACGATCTTGCCCTTCTTCAGGTTTTTCTCGTAGGCTTTCTGGATACCCTCCCAGTCAAAGCCTTCGTGATCGACGAACTTCGCGTCTTCCGAAGCGATCAGCGCGCGCTTCAGGTTGTTGGATATTTTCGCGTAGGGCACCCACTTGTGCTGGAGCTCGGCATCCGGATTCTTGTCCTGCATGATCTCCAGACGACTTTCCATGAACGCGCTGCTGGACGGGTTGAATTTGATCCACCAGCAGATATGCGCGAACAGCCACAGCTGATACAGCAACAGCACGGCAAGGAAGATTGCCATGCCGCGCCACAACCGGCCCCAGAATTTTTTCATTGTTTAGAGTGAAACAATGAACGATTCGCAACACTGTAGGGGCGCGATTCATCGCGCCCTTGTGTGCTCATGGGCGCAATGAATTGCGCCCCTACATCGGTTTCATCGTTGGAGAGTGGCGGCATCGTCATGCCTGTTAGGCACGAAGCGCGGCGATCACCGGCGCGGTGTCGGGACGCACGCCGCGCCAGATGTAGAACGCTTCGGCGGCCTGTTCGACCAGCATACCGAGGCCGTCGGCAACCTGTGCGCCCTGTGCGCGGGCGAATTTCATGAACGGTGTCTCGCGCCCGTACATCATGTCGTAGGCCAACGCGCCGGGCGCGAAGATACCGGATGGCAACGGCGGCATTTCATCCGTCAGGCCGGTGGAAGTAGCATTAATAATTATGTTAAATCGAATTGAATTCGGCAATGGAACCAGCTGCGAGTAGTCGTATATAGAAATTAATTGGGAAGCATCACATGGCTTTATCATTTCCCATGCATTGGCTATAGTGCGGTTGACTATAGCAAGTCCAGCGCCTCTTTGAGATAGAGGAACTAATACACCGTAAGCTGCGCCCCCTGCACCCATTAGTAGCACACGCTTGCCTTTTAACGGCATCTCGATATTGCACTCAATATCATGAACTAGCCCAGCGCCATCCGTATTGTCACCAATGATCTTTTCGTTATCGAACTTAAGCGTATTCACAGCTTTCGCCGCTTGTGCTCGTTTGCTCAATTCGGTAGCGATATTAAACGCCTCAAACTTGAACGGTACCGTGACATTACACCCCTTGTAACCATCCTTGCGCAGCCGTTCGATCGTCGCGGCAAAGCCATCCAGCGGCGCTTCGATTTTTTCGTAGCTGATATCCTGCCCGGTCTGTTCGGCAAACATTTTATGGATCAGCGGCGATTTGCTGTGGGCGACGGGGTTGCCGATGACGGCGTATTTGTCGGTCATGATGGTCAGTATGAAACTCGCGCAGCGATTCGTTCGCCTCCTCTCCCGCTTGCGGGAGAGGATTGAGGAGAGGGAACGGGCATGGTAGATTTCATTATAAAGGATGACTTGCTTGCCATGCCCGTTACTCGCTTTCCAACCGGTCGGACGAGGTAAACGTCCAGGTGCGGACGATGGTCAGGATGTCGATATCCTTGGTGATATCCGGCGGCAGCGGGGAATACGGTGCTGCGAGCTTGACGATGCGCATCGCCGCCGCGTCAAGTACGCGATGCCCGGAAGAGCGGCTGACTTCGACATTCTCCACGCTGCCGTCGGCGCGGATCGAAACGCTGAGTTGCAGGCTGCCGTAGAGCTGCAGACGGCGCGCCTGCTCCGGGTAATTCAGGTTGCCGATGCGTTCCACCTTGATGCGCCAGTCTTCGATGTACTGCGCAAAGCGGTATTCCTGGGTACGGGCACCGATAAATTTACGGCGCGGCATTTTCTGATAGGCATCGTGATTCTTGTTGATTTGCGCTTCGAGACGCGCGATCTCCAGAGATTTCTGCACCAGATCGTCGCCGCTGCTGGCATCGTTGCTTGGCTGCTTCCTGAGTTCCGGCTGCGTCAGTTTGTAATCGCTTTTGAGCCGGGTCATGATCTGTTTGGACTCTTCCTCAAGCTGCGCCACACGCTTGGTGATCTGCTCGGGGGTAAACTGTTTGTCGTCGCTTATCGTGGGAAGCGGAGTCTTGGCTTGCCGGTCTTCGGCAGTATTGCCGCCGCCGTCCAGATTGGCCTGCGCCAATGCATCGGCGGTGAGCGGTTTGGATTTCGATTTGCTGTTGACCAGCACCACCTGCAACGGCTGCATAATGTCCGAGGCCTTGTGCAGATCGGGCAGCACCAGCGCAACGCCGAACAGCGCGAAAGCGTGCAGCGCGACCGAAAACATCATCGACGCACTCAAGGTTGTCACACCCAACAGACGCATTTTCAGCATTGCGGTCAAGCTGCCGGTTCCTCCACCGTTGCGACAAAGCGCGTACGCACATCAAGATCAAGCAGATCAATCTCGCCGATAGCCAACTGCACGCGGGTGTTGGCGGGCAATTCCGGCAGCGACGGTGCGCGGAAGATCAGCGGAATATCGGCGAGCTTCACCAGATTTTCGCGCAGCACGATGGCAGAGACAACAAGTTCGCGCAGCGATTCGGGAATTAAAGATTGCTCTTCTCGCTCGCCTCCTCCCCCGCTTGCGGGGGAGGATTGAGGAGAGGGTGTTTTTGGGAGAGGTGCTCCGTCAACCAGCCCAGCCTGCTCCTGAAGCAACCACCTCAAGCACCAGTAGCGTTCCATGGTTTTCTGAAAGTCGTTGTAGATGCCGTACATGGTATCGAAATCGCGCATCGCGGCGTACAGCGCGGTGTCGTTTTTCTCATAGGCCGGTGCACCGCCGCGCAGCATTGCGATGATCTGGCGCTGGTTCACCATGTCAACATAGCGGCGCAGCGGCGAGCTTGACCACATATATTGCGCCACGCCCAAGCCCTGATGCGGCGCGGCAACCGTGCTCATCTTCACCTTGCCGTTCTGCTGGGTGCGGTAGATGCCAACGAAGCCGTGTTCGGCAAGATGTTTGCCCCACTCGCTGTTCACCAGAATCATCAGCTCGGAAACCACCTTGTCAATCGGCGAACCGCGCCGGCGGTTGGTGATACTGACCCTTGCATTTTCGTTATCCGGGTCGTTCTCGATATGGAAGTTGTAATCGAGCTGTTGCGTGCTGTTGTCCGACGGTTTGCCGCGCGCCGC
Source organism: Gallionella sp. (assembly GCA_028689145.1). Lineage (GTDB taxonomy): Bacteria > Pseudomonadota > Gammaproteobacteria > Burkholderiales > Gallionellaceae > Gallionella. Next base: position 82,316 of record JAQTWT010000011.1, read on the forward strand.
TTCGAGTTTCTGCGCCAGATTCCACAGCAGCGTCAATTCATTGGCATACGGATAATCGAGCTTGCCCGCCGCCAGCGTATCCTCGTTAAACAACGGTTCCAGCGTGTCATGGCGCAGATTCGCCGCGATGTGGATGCGCTCGACGCGGCTCTCGTGACCGAGTATTTCCAGCGTTTCTGCATCCACCTCGTTATACATCGACAGCGCCGGGCAAACCCGATCCGCGCACAGCGTAAAAGCCTGCACCACGCTGTCCGGCAGCATGGTGATCTTCTGTCCCGGCATATACACCGTGGAGAGACGTGCAGCCGCGATCTTGTCGCCATCCGAATCGCGCGGCATTCCCAGCGCGGGCGCGGCGATATGCACGCCGATGCGCCAGTTGCCGTTGGCCAGTTTTTCCACCGAGAACGCATCGTCGATCTCGGTGGTAGTCGCGTCGTCGATACTGAAAGCATTCGCACCCGCCAGCGGCAATTCATCCCACGCGCTCAACTCGACAGGCGGGAAGCCGGTGCCTTTGGGGAAATGCTCGAACAGAAATTTCTGAAAATGGTAATCGTGCGTGGAAGGCAACGCACCGCAGCGATGCAGCAGATGCGCGCTGGACAGGTGTGTCGCGGCACAAGCCGCTTCCAGCGCCTTGGTCTCAAGGGTATTGCGATCCGGTTTGTAAAGTAATTGCGAGAGATGCTCGGCAAATTCGGCGGGCAATTCAAAGCGGCTCAACTGCTCGGTGTAGCGCGCCTGCAATGCCAGTTGCTGGCGCTTCTTTTCGGCTCCGGCCAGCGCGGCCTTGAGCACATCGGGCGGTGCGGCACGATAGCGCCCCTTGCCCTTCTTGTGAAAATAAATCGGCGCACCGTGCAGGCGCATCAAGGCGGCGGCCGCCTCCAGCGGATTCGGGGTATGGCCGAAATATTCGGCGGCGATCTGCTCGAAGCCGAACTCGTCGGGCGGGCAGCATTCCCACAGAAAATCCACCTCGATGCCCTCGGCAATGGGCTCCGCCTGCGCCATGAATTCGGCCAGTGCGGGCCGGTCGAAACGCAACATCACATTGGCTGCTTTAATCTTGCTGCGCTTGCCGGAAACGCTTTCAATCTGGAGCGAGGTGGTATTGTCGGTCATGATGCTGCCGACTTTGAAACTGCCGTCTTCTTCGTAAAGGATATTCATGGGGGACTGCGGAAAAATTTGTCGCGAATTATAGCAGTTCAGCCATGCCCGAGCCGTGTAGGGGCGAGATTTATCGCGCCCTGAGCTATTCATCCTAGAAAGCGCAGTTAAGGGGTTTGTAGGTGCGAATTCATTCGCACGAACAACAGGTTAGATGCGAATAAATTCGCACCTACGAGAGTGGCGTAATCCGTTGAAATATCAAAATATTATCCGTTAACTGCGGTTTTAAGGTTCATGCATCAGAACAAGGGCGCGATAAATCCCGCCCCACGAAAAAAGCCGACTCGCGTCGGCTTTTTCGGTTCAACTGATATGATTTTACTTTTGCAGTATCCACGTCACCATAGTCTTGATATCGCCATCGCTAACCGATTTGCCGGTAGCTGGCATCGGCATCGTACCGAAAACACCGGCTCCGCCAGCGCGCACTTTCTTTTCCAGCTTGGCTTGAGCTTCCTTGTCGCCCTTGTATTTGGCGGCAATATCCTTCAGTGCCGGGCCAACGGTCTTTTTCTCGACGTTGTGGCAAGCGGCACAATTGCTCTTCTTGAGCAGCGCTTCGCCATCATCCGCAGCAAATGCAGGAACCGAAACTGCCAAGGCAGCAGTCATGGCGATAAAGTAACGAGCTTTCATAATGGTCTCCTTTGATAAAAAAATCGATGCGGGAACTCCACGCCCCCTGATAATACCCCAAATTGACTATCGGAATATCTGCTCCAAAGACAGACCCGGCAAGCATTAGTTCCTTAACACTTCATCTATATCGCTAATTTTTAACCCCGGTTCGCTTTTTCTTGCAATTCACATTGCTTGCCGCTAACGGCTGCCCCGCTCCCATACCTACTTTAAAATTAGTCCTACAATCAATTTCACTCGCTCAAAAAACTTGAGGTCAATTGGCTTATCGAAATTATTCCAGGCGACTTCGCACAAGCTGCGAATATCACCCGTATATATTTGATCCAGGCGATCAGGAACAATAACGCCCAAATTGGTAGTGAGTGCCAAGGACAGGTAGTTACCAAACTCATGGTTTACCGCACCCGGCAATTCACAAAATAACTTGGCTGATACGTGCTGATTCTTCCCATGTTGCAACAGGGCAAGAATCAACCCGGATAATCCTTTAGGCATCGCAGCATCCCCTCCCCCTTGCAGGGGGAGGGCTAGGGAGGGGGTAGAAGCGTTGATGCTCCACAACTCTACCCCCATCCTAACCTTCCCCCTGCAAGGGGGAAGGAACTGGCTCGGCTCTAATGGGCAATCCGGGATCAAACGTTCGCGCAGTAGCGTTATGTCGCCATGTGGAAATCGGCAAAGTGCGCGTAACGCTAATGCTCGTCTTCGTCGCACCAGATTTTAGGCAGCGCCGGAGTCATCTCTCTCTACTCAGCAGACAGCCTGCTCGACGATGGCATCGGCGAGGTGGAGTTGGATGGCTTGGGCATCGGCGAGGCGCGCCTTGAGGGTGTCGCACAGTGCCATGAGCTCGTCGACTTTGGCGACGATGCGGTGTTGTTCAGCGAGGGGCGGAAGTGGAATCGTGGCAGAGCGAACATCTTTTACGTTAATGTGCTTTGCTCCTACACCTTTGTGGTGGTGCAAGATTTGCTCAAGAAAACCAGGAGATGAAATGGCCATCCGCAAGTATCTGCTTAACATGGTGTGCGAAGGCCTAAGCAGCATCACTCTCTGTCCTAAACAAGCATCTATTCCATCAGGGATGATTACAGATTCGCCTATAGAGCCTTCTCTTGCAAATACAATATCCCCGGATCGTGGATAAAGCCTCTTGTTGCGTTCGTGAAAAGATTCCTCTGAAACGTAACGCAGACGCTCTCGCTGAAGGACGCCTTGCTTGAAACAAGTCGTGTCAATGCACACCATGCCAGATAATTGAAACTTAGGTGTTGAATGAGGGCAATCTACAATTGATTCGCATACATCATTCAATGAAGCCACGTTCCAATTATCATGTTTTTCTGTGAGCTTGCCCATGACGGCGAGTTGGAGGATGGTTTGTTTGAGTTGGTCGATGCTGGCTTCGGTGGCGAACAGGGTGTCGAAGTGGCTGGCGATGCGCGCCCATGCTGCGCCGAATTCCTGTTGCGACGCGACGCGGGTAAGTGTGCCGAGTAGGGAAGCAACCAGGGTTTGGTGGGCTGCGAGGCTGTCGGTTTGCTGTTGCTCCAATTGGTCGCACAGCGCCATGAGTTCATCGACTTTGGCGACGATGCGGTGTTGTTCTGCAATAGCGGGAAGTGGAAGTACGATTGATACCAATCTTGCTTGATTGAGCTTCGGTACTGTCATGCCTGTTATGAACGCCCCGAGATCCATTGCGTTGAGTGAGAGCGCTACAAAATCATCAATCAATGCCAATCTATACGGGCGAATTACATGTGCATGATTATTTACCCAAGTTTTACCAGAGATCAAAAAAGCAGTGGTATCACCACGACCCCACTTAGCCCCATCCTCTCCAACAAGCACTAGTGGTTCATCGAATATGAAATTCGAGACGTAATCGACTATGCCTGATGCCCCATAGTAAGGATATGGACCAGGTTCGCGATCTTGTTTTGTAACAGGTTTTCTAAAGCCGTCTAGCACTTCAACAACTTGCCCCAATCGAACCCACACCCAACCATGTGGCAGCTCATACGGCTTTTCATCTTTCGTTATCTGCGGTAGCGGCTTGTCCTTCTTGACCTTGCCTTCCGCAATCAGCCGAGATTTTTCGGCAGCGATTTTCTTGAGCAAGTCACTGGCAGGTTCGTCGTTAAGATCTTGCGGCACCAATTTCCCGCGTACCGCCAGCTCCAAAATCAGCTCGCGCAATTTCTTGATACCGTAGGCTTCCAGCTTGCCGTTGCTACCGCGCCCGGCGGTGGATTTAGTAAGTAGCGCCGAAGTCCAGATGTCGAGATGTTCGGTGAGTAAAGTTTGAATCGAGTTCATTGCCCGTCTTTCTCTTCGTCTGATTCGCCTACCCATCCCTGCAGGCGCGCGGCAATTTGCTCCGGGCTGGGCAGTTCATCCAGATATTGGGCGGGCAATTGCGGGGTGACGGTGTAGGTGGCGATGCCCAATGCGTGGCTCGCGGTGCGCAGCGCGTATTCGACTATGGTCTTGGTCTTGCTGCGGCAGATGACGATGCCGATGGGCGGGTTTTCGCCTTCCAGCCGGTGCCGTTGGTCTAGCGTGTCCAAATAGAATTCAATCTGGCCCTTGTGCTCGGGTTTGAATTCGCCAATTTTGAGTTCGATGGCAACCAGACAGCGCAGGCGGCGATGGAACAGCAGCAGGTCGATGAAGTAATCCTTTCCATCGACTTCAAGCCGGTACTGGTTGCCGACGAAGGTGAATGCCCCGCCCATTTCGGCGAGGAAACGGCGCAGATTTTTGACCAGCGCTTCTTCCAGTTCGCGCTCGGAATGCGCGTCGGCAAGACCTAAGAAGTCAAAGGTGTAGTGATCTTTAACCGCCAACATGGCTTGCGCCTTGATGGTGTCGGGCACGGCGGCATCAAAGTTGGTTTGGCCGTTCAGATATTGCGCGTAGCTGTGATTGTCGAGCTGATGTTGCAGCACCTTGGTGGTCCAACCGAAGCGGGCGGTGGCGCGCAGGTAAAATTCGCGCTCCAGAACGTCCTTGCAGCGCGCCATAATCAGCAGGTTTTTTGCCCAGCTAATTTCTCCAATCAATGATTGGAGATTTGGCAAGTTGACGTATTCATTGAAGAACTGCCGCATTAGCCAAAGATTTTGCACCGAAAATCCGTTCCGCCCCGGAAACTCGGCTTGCAGGTCGCGCGCCAGATTTTCCACTACGGACTTGCCCCAGCCTTGTTCGCTTTGTCGGCGGCTGATGTTTTCTCCCAACCACCAATACAGTTGCAGCAACTCGCGATTCGCGGCGCGCAATGCCTGAAATTGGCGCTGGCGAATCTGTGCTTTTATTTCCTGTAAAAAATCGCCATAACCGCTGGGCAACGGCGCAGCGGTTATGGCTGGCACGGGATCAAACTCAGCGTTCATTTTGCTGCGCCTCTTTGCAGCGCCTCCCCCAGTATGCCTTTCAATTGGCTGCGCAGTGCGGCGATGTCGCTCTGCATCGCATCGTATTGCGCCAGCAGCACATCTGGGTCGTGGCTGATCTGTTCGCCGATGTGCGGGTTCTTGATGTCGAGGTTGTAGTTGCGCGCCACGATGTCGGCGACCGGCACTTTCCACGCTTGCTCGGATTGCACACGCGCGGCGAAGCCATCGGCCTCGTTGCCCCACCACTCCATTTCGGTTGCGAATTCCTCGAAGCGCATCGGTTTGGTTTTGTTGTAGCTCTTGATGCCGTCCGGGTACGGATGCTCGTAATACCAGACGTGTTCGGTGGGTTTTCCCTTGGTGAAGAACAGCAGGTTGGTCTTGATGCCGGTGTAGGGCGCGAACACGCCGTTGGGCAGGCGCACGATGGTGTGCAGGTTGCACTCTTCCAGCAGGATTTGCTTGAGGCGGGTCTTCATTCCTTCGCCGAACAGGAAGCCATCGGGCAGCACGATGGCGGCGCGTCCCCCGTCCCTCAGACGGCGGATGATCAGCGCCACGAACAGGTCGGCGGTTTCCCGTGTTCTCAGATTGGCCGGGAAGTTCTTCTCGATACCATCCTCTTCCATGCCGCCGAAGGGCGGGTTGGTGATGATGACATCAACCTGATCCTTGGGCGTGTAGTCGGTGTAAGGGCGGCTCAGCGTGTTCTTGTGCTCGATGCGGGTGGGCGTGTCGATGCCGTGCAGAATCATGTTAGTGGTGCAGAGCATGTGCGGCAGCGATTTTTTCTCGACGCCAAAGATGCTCTGTTGCAACACCTCTTCATCACCCGTGACCTTCACATAGTTGCTGCGCTTGTGATCTATCGTGCACGCCAGAAAGCCGCCCGTGCCACAGGCGGGATCAAGCACGCTCTCGGCCAGCTTGGGGTTGATGCGGTTGACGATGAATTGGGTGACGGCGCGCGGCGTGTAGAACTCGCCGGCATTCCCCGCGCTTTGCAAATCTTTGAGTATCTGCTCGTAGATGCTGCCGAAGGTGTGGCGGTCGGCGGTGTTGTTGAAGTTGATCTCGCAGATTTTATTGATTACCTGCCGCATCAGGGTGCCCGACTTCATGTAGTTGTAGGCATCTTCAAACAGGTTGCGGATCACCAGCGCGCGTTTGCCGGCTTCGCCCTGCATGACCAGTTTTTCTTTCAGGGTCGGGAAGAGCTGCAAGTTCACAAAATCGGAGAGCGCATCGCCGGTCATTCCTTCCGGGTCTTTGGCCCAGTTGCGCCAGCGCAGGTGCTCGGGCAGCGGCGACTTGTATTTGTCTTCCGTGTATTCGAGCTCCAGTTCACGGTCGTCGTAAATCTTGAGGAAGAACATCCACACCAGTTGGCTGATGCGCTGCGCATCGCCATCGACACCCACATCCTTGCGCATGATGTCCTGAATGGACTTGATGATTCCGCTTACATTGCTCATGCATGTGTTCCGGTTGATTGTTTCAGATCGTAAATCGCGTGTTCCAACTCTTCGATAGCGTGCTCATAGCTATCCTTGCCGCCGAAGACTTCGTTGATGATTTCCACCGGAGTGCCGAGCTCGTTGAACGGCCTGTATCTGAGCACCTTGGCACTCTCGATGGCGCCGATATCTTCATTGGCATATTTATCCAGCAACGCCTCAAGAATGGCACGCGCCTTGTCACCATATTTGGTGAAGTAGTTACGCTTTTTCACATTGTTGGCGCGCTCGGCACGGGTGAGCGGCGGCTGGTCGTAGGCGATATGGCAGATCAGGTCGAAAGCGCCGCAGCCATTGGCGATCTCTTTCTCCAGATGCGCGAAATCGATACCGTGGCCTTCGAGTTCATCAATGATGAGCTGCTTCTTTTTGGCATCGTTCCAGGCCCGCAGAAAATCATCCAACGATGAAAATTCCGAGCGGATCTTCTTGCGCGAGTAGTTGCGGTACGACTCGGTAATTAACTGCCCTTCTTCGCTCAAATACTGAACCCGCTCGGCAATGATCTTGACGGGAACGCCGCTTACCCGTGCCTTATAGACGCCTTCCGGCTCTTCGACTTTCAACGTGGTGCATCACTATCATCGGCGGGATCGGGCGGCACGGGGTCGTCGTCATCATCCGGTTCGTAGATCACCACCGGTTCGCCATCGAAATCTTCATCCTTGAACAGCTCGGTGGCTTTCTTGAAATCCATGATGGTGAAGTAATACTTGCTGTATTCCTCTGCAATGCGGGTGCCGCGACCGATGATCTGCTTGAAGGTGGTCATGGAGTTGATGGTCTTGTCCAGCACGATGAGCTTGCAGGTTCTGGCATCCACACCGGTGGTCATCAGCTCGGAGGTGGTGGCGATCACCGGGAAACGGCTTTGCGGGTCGATGAAGTTATCCAGCTCGTTTTTGCCTTCGACACTGTCGCCGGTAATGCGCATCACATATTTTGGGTTATCAATTGCCAGCTTGCCCGCCGCATTGACGATGGCTTTGCGCATGCGCTCGGCATGATCGATGTCTTCGCAAAAGATGATGGTCTTGGAGAATGGATCGGTTGCTCTGAGCAGTTTCATTACACGCTCCGCCACCAGCTTGGTGCGCTGATTCAGCACCAGAACACGATCCATATCGGCCTGATTGTAAGTACGCGACTCGATCTCGTTGCCTAAGTCGTCCTTCATGCCCGGCGGCGGCATCCAACCCTCAACATCCTTGTCGATGTCGATGCGCACCACTTTGTAGGGGGCAAGAAAGCCATCCTCGATGCCCTGTTTCAGGCTGTAGGTATAAACCGGCTCGCCGAAATACGTGATATTGGAAATGTACTGTGTCTCTCTAGGCGTGGCAGTTAAGCCCAAATGAATGGCACCGGAGAAGTAATCCAGAATTTCGCGCCAGGAAGAATCCTCTGCTGCACTGCCGCGATGGCATTCATCGATAACAATCAGATCAAAAAAATCAGGTGAGACTGTCTTGTATACCTTGTCCTCTTCATCCGGGCCGGTGAGTGCCTGATACAGCCCCAGATGAATTTCATAGGAGGGATCTATCTTGCGATTCTTGATCTTGGTCATCTTCGAGCCAAACGGCTGGAAATCATTCACCCGCGTTTGGTCGGCCAGAATGTTTCTGTCCACCAGAAACAGGACTCGCTTCACTGCTTTGGCTTTCCACAGACGCCAGATGATCTGGAAGGTGGTGTAGGTTTTGCCCGTGCCCGTCGCCATGACCAGCAGGATGCGTTTCTGCTTGTTGGCCACTGCCTCGATGGTTCGGTTGATTGCCTCTACCTGATAGTAACGCGGCTCTTTGCCGGAAGGATCGAGATGGTAAGGCTGCAAAACGAGAGCTTCATTGGCATCTTCAATGCCGCGAAATATTTTGTACCGCTGCCATAATTCTTCAGGCGACGGAAAAACACCCATAGCAAATTCTGTTTCGATGTCTTCACCATCTTTGGGCACTTTGTTGTGTGAGGCAAAGGCATCGCCATTGGAGCTGAACGCACTGGGCACTTCGAGAATTTCGGCATAACCGAGTGCCTGCTGCATGCCGTGACTGGCCGAGTAATTATTCTCTTTGGCCTCAACCACCGCAACAGGCGTACTGGGCTCCCATGAAAGAACATAATCCGCAAACTTTTTCTTCTTTGTATTGCGCGAGGACATGTTACCCCGGACGACGACCGGCCCCGGAGTTAGGGTCACTTCACGACGGATTTGTGTCATCGGATTCCAGCCTGCGTCTTTTATGGCAGGCGTGATGAACAGATCGCAGATATCGGACTCGCTGAGTTTTTTCTTCTCTTTGCTATCCATCAAGTGAATCCAAGGTTGAATGGGCTATGGCTTGTTATTATTACCCCATCGGTACGCTGATTGGCGTTGAATCCTAACAGATTTTAGCAGCGTCAGCTTACCGGAATACTTCGGCCATTCTGAAGGGTATGTTTGAAAACCAGTTTTGACCGAGAAACGGAAGTTCATTTCAAATTTCACTGAATACCGAGGTTAAACTCGGCGCAAGCGAAAGCAATGTTCAGTCGCAATTAGCGATGGAATTAACCAACAACACCGGCCTGAAAATCAATGGGCTCGATTGATTCCATTGCCCCCATTGATTGCATATTTTCTTGCGAATAAAATCATACGGGCGGCGCTGTGCGGGTTCATGGCTTCAACGTCAGGTGAACAACCAGTTCGGAGTATTGTCTCAACACGCCGTCCGTGGTGAGTAAATAGGCGGGCAACGATTGCGCCTGTGCGATGAGCAAACGGTCAAACGGATCGCGGTGATGCCAAGGCAAATTCACTAACGGGTAACAATCTTCCCCCTTTACCATCAACTCGCCGAAGCCGGTACTGAGTGCAAGCCGATGAATATCTTCGGGTGAAAAATCAAAATCCGCCCGATTCAACGAACGCTTAATGGCGATTTCCCAGATACTGGCTGAACTGAAATAAACGGTATTGGATGAATCGGACAGGCTGACAGCCACCTCGGGGGGAAAACGCTCTGGCGCAAGCAACGCCGCCAGCAGTACATTGGTATCAAGCAAATAGACGTGCGCCACCATTTATTTTCCTGGCTCAAACATGCCGACAATTTCGGCGGCATCCAGGTTGTCAAAGTTTTCCGGGAAAGTGAATTTCTTTTTACCCAACCCCAGCTTGCGCGGTTGAGGCGCGACTTTCGCCAGCGCAACTAAACGTGCCACCGGCTTGCCTGCGCGAGCAATCACAATTTCCTCACCCGCTTCGGCTTGATCGACAAAACGTGAAAATTGGGTTTTTGCTTCATGGATGTTGACGGTTTGCATGGTGCACCTCGACTTAATTTAATGGACTAATGTTAGTCCGAATTGATCTATTCGGCAAGCAAAAATCAAAATGGGCTCGATTCCGTTGCTGCATCGCAATTGAGTCTTTGTCCGGACAAACCTGCACTCACCCAGCGCTGCACGTATTCCCGGACACGGCTGATCTCCGCGCCCTGCTCATCAAGCCGGTAAATCCGTGCGGCGCATCGTTGCACCGTCTGTTGCGCCAGCTGTCAGCATTCATAAGTAAATGAGAAAATTAATAATAATTTAACCAAATTAGCCTATAAGTTAATGAGACAAATATGGCAAGCGGTTAAGAATTATTTCGAAAACTCACTAGCTGTTGAGAATAGATTCAGTGTGCTAGCATGAGCAATGCCCGTCAGGAAAATTCCCAAGAATTACCTCTCGGTAACTGGTACCTTTTCCAGCGCCAAGAACGGTAAGCCGCTCGGATACGAGTCGTTACTCGAACGAGATCTGATGATATTGCTTGAATTCGACGACACTGTCGAGCGATTCGAAGAACAGCCCGTCAAAGTTCCTCTCGTAGTCAACGGCAAAAAACGTAAGCCGTATGTCCCAGATATCCTGATTCACTATTTGCCGACCACCACTAGTGAGGTGGGACGGGTCGTGCTGGGTGAAGTGAAGGAAACCAAAGATTTAAAAAAGAACAAGGCAAAATATACTCCAAAATTCGAAGCAGCTTTTCGCTATGCCGAAGAGCGAGGTTGGGAGTGGCACATATTCACGGATAAGGAAATCCGCACGTTTTATCTGGATAACCTAAAATTTCTGCGCGAATACCACAACTCAACACCAGACCCGGCATTGTTACTGGAAGTCATCAACTATATGAATAATGCGCGCGGCCCGGTAACTGTCGATTCGCTGTTACAAAAATTATGTCCCAGTGAAGACAGAATATTGCATATGGCCCCTGCCATTTGGTATCTGGTTGCTATCAAGCGCATCACGGTCAACCTTCATAAACCGCTAACCATGAAATCAAAACTGTCCTTGCAGAAAGAGGTGCGCCCATGACGCAAACCTATCCCGTACAAATGCGCATTGCCAAGGGCGAATTGGTGAAATACAACGAGCAGGAATACGTTGTTCTGAAAGTTATTGACCTTACCAAGGTGCTGGCAAGGAACGCTGTTACCAAAGATGCAGAAGTATTGGAGATACAGCATCTCTCACCATGGGTTGTTGAACAGGAAGGGGGTAATGACAAAGCTGACATTGAATTGCTTGATGTTTCAGAAGCAGACTGGGAAGAGGCGCGCCACAGGCTGGAGGCAATACGCCCAATGCTGACAAGGCGTGAAAAAAACTCCGGATTAGTGAAAAAGATTTCTGAGGAAACCGGTCACAGTCCTGCAACACTCTACCGCTGGTGTGGCTTCTACATTAATACAGGATTGTTGTCGTCATTACTGCCAACCAAGCGTACTGGTGGACAAGGTAAGGGCAGGATCAGCGCGGAGGTCGAGGCAATCATTGAACATACACTACAAACTTTCTATTTGACTGATCAGCGGCAAAGCATCAAAGAGACGGTGGATAAAATACAAGGGCTTTGTAACAAAGCAGATTTGCCGAAGCCTCACTGGAATACGATCAAAAATCGAATTGAATGGAAGTCTGCGAGAGAGCGATTCGAACGACGTAACAGCAAGCGTGCAGCAAAGCAAATTTTCGACCCAAACGAGGGTTCGGTGCCTAATTCGGAGTGGCCACTTGCCTTGGTGCAGATTGATCACACCCCGCTGCCAGTGATGATCGTGCATGACGTGACCAGGCGCTCGATTGGACGGCCTTACGTGACTTTCAGTATTGATGTTTACTGCCGCATGGTCACTGGCATGGAACTGTCACTTGAGGCTCCGTCTGCGATGACCGCCGGCCTTTGTCTTTCGCACTCCATTCTTCCAAAGGAAAAATGGCTTTCAGAGGATATTGGGCTGCCTGATGTTGAGTGGCCATGCTGGGGGATGATGGGCATATTGCACATGGATAATGCTCGGGAGTTCCGTGGCAACATGCTCAAGGAAATATGTCGGGAATACGATATTGATCTTCAGTTCAGGCCAGCCAAGACGCCTCATTATGGCGGACATATCGAGCGACTTATGGGTACTGCGTCCCAGAAACTAAAAACGCTGGAAGGCGCGACGTTTTCTAATCCGAAGGAAAAAGGCGAGTACGACTCGGAAGACAGAGCAACGATGACGTTTCATGAATTGGAGCAGTGGCTGGTGGTTTTTATTGCAAAATATCATCGAACTCCACATGCCGGCATCAATGGCGAAACGCCGATAGATCGCTATCGAAAAGGGCTGTTGGGTGGGGATGGCAAGCTACCGCGCGGGCTACCTGCGCGACGGTTAGACGAGGAGAAGATCAGGATTGACTTCATGCCGATCGTTGAACGCACAGTGCAGAACTATGGTGTGGTTATCGACGATCTGCACTACTTTGCGGATGTGTTGCGTCCTTGGGTAAACGCACCGGACACAGAGCATCCAAAATTGAAAAGATTGTTCAGGTTCAGACGAAATCCACACGATATCAGTCGGCTATATTTCTTCGATCCCAACGCCAAGCGTTATTACGTCATCCCTTATCGGAATGCCTCCTTGCCGCCTATCAGCTTGTGGGATTATAACGCTGCACATAAAGCGGCCAGAAAATCCGGCGTGAAGCAGTTGAACGAACGCATTGTTTTTGAGTTTGCAGATAAACAGCAAGAGATACAAGAACAGGCTGCCCTTAAAACCAAGACTGCGCGTCGCGAAGATCAGCGCAAGATTCAGCATACCAAGGCACGCAAAAAGACCGAAAAGGATTTGCCAAAGACAATTAAAACCGAGGCACCTGCCATGCCGCCTGTGATCCCGGGATACGACCCGGACAGGAAATCGCATTTTGACGACGAGGAATGATATGAATCCTCTCTATCCACATCTGAGTAAAGTTGCGATCTTGCAGGTCGATCTTCCGGACGATCAGCGCATCCTGGCAATCAAGAAGGGGGCGTGGATTCCTTACCCAAGAGCCAAGCAGGTATTAGCGCAAATGGAAGAGTTATTTGATCATCCGCGCATCGTCCGCATGCCGAACTTGTTAATCGTGGGTGCCAGTAATAACGGAAAAACGCAAATCCTGCGGCACTTCGAAGAGAATCATAAACCCGATCCCAATCCTGATGGAGAATACTCCATCGTTCCAGTTTTGTTCGTTGAGGCTCCTGGCAAGCCGGATATTGGTGCTTTTTACGACAAGATTCTGGAAGCCGTCTGGCAACCGTACTCAATTCGCGCAAAAGACCCCGATAAAGCTCGCGAAGTGAAGAAAGTGCTGCGCAACATTCAGCTGAAAATACTTATGATCGATGAAATCCAGCATGTCATTGCTGGTGGCCCGGTTAAGCAGCAGGAATTTCGTAACGATTTAAAGACTCTCGGAAATGAGTTGCAGATTTCTATCATATGCGCCGGCGTCGAAGAAGCGTTTAATGCATTCAATACCGATACGCAGTTATCGAACCGTTTTGAGCCGGTATTTCTGCCAAAATGGAAAATGGACAACGAATACGGCGATCTGCTCGAAAGCTTTGAGCGACGGTTACCGTTAAGGAAACCGTCGAACCTGCGCGGCGATCCGGCCATCGCCCAGAAGGTTCTCTGGATGGCTGAAGGCATATTGGGTGAGATACACGAGGTGCTAAAACGGGCTGCAATTCTGGCGATCAAGGAAAAAACAGAGCAGATCACCCTGAAAATTATTGAGGGAATTCGCTGGACGCAGCCGTCCAAGCGCAAGGTGGCACCACTGCCAACCTGATATGGTCAGAGCTTCGCAGCTTTGGTTGTATCACCCTCATCTACAGCCAGATGAGCTACTGTCTAGCTGGCTGGTGCGCATCGCACATGGCCATGGCATGAAACTGCAAACCTTTTGCCGAGTGGCATTGGGGAAAGGGCAGGATCTTTGGTTCAGAGATATAGATCGCCAAGTACCAGACTGGTTTGTGCACGCTCTGTTTGAACATACGGGTGCAGGCGTTCGCCAGATAAAGCGCGCCAGCCTCCTTGACTACAGGGGAGTGCTTTATCGTCGTTACCGATGGAGCGGTCACCAGTATTGGTTGTTACCTCTCAGTATGGTAGACACCAGCCACCATCATCATGGAATGCAGTTTTGTCCGTTGTGTTTGGCGGAAGATGAGGTGCCGTACTTCAGGAAGCGCTGGCGGGTGGCGTTTTATACGATGTGCACAAAGCATCAGTGCATGGTGCATGATCGCTGTCCGTCATGCGGTGCCCCAGTAGCCTTTCATCGGCGCGAGATGGGCAAGATTGGACAGGTTGATGCCGGATTGATTACCCAGTGCCATGCGTGTGATTTCGACCTGCGCGAGTCTAAAGTTATCGAACCCGTGATTTACGATGAGTCGGCTGGCCTGACATGGCTACCTGCGCTTCATATGCTTGAAGGTGTAGACGTCAATGCGCGCTATAACGTAGGTTTCTTTGCGGTGTTGCACCAGTTGTGCAAAATCATGCTGACGCATTATTCGCATGAACATCTACAGCAATTCGTTGCAGCCAAGATTGGCGCGCCGGAAGTTACATTGCAACCCAAGCATAAATCTTTCGAGTATTACTCGCTGGAAGAACGGCATGTGGTGATTCAGCTTGCGATGTGGCTACTGGCAGATCCAGAAACGAGAATCATGGATGCTTGGCGGAATAAGGCCGTGCGCTATAACGTGTTGAAGAAGGATTTTCAGCCTAGGCCGCAGTGGTATTGGTGGATCGTGAAGCAATGTGTAAATTGGCGGAACGCTTCCTTGTTGAGTTGAGTAATTTTGGCGGACTTCATTTCAACATCCAATGATGCGCAGATTTACGATGCTTCTTCATTGGATTCAATATTCACGTTCAATCCAACAAAATTTAGCTGGGAAATTTGCTTAAGATAAGCAACCTGTAACTCTGAGCCAAAGAGAAGATGGCTTGAATATGTCCCTGATTTAAGGTTCACAAACCAACAAGCTTCCGCTGAAGAATAATATAACTCCCCCCCTAACCTTGCAGGTCGTCCATCAACTAAAGTGGGATGACCATGATTATTTCCATCTCCATTAATATCCTCCCCAAGCACTAAATCGCCAAACTCATTAATTACCCAAATGTAGCGTTTCCCATGTTCAAGATTATTCCAATGAGTGGTGTTGCCTGCACGGATTATTTGTATGTCGCTTCGAGGTTTAATATTATTAAAAGTGTCAGCCTCACCCGGCTTTAAATTTCTTCTTGGAAGGCCAAGTGGTCCATATAAAGTATTTAGATATGACTTATTTTTCTTTTTGCTAAAGAATTTTAGAAAGCCGCTAACCCCTTGTTTGGCCTCCACTGCAACTCTGTATGTTGCCCAAGTGTTGTTGCATATAGCTTGCTCAACATGCTTCCAAACGCGCTCAGCATCCTTTGTGTATGAAATATATCCGACTAATACTTGTCCTTGTGCCACTTCGGTGGCATCGAATAAGATATCAGTGATTTGATTTTCATCTATGGTGCCTTCAGCGTCTAGCAGGACACGACATCTCCAGATGTATTTAGGCATGTTCTGCAACAAACAAGAGGATTTTGAAACACCTCCATTGAAGGTGACAAACATCTTGCTTGCTCGGAGCTGCTCCTTTATTTCAGTATTTGATGTTAATGTAATATCGCAGATTCCATGGAGGAAATGTTCAATACTGTTACTGATCGTTTTGAAGTGTGTCTTTTCAGCTTCATCTTTAGTTTTGCTTTCGCCTAAGATATTTTGCATTCCAGATTGGGTCACCTGTAAATACAAAAATAAGGAATCGCACATGCTGCGTATATCAAAGTAGGTTAGGCGAATCTTGTGATAAACGCCAACAATGGCTAAATCAGGAACAAAGTAATCTGTTGCTGCAACTCCTTGAAGTGAAAAAACCAACCCATCTCGTTCTTTTTTGTCAAAGGTGAATTTTGTAGGATCAGTGGAGACGCTAACATATGGGCCATAGCGGTCATCATGCACATAAATATTTTTAATTCTGTGAGAAATAAGTCGCATACCATCAACAGAAGTAGTCGCGGAATTTTGCTCATGTAATCGAAAGCCTAATGCGCATACCAAGTGCTTCCCAGCATGTTTGATGATGCCATCTGAGTTCTTTTGGTAGATACTTCCAGCAATCAGAACCGGTATGTTGTAGCGGATGTAGCCATAAATAATCTCTTTAAACTCAAGCAGGTCAGTTGAAAGTTCAAAAATCATTGGTTCAAAGCCAAAATGTTTAAGGCTCCTAGCTACTTGAGTGGGAGATAATCCCGTATTTGGGAACGTCCTTGCACCATCGTATGACGATCCAGTTGCAGATTTTGTAATAGCGCTAGGGGAGGGAAGGCTTCCATTAAACTCATGACCAGATGCGTTAAAAAACATCCATAATGCACTCGTCGCGCAAGCAGAGACAACTTTATCTTGCTCTAGGAATGGGGCGGACATAACCTCAAGAGGAATTCCGAAAAGGGATAGCTTGTTTAGTTTCGCGATTAACTTGCAATGGTCGTTTAATGAAAGTTCCTCGTAGCGCTTTAAACAAAGCTTTGCTAAGAAAGTATGTGGGATGGGGCGGATTACTGCATAGCCAATATATCCTGCCGATAATTGATTAATGAAAGATAAATCATTGGAGTCCAATGCGGATATAAATTGAGACTCAATAAACTCATTTGAGAAGAAATGTACCCTAGAGCATTTCCTTGGATGAGAGGGAAAACAGCGAGCGTAATATTCTGAATAATCTTCTAGGTAATGCCGGTCAATATATTCGTTCTCGACTACAATCGTTTTGGCATTAATATGATCTACCTCTAGATATTTACAGAGATAGTTAAGTTGGATTTTGTCAGAAACTTCGCTTCGTTGATCCCATCCGGTTTGATAGCGAATAAGATCTAGTAGATAAGCCCTGCTATACTTAACAACAGCGAGAGGGGATAGGTTGCTAGCGGTAGCAGACATGTAGCCCTTTGGAATAAAAAACGCTACAGCCAACTTGGATGCAGAGGAAATTACAGCCCGTAGCTAATTTGTAGCTTATCTTGGAAGGATGCGTTGTCTCTAGTGGCTTCTTGTGTGCATTCAACCCTGTGGCGAAGCGCTCTAGTCTCAGTTGTAGATACAGCGTCTTTTAGCAACGTATACTCAGACAAGCTGTATTTATTTGCTTCTTTTGCAAGAAGAAATATATCTTCAATATGCAATCTGCTATTTGACATTCCGTATCCCCGTGTGGAAATCAAAAAAGGCGGGCATTATACTTATAATTTCTTGTATGTCAAGCCACCACCCTCGATATGTGGATATTGCACGCGAATAATGAAAAAAGCAATCAATTTCCCCACGGCTTTTTCGTTTAGCATTAACTCGTGAAGTGGGTTATGCCAGCCTACTTTAGGCTGTGGGTGGCATCTTTTGTATCAACACCGCCCAGTTTTTTTGTCACAACTCCCTAAATACATAACGTTTACAGCCTCAGCACCTTAAATATTTTTGAATATGCGTAGTGTGCAGCGGAGGGTGTTGGGGATTTGCTTGACCCATATAGCCTTTGATTAGGAAGGCTTCTACCCATTTTTTCGCGGCATTTGATTCGAAGATATAGATCACCAAGTATCAGACTGACTTGTGAGGATGCTCGAATGCCTTTTGCGATGCAGCAGGGGGGGGGGTGCCAATGAGCCGCCAAATATTCGCGTCCTTCAATCACTGAAACAATTAGGTTGGGAAGTGTTGATTATCTGGCAATGCGAACTATCCAACAGGCGAAAACTTTCCTATAAAATCAAGCAATTCCTAAAATAGTAAAAATATCGATCGACAGGCGCAAATTGTATCTATATAATTTTCGCTCATGGATAATATACGGTTGCATCTCAATTCCCAGCCTAAGGTAATTGACCTATTTGCAGGAGCTGGGGGGTTAAGTTTGGGAGCATCCCGTGCCGGTTTTACTGTCTCTGCCGCAGTTGAACTTGATCGGTTCGCGATTAGCACTCACATAAAAAACTTTCCTTTCTCAACCCACCTAGATAACGATATTGCAAAGCTTTCAGGCAAAGTTTTGCTGGAAAACGCAGGACTCAAACTGGGCGAACTAGATGGGTTGGTCGGCGGCCCTCCGTGCCAAGGCTTTAGTACCATGGGCAAGCGCCAGCTAGAAGACTCAAGGAACGATTTGTTCGGCCACTTTATGCGATTAGTTAGCGAAACACAGCCTGCATTCTTTCTCGCCGAAAATGTACCTGGAATATTGAATGAACAGTATGACGCATTAAGAGCGAACGCTCTTGCGCGTATACCTAATCGCTATGTCACCTTAGCGCCATTTAAGGTTAGGGCAAATCTTTACGGCGCTCCGACGACAAGAACGCGTGTTTTCTTTTTCGGCTTTGATCCGACGAAAATGAGCGACATGACCACCTTGGATTTTGAACCCGGCATAGACGTCCAGATGACAATGGTTAGAGAGGCATTACATGGCTTGCCAACGGATATACGTGCGGACTGGAAAACGGCTAGGAAGAAAGGTTGGGGGAGAGTCAGTCTTACAAAGGATAGTGATTTCCTTAGAAAAATATCTAATGCAGTTCCAGTCGGCATAGGCGATCTTGGAACGCTTGAAATCTTCATGGAAAAGAAGGATGTTTGCGGTTGCTTGGGAACAGTTCACTCACCCGAAGTTGAAAAGCGATATTCCAATCTTAACTACGGAGAACAAGATCCGATATCGAAGTCAATCAAATTGAATCCGCATGGATATTGCCCAACGCTTCGCGCAGGCACTGGGAGCGACAAAGGCAGTTTCCAAGCTGTTCGCCCCATTCACTATTTACGGCCAAGAGTCATTACTCCGCGAGAAGCGGCCAGACTTCAAGGGTTTCCCGATTGGTTTTTGCTGCACGAGACAAAGTGGCACAGTTTCAGACAAATCGGAAATAGCGTAAGTCCAATAGTTTCTGAGTTCCTTATGAAGGCTGTGATAAGGAAACTTGCTTAAGATAGCGCCCTCAAGAAGGTTGGATACCTTCTGTAGTGTTTAAGGTAATTTTGCAGAGTTTGCAGGGAAGAATTCGTCTCTTCATCGAAACTGAATTCCAACGAGGTGTGGATTTTTTCTGCCGATTTTTCGAAAGACATTCCATCTATAGTTAATCTCTCTTTGAGAGACAAATCCGGAACCTTAATGGTTTGGGGTGTATTTACAGCCAGATAAAATTCCCAACAGGGAATCTTCGTTTTATCTAAAAATTCTTGAATCTCACCTTCATTTAATAGAATGGCCGAGTAAGTTAGCATGGGGTGCTGATCGCTGTATAGAAACGAGCAAAGTGGTGCAGCAATCAATCCGCGTCCTTTCAATCCTCTCTTCAAAGAATTTTGTATTGCATGAACCAATATTCGACCAAAGCCATCGGTCGTCATATCGCTTTCCGAAAACTTGGAGTTGGCTGGCAAATAATCATTCCCAAGCTTGGAACGTGCGCTGGCAAAGCGCTGTTTTTGACGGTCTTCAGGCGATAAGGTCGAATATTCCCCAAGGGTCATCAAATTTGCATTTAGCGTAATTTTAACTATGTCATTCTTCCCCAGTTTTTTTACCAATGACTCCAGTTCGTTCAACTGTGCAAATCGTTCTCCGGCATCAGCATAATCCAGCCAAATAATTTGGTTTTCCGCAGAAACACCCTCAATCGTTTTTTCGAAATTTACAATCAAATCTCCAGAGGTCATATGCAAGCATTTCAAAGAACCTATCGGGCGATTAAATTTTTGCCGTAGACAAATGTGCGCATCGGACTCAATGGAAATCAAGTCTTTGATATTAAAAGCGGAATGAATTTGCCTGAAATCTTCGAGAAATCGCCCTCCCATTGATATATAACAATAGGTATCAATTGTTTGCCATCTGTCGATAAATCCGAGCGCCTCGATAAAAAGCTGCCGTTCGACAAATTTGTTTGGACGCAAATGATATGGAACTTCAGCCCCGCTCACGCCTTCTGCTCCCTCTTTGCCATTTCAAGGCAGATATCAAAAGATTTGTTCCCAATGTCAGAAGGGGAAACGTCGGGTATGCCAGGATATAAATGAAAAGTGAGTTCGTCTATTTCTGACTTTAGGCGCGAGTATGTAACTCGTTTTTTTGGATTTTTCTCTTCAGGCAGCGGCAGTTTTGGAGAGTATCTTTGGGCAGCACCATCTCCGCTATGCTTGCGTATGGCCGAAAACGTTTTGGCTGCTTCAGCGCGCTTTATTGGAGCATCATAACGTGCGGGTGTTGATGCCTCAAACATAACATTGGTTTCTTCCTCGCGTCCTTTCCACTTATTGGTAAAGTCGACGAATTTCTTGATTCCTTCCATCATATAGTCCAAGGCGTATACGTACGCGCGATTGTCGGTATCCAATCCACGCTTGGTAGTGGTGAGGGGGAGGTTATATAGCTCCCCGCTTCTAAAATTTACGAAACCTGAGATCGATATGAACTGAGTGTGATACTTCGGAACGTTGCCTCTTCCCCATCCGGTTAGATAACTCTTGTCGTTGAACAGAACCACTCGATCATTGCAGATGACTGTTATGCCCGCATCTTCACTCGATCTTGCCTGTTCATTTTCGGCATCAGTTTCTCGTTCAGATTTTAATCTTGTCCTAAAGCCGATCGACATTTCTACCTGAACCTGATTTATTTCTCCTTTAAATATGTAAGGTTCGATTTTGCTTTCCAAAGCCGAGCTGTTATCCAATAGACTTAAAGTAGCACCAGTAATAGAGTCACCGTTTAACTCGACGGAAAATCCCTTTTCTAAAATTACTGCATAGAATTGCGATATAGACCCCGCCAACTCATCTAAGAAAGTGGATGATTCTGTCGAGAAGTTGCTTCTAATGCTGTCATTGAGGTGCCTGATGGTTATTTTGGTTCCATATCCATCTTTCGTCGCTGTGACAAAATTAATTGGTAAATCCCACTCGTCGTTCGACATCCAATCTCGGGAAATAGTTACGCAAAAAGGCTTGTCCTCCTTTGCCGGATTAGAATAAACAAAACACTCCTTCCCAATCTTAAAAATTGCCCTCTTCATTCCGATTCCGTACATGCCTACGGTATGAATATCAGTATGCGTTTCTTGATAATCAGCAGGACGCCCAAGCATAAAAGCTTTATTAATTGCGATATCGAGAGGTATGCCCCCGCAATTATCTTCTATCTCGAAACAGTCTGGGGTAGCCGTAATTTTGGCCCAGAAATTCTCATAAGGTTTTTCGGTTTCAAGATTGGTCGTCTGTCTGTGAATCCCATCAACGCAATTGTCCAATAGATCCAAGATCGCATCCTTGAGTTCAATATCTCGCGTTAGCATCGATACAAAGAAATTCTTTGTTGGCCTCGATTTGACGATCAGTTCTTCCGTTGCCAACGGATCAGTTGAACTCATATGCTAATTACCATGATGTTGAAGAGATTGCTTTATAGCGTTGTGCTTGGTGGGCTGTCAAACTGCTTTAGTTTGCCATTTAGCGGTGGCCAATTTTGAAAATACCAAATCGAGCCTTTCTAGCAGTTGCTTCCATGTAATTTAAAACGCAACCCAGCTATGTTACAGCGTTAGCACGCTGACTACGTTTCGATCAGGTGTCGAAGGATAATCAACACCTCATTTCGGATCAAAAATACTTCCTCTTTATTGATCGCTTGCCAAGGGCTGTGTAAAGCGCTGTTCAACAGTTTCTTTTTTGCAGCCATCCTGCGGAGACTGTGTCGGACATGGTTCTGCTTAACCGCTCCCCAAATGTCTGGCTGGTTTTCCAGAAAAGCGATCATTTCGTCGATGTCAGGTACAACATCCTTTTCATTTCTGATATTCAGCTTCTTCTTTTTTCGTTCGTCGATTGCAAACTGCTTTAGCTCCGCCAACTTACCGTGCCGCTCTAGGTAGGTGACAACGGAGGTCTCGAACAGGCAGCGAATTAGCGCCATGCCAGAGTATGTGAAGAAGTTCAAATGCAAGCCTTTCGCCTCATGAACGAGAGCTAAGTGCTTGTCGAAACAATTTAATTCATCAACGTCGTCTGGCAAAATCGTACCGAATTGGTTATGGTCCGGCTTGATGGTGAGCAGATTTTTGCTTTTTTTCGCCAGCGTTTTTTGGAGCGGCTTGGTTCCGCTCGGATGCTTCGGTTTTTGCGTCGAACTTGTGCCAGGGAGCGGTAGCAGCTCCTCTCCCTTGCTCCTCATACGTTTGACGCGGCCCGCAAAGGTTCGCCACTTTGCGACGAACTTTCGCATGTCTATCAGGGCCGTTTGATAGGTGGAATTATTCATCTCCACGTCGAATTTCGTTGTGTCCCAAGGCAGTTTTGCGGGATCCTTTGCATCGAAGCTTACGATGCCGACGAAACCATAGAATTCCGAATGGAATTTTCCTTCCCATCCAGTTTTCCACGTCTGATCTGAGATGAGGATTGCACGATCATTACAGACAACCGTCCAGCCGAACTGGGGGGTAAGCGGCTCGTTCAGATTCTTATCGTGGTCAGGCTCCGCGGAAAAGCGGTGCTCGCTGTGCTGGCCAACTCTAATGTGAATGGTCACTCCGTCCTTTTTGAAAAACTTGTACTCCTCGGGGAACCGGCTATCAGGGCGGATTCGCACTTCGCCATTCGTGACCAGAACCTTATTCACTCGGATTTGCAGTCCCTTTTGAATGAATCGAGCATATCGCCGGCCAATGTCGACACGGTACATTTCGACCCAATCCCTATCACCGAAAGATTTAGCAATCTCGTCTGGAAGTTGAGTAATCTCAATCGAAGTACCTGCTTTTCCGTTCGACTTGAATCCCTCGGCCGGAAGGTTCCAGTCATCCGACTTGAGGTATTCATTGACATTTAATATCAGCTCTGCACGCTGAGACCCGGTATCCGTTTTTATATGGCTTACAAGTCCTAACTTGAAAAGCGCACGGTTTAGTCCGAGACCGAAAATGCCGATACCCATTTGATGAGATGATCGCTGCCCGAATCGAAGAACCATCGTCTTCAGGCTTTCAACGTCCATTCCGCCGCAGTTGTCTTCTATCGAGAAACTATCTCCGCTGAACGACAATGCGATCTTGAAACCCTTGTAGGAATCGGGGAGTTCGTCGGTCAATTCCGTGTCGCTTCGGGCAAAGATCGTATCGCGAGCCGCATCGATCGAGTTGTCTATCAGGTCGAAAACGGCGGCCTCGATGTTGATGTCTCGCGTGAGGGTTCCTACGACCATGTCCTTGGTCGGCTTCGTGTCTACGGAGAATTTTCCTATGTGCGAATCCTCATTAGCTTGATTGGCTTGCACCATTCTTTTCACCATTGCCGACTCCTCCCCCTCGAATTGTACGGTGCACTTATTGTACGGGCATTTCTCGTTATTCGTGGTAACGGCGCTAAAGAGTATTGACAGCAGACCGAGCGAAACGGAATGAGAAACGCTGTTTCTGTTGACTTAATTACTTCTTGCCGCCGTTTACGGCTACCTTCAATGTTGCGCCAGCCTTGAATGCCGGAGCCTTGAATGCTTTGATCTTAAGGGCTGCACCAGTAGCTGGGTTACGGCCGTTGCGTGCTGCGCGCTTGCGCACTTCAAAAGTGCCGAAGCCAACCAGCGCGAGGTTGTCGCCCTTCTTTAGAGTGGCAGTGATGATATCAATCAGTGCTGCGATGTTGCGATCAGCGTCAGCCTTTGTGCTGCCTGTCTTTGTTGCCAATGCGTCGATCAATTCTTTACGGTTCATGTGAGCTATCCCCTTGAGTTGGTTACTGCACAGCACAGTGATTTGAAGTTTAGCATTAAAAGTTTGTGATTAGCCTTATCTTCAAACCTATGTTGTGGCTGCTGACTAGGCTGAAATATCTATATATTTCGGCCATAGCCGCCAATTCAAAGCATCATCGACCAAGGCCGCTTTGCACGAGCATTCAGACACTCTAAGCCTTGAAGGTATAGCGCTTCGTGTCAGCTTCAGGCCGAATGTGCCATACGGCGGCTGTGTATGCACTTGCAACTGGGGATTTTGGAATGCGCGTACCCGTGCCACACACAAACGAACGCGGATAATCAACGTGAGGATAAGATTTCAATTTCTTGTGAAGAGCCGGCCCAAAATCGCGTTTGGGTGACATAATGTTTACGGAGAAGCGCCCAATGTTGAATTGCGTTTAAATCTGACCCAGCAATTGCATTGAATTTTGACCCACCCTAAGTTTATATCTTAACGGTTCAGGTTGTGGATAGTTTTCTGTTTTTGGCCTCCTTTCCGGATTGAGTTGAG
>JAQTWT010000003.1 GCA_028689145.1 Gallionella sp.
ACTCTGGTATTCTTTCATCGTGAATCTCCATCTCTTAGTCGAGATTACAGATTCACTCTCACCGTGGTATAGGTCAAACCTTTGTGAGTCCCCCGGCATAGCCGGGGGTTTACCTCAGTGAATTATAGAGCGCCCGGATCAGCCTTGCCCAATCTTTCTATATGCCGCCTCCAAAGCAAGCGCACGCACAATGTCAGCGGCTTGCCGAACCGGCTCCATCCAAGATTCACCGAATTTTCGTCCGATGGAGGTCATTGAGGGGAAAAACGGGTTATGGTCGGCACCCAGATTAAAATAATCATACCCTGAGAATAATCTGATCGTTGGCGCACCCACTGCTGCTGCAATCAACGCTGATGATCCGTCCGTTCCGATCACTAAATCGCATGCTTTCATTAAAGCAGCCGAGGTATCTATATCATCAAAATGGTCAACATTTTCGAAATTCACAATAGATATACCGAATTGCTGTTCGGCTTTTTTTAATTCTTCAGTTACTTCGCCATGCTGCAGGTTAACCCAAATAATATTCGGAATATCGAATAGTGCCTGCCAGAATTCCAGATAAGGATAAAGCGCCCGGCGGCTCAGGGTCAGCAGGCGACCACGCCATGCAATACCAATCACCAATGAGCCATGTTTGAGAGCAAGCTGTTCACGAAAAATATCCACTTTTTTCGGGTCTGGCAGGAGAAACTGGTGATGCAGCGGGAAAGACTCCAAATTCGGCCGCACAATAGGCAGCAAGCCGCCAATGGCAATTTGCCAGTCCAAATCCGCTATATCTGCCTCAGTCAGCGCATCAGCCCCGCTGCGAAATTCTATTTTTGGGAAACTTCGCGCAAACAAGGGTTTCAGCTTGGCTTGGCAAACACAAACAATACGCTCAAACCGATTAAGAATATCAGGAAGGCAGCTCGCAAAAAATATTTCGTCGCCGATACCCTGTTCGCGATAAACCAGCAAGGATCGCCCTGTGCTTGGCGTGCCGGTCCACTCCGCCACCGGAAGATTCGGCTTGCTGCCGCTATCTTTCAGTTGCCAACGAAGCTCCCAATTTTTGTATGCTTCCCTAAGCTGCCCAAGTGCAAAGTGTGTTTCGCTTAGCGCATAGCGCATTTGCGCATTATCCGGTGATCCTGCCAGAGCCGCATAACCATGCTCGAGCGCGAGATCAGGCCGCCCCGCATTGCGCAAAAAACCCGCCAAATGATAATGCAATATGGAATTCTCCGGATCTATGGCAAGGGCCTTATCAAACCAGCCAATCGCGTCACACAAGTCTTCCTGATAAACGGCAAGCTTGGCAAGGTTGACATAAGGTTCGATATTTTTTGGTGCAAGCGCATTGGCTTTTTCGAATTGCACTTTGGCCGCATCAGGCTCGTCCATATCCATCAGGATCACACCGTAATCAGTGACTATCTTGGGCAGAAGTTCGCGATGTTCCGGTTTGGCGGAATGTTCCAGCTCGCTGATGATATTTTCGGCCAACTCTCTGGCTTCGCCAAATGCTCGCGTTAGCCACAAGGAAGAGATGAGATTGACTTTAAAGTTCAATCGATTGCCGGGGGCAATATGTTCAATAGCGCATTTGGCAACCTGTACGGCTTCTTGATGACGCGCGTTTGCATTAAGTACCTGATACCAATTGCGGTATGCCATTTCAAATGACGCGTCGAGTTTGCAAGCAGTTTCAAATGCCTGCAATGCAGGCTCAAGATGACCTTGTTCGGCCATGATGACACCCATTTCGTTTAGCGCCGCAGAGTGGCCGGGGTTAACTTGCAACAGGTTGGTCAGTGTTGCAACAGCGGCATCAATCCGGTTGGTAAGTTTGAACACTTTTGATAAACCGTATAAGGCCTCGACATCAGAGCGATTTACGGTCAATGCTTCCATAAAATAATGCTCTGCCAATGGCCAGTTCTCAAGCCGTGCAGCAAAATTTGCAGCCAAAATAAGCGCCCGCAGATCGCGCGGCTGTTTGCCCAAATGCGTTTGAATAAGTTCAAGCGCATTCTTGTCTTTGCCCTGCGCCGAGAGCGAAATTGCTCTCTGAATTAAATTGGTTTGGCGGGCATGCGACATGTGGTTGTTCATAACGGACTGATGAAAAAATTTAATATCCCGCTTGCATATGCAAAGATCATGCAACGAAAACCATGATCACGGCGATTGGTGCACGCGCTGGGCATGCTCTTCTGCAAGTGTGCGCACAATATCAGCGACTCGCTTAACAGGCACCTCCCAAGTTTCACCAAAGTGGCGCTTGACTGGAATTATGTTGGGGAACCACGGATCGTGATCCGTACCCATACAGAAAAGATCGACATAGGGGAAAATTCTAAATGTTGGCACCCCTACACCAGCCGCTATAAAAGTTGTGGAAGAGCCCGGGCCGATAACTATGTCGCAGGCTTTCATTAGTGCTGCAGATGAGTCAAGGTCATCGAAATGATCAACATCGGGAAAATTGATAATACTAACCCCAAAGTCGCGCTCTGCCTGTTTGATTTCTTCTCCGACATCACCATACTGAAGATTAACCCATACTATATTTTGCAGTTCAAACAGCGGCTTCCAAAACTCGAGTTGCGGATAAATAGAACGGCGCACAATGTTTTCGACTGAACTCCTCCAGCCAACCCCGACAATCAGTTTGCCGTTATTTTGCGGCAACCGATTACGAAATAACGAGACTTTTGCCGCATCCGGCATTAATAACTGCTGCAGATTGGGGAAATCCTCGATTCTTTTCCGGAAAATACGAGGCAAACTGCCGATAGGTATCTGGAACTCAGGGTTCCCCAAATCTGCCGCTGTGAGATTGCTATCCAAATCACGAAATTCAATTTTTGGAAAACTTCGTGCAAACAGGGTCTTTAACTTGGGGTGGCAAATGCAAACAATATGCTCGAATCGTCCAAGCAGATCCGGCAGGCAGGTGGCAAATACAACTTCGTCACCCAAGCCCTGTTCTTTATAAACAAATATGGATCGCCCAAACCCCGGAGATCCTGTCCATTCCGGAATCGCGAGCTGAGATTTAACCCCGCCTTCACGCCGCGCCCAGCGTAACTCATAGTTCTCGTAAGCCTGATCCAAGTGTCCAAGCGCAAACTGCGTCATGCCTAGATAGCAGCGCAATTCAGGGTTGGCAGGTGATTGAACGACGGCGGATTGCATATAAGGCAATGCCAGTTCCGGACGCCCTGCATCGCGCAGCACAGTGCCCAAATGAAGGTGCAATTCCGCATTACCCGGTGCAATTTTTAGCGCTTCATCAAACCAATGAATAGCCTGCAATAGATCCTCCACATACCAATAGGATTTTGCGAGGTTAATATAAGGCTCGATATTTTCCGGGTCCAGCGAAATCGCTTTTCTGAATTGTTCCTGGGCTGGTTCAACCTCATTTAGCTCCATGAATACGATGCCATAATGGGAATAAGCTCGCGCTAAAAGCTTCCGATACTGCAGGCCATTCAACGGTGTCAGTTCGGCGATAATATCTTCCGCCGCCAATCGTCCTTCTTGAATCGCACCCGATTTAGAGAGACAAACAACAAGGTCAACCTTGAAGGTGTAACGATAATCAGTAGTGCTATTTTGAATAGCCAATTTGGCGGCCAGCGCTGCCTCCTCATATCGGCTGCAAGTAATCAATGCGGCATATAGATTGCGATATCCCAACTCAAACGAAGGGGCAAGTTGAACACATTTGTCGAATGTTTGTAGAGCAGAAGCCATGTCACCTTGCCCGACAAGCAGCACCCCGCGTTCATTGAGAACGTTGACGTTATCCGGTTCAAGCTCGAGTATTCTGGATAACATCCCATCTGCTTCATCCAGACGATTTAAAACTTTAAGCACCTCAAACAACTTGTAAAGAACGTTAATATCAACCTTGTTAATAGCCAGCATACCCGCAAAGCACTTTTCAGCAAGTGCCCAGTCCTCCAGCCGCATAGCAAGCATTCCGGCCAAATTGAGCGCATCAATATCGTCCGGCGATTGGTGCAAATGTGCTTGAATAACCGTTAGGGCTTGCTTGTCGTTACCCTGGGCAGAAAGTCTGCTTGCTTTCCGGATAGCCGCGTTCATGTGTGGCTGGTCACTGCGCTTTACCATGGTGCACTGCCTATTCTAAAAAGAAGCTGGTTATTCATTGTGCATTCACAAAAAATTTATACGAACATTCATCTTGCAAATCTGTGTTTTCGAATCCGCACATACCTATACCTTCTCTGCTACCAGATTCCACGAGGCAAACAAATGCATTGTTTGAGGAATTGCTGAAACAATCTGCTTGTGCTCCAACCGGACTATCGCCATACCGGCCTCCGAGAACAATTCGATCAGATGTTCCTTGCTTGAAAAATGCACATTACCGACACCGGCAAATTGCCCCTCTGTAATATTAGCCCGTGTATATTCATCAATCCGTTCTCCCAAGCCAAAGCCGGAGTGTTCAACCGAGAACCAATCAACACCGATATATTTGGCACCCGGCCTCATGGCAGCACATAGATTTTTAAGTCCCAGCTTAATCGCACTGGTATCGTTATGCGTCATTGAACTCCGATCAATCACAAGATCGTACATGTCCGAATGTTTTTGGGAAATAAAATCGCCGGTTTTCAGTCTGTTTTTAAGTTCAGGATATTGTTCACGAACGCGCGCCGCGATTGAGTCGCTGCCTTCGATCCCATAGTAGTCCACGCCGATTGAGAGAAAGAAGGGAATATTAGCGCCAGCACCGAACCCGATCTCCAATACTTTGGTGCTGGACGAGAATGGTTTCGCATAGCGATGCATATAACTGACCAAGTCAGACCACGGCCAAATAGAGATATTGGATTGTTCGCGATAGACCTGCTCCCACTGTGGTGAGAAAGACATTTAGAGCACCATATAACTAATGTTGGGTTCATACTCGAAGCAGCGTAGCTCACAATCCCTAATATTTAGCTGTTCAAGCATAGCCTTGGTTTCGCCGGGCCAATCCGCATTGTTGACCTCATCAAAAGCAAGCACTGCTCCTTTGGGCATTCTCGGCAACAATGTCTTTAATGCGGTGACAGTCGGTTCATAAACATCAAAGTCGAGATATAAAAGGGACACCAGTAGATGTGGATTTTTTTCAAGATATTCGGGTATTTTCAAATTCGCATCACCCTGAACCAGATCGATTTTTGGAATATGGTTCAAGAATCTGTTTTCATCGTATTCCTTCACACACAAATTCAATTCATCGTAGATATTGTAAGCCTCCGAGAACATCCCTGCTTTTACATCTGATCGGTTTAATACATCAATGGGCGCAACATGGGGAAAACCTGCAAAAGTGTCGAACCCGATAATTTTTCGATGATAATTATAGGGTTCAAGAGTAGTTGACAACTTTGCCCAAGCCATTACTCCACCGCCATGATGTACACCGCATTCAACGATACTGCCTTTTACCGGCAACTGCAGTTTAAATATTTCTGTTTGCGCCAGAAATCTTGCAATATTTTGACGGCGTACATATTTTGAAAAATTGGCTAATTTTTTATCCACCGCACAAGAACTTTCTTCGAAAATCATTATTTATCTCCCTGATAATTGCGAATATTCCCCGACATCAGAATCTCCAAGGATTCTGGTCCAACATTAAATAAAAGATCTATGACCGACATATATGGTTCAAAATCCCCATGAAGCTGCGGGTACACCGGGTGATGGTAATCCTGAAAATATACTTTTATCCCGCAGTCTGAAAATGACTCCACATTTGCATAATTGCTGCCCTGCGCCCCAAAGATGTAGCTGGTAGCACCAAGCTTCTTGCACATATCCAGCACCAAGTCGGATTTGTTGCCCTGAAAATCATGCGCGCTTGCTGTGTCAATGGGCACATTGATACCGAGTGATTTAAGCCCGAATTCGAGTGTCGCAAAATTCAAATCGGCCAAATAAGTGTATGTCCGGCTTGCCAATATAGCCTCCAGCTCACCTATATAGTCGGAATAAAACGGCGCTTTGCGATAAGCCAGATCAATAGATTTGAAATGCTTTCTGTTCCAGCCATTGTTTACAATTTTGATGTCGCAGAGCTTTTTTTCAAAGTGACCCTTAGACTCAACGGGTACCGATAACCAGATCGGGCCGGCATTGGTTTTAATCTTGTTGCGGTTATTAAAGTCTTTAGTTTGATATTGTGCAATATCAAAAATACAAAATCGTTCGGCGAGCGCTATCTTGTGAAAAAGACCGAGCCAAGGCATATATACGGGTTGATGAGCAGTTAAAATCATGCGAAATCCCCGGCGATACCTGCCACTCTTCGAGCATCACCAGCCGCGAGCGTGGGATAAATGGGCAGTGAAACGGTGGTGCTAGCAAGCCTGCTTGCCATCGGATATTTCTCCGGCTCGTCGAGCAACTCCCATTGCTCTACGGGAACAATGGCGCGAATACCATTGTTTTGCAACGTCTCGATCAGCCGACTCGGGGCGGTGCAGCGCATTACCGCACGGTAGCGCACTGGCTGCATCGACGCTGTTAATGGCCCAAGCAGTTCCAAACCGGCATTGGCATAGATTCCAAACAGACGTTCGCGCTGCTCCACAAATTCGGGCAGCTTGGCAAGCTGCACCCTGCCCACGGCCGCTTGCATATCCGTCATCTGGAAGTTGAAACGAAGCCTTGTATCCTTGCGCGAGTCAAATTGACGGTAGTCACGAACCCTCTCAATCAATGCACGGTCACGACTGATTACTGCGCCACCCTGTCCACCGGTGGTTATCAGCTTGGTGGCGTAGAAGGAACAAATACCCAATTCACCGCGCAACCCGATTCGTTCGCCACCAACTCTTGCACCGAGCGCCTGCGCCAAATCTTCAATAAGCAGGTAATCGCGGGCATTTGGCAAATCGACCGGAATGCCAAACATCGAGGGCGCAATCAAAATATCAACACCCGCTTTTGCAGCGGCAGCCATATCGACATTGGGGCCATTTTCTTCGCAGTCGAGATATGCGCATTTTCCTTCAACCAGCCCCACGGCATTGCGCAATGCCGCGCAGGCATAAACCGGCAAGCCTATCAGCTTATTCTTTCCATCCAATGCCCACAAAGCCAAAAAAAGTGCGGCTGAACCACTCGACACAGCTATCGCGTGTCCGTCCGGGAGACCCAGAAAACGGCATAATTCATTCTCAAACTCCTCAACTTCCGGTCCCTGTGCAACCCAACCGCTTGCCAGTACTCTGGCAGCGGCAGCTTGTTCTTCCATTCCAAGCGTTGGAAGATTATGCGGGATCATGCCCACCCTCAAGCCGATTCAGGTAATACCCGGATTTGACGACCGCCGGATTTCCAACTACCAGCGAATATGGCGGCACCTCGACGGCACCGACTATCGTTCCTGCTGCAATGACCGAGTGATGCCCGATTCGTGCTCCTCCTTTGATGACTGAATGTGAGCCAACAAATACGTGGTTTTCGATCAAAATATCCCGGCGCTCTACTTCCTCAGACAAGCCGATGCATTTCTTGTGAGAGTCAGCGCAATTAATGGTGACAAAAGACGCAATATCGCAATTGTCGCCAATACTGACTCGCGCGCCCTTTGCATTTACTTCTGAAAAACCGCCAATATAGACATCCGTACCGATTTCCGGATCACCGACTACCCAAACTAATGGGTGAAAACGGTTTGAGGGAAAAGTAGTCAGCCTGGTAAACCACTCCTGAAGCGCTGCATCATCGGGCTGGTCATTCATACGCGCATATCTCCAAGTGATAGCCGCTCCCCTTTTTTAATGTCACGAGTCGCGGTTAATCCAAGTACTTTACCGATCATATCCGGAGACAGACCGCCACCCGGTCGCCGCAAACCCGTATTGGCGCTATCGAACGTTGTACCAAGAGCTATGTCACGCAATGCAACCACACTCCGTCGCGCGACCAATCGCATTGCTTGCTCGGCTTTTGTGGGCTGCACCAATGGACTACCCAGAATGATGTCCGCTATTCGAATATTATTAATCCACTCGGCAAGCCCCGCAGGCTCTTCTGAAAACCAGTGATCCGGCCCCGGCATATCCTTTCCGAGTGTGAAATGCTTCTCGAAAACCCTGGCACCCCGGGAGACGGCCAGCGCAGCCGCTAGCGCACCTTGGGTATGGTCGGAAAAACCCACCAGCAAACCGGGAAATGCTTGTTGCAGCGTGGTGAGCTTTGCGATGTTCACGTCCTCGGGAGGTGTCGGATACTGCGAAGTACACAGCAACAGCGCCACAGGATAACCATCGAACCACCCTACCGCATCAAGCGCTTGGTGAACTTCCGCCAGATCGCTCATACCGCACGAGAGAATCAGCGGCAACTTGCTTCCGACATAGCTTCGCAACAGCGGCAGGTTGGTAAAATCATCCGAACCGATTTTAATGGCGGGCACGCCGATTTCCATTAGCAGCTCAAGATCGCTAAGGTTTTGCGGCGTTGAAAAAAAAGTAATACCGACGGCTTCACAATACGCTTTAATTTCTCGCCAACTTCCCGCGGGCAGCTCATAGCGCCGGAACATCCCCAGCATTGACTCTGTAACAGCCTTTCCCTGCGACTGGTAAGTAAAGGTCTGATCCGGATCGCCGCAAAACTCTTCAGCCTTGAATGTCTGAAATTTGACCGCATCAGCACCGGCTGCCTTGGCTGCCTCTATCATCCGCTTGGCAATGGCGAGGTCGCCGTTATGATTAATGCCGACCTCGGCAATACAATAGGGGGGGCTGCTAACGCCGATGCTTCGTCCAGCGATTTGGAATGTTCCTGGTTGGTTTGGCATGATTGACCGCTTTTTTAGTTTTGAATCATTAGTTAGGCCAACAGCAGAATATCTGCCACCCGCTCTGCACCCAGAGCATCGACAAGCGCCAATGCCTTTTCAGACATGCCGGCAAGCTGCTGGCGGTTCAGCGAGCACAGCGCATCCGCATAATTTTCTGCTTGCAGGTCATGACACCGACCGAGATTATGTACAACGCCTGCGTTATCCAATGCCTGCGCAATCAATACCTGATTCTCCGCAAGCACTGTAACCAAAGCCGGCACACCGAGCGCGCAACGTTCCCAATTACTGGACCCACCTGCCCCGATAGCAAGATCGGCCCGAGCAATTAATGCCGGCATGTAATCAATCTGGCAGTGATACCCCCAATGAAGCGCCTCGCACTTTTCAATTATTGCTGCATTATTCGGGTTCGATGTGCCTGTGACCACATCGACACCGTCGGCTTTTCCGTAAAGCTCGATACCTCGCATGGCTTTCAGCGTTTCCCCCTGATCATCGCCAGCGGTAAAGAAAACCAGAATCCTCCTTAAGTCATGCAGCCGAGTCTCGATCCGATCCCGCATATCTTTGAAATCTTTTTTCAGCAATGCATAACCGGAGCCCAGCAGGATTTTACACTGCACCGGCACAAGCCCCGCGTAACGCTGGCTGCCGTCTGCCGAATAGTTTTGATCCAACAATAGATCGCAGTCATGTTTACGATTGGCAAGATCATCAATCACCATCAATTTTCCAACATGCGAACGCAGACGCATTTCCCATTCGATACTCAGCCCATAATGGTCCACTACCAACCAATCCGGTTTTTTGCCGCCAAATGCCTCAATGCTCTGGTCAGCGTCTTCTGCCTGCGAAACGCCCAGCCATGTGGCATAGCCAACATCAGTTATTGCATTACCCGTCGTCGGTGCAGGCAACACCGAGACCGGCATGCCTTTCTGTTGAAGCAGCGCAATCATATGACCGGCATGCTCGCGACAAATAAATTGTATCTGCACGCCGCGTCCGCGTAGCGCTTCCGCCAATGTCAGACAGCGCATAAGATGGCCGGCACCGATGCGCGCCGACGAATCGACGCGGAAAAAAACCTTCATGTCAGTTGCCGGCCCAATACGAATGCCTCCGCGGCTTCCGCGCCCACAGTGGCACCGCGCCAGCGGGCCAGATGCTCGACACCCTGCCTTGAGCGCGGATGCGGCCAGTCACGCAGTTCGGCCGCATAGGCATCCAGTGCGGCGAACTTACGATCCAAGGTATCCGAAATATCCACAAACCAGTTCGGGGCAAAAAACGGCGCACTGCCAGACAACTGCCATTCGGTGCTGGACGGCACCTCGAAACACAGCAGCGTCTTCACCGGATGGCCGCACTGCGGCCGGCAGGCGGTTGCTACCGCTTCATGCACGCGCCGATGGTCAACATTTAAATCTCCCGAGTGGTGAGTCAAGATCGTATCGGGCCGGTACAGATCAATTAGCCTCTCCACCTCCCTGATGATATCGAGAAGAGCGACAGCATCCATACGGTTATCCGGAAAATCGCCAAAAGACAAAGAATTGATATGCAGAATATCGCAGGATTTTTGGGCAGCTTCACGGCGTGCGTCTAAAACACCCCTGCCCAATTTATCTTCACCGGTGCGCGAGGACACACCATCGGCCAAAAAAGCCGCATGAATAATTGCACCCTGATTTGCCAGCTTGGCGATGGTGCCGCCACAGCCTAGAACCTCGTCGTCAGGGTGTGCTGCAATAATTAGGATTGATTTCATCTTTTTTCCATTAAGAACCAGGTGATGTCGTCGTCAGGAAAAGCCGGATCCCTGCGATAGACAAAGCCATAATCAACGAGAGTTAGATCAGGATACTTTTCCAGCATTTCACCCGCAAAATCCCTTTTGAACAAGCGATCTGCATGGCCACGATATGAAATCGACACCGGCGATGGGTTGTAATATTCGCCCAAAAGAATAAAACGTTTCGATGCTTGATATAATTTCTCGTAAACAATAGGCAGCATGTCGGGATGAATGTGAATAAGCACACCCCGTATCAATGATATATCCACTTGATCGGATACCTGATATTCGAAAATTGAACCTTCAAACACATTACTTTCACCAATCAAATTCGCCAGCAGCTTTGCGGCAGCAGGGTTAATTTCAACTGCCTTCAGATGGATATTTGGATAAAGAAGCTGTAGCGCCTTTAAATTCATCCCTATGTTCGCCCCGAACTCAAGGCAGGAAGAAATACGACCTGCTTGTTTTAGTGCTTTCGAAAGCAGGTTCAGGTTTGAAGCCAGCATCTGTGCGCCGTCGTTGCGGTAAATATACTCGGTACCGAATTCTCCAGCCCAGAACGCTTCTTGTGGCGTTGCATAATTATCCGCAGCTGTCATAACCTAAAGCACCCCCACTTGATTAAAAATCAGTTCCGCCCTTATCCAGTCGTCCTGTGTATCGATATCCTGGACGCGCCAGCGTGGAATCACAACCGGTATGGAGTGGCGATCAAAAATGCGTCTTCCCTCGATCCAGGCTGAATGCCGTCCCCAATAAAATTGCCCGGCATCGTGTAGCGCCATTGGCAAATCCTGCGAGCGCGTCAGGAAATGTTCCGGATAGAACATTTCTATACCACCATCGCTATTCTGCTTGAATGAGCGAAAGATCGGCGCGGCAAAATCGGTCACGGTAAACGCATATGACCACTCACCCGATTCCAAGGCCACTAAGCCCCGCTTGAGATCATCCGCTTGAATAAACGGTGCAGTAGCATAGATGCAGCACACCGCACCCACATCAAAACCTTGTTTTAACGCCCATTGTGCTGCATGCGCAACAACCTCGGTTGTTCCTGCATAGTCATCCGACAGTTCCGGCGGACGCATGAAAGGCACCTCCGCACCCCATTGTTTCGCCACTTCGGCAATCTCGGCATCATCAGTGGAAACGATGATGCGATCAAACAAGCCAGAAGCTTTTGCCGCTTCAATCGACCAAGCTATCATGGGCTTGCCGCAGAAGTCCTTGATATTCTTGCGCGGGATGCGTTTGCTGCCGCCACGCGCGGGAATAACGGCAATATTCATGCGCTTACAGCCTCGCGCAAGGCTACCGCCACCCGGTCTTGCTGCGCTTCCATCAGGGTCGCATAAATCGGCAAACTGATCGCCTCGGTGTAATATCGCTCTGCCTCCGGACAATATCCGGCCTTGAAGCCCATTTGTTCGTAATATGGCTGTCTGTACACGGGGATGTAGTGCAGATTCACGCCGATACCTGCCGCGCGCATCGCATTAAAAACTTCGCGCTGCGTCTTGCCGATCTCTCCCTGTTTCAACCGAATGACATACAAGTGATATCCGGAATAGCTGTCTGCATGTTGCCTGTGCGTAATCACCGGTAGCTCTGCCAATAACTCCTCATAACGCTTGGCAATAGCATGGCGTCTGGCAACGAAGTCGTCCAGCCGCTGCATTTGACTCAAGCCTAAGGCGGCATGTATATCGGTCATGCGGTAATTAAAACCCAAGGCTGTCTGCTGATAAAACCAAAGCTCTCCGGTTGCCCGAGGAAGCATATCCGCCACGTCACTGGTAATGCCGTGGCTGCGCAATAATTTCATACGCTCGGCTAATTGCGCGTCGTTGGTCAGCGCCATACCTCCCTCTCCGGCGGTGATGATCTTGACCGGATGAAAGCTGAATACGCTGATGTCGCTGTAGCGTCCGCTGCCGATAGGTTCTCCGCGGTATTTCCCGCCTACGGCATGCGAAGCATCCTCAATGATTTTGAAACCATAACGCTGGCTTAATGCGTGGATACCTGCCATATCGCACGACTGGCCGCACAAGTGCACCGGGATGATAATTTTTGGCAAACAACCGGACTGTTCCGCTTGCGCCAGCTTTTCCGACAGGCGCTCCACGCTCATGTTGTAGGAATGCGGGTCGATATCCACAAAATCGACCTGTGCACCGCAATACAACGCGCAATTAGCACTGGCCACAAAGGTGATTGGACTGGTCCAGACCACATCTCCCGCACCTGCGCCAAGCGCCAGACAAGCAACATGCAGTGCACTGGTAGCGCTATTGAGCGCCACTGCATGCTCGGCACCGCAATATGTTGCAATCGCTTTTTCAAATGCCGGTACGGCAGGTCCCTGAGTAAGAAAATCCGAGCGCAACACATCCACTACAGCCTGAATGTCGGCATCGGAGATATCCTGGCGACCGTAAGGAATCATGCCCAAATATTCAAGTACTACGTGTTGAATCAACTTCCGCCTGAATCAATCCGCGCAACTCTTCTACAGTCAGAAAACGATGGTTGCTGCCGCTGTTATAGCAGAAGCCGGGCTCAACCAGCTTGGCACCCGTTTTTGCACAGTAGTCTGCAATGCTATAGTCTCCGCCAAACGGCAGAATAGCGTAATAACTACCCATGTCTACAGTATTGAGGCTGTCGCTTGATGTGACCATTTCCTCATGTATCTTTTCGCCCGGGCGCACCCCTACCACTTGCTGCCTGCATTCCGGCCCGATAGCCATGGCCACGTCAGTGATGCGATAAGAAGGGATTTTCGGAACCAGTATCTCACCGCCCATGGCGTTATCGATCGCCCATAAAACCATCTCGACACCTTCGCGCAAGCTGATATTGAAGCGTGTCATGGCAGGGTCGGTTATCGGCAATACCCCGCTTGCCCGTTTTTCAAGAAAAAATGGAATAACCGAGCCGCGGCTGCACATCACGTTGCCGTATCGCACCACACTGAAACGAAGATCGCGGCTTCCCTTGATGTTGTTGGCAGCGACGAACAGCTTATCTGAACACAGCTTGGTCGCGCCGTAGAGATTGATCGGCGCTGCAGCTTTATCGGTAGACAGCGCAACCACCCGCTGCACACCCGAATCAAGACAGGCTTCGATCAGGTTTTGCGCACCGATCACATTGGTCTTGATATACTCAAACGGGTTGTATTCGGCAGTCGGAACCTGCTTGAGCGCGGCGGCATGAATCACCACATCAATACCTTCCATTGCACGGCGCAAGCGTGACTGATCGCGAACATCGCCAATAAAAAATCTAATGTTTTTATTTGGGCTACCGGAAAGCTGCTGTGACATCTCATGTTGCTTGAGTTCGTCACGCGAATAAACCACCAGACGCTTAATATCCGGATATTTATTCAGAATAGTTCTAACAAAAGCCTTACCGAAGGAGCCTGTACCACCGGTGATAAGAAGTGATTTATTGTTGAGCATAACGCTTCCCGGAAATGCCGAAGATGTGCTGGATAATGCCCGACTTCAGATTTACACGTATTACTTTAGCAACTGCAACACAGTATTAGGCAAAGCGTTCGCCTGCGCCAGCATCGCCGTACCCGCCTGTTGCAATATCTGGTTGCGGGTGAGGTTGGCGGTTTCCAGCGCAAAGTCCGCATCGCGGATGCGCGAGCGCGAAGCCGACAGGTTCTCCGAAGCGGTCTTCAGGTTCGCCACCGTTGATTCGAAACGCGATTGCACCGCACCGTATTTCGCCCGCATGCTATTAACCGACTGCAGCGCCCCGTCCACCAGCGCGATCGTGCGATTTGCCGCATCCAC
The DNA here is from genome assembly GCA_028689145.1 of Gallionella sp. Taxonomy (GTDB): domain Bacteria; phylum Pseudomonadota; class Gammaproteobacteria; order Burkholderiales; family Gallionellaceae; genus Gallionella. The sequence goes on from JAQTWT010000003.1 coordinate 14,462, forward strand.
GTTGCCCACGTCCACCTGGCTGGTCTTTTGCAGCGAGGCCGAAACCGCTGTCGCGGTGTTGCCCCAGTCGGTGGTGTTACCGGCAACCAGGCCGAACGACTTGTCCGAATCCAGCGTCAGCTGGCCCGTGACGTACCCGAGAATTGTCGTTGCCGTCGCAACACCGCCTATCGACACGGTGCCGGTCACGGTGGAGATTTTGATATCCTCGCCCGACGCGTTGAGCAGCGTGATCCCCGTTCCCGCCGCATTAACTTTGGCGGTCACCCCGGTCTTCGCGCTGGCATCGTTGATCGCGTTAATCCCGGCGGCGAGGCCGTCCGCATTGACGGCGGTGCCGACGCTAAAATTGATATTGACCGCCGAGGTGGTGTTGTTCGAATAGAGATTGAACGAATAACTGGTATTCGCGGCATAACCGGTTAAATCAACTTGTGTTTTGGTGGTCGCCGTCACGCCCGTTGTTGAGGCTTTGTCGTTGATCGCCTTGGCGACCGTTTTGGCGGAAGCGCTGGCGGCGTAGGTGATCGTGGCGGAGCCGAGCGCGCCGTTGATGGTCAGGCTGCCGCCGGCAACGCGGCCTGCCGCCTGGATGGTAGCAGTCGAACCCAGCATGGCCGACGAGCTGCCCAGCGTCAGATCACCCAGCGTGCTGGTGGTAGTGGCCGCCAAAGCGCCCATGCGATAACTACCATAATTGTCGGTACGGAAATTGGTGGTGCTCACCGTGATCACTTCGCCTGCGTTCGCGCCAACCTGATAGCTGTTCGAGCTTGATCCATCAAGCAACTGCAGGCCGTTAAAGGAGGTGGTAGCGGCGATACGGTCGAGTTCGGAGGCCAGCTGGCTGACTTCGTTGTTCAGCGCGGCGCGGTCGGCGGCAGAGTTGGTCGCGTTGGCCGATTGCACCGCCAGTTCGCGGATACGCTGCAGGATGCTGCTGGCCGAACCCAGCGCGCCTTCGCCGGTCTGCGCCAGCGAGATGCCGTCGTTGGCATTGCGCGCCGCCTGGTCGATACCGCGAATTTGCGAAGTGAAACGCTCGGAAATCGCCAGACCCGCCGCGTCGTCCTTGGCGGTATTGATACGCAACCCCGAGGACAGCCGCTGCAAAGATGTCGCCAAAGCCAGACCCGACGATGTAAGATTCCGCTGTGCATTCAACGACGGAATATTAGTAAGAATCTGTGTTGTCATATTCGCTTTTCCTGACTTTAAATTTTAAGCTCTAAGGAATTCAGCCCATCACCCATTCCACTTGACACCCACAATCAAGTAATCAAAGCAATGCAGTCTGCATTCACAGCACCCTTGATTCCGCCCACGTCACCAAAAGGAAACAGACTTAGGCTCACCACCCGCTATAACGGGAATTTAGTTCGGGCGATTATCATGCATCACAAGACTGGCGATACTCCGAACAGAGGGGAGTATTCCCTCTATTTAATTTGTTGGCATTCAATCGGCTAGATGCAATCCAGTGTTAGCAGCCTCAACGCCATAGCCAATGACCACCGCGCGTTTATGACAAAAAGCGCAAGTAATTTAACCAGTTCCCCGTATTTCCAGCCCATCAGACAAGTACCGACAGCCGAATTCACCATAATCAGTCAAACACCAATACCGGCCCAGCATCAAACAAGGCACTATTTGCTTATTTTTCTCAAAACCAAGCGGCAAATTCATTTACCATGCACAACCGCTTGAAATACATGCTAAAAATCATCCCATATGCAACGAGAAGCAACCATTCCGGGAACAATAATAATTTGGCCCGCATGCTTTAATCAGCCGGAACATACCGCTGGTTCTAACAACCCCCCCGATTATCGGTTGATGATTTACACAGATGGGGCAAGTTCAATAAAGTAAACACAACATAACTTGGGAGTAGCAATGCCAACCAAACAACGACAAACCGGCCTGACGATGATCGAACTAATGATTGTCGTCACCATTGCCGCCATACTGGCTGGCATAGCCGCACCATCGTTCAGCGATTTGATCAACAACACGCGCCAGGCTTCCGCCATGTCGCAGCTCACCAACGATTTAAATCGTGCCCGAAGCGAGGCGATCAAACGTAACCGGCGCGTACTGATTTGCGTGCGCGGCACCGATACAGCCTGCGGAACGGGCACTAACTGGCAAAACGGCTGGCTGGTCTGTTATGACGAAGATCAGAATGGCACATGCGATGCCACTTCCACCACCAATCCGAATCCGATTGTGGTACACCGCGCCATTAATTCGCGCCTTACTCTGACCGGCAGCGCCGCAACAATCTACTTCAACCCCAGCGGTACCCAAGGGGCGGGCGGCGCTGCAACCCTCACGCTTGCCGGCAACTGGGGCGGAGCAGTCACCAACGTCGCCACCATTGCCGCTACCGGCAACACATCCAGGACACCATAGGATTCAACCAATGCGCAGCGATTTAAAATTCTTTCCTCCCAGCCCGAAACAACGCGGCTTCTCCATGCTGGAAATTCTGATTACGCTGGTGATCGTCGCGATTGCGCTGCTCGGCACTGCGGGTTTGCAAATCTATGCGATGCGCATGAACAAGGGCGGACAATTCCGCACCCAGGCGATTTTTTTGGCATCGGGCATCGCCGAACGCATGGAAGCCAATAAAGCAGGTGCCGTTGCGGGCGGTTACATTGCCACCTCTACAGCTCCGACCACGATGATGACTGATTGCGGGGCAGCAGCTTGCGATTCCACCAATCTGGCCAGATATGACCTTAGCCAGTGGGAGGCAACCATTACCAACCCCGCACTTCCGTTACCGGGAGCGAGCTGGCAAATTTGCATTGACGCGGACAGCGACAATGTTTGCGATGCCCTACAAACCCCGACCAATCCGATTAACTACCGCATAGTCATTAATTGGACTGATCGAAGCTCGGTCACAACCGGCAGTGGCGAAACATTTTCCTACACCTCAACCCGAACCATCGGCAACTGACACCATGAACGCCTGCACACATAAATGCATACAACATCCTTCGCGTGCCAAGATATCCGGCTTCAGCATGGTCGAAATGATGATTTCCATCGCCATCGGGTTGATGATTATCGCCGCTTTAGTCGGCGTGCTGAGCAGCAACTCGCGCAGCACCAAAACCAACGACCGCACTTCCGAATTACAGAGCAACGGGCGTTATGCCCTGGATCATCTTGCGCACCAACTGCGCCATGCCGGCTACCGCGCCTACACCCCTGTCGCACCCGAATCAACCGGCTGGACCACCCCAACCATCACCAATGAATGCGGCACCGCCGGCAGTTTTGTCAAAAACATCCGCCAAGGCGTATGGGGGAGTAACGACAATAATGGCAACAACACCGACAATCCGTTTTCAGCAACCTGCATATCCGGCAGCAGCGCGGCCGCAACATATTTGCGCGGGGATGTACTGGTCATTCGCCGCGCTGCCGACACCCCGACCTTGGCTGCCTCGGCAGTAGCCAACACAATTTACATACGCAGTTCTTATTCAAACGTGAGCGTGCTGCAAGGCTCCGCGTTACCCGCGGGCACCACTGTCGGCACCGACAATTTGGCACTGCAAGTTTATGTTTATTACATCGGTGGGGACGATAACAACGCGGCTATTCCGGCACTGCGCAGAGTTACTCTGGTTGGCAATACCATGCTGGACGAAATGGTGGTCAGCGGCATCGAAAATATACAATTCGAATTTGGCCTAACCAACACTGACGGCACTACGCAATATTTTACCGCCAACAACATTAACGGCAGCCACAGCGCGACCGGCGCAACCGATTGGGACAAAGTAAGTTCGGTGCGCATCTGGTTGCTGACGCGCAATGTCAGACCTGAAAACGGATACAGCAACACCAACAGTTACGAGATGAGCGACCACACCGTACTGAATGGAAATGCATACACCGTAAACGACAGCTTACGGCGCCAACTACTCACCACCGTTGTGCAACTGCGTAATTTTAGAAGCTGAGGATGAGCATCATGAAATTCGGCCAAACTTTCAAACTACCCGACCGGCAATCCGGCTCCACCCTGATCATCAGCCTGATCATTCTGATCCTACTGATGCTGCTTGGCGTAACGGCAATGAATGCCTCCGACACCCAATACAAGTTGGCCGGCAATTTGCAATTTGAGCAGGCGGCGCTGAACAATGCCGAAGCATCCATAGGTGTTGCTGAACGTTTGCTGGAAACAAACGCCGCCACAGCACCGTCGGCAAGCGCGGTTAGCGCATTACCCGACCCGCTCACCATGAGCTCGCCCGGCTACATGATTGGCTATGTATCCACCCAGGCCTCACCGGGTGCCGGAGTGGGACTGGATTGCACCGACCCCAGCAATGAAAAGAATTTCGATTGCGTAAACACTTATCTGGTCACCGCTCGCGGTGAAGGCGGGCGCGGAGCCACCAAATTTATCCAAACTTATTACGCAGTACCTCTTAAATAGGAGCGCATCATGACCCATCGCATGCTTAATAAAACCCAACCGGCGTACTGGCTATGCGCACTTATTCTATTGGGCATGATGGGCAATTCTAGCAAGCCGGTGTTTGCCATTACCGCGTTCACCCCTCAAGCCCAGCCGGTCGCTTATCTGGGTCAGGAAGTGGTCACCAACGGCACCCTGACCAGCGGCAACGAAACGCTGTTTCGCACCGAATATGAAAAGGAATTCTGGAGCGGCAACATGTATGCCTACCCCATAGATGCGAACGGAAACTTGAACACTGTCGCCGAAAGATGGTCGGGCGGCACAGCGGTCCACATTGAAGCGCAAAACTTTAGTACCGGGCGCTTCATCGGCACCATGAAGGATGACGGCACCAAGATTCCTTTCCTCTCCGCCAGTTTATCCGTTACGCAACAAGGCACGCTGGCCGCCACGGTAAACTCTGTCGCCTACACCAGCACACAAATTGTAAATTTCCTGCGCGGCGACCACAGCAACGAAAGCGCGACCACACTGCGCCAGCGCAAAGCACCGCAGGGGTCTTCCAGCACACCAACCGTGCTGGGCGATATTATCCACTCCAAGCCTTTCTATCTGGCCGATGCCACCAACCCCACCATTTTTGTCGGTGCGAACGATGGCATGTTGCATGCCATCAAAGCAACCGATGGCACGGAACGGTGGGCTTACATACCATCCATGCTGCTGTCTAAAATGAAATCGCTGGCGGCCAATCCCTATACACATGACTATTATGTGGACGGACAGATTACGGTAGGCAATGCCACTATAGGCGGCGTTACCACGCGCATTCTGGTCGGCAGCCTGGGTGCCGGGGGCAAAGGTTTGTACGCCTTGAATATTGACGGCAGTACGGGCTTAACCGCATCTACCGATCAACAGGCGGCCAATAAAGCACTTTGGGAGATCACCCCCACCAAGGTGAACTACGCCACCCCGCAAAACAATGACGGCACAGCCAATGCCTCTGCCTACAGCAACCTTGGCTACACCTATGGCACCCCGCAAATCAAGCTGGTTAACGTGGGCACCGCCGCCAGCCCCGTTCCGCTGCGCGCGGTCATCATCGGTAATGGCTATAACAACGGCGGCGATTACCAGTCTTATCTGTTCATCGTCAATGCAGAAAATGGCAGGCTTGTCAGGGCGATCAAAGCCGATAACACCGCCACAAACACCACCGGCACAGCCGCAACCAACGGCACTGCCGCCAGCCCAAACGGGCTGTCCAATATTTTGGCTTTTGACAGCAACGCCGACGGCTATGTCGATCGCGTTTATGCGGGTGATCTGAACGGCACCATGTGGAAATTTGATTTATCCAGCGCAACGGCTAACTTGGCCGGCGCAACTGCCAGCGTGCTGCATGTCACTTCGCCAGCACAACCCATTACCGCCACACCTGCCGCAATTCTTCATCCGTCCGGCAGCGGTTACATGGTCAATTTTGCCACCGGCGGCATTTTTACCGGCACGCAACCGACGACCGGCACAGGAGCCACAGGCGACTTGAGCGACACAGCAACGTTTTACACTTACGGTATATGGGATGGCGCTCCCGCCGGCAACACCACGTTAACCCAACCCGTTCTGACAGAACGCTGCTACAACAGCTCCGGCATACCCAGCACACTGCCTTGCAGCGCCGCCGAAACAAGAGTGCGCAGAGTAACATCCGCTCCGCCGAGTTGGGCATCTGGCGGCGATAAAGGCTGGAAGGTCGCCTTGCCGATCGGCGGCGAGCGTGTCGTGGGTGAAGGCAGCTTTATTTCCAGCAGCCGCTACTACTTTTCCACCTATAACCCGACCATCAGTTACAACGTGCCCGGCACCACCACTTGGGTATGGGGTGAAAACTGGCAAATGGCACTGGAATCCTTTACCGGCGGCAGCACCGACCCGTTCATGGATCTGAACGGCAACGGTACTGTCACCATTGAAGACCGGATTCGCTACACAGCGACGGATACCGAAGTCGTTGCCGCCACCAAAGTAGCCGGCGACCCGATTACCGTCCCCAATGTTGACGGCATCGAGGTCGGCAAATGGGTGGCGCGCGGCGTGCAATCCCAGCCGACCCTGGTAAAACTGACCTCTCTATTCACCACCCTGTTCAACACCAATCCGGACGTGACATTCCCGCCCCCCGCCGCTACGGGGTCTGGGGTGAGCGGCGGTCACTTCGATGAGGATATTTATTTTGGTGCCGTTACCAACAGCGCGCAGGCCACCGCCACCATCACGGTAAGCAGCACCGGCAGCAGCGCACCCGCAACATTGGGCGGCATACAAGTGGATGGAGAGACCATCGTGCCCGCCTTGACCGTCACGGATATCACCAACGGCACAGCCACATCCACCAACGCCACCACCATCAATAGCAAAGTAACCGGTGGGGTTTACACCGCCACCAAATCGGGCAGCACGATTACCATCAAGGCCCCGTCCGGTGCCAGCTACAACGGCAAAACTCTCACGATACTGGCCGGCACCTCGTCCGTCTCGCCCGGCACTGCACCTGCCAACGGCACACTCGTCATTACAGCTGTAGCCAAAAATCAGTCTATTAGACTCAGATGCAATAGCGTCTACATCGGCAAGTCCTCTTCGTGGACATCGTCCAATGACAACACTGCCAGCACCAGACTAAATGCCCTTTTCGGCGATATTAACGGCACAACTGTCAACGGCTACACCATGACATGCACCAAGAACCCGAACACCACTTCGCCGACCAGCCTGACCTGCACTGTTTCAGCGCCAGCCGGCGTTTCGGCTTGCAGCGGGGGCTTTTCGGTTGATTCGGATATCACCACAAGCACCAACACCGGACCGTCGGGCGGAACCGCATCCGTCACCAACTGGAGCGATCTGGCTCCGGCGCTATCGACTACCACCTTCAGCGGCGGCGCGGATGGAGGCACATCCGGCGACACATGCACGTCGGGATGCCAATACGACACCCACGTTCACCAATACGACGACAAATATGACGTTACCGGGGTAAACATGCTGAATGCCAGCACCACCTCGTTTAACCTTTCGCGAGCCATACCCAGCACCTCGCAAAATTTCAAGGTCATCATGCACAACCAGTACCTGAATCCGGCGGTAAAAATCCACATCGGCGACGCGAGCTATTTGCCGAATGTGGATTTCGGCTACACCAGCATCAAGAATTACACCACCTCCGCCACGCTTGATCTGGCCACCCTGCCCACGTATAACCGCAATCCGGCCTCGGCAGGAGACGGTTTGACCACGGGAGCAAAATATATCGGCAGTCTGGCCGTCAACATGCCGATTGATGCCCTCACCGCAAAAAACTGGTGGGGCAACGGCGATGTGCGTGTCGGCCTCATCCCTACCACACCATACTGTGTCTGGGATGCTGCCGGATCAACCGATGGCAACATGTATCAACCCGTATTGGCACCCGCCAATGATGCAACCTTGGGTTACCCCCTGGATGGGCCGGGCACATTGGGTTATTCCGGTTCCACAACCCCGGCCACGGCGACCGGCGTTAGACACGGCGGTGCGTTGACCATCCAGATCATCCGCGACACCACACCCAACAGCGCGCTTGAACTTAACGATCATCTGGGACGTGCCGAGTACGGTTGGCGTGTCAAATCGGCCTTGTTCAGCACTTACGTACTGGCGGAATACAACACTTACTGGCACCACCCGAACGGCAAGTGTTTCCACACTTCTGGCTGGACCAAAACTCCCGGCGCGGATACCGGCAGCAGTACCGCCTCCGCACCGGCTGCCGGTTCCACCGACCCCAAGATCGGCAGTCTGAGCGGTTCCGGCGGCACGGTCAGCAGTGTAGTCACGACCGGCGACACCACTACCATCACTTACGTTGACGGCTCCAGAGACATTATCCAAAAAATCACAAATGCGAATGGTACCGTTACCACGATAACCATCCATTTCCCGGCCGGAATCAATGGCACGATTGCCAATATCATCAATGCGGATAGCTCTGTCAGCACCACCATCACGCACGCGGACGGCACCACGGCGACCGGCAGCGCTGCCGCTGGCGGCTCTGTTACACTAAGCAATGGCGTGATTGTCACCAATGCAACTACCGCAAACACCAGCGGCAGCAGCGGCAGTGGCGGTTTGCTCAATCAGAATGCGATTGGGTACAGGCGCATATCCTGGAAAGAACTGATTAGAAACTAACAGTTGGGTACCGCCAACTTTGGCTGTACCCAACCGTTTCACTTACCCGGAGCAGACAATGAAATTTCATCGTAGCAGAGGCTTCAGCCTGATCGAGCTAATGATCGCGGTGGTAATCGTGGGCATTCTGGCCGCCATCGCCGTGCCGAGTTACCAAAACCATATCGTCAAAGCCTCGCGTGCGGCGGCACAGACCGAATTGCTTGAACTGGCCAGCTTGCAGGAAAAGATCTACCTTAACTCCAATGCCTACACACCCAACCTCACCGGTACCTATAACGGCTCCACTGCCGCGAATAATACGGCTGCGGCGGGAGGTCTGAACAGGCCCGCCGGCACGACGGCAGGGTGCGGCTTGACCGCCGACGGCAAATACGAACTCTGTCTCAACATTGCCGCACCCGCCCAGACCTATACCATCACCGCCACACCGGTCGCCGGAAAAGCACAGGAAGGCGACGGCAATCTCACCATCAGCGAAAACGGCCTGCGTTTATGGGGTACCGTTGCCTGGTAGCGGCACAGCGCACCGTGCCCGCACCGCCTGTTTTCGCCCCCCGCGAAGTATTGTTGCCATAAGCACCCAAAATAACGTAGAATTCGCGCCCTTTCGCTGGGCTAATTATTTTATAGGTTCTTTTATGGTCATCATTCGTCTTTCCCGTGGCGGTTCAAAGAATCGTCCGTTTTACAACGTAGTAGTAGCCGATTCGCGCAATCGCCGCGATGGCCGTTTTATCGAGCGCGTTGGTTTCTACAATCCGCTCGTGTCGGAAGGTCAGGAATCGCTGCGCCTGCAACTGGAGCGTGTGAGCCACTGGCAAAGCAAGGGCGCGCAGTTGAGCCCTACCGTTGCCAAGCTGGTCAAGCGCGCCGGTGCCACAGCAACCGCCTAAAGATTCAGGCGGCTCCATGGTGATCATGGGGCGTATCGCAGCCGCACACGGTATTCGCGGCTGGGTCAAAGTTCAGCCGTTCACCGAATACATCGATAGCCTGCTGGATTATCGAACCTGGTGGATCGGCCCGGAGCATGGCCCGTGGCGCGAAGTCAAAGTCGGGCAATGCGAGGCGCATCACAAAACGCTGGCCGCGCAATTGCCGGATTGCCCGGATCGCACCGCGGCAGAGAAACTGAAAGGTTTGCTGATCGCGGTACCGCGCGACAGTCTGCCGAAGCAGGACGATGGCGCATACTACTGGTCCGACCTGATCGGTCTGGCAGTAATTAACGAAACGGGTGTAACGCTCGGAACGGTAACAAACCTGCTGGAAACCGGCGCGAACGATGTGTTGAGCGTGCAGGGCGACAGCGGCGAAATCCTGATCCCGTTTGTGGCCTCGGCCATCAAACAGGTGGATGTGAAGAACAAGACCATCCGCGTGGATTGGTCGGCGGATTACCTGAGATGATCTTCGATGTCATCACATTGTTTCCGCAAATGTTCGATGCGCTGACGCAATACGGCATCACGAGGCGCGCGGCAGAACAGGGCAATTATGTATTAAAGACGTGGAATCCGCGCGATTTCACCAGCGACAATTACCGCACCATCGACGACCGTCCCTACGGCGGCGGCCCTGGGATGGTGATGCTGGCAGAGCCGCTGGCAGGCGCGATCAACGCGGCCAGACAGCGGCAGGCAGCCAGCGGAGTGGCCAAGAGCCGCGTGGTGTACATGTCACCGCAGGGCAGGTTGCTGACCCATGCGCTGGTCAAGGAATTGGTAGCACAGCCGGAAGAAGGGCTAATCCTGCTGGCGGGGCGTTACGAAGGCATCGATGAACGCCTGTTGCGCCAGCATGTGGATGAAGAGATTTCCATCGGCGACTACGTGTTGTCCGGTGGCGAGTTGGCGGCAATGGTGTTGATGGACAGTCTGGTTCGGCAACTGCCCGGCGTATTGGGCGATGCGGAATCCGCCGAGCAGGACTCGTTCGTGCAGGGCCTGCTGGATTGCCCGCACTACACCCGCCCGGAAATGTTTAATGGTGAAGCCGTGCCCCCGGTGTTGTTGTCCGGCAATCATGCGGATATACAGCGTTGGCGGCTTCAGCAGTCGTTGGGCAGGACGTGGTTGCGCAGACCGGATTTATTGGCTGAGCGTGATTTTACAAAAGAGGAGTCTGGGCTTCTGGCAGTGTTCCAGAAGGAACAAGACCCGCATAAAAAGGAGCAGTAAATGAACTTGATCGAAACATTGGAACAAGAAGAAATCGCCCGTCTGGGTAAAACCATCCCCTCATTCGCACCCGGCGACACCGTCGTGGTTAGCGTGAACGTGGTCGAAGGCGAACGCAAGCGCGTTCAGGCTTTCGAAGGTGTCGTAATCGCCAAGCGCAATCGCGGCCTGAATTCCGCCTTCATCGTGCGTAAAATATCCGCCGGCGAAGGTGTGGAACGTACTTTCCAGACCTACTCACCAGCCATTGCCACTATCGAAGTAAAGCGCCGCGGCTCGGTGCGTCGCGCCAAACTGTACTACCTGCGCGAGCGTTCCGGCAAGTCGGCACGTATCAAAGAAAAACTGGCTACCCGCGCTTAACCGCAAACAGTTGTTTAGCATGACAAAAACGGGAGCTAGGCTCCCGTTTTTTATTGTACCGCCTTGCGCATTCAAGTCCGGTAGCGTGCGCTGTGCGCACGACATTATTTGTGCGCTATCATCGCGGCATGAACTACCAAGCCAAAATAAAATCGCCGTTCGGCGTACTCGGCATCCGCAGCAGCGATGCGGCGCTGACCGGCATCGACTTCCTGCCGTCAACCACCAAACCGCAACACGCCACCAACGCTCTGGCAGAGGCTGTATGTGAGCAGTTACTAAACTATATTGAGAATCCCGACGCGCCATTTTCCGTACCACTGGAACTGCACGGCACCGCGCACCAGAAAAAAGTCTGGCAAGCCATGCTGGACATCCCGCGCGGCCAAACGCGCAGCTACGGCGAATTGGCCGCCGAACTGAAATCCTGCGCACAGGCCGTCGGCCAAGCCTGCGGCGCGAACCCGATCCCGGTCATCGTCCCCTGCCATCGCGTGGTAGGCAAAGCAGGCTTGGGCGGTTTCATGAAACACGCCGACGGCGATCCGCTCGACATCAAGCGCTGGCTGTTGGCACATGAACAACGCTGAACTGCTCGACGAGTTCTGCGACAACTTGTGGCTGGAAGACGGCCTGTCGCGCAACACGCTGGACAGCTACCGGCGCGACCTGACCAAGTTCGCCGCATGGCTGGAGAAGCAGCGCGGCCTGACCATTCTGCAAACCTCGCACGGCGATATACAGGGCTTTCTCGCCCACCTGTTCGTCGAACAGAAAGCCAAACCGAGCAGCACCGGGCGCAACATCTCCAGCCTCAAGCGGCTATTCCGCTACCTGCTGCGCCAAGGCAAAATAAGCGCCGATCCCACCCTACAGATCGACACGCCCAAGCTGCCGCGCAACCTACCCAAGAGCCTCACCGAACAGGATGTCGAGCAACTGCTCGATGCGCCGGATACCCAGACCCCGCTCGGCCTACGCGACCGCACCATGTTTGAAGTGCTGTACGCCACCGGCCTGCGCGTCTCCGAGCTGGTCACGCTGCGCGTCACGCAGGTGAGCATGGACATGGGCGTGGTGCGCGTGATGGGCAAGGGCAGCAAGGAACGCCTCGTGCCGCTCGGCGAAGAAGCACTGGACTGGTTGCGCCGCTATCTGGCGGACGGACGCGGCGTGTTGCTGGGCAGACAGATGACCGACGCGCTGTTCGTCACCGCCAGAGGCGAAGGCATGACTCGGCAGATGTTCTGGTACCTGATCAAGAAGCACGCCAGAACCGGCGGCCTAAACAAACCAATGTCGCCGCACACCCTGCGCCACGCCTTCGCCACGCACCTGCTCAACCACGGTGCTGATTTGCGCGTGGTGCAGATGTTATTGGGTCATGCGGATATTTCCACCACGCAGATTTATACGCATGTGGCGCGGGAGAGGTTGAAGCAATTGCATGCGATGCATCATCCGAGAGGGTAGCCCGGCTTCGCGTTATGCCTTTTCAGAAAGGAATTGCACCATGCTTTGCGTATTCGAAAAACCGAACGTTCTATTAGAACTTGAAGGTAGGTCTTACGCTTCGACATTGCCGCTCGACAATTGATCCGGCACTAATTAAGCATCACGTTCGCCCTGAGGTTTCGAAGGGTGAGCGCTGCAAATAAGGGGCTTCGATACGTTTTGCGTACCCTGTGCTGAGTTTGTCGAAGCATCAGCCAGAATGAAAACGGAAAGATTATTCGTGCCGGATCAATAAGCTGACAAAGAACGCCAGCCAAGTTGCTAATTATCAGGGCAAACGGATTATTTAATCCGCATTTCTTTAAGCTTTGCTCTTGGCCGTTTTCTTTGCTGCCGGCTTTTTAGCCGCCGGCTTCTTGGCGACAGCTTTTTTCGCGGCGGGTTTAGCCGCTTTTTCAACCACTGCCTTTTTTGCTGCAGGTTTTTTAGCAGCAGGTTTGGCCTTCGGTTCGGCTTTGGCTTTTGGCGCGGCTTTCGCCTTGGCAATTTTGGCTTTGGTGGTCTTGGCTTTCGCGGCCGGTTTCCTGCCCTTGCCGGTATCGCCCTTCGCCGCTTTGGCGGCGATCAGTTCCAGCGCTTCTTCCAGGGTGATGTCGTCGGGCGACACGCCCTTCGGCAATGTGGCATTGATCTTGCCGTGGCGCGCGTAGGCGCCGTAGCGGCCGCTGCATATCTCGACGCTGGCCTTGTCGTCCGGATGGTCGCCGAGGGTGCGCAGCACGGTGGCGCCGCCGTCCCTGGCCTGTGCCAGCAGTTCCACCGCGCGCTGCATGCCGATGTCGAAGATGCTGTCACTGCGCGGGATGGATTTGAATTTGCCGTCGTGGCCGATATACGGGCCGAAACGGCCGATGTTGACGATGACCTTCTTGCCGGTTTCGGGATGGGCGCCGAGCTCGCGCGGCAGCGACAGCAGCTTTAGCGCGCTGGATAGGTCGGCCTGCTCCAGCGGCATTTCTTTCGGCCAGGAGACGCGCTTGGGTTTGACCTTTTCGCCTTTGACCGCCTCACCGAGTTGCACGTAATGGCCGTACGGGCCGCGCAGCAGCAGCACCGGCAGCTTGGCTTCGGGATGTTCGCCGAACTCCACTCTGGCCGAGGCGTCGTCCTGCGATTCGCCGCTCAGGCTGCGTTTGTATTTGCACTCGGGGTAGTTGGTGCAGCTGATGAAGCTGCCGTAGCGGCTGAGCTTCTTGGCGAGCGGCTTGCCGCACTCCGGGCAGACTTCGTCGATCAATTCCACCGGGCGCTCGATGTCGGCTTTTTCCTTGATCAGTTTGGAAAAACCTTTCCAGAACGAGTCCATCACGCCGATCCAGTCGCGCTTACCTTCGGAAACTTCGTCCAGCTCGTCTTCGAGATGGGCGGTGAAACCGTAATCCACATAACGGGTGAAGTGGTCGTTGAGGAAGCGCGTGACGACCCGCCCGACATCGGTCGGGACGAAGCGCTTCTTATCCAGAATGGCGTATTCACGGGCTTGCAGCGTGGAAATAATGGTGGCGTAGGTGGACGGACGACCGATGCCGTATTCTTCCAGCGACTTGACTAGGCTGGCTTCGGAGAAGCGCGGCGGCGGCTGGGTGAAGTGCTGTTCGCCGTACAGTTTGTCGACCGGTAGCACATCGCCCTCGGCCAGCGGCGGCAGTTTGCCGCCCTCCTCTTCCTCGGCATCGTCCACGTCTTCCATATACACGCCGATGAAGCCGGGGAATACCAGCACCTGGCCGGAAGCGCGGAACAGCGTGGTGTCGCCGCCCAGCCGGATGTCGAGGCTGACGGTATCGAAACGCGCCGGAGACATCTGGCACGCGAGTGTGCGCTTCCACACCATTTCGTACAGGCGCGCCTGATCGGCAGTCAGATGGTCGCGGATGCTGTCCGGGGTGCGCAGGATCGAGGTCGGGCGGATCGCTTCGTGCGATTCTTGCGCGTTCTTGGTCTTGCTCTTGAAAGCGGGCTGAGTGGCGGGCAGGTATTCCGACGAGTAATTATCCTTGATGTAGTCGCGAATTTCCTGCACCGCTTCCTTGGCCAGCGATACCGAGTCGGTACGCATGTAGGAGATCAGACCGACGGTCTGTCCGCCGATGTCCACGCCTTCATACAGCGACTGCGCGGTGCGCATGGTGCGGTCGGCGGTCATGCCGAGCTTGCGCACCGCTTCCTGTTGCAGCGTGGAGGTGGTGAACGGCGCGGCGGCATAGCGCTGCTTGGCCTTCTTCTCGACGCGCACCACCTTGGGCGGCAGCTTGGCATCGTTGAGTTTGGCGAAGATCGCATCGTATTCGGCCTGGCTGCCGATGCTGAGTTGCTCCAGCTTCTTGCCCTGATACTGGAACAGCTTGGCAGTGAACGGCTGGTGATCCTTGTGGCTGTCCAGATGCACCGTCCAGTATTCCTGACTCTTGAACGCCTCGATTTCCAGCTCGCGCTCGACGATCATGCGCAACGCGGGGCTTTGCACGCGCCCAGCGGATAGACCGGGGCGGATTTTGCGCCACAGCAGCGGCGACAGATTGAAGCCGACCAGATAATCCAGCGCGCGCCGTGCCTGTTGCGCATTCACCAGCGGCATCGAGATTTCACGGGGGTGAGCGACCGCTTCTTGCACCGCCGACTGGGTGATTTCATAGAACACCACGCGCTGCATGTTCTTGTTTTTCAGCGCGCGCTTGCTCTTGAGCAACTCGGAAATATGCCAGGCGATCGCCTCCCCTTCGCGGTCCGGATCTGGTGCCAGCAGGATGTTGTCGGCCAGCGCGGCAGCTTTGGCGATCGCGTCCACATGCTTGCTGTTGCGCGCGATGGTCTCGTACTGCATCGCGAAACCGTTCTCGGTATCGACCGCGCCGGTCTTGGGCACCAGGTCGCGCACGTGGCCGAACGAGGCGAGGACTTCAAAATCCTTGCCCAGATATTTTTTAAGGGTCTTGGCCTTGGCCGGAGACTCGACGATCAGAAGATTTTGTGCCATGCGTATGGTTCGCTGTTCAGTGTAATTGTGCGGAATGTAACGGGGACAGCAATTCCTCGATCAGCAGCGGATCGAGGTCGCGATGGCGGTTCCACAGCACCATCAGCATGATCAGCTTGAGCTTGTCCAGTTTGATATTGTCCTGTGCCAGCGCGACGGCGCGGTCGATGACCATCTCGCGTTCGACCGCGGAGATCATGTGCTGCTGCTCGGCGAAGATCAGGAACTGGCGCGCTTCATAGCTGATGCGCTGCAGTTCCAACTCAGCAAAATGGCGCAACCCGGCGTGCTCCAGCGTTTCGGGATAGCTGTCCGGATTCTGCTGTTGCAGCGCGGACAACCAGGTCAGCGCCTCGTTGATCTCTTCGCCTTCAAAACCGGCGGCGGATAGCTTGCGCGACAGCTTGTCCGGCTCCGGATAGCTGCCCGCGTCAAAGTAACTTTCAAACAGATACATCAGTATTTCGAACATAGTCTATTGTAGCAATGGCGTGGTTTTAGTGAATTCTTTGGTACAAGCCGCCGGGTAACGCACTTATGCGCCCCTCCAGTTCGAATGACAACAGCATGGCGGATAGCTCGGCTATCGTCAAGCCGCTGCGTGTGCCGAGGGTGTCCAAATCGACCGGATCGAAGCCGAGATGGCCGAGCAGCGCGGTATCCGGGCCTGGTATATCGCTTTGCAGCGCGGTGGCGCGTGCCGGTATGGCAACCAGCCCGCCCAGCTCCTCCAGGATGTCCTGCGCGGTCTCGACCAGTTTTGCGCCCTGCTTGAGCAGCGCGTGGCAGCCTTTGCTTTGCGGCGCATGGATCGAGCCGGGGATGGCGAACACGTCCCTGCCCTGCTCCAGCGCCAGCCGCGCGGTGATCAGCGAGCCGCTTTGCAGCGACGCTTCCACCACCAGGCAGCCTGAACTCATGCCGCTGATGATGCGGTTGCGGCGCGGGAAATTGGCGGCCAGCGGCGGTGTGCCGAGCGGAAACTCCGAGATCAGCGCGCCCAGCTGCGCGAGTGCATGGGCAAGATCGCGGTTGGCCGACGGGTAGACCTTGTCCAGACCGGTGCCGACCACGCCGATGCTGCTCCCGCAATTGTTTCCTTGGCAACGCAATGCTCCGCGATGCGCGGCGGCATCGATGCCATGCGCCATGCCGCTGATGATGCACAGCCCGGCTTCGCTCAGGGCCTTGGCAAACGCTTCGGCGCTGCTGACCCCTTGCGGGGTGGCGTTGCGGCTGCCGACTATCGCCAGCGCGGCACGGTTGAGCAGGTCGAGGCGCCCTTTTACATACAGCAACAGCGGCGGGTCGGTGATGTTCAGCAGGGCTTGCGGATAGTCGCTGTCGGCGAGAGTGACGATATGGTTGTTGCCGTCTTCCAGCCAATTCAGCGCGGGTGTAACGGAATCGTCGTCGATGCCTTTGGCGACTTCGGCGGCGACCTCTGCTTTGACCACGGATTTGAGCGTGCCGGTGGATGCGGCGAAAACCGCTTCAGGCGAGCCGAATTCCTTCAGCAGGCGGCGCGCGCCTTCGCCGCCCAAGCCCCGCGTTAGGCTTAGGGCCAGCCAAGCCTTGAGCGAAGCATCGGCTTTCATTGGTTAGGGGGTTTGTGCGCGATCCAGCAGTTGCACCGGCAAGCGGGTCTGCATCACCAGCGCGTACGACACCTTGTCGAATACGCGGAACACGAAGGCCAAGCCATAGCGTTCATCAGGCAGGGTATATTCCTTGCCTTCGTTCTTTATCACTTCCCCCTTGCGGTACAGTGCCAGCACATGGCCGCTTTCCAGTCCTTCGCGTTTTCCTTTGTTCAGAGTGATGACGGTATTTTGTCCGGCCTGCGAAACGCCGCCGTACACTGAAATGACGCGCGCGGAGATATTGCCGCTTGGTGCATGCGGCAGGTAGGCATTGCTTACTTTGTCTGACATGGCGACCAGGCGATCGCCCTTTTGGATCTCCTGAACAGACTTGGTGATGGTGACAGTACTGACATCGGCAAAAGTTGTCGCGTCGGCATCGCCCAGATAGACAGCCTCGATACCGAGCAATTCCTTGGTATCAGGATCGGTAAAGGCTTTTCCGGGGCGATAAATTTGCCATTTGCTGCCTTTGTCGGCGGACAAGCCAGTGGCGAAACCGGTATCGTGCGTGCCGAGTATCACACGGCCTTCGCGCGCGCCGATCAGGGTCGGCGCATCCTTCAGCGCGTTTTCCGCAATGACCAGCGGTTGGCTTAAAAATGGTTCGATGGCGCTTGAGGGGATACTCGGTATCGCATCGTGATCGCTGTGGCCAGCGCGCGCTCTGGGAGAAAGTATCACAACATCCGAAGTGACGGCAGTGCTGGTTTTGACCGTGCTTACGGTATTGGCAGCAACGGCTGCACCTACGCGCAAAGTGCCGGTGGCGCGATCCAGTACGATCACATCCCCGGGGTAGATCCAGTGCGGGTCCTTGATGCTTTCCTTGTTCATCCCCCAGATATATTGCCATTTCCACGGGTCTTTGAAGAATTTGCCGGAGATGTCCCACAGCGTATCGCCTTTGACGACAACGTGCTGATCAGGCGCGTCGCTGCGAAGTTCCGGTGTGGTATCGGGCTGTGAGGCAAAGGCCAATGCGGGCAACAAAAAGCAAATCAGCGATATAATCTTGCGCATGTAAAACTCCGGCAGAGTCAATGTAAGGGGTACGCAAAGTGACTGCGTTGCGTTAAATTCTGCATCCAGTCATATAAATTAGCAAGCTATTATAGGTCAGGCATGGCGATTCTAAAAATTTTGCAGTACCCGGATGAGCGTTTGCGCAAAGTCGCCGAACGGGTTGAACAGGTTAATGATGCCACCCGCAAGCTGGTGCGCGACATGGCGGAAACAATGTATGCCGCGCCCGGGGTGGGACTGGCCGCGACCCAGGTGGACGTGCACCGGCAGATCGTCGTGCTGGATGTTTCCGAAGAGCACAACCAGCTGAAAGTCTTCATCAATCCTGAGATTACCGCCAGCAGCGGCGAGGAGGAGTGCGAAGAAGGCTGCCTGTCGGTGCCGGGTATCTATGACGTGGTGCGCCGCGCGGAAAAAGTCACGGTGCGCGCGCTGGACGAGCAAGGCAAACCGTTTACGTTGGAAGCGGATGGTTTTCTGGCCGTATGTATCCAGCACGAGCTGGATCATCTGCGCGGCAAGGTGTTTGTCGAATATCTGTCGCGACTCAAGCAAACCCGGATTCGCGCCAAACTGAAAAAGCGTTTGCGTGAAACTATGTAATGTGTACATCCGGATTAGCAATGGCGGCGGATTGCGCAGGCCGCACCTTTGGTAGGGGCGTATGGCAATACGCCCTCGTGAAACATCTTGTACCGCTCCGAAAGAGCCATGCAATGCCATGGGCGTATTGCCATACGCCCCTACGAACCGATTAATCCGTATTTAATACCTTGCCCAAATTGAAAATCATCTTTGCCGGAACGCCGCAATTTGCGGCCAGCGCGTTGGACGCGCTGCTCAAGGAACATCAGGTCGTTGCGGTATTGACCCAACCGGATCGCCCGTCGGGGCGCGGTATGCAGCTCTCCGCCAGCCCGGTGAAACAGCTTGCGCTGCAACATGGTGTGCCGGTTTTGCAGCCAGCCACCCTGAAGACGGCCGAGGCGCAGCAGGAGATCGCCGCGCTGGATGCCGATGTGATGGTGGTGGCCGCCTACGGGTTGATTCTGCCGCAGGCGGTGCTGCAATTGCCGCGCCACGGCTGTTTGAATATCCATGCGTCGCTGCTGCCGCGCTGGCGCGGCGCGGCACCGATACAGCGGGCGATTCTGGCGGGCGACCGCGAGACCGGCATCACCATCATGCAGATGGACGAAGGGCTGGATACCGGCGACATGCTGTTGCGCAGTGCCTGTCCGATCACACCGAATGACACCGCGCAAACTCTGCATGACAAGCTGGCGGAAATTGGTGCCGACAGCATCGTAGAGACGTTGCGCCTGTTGCAGGAGCAACGTTTGATGCCGGTCAAACAGGACAATGCCGCGGCATGTTATGCGGCCAAGCTGCTCAAGAGCGAAGCGCAGATCGACTGGCAACAGGAAGCGCGGCAGATCGAGTGCGCGGTGCGCGCCTATAACCCTTTTCCGGTATGCCATGCCAGCCTGAACGGTGTGGCAATCAAGATATGGCAGTCTGCGCTGTGCCAGGGGCAACAGGGCGAACCGGGCACGATACTGGCGGTTGACAAGCACGGTATCACCGTCGCTTGCGGCAAGGATGCGCTGCGTCTGGAGGTGTTGCAGCGCCCCGGCGGCAAGGCGCAACCGGCTGTGCAGTTTTTGCAGGCGATGCCGGTCAAGGTCGGCGATATTTTCGCCGCAAACTAAATGCACAACATCCAACTCGCAGCCGGGCAAATCGTTCAGCAGGTAATTGCAGACGGGCGCAACCTTAATCAAGTGCTGGATGAGTCGCTGCGCCGCAAGTCGGTATGGACTCCGGCGCAGCGCGCGGCTTTGCAGGACTTGAGTTACGGCACGCTGCGTTTCTACGGGCAATTAAAAACCGTGCTGGGCCTGTTGCTGCACAAGCCGATGCTGGATCAGCGTATCTACTACATGCTGCTGGTGGCACTGTACCAGCTGCAATACAGCAAAGCCGCGCAGCATGCGGTGGTCGACCACGCGGTGCGTTCCGCGCAAATGCTCAACGTGAAAGTCAGCGGTCTGGTAAACGCGATCCTGCGCAATTTCTTGCGCAAACAGGCGGCGTTGCTGGAACAGGCGGCACAGCACGCGGAAGGAAAATACAGCCACCCGCAGTGGTGGATAGATGAGCTGCAAGCGCAATATGGCGAGCGCAGCGCGGCGATCCTCGAAGCGGGCAACCGGCATCCGCCGATGACCCTGCGCGTCAACCGGCGGTGCGGTACGACTGCGGATTATCGGGCGCAGCTTGAACAGCGGAATATTCCGGCACAACCAATCGAGCCGGACGCGCTGCAACTGGACAAGCCGGTCGGTGTGGACAAGCTGCCGGGATTTTTTGCCGGGCTGGTTTCGGTGCAGGATGCCGGCGCGCAATACGCCGCGCGACTGCTGGATGTTCATGACGGGATGCGCGTACTGGATGCCTGTGCCGCGCCGGGCGGCAAGACGGCGCATATTCTGGAATGTGCGCAGGCGGAGATGCTGGCGGTAGACAAGGATGAGCAGCGCTTGCAGCGCGTCGCGGAAAATTTGCGGCGGCTGGAATTGTCCGCGCAACTGCTGGTTGGCGATGCTGCCACACCGGAGAAGTGGTGGGACGGAAAACCGTTCCAGCGTATCCTCGCCGATGTGCCCTGCTCCGCTTCCGGCGTGGTGCGCCGCCATCCGGACATCAAGTGGCTGCGGCGCCACTCGGATATTGCCGGTTTTGCCGCGCAACAGCTCGATATACTGCGTGCATTGTGGCGGCTGCTGGCGCAAGATGGTAAATTGCTCTACGCCACCTGTTCGGTTTTTCATCAGGAGAACGGACAGGTCATCGCGGCGTTTCTGGCACAGCAGCCGGATGCGCGGCAAGTACCGATAATTTTGCCGGAAAATAGCAGCGGGCAAATGTTGCCTAATAACCAGCATGACGGATTCTTTTATGCATTGCTGCAAAAAATTTAGCCTTTTCGCTTTGTTGCGGCGTAGCGCGGGCCTGCTGCTGCGCGCTGTGCTGCTGGCCGGGGTATGCAGTGCCATGGCTCATGCCGAGGGCATCTCCATCAACAAGGCCGAGGCCCGGATGGGCGATGAGGGCTACCGGCTTTCCGCCAGCTATGACATCAATCTGACTTTTGCGGCGCAACAGGCTTTGACGCGCGGCATTCCGCTTTATTTCGTCGGGGAATTTTCCCTGACGCGGTCACGCTGGTATTGGCTGGACGAGGAAATATTTCAAAGCGAGCATACCGTCAAGCTTTCCTACAATGTGCTGACGCGCCAGTACCGCATTTCACGCGGTGCGCTGTTCCAGAATTTTGCCAGCATGGAAGACGCGTTAAACATATTGGCCAGACAGAGTTCCGAAACCGTTCCGGCAGAGTTGCTAAAAAATGACGGCAACTTTATCGCCGCGGTGCGCTTGCGTCTGGACAACACGCAGTTGCCAAAGCTGTTGCAGGTGAACGCGTTGGCAGGCAAAGACTGGACGCTTAATTCAGACTGGTACCGATGGGTGATCCGCCCGGCGGAAGTCAATGCGCGCGGCGCAGGCAAGGCAGAGTAACCGTATAGTGAAATACCTGAATTTCATCAGCATCATCGTCGGCTGCACGCTGTTGTATCTGCTGTCCAGCAGCAGCGCAAATACCGAAGTATTTTCCGTTAACTATTATGTGTTGCTCGGATTAACCGGTTTGCTGGCATTGTGCCTGACGGGATTGGTCGGTTACCAGCTGGTGCGTTTGCGCAACAAGCTCAAAAACAAGGTGTTCGGCGCAAGACTAACCTTGCGGCTGGTGCTGTTTTTTACCCTGATCGCCGTTTTACCGGGATTGCTGGTTTATGTGGTATCGGTAAATTTTCTGGGTAAGAGTATCGAGTCATGGTTTGATGTGCGCGTTGAAAAAGCGCTGGAAGGCGGCCTCAATCTTGGCAGAAGCGGCCTTGATAACAGTCTCAAGGAGCTGACCAAAAAGACCCAGTTTATCGGGCTGCTGCTGGCGGAAAAGCAGCCGGAACACTATCAGCGCGCACTGGTTCAACTGGTGGATGAGGCGGTGGCGCAGGAAGCGGCGCTGTTTACCGGCACGGGAAAGCTGGTTGCGTTTTCTTCGACTGACAAGTCGCCGTCACCGGACATTCCCGGTGCGGATTTACTCCAAATTGTCAGTGACAAAGGTGCGTATTCGGTAATAGACACGCTGCCCAAAAAAGGACTGACCTTGCGCGCATTGGTAAAAGTCAATTCCAATGTGCAAGCCGGCGGACGCTATGTGCTGCAATTCACCCAGCCGGTGCCGAAACAGGTTGAGGCGGATGCCGAAACGGTGCAGGCGGTGTACCGAGATTATCAGGAGCTTACACTGTCCCGCCTCGGCCTGAAACGTCTGTATGCGATCACCCTGACGCTGTCGCTGTTGGTGGTGCTGTTGACGGCGGTATCGGCGGCGTTTTTTATCAGCGAACGGCTGGGGTTTTCACTGGAAGCACTGGCGGAAGGCACTCGCGCGGTGGCGCAGGGAGACTTTACCGGACAGTATCCGATCCAGAGCAGCGATGAACTGGGCGCGCTGACCGGTTTATTCAACCAGATGACGCGGCAACTATTGGAAGCCAAGCAGGCCAGCGAGCTACAACAGCGCGAAGTCGAAAGCGCCAAAGGCTATCTGGAAAGCGTGCTGACCCATTTATCTTCCGGCGTGCTGGCATTGGATGACAAATTGCGCCTGCGTTCGGTCAATACCAGCGCGGCGCAAATCCTTGCCGCACCGTTGCAGGAAATGCAGCGCATGTCGCTGGAGCAGATTGCCGAAAAACACAGTCTGCTCAGATCGTTTTGTAATACCGTCACGGAGGCTTTTGCCAAAACGGACAGCGGCGAGTGGCAGCGTCAGATCGAACGCCTGAGCAAGAACGGCAACCAGATATTGCTGATGCGCGGCACCCGCCTGCCGCAGGGCGGCGAGGCGGGCTATGTGGTCGTGTTTGACGACATCAGCCATCTGCTGAGGGCTGAGCGGCAAGCGGCATGGGGCGAGGTGGCACGCCGTCTTGCGCATGAAATCAAAAACCCGCTCACCCCGATCCAGCTTTCGGCGGAGCGTTTGCAGCACAAACTAGGCAGCAAGCTCGACGAAGCGGACGCGCAACTGTTGCAGCGCGCCACGCAAACCATAGTCAGCCAAGTCGGCGCGATGAAAAATATGGTCAGCGATTTTGCTGACTATGCGCGCGGCCCGGCGTTGAAGCTGACGCATCTGGATATGCACAACCTGATCAGGGAGGTGTTGGGCTTATATGAAGCGAATGCCATTCCCAATGTGCTGAAACTGGGAGCGGCGCGTAGCGAAGTCAACGGGGATGCGACCCGTTTGCGGCAGGTTATCCATAATCTGTTGCAGAATGCGCAGGACGCGTTGCAGGGAGTCGAACAGCCGAAAATTACGTTGACGACCACGGTGCATCAGGGCGAGATCCGGCTCAGCGTTGAAGATAACGGTGCGGGGTTTCCGGAGAGCGTATTGCCGCGTGCCTTTGAGCCGTACATGACGACCAAGACCAAGGGCACCGGGCTGGGGCTGGCCATCGTGAAAAAGATAATTGAAGAGCATGGCGGGCATATCGCCATTGAGAATAATTTGAACGGCGGCGCATGCGTCAATGTGTGTCTGCCGCTGATCGAGGAGGCGTAATGGCAAGCAAGCAAATTCTGGTGGTGGATGACGAGATCGGCATCCGCGAATTATTGTCGGAAATATTGTTCGATGAAGGCTATCAGGTGCATCTGGCGGAAAATGCCGCGCAGGCGCGTGCTTACCGCAACGAACATGAACCGGACATGGTGTTGCTCGACATCTGGATGCCGGAGACCGATGGCGTAACTTTGCTGAAGGAGTGGGTCGAGCAGGATCTGCTGACCATGCCGGTGGTAATGATGTCCGGACACGGAACCATTGAAACGGCGGTCGAAGCGACACGCATCGGCGCAGTGGATTTTCTGGAAAAGCCCATCGCGCTGCAAAAGCTGCTGAGCACGATTGCCAAAACGCTTAAAGAGGGAGCGTCCAAGCCGCAGATGCCGGACACCGAGGCGAAAGTCCAGGAAATCACCATGGATATCGACGGTGAAATGCTGTCATTTTCTTTGCCGCTGGATTTGCCGTTGCGCGAAGCGCGCGATCATTTTGACGCGCTTTACTTCAACTACCATTTACGCAAAGAGACCGGCAATGTCTCGAGGGTGGCCGACAAGGTCGGCCTGGAGCGCACCCATCTGTACCGCAAACTGAAGCAGCTGGGGATTAAATTCGTCAAGAAGGGCAGCGAAGACCGGCAGCAGTAGCACCGGCAAACCGGCAAATCAGGCACAACGTTATCCCCCTATTATTCCTACAAGCGGGGAAAACTTTGCTTGAAAATCACTGAAAAAAGGCTTTTTCTACAGCGGTTAACGTAAAGCTAAGCGGCGCGCCGCTTTTGGCGCGTCTCGCTTGAGCGAGAGGTTAGGCTTGAAGATGACTCTACAAGTCGCCCCGATACAAACTTGTGAAGGACACTGGCGATCAGCGTCTGATATGGCAAACCTTCTTCAAGTGCCCGGGCTTGAATATCCATCAGGTCAGGTGTTGTAAGGCGGATATTCACCCGTTTTTCCTTGAGAAAAGTTGCTGTGGCGGCAGCCTTGAATTTCGCCAGCTTGGCTTTTGAAGGGGAGGTTGTTTTTAGCTCCCCCCTTTCATATGCGGCCAAAACGTCTTTCTCAAACGCATCAAGTTTTTTCATTTCGTTACTCCTTAAGCAAGTAGTCCCTCGTAGCTTTTCTGCTGGGAATTACTGTTTTCAAGAAATAGTAATCCGGCTCTTCAACGTAAGGTACCAAGTAAACATAACCCTCAAGTGCCACGACAAAAACAGATTGGTTTGGATATTTTTCCGTGTTTGGGTGGCGCAACTCATCCAATAAGCCATCGGCTTCAATCGCGAGAACTATTTCTTCAAACGAAATACTGCGCTCAACTTTCAGCGCTTCGTTTTTATCGTGATTCCAGCGAAATGGTTTCATTTGGCAAGCTTACTGCAATGTGTGCCTATTGTCACCTTTTGGCGTTTGGTGTTAAAACCGTAAAACTGGGGACAGCATGCTGAAGCAGTTGGGGATTAAATTCGTCAAGAAGGGCAGCGAAGACAGGCAGCAGTAGCACCGCCAATGTAAAAGTGAAGGGCTGCGAAGACCGGCAGCAGTAGCGCAAGGCTGCATTTGAAAGTGTTGGTATTTTTATCGGTAGCGCGCGCTGCGCGCCGGGACACACTAAACGGAAGCCTGCCTAATCAGGCTTCCAGACTATCCGGTTGCGCCCGCGATGCTTCGCCTCGTAGAGCATGGCATCGGCGGTTTCGATGATGCTCATGGCAGCATCGTTCCCGCCGCACACTGTCACCCCCCCGATGGATACGGTGACATGGGGTGCCGCGACAGAAGCTTCATGCGGGATTGCCAGTTGTTCCACCCCGTCGCGCACTTTTTCGGCGATCTCTCGCCCGCCCGCCACATCGGTATCCGGCAGGATCAACACGAATTCTTCGCCGCCGTAACGGGCGGCAAAATCGGACGGACGCCGCAGCGACCGGGTTAACACGCGCGCCACCATTTTCAAGGCCGCATCGCCGCTGGCATGGCCGTAACGGTCGTTGTATTGCTTGAAGTAATCGAGATCGAGCATGACCAGCGAGAACGGCTGGGCATTGCGCTGGTTGCGTCCCCACTCGCGCTCCAGCGTTTCGTCGAAGCGGCGACGGTTGGCGATCTCGGTCAAGCCATCCCGCCCCGCCAAAACTTCCAGCATCTTGCGCTGGCGCACAAAACCCAGAATATTCGCCACCCGGACTTGCACGATGGCCGGACTGAACGGTTTGCCGATGTAGTCGCAAGCGCCCAGCCGCAGGCCGCATTCTTCATCGCCGACCGTATTGAGCGCCGTAATGAACATGACCGGAATATCCTTGGTTTTACTGTTGTCCTTCAGGCGGCGCAGCACCTCGTAGCCATCCAGCTCCGGCATCATTACGTCGAGCAAAATCAGGTCGATCTCCTGCTCCTGCGCCACCCGCTCCAGCGCCTGCTGGCCGTTCTTGGCCAGCAACACGCGATATTCGCCCTTGAGCAATTCGGACAACACGGCCAGATTCACCCGCTCGTCGTCAACGACGAGTACCGTCTGCCGTTGCTCCTGCCTGTTGCCACAACTCATGCGCCCTCCCCAGATTCGCCATCCGTTTTTCCGCCAGAGCCGTCGCGACCTCGAGGTAATAATAAAGGGATAGACCCCGAGGTTTCCATTAACGTCAATCACTCGAGAAACCTGAACCGACAGAAACCGGGGACACTGCAGGCTTCAGGAAACCGTGGTCTGTCCCCTATTGTCCCTACCGCTTGGCGGAGAGAAAAGCTAGGCCACCCACCACAACAGCCCCGAAGATTTGCACGAGCAATGTCTTTACGTTTACGCTCGCCGGGATCGATGAACCAGACTGCATCGCGTATGACGGAAGGTCAAACAAGAAACCGTACCCGGCCATTATTGTTACCGCCCTGTAGTTCTCAACTATGTAAGGCGGGAATATGACCATCAGGGCAACTACACCAGCAGTAGCTATAAGAATCTTTCGTTGCGTCTCGTTCATGTGGATGACCTCAATGAAAACCCCCAACGTAAAGGTAAGAGGCTCGCCGTAGGCGAGTCCTGCTTGACCGACAGGTTAGCCGCACGCCTGAATAAGACGCGGTTTTTTGGAGAGCTAAAAATGGAAACGTATCTCACGGAAAAGCCAATATCTGCCGGTGAAAATATAGAGGCGAATAGTTTTGAAGAAGCCAACAACAAGGCCGAAGAATTAGGGCTTAAAGTTGTCGGCGTTCTTGAGTCAGAACACTTCAAGACCCCTTGTAACCGTTGCGCTGTGCATTGGCAACGCAATCGGATTTATTTACGTATCCTTGAGTGGATGCTCCTACAATATTTCCGTTTGATGCAGTCCTACGCCAACGCCACTCGCTTTTTGGGTCTTTATAGAATTCCCATTTGTCACCGGCGACACTATTGATAAGCCCTGCCATGATTACCCTCCTTGGTTGTGCTACGGTTGATGAAACTAAAGCGGCTAACGAAGCTGCAGAATAATTGGGTGCAGAATAATTGGGGGCAGACCACGGTTTCCCTTTCTACAGCCAGCTTTCGCGAACCATATCCCCCAATACCCAGCCCGTCAATATGCCGAAAGGCCTAATTTTCTGACGGTCGGCTGCGACTCAATACGCCAAGGGGGAAGCTATCCTGAATTGACTCCCCCGCCTGTGCCGCGCTTTTGTTTATAATCCGCCATCTTCAGGAAGCCGCACAATGAAACCATTGCAAATCGTTATTCTCGCTGCCGGCAAAGGCACGCGCATGTATTCCGAAAAACCCAAGGTGCTGCATGCGCTGGCGGGCAAGCCGCTGGTGCAGCATGTGCTGGACTGCGCGGTGGCGTTGCAGCCGCAGCAGGTTTGCGTGGTGTACGGACACGGCGGCGAAGCGGTGCCGCAGGCGATGCGGCAATATCCCGCGCAATTCGTGGTGCAGGAACCGCAGCTCGGCACCGGCCACGCGGTGCAGCAAGCCATGCCGCAGCTCGCCGATACCGGGCAGGTGATGGTACTGTACGGCGATGTGCCGCTGATCCAGCACAGCACTTTGCACCGGATGCAGCAGGCGGGCGACGGTCTGGTGCTGCTGACGGTGAATCTGGCTAACCCGACCGGTTACGGGCGCATCGTGCGCAACGGGCAGGGCGATGTGCTCGGCATCGTCGAGGAAAAAGATGCCTCGCCGGAACAGCGCGAAATATGCGAAGTGCATACCGGCATCCTGCTGGCTCCGGCCAAGCAATTGCGCGAGTGGCTGAACAAATTGCGCAACGACAATGCGCAGGGCGAGTATTACCTGACCGACGTGGTCGGCATGGCGGTGCAGCAGGGCGTGACGGTGCATACTGTGCAGCCTGCGCACGAGTGGGAGATCCACGGCATCAACAGCAAGGCGCAACTGGCGGTATTGGAGCGCACCTGGCAGCAGGTGGAAGCGGCGCGCCTGCTGGCGCTCGGCGTGACGCTGGCCGATCCGGCGCGCCTCGATGTGCGCGGTAAGCTGAAGTGCGGGCAGGATGTCGAGATCGATGTCGGCTGCATTTTCGAGGGCGAGGTGAGCCTCGGCAACAACGTGCAAGTGGGCGCTTACAGTGTCATCCGCAACGCGGTCATTGCCGACGGTACGATCATCGCTCCTTACAGTTCGATCGACAGCAGCGAAGTGGGCGCCAACTGCCGCATCGGCCCGTATGCGCGGCTGCGCCCCGGCAGCAAACTGCACGACGAGGTGCATATCGGCAATTTCGTCGAGGTCAAGAACAGCGAGATCGCGCTGGGCAGCAAAGCCAATCACCTCAGCTATATCGGCGACAGCACGGTGGGCAGCCGGGTCAATATCGGCGCAGGCACCATCACCTGCAATTACGACGGCGCGAACAAGTACCGCACCATCATCGAAGACGATGCATTTATCGGCTCGGACACGCAGCTGGTTGCGCCGGTGACGGTGGGCAAGGGGGCGACTATCGGCGCCGGTTCCACCATCACCAAGGATGCGCCGGCGGGCGAGCTCACCCTGTCGCGCAGCAAGCAGATCACCATTGCCGGATGGAAGCGGCCACAAAAAGGAAAAAAATAGCATGTGCGGAATCGTAGGCGCCATCGCCAACAACAACGTCGTGCCCTTGCTGGTCGAGGGGCTGAGCCGGCTGGAATACCGCGGCTACGACTCGGCGGGCATCGCCGTGGTCGGCGCGAACGGGATCAGGCGCGTGCGCGCGGTGGGCCGTGTCGCCGAGATGCAGGGGCGCGCCGACCGTGAGCAACTCACCGGCAATCTCGGTATCGGCCATACGCGCTGGGCGACGCATGGCGGCGTCACCGAATTCAACGCGCATCCGCATATCTCCGGCGACGATATCGCCGTGGTGCACAACGGCATCATCGAGAACCACGACGAGCAGCGCGCGCGCCTGAAGCAGATGGGTTACGTGTTCGAGTCGCAGACCGACACCGAAGTCATCGCACACCTGATTCACCACTATTTTCAGCAAAGCAAGAACCTGTTCGCAGCGACGCGGCAGGCAGCCGCCGAGCTGACGGGTGCCTATGCGATCGCCGTCATCAGCCGGCAGGCGCCGGACCGGTTGGTCTGCGCGCGCATGGGCTGCCCGCTGCTGGTCGGTCTGGGAGAAGGCGAAAATTTCATCGCTTCCGACGTGTCGGCGCTGCTGTCCGCGACGCGGCGGGTGATCTACCTGGAAGACGGCGATTCAGCCGAACTCACCCGCGAGGGCATTACGCTGCTCGACCGTAGCGGCAACCGCATCGAGCGTCCGGTGCATGTCAGCGACGTGTCGCTGGCCTCGCTGGAACTGGGACCGTATAGCCATTTTATGCAGAAGGAAATTCACGAGCAGCCGCGCGCGCTGACCGACAGCATCGAGGCGGTGATCGACAGCAACGGTTTCGATGTCGAACTTTTCGGCGCGCAAGCCGCCGAGACGTTCCGCGACATCGACTCGATCCTGATCCTCGCCGCCGGCACCAGCTATTACGCCGGGCTTACCGCCAAATACTGGCTGGAGAGCATCGCCAAACTGCCGACCTCGGTGGAGATCGCCAGCGAATACCGCTACCGCGTTTCGGTACCCAATCCGCGCCAGCTGATTGTCACCATCTCGCAGTCCGGCGAGACGCTGGACACGATGGAAGCGCTCAAGCACGCCAAGTCGCTCGGGCAGACGCAGACGCTGTCGATCTGCAACGTGCAGGAGAGCGCCATCCCGCGCGCGTCGAAACTGGTGTTTTACACCCGCGCAGGCGCGGAGATCGGCGTTGCGTCGACCAAGGCATTCACCACCCAGCTGGTCGCGCTGTTCATCCTCACCGCCACACTGGCGCGTCAGCGCGGCGGTCTGCAGCCGGAGCAGCAGCGCGAAATGCTGGAAGCGCTGCGCCAGTTGCCTGCCAGCGTGCAGCACGCGCTCAACCTCGAACCGCAGATCCGCGAATGGGCCAAAGCCTTCGCCGACAAGCAGCACGCGCTGTTCCTGGGGCGTGGTATCCACTATCCGATCGCGCTGGAAGGCGCGCTCAAGCTCAAGGAAATTTCCTACATCCATGCCGAGGCTTATCCGGCCGGCGAGTTGAAACACGGCCCGCTGGCGCTGGTGGACGAGAACATGCCGGTGGTGGTGATCGCGCCGAACGATGCGCTGCTGGAGAAGGTGAAATCCAATATGCAGGAAGTGCGGGCGCGCGGCGGCCAGGTTTACGTGTTCGCCGACCTCGACAGCCATTTCGGCGAGAGCGAGGGGGTGTATGTCATCCGCACCCCGCGTCACGTCGGGCTGCTTTCGCCGATCCTGCATTCGATCCCGGTGCAACTGCTGGCCTATCACACCGCCCTGCTCAAGGGCACGGATGTGGACAAACCCCGCAATCTTGCAAAATCAGTCACTGTTGAGTGACTGATTTTGCGCGGGGTTTGCGGCGCAAGCAGCCCGATCGGGCGCGCTTTACCACAATTCACTTCCAAACCCGCGAAGACGCGGGATATTCCGCCGCTATTCGCGGCGCAATTCGGGCGCAACTCTGGCATATTACCCACTGGCGCAAAGCGCGTCCGGCCGACAGACCAAGCGGCGCGACGGCAGGCGAACCTTTGCAATCGTGGAGAAGTCAGACATGGCGGTAATCGCCGTATTCAATCAAAAAGGCGGAGTGGGCAAAACCACTACCTGCCTGAACGTGACGGCTGCGCTGAATATTGCGCGGCAGAATCCCATCGCGATGGATATGGATCCGCAGGGGCATCTGACTTTGTCCAGCGGCGTAGGCAGGACCCCACCGAATGGCGGCATGGCCGCGTTTTTCAAACACAAGACACCGCTGTCCAGCCTGCTGCAGCAGACCCCGTCCGGCTGGCGGATCATTCCCTCATCGCTGGAACTGGCAAAAATAGATGCGATGTTCGGCAGCGACCCTAAGGCTGCCACGCTGTTGCGGCAAGGCTTGCAGGATGAGCGGGCGCTTGCCAATGTGCCCATTCTGATCGACTGTTGCCCGATGCTGGGGGTGCTGACGTTGAACGCTTTGCTGGCGACCGACCGTGTGCTGATTCCGGTTTCGGCGGATTTTCTCTCGTTGCAGGGGGTGCACCGTCTCGATAGCGCGCTCAATGTCCTTGAGAAAAAGCTCAACCGCAGGTTCGAAAGGCGCATCGTCGTGACGCGCTTCGACCATCGGCGCAAAATGGCCTACGATATTTTCGAAAAACTCAGGGAGCGCTACGGCGCGCTGGTATGCGAAACGCGTATCTGCGAAAACGTCGGTCTGGCAACCAGCCCGATGCACGGCAAGGATGTATTTGAGTTCGCGCCGAACAGTCCGGGTGCGGCGGATTACCGGTCGCTGACCCAGGAATTGTGGGATAGCGGGTTCTTCGTTTAGAAAATTGTGCGCATGGCGTATGCTGCGCCGTACCGGATTTCAGATTGAACCAACCTTAGATTGAAGCCCAAATCCCCAAGGCAAGAATAGCCAGCAGCAACAAGCCGATTCTCGCCAGCAAAGTGTTGTAACGTTTTTGCTGTTCCATTATTTGGCGCAGCATCTCTCCGCTGTAAGTGGCGCCGTCGTTCGTCAGATAGCGGCTCAGGATGCGCGGCAGCTGCGGCAGCAGGGTGGCGTAGTTCGGCGCTTCGGCGCGCAATGCCTTGAATAATCCGCGCCAGCCGATCTGTTCGTTCATCCAGCGTTCCAGCCACGGCTTGGCGGTTTTCCACAAATCCAGCTCGGGGTCGAGCTGCAAACCCAGCCCCTCGATATTGAGCAGCGTCTTCTGCAGCAGCACCAGTTGCGGCTGAACCTGGATGCCGAAGCGGCGCGAAGTCTGGAATAGCCGCAGCAGCACGCGGCCAAACGAAACCTCGCGCAGCGGCCGGTCGAAGATCGGTTCGCATACCGCGCGGATCGCAGCTTCCAGTTCGTCCACGCGGGTTTCGGCGGGCGCCCAGCCGGATTCGATATGCACCTCGGCGACGCGCTTGTAGTCGCGCTGGAAGAACGCGATGAAGTTCTGCGCGAGGTAATGCTTGTCGCTGTCTGTGAGCGAGCCCATGATGCCGAAGTCCAGCGCGATATAGCGGCCGTCCGCAGCCACCTGCACATTGCCGGGATGCATGTCAGCGTGGAAAAAACCGTCGCGGAACACCTGGGTATAGAAAATCTCCACGCCGTTGGCGGCCAATTGCGCAATGTCGATGCCCGCCTCGCGCAGCGCACCTACCTGGCTGATCGGCGTGCCGTACATGCGCTGCATCACCATCACTTCGCTGGTGCAAAAATCCCAATATATTTCCGGCACCAGCAGCAACGGTGAGTCGGCGAAATTGCGTTTGAGCTGGCTGGCGCTGGATGCTTCGCGCATCAAATCCAGCTCGTCGCGCAAAATCTTTTCGAATTCGCCCACCACTTCACGGGGCCTGAGACGGCGTCCGTCCGACCACAGCCGCTCCATCAGCTCGGCGCAGATGTTCAGCAGCGCGATGTCATGCGCGATCACCGGCGCGATGCCGGGGCGCAGGATTTTTACCGCCGCTTCCCGACCGTCCGGCAGCACCGCGAAATGCACCTGCGCCACCGATGCGCTGGCGACCGGTGTTTCCTCGAAGCTCTGGAATACCTCGCGCAGCGGCTTGCGGTAAGCATCTTCCAGCACGGCGATGGCTTGCGACGACGGGAACGGCGGTACCTGATCCTGCAACTTGGCGAGTTCGTCGGCTAGGTCGGACGGCAGCAGATCGCGCCGCGTGGAAAGCATTTGGCCGAATTTGACGAAGATCGGGCCGAGGCTTTCCAGCGCAAGCCGCAGCCTGACAGCGCGCGGTTCGGAAGTGTCGCGCAGGAACAGCACCAGATTCAGGGGGATGCGCAGCCAGCGCACCCGCGAATGCGCCAGCAGGAATTCATCCAAGCCGAAACGCAGCACCACGAAGATGATCTTGATCAGGCGGAACAGGCGCATGCTAATTCCGGTTTATCCCTGAAAATTCATTAGAACCGAATTGCCCCTTCCCCCTTGCAGAGGGGGAGAGCGAAGCGAGGGGGCAATTGGGATGGGGGTAGAAGCGCTGAAACATACAGGTTTCTACCCCCTCCCTAGCCCTCCCCCTGCAAGGGGGAGGGGATATTGTAGTTAATGGATTAACCGGGTTTATTTTGAATAGCATTAGTTGGGGTGAATCTAGTCGAACGCTAGTGGTTAATGCAGGGTAGTTTGTTGAATGCCGGCCAGCAGCCATACCGACTTGTTGTCGCGCAGGTTTTTCTGCACGTGCCAGATTTCATCGACGCTTTCCGGCGTGCCGTTGTTCTCGCGCAGTTGTCCGGTGAAGCGCACGCTGGCAATCGCCAGATCGCCTTCCTCGACCGCTTCCAGCAGTTCGCCGTTGATAGCGACCACGTCGGTTTTTTGCGGCGCATCGTCGCGTTCCTGCATCTGCATCGAAATTTCCGCGAACATTTCCGGTGTGGTGTATTCGCGGATGTCGTTCAGATCTTTGCGGTCATTGGCGGCCTGCAGGCGGATGAACGAAGTCTTGGCGCTGCGCAAAAAACTTTCCACCGGAAAATCGGCAGGAATGCGGCCGGTTGTTGAAGACGTTGCGACAGGCGCTACCGAACCGCCGGACAATGGCTGCTGCACCGGTTGCGATTCATGATAGGGCGCACCCGCTCCGGCATATTGCATCGCCGGTTGCTGTTTTTTGCGGAACTTCGAGATCAGGAACATTACCGCGACACCGGCCAGCAGCGCCATCAGAATACCGCCCATTGCGCCGCCCATGCCCATGCTGGCGAACAGCGCGCCCAGACCGGCACCAATCGCCAGACCTGCCAGCGGCCCCATCCACTTGTTACCTGCCGCTGCCGGAGCTGCGCCGGGAGTCGGCGCGGGCGCAGCAGCGGGAGCCTTGGGCGCGGCTTGCGGAGTCATGCTGCGTTGCTTGCCAAAGCTGCTGCCACCACCAAAACGCTTGGCTTCAGCCGTCGCGGCAAACAGGCTCGCACTGGTCAGTGCAATCGCTAACAGCAATAAAAATCGTTTCATGTATTTCTCCGTTCGTGGTTAAAGCAAACGGGTATGGCAAGTGCCCACCCTGATAATGAAACTCGCCATGCCCGTTTCCCCCTATCCAACTTTCCCCCGCAAGCGGGAGAAAGGGCAAACGAATCGCTACGCGAGTTTCACGTTAATGCGCATAAGTATAGCATCGGCGCTATAAACAGACCGCAAGGTTATGCGCTCTGCGTTATGAGTCCGGGAACATGGCTGAATCCTATAAACCCAGATAATTGGAGATTATAAGCGCTTCGCGGGGGCGGCAATTTTACCGGAATGGAACTGCTTCACTTTGATTGCGCTACGGTGGTCAGGTACAGCCTCGCGGGGGCAGTTCGCTGCTTTGCTGGCTTCGTGCGGGGGAAACGTGCTATATTTCAAAGAGATATATTAAATGAGTAATCAGGTGTTCTCCAGACAAATGCGCTTTCGTTTTGGCCACATATTGTTTTTATCCATCCTGACCTGGTGGCAACCGGCTGTTGCAGCGGATACGCTCGACGTTGATCTCGAAAAACTGTATTCCTTGTCGCTGGAGGATTTGATCAACATGCCCATCGTGACGGCTTCGCGCCAGAACGAAACGCGCGACCAGACCCCTGCGCACATCATGCTCATCACGCGCGAGCAGATCCGTGAACGGCGCTACAAAAATCTGGCGGATTTGCTGGAAGACATGCCTGGGGTGGATCTCATGCGCGGCACCAAGTCGTCGTCCTACAACAACTTTACCGTGCAGGGCAATGCCGGATCGAACATGCTGATGATCATGCTAGACGGGGTTAGGGTAGGGCATCCGGTGGGCGGCACTTTCCCCGTGGCAGAAAACTTTTCGCTGTTTGCCGCCAAACAGGTGGAAATCCTGTTTGGCCCGGCAGCGGCCCTTTATGGTGCCGATGCGGTTGCGGGCGTGGTCAACATCATCACCGATCATGCCGGTAGGCAGAAAGGAGCTTGGGCTTCCGTGGGAACGGGCAGCTCCGGCAGCCGCGAAGCATCGTTTATGGCCGGCCTCAAGACCGATGGAGAATTTTCTCTGGATGTCGGCGGACACTGGCAGCGCTCGGATCGCGCGGCGCTACAGAATTATTACCCGGCTGAATTTGCCAAAACGGATGCCAGGAATTTTGCCGGCACGGTGGTGGTGCCGGTGGCAATGCGCGAAGATTATGTCGGTGGAATCGGCAGCCACAGTCTGTTTGCCCGCATGGACATGGGCAAGGATTTGACCGTCGGTTTTTACCGCAACGGTTTTAGCAGCCTGACCAGCACCGGCGACAAACCTTCGACCGCCCTGTATCTGAGCGATTCGCACTGGATCAGCAAAACCGATACCGTCTATGGCAAGTACCGTTTCGACTTGAAGCCAAACCTATCGGGGGAGCTGGTGATCGATTACTCGAACAGGGATGTCGATCCGCAGGCAAAGTATGTCAACATCTACACTGCCTTCGTCGACAGCTACTCCTATGTGCTGGGCAATCGCCTCGGCATCGAGCAAAACCTGAACTGGAAGCTGAACGACATGCATCGTGCCCAGATGGGCATCGGCTACCAAAAGTATTACGCCATCGAAACCTCTTCTTTACCCGGCCCATATGACACTGGCAAGGGGCCGGGCGAGCAGGGGTTCTACTATCCGAACACCAGCATTCCTCTTCCCATATACGATGCTTCGTTCAACAATATTTCGGCTTACGCGCAACTTCAATCCGAGTGGAGTAGCCAGTTTTCGACCATGGCCGGGCTGCGCCTCGATAGACGATCGGACTACGGCAAGTCGATTAACCCGCGTCTCGGCATGGTGTGGCGGGCCAGCAAGCAGCACCTGTTCAAGGCACTTTATGGCGAGGCTTTTCGTGCGCCTTCTCCCGAGGAAAGCCTGACTTCCTTCGGCTCCTTCGATGGTTCCAAAGATGCGAATGGGCTTTACAGGGGCACGGGTTTTCGCGCGCCCAACTTCAACCTCAAGCCGGAAAAGGCCAAAACGCTCAGCCTGACCTGGGACTGGCGACCGCGTGAAGATTTGAATGTTGTCGCCAACGCCTATCACAGCCAGATCCAGAACCTGATCGTCACCCTGCCGTCGACAGCGGTGAACGCCATTCCCGGCGCAATTCTGATCAATCCGGAAATCAAGGGCAATGCGGGCACTCAAACGCAAACCGGCCTCGACCTGATGGCGCAGTGGAACTTTCAGATAAATCCCACTTGGGCGGCCAAGCTGTGGAGCAGCGCCAGTTGGATCGAAGGCAAGAGCAACGAAGGTGACAGCGTGGAATGGGACCTGAGATACGTCGCCAGCCACAAGTACAAGCTGGGCACGACGCTGAGCTATTTCGACCGAGTCAGCATCACCCCGAAAATCCTGTGGATAGGCGGCACGACCAACGGGCGCAAGAAGAATTCGAGAAATCCGCCGGAGCGGCTGGTAACCCCGGGCTATACCCTAACCAATCTGCACATTGGCTGGCATAAACTTCTCGATGGCAAGGGCACGCTCTGGCTGGATGTATACAATCTGTTCGACAAGCGCTATTACGCCGCCGCCGGTTCGGGCAGCCTCACTTTCTTCGACATGCCGCAACAGCCGCGCAGCGGGATGGTTGCGTTCGAATATAATTTTTGACCGGACGAGGGTTGTCGCACAAACGATGCTGGGGCGGAACCTTCTAAGATTAAAGGTACCGGAGTCGAATTGTTTTGGGTGAACCAATATCCTCAGGATCTACTCCGCGTTACTTTCTCCTGTCGGGTTGGGTTACGCAATGTTCACCCTGCCGTTGGGAGCAAATAGAACTGTCCAGATGGCCTTTTTGCGCCATACGACGACATCAATATCCACAAGACGCTGCACAAGGCGGCGTAGAAAATGACCATTTGAAGCGGAATTTATCCCAAAGAGCTAAAGGGTGGCGCCTTTACGCTTCCAAATTTTTGATGGGGTAATTCGGTCATTTGCTGTCCCGCAGACGATTGATTACAATGATGGCAATGCAATCATTATTGGGGGCTAACATGGCGGCACTTACGATCAGAAATATTGATGATGAGGTCAAGAACCGTTTGCGTTTACAGGCAGCGCAGCACGGTTGTTCTATGGAGCAGGAGGTGCGCGAGATTCTGTTGCGTGCGGTTTTGCCGAAGAGAAACCAGCCGGCATTTGCGCAACGTATTCAAAAGCATTTTGCCGCTCTGGAGTTGGATGTTTTGCCTATTCCCGAGCGTCAGATGGCAAGAACTCCGCCTTCGATGGAGGGCTGATCATGCAGGGCGTGTTGCTGGACACCAATGTGCTGTCTGAGTTGATGCGTCCACAGCCGTCTTCGGTGGTGCTTGATTGGTTTGCGCAACAAGAGGGTGCCGAGTTTTATACCAGCGCAATTACTCAAGCTGAATTGTTGCTGGGTGTGGCTTTGTTGCCGGGCGGCAAGCGCAGAGATGCAATGGCCGATGCGTTGGAGCAGATGTTCGATCAGGACTTTGTCGGACGGTGCCTGCCGTTTGAGGAGTTAGCTGCGCATGAGTATGCCGCTTTGGTTGCTACCCGTAATAAGCTCGGCATGCCAATTTCTGCCGAGGATGCGCAGATAGCGGCCATTGCGCTACGAAATGGCTTGGTCTTGGCAACCCGTAACACTAAAGATTTTCGCAACATAAGTGAGTTGGTCTTGGTTGATCCGTGGCTTGCGCGCTAAAGGTCTAAATTAAAGTGGCTCACATTAGTTCGCTAAATTTTCCACGAGTCATGGCTTCCCTGCTGGCCATACTGCTGTCCGCCTGCGACGGCGGGTTGTGGAACAACCCCTATCCGGCGGCGGATGGTGGCAAGCCGATCCTCTATACCGCGTTCACCGAACGCCCCAAGCATCTCGATCCGGCGCAGGCCTACAGCGAAAACGAGTACGAATTCCTCGCGCAGATTTACGCGCCGCCGCTGCAATACCATTATCTGAAGCGCCCTTACGAGCTGATCCCGCTGGCCGCCAGCGCGATGCCGACGGTGCGCTATCTGGACAAGCAGCGCCGTCCATTGCCGGACAATGTAGCGCCGGAAAAAATCGCATTCAGCGTGTATGAAATCCACATCAAGCCGAATATGCGTTATCAGCCGCATCCGGCATTCGCCCCGAAAAACGCCGTGCTGACTTCGGACGCGCTGCGCGATATTCATGCATTGGGGGACTTTAAGCACAGCGGCACGCGCGCTGTCACGGCGGCGGATTATGTGTACCAGATCAAACGCCTTGCGCATCCGCAGTTGCATCTGCCGATCTTCGGCGTGATGAGCGAATACATCGTCGGACTGAAAGACTACGCCGCGACGCTGCAGCAGGCGCTGAAAAATAATCCCGACGCGTTCCTCGACCTGAATGCCTATCCATTGCCGGGGGCGCAAGTGGTGGACGAACATACCTACCGCATCGAGGTGCAGGGCAAGTATCCGCAGTTTGCCTACTGGCTGGCGATGCCGTTTTTCGCGCCGATGCCGCACGAGGCCGAACGCTTTTACGCGCAGCCCGGAATGCGCGAACGCAACCTGACGCTGGACTGGTGGCCGGTCGGTAGCGGCCCGTATTACCTGTCCGAGAACGATCCCAACCGGCGCATGGTATTGAGCCGCAACCCTTATTACGACAGCGAAACTTATCCGGCGCAAGGCGAAGCGGACGATGCGCAGGCTGGGCTGCTGGCGGATGCGGGCAAGCCGTTGCCGTTGATCGACCAAGTGATATTCAGTCTGGAAAAAGAAACCATTCCGTACTGGAATAAATTTTTGCAGGGCTATTACGATGCCTCGGGCATCAGCTCGGACAGCTTCGATCAGGCGGTGCAGGTGAACGTCGGCGGCGAAGCGGCGGTGACCGACGGAATGAAAGTGCAGGGCATCAGTCTTTCGACCGAGGTTTCGACTTCAACAATGTACACCGGCTTTAACTGGCTTGATCCGGTGGTTGGGGGCAATTCTGAAAAGGCGCGCAAACTGCGCCAAGCCATCGCCATCGCGGTGGATTTCGAGGAGTTTGTGTCAATTTTCGCCAACGGGCGCGGCATCGCGGCGCAGTCGCCGCTGCCGCCCGGCATTTTTGGTTACCGTAACGGCGAAGCGGGCGTCAACCGCACGGTGTATGACTGGGTGGACGGCGCGCCGAGGCGCAAAACTGTCGGGGAGGCCAAGCGGTTGCTCGCTGAAGCGGGCTATGCCAATGGTGTGGACGCAAAGACCATGCAGCCGTTGGTAATACATATGGATACAACCGCGACCGGGGTGGGCGGCAAGTCGCGATTGGATTGGCTGCGCAAACAATTTGAGAAAATCAACGTACAACTCGATGTGCGCAGCACGGACTGGAATCGTTTTCAGGACAAGATACGGCGCGGCGATACGCAAATGTTCTACATGGGCTGGAACGCCGACTACCCCGACCCGGAGAACTTCCTGTTCCTGCTGCACGGCGCGCAGGCCAAGGTGGGCAAAAGCGGCGAGAACGCGGCGAACTACAGCAACCCGGAATACGACCGGTTGTTCGAGCAGATGAAAAACATGGAAAATAGCCCGGAACGGCTGGTCATCATCGACCGGATGCTGGGAATTCTGCGCCGCGATTCGCCGTGGCTATGGGGCTTTCACCCGAAGAGCTACGTGTTGCAGCACGGCTGGCTGCATAACGTGAAGCCCAATGTGATGGCGAACAACAAGCTCAAATATTGGCGCGTTGATACGGCGCAGCGCGGTAAACTGCGCCGCAGCTGGAACCAGCCGGATTACTGGCCGCTAGGGCTGGGTGCCGCGGTGTTGCTGTTGTTGGGCGGATGGATGCGGCGCGCATTGCGTCGCCGTGAAGAACAGGCCTAGTTTGAAATAGAACGCGGGCAAAGAGCAGAGGTAGTCAGCTGCCGGATTGTGCCTATAATGAACCGGTTCATCCGCAAAGGAGGCAGCTTGAGCGAAAAGCCAAACGAGCAAGACTTGCTGCGCGTAGCCGCCGAAGCGAAGCTCGCGCACGTGCCGAAATTGCCGCCGCGTCCCGCCGAGGTATTGTTGCACGAGCTTCAGGTTTACCAGATCGAACTGGAGATGCAGAACGAGCAATTGCGTCAGACGCAGCTCGCGCTGGAGGAATCGCGCGACCGTTTCATGAATCTGTATGAATTCGCGCCGGTCGGTTATCTCACCCTCAACGAACAAGGCCTGATCAGCGAGATTAATCTCACCGGGGCCGCATTGCTCAAGCGGGAGCGAGGCAAGCTGCTGCACAAGCGCTTCAATCTTTTCGTTGCGCCGGAATCTCACGAGCGATGGCATGTGCAGTTCGCGGATTTATTGCGGCATGCGGGGAGCCAGAGTCTGGAGCTTGTCCTCAAAAACGGCGACGGGGAAATAATGCTGGCTTATCTGGACTGCAGGCATCATGTGGCCGATGACAAGCAACATGTGTTGCGCATCTCGTTCAGCGACATCACCTATTGGCGCAAGGCTGAAGAGTCCATGCGCGAATGGCAGGCATTCGTCGAAAATGCCACTTGGGGTATGACCATCGGGGAAGTCGAGAGTCGGGTGATCAGGCTGGCAAATCCTGCTTATGCGCGTATGCACGGTTATACCGTGGAGGAGTTGCACAATCTTCAGGCGGATGTCATGTACGCGCCGGAAAGCCGCGCCAACCTGCCGCATTATGTTGAATGTGTGCGCAAAAACGGATACCACAGCTTTGAATGTGTGCGTCTGCGCAAGGACGGCAGCACGTTTCCGGCCGAAGTGGATATTTCAGTGGTTGACGGCATCGGCGGAAAAGCCACCGTCATGGTCAACGTAAAAGATATCACCGAACGCAAACTGGCCAAATTACAACTGATAGAAAGCGAGCATAAATTCGGGATTTTGGCGGATTCCGGGCAGGCATTGATATGGACATCAGGTACGGACAAACTACGCAACTATTTCAACCAGACCTGGCTGAATTTTACCGGGCGCAGTCTGGAACAGGAAATCGGCAACGGCTGGAAAGAAGGTGTGCACCCGGATGATTTGCAACGCTGTATTGGGGTATATACAGCAGCCTTCGGGCGACGTGAGAAATTCAGTATGGATTACCGGTTGATGCACCGCGACGGCAATTATCGCTGGGTACAGGACGATGGATGTCCGCGCTATAACAGCAAGAATGAGTTCGTCGGTTACATCGGCTATTGTCTCGATATCACAGTGCGCAAGAAGATGGAACGCAAAATGCGTGAACTCGCCTCGCATCTGCAAACTGTGCGCGAGGAAGAAAAAACCAGAATCGCACGAGAATTGCACGACGAACTGGGCGGCACATTGACGGCGCTTAAACTGGATAATTATTGGTTGGCACGAAAACTGCCGGCAAATGAAGAAACAGCGCTGTTTAGCGAGCGTATCGAGTCGATGTCGCAATTGATTGACAATGCGGTGGGTGTCACTCGGCGGATCATCTCGGATTTGCGCCCGACTATTCTGGACGATCTGGGGTTACTGGCTGCTCTGGAATGGCAAGCCGTTCAATTCAACAAACATACCGGGATCGAATGCAGGGTGACTTGTATTGAAGATCAAGGCGGGTTGGACAAGCCGCGCTCGATTGCGTTGTTCCGTATCCTTCAAGAGTCGCTGAATAATGTTTCACGGCATTCCGGTGCCTCCAAAGTGGAGATAGAATTTATCCACGGTCAAAACGAACTCAGCTTAACGGTAAGCGACAATGGTCGGGGTATACCGGACAATCACGTTGTTTTACCCAGTTCCTATGGCATGCTCGGCATGACCGAGCGAGCCAATCAGCTGGGTGGCCGAATCAGCTTCGGCAGTTCGCCCAGTGGCGGATTGAGTGTGGTGGTGACTTTGCCGCTGCCTGACAAGAATAACCGGGAAAAAGACGAATGATTCGTATCATGATTGCCGACGACCACGCCATCGTGCGCCATGGATTGAGGCAAATTCTGGAGGAAGACAGCGAAATGAAGGTCGTGGCGGAGCATGCCAACGGCATTGATGCGCTGAACTGGATTCGCAGCAATAACTGCGACATTGCGTTGATTGATATTGCCATGCCGGGCATGAACGGTATCGATATGATCAAGCAGTTGCGCAAAGATGTACCGGGGTTACCGGTGCTGGTTATCAGCATTTATGCGGAAGACCAATACGCTGTGCGCCTCATCAAGGCTGGCGCAGCCGGCTACCTGACCAAGGAGTGCGCGCCGGCTAAAATCGTGGACGCGGTACGGTGTGTGGCGGGCGGAAAGAAATACCTCAGCCCGGCGGTGATTGAATTGCTCGCCAACGAAATCGGCGATGCGCATCAGGACTCGCCGCATGAAACCCTGTCGGATCGCGAATACCAGATTTTTCTGTTGCTCGCCTCGGCGCATCCGGTGATGAAAATTGCCGAGATGCTGAACCTGAGTGTGAAAACCATCAGTACCTACCGCAGCCGCATTATGGAGAAAATGCATCTGAGCAACAATGCCGAACTGATGCACTATGCTTTCGACAAACGTCTAATTGAATGATTGATATCGCAAACTTTCGGTAATTTATTGCATATCCCGCCAAGTCACGCTTTTCTTGCTGTCAGACAAACACTGACAACAGAACCTCCTGCCCTCCTACACAATTATCAGATAAAAACCTATGCGCAACACCTGCGCAAAGGAACATTATTCTCACACTGAAATTCCTGATGTAACGCGGTTCAACCAATAGCGGGGTGGCATGATGAATGTATTTGTGGTGGAAGATTCGGATGCCGTACGGGGGCATTTGCAGCATATGCTTTCCGATATTCCCGGCGTTGAGTTAATCGGTTATGCAAAGGATGAACAGGGAGCGATCGAAAGCATCGACAAATTGCTGCCGGACGTGGTGATTCTCGATATCAGGCTACAACCCGGATCGGGAATCGCGGTTCTGGAAAATATTAAAAACAACCATGCCATGATTAAAGTCATCGTGCTGACCAACTACATCGACGAGTTTTATGCGGATTACTGCAAGAATGCCGGTGCGGACTGCTTCTTCGACAAAACTTTCCAGTTTTCGCGGGTTCGTTCGGCATTGTGGTCGTGGGTGTATGCCGATGGAGCAGGCGGTATGGTAAAGGCAGAAAGTGGCGAAATGCGCGGTGTTTGA
This sequence comes from Gallionella sp., assembly GCA_028689145.1. GTDB lineage: Bacteria > Pseudomonadota > Gammaproteobacteria > Burkholderiales > Gallionellaceae > Gallionella. The sequence goes on from JAQTWT010000003.1 coordinate 58,288, forward strand.
TTCGGTATTAAGACACGGTCGCACAGTCAAATAATCGCAACAATCGGCTGCTATTGTATCGCCAACTTGGCAACCAGCTTGCCGTATCTGGTGGATAAGTTGATCGTGGCGTGCAAACCGACAGTGCGTGAAAAAGTTGCGAACTGATTGGGTGGGCAGCCATGCATCGTGAGCGAAACTCATCGGAAGCATTAAACCGAATGGGGGTGCATCATGCAAGCAAACGAAGGAAAAACAACGGAAGGCAATAGCCGTGAGCTGTTAACTTTTACGCTGGGCAAAGAAGAATACGGTATCGATATTCTCAAGGTTCAGGAAATCCGCGGCTACGATGCGGTCACCACCATCGCCAATTCGCCCGAGTTCATCAAGGGCGTGATCAACCTGCGCGGCATCATCGTGCCGATCATCGACATGCGCATCAAATTTAACCTCTGCAACGTAACCTATAACGAACTGACTGTGGTCATCATTCTCAATGTTGCCCATCGCGTGATGGGCATCGTGGTGGACGGCGTATCGGATGTGATCGCTTTGACTGCCGACCAAATCAAGCCTGCACCAGAATTCAGCGCCTCGCTGGACATGCAATACATCACCGGTGTTGGCACAGTGGACGAACGCATGATCATCGTAATCGACATCGAAAAACTAATGACCAGCCGCGACATGGATCTGGTCGAGGCCGTTGCGGCTTAACAATACAACTATCGTCAGGAGAAAACATCATGTTCAAGAACCTTACCATCAAGGCGCGCCTGATCTACCTGATCGCGTTCCTGTCGGTCGCGCTCGCGATCGTCGGCTTCGTTGGCTTGCGCGGCATGGGGCAGGCCAACGACGGGCTGCGCACAGTGTATTTGGATCGCACCATTCCGCTGGATCAGATCGCCGAGATTTCCGACCTGATGGCGGAAAATATCCGCCAATTGCATCTGGCCAGCATGCACGACCCGCGCATGGAAGAAAGCAAGTTGCACGACCACCCGATCGCAATGCATACCGACAAGGTCGAGCAGAACATCGCCGAGATCACCAAGGTCTGGGGCAGTTACATGGAGACCTACCTGACGCCGGAAGAGCGGAGGATAGCCGAAGAATATATTTTGGCGCGCAAGGACTTCGTCCAGAACGGGCTGCTGGTTGCGATGGATATGTACAAACAGGGGCGCTACCCTGAAGCGAATGCACAGATGGTCAAGTCCGTCGGCCCCAAGGGACTCAAGGCGATGGATCTGGCCGACGATCTGAAAACCCTGCAGACTGATGTCGCCAAGGAGGAATACGAGAAAGCCGAGGCGGCCTACAATGCTACTTGGATCATCTCCATTGCGTCCATCACGCTCGGCATTGGCCTTGCTGTATTCATCGGCTTCATGCTGATCCGCAACATCTCGCGTTCGATGGAAGCAGCGCAGAATGTTGCGGGCGCGATCGCGGGTGGCGACTTGAGTTCGGATATAGACACCAGTCAGCATGACGAGATCGGCGTGCTACTGCGCTCTCTCAAAGCCATGCAGGATAGCCTGCGCGCCATCGTCGCCGAGATCAAGCAGATCGTCGAAGATGCCGCGGTGCGCGGCAGCTTCGATTACAAGATGAAAATGGAAGGCAAGGCTGGTTTCACCAAAGAGCTGTCCGAGTTGCTCAACCAGTTGAGTGACACCGTTGACGACGCGTTGAAGGATACCGTCCGCGTGGCCACCGCTCTGGCCAACGGCGACTTATCGCAAAAGGTCACCAAAGAATATCAGGGCATGTTCGGCCAGACCAAAGAAGGGGTGAACGGCACCGTGGATTCGCTAACTAAGATCGTCGCCGAAATCCAGAACATCGTCGAAGACGCGGCAGTACATGGCAGTTTCAGCACCAAGATGGACTTGAACGGCAAACAGGGTTACACCAAAACCCTGTCCGAGTTGCTCAACCAGCTGTCCAACGTCACCGAAACCGGCATCGCCGACGTGGTGCGTGTCGCCAATGCGCTGGCCAAGGGCGACCTAACACAGACCATCGCCAAGGACTACCCAGGCTCGTTCGGCGACATGAAGGCCGGTGTGAACGGCACGGTAGACAACCTCAAGGTGCTAGTCGGCGAAATCAAGGAGGCGACCGACACCATCGCCACAGCGTCCAAGGAAATAGCCCAAGGCAATCAGGATTTGTCGCAACGCACCGAAGAACAGGCCTCCAGTCTGGAAGAAACAGCTTCCAGTATGGAAGAACTCACTTCCACCGTGAAACAGAACGCCGAAAATGCCAAACAGGCCAACCAACTGGCCATCGGTGCCTCGGACGTGGCGGGCAAAGGCGGCGCGGTGGTCGGTCAAGTGGTGACCACCATGGACTCGATCAACGAATCGTCGCGCAAGATCGTGGATATTATTTCCGTGATCGACGGTATCGCGTTCCAGACCAATATTCTGGCGCTGAATGCCGCGGTTGAAGCGGCCAGAGCCGGTGAACAGGGACGCGGTTTTGCGGTGGTCGCCGGTGAAGTGCGTAACCTTGCCCAAAGAAGTGCCGCAGCAGCCAAGGAAATCAAGACGCTGATTGGCGATTCGGTGGGTAAGGTCGAGGAAGGCAGCAAGCTGGTCGCGCAGGCCGGACAGACCATGGAAGAGATTGTCACCAGCATCAAGCGCGTGACCGACATCATGTCCGAGATCACTGCGGCATCCCAAGAACAAAGCCAGGGTATCGAGCAGGTCAATACCGCCATCACCCAGATGGACGAAGTGACCCAGCAGAATGCCGCGTTGGTCGAGGAAGCCGCCGCTGCCGCCGAATCGCTGGAAGAGCAGGCGCAGAACCTGTCGGTATCGGTCGGGACGTTCAAGATGGACAGCCATTCAAATACGGCAGTTGCGGTGGTACGCCGCGAGTCCGCTCCTGTCGTCAAACATGCGGCACCGGCACGCAAGGGATCTGTTGTGACCAAATCCGCAGCGGTTAAAGATGTACCGGTAAAACCGCCAGCCAAGCAGCAAATGCAGGACAAAGACGGCGAATGGGCAGAGTTTTGAAGAGCTGATTTTCCTCCCCCGCCGGCCGATTTCTTCCTCTCCCCCCTTTTTCAGCCGGCGGTTTTTTATTAGTATCACGGTTGCCTCAGGCAGCGTGTGTTGCAGGTTGGGCAACAGTCTGGCCGAATAACTCGGGTTTATGGTTGCTTGGCGAAATGGTTAAACGGGGAACGCATTTCAAATGCGCCTGTTGATAAACAAAATTACACCAGCGTGAAGCCGACGCGTTCGTAATCCAAGCCGTGTTCTATACTGAGACTCATTTTTGCATTCTGTTTTTCGGTGTTCTGGTGCAGGACTTCCACCACCCGTCCAGTCTGAAACCAGCCGCGCGGAATGACCAGGCTGGCGGGAATCTTGAGCGCCACAACAGCAGGCAGCAAAAAAGCCGGAACATAGGTGTCCGACACGGTCATGTTGATGCCGGTGGCGCGGATGCTGACGGCTTCCGCACTTCCCGGCAGATAGCGCACGCCGAGCTGCAATTGTCCGCTGCGCGTGATGTTGGTCCAAGCCGTGCTGCACAGTATGAAGGTCCCGTGATCGCCCGCGCGCAGGCCGACCAACTGGTTGCGGTTTAACCGTTCGCCAAAGCTGTCAAGGCGCGTCAGCTGTGCTCCCAGAATGCTTTCATTGTCGAATTGCCATGTTTCCAGCGGAGGTATAGCTGGTGCATGTTCCTTGTTGGAGTCTTTTTGCAAAACCCGGCCAAAGGTCTCGATCTGTTTGCGTGCTGTACTGCTCAATGTGCTATCGCTGCGTCCCGGTTGTTTGAATAATTTTCCGGATATATGCGCGTAAATGCCTTCCGGTTTGTAGCACAGTTGCGCATGATGCGCGGCCGGATGGCGTTCACCGAAACGGGCGCTGATGTCTTCGCACCAGCTTTGATGCAGAAAAGTCAGCAACTCGATGCAATCATTGCTGTTGCAGTGTTCGCACAGACCGATTTGTTGCGGTGTTTGACCCTGCTGCAGCATGATCGTTTTGACGCGCAGCAATTTGCTTAACGGAACCATCGCCAGATAGCGCATGCTGTCGTTGTGGGTCTCAGGCAAAGCCGCCACTTGTTTGGCGGGCTGCAAACCGCGCGTGCCGGACAAGTCTGCCGCGAGCGGCTGCGCGTCACCTTGGCTGGCGGTATAGCCGCGCTCCACGGTCAGCATGCCGCTCCATTGCGTCAGCCAGCTGTCCAGCAGTTGCAGTTGCGAGCGGTTTAGCTCGGCAGGACGCGCATAGCAGGCCAGCAGGGTTTTGATATAGCTGCCGGCGCAGCTGCTGTGTGGTTGTTTGGTGTTCAGCGGGTCGGGTATTTGGGTCGTTTGCCAACCCCGTTCTTCGGCGAAGGCATACAACTCATGCAGTTGTTGCCATAGTTTGGTATCAAATTCGTAGCCGGTGCGCAGATGCTCGAAAATTTCCAGCCCGCTATACATCAGACAGCGCTGGCACAGCAAGGCACCGTGCTTTTCAAGTTGTTTGTCGCCGGCAATCAAAGCTTGCAGGCAGCGCTGATAGCCCAAGACCAGAGCCTGCCAGAGTTGCACGATGGCAGCGAACACGATCAATTCGTGTTCGCTCAGCGGCAACGGTTTCGCGATCAGTTTTTTGGCGTAATCGTCCTGTACATAGCCGACGGTTTCGCGCAGCAGTTCCAGGGTGTGCAGGCGCTCCAGACCGCGCATCGGAAAACGGTTGAGCTGGTTGATTTGGGTGAGCAACAGGCTGTGTGCCAGCTGCAGGTTGGTTAGCTGCAACTGCCCGAGCCATAACGCGCAACCCGCCGCATCCTTGAAATGCGGATTGGCGCGGTCGTCGGTCGGTTCGAGCGGAAGTGTAAGCATGGTTTTCAAGTAGGGGAGTGATTTATCACGCCCATTTGCTGTTGCAATAATCCCAGGTAATCTATTATCTACAACATCCCCTCCCCCTTGCAGGGGGAGGGCTAGGGAGGGGGTAGAAACGTCTACACTTCACCACCTCTACCCCCATCCTAACCTTCCCCCTGCAAGGGGGAAGGGACAATTCGGTTCTAAGGAACCTTTTGGGGTAATAAATCAAAGCGCGATAAATTACTCACCTACAGTAGAACCCTCTCAATGCCGCCGTTATTTGCCTTTGCTACATAGTCCGCCAACCAGTTCTCACCGAGCAGATACTTGGCCATTTCAACCACGATATAGTCGGGCGCGGTGTCGCAATCCTCGTTGTAGCGCGACAGCCCCTGATTACAGGCAGGGCAGGAAGTGAGTATTTTGATTTTGCCGGCATAGCCGTCGGCGCGCAGCGAGTTTACCCCTTTGCGCAGCTCCTCTTCCTTGCGGAAACGCACCTGCGTGGCAATGTGCGGCAGCGTCACGCCGAAGCTGCCCGCTTCGCCGCAGCAGCGGTCATTGAGCGGTACAGTTACGCCCATCAGCTCGCTTGCCACCTTGAGCGGCTGGTGGGTTTTCATCGGCGAGTGGCACGGGTCGTGAAGCATATAGCGCAACCCGGTGGGAGTTTGCAGTTTCACGCCTTTTTCCAGCAGGTATTCGTGGATATCCAGCAGGCGGCAGCCGGGAAAGATTTTCTCGAACTGATATTTCAGCAATTGATCCAGACAGGTGCCGCACGACACGATCACCGTCTTGATGTCGAGATAGTTCAGCGTGTTGGCCACACGGTGGAACAGCACGCGGTTGTCGGTGGTAATCCGGTTGGCTATGTCGCCTTGCCCGGAGGCATTCTGCGGATAGCCGCAGCACAGGTAACCGGGCGGCAACACGGTGATCGCACCGGCTTCGTACAGCATCGCCTGGGTCGCCAGACTGATCTGGCTGAACAGCCGCTCTGAGCCGCAGCCGGGGAAGTAGAACACCGCATCGCTGTCTTCGCCCGATTTATCCGGGTTGCGGATCACCGGGACGGTATGTTTGTCTTCGATGTCGAGCAAGGCGCGCGCAGTTTTACTGGGCAGGTTGCCAGGCATCGGTTTATTGATGAAGTGGATCATTTTTGCATGACCCAGCGGCGCAATCAGCGGTGCTGCACCGACGGTAGCCGGCGGCCGTTTAGTCTGGCTTTGCGCCAGACCGAAATGCTTGGCAACCCGATAGCCGGTACGCTGCGCCTTGTAGCCCCACTCGATCATGGTCTTGCGCACCAGTTTGATGGCGGTCGGGTCGGTGGCATTGAGGAACAGGCCGGACGCGGTTTTCACCGGATTGAATTTGGTTTTGCCCTGCTTGCGCAGGAAATTGCGCATGGCGACCGACACATCGCCGAAATCGATATTCACCGGACAGGGCTTCAGGCAGCGGTGGCAGACCGTGCAGTGATCGGCGACATCGCAAAACTCGGCAAAGTGCCGGACGGAAACGCCGCGCCGGGTCTGTTCTTCATACAGGAACGCCTCGATCAGCAGCGAGGCGGCGAGGATTTTGTTGCGCGGAGAATACAGCAGATTGGCGCGCGGCACATGAGTGCTGCAGACCGGCTTGCACTTGCCGCAACGCAGGCATTCCTTGATCGAATCGGCGATTTCGCCCAGCTCGCTCTTCTCCATGATCAGGCTTTCCAGCTCCATCAGGTTGAAGCTGGGGGTATAGGCGCGTTCCAGATTGCCGCCCTTGAGCAGCTTGCCTTTGTTGAAACGTCCTTCCGGATCGACCTTATACTTGTATGCGGTAAAGGGGTCGATTTCGCTTGCTTCGAGATAATCCAGTTTGGTGATGCCGATGCCGTGTTCCCCGGAAATCACGCCACCCAGCGCTTTGGCCAGCTGCATGATGCGATCCACCGCACCGTAGGCCTGTTGCAGCATGGCATAGTCATCGGAGTTCACCGGGATGTTGCTGTGCACGTTGCCGTCGCCCGCGTGCATATGCAGCGCGACGAACACGCGGCTTTTCAGCACGCTCTGGTGCAATGCGCCGCAACGCTCGAGAATCGGCTGGTAGGTGTTACCGCTGAAAATTTGGCGTAGCGGCTCGCGCACCTCGCGTTTCCACGAGGCGCGGACGCTGTGGTCTTGCAGGGCGTGGAAAACTGTTGAGTCGCGGGATTGTAGGTCGGGTTTTAACCCGACATCTCGGGCTGAAGCCCGGCCTACGACAGCATTTAGCTCAGAGCTGGGTTTGTCCAAATTGCCCCGCAGCCATTCCCAGCGCGCGCGAACTTCGGCGAGTAGTTGCTGCACCATCTGTCTGCGGTTGCCGAGCAGTTCGCTATCGCCGAGTTGCGCGTCGTCTTGGTAATACAGCGGCAGTTCGCCGGCAAAAAATTCGTCCAGCGCATCCAGTAGTTTGAGTTTGTTGTGCAGTGACAGTTCGATGTTGATACGTTCTATGCCGTCGCAATAGTCTCCCATGCGCGGCAGCGGGATCACCACATCCTCGTTGACCTTGAACGCGTTGGTATGTTTGGCGATTGCGGCGGTACGGGCGCGATCCAGCCAGAATTTATTGCGCGCCTCGGCGGACACCGCGATAAAACCCTCTCCATCGCGCAGACCGGCGAGGCGTACGATCTCAGCGGACGCTTGGTCTGCCGCGTCGGCATCGTCGCTCACCACATCGGCGATCAGCACCATCTTCGGCCGGGTGCCGCGTTTGGCTTTGGTGGCGTAGCCCACCGCTTTCAGATAGCGCTCGTCGAGATGTTCCAGTCCGGCCAGCAATGCAGGCTGGGGTTTGCCGAAATAGCCGGTTATTTCGATGATCGCGGGCACCGCATCGCGCACCTGACCGAAAAATTCCAGACACACGGTGCGGGTATGCGCATGTTTGCGGTGCAAAATGAAGCGCGCCGAAGTGATGATGCCGTCGCAGCCTTCCTTCTGGATGCCCGGCAGGCCGGACAGAAACTTGTCGGTGACATCCTTGCCCAGTCCGGCTTTGCGGAACGCGTTGCCGGGAATGGTGAGCGTTTCCGGCGCGCCATGCGGCGTTTTGCCGTCCGCCTCGAAACGGCTGATGCGAAAGCTGGCGCTGGCGGTATTGTGGATTTTGCCGAGGTTGTGCTCCAGACGCTCGATATTCATCCACAGGCCGTCAGGCGTGACCATTTTCCACGATGCCAGATTGTCCAGCGCGGTGCCCCACAGCACCGCTTTTTTGCCGCCCGCGTTCATCGACACGTTGCCGCCGATGCAGCATGCATCGGCCGAGGTCGGGTCGACCGCGAAGACCAGCTTGTTGTTCTCCGCCGCTTCCATCACGCGCCGCGTCACCACACCGGCACCGCAATGGATGGTGGCATAAGTCTCGCTCAAACCGGGCAGAACCAGATGTTCCACCGCGGAGAGGGTATCCAGCTTTTCGGTGTTGATGACCGCCGACAGTTTGTCCAGTGGCACCGCGCCGCCGGTGTAACCGGTGCCGCCGCCGCGCGGGATGATGGTCATTTTGAGTTCGATGCAGGCGCGCACCAGCGGGGCGATTTCCTGCTCGGTGTCGGGGTGCAGCACCACGAACGGGTATTCCACGCGCCAGTCGGTCGCGTCGGTGACATGGGATACGCGCGCCAGACCGTCAAACTGGATGTTGTCGCGCCGCGTGATGCGCGCCAACACGCGCAGGGCGCGAGTGCGCAACTCCAGGGTGTGTTCGAATTCGTCGGCAAACTGGTCGACTGCGGCGCTGGCCAGTTCGAGCAGGCGTTTTACTTTCAGATTGGGATTGTTGGTTTCGGTGCCTTCGGCAGCACGGCGGCGTTCGTCAATCGCCTTCAGGCGATGGTGCAGCGCGCCGATCAAAGCCTCGCGGCGCTCGCGGTTGGCCAGCAGGTCATCCTGCAGATACGGGTTGCGCATCAGCACCCAGATGTCGCCCAGCACCTCGTACAGCATTTGCGCGGAACGGCCGGTGCGGCGCTCCTCGCGCAGCGTATTGATGATGTCCCACGCTTCCGCGCCGAGAATGCGCAGGACAATCTCGCGGTCGGATAACGAGGTGTAGTTATAGGGAATTTCGCGCAAACGTGCCGTCATGGGATTCCTTTTGCAAGACGCGCATTTTACATCAAGGCATCCCGCAATGCAGCGGGCCGCTGATGCGGATAAAATGGGGCTATGATGAGCAGCGCCTCAGACAATCTGACCGCGCGGGTGTTTTTTGCGCTGTGGCCGACAGCAGTAGAGCGTGCCCCGTTGGTTACCTGGCAATCACTACTGGAACGCATGTGCGGCGGACGCGCGATGCGCGGCGAGACGTTGCATGTCACGCTGGTATTTATTGGCGAAGTGCCCGTGTATCGGCTGGAAGCCTTGCAACTGGCGGCGCAGGAAGCCAGCACTGAATGTTTTGAGTTGTATTTTGACGAGGCGCGCTACTGGGGACATAACCACATTGTCTATGCCGCGCCCCGTCAGTTACCGCGGCAATTGGCACAACTGGTAGGCGCACTGGAACAGCGGTTGCGCGCGCATCGCTTCAAATTCGACAGTCATCACGCTATAGCACAAGACTATCAGCCGCATGTCACGCTGCTGCGCAACGCCCACTGGAGCGATACGCCGTTGCCCGCGATGCAGCAGGTATGCTGGCGAAGCAGTGATTTCGCGCTGGTGCAGTCGGTGCAGCGCGATGGGTTGACGGACTATCGGGTGCTGGCACGTTTCCCTTTGGCTGGCGATGGCGGATAATCGCCATCATTGAAATCTGGTAACCGGGAAGAGCCTATGCTCAATATCTTTACGCTGGAAAACGGGCGGCTGGTCAGTATCCAGGCGGATGAGATCGCCGCGCGCAAACCGATTTGGGTAGATGCCATCGCGCCAAGCGAGGAGGAGCGCGAATGGGTGGCCAAGATTTTCTCCATTATCCTGCCGCAACCGGAGCATTTGCGCGACATCGAGGCAAGCGCACGGTTCTATGAGGAGGATAAGGAGTTGCATGTGCGCTCGGATTTCCTGCTCGGCAAGGAAAGCGATTCGCGCAGCGTGCTGGTGGCGTTCGTGCTGGCCGACAATATTCTGTTCAGCGTGCACGACGAGGATCTGCCGGTATTCCTGCATTTTCGCCTGCACTCGCATGGCCAGCCGGATGTCGTTGCTGACAGCCTCGATGTACTGATCGACCTATACGGCTCGGACGTAGAATTTTCCGCTGATGCGCTTGAAGAAGCCTATGCAGACCTTGGCGAGACCAGCGGCACGGTGCTGAACAAGACGCTCAGCGATAAACAGGCCGGTATCGTGCTGGCCAACATCGCGCACGCGGAACACCTGAACGGGCGCGTGCGCCGCAACCTGATGGATACGCGCCGCGCGATCTCTTTCTTGATGCGCAGCAGGCTGCTGGCACCGGAGCAGATGGAAGAGGCGCGCCAGATCATGCAGGACATCGACTCGCTGGACGGGCATACCGCTTTCCTGTTCGACAAGATCAATTTTTTGATGAACACCACCGTCGGTTTCATCAATATCAACCAGAACAAGATCGTGCGGCTGTTCTCGGTGGCTGCTGTGGCGTTGCTGCCGCCCACGCTGATCGCTTCCGTCTACGGGATGAATTTTAAGCACATGCCCGAGCTGGACTGGATCAACGGCTATCCGTTCGCTTTATCGCTGATGCTGACTTCCATCGTGGTGCCGTTCTGGATATTTCATCGCAAGGGATGGTTGAAATAGAGCGCGCCGCGCCTCTGCAACGTTCCAATTTATACCGGATAGCTATTGTATTCACGGTGGTAGAATTGAACCATGCTCAACGAACGCGCCCAAATCCTGCTCAAGACTCTGGTGGAACGCTACATCAGCGACGGCCAGCCGGTCGGTTCGCGCGCTTTACAGCAATATTCGGGGCTGGAAGTCAGTTCAGCGACCATCCGCAACGTGATGGCCGATCTGGAAAACATCGGTTTGGTCAGCAGCCCGCATACCTCGGCGGGACGCGTTCCGACCGGCATGGCATACCGGCTGTTCATCGATACCATGCTGGTGACCAAGCCACTGGACAGCGCGCGGGTGCAACAGATGGAATATCAATTGCAGCCCGACAACCCGTCGCGCCTGATCGCGCAAGCCTCGAATATGCTTTCCGAGTTGACCCAGTTTGCCGGTGTGGTCGCCACGACCGGACGCAGCGCGATTACCGTGCGCCAGATCGAATTCCTGCGTCTCGGCGAGAAGCGCGTGCTGCTGATCATCGTGATGCCAGACGGCGAAGTGGAAAATCGCGTGCTGTTGGTGGAGCGCGATTACACTCAATCGCAATTGACCGAGGCGGGCAACTTCCTCAACCAGCATTACATCGGTTGCAGTTTTTCACAGATACGCGACCGGTTGCGCGGGGAGTTGCAACAGCTGCATCAGGATATGAGTGCATTGATGGCGGCTGCACTGGCGGCGGGCGATGCCGCGCAGGCCAAGCAAGCCGGAGATTATGTCATCAGCGGTGAACACAACCTGCTGCATGTGGAAGAATTGTCCACCGACATGACCCGCTTGCGCGGGCTATTTAACTTGTTCGAGAAAAAGACCGAGCTGTTGCAACTGCTCGATGCCAGCCGCAGGGGGCAGGGCATCCATATCTTTGTCGGTGCCGAATCCGGGTTGGCCTCGCTGGATGAGTGCAGCGTGATCACCGCGCCCTATTCCGCCGACGGGAAAGTGATTGGCACACTTGCGGTAGTCGGCCCGAAGCGCATGGACTACGAGCGGGTGATACCGATCGTGGATATTACCGCGCGCTTGCTCGGTAATGCGCTGTCGCAAAGTTAGGCAAGAATATCGTGACTTTTTATTCCGTTAACGCACCCTCTCCCCAGCCCTCTCCCGTGAACGGGAGAGGGGGGTTGGTTCCCCTCCCCCGCAGGCGGGGGAGGGGCTAGGGGAGAGGGTTGTTCAACCACCACCATTACTTATGACCTATCAACCTGAACCATCCTTCACCCACGGCACACCGGAAAAAACCGGTGTTTTGCTGGTCAATCTGGGCACGCCGGATGCGCCCACACCGGAAGCGGTGCGCCGCTACCTGAAGGAATTTCTGGGTGATCCTCGCGTGGTGGAGATGCCGCGTGCCATCTGGTGGCTGATCCTTAACGGCATCATTCTCAATACCCGGCCGAAGAAATCCGCCGCCAAATATGCCAAGGTGTGGCTGAAAGAAGGTTCGCCGCTGCGTGTCTATACCGATAAACAAGCCACGCTGTTGCAGGGCTATCTCAGTCAGCGCACCAAAGCGCCGTTGGTGGTGAAGTACGCGATGCGCTACGGCAACCCTTCCGTTGCACAAGTGCTGCACAGGCTCAAAGAGCAGAACTGCCAGCGTATTCTGGTCGTGCCGATGTACCCGCAATACGCCGCCAGTACCACCGCTACGGTTTACGACAGCCTGTTCGATGAGTTGAAAAAGATGCGCAATACCCCCGCGTTGCGCTCCGTAAAGCACTTTCATGACCATCCCGGCTACATCAAGGCGCTGGCGGGCAGCATCAGCGAATACTGGATGAAGAACGGCAGGCCGGAAAAGCTGTTGATGAGCTTTCACGGCCTGCCGGAATACACGCTGAAAAATGGCGATCCCTACCACTGTGAATGTCACAAGACCGGACGTTTGCTGGCTCAGGAGTTGGGTTTGAAGCCGGAGCAATACGCCGTCAGCTTTCAATCGCGCTTCGGCAAGGCAGAATGGCTGCAACCCTATACCACCGCGACGCTCAAGGAGCTGGGCGGGCAAAAGCTCAAACGCATCGACGTGGTCTGCCCCGGTTTTGTCGCCGACTGTCTGGAGACACTGGAAGAAATCGCGCTAGAAGGAAAGGAAGATTTTCAGCACGCGGGGGGCGGCGAATATCATTACATCCCCTGTCTGAATGATCGCAATGACTGGATACACGCGCTGACCGATCTGGTGCTGGACAACCTGCACGGTTGGCTGATCGAGCCGAATGCGGCGGAACTGGAACAAAGCAGGTTGCGCGCTCTGGCACTGGGTGCAAAAAAATAGCCGCACGGCGCGCTGCGCCTTGCGTGAAACCCTCGCTGGGTCTGATATTATGCGTATACGGGAGCGTATGAGCCGTTGTTTTTATATGAAGGTTTCCCATGAATACGCGTTTCACCTATCGTGTTTTGCTGGTCGAGGACGATCCCAGTGATGCCAATCTGGCGCGTCAGACATTGCGTGCCAGCGAGGAGTTGCTGTTTGAAATCGTCTGGGTAACCACGCTTGCCGACACGATCAAAGCTTTGCGCCAGGACAGATTCGATGTGCTGTTGCTGGATCTTTCTCTGCCCGACTCTTCCGGATTTAAAACTGTCCATGCCATTCGCAATGAGGCGGCCGTTTTGCCGTTGATCGTGCTAACCGGACACGACGATACCGGTTTCGCCCTGCAAACGCTCGAGGCCGGAGCGCAGGACTATTTGATCAAAGGCAGATTCGACAGCGATACTTTGGTGCGGGCCATTCGTTACTCGGTTGAACGCAAACGTCTGGCTGCAAATTTACAGCAGAGCCACGACTTGCTGCACAAGCTTTCCGATCAGGTTCCGGGGCTGATCTTTCAGCTCAAGCTTGATCAGGACGGCCATATGAGCTTTCCGTTCGCGAGCAAAGCGATGCTGGATCTTTACGGCGTATCGCCGGAGCAAGTGCGTGAGGATGCAGCTGCGGTATTTGCTTTCCAGCATCCTGAAGATGCGGCAGGTATTGCAGCATCGATACAGGAATCGGCACGAACGCTGCAGCCGTGGCACCACCAATACCGCATTCAGCTACCTGATCAGGGCGTGCGCTGGCGCAAAGGTGATGCAAGGCCGGAAAAACAGGAAGACGGCAGCATCCTATGGCATGGATTCGTTACCGATATCACCGAAAGCAAACTGATCGAAGCACGTCTGGAATTGGCGGCACGGGTCTTCGATACCACCGGCGAGGCCATTCTGGTGACCGATGTCGATGCCAATATCATTGCCGTCAACCCGGCTTTTTCGCATATCACCGGCTACAGCGAGGCCGAGGCGCTCGGGCAGAACCCGCGCATGCTCAAATCGGGCCGGCACGATCAGGCGTTCTATCGCGATTTCTGGAATGCGCTCATCAGCAAGGGCGAGTGGGTCGGTGAAATGTGGAACCGGCGCAAAAATGGCGAGGAATACGCGCAATGGGAGTCGATCAGCACTATCAGGGATGGCGCGGGCAAGATTACCCGCTACGTCTCGGTGTTTTCCGATATGAGCGAGATCAAGCGCGTGCAGGACAAGGTCGAACAGCTGGCATGGCGCGATCCGTTGACCGGATTGGCCAACCGTGCGCTGTTCCTGCGCCAGCTGGAACAGACGCTGGTGAGCGCAAAACGGGATGGCAGTTTCACCGCAGTGCTGTTGCTCGATCTTGATCGGTTCAAGGAAATCAACGAAGCGCGCGGACTTGCGGTCGGCGATGCGTTGCTGAGAGTAGTAGCAGAGCGTGCCGGCCAGACGCTGCATACCGATGATTTGCTGGCACGCCTCGATTCGGACGAGTTTGCCGTGTTGTTGCCCAGATTGCGCGTTTCACGCGAAATAGCCGGGCGCGAAGCGCTGGCAGTAGCGGGCAAGTTGCGTGCTGCGCTGCGCGAGGCCATCGAAATGGGGGGTGAGTTGATCCATATCGATGCCAGTATCGGTATCGCGATCCTGCCCGATAACCAGCAGGAGACGGCTGTCGATGTGCTGCGTCAGGCTGATTTGGCAATGGCCAAGGCCAAGGCCGAAGGCCGTTCCCGTACCATGTTTTTCGAAACGGCCATGGGTGAAACGATCAAGGAACGCTTTCAGCTGGAAGCCGAATTGCGTTCGGCGATTGCGGAAAACCAATTGCGTCTTTACCTGCAACCGCAGGTCGATGCCAAAGGCGTGCAGGTAGGAGCTGAAGCATTGGTGCGCTGGCAGCATCCCACGCGCGGCCTGACACCGCCCGGTTTATTTATTCCGCTGGCGGAAATGTCGGATATGATCGTCGCCGTGGATCGCTGGATGCTGGCGGCAGTCTGCCGCTTGCTGGCACAGCTTGATCCAGAAGGGTGTACGCTGCGTTTGTCGGTCAACATCAGTCCGCGCCATTTTCAGCAGCCCGACTTTGTCGATGAAATCAGGCATCAACTGCGTTCAAGCGGCGCAGATCCGTGCCATTTGGTGCTGGAGCTGACCGAAGGCATCGTGATCGGCGACATTGGCGACGTAATCGCCAAGATGACCGAGCTTTCGACATTGGGCATCCACTTTTCCATCGATGACTTCGGTACCGGTTACTCCAGTCTCGCTTATATCAAGCGCCTGCCCATTCACGAGCTAAAAATCGACAAGAGCTTCATTCAGGATTGCACCACCGATCCCAACGATGCGGCTCTGGTTGAAACCATTCTGTCGATTGCGCAACATTTGCATTTTCAGGTCGTGGCAGAGGGTGTGGAGACGCAGGCACAGGCGGATTTCCTGAATGCGCGCGGGTCGGTCATCCATCAAGGCTACTTGTATGGCAGGCCGGAACCGTTGGAACAATGGTTGCAAGGTTTGGGCCGCGAGGATAAATAGCAGCCCGTGGACAGCCTGTCGGCGAGCGGAAGAGGCTCACAAAAGGGGGGACGATGAAGCGGGTCAGTGGGCAAGTG
The DNA here is from genome assembly GCA_028689145.1 of Gallionella sp. GTDB lineage: Bacteria > Pseudomonadota > Gammaproteobacteria > Burkholderiales > Gallionellaceae > Gallionella. The sequence goes on from JAQTWT010000003.1 coordinate 73,896, forward strand.
CTGAAGATGACGACACGAGACTTCCTGCTGCGTTTGCTGGCGGGTGTGACGGTATTCAATCTGTTCACCATCGGTCTGGCATCCTGGACTATCCAGCAGCAATATGCGTTGCATCACGAGCAGGCCGAGACCGGCACGCAAAATCTGGTACTGGCACTGCAAAGCGAATTGCAGGGGCAGATCAGGGCGAACGAGATGGCGTTGTTCGCCGTACAGGACGAGTTGTACCGGCAGCGTGCCGGCGGCAGAGTGAACGCAACAGCATTGAATGCGTATATCGAACAGGTGCGCGCTCGCGCGCAGGGGATTGATGCCATCCGCATCACCGATGCGCACGGAACGCTGCTGTACGGCACGGATGTCAAGCTGGCGGCCCGAATATCGCTGGCTGACCGGCCGCATTTCATCCGCTTGCGCGACCATGCCGATGCGGGTCTGGTGATATCCAAACCGCAAATCAGCCGCGCCAATAATAAAGCCGTGATCGTGTTGGCGCTGCGCCTTGCGCGCGGTGATGGTTCATTCAACGGCATGGTATTTGCGGCGATTCCTTTGACGCACCTGACCGGTATATTCTCCGGCCTGGATATCGGCGAGCACGGCATGGTGGCGATGCGCGATGACGAGTTGGCCATGGTGGCGCGCTTTCCGGAATCGCCCTTGAGAGATCTGGTAGCCGGCAGCAAAAATGTGTCGCCGGAATTGGAGCGGAAGGTGCGGGCAGGGCAGACTTCGGGCACATATCGTACCGATGCCTCGGCAGACCATATCGAGCGCACCCTTTCTTTTCGCAAGGTGGGTAATCGTCCCATTTACCTGATCGTTGGATTTGCCGGCGCGGATTATCTTGCCGCTGCCCGCATGGAAGCGAAAAAAATCACTGCTCTGGTGGCTATCTTTGCCTTGGTGACACTGATTCTGTCCGGCATGGCTTACCGCTCATGGCTGCAGCAACGCAGGCTGAACCAGTCGCTGCTGGAAAGCGAAACCCGCCTGAACGAATTGTTCGAGAACATGAGCAGCGGTGTGGCGGTTTATCGCGCGTCAGACGACGGGCAGGATTTCTTTTTTACCGGATTTAATCGTGCCGCCGAACGTTTCGACAAGGTACGCCGCGAAGACTTGCTCGGCAAGAATGTTGCCGAAGTATTCCCGGGCATTGATGAGCTGGGCTTGCTGGATGTATTCAGGCGCGTATGGCAGACCGGGGTGACCGAGCGTTATCCCTTGTCTTTTTACCACGATGGTCGTATCTCGGGTTGGCGCGACAACTTTGTATACAAATTGCCCGGCGGCGAAATCGTGGCGATCTACGATGATGTGACCGAGCGCAAGAAGGCCGAACAAGCGCTACGCCAAAGCGAGTCGTTGTTCCGTGCCATAACGGACACTTCGCCGCTGGCCATATATATGTCTTCCGGTCTCGAGCAGAGAGCGGAGTACATTAACCCGACCTTTATCAGACTGTTTGGTTATACGATAGACGAGGTGCCGACAGTCGCGCATTGGTGGCCGCGCGCCTACCCGGACGAAGCTTACCGCAGGCAAGTGGCGGAGGAATGGCAGCGCAGAGTGTCACAGGCGATCGAGACACACTCCCAGATTGAACCGGTGGAAGTCGTTGTCACCTGCAAAGACGGTTCACGGAAAAATATCTCGTGGGGCTTTATCAGCATCGGTGAGCAGAACTGGGCATTCGGGCTCGATCTGACCGAGCGCAAACAGGCCGAGCAAGCCGTGCAAATCAGTATGAAGCGGCTGAATGAAGCGCAGCGTATCGGCAAGATCGGCAATTGGGAATTGGATCTGATGAGTGGTCGCCTGCATTGGTCGGATGAAATATTCAGGTTGTTCGGCATTGATCCGGACCAGTTTGCCGCATCGTACGAGGCATTTTTGCAGGCGATCCATCCCGATGATCGCGAGAAGGTAAACCATGCCTATACAGATTCGCTGGAAACACGGCAGCCCTACGAGATCACACATCGCCTGCTGATGGCGGATGGCAGCATCAAGTGGGTGCACGAACGTTGCGAGACTATCTTTGACGGGCAGGGTAAAGCGTTGCGCTCCATAGGCACAATACAAGATGTCACCGAACGCAAGCTTGCCGAGGAAGCCTTGCGCCGCTCTAACGCCGACCTTGAGCGTTTCGCCTATAGTGTGTCGCACGATATGCGCCAACCCTTGCGCGCAGTCAGCGGCCATTTGCAGCTGTTGCAGCGCAGCCTGAAAGACAAACTGGATGACGAAGAGCGCGAGAACATGGATTTTGCGCTGGACGGTGCACGCAGGATGGACTCGATGATCGTTTCACTGCTCGATTATTCGCGCGTCGGACGCAAGACGGAATCGAAAAAATGGCTGGCAAGCCAAGCGCCGCTGGATGAGGCGCTGGGTTTTCTTGCGCCGCTGATTGCGGACACACAGGCGGAGGTTAGGCTGGGCGGAGAATGGCCACAGGTATTTGCCAGCCGTGACGAATTGACCCGTCTGTTCCAGAATCTGATCGGCAATGCCATCAAGTTTTGCGAAACCGGGCACCCGGCACTGGTCGAGATCAATTCATCGGTGCATGACGATACTTGGCGTGTGAGCGTGCGCGACCACGGTATCGGCATTAATCCGCAACAGATCGACCGCCTGTTTCAGTTCTTCAGCCGTTTGCAGTCGCGCGCACGTTTTGAGGGGACGGGTATGGGCTTGGCGTTGTGCCGTCGTATTGTCGAGCATCATGATGGCCGCATCTGGGTAGAGTCGGAAGGCGAAGGCAAGGGGAGTACATTTGTTTTTGAGATGCCGCTTGGTCAGGGCACAGGAAAGGATTAATCCAGGCTATGGGCAAGACTACAACACAAAATGAAGGATCGAATTTTTCTGCGCTCTACCGTGCTACCGCAGCGGCCGTTTTGGTCTGGATAGCGAGTATTGGCGGATTTTTATTCTGGGATATACATGTCGCAAAAGAACATGCCGAAAATTTGGCGCGGCAGGAAGTAAGGGTGCGTTTTAACAAAGACATGGCGTTTCGCAGCTGGGTAACCAGCCACGGAGGAGTGTATGTGCCGGTAGACGAGCATACCCGGCCGAATCCGTATCTCAACGTACCGGAGCGCGACATCGAAACACGGTCTGGCAAAAAACTGACCCTGATGAACCCGGCCTACGTGATGCGTCAGGTGATGGTCGATTTCGCCGGGCAGTATGGAGTTCCGGGGCATTTGACCAGCCTGAAACTGATGAATCCGGCTAATGCGCCGGATGAATGGGAGAGAGGTGCCTTGCTGCGCTTTGAACAGGGGGAGCGCGAGATCGCCGAGTTCGCCGAAATCAACGGCCAACCGTATTTGCGCCAGATCGGAGCATTTGTGGTGGAGCCGGGATGCCTGAAGTGTCACGCCGAACAAGGGTACAAGGTGGGTGACGTGCGCGGAGGTATTTCCATCTCGGTTCCCATGCAGCCATTTCTGGATAATGTGTACCGGGATATTCGCAAGCTGCTGCTGCCGATCGGCGCAATCTGGGTATTGGGATTGGCGCTGATCCTGACGTTGATGCTGCAAGTACGGCGGCGCATTGAGGTACAGCAAGCCAGTGAGTTCTCATTGCGCAAAAGCAGCGCCGAAATTTCGCGTGCCAATGCCGATTTGACGCGTTTCGCCGATGTGGCGGCACACCATCTGATGGAACCGACGCGGCGTCTGTCCAGTTATACACAGTTGCTGGAGCGCGGTTTGGCGGCCTATCCAGAAGTGAAAGCCGATCAGGATGTGCAGGAACCCCTGCAATATCTGCAACGCGATGCAGGCAGGCTGCGCACTCTGGTGCGGGATATCCAGCTTTATCTGGCTGCCGATCAGCCGCGCGGTGAGGTGCGGCGAGAGGATGCCAATCTGGTGCTGGCGAACGCAACGCAGAGACTGTCGGCGCAAGTTCAGCAGGCGCGTGCGGTGATTAGCGCCGAACCGTTGCCGCCGGCGATAATCGATAGCCAGCGCCTCATGGATTTGTTTGTCATCCTGCTCGATAATGCGTTCAAGCATGGCCGCCCGTTGAATGAACAAGCCGTGCCGCAGATCGGGGTTAGCGGTGAGCGCGACGGTACGCTGAGCCGTTATCGCGTGAGCGACACCGGGCCGGGCATCCCCGCAGAATATCGCGAGCGGGTATTCGGTATTTTTGAGACCTTGCACGGTGCCGGCGGGGGCAGTAGCGGGATCGGGCTGGCCATTGCACGCCGTATTGTGGAGAGCCGCCACGGCAAGATATGGATTGAAGATTCGGCACAGGGCGGCACCATGGTGGTGTTCGAGTTGCCTGATGGAGAGTGAAAATGACTACTGCTAATGCAAATCCTTTTGACATCCTGCTGGTAGAGGATGAACCGGCGGACGCGAATCTGGTGCGTTCCGCGCTGAAAGAGAGCAAGGTACTGTGCAACTTGCACCTTGTGCAGGATGGTGTCGACGCGCTCTCTTTTTTGCGTCGCCTGGGGCAATATCTTGATGCACCGCAACCCGATTTGATTTTGCTTGACCTCAATATGCCGCGCATGAATGGCCGGGAGTTTCTTGCCGAGGTCAAGCAAGATCCGCTGCTGTCCGGGATACCGGTAGTGGTGCTGACCACCTCCGATGTGGAGCGCGATGTGGTGATGTCCTACAAGCTGGGAGCGGCAGGTTATATCACCAAGCCGGTAGATATGGAACAGTTCATCGATGCCATTCGTCAATTGGATAACTATTGGTTTGTAGTGGCGCGTTTGCCCAGAAAAAATTAGCGTGTGCATCGTGATGGTAGTGTTCGAATCGCCGGACGGAGAGTGGTCATGCTGACGGAAAATGCACAGCCTTTCAATATCCTGCTGGTGGAAGACGAGCTGGCGGATGCGCATCTGGTGCGCACGGCGATCAGGGAATGCAAGGCGCATTGCAATTTGCACCATGTCGTGGACGGTCTGGAAGCGCTGGCCTTTTTAAGGCGCGAAGGGGATCGCTATGGCAGCCAGCCCGATCTGATCCTGCTGGATCTCAATATGCCGCGCATGAATGGCCGTGAATTTCTCGCCGCCGTAAAGGCCGACCAGAGCCTGGCAAGCATCCCGGTGGTGGTGCTCACTACCTCGGATGCGGAACGTGATGTTGCGACCGTATATAAGCTGGGGGCTGCAGGATTTGTAACCAAGCCGGTGGACATGCGGGAATTCATCGAGGCCATGGAAAATTTGCTGGGTTACTGGCTGACATTGACGCGCTTGCCCAAGAGGGAATAATCATGCTGCAACGTGTAAATTGCCGGATTTTGTTGGTTGAAGACGATGAGAGTGATGCGCATCTGCTGCGCCAGTTGCTGAAGAATGCGGCGAATTCCAGCTTTGAGATCGCTTGGGTGAAAAGCCTCAGCGATGCGCAACAGCATTTGCGCGAGAACGTGCCAGACGTGGTTCTGCTTGATTTGACGCTGCCTGATTCCAGCGGGTTGGACACGGTTCATGCCGGACGCACGGCCGCAGGTGCTTTGCCGCTTATCGTGCTGACCGGGCATGACGATGCCGAATTTGCGCTGCAGACACTGGAGGCAGGCGCGCAGGATTATCTGGTTAAAGGCGCTTTCGAGGCCGACGATCTGATTCGCACGATTCGGTATGCCATCAGTCGTGCCAAGCTGGAACAGCGCTTGTACGAGGCGGAGGAACGCTGGCGTTTCGCGCTGGAAGGTGCCGGCGACGGCGTGTGGGACTGGAATATTCAGACTGACGAGATCGAGTTTTCCAAGCGCCTGAGAGATATGCTGCGCTGCGATGCGGACGAGATGGAACAACATTTCAATGAATGGAAAAGCCGGGTTCACCCGGAAGATTTGCCGCGCGTGGCGACGGATATGCAGGAGTATCTTGACGGTAAATCTTCGAGCTACCAGAACGAACACCGCTTGCACATCAAGAATGACGGATGGAAATGGACGTTGCATCGCGGTATGGTGGTCAGCCGTAACGCGGAGGGCAAACCGCTGCGCATGATCGGCACCTACGCCGACATCGAAAGGCTCAAACGTGCCGAACAGGAGTTGCAAAGAAGCGAGGCATTTTTGAAGCAAACCCAGCAGATCAGCCAGATCGGCGGATGGGAATATGACACCGCCACACAGCATTTGCGCTGGACGGAAGAGACCTATCGAATCCATGAGTTGCCCGGCGATTACAATCCGAACGATGTATCGGGTGCCATCAGATTTTACGCGCCGCTGGATCAGGCGATTATCGAGCGGGCGTTCAAGAGGGTGGTTGAGTTTGGCGAACCCTATGATCTGGAATTGCAACTGGTCGGAGCCAAGGGAACGCGCAAGTGGATAAGAACCACCGGGCAGGCAGAACGTATTGGCAACAAGATCACGCGAGTCTTCGGCAGCATCAAGGACATCACCGAGCGCAAGCAAGCCGAAGAAATGATGCGGCTCTCCGAGACGGTATTCAATGCGGTGGATGAAGCCATTCTGGTAAGCGATGTGGATAACCGTGTCATTGCTGTTAATCCGGCTTTTACCCGGGTGACTGGGTATACGCCGGAAGAGGTGATAGGCGGTAACCCGCGCATCTTGTCGAGCGGCAGGCATGATGCCGAGTTCTACCGCGAAATGTGGCAGCAACTGGCCAGCCATGGGAGCTGGAACGGCGAGATCTGGAACCGGCGCAAAAATGGCGAGTTGTACGTCGAGTGGAGTTCCATCAAGCAGGTGCGCGATGCGCATGGCAAACTGACCCACTATGTTGCGGCGTTTTCCGACATCACCGCACGCAAGGCAGGCGAAGAGAGCATCCGTCATCAGGCGCAATACGACGCGCTCACCGATCTGCCGAATCGTTTGCTGTTGTTCGACCGTATGCGGCAGGCTCTCGCGCAGGCCAAGCGCGACAAAACGCGCGTCGCCCTGATGTATATCGATCTGGATAAATTCAAGCCGATCAACGATAACCTGGGGCATGCGGTAGGCGACCAACTGTTGCAAGAGGTGGCGGAACGTATGCAAGGCTGCATGCGCGCGGTGGATACCGTGGCACGCATCGGCGGCGACGAGTTTGTGGTGTTATTGCCCAGCATTGAGGATGAACAGGATGCGCTGACCGTGGCGGAAAAAATCCGTTTTGCACTGAACCAGCCGTTCGCGATCGCCGGACAGTCGTTGAATATTTCATCCAGCACCGGCATCGCGATCTATCCGGAACATGGTTCAAACGAGGATGAATTGACCGGCAATGCCGACATCGCGATGTACCACGCCAAGCAGAGCGGGCGCAACAATGTGAAATTATTTCAGAAAGAAATGCGCTCAAGCGATTAACCGCTACCCATGCCTGTGCGGATCACTGCCAGTCAGCCGGTGGAGTACGGATAAAATCAAACACGATTGCGAGGCATGCACGGCGCACTGATGTAGAATTACCCTAGCTTGGCGCTTGGGTAATATCCGGCAAAGCGCTGCACAATGCATTAAGCGGCAACCACCTCCATTGACCCCTGATCTGTTTAACCATGCCAGGACAGCTAATCGGCCGTTTTGAAATTCTGAGTGAGCTCGGCAGGGGCGGGCAGGGTGCCGTGTATCTTGCGCATGATCCGCAGCTCGACCGGCAGGTCGCCATCAAGACATTGCTTAAACTGGGCCATAAAACCGAGCAGCTGACCCACGAGGCGCGCATTGTCAGCAAACTGCAGCACCCCAATATAATCACCCTGTACGATTACGGCGAATATCAGGGCGCTCCGTATCTGGTTTATGCCTACGTCGAGGGGAAAACCCTTGCGCAAGTGCTAAAGCAGGAAAAGTCCCTGCCGTTTGCGCTGGCTGCAGAAATAACCTGCGGCGCACTGGAGGGGCTCGCTTGCGCGCATGCGCAGGGTATCTCGCACCTCGATATGAAGCCGGCCAATATCATGATCGCCAAGAACGGCACGCCGATGGTGATGGATTTCGGGCTGGCGACCACGACCGGCGACCACGATCAGACCATCGCCTCACCCCTGAGCGGCTCACCGCGCTATGTAGCCCCCGAGATCATTTCCGGGCAACACGGTGATTTTCTGTCGGATATCTATGCGATCGGCACGGTGCTCTACGAGATGGTGACCGGGAAATTCGCGGTTGATGGCGATAACATGTACGAGGTTTTGAACCGCGCTGCGCACGGGCAAATCGTTGCGCCTTCCTCGCACAATGCGCGGATCGATGCAAAGCTGGAGGAGATCATTCTCAAGGCGGCTGCAAAAAATCCCGGTGAGCGCTACTTGAGCGCTGACGCGATGAAGCATGATTTGCAAAACTATCTCAACGAAACGCGCCATGCGGCCACTGATTTCCTGCTGCATCGCATGCGCAGCAAGCCGGATTTCCCCGCGTTGTCCGGCGTTATTTCGGAAATAAATCAGATCGTGGCATCGGAAACTGCCAGCACCAGCCGGCTGGCCGGCGCTATCCTGCAAGATCTCGCCCTGACCAATAAATTGCTGAAACTGGTGAATGGTGCCTCTTACGGGCAGTTTGGCGGTGCCATCAATACCATTTCAAAAGCTGTCGTGATTCTGGGTTTTGAAACGGTGCGCAACATTGCGATGACACTGATCATGCTGGAATTCCTGCAAAACAAGGAGATGGCGGCAAGGCTTAAGGAAGAGATAATCAACGCGGTGTTCTCCGGTGTGGTTGCCGCGCAATTGTGCCGCCGGTACGGAGCCAAGGATGCCGAGGAGGTGCAGGTCTGCTCCATGTTCCACAATCTGGGCAGAATGCTGTCGATCTTCTATTTTTTCGAGGAGAGCCAGGAGGTGAACCGCCTGATGAAGCAAGGCGAAGGCGAGGAGGAGGCTTCGGCGCGGATACTTGGCGTTCCATATTCTGAACTGGGGTTGAGCGTGGCGCGCAACTGGAATTTTCCGCCCCGCCTGATTGCCGGTATACGCAAGTTATCCGGCGAAAAAATCAGGCCCGCGCAAGACGTGCAGGATAATCTGGCGATAACGGTCAATCTCGCCGACGAATTGTGCGATATCGCCGGTGCAGACGACATACAGCACAAGCCGCAAGTTTTGGGCAATCTGGTGGCGCGTTACGAAGGCGCATATAAAATATCCGAACAGGAATTGGCCGCTGCAATTAATGCCGGGCTGAATGAAATGACCGAACGCTCCGGCATGCTGGGCATTAATACCGCCGCAAGCGCGCTGCTAAACCGGGTAAAGCAGTGGAATGGACATTCGCTGCCACCCGGCCTCACAAAGAAACAGGATGTGCCGGACGGCATGACCGGACTGGACCAGGCAGTGACGCAGAAAGACGGTGCTGCCGAACATATGCTTGATTCCGATGCGATACTCAGCGCCGGCATACAGGACGTGACGAACTCCATGATGGGCAACTTCAAGCTTAACGACGTGTTGCAGATGATCCTGGAAACAATCTACCGCGGGATGGGATTCAACCGTGCACTGATCATGGTGCGAAGCAACAAGCAGGCAGCCATGGTTGCGCGCTTTGGATTTGGCCCGGGCATCAACGAGGTAATACCGAACTTCCGTTTCCCGTTGAATTTCGTGCCGGATGTATTCCATCTGTCGATCGAAAAGGGGCTGGATATTATGATTGCGGACATTTACTCGCTCAAAATCTCCGACAAGATTCCGGGCTGGTATAGAGATGTGGTCTATGCACCCTGTTTCATTTTGCTGCCGCTGATGCTCAACGGCAAAGCAATCGGCATGTTTTATGCCGACATGTCCGAAGCCAACAGCCTTAAGATATCGCGCCAGCAACTATCGCTATTGCGCACACTGCGCAATCAGGCTGTGCTGGCCATCCGGCAAAATACTTAGCGTCGTTATTTCCGGCTGGTTGCATTCAACCCAAATAATCCATTAGGCCGTCATACCGGCCTTCGCCGGTATGACGCAATGTTTTTCTAATGAACTATCTGGGTTCAACGCAATCTGCCAGTCGTCGCGATAATGTCATATCAGTGAATTACAGCTTGATGAAATGCTCGCGGTAGTGGCGCAGTTCCTGAATGGATTCGTAGATATCGGCCAGCGCCTCATGCTTGCCGTGTTTTTTCATACCTTGCATGACTGATGGTTTCCAGCGTTTGGCGAGTTCCTTGACGGTGCTCACATCGAGGTTGCGGTAGTGGAAGTAGGCCTCGAATTTTGGCATCCAACGCGCCAGAAAACGCCGGTCCTGACAAACCGAGTTGCCGCACATCGGCGAGATGCCGGTTGGCACATATTCCCTGAGAAATTCGATCATCTGCGCTTCAACCTCGGCTTCGTTCAATACCGAAGCTTTTACCTTTTCGATCAGGCCGGACTTGCCGTGGGTGGATTTGTTCCATGCATCCATGCCGTCCAGCACGCTGTCGGGCTGGTGTACCACCAGCACCGGCGCTTCGGCGACCGTCTCCAGATTGCCGTCGGTGATGACAATGGCGGCCTCGATCACGCGGTCGGTGTCCGGGTTAAGTCCGGTCATTTCCAAGTCTATCCAGATAAGATTGTTTTGATTTTGTGCCATAATTGGTGCGCCTTAACATGATCTGCAAGGTGCGTATTGTGGCATAACTGCACCCCCACGAAAAACTGAATCAACACTCCCAATGACTGCGACACAATTTACTTTCATCTTCATCGCCGCACTATTGCTGACCACGCTTGCCAAAGTGTGGCTGGCGCGCCGCCACTTGGCCTACATCGCCGCGCATCGCGGTGCAGTGCCGCAGACGTTTCGCGAGAAGATACAGCTTGCCGAACACCAGAAGGCCGCCGACTACACGTCGGCCAAGACACGTTTTGGTATGCTCGGCATACTGTTCGATGCCGCACTGCTGCTGGCGTTTACGCTGGCTGGCGGGATTCAGCTGATCGCCGATGTCTGCAATGGCTGGTTTGGTTCCCCTCTGGTGCAGGGGATGGCGACCATCGTTGCCGTGCTGCTGCTCTCGTCGCTGCTGGAAACCCCGTTCAGCCTGTACCGCACCTTTGTCATCGAGGCGCGTTTCGGTTTCAATAAAATGACCCCCGCGCTGTATCTGAGCGATGTGCTGAAAAGCCTGCTGCTCGGCGCGGTTATCGGCTTGCCGTTGCTGTTCGGCGTGCTGTGGCTGATGGAGCGTATGGGCACTTACTGGTGGCTGTATGTGTGGCTGGCGTGGATGGCGTTCAATTTGCTTATCCTGTTCATCTATCCGTCTTTCATCGCGCCGCTGTTCAACAAGTTTACGCCGCTGCAGGACGAGGCGATGAAAGCGCGCATCGAAGCATTGCTCGATAAATGCGGCTTTGCCGCAAAGGGTTTGTTCGTGATGGATGGCTCGAAGCGCAGCTCGCACGGCAACGCCTACTTCACCGGCTTCGGCAAGACCAAACGCATCGTATTTTTCGACACGTTGCTGGAGCGGCTGAGCGGCGAGGAAGTCGAAGCGGTGCTGGCGCACGAACTCGGACACTTCAAACATCGCCATGTGTTAAAACGTATCGTGTCAACCTTTGCCATGAGTCTGGGCTTCCTGTGGCTGCTCGGCCAGTTGATGCAGACCGCGTGGTTTTATCAGGGGCTGGGTGTCAATACGCCTTCCACCGCGCTTGCGCTGCTGCTGTTCTTTATGATCCTGCCGATCTTCAGTTTTATGTTGCATCCGCTGCTGGCGGCTTATTCGCGCAAACACGAGTTTGAGGCCGATGCTTATGCCGCCAAACAAACCGCCGCGACCGATCTGGCGAATGCGCTGGTGAAAATGTATCAGGATAATGCCGCCACTTTGACTCCCGATCCGCTATATTCCGCGTTCTACGATTCGCATCCGCCTGCGGCGGTGCGCATCGCCCGTCTTAAAATACAGTGAGGAGAAAACCATGAAATCGATAATCGGACTAATGATGTTGTGTGCCACCACGGTAACCTTGGCCAACCCTTTTCCGGACGGCAATGCGCAGACCGGGCAGAAATTGTTCGAGCAATACAAATGCAACCGTTGCCATGCGGCGATGCTGGGGGGCGACGGCAGCGCAATTTTCACCCGCGCGGATCGCAAAGTGCATAACGCCACCGAACTGGTCGAACAAATGGAGGCATGCAGCGGCAATATCGGCGCAAACCTTACGCCGCAGGACAAGCAGCATCTTGGCGCGTATCTGAACCGTTATTACAACCTGAAATAAGGGGGATGCCATGAGTAACGTATGCGATCTCACCGGCAAGCAGTGCAAACCCTGCGAAGGGGGCGTGCCGCCCCTGACCAGTTTGCAGGCCGACGAATTGATGCTGCAACTCGAAGGATGGCAGCGTTTCGATCACCTGATCGGCAAGACCTACCGCTTCAAGGACTATTACCATACCATGGCTTTCGTGAATGCCATCGCATGGATGTCGCACCGCGAGAACCATCATCCGGAACTCACGGTCGGCTACAACAGTTGCCAAGTTGAATACACCACCCACGCTATCCACGGCTTGTCGGAAAACGACTTCATCTGCGCCGCAAAGGTGGATGCCCTGTTTAAACTTTGAGCGAAGTTCTGCACGGACAGGTTGTTGCCGCATTTGGCCGCCAGTATCTGGCGCGTCTCGCGGACGGCAGCGAACTCGCCTGTTTGACGCGCGGCAAGAAGAGCGAGGTGGTGTGCGGCGACCGTGTGGAAATCAAAATCACCGGGGATGCCTCCGCCAATAGCGACGCGCAAGGTGTGATTGAACGCATCGAACCGCGCCGTTCGTTGTTGCACCGTTCCGATGCATTCCGCGAAAAGCTGATTGCCGCGAATGTCACGCAAGTCATCGTGGTGGTGGCAGCCGAACCGTCGTTCGACGACGGCTTGATGGCACGCTGTCTGGTCGCGGCGCAAGATCAGGGGCTGGAAGCGCTGATCGTGCTGAACAAATGCGATCTGTCCGATGCGGCCGCCGCCGCGCGCAAACGGCTGAAACCCTATCGCGCCATCGGTTATCGCGTGCTGGAGCTCAGTGCCAGACAAGACGTGTCGCAACTGCGACCGCTGTTGCAAGACCATACCAGCGTACTGGTCGGCCAATCCGGCATGGGCAAATCCACCCTGATCAACGCGCTGTTACCCGATGCTCAGGCGGCCACGCGCGAAATTTCCGCCGCGCTGGACTCCGGCAAACACACCACCACCCATGCGCGGCTGTACCGGCTAGACGACAGCAGCTGTCTGATCGATTGTCCCGGCGTGCAGGCTTTCGGCCTGCACCACCTGAGCTTTGGCGGGATAGAAGAAGGTTTCGTCGAGTTTGCCAAGTATCGCGGCCAGTGCCGTTTCTACGATTGCCGCCACCTGCATGAGCCGGGTTGCGCGCTGCGCAATGCGGCGAATGCCGGAGAAATCGACGCGCGCAGACTGGAGCTGTTTCAGCAAATTACCGCGAAGTAGGCGAGCATAGGACAGCTTGACTGTACCGGCTCATTTTATGAACGGCGGTAGCCGCCCCGCCAGCGCTTCCAGGAGTTTAAGCTCGTCGTCATGGTGATCCTGCATCATGGCGGGCTGAATGCTTCCCGTACCGCCTGAGGTAATGTAAACAGGTTGATCGTGGTGCGCCGACTTCATTCGTATCGGATCTTTCAGCTGTGTCGGGAGAGTGATTTCCGCTTCGCCGTAGCACAGGCATAAGTACGTCCTGTCGGATTCGGCCACGATGTGGCAGGCGGTGCCGCGTATGCCGATGGTGGCATGGGCAGTCTTTAGACTTTTATCGCCCGTACCAAACACCGACAGGATATGGCCGCTCACCACGCGCATGAAATCAGTGAAGGTTTCGGTACCGAATGACACCGTGCTGGATTCACGCTGCAGGAAGGCGTTAGAGCCGATGACGTAGATAGCTTCCGCGCCCTTTGCAGTGGTAACGGTCTGCCCGGGTTTGACCGTGTTTCCCTTGTACGCACGATGCCCGTTCACGCTAACCCCGCCGGTGACGGAAATCATCCCCTGTTTCAGGTCGAACGAATTGGCGGCGAGCGCCTGCTGCACCAGCCCCAGCATTCCGCAACTGTGCAGCAATCCGGCTGCCGCTATTTTTTTCAGTAATTCGCGCCGTTCAAGCGAAGTTGTTTCGGTCATGACAAATATTCCTCAAAAATATGCGGCAAGGCACGGACGTAATGTTGGGTCAGGCGGTAAACAGACAGGTTACCAGTCTTCCGGCGTTGGCGGGGATCACAAACGTTGAGAAACTGATGGCTCTTAATATTGCGGGGTTCCGAGATTATTGATAGAGCGCAGGAAATTTTACGCGCAATTGTTTCAGCTTTGGCATGTCGTGAAAAACGATATAGGGCTGGTAAGGATGCAGCGCCAGATAGTTCTGATGATAACTTTCGGCAGGGTAAAACCGTGGCAGAGGAACGACCTGCGTGACGATGGGTGCGGGAAAAGTGCGCGCGGCGGTGAGTTGGCCGATATAGCTTTGCGCGATGCGCTGCTGTTCGGCGCTGGTGTAAAAGATCGCCGAACGGTATTGGCTGCCGACATCCGGGCCCTGATAGTTGAGTTGGGTGGGGTTATGCGCCACGCTGAAGAACACTTGCAGCAACTGCTGGTAGGAAACCCGCGCCGGATCGAAACGGACACGCACCGCTTCGGCATGTCCGGTATCGCCGTTGCCGACTTGTTCGTAATGCGCCGTATCCGCGCTGCCGCCTGCATAGCCCGATACCACTTCGGACACGCCTTTGACGTGTTTGAACACCGCGTCCACGCCCCAGAAACAACCTCCCGCAAATACCGCTGTTTGTTCGGCCGGTGCCGCGTTGGCGTTTGATAGTGCGGTCAGGGCGAGCATGAAGAAAATGCCGCCGTTTACCAGATAATTAAAGATAAGTTTGATCGTTGCCATGACAGGACTCCTTGTAATCAACCGAAAGTAAAGGCAAATGCCTCCGCTCCGGCATCCGGAAATTCGATGCGGAAAGTGCGGCCAGTGATCTTGCTAGTTTGCCGGATAAGCTGGTACAGCCGCTGTTCGCGGATCAGGCCGTTGCCTTGCGCGTCAACATCCGCACCGTGATCCGCGCCGGGGGGTGCGCCGTCCAGAGTGACTCTGAAACGAAGCGGCTGGTTGTTGCGCGCCCCCATCACCAGATGCAGGTCGCGTCCCTGAAAGTGGTAACTGATTGCCCCGCCGGAGGCTTTCAGCGCCGCGGATTCGGGGGATACCAGCCACTTGCCGCTGAATGCCCACTGGTTAAGTTCGAGTGCTCGGGGCGCGCTGTATTGCATCGCTGAATCTTGATGGATAGGCTCGGGCGAAGCCAGATTCTCCTGGCGCGCATAACCCAGATAGGTCTCCGGCGAGCGCTCCGCATCCGCGGCGGCTGCCGTTGCGCCGGTTCCCGCCACCTGCACGGTTTTATCGGACATGGCCAGCTTGCCGTGATGCGCTTCCCTGAGCAGTGCCTGAATCATCCGCTCGGTTTCCTGATAAGCGCCTTCGCCGAAATGCTGATGGCGAATCTTGCCGTTGGCATCGACCAGATAATGCGCGGGCCAGTAGTTGTTGCGGAAGGCGTTCCAGATGGCGTATTGGTTGTCCATCGCCACCGGATAGGTGATGCCCAGATCGCGGATCGCCTGTTCGACATTGCGCCGGTCCTTTTCAAAGGCAAATTCCGGCGCGTGGATGCCGATGATGACCAGGCCCTGGTCGCGATACTTTTCATGCCATGCTTTCAGGTAGGGCAGGGTGCGCAAGCAGTTGATGCACGAGTAAGTCCAGAAATCCACCAGCACCACCTTGCCGCGCAGCATCTCGTTGTTCAGCGGCGGCGAGTTCAGCCACAGCGTCGCGCCGCTCAAGGGCGGCATCGCGGGCGGCTCGGCAACGAGGATCGCGCCGGACGGTTGTTCCAGCTGTTCGAGCAGTTTCTGCTCGGTGGCGGCGGTGTTTAAAAAATCAAACTGTGACAGGAAGCGTGTATCCCAGCCCAGCGCGATGACGACTACACCCGCCACCACAGCCGCACCCAGAGCGCGGCGCAGCCATTCCTCGGCACCCAGGCCGCGCTTCATCAGGCTGAATACCCGACCACCGGCCAGCAGTGCCACGCCCAGCGAGGTTGCGGCACCGGCGGCAAACACCAGCAGCAACAGCGCGCTGTAAAGGTTTGCACCGTTCAAGGCGGCACCGGCCAATACCAGTCCGAGGATCGGCCCGGCGCAGGGTGCCCACAAAAAGCCGACGGCCACGCCCAGCAGCAGCGAGCCTTTCACGCTGCCCTGCTGGTCGGCGCGTTGTTGCAAACGTCCGCCCAACGTGACGAACGGGCGCATCAGGCGTTCCGCCAGAGCGGGGGAAATCAGCGCCAAACCCAGCACCAGCAGCAGAGCCATCGCCGCATAGCGGCCATACTGGTTGGCCTCGACCAGCCAAGCCCCGCCTACCGCCGCCAAGCTGGCCAGCAGCGTGAAAGTGGCTGCCATGCCCAGCAGAATCGGCAGTCCGCTACGGCGAAACGACTGGTCGGAACGGGCAAAGATGAAAGGCAACACCGGCAGCACACAGGGACTGAAGATGGTAAGCAAACCGCCGATATAGGCCAGAAAAATAATTAACATGAGGAACTCCGTAGGGGCGTATGGCAATACGCCCGCTGCATTATTCACACAAGACGAGGGCGTATTGCCATACGCCCCTACGCGGGTACAAAGCGTAGCGCCACGGTGTTCATGCAATAACGCAAACCGGTCGGTTTCGGGCCGTCATTAAACACATGGCCCAGATGCGCATCGCATAACGCGCATTGCACCTCGGTGCGTGTCATACCGAACAGATAATCGGTTTTTTCGCGAACATTTTCGGCGGCAATCGGCTGCCAGAAACTCGGCCAGCCGGTTCCCGAATCGAACTTGGTACGCGCATCAAACAGCGCGTTGCCGCAGCATACGCAGCGATACAGTCCGGGGTCGTGCCGGTCGTAACCGGGCTGCGAAAAAGCACGCTCGGTACCCTGTTCGCGGGTCACCTGATAGGCCAGCGGCGATAGCACCCTGCGCCATTCGGCATCTTTGCTTACCTTGACCAGCGTGGCGCGTCCCAGCGCTTTGCCGTTATCGGTAAATTGCATGATGGTTACTTTGTCGTTGCCGGATGTTGTGCCGGCGAACGAACGCGTGGCACAAGCTGCGGCGATACCGGATAAGGCCAATAAAAATTGTCTGCGCTGCATGATATTTTTCTCCAGCTAGTACCCTGTAACACCTGTTTTTTCGTAGGTTGGGTTAGCGGTTTCATCGCGTAACCCAACAGTCTTGAAGATCACTTGCTTGGTTATGTTGGGTTACGGCATACACCCGCCTAACCCAACCTGCAAAACTGTTGTTACATCCCCTGGTCTTTTGACATCGAGTCCTGCTTTTTCATGGCATCCTGCTTTTTGGGGTCTTTCTTCATGGCATCGTTGTGCATGTGCTTCTTGTGGGGCATGGGTTTCTTTTCGCCCATCGTGTCTTTTTCCATTGAATCTTTACTCATGGCGTTCTTGCTCATGGCATCTTTGTGCATGGAACCTTTGTCCATGTGCATGGCCTCCTGGGCAAATGCGAGGCTGCCTGCCGTTGCCAAACAGAACGAGAGCAATAGGGAAGAAAGTTTGTTCATTGGAATCTCCTTGGGTAAGTAAATAAATGGCATCATCGCAAATGGTTTGGTATCGTAAAAAAACAGCCATTACCAGACCTCCGCGTAAGTGGATTCGTGCGGGTAATGAAAAAGGTTACAGGGAACCTCCAAAAATTTTACGGGGCACGGGTGACAGATAAAACCGGCAATTTTGCAGCGTTGATGAGGCAGGCTCAGAGCGGAGACCAGCGCGCCTACGCCGAGCTGCTGCGTGAAACTTCGCGCTTGCTGCGCCCGTTTCTGGCGAAACGCCTCAGCTTCAGCAGCGAGGTGGACGACCTGCTGCAGGAAATATTGATCTCCATACATAAGGCGCGGCATACCTACGACTGCATTCGTCCTTACAAGCCCTGGGTATATGCCATTGCCAAGTTCCGCTTGCAGGATTATTTACGCGCGCATTATTCCGACCAGTTGCTCCTGGCTGTTGATTTCGACGAGCTGGAAGAAAGTTTGCCGGATCATGTAACCGAAACTGACTTCAGTTACGAATCTATCAGCGGGGAAGTGCAAAAACTTCCGGAAAAGCAGGTGACCATCCTGCGGCTGATGCATCAGGAGGGTTATACCGCCAAAGAAGTGGCTGAAAAACTGGGCATGAACGAGTCTGCGGTGAAGGTGGCAGCGCACCGCGCCTACAAAGTATTGAGGGAAAAACTGGAAAGATAATGGCAAATATTGACGAGCTGATCGACGGGCTGGCACAGGATGCTGCGGCAGTAAAACCGGCACCGCACCCATTTAAGCTGAGCATCAAATGGATGGGATGGGCAATGGCTTATCTCATCATCGCGCTTGCGCTTTCCGGCCTGCGCCCGGATTTGCTGCTAAAGCTGCATGAGCCATTGTTTGCCGCCGAGATCGCGGCGCTGGCCGGCATCCTGGCGGCCACATCAGTCAGCGCCGCCTTGCTGTCGTTTCCCGATCTGCACCAGAAGCGCGGCATGGCCTTCGCGCCGGTAATTGCGTTCGCGCTGTTGCTGCCGGTCATTTTTATTGCGTGGCATGCCGATAATCCGCCGGCACCGTTACCAGTGCACAGTTTTGAATGCACACTATGTATCACGCTGGTGGCGCTATTGCCTGCAGCATGGATTTTTTACGCGATGCGAAAATTCGCCAGCACCCATTATCACTGGGCGGGCAGCATCGCGCTGCTGTCCGCCTTTAGTGTCGGGGCGTTGTGGCTGAGGCTGCATGAGGAGAACGACTCGATCATGCATGTCGTCGAGTGGCATTACCTGCCCATGATCGTTTTCGGGATCGCCGGCTGGTGGCTGGGCAAGAAAATCTTGAAGTGGTGACGCTGTATTTTGCCGACCCGTGCTACGCAAGCGGTAAGGTTGTGTGCTATCTTTCGGGTCATGTGAATCGTTAACGCTTTCCCGATACCATGAGCCTGTTCGCCCTGATCGCCGCGCTGTTGCTGGAACAGCTCCATCCGCTGTCCTCGCGTAAATACCTGCACGGCTGGCTGTCCGGCTACGTCGATTTCTTTCAGCAGCACTTCAATGCCGGACAGCACAAACACGGCAAGATCGCATGGCTGCTGGCGGTGCTGCCGCTGGTGCTGGGGGTGGCGCTACTGTCCTGGCTGTTGTATCACGCGCATCCGGTATTTGCCTGGGCCTTCAACGTGCTGGTGTTGTATCTCACCATGGGCTTCCGCAGATTCAGCCATTATTTCACCGACATCCATCACGCGTTGCGCGACGGCAAGCTGGACGAAGCACGCGGGTTGCTGGCCAAATGGCGCGGTATTCCGTCGCATGAACTGAATGCCGAGGAGGTGGCGCGTGTCACCATCGAGGAGGCGCTGATTGCCTCGCATCGCAACGTGTTCGGCGTAATCGTATGGTTCGTGTTGTTCAGTGTGGGCGGACTGGGCGGCGCGGCGGGTGCATTGTTGTACCGTCTCGGGCAATTTTTGCGCAAACGCTGGGGCGGCGAGGACGACACGGTGTGGCGCGACATCCCGCTGGCTGAGCGCTTGCCTCATGCGCGTTCCCGCAGCCGTTCATCCGCTCCGGTGATGTACCGAGGCAGCGAAGAAGACGAGGCGGAACTGCGCGAGTTCGGCGGTTTCGCGCGACAGGTGTTCTATCTGCTGGAATGGCTGCCGGTGCGCATGACCGCGCTGACCTTCGCCATCGTCGGCGACTTCGAGGATACCGTGTATTGCTGGCGCACCCAGGCGGCCAGCTGGCCGGACAGCGAAACCGGAATACTGTTGGCCAGCGGTGCCGGAGCGCTGGGCGTGCGCCTCGGCATGGCGATACCGCAAGGCGGCTTGCCGTTCGACAGGGCCGAACTGGGCGTGGGCGACGAGGCCGATGCCGACTTCATGCGCAGCACCATCGGGCTGGTGTGGCGTTCGGTGGTGTTCTGGCTGATTTTGTTGTTGCTGCTGACATTGGCGAGTTTGCTGGGGTAGCGCGGCTGTATTACATCGTAATACAGAGTTTGAATCATGATGCATGTTTGTTAGTCCATAGAAAATATAAAGATCGCGCTGCCTGATGCTGTTCAACTCCTACGGCTTCATTTTCCTGTACCTGCCCGCCGTGCTGCTGGGATTCTTCTGGCTGGCGCGGATCAGCCATGCCTTTGCCGCCGGATGGCTGGCGCTGGCCTCACTGTTCTTCTACGGCTACTGGAATCCGGCCTATGTCGGGCTGCTGCTAGGCTCGATCATCTGCAACTATGCGTTCGGACTGTGGATCGGCAAAATCAGGATCGGGGAGCGAGGGCCGAGGAGCGAAGAACCAGAGAATGAGGGACAGCAGAAGCGCAAAAAACAACTGCTCACTTTCGCCATTGCCGCCAACCTGCTGCTGCTGGGCTACTACAAATACGCCAACTTTTTTGTCGGCAGCATCAACGGGATCGCAGGCACGCAGTGGAGCCTCGGCGAAATCATCCTGCCGCTGGGCATCTCGTTCTTCACCTTCACCCAGATCGCCTATCTGGTCGATACCTATCAGGGCAAGGTCAAGGAATACAACTTTGTCCACTACCTGCTGTTCGTCACCTACTTCCCGCACCTGATCGCCGGCCCGGTACTGCACCACCGGGAAATGATGCCGCAGTTTGCACTCGCCTCCACCTACCGCTTCAGCTACGAGAACCTGTCGGTAGGCCTGACCATCTTCTTCATCGGCCTGTTCAAAAAAGTCATCCTCGCCGACGGTCTGGCGGTTTACGTCGGGCCGGTATTCGCCGCACCCGCCGCCGGGGTCGATCTGACCTTCATCGACGCATGGGGCGGCGCGCTGTGCTACACCCTGCAACTGTATTTCGACTTCTCCGGCTACTCGGACATGGCGATCGGCCTGTCCCGGATGTTTGGCGTGACGCTGCCGCTGAACTTCCACTCGCCGTACAAGTCGGCCAACATCATCGAATTCTGGCGGCGCTGGCACATGACCCTGTCGCGCTTCCTGCGCGACTATCTGTATATCCCGCTCGGCGGCAACCGCTACGGCACGCCGCGCCGCTACCTAAACCTGATGGCCACCATGCTGCTCGGCGGACTGTGGCACGGTGCGGGCTGGACGTTCGTGATATGGGGCGCACTGCATGGCCTGTATCTGGTGGTCAATCACGGCTGGCACAGCTTGCGCAGGATGGTCGGGCAAAACCCTGCAATGCCATTGTCCAAGCCGCTGCATATGCTGGCGGTGTTGTTCACCTTTCTTGCGGTGGCGGCGGCATGGGTGGTATTCCGCGCCGACAATCTCGACACCGCCACGGCAATGCTCAAGGCGATGGCGGGTATGAACGGCTTGGTGCTGCCGGATGCATGGCTGGCAAAATGGGGCGGGGCAGGGCAGTGGCTGGCGCAACAGGGCGTGTCGTTCGGCGCGACCAACGGCCTGATCATGGGCGGGGCGATCAACTGGATCTGGATCTCGCTGCTTGTCGTGTGGCTTGCGCCCAACACCCAGCAGATCATGGCATCCTACAAACCGGCGCTGGATGTGCCCGAGGGCGGCAAGGTAAGACGATTATTGTGGAATCCGTCTCAAGTTTGGTTGGCCGCAAGTGTGTTCTGCTCTGTATTTGCAACTATTTCTATTTCCAAGTTTTCTGAGTTTATTTATTTTCAGTTTTGATCAATCAATATATGACACTTAAAAAGTTCGCTATTAAGTTTCTTTGCGGATATTTTTTTCTGCTTGCTTTGATTGGAATATTCAATCGTGTTGTTGATCCGTCTTGGTATTACCGCGATATAGAAATTAAAGGCTTTAATGCTATAAAACCAGAGTTTAGATCTTTTGAGCGAGATATCAAACCGGCTCTGCTGATGCGTGATCAAGTAGAAGCGATTATTCTGGGCAGTTCGTATTCAGAAATTGGATTTAACCCTACCAACGTTAATTTCACCGATCAGGGTCGTTTAAAAAGTATGAATTTTGCATTTGCAATGGCATCGTGGGAAAAGGTGCAGTGCGACTTTGAATTTGCCTTGGACAATGCGCCTATAAAACGCGCCTTGGTAGGTTTTCATCCAGGAAGCCTGCCTATTGCCAATTGTGCGAAAGATTTTGCATCATTGGGGCAGTTAAATACCATAGACTTGCTATTGAACTACTCTGTGCTTGAATATTCTGTTAAGACTATTCAAAAACAGCAAGCCCAAGCTGTTACTCATACGCCAGAAGGAATGTATTTCTACAATCGTTGGTTGAAATATATCTTCCTTGCTCGAGATGATTTGCGAAATCAGCTATCAGTATGCGCAAAAACTGGAAAGACAAATAAATTCTCGGATACTTTGGATTCTGAAAGCGAACTGGATTTAAGTGGATTGCAGCGCATGATTGAATCGGCCAGAGCGCATGGTGTCGAGCTTGTGTTATTCGCTTATCCACAACATGCTTATTCTTTGGAATTGGAAATGCAATGTGGCGAGCATAAAAAAAAGTGGCAGGCCATGAAGAAAATCGCTGCGTTACTTGATGCGGAATCTGCCAAGCATGTACGCGCGTGGCATTTTTATAGCTATAACGACGTGACGGCCGATTCTATTTTAAGGGGAGCCAATTATTGGCAAGATACTAAACACTTTAATTTTGAAGTAGGCAATATGATGCTGGCAGATATGTTTAACGAAACCGCCAACAAACCAGTACTTGGAAAACCGCTGACTTCAAACAACATTCAAACCGACTATCAAGAATTATTGCTGGAGCGAGCCGAGTATCAATTGCGGCATCCAGAATTTAGCGCTGCACTGTTAGAAATAATCAACTTGGAACAAGTCCCGTGAACCATAACTAGGCCGCAGAGCGGAAGCATAAGTAAGCCGAAAGTAGGCTGAATGAGGCAGTTGTTGGCGAGTTGCTGGAAGCATAACGTGGCCGCTGTAATTCGGAAGCATATCCGAGCCGAAACGGAATATTTATGGTTCCAGTCACAGAATAACCCGTATGCATATTGATTTATCAATGTAGTTCTACTTCAGGGTGCGAATCCGTTTTGTGAAATTTACACTTGCAAAATATCAACACGATTCTTGATAAGTTTGGCATCCAGCGTTTTTTGATTTCATCGCGATAAATCCGGCGGTGACGAAGTCCATAGTGCTTACATGATTGACGAACCAGTTGCCCACGGCGCGCTCCAGCCACTCGCGTAATGTTTCGTTGTCGTGAGTTTGCTTCCAGTCACCGATCCGTGCGGACATCTCCGCCAATACGTTGTCATGTTCGCCTTTGTGCATGGGGTAGGCAAAGAAGAGTGTCTCCTGCATGAGCCGCTCTTCTTCTGCGAAATGATGGCGGGTGTGCTCCAGTAATTGGTCGAGCAGGGTATTGATCGCGGCAGTATCGGATGGCGCGGACAGCAGGTCGAGCAGCTTGCCGCGCAGATCGATGAATTCGGCATGGTCGCGGTTCATGAAATCGAGTGCGACTTGTGGGTAATTCAGCATATGCGTTCTTGTGTTCTTTGTGTATCAATGGGTTATGTCGCGGTATGATCCGCGTCAGGTGCGGATTCTACGCGGACTTTGTGCGCTCAACACATGGGCGGTTAAACATATGGGAGCCTCTATAAATCCAAAATTCTAAGCGAGGCAAGGCGCGAACGAAATTTTAGCGCGCCGCATATATTTGATATGTAAGCGTTAAAATTTCTTGAGCAACGCAGCATCGCGACGAAGTTTGGATTTATAGAGGTTCCCATAATGGGCTGTGGGCGTTGCAGGTGCGATGCCGTTATAATGCCGCATTCAAAATTCAGCCAGCGACGCACAGAAACATGCAACCGACCTACCATCCAGCATCCATCGAACAGCAGGCCCAGCAACACTGGGAAGAGCGCCAGGCGTTCCGCGCCGGCGAAACCACCGACAAGCCGAAATACTATTGCCTGTCGATGTTCCCTTACCCGTCCGGCAAGCTGCACATGGGCCATGTGCGCAACTACACCATCGGCGACGTGCTGTCGCGTTACCACCGCATGAAGGGCTACAACGTGATGCAGCCGATGGGCTGGGACGCGTTCGGCCTGCCCGCCGAAAACGCCGCGATGGCGAACAACGTGCCGCCCGCCGCGTGGACCTATTCCAATATCGACTACATGCGCAAGCAGCTGAAGAGCCTCGGGCTGGGCATCGACTGGTCGCGCGAAGTGACCACCTGCAAACCGGACTATTACCGCTGGGAGCAATGGCTGTTCACACGCCTGTTCAAGAAAGGCGTGATCTACAAGAAGACGGCGGTGGTGAACTGGGATCCGGTGGACCACACGGTGCTGGCCAACGAACAGGTGATCGACGGGCGCGGCTGGCGTTCCGGCGCTCTGGTGGAAAAGCGCGACATCCCGATGTATTTCTTCCGCATCACACAGTACGCCGACGAGCTGCTGCAAGGGCTGGACACGCTGGACGGCTGGCCGGAGCAGGTCAGAACCATGCAGGCCAACTGGATCGGCAAGAGCTACGGCTGTGAAATAGGATTCAGGATCGAGGATCGAGTTTTGAGCAGTGCTGCATCCGATCCTCAATCCCCGATCCTCAATCCTGTTCTTAAGGTCTACACTACCCGCGCCGACACCATCATGGGCGTGACTTTCTGTGCCGTCGCCGCCGAACATCCGCTGGCGACCCGTGCCGCGCAAAACAATCCGGAACTCGCCGCGTTCATCGAGGAATGCAAACGCGGCGGCGTGGCCGAGGCCGACATCGCGACGATGGAAAAGAAGGGCATGCCGACTGGCATCAATGTTACCCACCCGCTCACCGGCGAAGCCATTCCGGTGTGGGTCGGCAACTATGTGCTGATGAGCTATGGTGAAGGCGCGGTGATGGCGGTGCCGGCGCACGACGAGCGCGATTTCCATTTTGCAGAAGCTTACGGACTGCCGATCAAGCAGGTGATTACAAAAGGTCGAGAAGACGGCTTCGGCGACGGGAGTGGTTATGGAGGCGGAACAGGTTCTGGAGCAGGAACGGAAGATGGAAGCGGATATGGCGGCGCTGGAATTGATACCCCCTTTACTACCTCTCACTGGCAAGAATGGTATGGAAGCAAGGTAATTGGTGTTTGCATCAATTCGGGCAAATACGATGGTCTTGGTCATAGTGCAGCAGTGGATGCCATCGCCGCCGACCTCGCCGCGAAGGGTTTGGGCGAGAAGAAGGTGCAGTTCCGCCTGCGCGACTGGGGCATCTCGCGCCAGCGCTACTGGGGTTGCCCGATCCCGATTATTCATTGCGCCGTGTGCGGCGACGTGCCGGTGCCGGACGATCAACTGCCGGTGGTGCTGCCGGAAAACGTGGTACCGGACGGCGCGGGTTCGCCGCTGGCGAAGATGCCTGAATTCTACGAATGCAGCTGCCCGATGTGCGGCGGCAAGGCGCGGCGCGAAACCGACACCATGGATACCTTCGTCGAATCGTCCTGGTATTACGCGCGCTACGCCAGCCCGCAATGCACCACCGCCATGGTGGACAAAGCGGCGGCGCAACAATGGTTGCCGGTCGATCAATACATCGGCGGCATCGAACATGCGATTTTGCATCTGCTGTATGCGCGCTTCTTCCACAAGCTGATGCGCGACGAGGGGCTGGTGCAGGGTGACGAGCCGTTCAAAAATTTGCTCACACAGGGTATGGTGGTCGCGCCGACCTTCTATCGCGAAAGCGGAGACGGACGGAAACAGTGGATCAACCCGGACGAAGTGGACGTGGAAACCGATGCGAAAGGACGACCGTTAGGCGCGAAGCTGAAAACCGACGGCCAGCCGGTACATATCGGCGGTACCGAGAAAATGGCCAAGTCGAAGAACAACGGTGTCGATCCGCAGGCCATTATCGACGAGTTTGGCGCGGATACCGCGCGCCTGTTCATGATGTTCGCCGCACCGCCGGAGCAATCGCTGGAATGGTCGGATACCGGCATGGAAGGCGCGTTCCGTTTCCTGAAGCGGGTGTGGAAGACCGCCCACGACCATGTCGAATCAGGTGTGGTGGCGGCTTACCGGAGCGGCGAACTGAGCGCGGCGGCGAAAGCGTTGCGCCTGCAATTGCACCAGACCATCGCCAAGGTGGACGACGACATGGGGCGGCGCAAGACTTTCAATACCGCCATCGCGGCGAATATGGAACTGCTCAACACGCTGGCGAAATTCGACGAACAGACACCGGTCGCGCGCAGCGTGGTGCAAGAGGTGCTGGAATCGGTCGCGCTGATGCTGAATCCGATCGTGCCGCATCTGAGTCACGCGCTGTGGGCAGAGCTGCGCCCCGGCAGCGATGTGCTGGATCAGTCTTTTCCGCAAGCCGATCCGGCGGCCTTGGTGCAGGACGAGATCGAGATCGTAATTCAGGTGAACGGCAAACTGCGCGGTAATTTGCGTGTGGCCAAGGATGCGGACAAGGCGACGCTGGAGCAACTGGCGCTGGCACACGAGGCCGTGCAAAAACAATTGGCGGGTGCCGCACCGAAGAAGATCGTGGTCGTGCCGGGTCGTTTGATCAACATCGTTGCGTAGGTTTGTTGCGTAGGGGCGGGTCTAAGACCCGCCCTTTGGATTGGAATTATATAGTTGGCTATTATCGTACCGTTCGCACTGAGGTATCAAAGGGCATTTTAGCGCAAGCAGGGCTTCGATACCTCAGCCCGAACGGATTTTTAATGGATGACTCGGGAAGGTCTGAGACCTTCCCCTACAGTTGATCTCTATAAGGTTTGGGGAGAAATCATGCGCGTACTTATATTATTGATGTCCTTGTTGCTGACCGCTTGCGGTTTCCATTTACGCGGTCAGGCGGGGATGCCGTTTGATACGCTGTATCTGGATGCAGCCAATTCCGGCACGCCGTTCATCGCCGATTTGCGCCGCAATCTGGAAGCCAACAAGGTGAAGCTGGTGAACTCTGCCGAGCAGGCCGATGTGGTGCTGAATATTGTTTTTGAAATGCCGGAGAAGCAGATTTTGACGCTGGGCGGCAGCGGACGCGTGAATGAATTTACCCTGCGCTACCGCGTTTCATTGCGTGCCTACGACCTCAAGGGGCAGGAATGGATACCCGCCGAGGAAATGTCGCTGCGCCGGGATTTCGTTTATGACGAAACCAGAGTGCTCGCCAAAGAGGCCGAGGAGATAACGCTTTACCAAAGCATGCGCTCCGATATGGTGCAGCAGATCGTGCGCCGCCTGAGCCGCGCCAAACCCCAGCCGCAGTAATCATGCCGATCAGCAGCGAAGAACTGCCGCGTCATCTCGCCTCTGGGCTCAAGCCGCTGTACGTGGTGTACGGCGATGCCTTGCTGCTGGCGGTCGAGGCGGCGGACAGTATCCGCGCAGCGGCCAAGGCTGCCGGGTATGCCGAGCGCGAAACGTTTGTCGCCGAGCAGCATTTCAAATGGGGCGAATTGCGCAACAGCGCGCAAAGCCTGTCGCTGTTCGCCGAACGCAAGGTCATCGACCTGCGCATCCCGTCCGGCAAGCCCGGCACGGAAGGCGGGCAGGCGTTGCAGGATTATGTGGCCAATATGAGCCCGGATATCCTGACGCTGATTTCATTGCCGAAAATGGACTGGACCGCGCAGAAAAGCCAGTGGTTCGGCGCGCTGGAGCGGCACGGCGTGATGGTCTCCGCCGACGATGTGCCGCGCAACGCGCTGCCGCGCTGGATCGCCGGGCGGATGAATCGGCAGCAACAAACCGTCGACGAGGCCACGCTGGAATTTCTGGCAGACCGTTGCGAGGGCAATATGCTCGCGGCGTTTCAGGAAATTCAGAAGCTCGCGTTGCTGTTTCCGTCCGGAAAATTGTCTTTTGAGCAGGTCAAGGACGCGGTGATGGACGTGGCGCGCTACGACATATTCAAACTGTCGGAAGCCATGCTGAGTGGTAACGCGGCGCGTTTTGCGCGTATTCTCGACGGCCTGCGTGCCGAGGGGACTGCTACCGTGCTGGTGTTGTGGGCAATCAGCGAGGATATCCGCACGCTGGGCAAGGTGCTGCAGGCGGCGCAACGCGGCGGCAATCTGGGCAATGCCCTGCGCGACATGCGGGTGCGCAAAGACAAGCAGGGATTGATCGAGAACGCGGCACGGCGCCTGAAGTTCCCGCATATCGAGCGCGCCATGCAGCAGGCCGCGCGGCTGGACAAGACCATCAAAGGCCTGCGCCAGGGCGATGTGTGGGACGAATTGCTGCAACTCGGGTTGAGATTCGCCAAATGAACGCTGCCATGAACGACGTTCTGTTGGTGATCACCAATCTGCCGGATGAGCAGGCCGCCGGACTGCTGGCGCAACGGCTGATCGGGGAGCGGGTTGCGGCCTGCGTGAACCAGCTGGCCGCCTGCCGCTCGACGTACCGCTGGCAGGGCAAGGTGGAAACGGCCAGCGAAGTGCCGTTGCTGATCAAAACCACGCGGGCTGCCTATCCGCGCCTCGAACAATTGATCCGCGAGATACACCCGTACGAACTTCCGGAAATCATTGCTGTCCCTGTAACAACCGGGCTGCCCGCCTATCTCGACTGGGTCATGCAGGAAACCAGCATTTTCAAGGAATAACCGATGCGTTCTATTTTGTTTGCTTTGTTGTTCATTGCCGCACCTTTCGCGCATGCCGGTTTCCTCGACAGTATGGGGGGCGGCAAACAGACCGCCTTCCTGTCGCCTGATCAGGCGTTCGGCGTGCAAGTCACGGTGCGCGATGCCACTACCCTGCAGGCCAACATCAAGGTGACTCCCGGCTATTATCTGTATCGCAACAAGATCAGCTTTACCGGCAAGGACGCTACGGTCAAGATCGCGTCGGTAGTGTTGCCCAAAGGCGAAATGAAGCAGGACCCCAATTTTGGCAACGTAGAGGTGTTTCACAGTTCGTTCCAGGCCGAGATTACTTTGGACAGAGTTCGCGCCGAGGCCGGTGAGATTACCCTGAACGTCTTCTATCAGGGATGCAGCGAACAGGGTTTGTGCTATCCGCCGATCGAAAAAGCGCTGCAAATCAGCCTGCCGGATGCCAAGACCGGCTTGCGTACGCCGCCGGTGATCGGCGAAGCGCCGCCCCCTTCGGACATTACCCCGCTTCCCGCTGTACCCGTTACCGAGACTTCGCAAATCGCCGAGCTGTTTCAGGGCGGTAGTTTCTGGCTGATCGTTTCGTTCTTCTTCGGCGCGGGATTGCTGCTGGCATTCACGCCGTGCGTGTTCCCGATGATCCCGATCCTGTCCGGCATCATCGTCGGGCGCGGCCACAAGATCACCCATGCGCACGCCTTCATTCTGTCGCTGGCTTATGTGCTGGGCATGGCGATTACCTATGCGGCGGCCGGGGTGGCGGCGGGCTTTTCCGGCAACCTGATTTCCAACGCGCTGCAAACGCCCTGGGTGTTGGGCAGTTTCTCCGCGCTGTTCGTGCTGCTGTCGCTGTCGATGTTCGGCTTTTATGAACTGCAATTGCCGAGCGCGTTGCAAAGCAAGCTGACCGACACCAGCAACCGGCTGCACGGCGGGCATCTGTCCGGCGTGTTTGCGATGGGCGCGTTGTCCGCCATCATCATGGGGCCGTGCGTGGCCGCGCCGCTGGCCGGTGCCTTGCTGTATATCGGCCAAACGCACGATGCGGTGCTGGGCGGGGTCGCGCTGTTCGCGCTGGCGCTCGGCATGGGCGCGCCGCTGCTGCTGATCGGCACTTCGGCGGGGGTATTGCTGCCCAAGGCGGGCGCGTGGATGGAATCGGTCAAACGCTTCTTCGGCATGATGATGCTGGCGCTGGCGATCTGGATCGTTCAGCCGCTGCTGCCGATTGGCGTGCAAATGCTGCTGTGGGCTGCGCTGCTGATCTTTTCGGGAATTTACCTGCGAGCGCTGGATGCGCTGCCGCACAACGCCAATAAATGGCACAAGTTGCGCAAAAGTCTCGGTTTGCTGGTACTGCTGCTGGGTATCGCCTATCTGATCGGCGCGGTGTCCGGTGCGCGCGACCTGATGAGCCCGCTTGGCGCGATCGGCAAAGCAGGGGGGGAACAGCCCGCCACGCTGCAATTTTCCCGTGTAAAGGACATTGCCGAAATAGAACAGCGCGTGGCACAGGCGCGCGGGCAGATCGTGATGCTGGATTTTTATGCCGATTGGTGCACCTCTTGCAAGGAGATGGAGCGTTTTACCTTCTCCAATCCTGCCGTGCAGGCCAAACTCAAACCGGTATTGCTGTTGCAAGCCGATGTGACCGCCTTCAGCGCAAGCGACAAGGAAATGCTGCAACACTATGGGGTGTTTGGCCCGCCGGTTATTTTGTTTTTCAATTCAGATGGCAAAGAATTAAGTGATTTTCGTGTGACCGGCTATCAGGATGCAACGCAGTTCCTGCAATCGCTGCAAGCTGCTGGAATATAACGTTTTTTGCGTATCTTCGCCAAAACACTAGACAATTTACCCTAATTTGCGGCAAACTGCAGGTGTGGAAATAAGCCTAGCCATAAATAATGAGCCAATCAAGTTCTGCTAAAAGCATCCTTGTCCTGCACGGCCCCAACCTGAACCTGCTCGGCAGTCGTGAGCCAGATGTGTATGGTCGTGTCACGTTAGACGAAATTAATGCGCGTTTGACAACATTAGCGGGCGCAAATGGTGCCAAGGTGTGCTGTTTTCAGAGCAATGCCGAAGCGGAGCTGGTGGAACGGGTGCAGCAGGCGCGTGCCGACGGCACACAGTTTATCGTCATCAATCCGGCGGCGTTCACCCATACCAGCGTCGCTTTGCGCGACGCGCTGGCGGCAGTTGCCATCCCTTTCATCGAAGTGCATCTTTCCAATGTATTCGCGCGGGAAGCGTTCCGCAAAGAATCGTTTTTTTCCGATCTCGCCGTTGGCGTGATCAGCGGTCTGGGCGCGGCAGGCTACGAATTCGCCGTGCAATTCGCACTAACGGGCATGGCAAGCCGCCACCCCTGATAATGAAACTCGCCATGCCCGTTTCCCCCTATCCAACTTTCCCCCGCAAGCGGGAGAAAGAGCAAACGAATCGCTACGCGAGTTTCACGTTCAACCATAAAAATAAAGCTTAACTTTAGGAGGTCATCATGGATTTACGCAAACTCAAGACATTGATTGAGTTAGTAGAAGCTTCCGGCATCGCCGAACTGGAAATCAGCGAGGGCGAAGAACGCGTCCGCATCATCCGCACGTCGGCCGCCGTGGTGCCAACCTATGCGCCGGCACCGCAGCAACCCGTTACAGCGGCAGCGCCACAAGCCGTTGCACCGGCTGCTGAACCGGTCAAACCTGCCGTGGCAGATGGACATGTGGTCAAATCGCCGATGGTCGGCACGTTCTATCGTTCGGCATCGCCGGGCTCCAAGGCATTTGTGGATGTCGGCCAATCCGTCAACAGCGGCGACACATTGTGCATCATCGAGGCAATGAAGCTGCTGAACGAGATCGAGGCGGACAGCAGCGGCATCATCAAGGCGATTCTGGTTGAGAACGGCCAGCCCGTGGAGTTCGGGCAACCGTTGTTTATCATCGGTTAATCCTGCCGTAGCGTGAATCTCACGCTGTACTCAAGTTCGGAGCCAATACCATGTTTGAGAAAATATTAATTGCAAACCGCGGGGAAATCGCCTTGCGTATCCAGCGCGCCTGCCGCGAAATGGGTATCAAGACCGTCGTGGTACATTCCGAAGCGGATGCGGATGCCAAGTATGTGAAGCTGGCCGACGAGTCGGTGTGCATCGGCCCGGCACCGTCCGCGCAAAGCTACCTGAATATCCCCGCCATCATCAGCGCGGCGGAAGTTACCGACGCGCAGGCGATACATCCCGGTTACGGCTTCCTGTCCGAGAATGCCGATTTTTCCGAGCGTGTCGAAAAGTGCGGCTTTGTATTCATCGGCCCGCGCGCCGAAACCATCCGGCTGATGGGTGACAAGGTGAGCGCCAAGATCGCGATGAAAAAAGCCGGTGTGCCCTGTGTGCCGGGCGTGGAAGGCGCGTTGCCGGACAATCCTGCCGATATCATCAAGATCGCGCGCAGCATCGGCTATCCGGTCATTATCAAGGCATCCGGCGGCGGCGGCGGACGCGGCATGCGCGTGGTGCATACCGAAGCCGCGCTGTTGAACGCGGTCACCATGACCAAAACCGAAGCGCAGGCGGCCTTCAACAACCCCATGGTGTACATGGAAAAGTTTCTGGAAAATCCGCGCCATATCGAGTTTCAGGTGCTGGCCGACCAGCACGGCAACGCGGTTTATCTGGGCGAACGCGATTGTTCGATGCAGCGCCGCCACCAGAAGATCATCGAGGAAGCGCCGGCACCGCTGCTTAACGCCCGTCTGCGCAACAAGATCGGCGAACGCTGCGCCGAAGCCTGCCGCAAGATCGGCTATCGCGGTGCGGGAACCTTCGAATTCCTGTTTGAAAACGATGAATTTTTCTTCATTGAAATGAATACCCGTGTGCAGGTGGAGCATCCCGTCACGGAAATGATCACCGGTATCGACATCGTGCAGCAGCAAATCCGCATCGCCGCCGGTGAAAAACTGGCATTCAAGCAGCGCGATATCCAGTTCAAGGGGCATGCCATCGAATGCCGCATCAACGCCGAACACCCCTATAAATTCACCCCGTCGCCGGGATGTATCACCTCCTGGCATGCGCCGGGTGGCCCCGGCATCCGCGTGGATTCCCACGCCTACAACAACTACTTCGTGCCGCCGCATTACGATTCGATGATTGGCAAGATCATCGCCTACGGCGACACGCGCGACCAGGCGATGGCGCGGATGCGTACCGCCTTGTCCGAAATGTGGGTGGAAGGTATCGACACCAACATCGCGCTGCATCGCGAGCTGCTGCAGGACGCGGCATTTGTGAGCGGCGGTACCAGCATCCATTATCTGGAAGAGCGCTTGGCCGAACGCACCAAAGCGAAATAACCCTGTAGGGGCGAGATTCATCGCGCCCTGTTTTTTCATGAACCAGAAAAGGGCGCGATGAATCTCGCCCCTACAATAACGAAATGAAATAGATGCCTTGGCTGACTCTCGTCGTTGACACCGATGCACAACACGCTGAGGTTTTGAGCGAGGCGTTGCTGGATCTCGGCGCGCT
Source organism: Gallionella sp. (assembly GCA_028689145.1). GTDB lineage: Bacteria > Pseudomonadota > Gammaproteobacteria > Burkholderiales > Gallionellaceae > Gallionella. Next base: position 107,159 of record JAQTWT010000003.1, read on the forward strand.
GTCGGTGGATTTGCTGGATGCCGATGCCGATACACCGGACGAACAGGCGATCTTCGGCGAACCGGGCGAACCGCCGCCCGGTGTCTGGCAACACAACCGCGTCAGCGCATTGTTCGACGACGACAAGGATGTGGCCGCGATCCTGCAGCGCGCCGCAAAAAATATCGGCCTGAAAGACCTTCCCGAATACCGCATCGAAACGCTGGCCGACAACGACTGGGTGCGCCTCACCCAGTCGCAGTTCGAGCCGATTCCGATCTCGCCGCGGCTATGGATCGTGCCGACCTGGCACACGCCCAGCGACCCGAGCGCCATCAACATTGTGCTCGACCCCGGTCTGGCATTCGGCACCGGCAGCCACCCCACCACGCGGCTATGCCTGCGCTGGCTGGACAACAACCTGCAGGGCGGCGAAGCGGTGCTGGATTACGGCTGCGGTTCCGGCATCCTCGCCATCGCCGCGCTTAAGCTGGGGGCTGCACGCGCCGTCGGTGTTGATGTAGACTCGCAGGCAGTGCTCGCCAGTCGCGATAACGCTGCCGCCAACCGGGTCGAAAATGTACTTTTCTATCTGCCCAACGATGCTCCCAAAGCCAGTTATGATCTGGTGGTGGCCAACATCCTGACCAACCCGCTGCGCATGCTCGCCCCGCTGCTGGCGAATGCGACGCGGCAAGGCGGGCAGATCGTGCTGTCCGGCATACTTGAGGAACAGGCGCAAGACGTGATGAGCATCTACCAACAATGGTTCGACCTGAATCCCCCGATCTTCGAGGAGGGTTGGTCATGCCTGTCGGGACGCAAACACTGACATGAACGGGACGACCCTCTGCCCCCACTGCAACACCCGCTTCAAGATTGCCGGGGAACAACTGGAAGCGCATCACGGTATGGTGCGCTGCGGCAGTTGCCTGAAACCTTTCGATGCGCGTCCCGGTTTTATCCCGGATCAACCCGGCCCGCAGGCCGGCGAGCCGCAATTGACCGGAGCGATGCCTCTCGTTGCGGAAGCAGTGCCTGTTGAAGCGGGATTGCCGGTTGAGAAGGCCGCGGCTGCCGAGGCAACAACTATTGCCGATAAGCCTGAGACTGTTGATGCAAGCGTATTGCCCGAAGCGGCTGTAGCGGAAACCGCCGGTGTTATTCAAAACGAACCACCGCAAGCAGCGCATGGGGAAATGCTCGATTTCAGCCAGCCGGAAGTTGTCGCCGTCGAGCCCGAGGCGGATGTCCTGCCCGTCGCACAGTCTGGTGAAAATGCCGGATTGCAACCGGGCACGCTGGCCGAACAGGTCGCCATTGTGCAGGACGAGGAGGGCGACGCACCGAAACCCGGCTTTCCCAATCTGGATTGGATAGTAGGTTCGGCGCTGCTGGTTCTGCTGCTGTTTCTGCAGGCCGCGTATTTTTTCCGTATCGAGCTGGCTGCCGGCACACCCGGTCTGAAGCCGGTGCTCACTTCCTATGCCAAAGCGTTCGGAGCTAGTGTGCCATTGCCGCAGGATGCCAGCCTGATGAGCATCGAGTCATCCGATCTCGAGGCAGATTCCGCGATTGAAAACCGCATCATCCTGAATGTGCTGTTGCGCAACCGCGCCACTTACGCGCAAGCATTCCCCAATCTGGAACTCACCCTCAACGACACCCAGGACAAACCGCTGGCGCGCCGCACCCTCGTGCCGAAAGATTATTTGCCCCGAACGGAAAACGAAAAAACCGGCCTGCCGCCCAGTCGCGAGCTCATCATCAAACTGCCGCTCGGCATCGCTGACCTAAAGCCGACCGGGTACCGTTTGGCGCTGCATTATCCGAAACAGTAGCGGCTACCAGACTGAAAAACCTGATTCAATTCGCAGATTACACAGATTTACGCCGATTTCCGGACAATTACAATTGTGACAATTCTCAACCAGAGTATTTCGACAACCCTTTGTTGAATCTTGCGTAATCTGTGTAATCTGCGGACAAACGCTTTTTGAGGGTCAAGCCGTCCCGCGCTTGCCGATCTTGGTTTCCGTGCCATCCTTCAGGTTCTGGATATTCTTCTTGTGCCGCCACACCAGCAGCAGCGAGATGATACTGGAAGCGAGCATCCACTCCGGCGGCAGGCCAAGCAACGCGATATAGATCGGCGCGAGGGCCGCGGCCAGCAGGGCGGCCAGCGACGAGTAGCGGAACGCCCAAGCCACCAGCAGCCAGGTCAGCAGCACACCCAGCCCCACCGCAATATTCATCGCCAGCAGCACGCCGAACGCCGTCGCCACCCCCTTGCCGCCTTGAAAGCGCAGGAATACCGGAAACAGGTGGCCGAGAAATACCGCCAGCGCCACCAGCGCGATCAGCAGTGCGCCTTGCGCGTCGCGCGTGGCGAAATGCATCGCCACGAACACCGCCAGCCAGCCCTTGCTCGCATCACCCAGCAGCGTCAACACCGCCGCCGCCTTTTTGCCGCTACGCAGCACATTGGTTGCGCCGGGATTGCCGGAACCGTAGCTGCGCGGATCGGGCAGTCCGAACGCCTTGCTCATCAACACCGCGAACGAAACCGAACCCAACAGATAGGCGGCGAATACAAAAATCAGGGTCATCATCTGAAATACCTTAAAATGCGAGCGGCGGATTTTACTCGAATGCTCCAAAACCGCCAAAACAAACTACCGAACCATTCCGTTCGCCCTGATGCTTCGACAAGCTCAGCACAGGGTAGCAAAGCGTATCAAGGGCAAACGGCACAACAGGCTATTACATGGACATCATCTTTCTGCGCGAACTCAAGGTCACTACGCTGATCGGCATCTACGAATGGGAAAAGCGCGTGCCGCAAAACCTGCAACTCGACCTCGACATCGCGCTGCCCGACAGCCGCGCCTGCCAGACCGACAACATCGGCGACGCGCTGGACTACGCCGAAGTCGCGCAACACATCCAGACCGTCCTGAGCGAGGGGCACTTCTCGCTGCTGGAAACCCTCGCCGAACACATCGCGCAGATTATCCTCAAGGACTTCAGAGCCCCGTGGGTCAAGGTCAGTGTCGCCAAGCTGCAGGCGATCCGCAATTGCAAGATGGTGGGGATCAGTATTGAACGGGGGCAGGTGAAATAAAGGTTGCTTGGTTGCTGCTAGTGATCTGGCCAAGTGATGTTTGAAGCCCCTTCGCCTTGCTAACCAGCTTATTCAGATTGCTATGCCGAAGGGTAAGCCTACCGGCATCTGCGCCGGGCGGCTATAGCGCATTATACAAGGCCTGCTCTGCAGGCCTTGTGTTTATTGGCTTGCAGAGATGTAGGATGGGTGGAGCGCAGCGATACCCATCATTTTTCAAGATAGGCGATGGGTATCGCGTTGCTCAACCCATCCTACCCGTTAATTCGCCGCCTTGATCTGCCACGCTGAATGACAGGCAACACATTTCGCCATCGTAGCGGAAGTCATCTTCAGCAACTCTGGCACCGCCGCGCCGCCTTCTGCTGCTTGGGCGATTGCGTCCATGTCGTGGTGCAAGCCCATGCCCAGCTGCTTGAATTCGACCGGCAGCTTGGTCATCAGCGCCGGATTGAGATCCGCCGCACCGGCCATGCCGACGCTGCGGGCAGCCTTGGCGATGCGCGGCACATCATCTTGGTTCGCGGCTTCCAATATCCCCTGTACCGCGACCAGCAGCCCGCGCATCTCGGACAGCACCAGGTCTCGTTCGGCGGCCTGCAACACCACCGCAGTTCGGCCGTCGCTTCCGGTAGTCGTGTTGCCGCGCACGAAGAACCACGCAAAGACGGCGACCGTGACGACCCACAGCAGCAGGGCAGTTAAAGCGAGTTTGTTCGATTTCATGGGAGAAATTTATTGAATGCGGGAACGGCAAGATAGACGGGGTTGGTGACTCTGTCTGTGCTAAAAATCACCAAGGGTAGAGGAGGGGCTACATCTGTTGCTCATAGTAATCTGAGCCTGCCACCTTTAATTTTCAGGGTAATGGTAGATCATTTCTTTTCTCAACTACGAAGTGCTCTGTGTTCTTTAACACGCGGAGCAATTCAGTTTGAACCTCACGCTGAAAATCAAGTTGGTCAACGTGACCCTGCGGAATGTAGAACTTATCAAGGTCGGTTTGCTTCAGATTGGAATAATGCAAATCTGCCGCCATCGCCGTTAGGAGTTCAATCCATGTGTGATTTCTCTCCTCTCCGGGAGGATGAGATAGCAGAGCGTAATACTTGTGCCAGAGAGCTACAACGGTAGTGTTATCGGAAAAAACAACGTCAATGGTATTCAATGCTTGAGCCATGCTTTGTGAAATAACCAAACCCTTTCTATCACCCATGAGAGTTAGGAACAGTCTGTGTTTCTCGGCGGCGCGATCTTTACGGGACTGGAACCAGAATGTAAAGATGACACCTGCCAGCGGGCCAAGAAAGATAGCCAGCGCTGTAACCCAAAGCTGGAGTTTGGCAACATCGAGATTGGCTAAGGCAATTTGTTCAGGTGTCATAGTAATAAACCCTAACGTAATGCAGACACCGATTCGGTATCTATCCTGCAAAATAGCCGGATACCCTCTATCCCATATTGGCAATCAACCAGTCGGGGGCGATGAAACGGTTAACGGAAATACACCGCCAATTACACGTCCAGATTCTTAACCCCCAGCGCATTTTTCTCGATGAACGCGCGGCGTGGTTCGACCACGTCGCCCATCAGGGTGGTGAAGATTTCGTCGGCAGAAATCGCGTCTTCGATCTGCACGCGCAGCAGGATGCGGTTGGTCACGTCCATGGTGGTTTCCCACAGCTGGCTCGGATTCATCTCGCCCAGCCCCTTGTAGCGCTGGATGTTGACGCCTTTTTTGGCTTCATCGAGCAGCCATTCGATGGCCTGTTTGAAGCTGGTCACGGCGCGTTTCTGTTCGCCGCGGGCGATGTAAGCACCCGCTTTGATCAGGCCGTTCAGTATTTCCGCAGCTTGGCGAATCTGCACATAGTCGCTGCCCTGCAGGAAGTCGCGGTCCATGTAGCTGACCGAGTAGTTGCCGTGGTAGAGCTTTTCCAGACGCAGGCGGTATTCGCCTACCTCGTCGGTTTCCGCCAGCACCTTGATGCTGCCGCCGCAGGCTTTTTCCAGCAGTTGCGCGCTAGTTTGCGCCTGCTTGGCATCGTCCAGCGACAGGGTGGGCAGTACCAGCAGCGCGTGGCTGGCTTCCGGCGCGGTGAAGCGCGACAGCCGGTCGATCACCGCTTCGGCGAGGAAGTATTGCTTGGCGATCGCCTCCAGCGCGTCGGCTTGGATCGGTGCGGCGTCGGTGGACGGGTGCAGCACGGCGTTGTTCAGCGCGGACTTGAGCATGTAGATTTTCATCTCCTGATCGTCCTTGAGATAGCGCTCGTCCTTGCCCTGCTTGATCTTGTACAGCGGCGGCTGGGCGATGTAGATGTGGCCGCGCTCGACCAGTTCGGGCATCTGCCGGTAGAAGAAGGTCAGCAGCAGGGTGCGGATGTGCGCGCCGTCCACGTCCGCGTCGGTCATGATGATGATGCGGTGGTAGCGCAGCTTGTCGGCGTTGTATTCTTCCTTGCCGATGCCGGTGCCGAGCACGGTGATCAGCGTGGCGATTTCCTGCGAGGAAATCAGCTTCTCGAAGCGCGCGCGTTCCACGTTAAGGATCTTGCCCTTGAGCGGCAGGATTGCCTGGAACTTGCGGTCGCGACCCTGCTTGGCGGAGCCGCCGGCGGAATCTCCCTCGACCAGATACAGCTCGGACAACGCCGGGTCTTTTTCCTGGCAGTCGGCCAATTTGCCCGGCAAGCCGATGCCGTCCAGAATACCTTTGCGGCGCGTCAGTTCGCGCGCTTTGCGCGCCGCGTCGCGGGCGCGGGCCGCGTCGATGATCTTGTTGCAGATGACTTTAGCGTCGATCGGATTTTCCAGCAGGTATTCCGCCAGCTTCTGCGCCACCACTTCCTGCACGGCGGGCTGCACTTCGCTGGACACCAGCTTGTCCTTGGTCTGCGAGGAGAACTTCGGGTCGGGCACTTTGACCGACAGCACGCAGGTCAGGCCTTCGCGCATGTCGTCGCCGGTGGTGTCCACCTTGGCTTTTTTGGCCAGCTCGTTGTCCTCGATGAATTTATTGATGACGCGGGTCATCGCCATGCGCAGACCGGTCATGTGCGTGCCGCCGTCGCGCTGCGGGATGTTGTTGGTGAAGCACTGCACCACTTCGGAGTAGCTGTCGTTCCACTGCATCGCCACATCGACGGTGATGTTGTCTTTTTCGCCGCTGGCCTGGAAACACTTCGGGTGCAGCACCGACTTGCTCTTGTTCATGTACTCGACGAAACCGCGCACACCGCCGGAATAGGCAAAGTTTTCGCTCTTGCCGGTACGCTGATCGATCAACTCGATCTTGACCCCGTTATTGAGGAACGACAATTCGCGCAGGCGCTTGGCGATAATTTCGTAATGGAATTCCACCAGACCGAATATTTCCTTATCCGCCAGGAAATGCACTTCGGTGCCGCGCTTCTGGCTTTCGCCCAGCTCGCGCACCGGGGAAACCTCGATGCCTTTCTGCTTTTCAACCAGACGGTCTTTTACCGCCCCGCGCACAAACTCCAGACCGAACTTTTTGCCGTCACGATAGGTGGTCAGCTTGAGCCATTCCGACAGGCCGTTGACGCAACTTACACCGACGCCGTGCAAGCCGCCCGATACCTTGTAGCTATTCTGGTTGAACTTGCCGCCCGCGTGCAGCACGGTCATCACGATCTCGGCTGCCGAGCGCTTCGGCTCGTGTTTGTCGTCGAACTTGATGCCGATCGGGATGCCGCGGCCGTTGTCCGCTATCGAGATCGAGTTATCGCCGTGAATGATGACCTTGATATCGTCGCAATGGCCGGCCAGCGACTCGTCGATGGCGTTGTCCACCACCTCGAACACCATGTGGTGCAGACCGGTGCCGTCGGAAGTGTCGCCGATGTACATGCCGGGACGCTTGCGTACCGCCTCCAGCCCTTCAAGTTGCTGGATGCTTGATTCGTCGTATTTATCACTCATGGGATTAATCTGCTTTCTGTTTCACGTGGAACAATTAAATGCGCATCGGCATGACAACGTAGCGGAATTCCTGGTTGTCCGGGGTGGTCATCAGGATGCTGCTGTTCGGGTCGCCGAATGAGAAGGTGGCGGTGCTGCTGCTGATGTTGTTCAGCCCGTCCATCAGGTAATTGACGTTGAAGCCGATATCCAGCGCCTCGCCGTGGTAGTCGGTCTCGATCTCTTCCTGCGCCTCTTCCTGTTCGCTGTTGCTGCTGATGATGCTGAGATTCTTCTCGGTCAGCACGAAACGCACGCCGCGGAATTTCTCGTTGGACAGGATCGCGACGCGCTGCAGGGATTGCTGCATCGCGGCCCGTTCCATGTTGAGGTGGTTGTCGTATTTGGGTATGACGCGCTCGTAGTCGGGGAATTTCCCCTCGATCACCTTGGTGGTCAGGGTGATGCCGGAGAAGCTGGCCTTGACCTGCTGCTGCGAGAATTCCAGATCGACCGGGTCGTCGCTGTCCGCCAGCAGTTTGGACAACTCCACCACCGCTTTGCGCGGCAGGATGATTTCTTGCTTGTCGTAGTTGCCTTCGATGGTTCCGGCGTTATATGCCAGACGGTGCCCGTCGGTGGCCACCACCTTGAGCTGGTTGCCTTCGACGATCAGCAGCACGCCGTTCAGGTAATAGCGCACGTCCTGTTGCGCCATGGCGTATTGCACCGAGAACAGCAGGGCCTTCAGGGCTTTTTGCGCCAGCGTAATCTTTTTGGCATTTTCCAGCTGGTTGCTCAGTTTGGGGAAATCCTGTGCCGGCAGGGTCTGCAGGCTGAAGCGGCTTTTGTTGGCTTTCAGTTGCGCCTTGTTTTCCTTGGTGTCGATGCTGAGCTTGCTCTGTTCCGGCAGTACCCGCAGGATCTCCTGCAATTTTTTGCCGCCGACGGTAATGGATTCGGTTGTTCCGCTTCCGGAGCCGGTATCGATCGTGGTGGTGATCTGTATTTCCAGATCGGTTGCGGTGAAACGTATTTTGCCGTCCTGTTTTTCGATCAGGACATTCGACAATATCGGCAGGGTCTGTTTTCTTTCGACAATGCCGATAACCACTTGCAGGGGTTTAAGTATGGTTTCTTTATCTACTTGTTCAATAAACATAATATAAATCCTTAATAACAGCTAATAGAGCTGATTCAATTGTGTTAGTAACTCAAAAAAACCTTTTTATACATCTAGATAAATAACATTCAAACACAGAGAATTGCTGTTGATAACCGAGCCGGGTAATGTGGATAACTTATGCGCTTTGCCTAAGTGCAGCGGTTATCCACATTTTGCGCACATCGGATTCACCGTGTTATCCCCGTAAAGTTTGCAGTAACATTTTGTAATCGGCATCAATCGAAGTGTCCGATGCTCTGAGATTCACTATCGTTTTACAAGCGTGTATGACTGTCGAATGGTCTTTTCCACCGAATGCGGTACCAATTTCAGGCAGGCTCATGGTCGTCAATTCGCGGGCCAGCGACATGGCCGTTTGTCTTGGCCGGGTCAGGTTGCGGGTGCGTTTTTTCGACAGCAAATCGGCCATCTTGATATGGTAGTAGTCGGCAACAGTCTTTTGTATATTATCAATTGAAATTTGCCGGCTTTGCGCGATAAGAATGTCTTTTAGGGCCTCTTTCGCGGTTTCAACCGTAATCGAGCGGCAGTGGAATTTGACATAGGCTTCGACGCGCTTCAACGCGCCTTCGAGTTCGCGGACGTTGGAATTAACGTGCTTGGCGATAAAAAACGCCACTCCTTCGTCAAGGGTATAACCGCCCAGATTGGCTTTTTTCAGCAGGATGGCGACGCGCATCTCCAGTTCGGGCGGTTCTATGGCGACCGTCAGACCCCAGCCGAAACGCGACACCAGACGGCTGTCCAACCCGGCAATTTCTTTCGGGAAGGTGTCGCTGGTCATGATGACCTGTTTGTGCGAATCAATCAGCGTATTGAACGCGTAAAAGAATTCTTCCTGGGTTTTGGTCTTGCCGGCAAAAAACTGGATATCGTCGATCAGCAGGATATCGAGCGAGTGGTAATACTGCTTGAATTCCTCGAATTTGTTTGATTGGTAAGCACGCACTACATCGGAAACATAGCGTTCTGCGTGCATGTAGCAAATCTTCGCCTGCGGGGTATTGACCTTAATCTGGTTGCCGATAGCCTGGATCAGATGGGTTTTGCCCAACCCCACGCCGCCGTAGATAAACAGCGGGTTGTAGGATGCCCCCGGCAATTCTGCGACTTGGGTGGCCGCCGCGAAAGCGAGCTGGTTGGCTTTGCCGATTACAAAGTTATCGAAGGTCAGGTTCGGGTTGATCTTTCCGTAGCTGCGGAATGATGTCTCGACTTTTGGTTTGCCGACCGGAGCAGGTACCGGAACGGCGCTTTTCTGGGGTGTCGCTTCGGGCGGTTTGTCGGCGGCATCCGGTTCCAGCACACGGAACTCAAAAGTCGGAACCTGCGAGTAGCTGAGACTCGCCTGGCGGCTGATTTCCGGCAGGAAGCGCTCCTGAACCAGTTTCAGGGTAAAGCTGTTCGGCGCGGTGAGCACCAGCGATCCGCCCTCGTTTTTGAGCAGCAGCGGTTTTATCCACGAGTTGAATTGTTGCGGCGGCAGGCTCTTTTCAAACGAGCGCAGGCATGAGTCCCAAAAAGAAATATCCTGCATGGTTGCGTGGGTATGGGGAGCGGTTCTTGGATAATAAAAAGTTGCGGCATTCTACAGCGCAAGATAAAACTTATCCACATGCAAAAAAGTAAAATCTGCTTGACAGGTGCGCCATAAGGCTTTGTAATACCGCGTTTTACGAATTGCCTAGGAAAAAACATGAAACGTACATACCAACCCTCAGTAGTAAAGAGAAAGCGCACCCACGGCTTTCTGGTGCGCATGAAAACGCGCGGTGGCCGCGCTGTCCTTAATGCACGCCGCGCCAAGGGTCGTGCAAAACTCGCGGTATAGTATCCCCGCCAGATTTACAGCCGCGCACCGGTTGTTGCGCGAAGACGGCTTTGCCCATGTCTTGCGCGCCGAAAGTGTCGCTGATGAACACTTCAAGATATTTTTTTCCCGGAATGGCGGTCAAAATGCCAGACTTGGGATAATCGCGAGCAAAAAAACGCTACCCGGTGCAGTGGATAGGAATCGCGCCAAACGGGCGATTCGCGAGGTGTTTCGCCGGCATGCCATCAAAATTTGCAGGGTGGATGTGGTGGTGATGGTAAGGCGCGGCTATCGGCAACAGCGCGTTGCGCGGGGTGACAATTTGGAAACGCTGTTTAGCAGAGTGGAAAACAGATGCGCAGGATTGTGATCGGGCTGATACACGGCTACCAATATTTGATCAGTCCGCTTAGCCCGCCGACCTGCAGATTTACTCCGACCTGCTCCCATTACGCCTGCGAAGTAATGGCGAAGCACGGCATAATAAAGGGCGGTATGCTCAGTATCAGGCGATTGCTGCGCTGCAATCCCTGGAATCCCGGCGGATACGACCCCGCTCCCTAACATCAGGCTCAATCATGGACACACAAAGACTTTTCCTGTTTTTAATTTTTTCGTTTTCATTGGTGCTGGTTTGGGACGGTTGGCAGCGTTATCAACATCCGGAACAGTTTGCCCAGCCAAGCGCGGCGACTAGCGATGCGTTACCCAAGCCACAGACATTGCCGGCAGTAGCCGGACAGACGGTAACGCCGCCGGCATCGGCGCAGGCCGGTATTGCCCAGCAGCCTGTTCAACCGGTCGTGGCCAAGACGATACGCGTCAAGACCGATACCATCGAGGCGGAAATCAGCAGCATCGGCGGCGATATCAGCCGTCTGGCATTGCTGAAACACCCTGACGGTGTGGACAAGAATAAGCCTTTGGTGCTGTTTGAGCGCGGCGCGGGAACCCATAATTACGTCGCGCAAAGCGGATTGTTGGGCGTGGGTTTACCCAACCATAACAGCGCGTTTGTTGCCGAGCAGGAACGTTATGAACTTTCCGGAAGTGCCGACCGGTTGCAGATACGCTTGACCGCGGAGGGAAGCTCCGCCCTGAAAGTGGTCAAGATACTGACTTTCCACAAAGGCAGTTATCTGGTCGATGTCGGCTATGAACTGGAAAACACCGGCTCTCAGGCAGTGACGGCCAGCAGCTATTTCCAGCTGGTTCGCGATAGCGCGGCACTGGCCGGCAGTTCGATGTTTTTGCCCACCTATGTCGGCGCGGCGGTTTACACCGATAAGGCAAAATTTCAGAAGGTGGAATTCTCGGCAATCGAAAAGGGCAAGACGGAATATCCCAAACAGGCTGACGACGGCTGGATCGGTATGTTGCAGCAGTATTTTGTCGCGGCATGGCTGCCCCATGAAAAGACCGGCCGTGAATACTTTTCGCGCAAACTGGACGGTGATTCGTATTCGGTCGGTGTAATTCTGCCGGCGCAGGCGATTGCGCCCGGCCAGAAAGTGCTGACGGGCAGCGCGCTTTATGTCGGTCCGGCGCAAACCAGTCTGGATGAAATCGCACCCGGTCTGGGTTTGACGGTGGATTACGGCTGGCTGACGGTTCTTTCCGCCCCGTTGTTCTGGATCATGTCGCTGTTTAACGACTGGACGCATAACTGGGGTATCGCCATCATCCTGCTGACCGTGCTGATCAAGCTGCTGTTTTTCCCGCTGTCGGCGGCAAGTTACCGTTCCATGGCCAAGATGCGCCTGGTGGCTCCGAAGCTGGAAAAACTCAAGGAGCAATGCGGCGACGATCGTCAAAAGCTGAACCAGGCCATGATGGAGCTGTACAAGACCGAGAAAATCAACCCGCTGGGCGGATGTTTGCCGGTGCTGGTTCAGATCCCGGTGTTTATCGCTTTGTACTGGGCAATTCTGGCGAGCGTCGAAATGCGCTATGCGCCGTTCTTCGGCTGGATAACCGATTTGTCGGCGGTTGATCCGTATTACGTCCTGCCGCTGATCATGGGGGCGAGCATGATTATCCAGATGCGTCTCAATCCGACACCGACCGATCCGCTGCAGGCCAAGATCATGCAGATTATGCCGATCGCTTTCAGCGCAATTTTCTTCTTCTTCCCCGCCGGACTGGTGTTGTATTCGATCGTGAACAACCTTCTTTCCATCGGCCAGCAGTGGTATATCACCAAGTCTGCCGAGGACGAGAGCAAAGGTGTTGCTGTCAAACGCTGATACTATCGCCGCGATCGCCACCGCACAGGGGCGCGGCGGGATCGGGGTGGTAAGGGTCTCCGGGCGAAATATCGAAACACTGGCGCGCGCGATTCTGGGCAAACTGCCCGCCGTGCGGCACGTCAGCTACGGCAATTTTTTGGACCAAAACGGCGACACTCTGGATCAGGGTGTCGCTTTGTTTTTTGCGGCACCGCATTCCTATACCGGCGAGGATGTGCTCGAACTGCAGGGGCACGGCGGAACCGCGGTGCTGCAGCTGGTGCTGCAGCGCTGTCTTGATCTGGGCGCGCGGCTGGCGCAACCCGGCGAATTTACGCGCCGCGCTTTCCTGAATGGCAAGCTTGATCTGGCGCAGGCGGAGAGCGTCGCCGACCTGATTGACGCAAACTCAACCGAGGCGGCGCGCAGCGCGATGCGCTCGCTGCGCGGGGAGTTTTCCGCGGCTATTCACGGTATGGTCGACGAGCTGATCTACCTGCGTATGCTGGTCGAGGCGATGCTGGATTTCCCCGAAGAAGATCTGGACAGCGTTGATACGCAACACCGCAATGCGTTGCTGGACAGCGTCCGCTCGCGCTTGCGGCACACGCTGGACAGCGCAAAACAGGGCAGCCTGTTGCGCGAGGGCGCGCATGTGGTGATTGCCGGGCAGCCGAATGTCGGCAAGTCCAGCCTGCTGAACCGTCTGGCCGGCGAGGAAGTGGCGCTGGTCAGCGACATCCCCGGCACCACCCGCGACGTGATCCGCCAGGCGATCCAGATTCGCGGCGTGCCGTTGCATATTTTGGATACCGCCGGGCTGCGCGAATCCGATGATGCTGTGGAGAATATGGGCATCGCACGCGCGCACCAGACTATGCACCGTGCCGATCTGATCCTGTTATTGCTGGATGCGGTCAAAGGCCTGACGGCGCAGGACGAAGCGATTCTGGCCGGATTGCCGGCGGATATTCCAAGATTGCTGGTGTTCAACAAGACCGACCTACCGGATGCCGGTGTACCGGTCGGCGCTTCCGCAGCCTTTCCGTCGGTGCGGGTATCCGCCAAAACTGGCGAAGGGATAGAAGCGCTGCGCGGCAAGCTGCTGGAAGCGGTTGGCTGGCATGCCCAGGAAAGCGGCGCCTTCATGGCGCGCGAACGTCATGTGCGCGCCTTGGTATTGGCACAAACCCATCTGGCTCAAGCGCAAACTCAGCTCGGCAACGCCGAGCTGTTCGCCGAGGAGCTGCGTCTGGCACAACACGCGCTGAACGAAATCACCGGGGAATTCACTTCGGACGATTTGCTCGGCGAGATTTTCAGCCGATTCTGTATCGGAAAATAATCCCGAACCTGTTTCACGTGAAACAATCCGGCTAACGTAAAACTCGCGCAGCGATTCGTTTGCTCGGCTTCGCCCCCCCCCGCTTCGCTCTCCCCGCTTCGCTCTCCCCGCTTCGCTCTCCCCGCTTGCGGGATAACCAGCGACTTGGCTGCGGTTGTTTGCAGTCTAGTCGAATGGCTAGTTGTCCCATCAGAGGGTTGGGGAGAGGGGCAGGCACGGCGATTATCTTTAATCATGCCTGTTGGGATTCCGCAAACGCTGCTGTATGATGCGCGTCCATTCAAGAATAGCGGCAACATGAACTTTCCCGAATCCTTTGATGTGATCGTGGTGGGCGGCGGCCATGCAGGCACAGAAGCTGCTCTGGCCAGCGCGCGCGCGGGTTGCAAGACTTTGCTGCTCAGCCATAACATCGAGACACTCGGGCAGATGTCGTGCAATCCGTCAATCGGCGGAATCGGCAAGGGGCATCTGGTCAAGGAGGTGGATGCACTGGGCGGAGCGATGGCGGCGGCGACCGACGAGGGCGGCATCCAGTTTCGCATTCTGAACTCCAGCAAAGGCCCGGCGGTGCGCGCGACCCGCGCGCAGGCTGACCGCATCCTGTACAAACAGGCGATCCGCAGCCGGCTGGAAAACCAGCCCAACCTGTGGCTGTTCCAGCAGGCGGTGGACGACTTGCTGGTTGAGCAGGATAGGGTGTGCGGGGTGGTCACGCAACTGGGCCTGCGCTTCGGCGCGAAAGCGGTGGTGCTGACCGCCGGTACGTTTTTATCCGGGCTGATTCATGTCGGGCAGGCCAACTATCCGGCGGGGCGTGCCGGAGACCCCCCATCGATCAGTCTGGCGCGGCGCTTGCGCGAGCTGAACTTGCCGGCGGGGCGGCTGAAAACCGGCACGCCGCCGCGCATCGACGGGCGCAGCATCGATTATTCACAGTTGCAGGAGCAGCCGGGCGACAATCCGGCACCGGTGTTCTCGTTTATGGGTAATGCCGCGCAACATCCGCGGCAGTTGCCGTGCTGGATTACCGAAACCAATTCGCGCACCCACGACATTATCCGCGGCGGGTTGGATCGCTCGCCGCTGTTTACCGGGGTGATCGAGGGGGTTGGGCCGCGCTATTGCCCGTCTATCGAGGACAAGATCACGCGTTTTGCCGGCAAGGATTCGCACCAGATATTCCTTGAGCCGGAGGGGCTGACCACCCATGAAATATATCCCAACGGCATTTCCACCAGTTTGCCGTTCGATGTGCAACTGGCCTTGGTGCGCTCCATCAAGGGGCTGGAGAACGCGCATATCCTGCGCCCCGGCTATGCGATCGAATACGATTATTTCGACCCGCGCGGGCTGAAAAGCTCGCTGGAAACCAAGGCGTTTCACGGGCTGTTTTTCGCCGGGCAGATCAACGGCACGACCGGCTACGAGGAAGCCGCCGCGCAAGGGCTGTTGGCCGGACTGAA
This sequence comes from Gallionella sp., assembly GCA_028689145.1. Lineage (GTDB taxonomy): Bacteria > Pseudomonadota > Gammaproteobacteria > Burkholderiales > Gallionellaceae > Gallionella. The sequence continues at coordinate 122,224 of JAQTWT010000003.1, forward strand.
TGCCGCGCTGCAGGCGAGCGGGCGCGAGGCTTGGTGTCCGCGCCGCGACGAGGCCTATCTGGGCGTGCTGGTGGACGACCTGATCACCCGCGGCGTTTCAGAACCATACCGCATGTTTACCAGCCGCGCCGAATACCGTTTGCAATTGCGCGAGGACAACGCCGATCTGCGGCTGACCGAAATCGGGCGCAAGCTGGGTATCGTGGACGACGCGCGCTGGCAGGCGTTCGAGCAAAAGCGCGAGGCCATTGCGCGCGAACAGGAGCGGTTGCGCGGCACCTGGGTGAATCCGCGCAACCTGCCTGCGGAGGACGCGATGCGTGTGCTGGGCAAGCCGGTCGAGCGCGAATATTCGCTGCACGAACTGCTGCGCCGTCCGGATGTGAACTATGCCAGCCTGCTAACTTTGCCCGGCGCGGGTGTCGGGGTGAGCGATGAAAAGGTCGCCGAGCAGGTGGAAACACAGGCGAAATACCACGGCTATATCGAGCGGCAGCGCGACGAGATCGGGCGCAACGAGCAATACGAAACGCTGGGGTTGCCGGAAGACATGGATTATCGCGAGGTGCGCGGGCTGTCCATCGAGGTGCAGCAGAAGCTCAACCAGCACCGGCCCGAGACGGTCGGGCAGGCGGCGCGCATCTCCGGGATTACCCCGGCGGCGATTTCCCTGTTGCTGGTGCATATCAAGCGCGGCTTTCGCGACGGCCAGCCGGCACAGAAATGCGCATGAGTTTGGCGCGGGAATTGCGGGACGGTATCGCGCAGCTTGGGATTGCGCTGGACGCGGAGGCGCAGGACAGGCTGCTGGATTATCTGGCGTTGCTGCACAAGTGGAACAAGGTTTACAACCTGACCGCGATTCGCGATCAACAGCAGATGGTGAGTAATCACTTGCTCGACAGCCTTTCGGTGCTGCCGCATTTGTGGGCGGGGCGGTGGCTGGATGTGGGCTGCGGTGGCGGTATGCCGGGGCTGGTATTGGCAGTCGCGCAACCGGACTGGCAGTTCACTTTGCTGGATAGCAACAGCAAGAAAACCGGTTTTGTTCAGCAGGCTGCCATTGAACTTGGGTTGAGTAATGTGAGTGTTCACTGCGGACGTGTGGAAGATTGGCAAACTGATGAGCGGTTTGACGGAATCATTTCGCGGGCATTTAGCGAGTTGGGTGAGTTTTTGCGCAGCACCCGTCACCTCATCGCGCCGCAGGGCCGGTGGGCAGCGATGAAGGGTGAGCCGCAGCAGGAGTTGGCAGGGGTGCCGGACGGATGCCGGGTCGAGAAAATTGTGCAGTTGTGTGTTCCGGGCTTGGCTGCGGCACGCAGTCTGGTAATTGCAACATGTGATGGGGGCAGGGCAATATGACGAAAATACTAGCCATAACCAACCAGAAGGGCGGGGTGGGAAAGACCACTACCACCGTGAATTTGGCCGCCAGTCTCGCGGCAGCCAAACAGCGGGTGCTGCTGATCGACCTCGACCCGCAGGGCAACGCCACGATGGGCAGCGGTATAGATAAGCGCGATGTGCAGGCCAGCGTCTATGACGTGCTGCTGGGCGGCAAAACGATCAGCGAGGCGCGGGTAACATCGGAAGCGGGGAAATACGATGTGCTACCGGCTAACCGTGATCTGGCAGGCGCGGAGGTCGAGCTGGTCGATCTGGAGTATCGGGAAACGCGGTTGCGCGATGCGTTGCATATGGTCGCTACGGAATATGACTATGTGCTGATCGATTGTCCGCCAGCACTGAATTTGCTGACCCTGAACGGCTTGTGTGCGGCCAAATCGGTGATGATACCCATGCAGTGCGAGTATTACGCGCTGGAAGGATTGAGCGATTTGGTGAACACCATCCGCAAAGTGCGCGCCAATCTCAACCCGGAGCTGGAGATTGAAGGACTGTTGCGCACCATGTTTGATCCGCGCAACACGCTGGCGCAACAGGTCTCGGATCAATTGAAGGAGCACTTTGGCGACAAGGTTTACCGCACCGTGATTCCGCGCAATGTGCGCCTGGCGGAAGCGCCGAGCTTTGGCGTGCCGGCGCTGTATCACGACAAATTGTCCAAGGGAACACAGGCTTATCTGGCTTTGGCCGGAGAATTATTGAATAACGCAGCCCGTCCGGCTGCATCGGCATAAATGGAGCGGTTATGGCAACGAAGCTAAACAAGGGGTTGGGGCGAGGACTGGACGCATTGCTGTCCGGCGGCAAGAGCGAAAAAGACGAGGCGATGCGCGAGTTGAACGTCGCGCTGCTCAAACCGGGCAAGTACCAGCCGCGTTCGCATATGGACGAGACATCGCTGAACGAGCTGGCGGCTTCGATCAAGGCGCAGGGAATCATGCAGCCGATTCTGGTGCGACAGCTCGCCGACAGCAGCTACGAGATTATCGCCGGCGAGCGGCGCTGGCGCGCCGCGCAGCTGGCGGGGTTGAGCCATGTGCCGGTGCTGGTGCGCAGCGTCCCGGACAATACCGCGCTGGCGATGGCACTGATTGAGAACATCCAGCGCGAGAACCTGAACCCGCTGGAAGAGGCGATCGGTATCCAGCGCCTGATCGACGAATTCAAGATGACCCATCAGGTCGCAGCCGAGGCGGTGGGCCGTTCGCGCAGCGCGGCCAGCAACCTGTTGCGGCTGCTTAAGTTGCCGCAGGCGGTGCAGGATATGCTGATGGAGAACAAGCTGGATATGGGGCATGCGCGCGCGCTGTTGTCGCTGGACAACGCACAGCAGGTATTGCTGGCCAACAAGATTGTGCTGGAAGGCCTTTCCGTGCGCGAGGCGGAGAAGCTGGTGCAAAAACAAACCGGCGAGCCGGAGCAGGGGCAGCCGAAGAAAGTGCACAAGCTCAACCGCGATACCCAGCGGCTGCAGGAAGAAATGAGTGCGTGTCTCGGCGTGCATGTCGAAATCAGGCCGGGCGGCAAGGGTGGCGGCAAACTGATCATTGAATATGCCAACCATGACCAGCTCGATGAATTCATCGGCAAGCTCAAAAAAGGCGCATAAAAATTGAGTGAAGATGCGGGTGACACACCGCAACAATGTTTGACACCCGCGGAAAACGCCGCTATCATCGCCGCGCTTTACGCTGCCGAAGCCAGAGAAAAGCGCGCGGCGCGCCAAATAGTCGGGCTGCAGGTTGCGATTACACTGGTAGTTGCGGGTATCGCGGTCGGTTTTGGCAGTACGGCGCAAATTGCGCTGGCGGTGCTTGGTGGTGGCATGATTTCAGTCCTCAATAGTGCGTTGCTGGCATGGAGGATGTCCCGGGCTGCGGTGCATTCAGCACGTGGCGAGCATTCTCGGGATGCGAACTATCAGTTGCGGCTCATGTATTTTTATACCGCCGAAAGATTTTTAGTAGTTATCGTGTTGCTTGGTTTTTGTATGGCGGCACTGAAGTTACCGCCACTCGCTTTGATGGGTGGTTTTGTGATGGGGCAGGCGGTACTGTTGCTGTCCCGGTTAATTTTGAGCAGGTTTAAGACTGAAATAGTGACTAAAAATGTCTAGCGAAGCGCATACATCAGCGGAATATATCAAGCATCACTTGCAGAATTTGACATACGGCCAATTGCCCGATGGTAGCTGGGGTGTTGCGCATAGTGCGGAAGAAGCCAAAGCGATGGGTTTTTGGGCGCTCAATCTGGACACGTTCATCATGTCCCTGTTGTTGGGTGCTATTTTCATGTTGGTGTTCCGCAGCGTCGCCAAGAATATCAGCACCGGAACGCCAAGCGGTTTGCAGAATTTCTGCGAATGGGCCATCGAATTCATCGATAGCAGCGTGCGCGGTTCTTTCTCGGCCAAGAACAGCATGGTCGCACCGCTGGCGCTGACCATTTTCTTCTGGGTTTTCTCGATGAACCTGATGGATCTGCTGCCGATTGATTATATCCCCCTGTTGATGAGTTCTTTGGGTGTGCCGTTCTTCAAGATCGTGCCGTCCACCGATCCGAATGCCACATTCGGCATGGCGATCGGCGTGTTTTTGCTGGTTCTCTACTACAGTATCAAGATGAAGGGTTTGGGCGGGTTCGTTGGCGAACTGACGCTGCAGCCGTTCGGCAAGTGGGGTATGCCGGTCAACCTGCTGTTGGAAGGTGTGAACCTGATCGCCAAGCCGATTTCACTGGCACTGCGTCTGTTCGGCAACATGTATGCCGGCGAAATGATCTTTATCCTGATCGCCCTGATGGGCGGCGCATGGGCGGGCGCGTCGCTGGGCAGCGCGACCCTGTACGGTTCGCAGATCCTGCTGTCGCTGGGTTGGGCGATTTTCCACATCCTGATCGTCACTTTGCAGGCTTTCATCTTCATGACGCTGACCGTGGTCTATCTGGATATGGCGCATCAGGAACATCATTAATTTAGCTTTATAAACTTAAACTTTTTATTAACAGGAGAAATAGAAAATGGAAATGACAACTGCCACTGCACTGCTGTACGTCGCCGGAGCGCTGATGATGGGTCTGGGCGCGCTTGGCGCAGCCATAGGTATCGGCATTCTGGGCGGTCGCTTTCTGGAAGGCGCTGCCCGTCAACCCGAGCTTATCCCGATGTTGCGTACCCAGTTCTTCGTGGTGATGGGCTTGGTTGACGCGGTTCCGATGATCGCTGTCGGTATCGCCATGTATATTCTGTTCGCGGTGGTTGGTTAATTCTCCCCAAGCGACAACGCATAATTCAGGAAAGGTAGCTGCATGAATATCAATGCAACTCTTCTCGCCCAGACGATCATGTTCGCACTGTTCGTGTGGTTCTGCATGAAGTTTGTCTGGCCGCCCATCGTGGCCGCGCTGGAACAACGCAAGAAGCAGATCGCCGACGGTTTGGCTGACGCGGAACGGGCAAAGCACGATCTGGAACTGGCTTCCAAGCGTTCCGCGGAAATTCTGCGCGAAGCAAAGGAAAAGGCCGGCGATATCGTCAGTCATGGTGAAAAGCGCGCCAGTGAGATCATCGAGGAAGCCAAGGTGCAAGCCAAGCTGGAAGGCGATCGTCTGGTCACCGGTGCGAAGGCTGAAATCGAACAGGAAGTATTTCGTGCCAGAGAACAATTGCGCACCCAGGTGTCAGCAATCGCGCTGGCCGGTGCAGGCAAGATTCTCGGTCGCGAGATCGATGCCAAGGCGCACAACGATTTGCTCGATAAACTGGTTGCGGAAATCTAGACGCCATGGCCGAATCCATCACCATCGCACGTCCCTATGCACAAGCGGCATTTGAAGAAGCGCAAAAACTGGCGGATCTGAAAGGCTGGTCCGATGCTTTGCTGTCACTGGCGGATGCGGTTTGTCATCCCGAAGTTCATGCAGTCGTCACCAGTCCGCGGGTTGCCAAAGCGCAGCTCGAAAGTCTGATGGATGGTTTGCTGGGCAATCAGGCAACCCCTCAGCAGCGTAATTTCGTTCGCGTGTTGGCGGAGAATCAACGCCTGCTGGTGCTGCCGGAAATTGCCGCGAGCTTTGAAATTTTGCGTGCCGAGGCCGAAAAGACCGTCAATGTGGTGGTGGAATCGGCATTCGAGGTGTCTGTCGCACAGCAGGAAAAAATCGTTAAATCGCTGAAAGCGCGCATGGGTCGCGAAATCAAGCTGGTCTGCAGTATCAATAAAGAATTGCTGGGTGGCGTGGTGATCCGTGCCGGAGACAAGGTGATCGATGGTTCCGCGCGCACCCGTCTCGGTGAAATGGCAAACGCGCTGGCTTAAGCTGACGCAAAGCCTTGATGGCAACCATTGGCCTGATAAAAGATTTATCAAGATAAGGAAATTTAGATGAAGCTCAACCCTTCTGAAATAAGCAATTTGATTCGCAGTCGCATCGAAAACTTCGAAGCACTGACGCAAGCGCGCACCGAAGGTACGGTGGTCAGCGTGACCGATGGTATCGTCCGCGTACACGGGTTGTCCGACGTGATGCAGGGCGAAATGCTGGAATTCCCGGGCAATACGTTCGGTCTGGCGCTGAATTTGGAGCGCGATTCTGTCGGTGCGGTGGTGCTGGGTGAGTATGAGCACATCACCGAAGGCGACACGGTCAAGTGTACCGGACGCATTCTGGAAGTGCCGGTCGGCCCCGAGTTGTGCGGCCGCGTGGTGAATGCGCTGGGCCAGCCGATTGACGGCAAGGGACCAATCAACGCCAAGATGACCGACAAGATTGAAAAGGTTGCGCCGGGTGTGATCGCGCGTAAATCGGTTGATCAGCCGGTGCAGACCGGTTTGAAGTCGATTGACTCGATGGTGCCGATCGGTCGCGGTCAGCGCGAACTGATCATCGGCGACCGCCAGACCGGCAAAACAGCCGTGGCGGTGGATGCCATCATCAACCAGAAGGGTCAGAACATGATCTGCGTGTACGTTGCGATCGGCCAAAAGGCTTCGACCGTCGCCAACGTGGTGCGCAAGCTGGAAGAGCACGGCGCGCTGGGATACACCATCATCGTCGCCGCAACCGCATCCGATTCCGCAGCGATGCAATTTCTGGCACCGTATGCCGGTTGCACCATGGGCGAATACTTCCGCGACCGCGGCCAGGACGCGCTGATTGTTTACGACGATCTGACCAAGCAGGCTTGGGCGTATCGCCAAATCTCATTGTTGTTGCGCCGTCCGCCCGGTCGTGAAGCTTACCCCGGCGACGTGTTTTATCTGCACTCCCGTTTACTGGAACGCGCGGCGCGAGTGAGCGCTGACTATGTTGAGGCTTTCACCAAGGGTGAGGTCAAGGGCAAGACTGGTTCTCTGACTGCATTGCCTATTATTGAAACGCAGGCAGGCGACGTGTCGGCTTTCGTTCCAACCAACGTGATCTCGATTACCGACGGTCAAATCTTCTTGGAAACCGACTTGTTCAATGCCGGTATCCGTCCCGCGATCAACGCCGGTGTATCGGTGTCGCGCGTGGGTGGTGCAGCGCAGACCAAGGTAATCAAGAAGCTGGGTGGCGGCGTGCGTCTGGCGCTGGCGCAGTATCGTGAATTGGCTGCGTTCGCACAATTCGCTTCGGATCTGGATGAAGCAACCCGCAAGCAGCTGGAGCGTGGTCGTCTGGTAACCGAACTGATGAAACAGTTGCAATACTGCCCGCTGTCGGTTGCCGATATGGCGGTTACGCTGTTCTCGGTCAACAAGGGTTATTTCGATGACGTGTCCGTACCCAAGGCATTGGCTTTTGAGTCGGCACTGCACAGTTACCTGAAATCCAGCAACAAGGATCTGCTGGATACGATCGAATCCACCAAGGATTTGAATGCGGATAACGAAAAACTGTTGGCTGCGGCAATCGAGAAATTCAAGGCGACGGCTGTCTATTAAGGCGGGGTGATAAATGGCTGGCAGTAAAGAGATACGCGCAAAGATCAAGAGCGTTGAAAATACGCGCAAGATCACGCGCGCCATGGAAATGGTCGCCGCTGCGAAAATGCGCAAGGCGCAGGAACGCATGCGCGCGGCACGCCCCTATGCGGAAAAGATTCGCGCCGTTGCCGCGCATTTGTCGCGCGCCAACCCCGAGTACAAGCATCCGTTTCTGGTGCATCGCGACGGCATCAAGAACGTCGGCCTGATTACGGTGACTTCGGACAAAGGTTTGTGCGGCGGCTTGAACACAAACATTTTGCGCCTTGCGGTCAGCAAAATGAAAACCTGGGAAGGCGAGGGCAAAGGCATTATGGTTTGCCCGATCGGCAACAAGGGTTTGGGTTTCATGTCGCGCATCGGTGCCAAGGTCAAGTCAAACATGACCGGGTTGGGCGATACGCCGCACATCGAGAAGTTGATTGGCGCGGTGAAGGTGATGCTGGACGCGTATGTAAATGGCGAAATCGATGCCATCTACCTGAGCTATAACCGCTTCATCAATACCATGAAGCAGGAGCCGTGCATGGAGCAACTGCTGCCGTTGAGCGGCGAGCAGATGGGAACCTCCGAAGGCAACTGGGACTATATCTATGAGCCGGATGCCAAGCTGGTGATCGACGAGTTGCTGGTGCGCTACATCGAGTCGCTGGTTTATCAGGGTGTCGTCGAGAACATGGCTTCCGAGCAAAGCGCGCGGATGGTGGCGATGAAGGCCGCATCGGATAACGCCAAGAGCGTGATCGCAGATCTCAAGCTGGTTTATAACAAGGCACGCCAGGCGGCTATTACCCGCGAAATCTCGGAAATCGTCAGCGGCGCGGCAGCGGTCGGTTGATCGAAATAAACGATTGCGACAGCAAATTACAGAATTAATTTAGACGGGGAATCTTAAAAATGAGTCAAGGAAAGATTGTTCAGTGTATCGGTGCGGTGGTTGACATCGAATTTCCACGCGATCAAATGCCTAAGGTGTATGAAGCGCTGCAACTGGCAGATGCCGGAACTTCGACTGCCGAAGCGGGTTTGACCTTTGAGGTTGAGCAGCAACTCGGCGACGGCGTAGTACGTACCATCGCGATGGGTTCTTCCGACGGCTTGCGCCGCGGTATGCTGGTGAATGCCACCGGCAAAGGTATCGCCGTGCCGGTCGGCGCGGGCACGCTGGGCCGCATCATGGATGTGCTGGGCCGTCCGATCGACGATGCCGGCGAAATCCCGTGCGAGGAACGCCGCGAGATTCACCAGAAAGCACCGAAGTTTGACGAGCTGTCACCGTCCATCGACCTGCTGGAAACCGGCATCAAGGTGATCGATCTGGTTTGCCCGTTTGCCAAGGGCGGTAAGGTAGGCCTGTTCGGCGGTGCCGGTGTGGGCAAAACCGTGAACATGATGGAACTGATCAACAACATCGCCAAGCAGCATAGCGGTTTGTCGGTGTTCGCCGGTGTGGGTGAGCGTACCCGCGAAGGTAACGACTTCTACCACGAAATGAAAGACTCCAACGTGCTGGACAAGGTTTCTATGGTGTTCGGTCAGATGAACGAACCGCCTGGCAACCGTCTGCGCGTAGCACTGACCGGCCTGACCATGGCCGAAAAATTCCGTGACGAAGGCCGCGATATCCTGTTCTTCGTTGACAATATTTACCGTTACACACTGGCCGGTACCGAGGTATCCGCGCTGCTGGGCCGTATGCCTTCCGCCGTAGGTTACCAACCTACACTGGCAGAAGAAATGGGCCGCTTGCAAGAGCGTATCACCTCGACCAAGGTAGGTTCGATCACTTCCATCCAGGCCGTTTACGTACCTGCGGACGACTTGACCGACCCGTCACCTGCAACAACCTTCTTGCACTTGGACTCCACCGTGGTGTTGAGCCGCGACATCGCTTCGCTGGGTATCTACCCTGCGGTCGATCCGCTGGACTCCACCTCACGGCAGCTGGACCCGCTGGTGGTTGGCGAAGAACATTACGGTGTGGCGCGCAGCGTGCAGCAGACTTTGCAGCGTTACAAGGAATTGCGCGACATTATCGCGATTCTGGGCATGGACGAACTGGCACCGGAAGACAAGCTGGCCGTGGCACGTGCGCGTAAGATTCAGCGCTTCCTGTCGCAGCCGTTCCACGTGGCTGAAGTATTTACCGGTAGCCCGGGCAAATATGTGACGCTGAAAGACACCATCAAAGGCTTCAAGGGAATCGTTAGCGGCGAATACGATCACCTGCCTGAACAGGCGTTTTACATGGTGGGCGGCATCGAAGAAGCAGTTGAAAAAGCCAAGACACTGTAGCGGCAAAGGGGATTAAAGCATGGCAATGACCGTACACGTCGACGTAGTTAGCGCGGAAGAAGCTATTTTCTCCGGGCTGGCTGAAATGGTGGTCGTCCCGGGAGAAATGGGCGAGCTGGGCATTTATCCACGCCACACCGCGTTGATGACACGCATCAAACCGGGTTCGGTCAGAATCAAGCGGCCCGATCAGGAGCAGGAAGAGTTGATCTACGTCTCGGGCGGCATGCTTGAAGTGCAACCCGATGTCGTGACTATTCTGGCAGATACCGCGATTCGCGGCGGTGATTTGGACGAAGCGCGCGCGCTGGAAGCCAAGCAAGCGGCGGAAGATGCCATGAGAGATCGCGCTTCCGATATCGACTACGCCCAGGCACAGGGCGAACTGGCAGAAGCTATTGCACAGTTGCGCGCAATCCAGCAATTGCGCAAACAAACCGCGCACTAATTCCGGAATTAGCGCTCACTGTGTTGGTGGGCGCTAACTATTGGTATGGTTGAGCGCTAACGCAATAGTCCGCTGTAAAATACCAACATCTGTTGAGTGATTCTTTGGCTGGGGAATAATTCCAGCGCACGCGCACGCGCAGCAGTCCCCATCTGTTGGCGAACATCACGATTGACTATCAGCTTTAACAATGCCTGAGTCAGCGCGCCGACATCTCCGGCCGGAAACAGCAATCCCGTTTTGCCATCTTCAATCGCATCGGTAATACCGTAGATTCGCGAAGCTACGGCCGGTACCCCGCTTGCAGCTGCCTCAATAATGACTTGTCCAAAACCTTCGCGGTGGCTGGGCAAACAGAAAATATCCGCTGCTGCCATGTACCGCTCGGGTGTGGGAGTAAAGTTGACCCTGCGCAACCGGTTGCGAAATGTTCCGCAAATTTCCTCTATCCGCGGGAAGGGAAAATCTTCTTCTGCACCCACTAATAGCAGCATGACATCTGCATGGCGCGCCGCTATGTCGGTAAAAGCGGCAGCAAGTTCGGGCATACCCTTGTCGCGATTGAGTCTTCCCAGAAAAAGGATTACGGTTTGATCGGGCCCTATACCTAATTCGGCGCGGACAGCATTTTTGATCCGGCTATCTGGATGGAAGCGCTGCGTATCGACACCGCAGATAGAACCCTGTTCTATCACAATCCCCTTGTTTGCCGGGAAAACGCCCTCCGCCACCAGAAAAGCGCGCTGCGACGGACTGTCCGCCAGAACATGGGTGGCAAACCGTACGATCATTTTGTCAAACTGCTTGAATATCCAGCGTTTCCACCCGCGCTTGTTTGCCCAAACCTGTCCGGTAAAGGTATGTACCCGATTGGGAACACCAGCCAGCCAGGCTGCCAGCATCGACAGAAATCCGGTTTTCGGCATGATCGAATGAACCAGATCAAAGCGTTCGCGGCGAAACAATATCACCAGTTGAATCAACACCAACAAGTCGCGCCAGGGTGACACCTTGCGTTCGATAGCCAGCGGGATGAATGGCGCTTCCAGGTCGCGCAGCAGGTCAGTGTCGATTGGGGCGCTAACAATTTTTACCGGCCACTGTTCTGTGCAGGCACTGATATGGCCGGCCAGAAAAGACTGCAATACGGCGGGAATCGTGGCAACAAAGCAAAGCTTTTTCATTTCAATTGGTATGCTGTGATCTTTGCTTATATGCGCCAACCAGTTCACGCAACCCGTCTTCCATCGAGACAATATGCCGATAACCAAGCTGTTGCTGAATCCGTGCAATTGGATAGCGCGAATAATTGGCCAGCGCATGCACCCTTGATGCGGTGAGCGGAAAACCCGGCAGCCTGCCCAAGGTATTTCCCGCCAATCGCGCCATGGCCCTCGGAATTCTTAACCGCGGAGGGGTTCTTCCAAGCGCGTCGCTAATTATCTCGACGAAATGCTCTATCGTACAATAATCTGACAAGTTGAAAATTTGGCCTTTGGCGGAAGCCATGATCCCACAGCGCATCAAGCCCTCGGCGACATTATCAACATGGATATAATTTGCCGAAGCTCCGGGTTTACCGATGTAGAAGAAGAGACCTTTGTCAATCATGGCGATCATGCCAAATAACGACTGATTGCTCATTCCAGCGCCAAACACATTTGACGGGCGCAGGATCGAATAGCTAAAGCCGCCTTGGTTGGCGGCCTCAACAACAATTTTGTCCGACTCGGCTTTGGTAATCTCGTACTGTCCAACCGGGTTAGGAACTGATTTTTCGGTGACGATACCTTCTGCCACCGGGCCGTACACACCGACACTGCTTAGCTGCACCCAATGAGCGACGCGTCCAGAAGCAGCTTCGGCTAATTTGCGCGTGGCATCAACATGCAACGCCTTCATGATGCTGGAGTCGTTCAGTTGTCCAGCACAATGGTAAAGCACATCCACACCGTCCAGCATGGCCGAAAGTTGGCCAATTTCAGCTGTTGCTAAGTCGCACTCATATACTTCTAGTAACGTGGATTTCTTGGAAAGGTCAGGGTTGCGCGTCAACAACCTGACGGTGTTGCCATGCTCAAGCAGACGAGTAAGCAGCCCTTTTCCAATAAAGCCTGTTCCGCCGGTGATTGCGACAATCATGAGCTTGCCATCAAAAGAAGGCTAAAAGGGTGCAACGCCGGGTAGACATAAAAAACGTGATTTCATCTAAACATCCCCTTTAGCCGTTGCAGACCTTTCCAAATGGAAGGCGGTAAGAGTGTGGCGAGGTAGAGGGCAAAGAACACTGGGTTGATCCATAAATAGGGCCTTAGCGATATACGTGCGTGCTGCGAGTCACCTCTATGCATGTAGGCAGCAGCATGCCAGTATCCGATCTTGGCTTTCAGATAGGCTGTTTCATCAGGATAATGCTGTTCTAAATTCGGCATCATGGAGCGCAATTTCCCAAGAATATAATCATTCTCAACTGGGTATTTATCAATGTGCCGGATACTGGACATATTGCTATGTACCCTGTAGATGGCGGTTGGCTGTTTCAAATAGCGTGCCTTTGAAGTACATAACAGCCGCATAAATAAATCGTACTCTTCCGATACTTCTAAAGCGGGGTCGAAAAGGTCATTTAACTTATGCAGGGAAGAGCTGCGTATCATTACCGTCTGCAAGTTGACCGGATAATGGCGAAGAAATGCACCGAACACATCCCCCTCCGGCTGTGATCTGCGCAGGCCAAGTGAAGTGCATCCGGTAGAAGCTTGCAATATGTAATAGTTGCTGTAAACAAAATCTGCCTGCCCGGATTCGCTAAAAACGGCTACCTGCCAAGACAGTTTATCTGGCAGCCAGCGGTCGTCAGTATCGAGAAAGGAAATTAGTTCGCCATGTGCATTGCCGATTGCTGCATTGCGGGCGGCTCCCAATGACAGCATTTGCGGGCTATGAAAGTAATGTAACTTTTCTCCATAGCTCCTTGCAATGTGTGCGCTGTTATCGGTCGATGCATTGTCGAAGAAAACAATTTCCCAGTTGTCGTAGGTCTGTGCATAGATTGAATCGATTGCTTCACGCAAATAGCTTTCGCCATTGCGGCAATTCATAATGATGCTGACAAGAGGCTTATTATCAGCAAGAGCAGACAAAGCTTCAGCCATTAAGCGCGCCGATCAAATGATTTACGCAGCTATCGACATCAGCCAGTGACAGATCCGGATGAAGCGGGAGTGATAATAATCTTGGTGCAATATTGTCCACTACAGGCAAGGGCAATGCATCGCTGTCGCGAAAAAAGGTAAGCACGTGGTTGGGTTGGTAATGCACTCCCGTTTGTACACCGGCATCGAGCATACGGCTGCGGATGGTTTTGCGATCAGCTCCATCAGGAAGAAGCACAGGATAGATATGCGGAACAACTTCTGAATAGTTATGCGGAAGCCTCGAAAGTCTGGGGAAGCTAGCCAGCTGTTCGTCATACCGCCTTGCCAACAATCTTCGTTTGTCCGTAAATTCTTCCAGCCGCCCAAGCTGGACTAGGCCAATCGCCGCCATGATGTCACTCATGTGGTAACGCCAGCCCTGCGCCGTGACATCAAACTCCCAGCTGCGCTCGCCCGCGTAGCGCCGCTCGCTATCTTTTTCAACGCCGAGCAATCGCGCATCACGAACCTTGCGCAAAATATTCTGGTCGCCTGTCACAATACAGCCGCCTTCGCCTGAAGTGATGTTCTTGATACCATCGAAGCTAAAGCACACAATGTCACCGTTAGCACCAACCCGAGCACCCTTGTAGTTCGAGCCAAAGGCATGCGCAGCATCCTCGATAACACGCAAGCCACAACGTTCTGCAAAGGCGTATATGCCGGATAAATCTCCTGCTCCGCCGCTGTAATGCACCGGCATCACGGCCTTGGTTTTCGGAGATAATCGCTTCTCGGCATCACGCCAGTCCAGCGTCAAGGTTGATGGGTTAATATCACAGGCCACCGGATTTGCTCCGGTGGCCGCGACAGCTTGGAAGGAAGCAACATAGGTCAGCGACGGTATGAGAACCTCGTCACCATGGCCGATCTCGCAAGCCTGAAGTGCCAAATGCAAGGCGGCCGTGCCGGTATTAACACAAACAGCAGCGCGGCCAAAGAATGTTTCAAGCGCATTCTCAAAGCGTTGCACTTCTAAACCCATGCCGAGAAATTCCTTGTCCAGCACGGCCATCACGGCTTGCTTTTCTGCTGCTGATATGCAAGATTTCGATAACCGAATCATTGTGTTACGCCCAGGTTTTCCATGGGGCGCTACCGGATGCCCACAATTCTTCAAGCACATTGCGGTCGCGCACGGTATCCATGCATTGCCAGAATCCTTCATGCCGGAATGCCATTAACTCGCCCATTGCCGCAGCGCGTTCAAGCGGCTCCTTCTCAAGCACCGTGCCGTCGTCCGCAATCAGATCCAGAAAAGCGGGCTCAATGACAAAGAAACCGCCGTTGATCCACCCGTGGCCCATTTGCGGTTTTTCCTTAAACGACGTTACCGAGTCGCCGCTCAAGTCCAGTTCACCGAAACGTGCGCCCGGATGCACCGCAGTTACGGTTAACATTTTTCCATGCGCACGGTGGAAATGCATCAGAGCATCAAGATCAATGTTTGCTAGGCCATCCCCGTAGGTAAGCAAAAAAGTTTCGTTTCCAACGTAGTCGCGCATGCGTTTGACTCGCCCGCCGGTCATGGAATTTATGCCGGTATCTACCAGAGTAACCCGCCAATCCACAGGCTGGCTGGCATGATGGGTAACTGCACCGTTAGTCAGGTTAACCGTAAAATCGGAATTGAGTGAATAATAATTCAGGAAATATTCCTTCACCGACTGAGCCTTGTAGCCAAGTGCAAGATGAAAATCGGCATGCCCGTAGTGTGCATAAATATTCATCAGATGCCATAAGATGGGATGCCCTCCGATAGGCACCATAGGCTTGGGAATAATATCGGTGTATTCGGCAAGTCTGGTACCCAAGCCACCGGCAAGAATGACTACTTTCATTTATCTTTCACTCCAATAGTAGGGTATTTCATCCAGGGAAAGCCGATCGGCCTCGCCGGGGTCATGCGGCAAGTCGGCAACATTCAGCAACCATGAGATTTGTTCTGACACTCCCTGAAAAGCCAACCAGATACCGGGAGGGACGGTTAGCCGGGCATAGTTTCCGGGATTGCCCAGAACGATTTCAGTAAATTCTTTGTGGCTGGGCGAATCCACGCGTCCATCATAGAGAACAAATCGAATCATCCCGATATGCACTACCAGATTCAGCGTCATCCGATTGTGGCGCTTCCAGGGTTTGATTTTTCCCGGCTGCAGGGTTGAGAAATAGGCTTCACCAAATCCCCGGTATCCTGCATCGGTAGCTTTCATTGCATGAAAAACATTTCCTCCGGGTGTTTCGATCTCACGCAATGGGGTAACAAGTACGCCTGCGATCATTGCGCTGTCCATATCGCGTCACGCTCTCTGGCAAGTGACTCATACTCGGCAATCTGGCGTTGCGTCAGATCCCATACATCAGTTCCGGAAGATTCATAAAAAGCACGGTACCAGGATGAAGTTAAACGAACTGTCTCGGCAAAATCCATCACCGGTTGCCAGCCAATTTTATGCAATGCCTTATCGCAGCATAACTTAAGCAAGCCGGCTTCATGGAATGGAGACGAGCCGGAAATATCCTTCCATGCAGCACCGGGCCAGTGCTTTTTGATCTCATTCAGTAATTCAGCGACGGTATAGTTTTGCTGTGCCGGAGGGCCAAAATTAAAGGGCTCGCCATTGAGACCAGAGTCATTCGACAGGCTGGCAGCCAGCACCAAATAGCCGCTCAGCGGTTCCAGCACGTGCTGCCAAGGCCGCGTCGCCCGAGGGTAGCGAATCTCGACTGCCTCGCTACGCGACCATGCGCGCACACAATCCGGCACGATTCGGTCTTCTGCCCAGTCCCCTCCGCCGATGACATTACCAGCACGGCCAACCGCCACTTTTACCGGAGAATCAGCAGCAGAAAAATAGGAATGTGCATAAGTCTTGACCACCAACTCTGCCGCACCCTTTGAGGCGCTATAGGGATCTTTTCCGCCCAGTGCGTCATTCTCCCGGTAACCCCATACCTGCTCAACGTTGTCATAACTCTTGTCGCTGGTCACGATGATAGCGGTGCAGGGATGCTGAGCCAGCCTCAAGGCCTCAAGAATGTTCAGCGTGCCTATTACATTCGTTTCTACTGTCAGATGCGGATCGAGATACGAGCGCCTTACCAGCGGTTGTGCAGCCAAGTGAAATACAAAATCAGGTTGCTCGTCTTTGATCAGCTGTACAACCAACTTAAGATCTCGAACATCACCGATATGATGGGACAGACGTGCATCCATTCTGGCCGAGTCGAAATGCGCTGGAGAAGTGGGAATGCGGTCGGACAAGCCAACAACGGAAGAACCCAGACGCAATAGCCATGCGGTTAACCATGAGCCTTTGAAGCCGGTATGTCCCGTAACAAGCACCTTTTTTCCGTTGAATTGGTTCAATTTCATCTGGTTGCCACTTTGCTAGTTTGGGGTGCCTTCATATTCATCATTGGTTCAAGCATGGAAAGTTATCGAGTTTACTGGTTTGCCGTGCGGTCAAATGCGAAACATTAAGCGTCTGAAACTCGTCGCGGCGAAGCGCAAAATTTTTCTTGCAGTAGCTACCGGTTCCCGAATCAGCCGGGCTGCAAGATGTTGCAAAGTGCTCAACGGGAAGCATAGCATTACCCACCAACGAGTTTTCAATCTTTCTAATTCCACCAATTTGACCAATTGCTCAGGTGTCCAAAGCGGGGTTTGTAGCTGGGATTTCTGGATGATCAGATTATCCCAATCAAAATCCGGAATAAGATAGCCTTTCTCGCGGGCAATTTCCAGCACCTCAGATCCGGGATAGGCCGTTAATAGCGAGGCATGGGGAAATACCTTCAGCTTGCGGCAGAAAGCAAAGCTCTCTTTGATTTGATCTAACGTTTCAACCGCATCTCGGCCGATATTACCAACTACAAGGTAAGTGCCTACTTCCATGTTGTGCCGTCTAATATCCTTGACCAACTGGGGAATCTGATCAAGCTTGACCGGCTTGTTGATAATGTTGTCAAGCACCCATTGGTTGCCTGACTCTATCGCAATATTTACCCGATAACAGCCTGCCGCCTTCATTTTGCCGAGAATTTCATCATCGAGCAGCCATGGAGAAACCCCGTTCGGGGTATCCCAATAAAGTTTGTAACGGGTAGCCATTGCGTCAAATAAATCTGCCGCACGCCGCTGCTTGGCAATAATCTGATCGTCCTCAAAGAAGATTTCATCGATTTGATATTTGGTTATCAGCTCATCGATTTCCGACAACACATTTTCGATAGAACGCATGCGGGGGCGACGAGTGAACACCTTAAAAGCTGTGCAAAAATTGCAGTGATACTGGCAACCGCGGGAAGTAATCATGGATACAGCGCGCTTGCCTTTGCCTACGCCGCCGTGGCGGACACCTGCGGCAAAGTATTTCTCCATCGGCAATAAATGCCTGGCAGGGAAGGGTAGCTTATCCAAATCGTCAACAGTAGTCGTTTTCTGAATCACACAAGGATTGCCGGATGTATCCCGAAAAGCGATTCCATCCAGTTGGCGCAGGTCGGCATTTGCTTCAATATAGCGAATCAGTGGGGCAATTACATTTTCTCCCTCGCCGAGAACCGCTGCATCCACGCAAAAGTCCTCAATGACTGATTCGGGAACAGATGTGGGGTGTGCTCCACCAAAGATCACCACGATCTCTTTGTCTACTTCTTTGACAACACGCGCTACCTGATGGGCATTCTTGCGCTGCGAGGTGAACATGCTTGTAATGCCAACCACATCCGGATTGCTTTTCGCAACAAACTCCTTGATCTGCTCGAAAGTCAGTCCCACGAGGATTTTGTCGTCATTGATGCGTGTTTCCTGTCCCCAGCCCTCAATGAAGGCGTCGAGAATTTGCACCTCGAATTGTTCGCGCTCCAAGGTTGATGCAATATAGGCAATGCCGAGCGGCGCATTGGGGTTCATATCCCCGCGCGCGTTATTGGAAAAAGCGGGTGGCTGGATCAGCAAAACTTTGCGCAGTTTCTCCCGGTGCGCTATAGGTGCTGCACGGAGCATTGGTTTTGCTACTACATTGACGATGGGGATATCAAATTTATTGGTCATTACGCACGCCTATCTTTGTTCAGTCGGCAAAAAACGGCGCATTTTATCGGCGCGCGCTTCCATGAAAAAAGCTCCCCGTGTCACGTCTGCGATAGCGAAGCGTTCAGATTTGGGCAATTGCTTTTCATTAAACCGTTCGGTAAGCGCTTCTCTAATATCTGCTGAGTTGTAGGCAAAACCCCACATTTTAATGTCAACCCCCTCCAGAGGGTTGAAGTTCAAGCCTGCCTGACGTCCGATTAGTACAACAGGTATGCCGCGGCAAACTGCTTCTACTGCCGAACTGGAGCCTGATGTAACAACGGCCTTTGCAGCTGGAAGAGTCTCGTTTAATTTGCGATTGGTCCATTCTACGATATTTGTTTTCAAGGCAGGAAAGCGCTGTTCCGCTTTTTGCCGGAATTGCGTGAGATTTATATCCGGGTGAGTTTTTACGATAATACGCGATATTCCCAACTCTTCCCCATGACAAAGCGGCGTTACGCAATCCAGAATACCCATCGACTCTTCGTCGGAATATGTCAGCAACACCAGCAACGCGTTACCCTGTTCAATAGCTGGAGCTGACTGGTGAAGATAGGCATAGCGCAAAGCGGGGACAACAGAATAATTACCCATCGAGTCAAAACGGGACATCATCGGTTTTTGCGCGTCTCCGCAGAGCCAGTTTTCTTCAGGAACGACGCCAGCCGCGACTTCACCAGATGAAGAGAACAGATAAGGAATATTGGTCAAAAAGCCGTACTGTCGTACCGCGATTATGCGGCACTCCGGCTGGCTTTCCTTGAATCCCAATACAATAGCCTTATCAAGTGTCTGGTTCTCGAACCAGTCAATAAACCATTTAGGTTTGATGCCAGCGTCGGCCATGTGGCGAGGTGCACTCTTGAGTGCAAACGGGATGACACTGCGCAGCCCTGCTATAAAACATTCAGCACGAACCAGATAATTCACCGGAATACCTTGGAAGGCTAGCGGACGTTGTAGGCGGTATGTCAAAGCATGGCGCAAACTGACTAAAGCGGCATGCATAATATCCCCGAATGAAACGAATGCCTCAAAAGGCACAAAGGGCGTTTGGCTCCGTTTCATAGCAGAGTATGTTTTCCACAGGTGCATGAGGGGGGTATGGTGAAGTAACGGAAAATAACCGGCCTTGATTCCCTGAGACTGGTAATAAGCCATTAGCCCGGGAAAATAACGGTCTTTACAACTACCGTCGCTGTTGATGTCGCCATCGTGAATATAGGTTTCAAGTAGTAGTTCCAGATTGGCGAGACGATCTTTCACAAATTTGTTTGTGAATATGAGCTTCGCTATTACCACTCTGCAGCTCAACAGCAGTAGCTTGCCTAGCCATTTTGCCAATGCGGTCAGATTGTGGCGACATTGTCTGAGAAAGCTGGATATTTTGCCGCAGTGTTTATATTCACAACCACGGATGAGGCACAACTCGGCCAATGCCAAAGACAGCCCATGCGAGCTTGTTACGATAATCATGTTGTTGCACTTTTCCTCCTTGATGGCTTGATCAATCACAACCATCCAGATTAGATGCAAAAACAGATGGCTTTCAAAAGGATTTTTGCTCAAGGGGGTTGCAAGCCAATAGCTGCGCGGAGTTGTGCTCATGCACTCATCTACCCAACCGACGAATGAAGCCTGGAGATCTAAAGCAGCTTGCTGAAATGCTTCGGCGGACAACAAGGGGGTTGATTTCGTTAGCGTATCCCGTGTTTGGCGGAATATTTCCAGATCATCGTCCGCATATATCCAGTTGCCCTCCATCGTTTTCAGACTAGACAGGCAACCGGGTGTGGCGACATTAATTTTCACGGATAAATTCTCGCAACCCGGTCATATCCGGCAATACAGGCACACTCGGCGGGAAAATATTTTCAGGCGGAGTAAGTCTTCCCAGAAAACGGGTGCCAGCCTTTTGGGCACCCTCCATGTCCAGCAGCGAATCTCCAATCATCAACACCTTTTCCGGAAGATAACCGCCGTTTTTCAGAATGCCGCGCAGAATCTGTTCTTTTGTCGCAGGCGAGCCAAATGCCGCACGGAAATAATGCGCTATATGCCGTTTTTGCAAGATGCGTTTAAGTTCTTCTTCCGGGGTGCCTGAAGCCACAAACAGGGGAATGCTGGTATGGTACTCGGCTAGGAATTGTTCAGCACCCACGACCCATGGCGAAGCAATGACTGCAGCTTCGACACGTGCATTGAACTCGGCTGCCAGCCGACTTTCTTCCTCAACGGAAAGGGGTAGCCCGAGAAGCTTATTATGAAAATAGCGGAATTTGTCGAAGCGAGACATACCGCCGTTTGCCAGATGGAACGCAACAACTTGCTCCACGACGGGTGCTCCGTAACCGGAATACAGGTCGGCAAAAGCCTGAGTTTTTACACTAACCGATTCAACCAGCACACCATCAAAGTCAAAAACTACAGCGTCAAACCTGCTCACTCATTTGCCCCGTCGTTGGCTACGAGCCAGTCACCATCCGCATGCTCGTTTTTATGCAGATGCTCGTGTATTTCAGCCATACAATCAAGCAAGCCTTGCCCCAAATCCACATAATCATTGGATACCAGCTTGTGCCCAACCTTCGGATGAAAGCCATAAGGGGTCATGATGTAATGTCCTTCATCAATTTTGCCCTCAAAACTCAACTGAACACCGCCGGGAATCATTTCGCTGATCATCTTCATGAAATTTTCCACTGACATGCGCTCCTGTCCTGAAAGTACAAAGTGCCGGTTGGCATACTCGGCACCAAGAATCTGCACACTCAACTTTGCCGCGTCAAGAACATGAATATATTCACGCATGGCAGCCTTGCTGCCCGTATAGGTGATGGTCTTGTTTTTCAATGCCTCGCTGAGCAACCTGTAAATACCATTGCGCCCGTCCGCCCGGCGGCCATATAGCGATCCATAGCGCAGGATGGTATAGGGCAGCCCGTACCTTTCGTGGTAGCTTTCCACAAAGCGCTCGGCGGCCTGCTTGCTGGCGCGGTAAAAAGACCCGGATTCCGAATAAACGTACAGGCTGCTGGCAAAGACAAACCTTTCGGCCTGATTGATGCGTGCGCCTTCCAGAACGTGCACATTCCCGAGTACATTGATGCTGGCCGTATCCACCGGGCGATTTTTGGCATCGTTGATATCTGCAATTCCGGCGAAGTTGTAGACAAATTTGCACCCGCTAGAGGCATGAACGACTTCATCCAGATTCATGATGTCGCCAACCAGCATTTCCTGGTCAGGACGCAGATAAGGGGAGCGCTCGCGGTCGAAAATCTTTACCCGATAACCCGCAACGGACAATGCATCCGCCACGTGGCTTCCCAAGAAGCCGCTGCCACCGAACACAATAGCGGTTTCATTCATGATTTATTTGGCAAAATCCACTTTTTCGACATCATCTTCTTTCGCGTAGTCACCATAATGCATATATTTCGCCAGGCACTCATCCTTAAGATCGCGATATATCTGTTCGCCCTCCGGAGTGAGCGCCTCAGCTTTTCGGATTTCCGGCCAGCGCTCTTTCGGCATTTTCACATAAAGTACAAAACAGCGCCGAATCCCCTCAATGGCATCTTTTGTAAAATGAGGCATTGAAATCATAGTAGGTTGCGAAATACAGCGCGCCAGTTCGCCCTTTTTTACATACCCCAGTTCTTCTGATAATTTGCGCAGCGGGGTGCCGTGAAAGGGTGTATAGCTGTAGGCGTTTACGCCGTCAGACTTGAAGTGACGGTTCAACTCAATGGTGTCAAATGCCAATTCACGCGTTTCGGTTGGAAAGCCGATGATGTTGTTAACGCTGATGGGTATTCCAAGAGAGTTTACCAAGTTGAGATTCTTGATAATTACTTCGTTTTTGACCTTGCGAGCCAGCAGGCGCTGGCGAAACTCATCGTTACCGTGCTCTACGCCGAAAGCCACGCGCAGCAAACCGATGTCAGCCAGTTTCTGGAATTTGTATTCTGTAACCGTTTCCGGGCGCGTCTGTATCCAGAATGGCAACTTGTAGCCTGAATACATTTCGCAGAATTCTTCAAATTCGCTGGTAGTCCATGCCAGAAAAGTATCAGCCCAGAAATAGATAGAATCGGCTTTATAAGTTTTGACCGCGTGCTCGATTTCACGCCGAACCAACTCAATTCTCTGGGAACGAAAAAAACGGCTATTTTCGGCTTTATAGATTTGTATTTGCGAAGGAGAGTTGCAATAGCCACAGGTGTACGGGCAACCGCGAATAGTTTGCACGGGTATCATGCGCCGTAGCTTGCCTTGCATCGGACGGTAGTAACGGCTCTCATCGAACAGGCTAAAATCCGGCAGCGGCAGGCTGGCTACATCTACCGGGTGCGGTAGCGGGTTCTTGATTTCTTTGCCGTCGAGGATGGCATACAGCCCCCGGATCGAATATACGTCCTCTTTCCTTTCCAATCGCTCGCATAGTTCGGGCAAGATTTCCTCACCCTCGCCGCGCAAAACGTAATCAATCGTTCCGCCGGAAAGCCGTATGGCCAACTCTGGAGCGAATGTGGGGAAGACACCGCCCGCAACTACTGGCGGCCTATTGGATCCCAGCATCTTGAGCAGTTCGATCCCCAACGGATACATGTCCTCGGTGCAGGACATGGCTATGAGATGCGGCGAAAAATGTTTGATTACATCCTTGAAATCGGTTACCGCATTGGTAGTACGCACATACTTTTTAAGTAATGTGTCGTCAAACGGGCGCGCGTTAAGATTTTCGGACTTTTGCTTGTCCGCATCAACCGCAGACAAGTTCTCATAGGTGGTTGTATCAAAGAGAACCACCTCATGACCGCGCTGCCGCAGAATAGACGTGAACAGCCCCATTGCCGGAGGCAAGGTGTTCATGCCATAAAGATTTGGATAAAACAGCAAAATTCGCATTGATGTCGTCAGATTTCTATCAATATATTACTGAGGTGGTTTCATGAAAATATAGTTGTATATGTTCTTGAATTCAGTGTGGTCAAACATGGGCGCGTGATATTTTCCTTTTAACACAAACCCATTTTCTTTGAAAATCCTTACGACTTTAGCATCTTCGGGAAGGTCGTCATTAAGTTCGACTAGAACGCTTTTTAAGTTTGGATGGCTTATGGTTTTTGCAGCACCATGAATAATGTCAGACTCTAATCCATCAACATCGATCTTTATATGGCTTGGTGCTGGAAGATTATATTTCTCTATCAAATCATCCAGAGAAATAGATAAGGCACCTTGCTTGAATGCAGAGTCCATTGGCTGATGGTTGTAATCCACCGAACTTCCCAAGTTGTTTACGGCACCACCAACCGTAAATGCCGACAAGTATAGGAAATCTATTGCATTGGATTTTCCAAGAGCTAGGCAAAGCCCAGTGACGTGATTCTGAAATTGATTCAGGAAGATATTCCTATTGAGTTGCGCATAGTTTTGCGACTCTGGTTCAAATGCGATCACATTTATACCCTTTGATGCAGCATAAATTGAATACATCCCAACATTTGCACCGATGTCATATAGAAGTTCTCCCTTGCCAAACGAATCTATCCATTCAATAGTGTCGGGTTCCTTGGTAAGGAGCGTTTTTGCACGCCAAAGTGTTTCCAAGCTTACGCACTCATATTTAATGATGTCGTTTCCCTCAGTTATAGTAAAAATTGGGTGTAATTTTTCAACAAACCCAACCGACGGTCTAGTTGGCATGTTAAGAATCGTCGCGATAGGAAACGAAACAACATCAAAAAACCTTTTCATTATGTTCATAACACTCATATTCTAAACCCCATAAAGTATGTCTTTCTTAATCACCGCCTGCTACCGTAATAATTTCACCTTGAATATAACTGGCATGTTCAGATAATAAATATGCCATTGCTGAAGCGATTTCCTCGGGTTTTCCTGCACGTCCCAACGGAATTTTGGCAACCCGTTCAACCAGTTCCTCGGCGCTCCTTCCTTCATGCTGCAAAGGTGTGTCTACGAAACCCGCGCGAACGCCATTTATGCGAATTCCATCCTTGCAAAACTGCCGTGACAAACCAAGCATAGCGGTCTCAAGTCCCGCTTTTGCTGCTGCGTAATGTAGAGTTTTTGCTGAACCACCATATTTCGGGGAGATGGAGCTAAGATAAACGACCTTACAATCATGCGCAGCAAGCATTGACGGTATCAGTTTTTGAACAATGTTAACTGACGCAACGCAATGCTGGAAAAATGTTTGCTGCCAATTCGATTCATCAAGTTGCTGCCAGGGTATCCAATCTATCTTTCCACCGCAAAATGCTAGCGCGTGTATTGTGCCTAATTTATGAATTGCAGATTCGGCGAAATCAGCACAAGCCTGGTCAGAATCCAGGAAAGACTGAAGCAGTATGCCTTCGCAGCTGAGGGCTGCAATTTCCTGCTTTAGCATTTCTGCCTTTTCGTGATTATGGCAATAATGCAGTCCAATGCGGACGTTTGCTTGAGCTATCTGCCGTACGAGCGCTGAACCGATTGCACCAGAGGCACCGACAACAAGTATGTTCTGTTTTCGATTCATATAAATCAAACCACACTGCATCGTCGACACGGTTCTTTGCGCTGACGATTATTGGTTAAATGCATTTCGCGCAGAGCTTCATATTCCGCCGAACGCCAAATTTTGCCAAGATTGCTCATCGTGAAGGTACCCACCTGAAGTGTTGATTTGTAATCCACATCACAAGGATTCACCTTTCCATCCCACCAAACAAACATGCGTCGCCAAAGATCCGAGCAGGGCTGCAATACGCTGTTAACCGGACTATGGTAGGTGTCCTCCCACGGGTTGTAATTGACGAAGGCCACTTGGTCAACCAGACTGCCCCACAGGTTTTGCATCTCATCCAGATTTTGCTGATCGGACATTTTTACCCCGGATACGCGGGTAATGATATTGGCCTCCGGATACTGGGTAACGCGAATCTTCTGGAAGCGTTCAACATTGGCCAGCACGTTGTCAAGCTTGCCGCCAACCCTAAGCTGGCTGTAAAGCGGTTCAGCGGCCGCATCGGCGGAAAAAACCAGTGTTTTTACCCCACCCTGAAGAATGGCATGACATTTGCGCTCATCGAGCAATGAAGCGTTGGTATTCATCTTGAGGTTGAGAAATTTGCCGCGCGTATACGCCAGCATTTTTTCGATATCTGGGCACAATAATGGCTCACCGCGCGATGCCAGCGAGATGAACTCGATCTTCCCGTGAATTTCGTCGATTATGCGCTGGAAAAGATCCAGCGGCATATGCCCCATAAAACCGGCGGAACGCCGTGTAAAGGTTTTGTCGCTCTCGAAACAGAATACACACCGGTAGTTGCAAATCGAGCTGGGTTCAATCTGAAGGTAAGGCGGGTACTCATCCAATATAGCTAACTGGGGATGGATTTCATAACGATAGCGGTGTACCAGGTATCTGGCGAGCTCATGATCTGCAAGGGTGTTGATTTCCTCGACAACGCTGGGGGTCAGCCGCAGACATGGCGTATTTTTTTCATCATACGCCAGAATATCCTGCAAAGCGTGATCAAGAATGCCACGGAATGCATCCGATAACCCATTGCCACGCAGTGGTTCATTCTGCAAAGCCTCGATGCGCGCTATTACGGTTTCCCAGAGTGCGCCATGCCGAGGGCGCAAATCTACAAAACTGTTGTGTTTGCGGTAGGTGGGATTATCACCATTAGTCATAGCGGGAACTCACCGGGTTTTGCTTCTTCAAATCCATGCTTGCGCAGCCAGAATTCAACGGATGGCAGTTGCCATTCATAGTCGATATCGCATCCTCCCCACGATTTAATCGGGTGAATGCGCTGGCCCATCCATTTTTGCGGAAGCAGACCATCCTTCATGTTATCCAGACAATGGGGGCGCACTATGGAAAGCCCCATGTCGGCGAAACACACATCCCCTTGCGAGTCCCTGTCGCAGTTTAAAGTAGCCGGATCGCCGAATGTTTCGAATGGTACGAACGGATGAAGACAGCCGTCTTCGCCCAACTTGCGGGCGCGCAACGGGCTCCACATGTTGTATACCGAAGTGGTGACGGCAGAATCCAGAGTGCTGTCACTTCTGAGTTTCTCAATACCTTCATCGATTAATGCGCCGGTAACAGTCGCGCCATTGGCAAAAAGCAGCACCATCAATTCCACCGACTCTCCTTTAGCGGCGAGGCGTTTGACGATTTCCCGGTAGCCTTGCGCAAAAACATCTTCGCCTAAGGCAGCTTTGGTAGCCAATTCCGGAGGGCGATCAATCAATTCTGCCCCGAATTTGCGGCCTATTTCCATGATTTCGGGCGAGTCAGTTGAAACAAACAGTCGGTCAACATAACGGGAAGCACGTGCAGCCATCAAAGGATATGCCGCCAGCGGACGACCCAAAACCGGATAAATATTTTTTCCGGGGAAACCGACACTGCCTGCTCGGCCAATCATTAGTGCACA
The DNA here is from genome assembly GCA_028689145.1 of Gallionella sp. GTDB lineage: Bacteria > Pseudomonadota > Gammaproteobacteria > Burkholderiales > Gallionellaceae > Gallionella. The sequence continues at coordinate 149,097 of JAQTWT010000003.1, forward strand.
AATTGACAAAATTTTCTCCTCAACTAGATAGGTACACTTACCATCATCATTTATAAGCCTTGCCTTTGAACTTCATATTCATCGGGCGGCACAGAGCCTTTAAGAGGGCTCCCGGTGAGAAAGCGCACAGCTTCTTCAGTGGCCTCAATTTCCATCCGTGTTCGGCAATCTATGGACATCGAGCCCATGTGTGAGGTTAGCAGGCAGCGTTCGATGCCCGCCAGCGGGCCTGTGTATGGCTCATGCTCAAATACATCGATGGCGGCGCCAGCCAAATGACCCGCGTTGAGCGCGTCGGCCAAATCCTGTTCGATGATAATCCCTCCGCGTGAGGCATTGATCAGTAATGCATCCGGCTTCATAAGACCGAGATGTTCGGCTCGAATCATGTTTTTAGTGTGCGCAGTCAGTGGAACATGCAGGCTGATTACGTCAGCTTGGCGATAAATCTCTTCCTTCCCGACCCATTCCAGCTTGAGCTCGGGAACGAGCTTGGTATCCGGACGTATGTCGTTGACCAAAATGCGCGGCGAGCCAAAACTGCTCAAGCGGGTTAACACGCGTCGGCCGATACGTCCCACGCCGATGATGCCGATAGTTACCTCGGGAATTCGTCGTCCAAAGTGGCGTTGCCATTCACCGCGATGCAGTTGTGCGTTAGCCACATGCATAAAACGCAGCAAGGACAACATGAAGCCAATCGTCAGCTCGGCCACAGCTGGTGCCGGTGCATCCGGCGTGTAACTCACCTGAATACCGCGGCGCTCGGCGGCAAGTAGATCAACACTGTCTAACCCGATTCCGACACGTGATATCAGCTTCAGGCGACTGGCGCGGTTCATAACCTTATCGGTGATGGGTTCGGTTCCTGCAATCAGAACATCGAAATCGGCGATCATGTCAGCCAACTCGTCTTCCTTAAGTTTGCGACCAAGGGGATTAATCAGGTATTCGATACCGGCAGCTTCCAGCAATTCAAGCGGCAGGCGATTTTTATCGCCGAAAGGGACGGTAGTTATCAGTGCTTTTGGCATTTTCTAGTTGCCTCATTTGAGGATGCTTTGCAAATTTTCGAAACGGCTATATCGGCTGTGTTAATTATCGACCCTTGCGAAGAGGGATCATTGGATCCTCCTGAATATTTTTTTGGTGGGTAATTGCAATTGTTTTACGGAGCGACTGGGCCGGAGATGCGAAACTGCTATCATGCATTGCATGAAACGCATTTTTAATTTTCCATTGTATGTGCCGAACAACCAGACTGGTCACAAAGGATAAAGATTTTCCTTCGACAAACTCTCTACCAACGGCACCAACTAACAGGAAAAAATTAAAGAAGGGCCGTGTTAGTGAGTTCAGTAAAATCGGTGCGAAATTAAAATTTCTTGAGATATTAAAATATCCCGAGTCGCTAATAAAATCGGACGGCTGTTTTGTATTGTTAATTGAAGAAGCATGACCTGATTTGCTTTTCCAGAATATGTTACGCAGCCGCTTTGAATAAAAACTTAAAATCCACCAGAAAGATAAATTACTAATGCCTTTCTGCTTGAGCATGTAAGCGTCAATTTCAGAAAGTATGCGTACACGCCAAGTAAGCGCTTTGAGCAGGGACTGCTCGGTATAATTAAGATAGTGGCCCGTGGCTCCAGCGTTGATGTCACTTACCTTAAGCAGATATGCCTCTTCTTCCTCAAGTGTTTTTCCTATGAGGCCGCGTTCTCGGGCATATTCGTACAGGGGGGTGCCTGGCAACGCTTGCGCAAAATTAATGCTGAGACCTTCGCTGGGGGGGTAATCGCGCCAAAGCAGTATAGACGAAGAGATTTTTTTCAAGAAATCTATGCTTTCGCCAATTGTCACGTCATTCTCTCCCGGCATGCCAATCACAAGCTGGATAACTGTTTCTAATCCGGCTTCTCCGGTCCAAACAAGAGCGTTGATGTTGTCATCCAGGGAAAGATTTTTTTCCATCACCTTGAGCATTGCAGGGCTGCCGGATTCAACGCCGTAGCCTACTGAAACACAGCCGTTGTTTTTCCAGTGCAGCAGGGACTCGCGGCTAACCGTGTTGGTACGTACGCCGGATGCTCTCCAAACGATGCCAAGCTCACCTAGCTTGCTGACGAGTTCCCACGCTGATTTTCGATCGGAGCCAAAATTCTCGTCTCCCACGTCAATAAAACGCACATTGTGTTTGTCTTTAAGCTCCCTGACGTGACTAATAATCTTCTCTACGGGCAGCGAGCGGTACCCCTTTTCCCATCTATGACAAAATGTGCAATGTGAAACGCATCCTTTATTCATGACTACCGTGGCGCATTTCTCTCCCGGCTTGGCTTTTACACTATAGCCAAATCGATCATCAATATCGGAAATGTAATATGGCAGTACTCCAATCGATTCAAGAATTGAATAATCCGGGAATTCAATATCGTTGGCGCTTGGACGTTCACCAAAGCCGGTAAAGTTAAATTTATTATGATGGTCAAGAAAGCAAATTCCGGTAATGGCGCGAAGTTCATCGTAGTCACATGGTTTTTTGGAAAGGACTCGAATGAGACTTTGGATGGTTATTTCGCCATCCCCAACCACGCAAAAATCTATCTCGGTTTTGCGCAGAATAACTTCAGCGCTGGTAGCCAGATTGCCCCCAAGAATAATTGTGGTTTCGGGAGATGCTGCACGAATTAGTTCAGCTAGCTGTTTTGTGTATGCGTAGGCTGTGGAAACTACCGCACTAATGCCGACAAAATCATAGTGATTGCTAGCAAAATATGCTGAAATTTGATCAAACGAGTATCTAAAATAGTCAAGATGATAGAAGTCAACATCCGCCCCGGTTTTTCGAAGCGATTGGATGATGGCTAAACTGCCTAGCGGCGGGTAATTTGTGGCGTATGAACGGATAGGTGTTGTGCAAATGCATATTTTCATGGCAGCAGTCATTTGAAATCTTTATTAGATGATTATTTTATGCGGCCCAATGTCTTGCGTAAGAAATTTCCAACCTCACCTTTTTGCAGCCCGACAAGCTGAGGGATCAGCATAATCATCATAGCCACAAAGGAGGAGTAGCATATACCAGCAAGCAGGAACTGGCCAATCCTCGGCAGGTTGAGCAACGATACTAATTCCGAACTTGCAAGGGCGCATAATAGAAAGGTAACCGGTACAAATAACTGGTGAGCAAGAAATTTCCAGAAGTTTAGCGATAACAGGCGTGCGTTAAACCATAGTTGCACGTTTACTACGATGGGTAGCAATATCACCATCTTTAAGGCTAGCCCGACTGCGCCTAGACCAAGCCCGCCAGATGTTACTGGCATTACAAGCCATAACATCACAGGCAACCCGGCAAGCATACCGCCGATATTGATATTGCGGTAAAGGCGTGTTTGTCCAGAGGCGTAAAAGACTGAGCCGCTTAGTTGTCCATATGTTTGATGCATGGGATAGAGTGCCATGATGGACATGGCCAAAGCCCCATTTTCCCATGCATGCCCACCCAGCAACCAGATCACATCCTCTGAATGGTAGGAAGTAAATACAGAAAAATAAGCAGCCACAGCATAGAGCAGCGGGACGATGCGGCGAAACATGAAACGCATGCGTTCCATATTTTGTTGATCCCAAGCCACAGCAAATTCTCTTGTCAGAATTTGAGTCATGGCACTGGTAAACATAAAACATACCGCACTTACCTGAAAAGCCAGGCCAAAAAAACCCTGCTCAATTGTCCCCGCTTGTGTTTGCAGAATCCAGCGATCAGCCAAGCCAATCAGTACGCCAGCGGCAGCAGAAACAATTAGTGGATGCGAATAGCTCCAGAATTCCTGCATGTAAGCGCGCGTTGGTTGCGGAGTCAAGATGGCCTGTGTCGTTCTGGGGCGTTTGATTAGCAGGTGCGTAAGAACGGCTAAGGTCAAAAGCGATGTGACAATCTGGTAAGCGAAGTATTCTTCTAACTGCAACCCCCATGCCCAGACCATCACCACCAGCATGAGCGTGGCTGCCAACCGTGAATAGGCATAGAGTTTTTCGCCACGCACAGTCAAATTCCATGCGTCAACCATCTTGCGCGTGGTGTCCAGCCACCATACTATGACAGCGCAGCACGCGGCAAGAACGATCAGCCGCGCATCCTCGCCGACCCACAGCCAATAGCCAACGGACGTGTCGGCAAAAAGCAATGTGCCACCGATTATCAATGCGGATGCCACAAACAGAAATCGGCGGTAAAACGTAACTAATCCTGTGTCACCCTGCCGTTGCGAAAGGCGTGCATAGAAACAGGACGATGTGCCCATATCAAGAAAACCCTTCAATTGCAGAAAGAAATTCGTGAGGAACTCGTAGCGGCCAAAAGCTTCCGGGCCGAGAGTGCGTGGTACAAGTGTTAGTGTTACTAGGCCTGCTAGCAAGACCACTATATTTGTAGTGAGCTTGGCCAGATATTGACGGGCAAGCGTCAATTTAACGTACCTGTCGTAACAAGTTGATATGTACATCCATTTATTAGTGGAAGCGTAACCAACTTGTTTGCCGGCGGTATGAATCGGGAAAGAAATTTCGTACTCGCTGATTTCATATTTTTGTTGAGTTTGTGGTTGTGTTAGGGAGTGTTGTCAACGCTGTACTAATGACTTGTAACGGATTAGTCGGCATTCTGGCAAAGTGGTCGCAAAAAAATATTCTAGCTTCCTGCACATCCTGCTGGTTCCACCACTTGGCAACATCATTCCACACTTCCGCAGCTTTGGCTGCGGCAGATTCGGGTGATTCATGAAAAATGCCAACTTTTTTGATGCGATCAAAATAAGGTTGAGCGCTGAGTCTTAACTCCCAATGTTTTGGGTTCCAGAATATGATTGTCGGGATATTCAGCCCTAATGTTTCCAGGAATGTTGTTGAGTTGTAAGTGGCCACGACCAGACGGCTTTGGTGCATTTGGCTCCTAAATGAACTGCGAGTCGATGCCAGTTTGATGCCGGGCTGACAGTTTTTCCAACGCTCCGCCTGAGACCAGCCCCAGTCACTAGGGTATAGGCGCACAAGAAGTTTTTGTTTCAAATCGTCAGGTAGCGAAGCCGCGAAACGGAACTGATCATTCAGGTAACTAATTGTTTGCCCGGCAACCATGCCGCTATACATCCAGTAGCTATAGCGTGGCATAACCATGGTCACCAATAAAATTCCACCACAAGGGTTCCAAAGACCAAGAGATGTACCTTGTAGTTTAAGCGCACAAGTTGGATACCGTTTGGTTTCACCGTCACTCCAGCCCCAAGTAAGGCAGCGATCTGCGATGTTCTGCTCATGCTCTTCAATAAAGTTCCATAATGAAGCCCCGAGAGTGCCACCGTGTTGACCAATCACCAATGGATGGCCGTTTTCAATTTGTGCGCCGGCCCAAGCCTTGAAAATTTCATCCGCATTATAATTATTCGACGTAAATATGAGCTTTGGTTGTTTCGGCCAGTGTAAGCTGTCTACGGTAGCTTGCAGCTTTTGGTAACCCTCGAGATAAAGAGTGGGAATCTGCTCCGCAATCAGGTGGCGGACACATTGCTCAAACCCGCTAGTACCGGCTTTAGCAAGGGAAAATTGCTGTCGAATTTTTTGGTTAGGAAAAACGACGGGAGATGGCGGCGATCTCCATAGTTTGGGGACTTGCCCAAACGATAGTTGCAGCCGGAAATCAAGACTCAGCGGCAAATAAGTCGAAATAAAAAAAGCGTCAGAACTGCGGCTCAAGGCACCGGATAGTGCAGATAAAACTCGTGCACCTATGCGTTTTAAGCGACGGCCCAATGGAAGCGTAGCTGAGTAACGTTGCATGTCAGACGGTGTATTAATTGGAACTCGCTCACAGCGGATGCTTGTCCAGTCGGATAGTATTCTGCCGTAGATATGATGATTCCACGGGTCATTAAGAAATTTCCCAACAAAATCATGCATGTCGTTGGGAATAACCTGCTCCAGAGGGAAATCCAGTACTACTGTATCGGTAATATTGTAATTCCGCGCGGCGCGCTGGATCATAGTCCATCGGTCAAACAGAATCTGGGTAAAATAGCCTAGCCATGGGCCGGTCAGTATTCGCCAATATCGCAGTGAGTGCCGAACACCGTGAAAGGTATTTAGCGCATCACTCAATTCACGTAGCAGGCACTCAGAAAGTTCTTGCACATAAAGGTAATCGCGGTAGAGCTGTTCGCGGTCGTCCCAATGATATGGAATAATCTTACTATCCAGTTGTTCCCAAGTGGCTCGTTTTTCGTAGAGATGGCACCACTCCCCAAGAAATAAAACAGAACGATCTGAGCGCCAACTCCGTTCGTCAGCGGTAGTAATCAAAAACCTTGGTTGGCTACAAGTAGTCATCCATTAGTTTTTTTCTAAGTTGTAGCGATTCTGGTGAATGGCCTTCTGCGAGTGCTATCTGCGGGTAAACGCTTTTAGGTGCTTTAACATAAATAGCAAAGGTGTTATACAAGCCCAGCAATTCCTCATCCGCTAAGTGGGGGTTTGTGATAATGGGTGTTGTGCCATCCCCCGTAATTTCAATATTGGGATCAAGCAACCCGTTCTCTATGCAAACCTCTCGCAACGGAGTGCCTTCATAGGGCATAAATATCGACATTGATACGGAGTCTACATTACACAATCTATTTAGTTCTATTGTGTCAAAAATATCCTTTCTGGTTTGGAATGGAAGCCCGATAATGTTATAGGAGCGCACTTCCATTCCGGAGTCTTTGACCAGATTGAACGCCTGAATAATTTTTTCATTAGTCATGCTTCTGTTCAGATATTTTTTCCTGTATTCCTCACTTCCAGTTTCGAGCCCCATGTTAACGCACACGCAGCCCATTTCTTTCAGCAGTTCAACCTTTCTCGGGTTTATACAATGAACAGTTGCATCGCAAAAAAACGGGATTCCGACTTCATTTTTGTATATTGGTGCCAGTTCTTCAAATATTTGCGTATTTTGAGCCACATAAGTCCCATCCGCGATATTTAAAAATTCCACACCGTAATTTTCTTTATAAAATTTAATTTCTTCGACCCATCTTTTGGGAGATTTATGCCTATAACGAAAAACATGGTTGCTCTCGTCATAGGCAGGCTTGTATATACGATTTCCGCAATAGCTGCACCCGAATGGACAGGTTCTCGTTGCTTCTACAAGAGCCATTTTGAGAAGTTTTCCCCGATACGGCCCATATTGATGCACCTTCGCAAAGCTCTCATAATCAAGATAGGGTAACTTATCCATTTCAATTAATGGACGTAACGGGTTTATATGCAATTGGCCATCAACTTTATGACCAATATTTTTTATCCCTTCAACACTTAGACCATTGTTCAAACGTTCTGAAAGTTCCACAACGGCTTCTTCACCCTCGCCAATACAAATATAGTCCACAAAATCAAAAGCCAAAACAGTTTTTGGCTCAATATTCACATGAACTCCTCCCATGATAATTGGTATGTGCGGATACCTCTCTTTAACTAATTTGGCTAGCCGAAAATTTTGTTGCTTCGCTTGCGAAAAAACCGAAAATCCAATGATACTTGGTGCTTCATTATCGATATAAGCAAATAAATCATCCAGCAGGGAACCCTCTTTTAACTCCATTCCGATTGACGAGTAGTCGACGGGCATAAATATTCCGGCTTCTTCCTTTTTCTTCTCATCGCTAATTCTTTCGTGCTCTTTATAAAATGATGTGTCGAAAACGCAGGTAGAAAACCCGGCATTTTTTAAAGAGGCTGTTAAATAAGCAATATTCAAGGGTATATTCGTCCTCATTCGATCATTGAAAAAGACAAACATAAATTTAAAATTCTTTCTTTGCATATGGTTCTCCATTAATCCAATCGGGCAGTGTTCATAGCGCAATGGCTGCGGAATCTGCGATTCATTCAAAAGCGTTGTCTTGTATATACTCTAGCAGCCCATGTTGATGCAACTTGCGTGTTACTGCCACTACATGGGGAAACGGAATCCCTGAGCGCTCTGAAATTGACAATAAATCCTGTTGTCCGTCGGCCAGGAAGAGCACCCAAGTAATCACATCCACTTCGTTTTTGATAATTCCATGTTCTTCTTTTGTGGGATTAAGTGCGCCACCTGTCTGTGGATAGAGGCCACGCCGACCCAGTTGTGCTTCGCAATTAGGGTTAAGCGATATGACAATCCTGTTGTTTTCTAGAATTTCGATGGCATTCAGGTACAACTGAATGCTTCCAGCCAGCGACTCACCCCTGACGAAGTCGAGGTTATCCAGAGAAGTATGGTAATAGTCGTACTCGTAGTACTTGTCTTTTGAAATCGTGGTTACCGGGAGTCTGAATCCTGGCGAGGAATATTGACGCTCATCCGAGCCGTCCGGTACGAACGGATAGATGACTGGGGTGATACCCGCATCGCGTAGCGCTAATCGAACTGCCCTGTCGACAAGGTGATCACCGACAAAGGATTCTTTCATGCCAATCGGTCCTGGCCCGCCGCAGGAAGTGACGACGAAACCGCCCGTCATGCCCCGCACCTCTTCAGGATACAGCGCACAATATGCTATTGCCCCAATAGTTTCCGGCACGAAAACGAAGCGGTAGGAATGCCGGAGTTTTCTCTTTGCTAATTGGCTGTAAAGCAGCGCTGTTACCACTGGTCCGGAAAGGTTGTCATTGGCGAGTGAAGGGTGGCAGCAATAGGTGGAAATCAGGTATTCATGCCCGGAATCGCCTGGCAAACGAGCCTCGCCAATCGATAGCGATCCGCAGAATAATTCAGAATCGATGAACGCATGGTAGGTCGCGTGCGGATCCAAGAGGTCGCGCTGCTTCTGTGTCATGCAGAACCCCCAATTCTCCTTGTAATAGCTGGTTCGATAGGGAATCGCATCCGGCAGTCTGGGCAACGAGTGGAGGTGTTGTTGCAGTTCGTCGAAACTCATGCTTCGATCGACTGGCACGCTGTAGCCGACAACATGCAGATTGGATTTCTGAAAATCGACGATACGCATGCCGCTTGCATCAGCAAGATAAGCATCGCGGATCGCCCATTCGCGCGGAATGGTCCAGTCAAAAACCTGTGTGCCGGATGGAATTTCGATCATCTGCATCTGCGGCACGGTTTCGGCCAGAATGCGAAGTGTCTGCCGTAATCCGTCGCCGGTGATGCTGCGGCATAAGGGAAACAAACGGCGCATCATTTTCATTGCACGGTCTGCCATCGCTACTGTCGCGTCACTCGCTGTAGTATCAGTTATCGATACAGTATTCATGAAACCATTTCTCTTCCACTCAGAACAGCGAGAATGCGCAAAGTTTCTCTCAACCACTCGTCCGTAATCTTTCTGCGCAATAGAAATAGTCTATGCAGTAGTTTTTCTACTAAGACTTCTCTGGTGGGCATTTTTTCAGAGGCTAGCGGCTTACTAAACACCACGGATCTTCCTCAAGTATTTTGGTAACGAATGATGAAAACTCCGCTAGGTTTACAAGTTTTAGGTGGAACGGCCAAGCATCTATTTGAGCTACCGCGCCAAATTTCTCAAACTTTCGACCAGCAGTGAAGAAATCGTTTTCCACCCCGCTCTGCCTGACATACAACTCCCAAGTTTCCACTTGTTGGACATCTCGTGACATTACTGCCCCTGAAAAAGACTTTGTATATCTATAAGGTACGTTTGCTAAGCGCTCAAAATGATGAAAAAATGTAAAGGTATCCCAGTCAACCGATATCATCATGGCTTTTGCACCACAATCCAATAATCGCTCAAAAGGGGTATCAGTTCCCAAACTTTCGGGGCCATGCCATCTTGTTATGGTTTTAGCTTGGGGGCCGGAAGCAATGAACCGATGATAGGGGTGCGGCGAAACTTCAGCGTTTGGTTGCTTCAGAAAATAGTCTGCAAGCACCCCCATTTCGGTAGGTGTTTCGAAACGATCAAAAAGTTTTCCATCTGTAAAGGTGCTTGTAAAAGCGGGCATTACTAAAGTTCCTTCTGAACCCAGAACATGCAACAACGCCCTATATACAACTTCTGCTGCATTGCTGACTTCAAGGGCTCTGGCAATATTGGCGTGGACCAGAAGAGTGTCACCTTCGCGAACCCCTAAACGATATGCCCCTTCACTAACTGCAGTAAATAAAGCTTCTGCCGTTAAATTTGTGCGGACTGCATTTTTTTCTTCACAGCTGTTTTGCTCAACAAAGCGAATCAAAGCCTTTAGAGAAATAAGTCTCATCGCATCCTTTGGAGGAATACTTATCCCCAATTCTTTTTCCAAAGCTAAAATAATATTTAAATGAGCTAATGAATCCCAATTTGGGATACTCTGAATTCTGGCATTATCCGGGATGTCCTTGGATTGACATTTTAAAATTGGTGAGAGTATTTCCAGGACAATATTTTTGTGATTACTCAATTCAGCGTCCCTTCTTCTAACCTTTTAATTAAAGAACTTAGGAAATTGGCGGCAAGAGTACCGTTAATAAACCTGTGATCGTAAGAAACACAAATGCCAATTAGTTTCCTTTTTTCGGGAAAGCCATCTGAATTAATGGTAAATGATTCACGAATAGGCCCGAACCCTGTAATGGCAGCATGTCCGGGAAAAACGATAGGTATTTGATAGGTTATTCCAGGCTGGTCTAGAACAGTAACCCCAAAAGTTGATGGTTGCTGATTCTTTAGCGGTTGTCCCTTAAGTAACAGAAAAACTGATTCTTGACGGGTTTCACCAATAATAGAAACCGGAAGTGAATCTGCATGTGGTATTACGACAAAATGCAAATCACCATTTATTTCAACGGCAACCCCGATATTAATTTCTGGTATTTCAACCACCATGTCCACAGCAAGACGCGCATTCAGCCTTGGAAAATTACGTAGAGTACGACTGCAGAAATGAATGGCTACATCGGTTATTGAGAGTAATAAGCCTTCATCATCTATTAGCGAATCAAGCGCAGCCATACAGTTTGTTATGTCGGCTTCCCCAAGAACGTAGGTGGTTGCAGTTTCGCGTGTGGAGGATGATACTGCCTCCATGCTGGCCAGCTGTACTTTTGTCAATGGAACGTTTCTACCCCCGGAAGTTTTTGGGGGGATAGGGCTAGATTTTGGGATAGAGGCAATGAAGTTCTCTACATGGCGCTTGGTAATTATTCCGCGAACCTTAAGCACGCCAAGATCGATATTGTGTGATGCAGCCAATTCCTTTGCGTCGGCTGTGGCCTTAATTGCTACTTCTGGTGGTCTTGCTTCCGGTGATTTAATTGCAATGTCCGAAAGAGCTTCTGGAGACGCTCCAATAACGGCTAATGTTTCACCAACAGAAATTTCGGCATCAACCTGCGACAATATTTTGATATATCCTGAAGCTGGGGATTCAATTTCCTCGGCTGATTTGCTGGTTTCAATAACCAAAATCACTTGACCTATCGAAACTTTTTCACCGTCCGCTACCCGCCATTCTATGATTCTCGCAGTAGTGTCGTTGACATTTGACTGCGGAAGTTTAATCTCAATCAATTCCACTTCATTCCCCTTTTAACTCAAGTACTGCCGATATAATGGTTTCAACGCTAGGAAGGATAAATTTTTCTAAGTTCCTTCCGGCACCAATTACGCAGTTTTCTGCGCCAATCCGCCTAAATACCTTGGGAGATATATCCTTTTCAGCCAGTTGCGCAATAAGTTCGGCGGCAAAGCCAAAGGCCGACATAGCTTCTTCAATCGCTATCAAAGGTTTGTCAACCACAAGCTTGTCAGCAAGGTTCTCCGCATTTAAAGGGTGGATACAGGAAGGTGCAATAATGCGTATTGAAATTTCGTGGTCAAGCATTAATTGCTGAGCCGCGTTGATTGCCAGAGGAACCATTCCCCCATAACAGACAATATTGAAGTCATCGTCCTCAAATGCTGATGGTGAAAGAGTTAGAACGATATCGTCTTCTTCAATGTGATAATGACAAAATAAATCTGAAATTAAACCTTCCGCATCTACTTCAGGACGAAGCGGGTAGGATATTTTGTTTTCAACCATCAGAGTCGGATCAGGCGAGTTAAGCGCCATTTCTAAAAGATACTTGTACGGGTGCATGAAACTAGGTGCAAAAACTCTGAGTCCTGATTGTCCTGCGAAAATTTTCTCCAAACTTTGTGAGTGCGTTGGCCCATAACCTCTTCCTCCCCCCATTGGCGCTCTGATCACAACGGGTACGTCAACTTGCCGATTGTACATGCCGCGATATAAAGCAAGGTGGTTAAGAATCTGGTTTGCGGCAACCGCAAGAAAGTCCCCAAACATGATTTCCACAATTGGTTTTTTCCCCTCAAGCGCCAATCCCCCGCATAGACCAACAAATGATTCCTCGCTTATGGGAGTTGCAATCACTCGACCGGGGTATTTGGAAGATAATCCAGACGAGGCTTTGAATGCTCCTCCATAGGGGTCGAGCAAATCCTCTCCTAACAGCAAAGTAGAATGGTTCTCAGCCATGACATCATGTAGAGCACGGTTAATTTGCTCAAGAAAACTGATGCCGGAAAGAGATCTTGCTATGGCAATACTATCTGGATCATCTGCCACCGGATGTGAGTGCACATTTAACGATTTGGTTTTTTGTATAGGAATATATTTAGCTTCAGAATATTTTTGGGCTTGCAGTAGTGCGCCTTCAATTAGTTGCTCAGCTTGGTTGAAAATCCGATGTTCTGCACCGGCTGGGAGCTGTTGAATCATGCGCATTAGAGGGTCGAGCTTCTTTAACTCCTCAATTTCCTTTAACGGTCGGGTATCGTCCCCTTTGCTATGCGGGCCAAGCCTCGCTGAGCGTAATACCAAAACAGCGGGCTTTCCTTTCCGGACCGATGAACCTAACTCGGAAGCGATCTCGAATACTTGGCGCGCATCAGGATACTCTAATGATTCACAACGCAACCCGAATGCCAAGATACGATCCACAATACTTCCAGCTAAGGTGTTTTTGGTGGGGGTTGATTGGGCAATACCATTGTCTTCGATTACAACTAGCAATGGCACTTTGTAGATAGCAGCCATATTTAGACATTCATAAACGGCCCCCTGCCCCAAAGTGCCGTCCCCAATAAATACGGTAACAAGTCTATGATCTTCATTCATTTTCATAGCCAAGGCTAGGCCTAACCCTAAAGGCAATATCCCCCCTTGAATCCCGTTGGAGTAAAACCTTCTGGGGATACAAAGGTGCTGGCTTCCCCCCCAGCCGCCGCAAACCCCACCCTCTAGCCCCATGATTTCAGCAAAAAGAGATGTCATATTGCCATCATGAGCAAGAAAATGACCGTGACATCTGTGATTACTTACAACAACGTCATCCTGATTTATAGCGGCAGCTACGCCAACGGCATTTGCTTCTTGGCCGATACTTGTGTGGGTACTCCCACTTAGCAAGCCTTTCTTGAACAAATTTAAGAGTGTTTGTTCGAAGGTTCTTATGTTAGCCATAGCTTGTGCAGCATCTAGTAACTCAAAAGATTCTTTCAAAATTTCTCCAAAATAAATAAACGATATTGCGTGAAGATTGTTTTTGGTTTGTTAATCACCCGGATGTAAATGGGAATCAATCCTATTTTTTTTCAAGCCTGTGTATTTGGCGTGGGGTTAATTTATCAATCGGAGTATGTAAACGCACCCCTTCCTCCCCAACGACTTTGGGAACAGATTTGTACCTTTGAACTACCATCTCTCCCTGCCCAGGAATATTTACAGTTTGTTTTTCCTGCATCAACCCATATGAGCAATCTTTACAAGCAGGCAAATCTTTAAGGTAGGTGTGTCGTCTAAAAGCATCTCTGACTTTAGTGTTACCCTCCCCGTGCCATATTTCATATAAGCTTTGCGTATTGCAATCACCTACAAAACTCAGAGCACTATAGTCAGCGCCGCACTGATGAACTCTGCCATCGTATGCAACATTTATTCGTGTCCACGGTTTCGGACATATATAATATTGATCATATTCTTGATCATCGCGATGCTTAAAGTCACGGATATGGTCGGCGATGATGTTGATACGATCAACTACCCCATCCCAAGATTTATAAAAAGTCTCGGGATCTTTTTCTACGGCAGATAGTATTGATTGAACGCGAAGTAAAGGTTTGGTCAAGCCCTTTTTGTCACGGTAGTTCCGCATGTATCTAACTCGTTCAACAGTTTCCTCAAATATAGCGGGAGATCTGATCTCGTTATAAACTTTCCCCACACCATCTGCGGAGATGCTTAACCAATCAAGTCCTGCATCAACAAGCTTTTCAGCAATGCTCTGGGTGAGAAGTTCTGCATTAGTAAGGAAGGCTACCTCCTTTATTCCCTTGTCTTTTGCGTACTTAACCATCTCGCATATTTTTTTATTTAAAAGCGGTTCTCCACGCCATGATAACTTGACAGAATAGACATTTCTTTGAGCGGCTTCATCAATGATCTTAGTAAATAAATCCCATTTCATTACCCCCTTTAAGTCGTCTGACATATAGGTTGTGTAGCACATAGGGCATCTCATTTGGCAAGCGCTTGCTGTTTCTATATCAATATGACTCGGAAAGTCTGGTAACAATAAAAACTTTGGATATATTCGAAACTTTATCCTGTCAATCAGGTGCGCATAAATGTTGCCCTGCTTCATAAAATAAATTAAATCCTTTTTCCATCCACCTACAGTGAAGTAATCTTGCTCAAGTCGGAAGTAGTTATGAAAAAAAGATTTCAGTCGCGTGGTTATCATAATGTCCTCATATAATCAATCAAGTAAGGTTTGCTGTTGAACCTGTAATTCGTATTTTTTAACGTGCTCAGCGGTTACATAGCAGTTGGTGCTGATATTCAACACTTTACATTGCAGCGTGATCGACCAAACTTATTATGCAGCTCAATTTAGGCACGCTTCACGCTGGTTTTCGTGCAAGTTCAGTCCGCACAGGTCATTAAGCTAGCATTCTCCATTTTAAAACCTCGTCTTCTTTAATAGCTCGTGCAGATACGCGGCCAATGACTTTTTCAATATCACGCGGATTAATACCGTGCGCAGGACGCTTCCAGGTTAAGTGTTCAGTCTTGATAACTGCGCCTTCCGGAATATCACAAATAGCTACTAGGCTGCGACGGGCATTGTCACGAGAGAGCTGTTCGCTTTTAAGCGGCCGTTTGCGCGGATCACCAAGCAGAGTGAAAAGTTCATCCATGCGCCGGTGAAAACGCTTTAGGTCTTCCTTGTCCATGGCATGGTAGTGATCGTTGCCCGGCAGGGTTTTATCGTGAGTGAAGTGCTTTTCGATGATGGTGGCACCCAGCAGAGTGGCTACTTCCAGTGTCTGCATGTCCTTGGGCAGTGTGTGGTCAGAGTAACCGATGGGTAGCTCTGAATATCGCCGTCGCAATGTTTGAATCATGGCCAGATTGGCGTTGGCATCATCGGTCGGGTAGTTGAGGACGCAGTGCAGCAGGGCGACCGGGTTACCTATATCTTGTATCCAGCTGACTGCTTCTTCCACTTCGTACATGTAGGCAGCGCCGGTGGAAAGTACGATAGGTTTGCCGAAGCCGCAGAGGAATTGGATAAAGGGCTTGTTATTCAGGTCTGAAGACGAAATCTTGAACACCCCCATAAGATCGTTGAGAAATTTGGCTGACTCAACATCAAACGGCGTGCTTAAAAATTCAATCCCTGTTTCATCGCAATGAAGCTTTAGTGCTTCATATTCGCTTTTCCAGAACTTGTCGTATTTTTTAAAAAGCCGGTACTGGCTGTCTGTTGGTTCCTTGCTTAAATCCCAATAGGAAGGCGAATCTTTCGACGCGATGGTTTCGGCCTTGTAGGTCTGAAATTTGATTGCATCTGCGCCGCCTTCCTTGGCTTCATCAATCAAGCGTCTTGCGATATTCATGTCTCCTTCATGGTTGACACCGGCTTCCGCGATAATGAAAGGGCGGCGAACGGTGTAATGATCCGGGCAGTAATGGGTGATAAGGTCGCACAGTTTCATGTTGGTTTCCTTGGCGTTTTTAAATGATTGCGCGCAATAGCGATAATTTCGGCGGCACTCATGCCGGGATGCACCGGACATCGTAATAATTGTCGGTAGTCCTGAAGCGTGTCTAAATCTAGCTTGAGTTCCGGATAAGCCAGTTCGGCATCCAGCGGGTCACATGTGCCAATCCTGAATTGATCCGCGTTAGCCCAGATATAATTGAACACATGTTCGCGATGCTCCGGGTTGTGCGCCTTTTGATTTATTTTCGACAATACCGCTTTGCTTACGATCTCGGCACCCAGTCCATCCGGATATAAATTTCCTTTGGGGATGTGGTTGTAGGCATAATCGTAATTGCCACTATCGTAGAACTCAATCAAACGGTCAATTTCAGATCCGCTGACGAAAGGATTGTCTGCGCAAACGCGAACGATATGCTCCGCATCACACGTTTGTGTTGCCCCCCAGTAGCGTGCAACAACATCAGTTTCGCTGCCGCTAAAAACTTGCGCGCCCAGTTTGATCAGGTATTCAGCCAAAATGTCATCATCAGGAGTGTCCGGCAATGCAAAAACAACCTGCTTTGCATGCCTCGATTGATTAACGCGTCTAAATACCCATTCGATCACCGGATAACCGTGCAACCAGAGCATCATTTTGTTGGGTAGCCGGGTAGCGCGCATCCGAGCTTGAACGAGGATAGCGATATTATGGTTCAATCAAACATCTCCGTCTCATCCAGCAACGCCAGAATATGACTGGCGACTTTATGTTTGTTGCGGGTAAAGCTGGTATTTTCCATGGCATCGAACAGTGCCTGACGGAAACCGTTGTTTTCAACTAGTTGCCGCAGTGTTTGAAGCAGCTGTTTTTCTGCCGCACCGTCATGATAAAGCCCCAACGGAATGAATCCATTAGCTTCGCAGGCGTAGCGATGCGTTTTCTCGCGTTCGTGATGCGAGAGCACAATGGCGGGTACATTCATATGCGCCAGCTCGTAGACAGTGCGCCCGTTTGAACAGATGGCGATGTCGGCCTGTTCCATTAAATGTGACATGACACCGGTGGCATGTGTGTAGCGGATTGCCGGATTTTTGGTGTTGGCCATCAATTCTTCCAGTTCCGGTATGTGGTCATATCCTTCGCCAGTGATGACATCGATGTCAATAGCCATTTTGGCGCAGTATTCGAGGATATTGCGCAACACGCGAAACGTATAGTTGCTTGGATCAGTACCACCAAAAGCAATGAGCAGTCGCTTTACATTTGCTTGAAACTTGCGGGGCCGGGCGTCGTTAAATTCATCGCGGACAAAAAACCATTTTTTTCCCCAGAGAATGTTTTCTCCGGGAATAAGCGGGTCATCGTAGAGCTCGTTAATTGTCAGGTCAGCTTCTGCAGCACCGCTGCCGAGATCCTCGAAGTTGACAACGCGTATTCCATTTTTTTTGAGTCTTCGAATATAGCCTGCTTCGGTGTCGATCATATCGTTGACGATGAGATCTGGTTGCAAGTTAATGAGAGCATTTTCAATATCATTTATTGGATACACACCCAGCCAGTAGTCGTAACCGGCAAGTTTTGACGCGGCTACACCGCTTTCGGTATCGCACACGAAGCGAATTTCGTGGTCGGAAATTTCATGCGCCAATGCCAATGACCGGAAAATATGCCCCATGCCAACTGCCTTGTTGCCGATAACACGAAAGATAATCCGGCGACGTTTGATAAGCTTTTCACAAAGCCACCAGTCCTGATAGTTACGGATTTCTGGAGCCGTTTCCGACAATGTGTAAGTGATGGGTTCGATGCAATATTCGCTCGACTGCTGCAGCAATGCAGACCGAAGCAAAAGGAAAGCATGAGATTCACTTACCAGGCTTTTGCTGAAACCTTCTCGCATCAGCTGTGCCAACTGGCGAGCACCGCTTTCAAAAATAGGCAATCTGGAAGAGCAAACAGGAATCATGAGTTCCGCGTTACGGTTCTGATATTCCTTATAAGCGGCCTGCAGATCGCCAATACTTATCATCGGCGCATAGGGAGATAGCAGCGCGAGATCGCGCTTTGCATCCAACAGAAAACCAAGATGCAAGCAAAGACTTCCAAGAAGATTGTTTGAATCCAGACGCAATGCGTTGTCGTAGATGCAGACAACATTATTGCGCTGGCAAATTAACCTGATTTCCTCGGAGTCGGTAACGACATGCAACGGTTGCGATGGAAATGCCAACTTGGCTTTGCTGATGGCACGCTGAATAAGGGATATCCCGGCAAGTTTTTTGACCAGATCGTCCGGGAATGCAACATTTTTTTTGACGGCCGGTATGACAACGGCGAGATTACGCACTCAGCACCCCAGTTCGCGCAAAACCTGATGCGCAGCTGTTTCCATCAGTGCCATTTCTTCATTGGAAAGAGAGTGCTGGAATGGAAATGACACCATGTTGTCGAAAAATTCGTCTGCATTGGGGCAGTGAGCTTCACCGTAACCCAGCTTCTGGTAGAACGGGTAACGGTTGAGCGGATAATACTGCACAACACACTGGATGCCATGATCGCGTGACATGCGCCGGATAAATTCATTGCGCAGGTTTTTTGCGACTTTTGCAACTAGCAGGTGGTAATTGTGGCGATCGGTTTCTTCGCGATGGAACTGTAGTTGCGGGCAGTCTGCCAAGCTGTCAATAAACTGCAAAGCGCGCATTCTTTTTTCGGTATTGATTTGGTCAATGCGCTCCAGTAACTTCGTGCCCAAAGCGCACTCCACCTCGCCAAGACAATAATTGTTGGGCATTAATATGTTGCCATTGAGCATGGGTAGATCCACATTGCCCATGGCAGGTTGCCAGTAGTCTTCACGCTGCCCCGTGAATGCGCAATGTGCATTGTGACGAATCATGGGAACGATAGCGGCGGCTTGCGGATCTTTGACCACCAGCATGCCGCCTTCGCCGAGTGTGGTTATGTTCTTATGCGAGTGAAAAGAAAATGCACCAAAATCGCCAAAAGTACCCGCCATTTTTCCATCGATAAATACCCCGAGTGATTGCGCCGCATCTTCAATTACGATCAGGTTTTTCTCGCGCGCAAGCTGCATAATCTCGTGCATGTCCGCGCCATACCCGTAAAGGTGAACCACCACAATCGCACGGGATCTTTCAGTAAGGCAAGCGCGGATGCTTTCGGCTGTTACCACCCGTTTAACCGGATCAATGTCGGCCCAAACCGGAGTGGCACCCTTTTTGATAAATGGATATGCGGAGGCTGTAAAGGTATGCGATGGAATGATGACTTCGTCGCCAGGTTTGAAACAGCACAGCTGTGCCGAAAGTTCCAGTGCGGATGCCGCATTGCAGATAGCAAAGGCATGCTCTGCACCGGCATACGCCTTAAATGCGGTCTCGAATATATCGCGGTATCTGCCTTGAGTTAATGTAACTGCATTGCTTGCCGCTTCGATGATAGTCGCGAGCTCATCGGGTGTATATGCGTGGGCGCGACCGCTAAATGGGATTTTAAATTGCACGTTGTTTAGGGGGATTAATTATGGGTGAGATGACTTTGCAGTAAGTTCAACAGATTCGAGCTGCCGATGTTTAACCATGCTTACATTTTGCAAAAGATTTCTTTAACCTTGGCGCGAGTTAATATGTCTTTGTAGTTTTCACCAAGCGCGTTAATCAGCGGCTTCTGATGAATTACTGTAGCCTCGTATAGGCGATCATATTGTTCGTCAGTCAGGTTATGGCAGATTCCTTCAGGTAGGGCAGCGCCTTGGCGTTCAGCCATGTTGTGAAATTCCCGATAGCCTTCTGGATAGAAGGGCTCCATTGCACGCATGACAATGCAGTTTGCAATGCAGTGATGCAACCCCAATACTACGCTCAACCCTGCAGAAAAAGGATGAACTACGCCAACATAACTTGTGGCGATCGCGCAGCCACCCAGATAGGATGCCACCATAAGCTTGGCGCGGTTTTCAGCAGACATCATGTCATCACCCAGAAAAACATCGCGACACAGTCGAATTGTTTGTTCTGAATAGGCATCACCGATGGCATTGCGATATGAGCCATTCATTGATTCCATGCAGTGAATATATGCATCCATGCCTGTATAGAAATATTGGTTGCGTGGCAGCGTATTGGTCAGCTCGGGATCCAAAATGATTTGATCATATACCGTGAAGTCGCTGTTCATTCCTAGCTTTAACCCATTGGCTGGGTTAGTCATCACACAGGTTCGTGTGGATTCTGCACCTGTGCCCGAGATGGTTGGTATAGCTATCTTGAAAATTCCCGGCAACTTGACCAAATCCCATCCTTGGTAATCCTCGGCATTGCCACCATTTGTCATGAGGTTGGATACTGCTTTTGCAATATCCATTGTGGTGCCTCCGCCGATGCCTATAATTGCGCAAGGTAAAGTTTTGCAAACCTCTTGTAGTTGATTTCGCAAGCTGTTGATTTGGATAGTTGTTGGCTCATCGGCTGTATCAACGTAAATTACGTAGTCATTATGCGCAACAGCATCAAGCTTTTTCGGCAGGCCATGCTGTTCGAAGAAACTGTCAACGAAGAATACTGCTGATGCATTTGAAGAGCCGCGTCGTTCGGCGAGAATTGCAGACAGGTCAGCAATTGCCCCCTGTCCGAAGAGATAACGAGAGACATTTCGAGCGTTTCGGATGCCGGTTTTTAGAGCTGATGCGTTTGTCATATGCCTCAATCAGAGTTTGTGCAAAATTGGCTAATGTGTCGGTTTGTTAATGTTGTCCAAGTACCATTTCAGCGCTACAGTTATTCCATCCTGAACCCGGTATGTCGGAGCATAGTTCAATGAAGCGCGAGCCTTGGAAATGTCAGCCAGAGAATGCCTGATGTCTCCCGGGCGGAAATCCCGATAAACCGGCGCTAAATTTTTTAACTGTGCAAAATGTGTTGACAGCCCTTCTTGCAGGTAAGCAAACAATTGATTTAGTGTGGTACTTTCACCCACGGCAATATTGTAAATTTGATTTATTGCCTCTGGATTTTTGGTAGTTGCGGCTAATAAATTCGCTTGAACTACATTTTCGACATGACAATAATCTCTGCTGGTTTCGCCATCACCGTTAATATATACAACCTGATTATTAATCATCGCAGCTATCCATTTTGGTATTACGGCTGCATAGGCACCTTCTGGATCCTGTCTCGGTCCAAACACATTAAAATATCGCAAGCCGATGGATTCCAGCCCATAACATCTCGCAAATATGCCGGCATAAATTTCATTAATATTTTTTGTGGCTGCGTAAGGGGAAAGCGGTTGGCCGATTGTTTCTTCTACTTTGTGCGATGTGGGGTCGTCGCCATAGGTGGCAGATGATGCGGCATAAACAAAGCGTTTTACTTTGGCATCACGCGCGGCAACCAGCATATTCAGGAAACCATCTACATTTATTGCATTGGTTGTTATTGGGTCTTCAATCGAGAGAGGAACGCTGCCAAGTGCCGCATGGTGGAGTACGTAATTAACGCCTGCGCAGGCTTCGTGGCACACAGCAAGATTTCGTATATCGCCTTCAATAAATCTGAATTTGGCCCATTTTTCCTGACCTACCAGTGCGCGAACCTGATCCAGATTGTGTTGGTGTCCAGCAAAAAAGTTGTCAATGCCAACAACGCGTTGATTATTATTAAGTAACGCTTCCAGTAAATTGGAGCCAATAAAGCCTGCTACACCGGTAATTAACCATGTAGTCGCTGCATTAAGGTGTTGAGGCAAATAAGTTGGAGCGATTGACATAATGTCCTAATGATTTTCAGTCATGCCGCGCAATGGGTGTAAATGCTAACGAGAATACAAAAATATGTTTCATGTAGATTGCAATGTTTTCAGGCACGCTACCGCCCTGCAAAATACCGACGTATTTCGCATAATAAGTTGATTAACAAGGATAATTGTTACGCAGCCTGAACAACCCAGTCGCGATTTATCCTTATTTTATTGGCTTTGCCCAATAATTCCAGCAGTATGATTACCCGCTTTTCGCCGTCTCTTTCGACGAATATACCTTCCATTCCGGCGAGCGGACCTTCTTCCAGTCTGACTGGCTCGCCCGCGCAAAACAGCGGACGATCATCCCAGTGCAAACCGGAGTCGGGTGCTTCGCGCTGCACGATGGCCTCTATTACTTCGTCGGGGATTACTGCGGGTTGGCCGCCGAAACGCACCAGACCGACTGCACCTCGCGTGGAACGCACCGGTGCGGTGCTGCG
Organism: Gallionella sp.; assembly: GCA_028689145.1. Classification (GTDB taxonomy): domain Bacteria; phylum Pseudomonadota; class Gammaproteobacteria; order Burkholderiales; family Gallionellaceae; genus Gallionella. Next base: position 171,397 of record JAQTWT010000003.1, read on the forward strand.
CAAGGCGGGATTGATCCGGATGAACAGGTAGCGCGGGAAAAGCGGTTCGATTACATCTACCCATTGACCCCGGCGATGGTGGGTATTTTGAATGCGCGGCAGATAGACGCGGTAACCCTGGCGCAGCAGATTCTCTTCTGCTACAGCCTCTTGCCGCGGCTTGCAGCTAACAGCGAACCAGCGCTCCTCCGCATCCATAGAAATGCTGTTTAAACAACGCTCACTCAGTGGGATGCGCGCTTGGGCTTGTGGTGTGAGGTTATTGCTCATGCTTCAGTCTGCATACCGCTTGCTGTCCGGCTTTGCTTAATTTCATCGCGAAGTTGCTCAATTTCACCCGCCAAGGCTTCGTGTTCAGCGACCTTGCGCTTGAGAAAATGCACTGTGGCACGCGCTTTCTCTTCGATGCCTTGCGGTGTAAGGAAATACGCATAGGCCACTTTATCGGTACTGCGGCGGAAGTTGTCCGCCTTGACCAGGCCTTTTTCGATCAGGGCGCGCAGGCAGTAATTGGTCTTGCCGAGGCTGATGCCAAGTTCCTGGGCCAGACGGCGCTGGCTGACATCAGGGTTTTCCTGCAGAACTTTGAGTAGCTTGTAATGAAGATCTTCCATTCGGGAGCCGGTATTTTATCGGTGCACGTGTTCACGGATTGAACAAGCGGATTTAACAATAGTGATGTTGCGATGTCAAGTGTGATGTAACAGTCAAATTGACTCCGGATAAGAATTGGTGAAGGTGAGCGTGGAGAGTTGCATCTGCTTCAGTTAAAAAGCTTTATTGTCAATTGGTTATCTTGCAACTGTGCGGCGAAAGAACTATAAAGAAAAGTGCATCTTGAGCGATGGTCAACAAAAAAACAGCCTGTATCTCCTGTGTATTTTGCATTTCTGCGACAATCCAAGTATCTGTTCATTGTAAGTAAGCCATGCCTATCGTCCGCGTCGCACTTGATATTCCGCTGCCCACCCTGTTTGATTACACGGTGGCTGAGGGTATGGCGGTAGGCGTGGGTCAGCGTGTGGTTGTGCCGTTCGGGCGACGGCAGATAGTAGGGGTAGTGATGGAGCGCATTGCGGCTACCGATGTGCCGGTGGAGCGCATCAAGCAGGTGTTGCGGGTGCTGGAAGATACTGTGCCATTGTCGGCGGGTTTGCTCGACCTACTGCGCTTTTGCAGTGACTATTATCGTTATCCTGTCGGACAGGTGGTGCTGTCGGCATTGCCGATCCGGTTGCGCTTCGACAAGCCGGTTATCGCCAAGCAGGAAAAAAACTTTCGCCTGACACCGGGCGGAGCAGTACTTAATCTGGATGATTTTCCGAAACGTAAAGTGGTGCAGCGGCGCATTCTGGCAAAGCTGGCGGCGCAGCCGTGCAATCTGGCGCAACTTAAATCGTTGTCGGCGACGGTGGGTAAACAGTTAAAAGAACTGGAGGGGGAGGGGTGGGTCGAGAGTTACTCTTCTGCTCCCTCACTAGGCCTCCCCCTGCAAGGGGACGCTAGTATTACACAGCACACTTTCGATAGTGTGCACACGCTAACCGATGAACAGCAACAGGCGGTGGATGCTGTTGCGCAAACAGGCGACTACGCCTGTTTCCTGCTGCACGGTATCACCGGCAGCGGCAAGACCGAGGTATATGTGCATCTGATGCACCGCGTACTTCAGCGTGCCGGACAAATCCTGCTGCTGGTTCCCGAGATCAATCTCACGCCGCAACTCGAAGGCTATTTTCGCCGCCGTTTCCCGGATGTAAATCTGATCAGCCTGCATAGCGGTCTAAGCGAGGGTGAGCGGTTGCACAACTGGCAGCAGGCGCAGAACGGCGCGGCGCAGATCGTACTCGGCACGCGCTTGTCGGTGTTTGCCGAATTGCCCGGACTCGAACTGATCATCGTGGATGAGGAGCATGACAGCTCGTTCAAACAGCAGGACGGCTTGCGCTATTCGGCGCGAGATGTTGCTATTTTTCGTGCCAGCCAGTGCGGTGTACCGATTGTGTTGGGCTCGGCCACCCCCTCGCTGGAAAGTTATCTCAACGCGCAAAGCGGGCGTTACCGGATGCTCAGATTGACCGGGCGTGCGCTGGCTACGGCACGCCTGCCGTCAATGCGCTGTATCAACATCAACCAGACGGTGATGCATCACGGCATCAGCGAAAATCTGTTGCGTGAGATCGGGCAACGCATCGCGCGCAAGGAGCAAAGTTTGCTGTTCATCAACCGGCGCGGTTACGCACCGGTGCTGATGTGCGGCGGTTGCGGCTGGCTATCCGGTTGCAAACATTGCGCGGGCAAGATGGTGCTGCATCTGAGCGACCGGCGGTTGCGCTGTCACCACTGCGGTTATCAGGTGCGCGTGCCATCCGCCTGTCCGGATTGCGGCAATGCCGATTTGCACCCGGTCGGCAGCGGTACGCAGCGCGTCGAAAGCGTGTTGCAGGAGCGTTTCCCGGATGCGCGCATTCTTCGGGTGGACAGGGATAGCACGCGCAACAAACACGCCTGGAAAACCATGCGCGAGCAGATCCACGCCAATGAAGTGGATATTCTGGTGGGCACGCAGATGCTCGCCAAGGGGCATGATTTTCCTGAATTAACACTGGTCGGGGTGCTCAATCCGGATAGCGCGCTGTACAGCAGCGATTTTCGCGCGGCAGAAAGGCTCTTTGCACAACTTGCGCAGGTTGCCGGAAGGGCGGGGCGCGCCGACAAGCCGGGGGAAGTGCTGATCCAGACCGCCTTCCCCGACCACCCGTTATTTCGGGCATTGCAAAAGCATGACTTCGAGGGTTGGGCTGCATCACAGCTTGTCGAGCGGCAAATGGCGGGATTCCCGCCGTTCATGTATCAGGCCATGTTGCGCGCCGAAGGCAGGCAGGAAACCGAAGTTTATGCGTTTCTCGATCAGGCGCACAGCTCGGCGGTGGGGCTGCAGCATGCCGTGGAAATTCTCGGCGTAGTGCCAGCCGCACTGCCGCGTCGTGCCAATCACATCCGTGCGCAACTTTTGATCCAAAGCGCGAAACGCAAGGATTTGCAGCAATTTCTGCGCGCCTGGCAGCCTTTGCTGGATGGTTTGCCAGCGCAAAAGCTGCGCTGGTCGGTGGATGTAGATCCGTTGGAGTTTTAAGAAGGTTGGAGCGCAATACATCGCAGCGCTTGCAAGAAAATGTGGAGTGTTTTACTCGTTTATTCAAGTTTGTGCACAAGAAATTCAAGGCGTGTTCATGCTATTCGGCTTGTTTGGGCGGCTCGCAATTCATGTCAAATACTATTTCTTGACACCCTTCAGGGTTCGCAAATAGAATCCGACGGCATTTTTTATAAAAAAATATATAGTACTGCCCCGTTAGATTGCATTTGACAGGCGGCACGCTCAAAATGAAAAAATGTTTTTCTGCAGCGGAATCACTTTAAGGGAGTGTGTATGAAAAATAAAATGCTATTGGCTTTTACGGTGCTTGCGGTGCTTTCATTCGAAGCGCAGGGGGAGGAAGCATCCAAGCGCGCAGCAAAAGCGGAAGTCAGCTTCAAGAACGATGTTCGTCCGCTCCTCTATGACCATTGCCTGAATTGCCATTCACCCGGAGGCAAAGGTTATAACAAAAGCGGGCTGGATATGACCACTTACGAAAGCCTGATGAAGGGCACCAAGTTCGGCCCTGTCGTTAAACCCGGCGATCCTGAAACCAGCACCTTTGTAATGCTGCTCGAGGGGCGTGCCAATCCCGCGTTAAGAATGCCTGCCGGAATCAATGGAAGTCTGTATAGACAGCACATCACAACCCTGAGAACCTGGGTGCATCAGGGTGCAAAAAATAACTGATCGCACATGCCAGCACTTGCGGTGGACGGTTACGATATGGCATCAAAAGAGGGTTGAAGGTTTGTGGGGGCAAATCTTTGCTTGCTTGAATCAACTTCGGCAAGCTGGGCTTATTTCATCCTCCGGGATCAAAAATTGCGGTAATCGTAGTTTTTGTCACGATTAATAATTAATAGTTAAGGGATTGAGAGTTATGGCTGAGAATGTAGATCATAGCAAGCGGAACCTATTGGTTGCTGCAAGCGTTGCGGCAGGCGGGGTGGCGGCAGCGGGCGCGGGCGCGCCATTCGTGATGAGTCTGATGCCAAGTGAGCGCGCCAAAGCCGCCGGGGCACCAGTCGAAGTGGACATAGCGGCGATTGAGCCTGGCACGATGCTGGTTGTCGAGTGGCAAGGTAAACCGGTGTGGATCGTGCGCCGCACGCAGGCCATGCTCGATTTGCTGGGTAAGCATAATGACGATTTGGCCGATGCGGAGTCGTCCGTCCCGCAGCAGCCCGAATACTGCAACAACCCCTATCGTTCTATTAAACCCGAGTTTCTGGTGGTGCTTGGTGTCTGCACGCATCTGGGTTGTTCGCCGACCTTCCGCCCGGAAGTCGCTCCTCCCGATTTGGGCGACAAGTGGCCCGGCGGATGGTTCTGCCCGTGCCATGGTTCGCGTTTTGACTTGGCTGCGCGCGTATACAAGGGGGTGCCTGCTCCGACCAACTTGATCGTGCCGCCGCACAAATATCTCAGTGATAGCCGGCTGTTGATCGGCGATGACAGCAAGGGGAAAGCATAATGGAACTGCTGAAAAAACTGGTCGGCTGGATCGATGAGCGTCTGCCGATAATCGATGCGATGAAGGCGCACGTTACCGAGTATTACGCGCCGAAAAACTTTAACTTCTGGTATTTCTTCGGTTCGCTGGCGCTGCTGGTATTCGTTATCCAGATCGTCAGCGGTATTTTTCTGACCATGAGCTACAAACCGGATGCGCAGCTTGCCTTTGGTGCTGTAGAGTACATCATGCGCGACGTGCAGGGGGGCTGGTTGTTGCGCTATATCCATTCCACTGGCGCGTCCATGTTCTTCGTGGTGCTTTATCTGCACATGTTCCGCGGCATCATGTACGGTTCCTACAAGCAACCGCGCGAATTGCTGTGGATTATCGGCATGATTCTGTATCTCGCTTTGATGGCTGAAGCGTTTATGGGTTATCTGTTGCCATGGGGGCAGATGTCGTTCTGGGGCGCGCAGGTGATTACTAACCTGTTTTCCACCGTTCCATTTGTCGGCACTGATTTGGCTATTCTGATTCGCGGTGATTTCGTGATTTCCGAGGCTACGCTGAACCGCTTCTTCGCGCTGCATGTCGCCGCGATACCGCTGATCGTGGTGGGAATCGTCGTGGTGCATATTCTGGCTTTGCATAAAGTAGGCTCCAATAACCCGGATGGTATCGAGATCAAGAAACACAAAGATGCCAACGGACACCCGCTGGATGGCATTCCGTTCCATCCTTATTACACGGTAAAAGATTCGCTGGGCGCGGTGGCATTCCTGTTTATTTTCTGTGCGATCATTTTCTTCGCGCCGGATATGGGCGGCTACTTTCTGGAATACAACAATTTTGTGCCGGCCAACCCGTTTAAAACTCCCGAGCATATCGCGCCGGTGTGGTACTTCACACCGTATTACGCCATCCTGCGTGCTGTGCCGCCGATGTTCGGTTCGCAGTTCCCCGGTGTGGTGGCGATGGGGGTCGGAACGGTAATTTTCTTCTTCCTGCCTTGGCTGGATCGCGGCAAGGTCAAGTCTATCCGTTATCGCGGCACGATCTACAAAGCTTTCTTGGCATCGTTTGTGATCAGCTTTGTCGGGCTTGGCATACTGGGCACGTTGCCGGCGACAGAGCTCTACACTTTGATTTCTCGCGTGCTGTCGGTGGTGTACTTCGCGTTCTTCCTGCTGATGCCTTGGTATACCAAGATCGACAAGACCAAGCCAGAGCCGGATCGCGTGACATCCAAGTAGAATAATTTAGAGAGGTCATTGACATGATGAATGCAATTAAAAAACTAGGGATGCTGGCGCTGTTGATGTCTATGCCAATGCTGGCAGCGGCCAGCGAAGCGGGTGTGCATTTGGACAAAGCGCCGGTGAATCTGGGCGATAATGCATCGCTGCAACGCGGCGCGAAATTTTTCGCCGCCAACTGCTTAACCTGTCATGCTGCTTCCTATATGCGCTATAACCGCTTGGCGGATATCGGCATGAGCGAGGAAGACATCAAGCAATTATTGCCGGAAGGCAGCAAGCTCGGTTCAACCATGCAGGCTTCTATGGATCCCGGCTCGGCGAAACTGGCGTTTGGTGTTTCGCCGCCCGATTTGAGCGTGATTGCACGTGCGCGCGGACAGGATTGGCTGTACACCTACATGCGCAGTTTCTATGCGGACAGCAAACGTCCAAGCGGGGCGAACAATCTTTTATTCCCGGGTGTCGGGATGCCGAATATATTTGCTCCTTTTCAGGGTGAGCGGGAATTGCATGTGGAGAATCACGAAGGCCATGAAACCGGTAAACTGGTGGAAACCACCCCGGGCAGCATGAAGCCTGCGGAATTTGATGCCACGATAGTTGATGTGACGAACTACCTAGTATATATGGGTGATCCGTCCAGCCTGGTGCGCCACAAAATCGGGTATATCGTGCTGGGCTTTCTGTTGTTCCTTTTCATATTGGTCTTCGCACTGAAGAAGGAAATCTGGAAGGATATCCACTAGCAGTAAGTTGCAAAGCCGCTGAAAACATTGCATCTCCACCCGATCTGCGATGCAGCTATGGCCGTTGGCATAAGTTCCAAACAGCGTGCAACACTACACTAGCAGCTGCCGGACTTAAAGGAGCAAATCCGCCTGGCCGGTGCATATTTCACCGTTTTGCAGGTCAATAGAACGACTATTGACCTGCAAAACCTGCCCTCGCCCAGCCGAATTTTCGCTTCGATTCTTCAAGTCCGACAGGCTGCTAGGGATACGCTGAACAAATATGGCCTTGTCGTTCCCGCGAAAGCGTGAACACCGTCAAATCAACAGACTGGATTCCCGCTTCGCGGGATAACCAGCCACTTGCCAGCTTGCTGGCTTAGCGGATTGACTAGTAGTTCCATCAATGACAACTTAATCAGAATTTCCCTAGTGTTCTCCGTGAGGCATGCGCTCATGATCGGCATTCTTCATGCCACGCGGCAAGGCGGGCGGTGCTTCCTGCTTGATCGGATTGAACCGGTTCACCTGGACCGTGTGCGGGTTGTGGCACTCTGTGCAGACCCACCATCTTTTTTTGCCGTTGGCAGCCCAGTCGCCCGTTCGCTTTCCGTGTATGCCGGCGCGCCAGTCGATATACAGCTCGCCGTGACAGGTTCCGCAGAGCCGTTGAGGCTGGTTGAAGCCGATCTGCACACCCTGACGATTCTCCAGCTTGTTGCGATCGGTGGCGCTATGGCAATCCAGACACCACAGGGAACCCCGCCCATGCATCAGCTGCATGGAATTTTCGACGATGTCCTGATGCATCGCTAGTTCTCTGGGCTTTTTGTTCTTGGGAGCCGGCACCGTTTTGCCATCATGGCAAGTCTTGCATCCGTCCGGCCCCATATTGAAGTACATCAGACGCGGCTCTCTGGGCTTGACCACCGCATTGGCGTAGTTGCCTCGTGTGGCATCAGTGATTTCCGGCATCTCTCCCATGGGGACGGTGCCTTCATAGGGGTCACCATACCAGAGCACAGCCCCCGTCTTCTGCGAACATTTGATATTGGGGTAGCCATACTGCGGTACCGCACCCTCGACCCGAGTGACGGTCGTGTAGCCTTCCCTGCTCTCGTAGCAATCGGTGACCAGCGGCTCATTCTGTGTCTTCGCCGACATCTGTTCTGCTGACTCGGCCGATTTGTAGAGCCCAAGGCTGATTGCAAGTAAGCCGCACAGGGCAAGTACTGCAAATTTCGTTGGTGTGATCAGGGAATGCATTTCAAATATCTCCTCATACTCCGTTGGTTCGCAGGGATTAGCACTGCTTAATCCAGACTTGGAACTGTCGATGCGTGAACTTCAGGTTTGTGGGCGGGTGCCTTGTGGTGTTTGACTTCGCCGGTCAGGATGCCGATGGCACCCTTTACGATCAAGGTCAGCGACAGGAAGCCCATTGCCCAGACCATCAGCACATTGAAGTACTCGATCATCGTTGGCTGATATTCCGTGTACTCACCCATGGGGGACGGGCTGAAGGCAGGGAATACCAGGATCATCGGCTTTTCGATCAGGATCGCCATGAAGATCACGACACACAGCACCGGCAACCAGCGGTCATAGCTCTTCCTGATCCGCGGAATGGTGATCGCGATGAAACTCCCCGTCAGGGCGATCATCGTGCCCCAGAACCAAGGGACGTATCCGTTCAAACCGTTGTGCCCGAACATGCTGAATTTCAGCGAAGCCGAGTGCTCGGCGCTCGAATATAGGACAGAGAATATCTCGGCCGCAAATACCAGCATGATGATGCCCAGACTCCACCCGATGATGGTCGACAGCAGATCAATCACCGAATCGTTGATCTGCAGCTTGGTGTGTTTGCGGATAAGCAGGAAGATCAGGATGATCAGTGAAGGCCCTGAGGCGCCCGCCATCGACAGGAAGCCGAATGGCAGCACAGCAGTGGCCCAGCTCGTGATACGCGCATTGCTGCTCAACACGAACGCGGTACAAATGTGGATGAGCGGCCCCCACACGATGGCCAGATAGATGATCGGGGTGAACCATCGTGCCAGCGCTTTGGTGCCGAATTCGCCGATATATTTCTTGTAGAGCAGATAGGTGATACCGGCCATGTTAAGGAACAGATACACGTTCAGCACGATGGTGTCGTACACCAGCATGGAATTCGGGAAGTTGAGGAATCCGATGCCGGGAACCATATGCCACAGGCGGTCTGGCCTCCCCATGTGGAACAGGATGAAGGTGATCCCCGTGGCGACAAAGACCATGGCCACGATCTCGCCGATTACCGCCAGTTCCTTCATGTCCTTGCGGTGGTAGAAGTAGCCGGGCGCCACCACCAGCACCGCCGCCGCTGCCACGTGTGCCGTAAAGATGAAGTTGGCGAAGAACAACTCCATCGGTATCTGATCGGTCGCCCCAGTCAGAATCAGACCCTCGGTGAGCTGCCGGTAGGCGGTGAAGCAACCCACCAGGATGATGCCGATCAGAAACAGCAGCCATGCGTAGTACTTTGGGCCGCCCTTGATCGCGTACGAACCGAAGTCCGCCGCAAACGAAACTATTTTTCTCATGTCGTACCTCAGCCCACGTAGTAAAAGAATTTCGGATAGGTGCCAAACTCTTCCTTGAACCTGAACACACGCTTGGTCGCCAGAATCTTTCTGACTTCACTTTCAGGATCGAGGAGGTTGCCGAACTTTCTGGCGCCGACCGGGCATGCTTCCAGGCAGGCTGGGTTGCGGCCTTCCCGCGTGCGTTGCGCGCAAAAGGTGCACTTTTCCATCACGCCCCGCATGCGCGGCCTGTTGCCGAAGTAGTGGGTATGGGGGTTCATCTCTTCCTTGGGCAGATTGGGCTCGCCCCAGTTGAATCGTCTGGCCTGATACGGGCAGGCAAGCTGACACATGCGGCAGCCGATGCACCAGTTGTAGTCGATCAGCACCACACCAGCCGAATCACGGAAGGTGGCGCGCACCGGGCAGGCTTTGACGCAGGGCGGTTTCTCACACTGCTGACACTGGACGGGGACGTAAAAGTGATCATTGTCGGGCGTGACGAGATCGTCGAAATGGCTTTGCGCCTCTTCGGTGCCTATTCCGCCCACGCGCGTGTGGGCGTTCCCGCCCACCTGCACGCCATAGTCTCCGAACTGACTGGTCTCCGGATACCCTTTTTCCAGTTTGTCGGCCGAGAAAGCAAAATTTCCCTTAGGGATCTTCATCACCTGGATCCACTGTACTTCGGGATCGTTGCGTGACTGGTTGTTCTCGTCCACACAGGCATGGACGCAGCGCCTGCAACCGATGCATTTTGAAATGTCGAGGGCGTAACCGAATAGCGTGTCCTCGGGGGCGGGTACATTTGAAACGGTCGTCTTCTTTTCGTATTTCGCCGTGTATCGTTTTTCCAAACGTTCGATGGCCTTTTCCTTCTCAACATCGGACATCAATACAAAATGGCCCTGAAAGAATTCGGCGACCGTGGTATCCGCATCCGCGCTCGCCGCCTCGACCGCCGCGCTGACTGAAGCGGGACCCGCGACCAGCGCGGTCGCACCGGTTAAACATACATTCTTCAGAAACTCGCGACGTCCTTCAATGGCGTCTTCGGTTGTGATCAGTTCTTTCTTTTCTTCCGACATTGTTGTCTCCGGCTGCTGATGGTGTGAACGAATATCTAGGCGGTCTCTTGCTTGTGGCAGGCCAGCAGATCGTTGAGTCGCTGATGCTTCTCGTCTTCGGACATTAACGTCATTTTGTTGCTTTTCACCGCCCGCTCCTGCAAGACGGCATCCCTTGCATTCAGGAGTCGTGCTTCTTCAGCCGTTACCTCGGCTTTCGGACTGATGGCTTTGGAGACGAAGCCTGCAGTTGCCACTACGCCCACTGCAGCCGCCGCTTTTTTGAAAAATGCCCGCCTACTGTTTTCTTCCTGTTTCATGGCAACTCCTCGATACTTTCCATTCAAAAATCAGAAATTACAGTCCCTTTTTTGGTGTGGGACTGCATTACAATCTGTAGTTATTCTTCTATCTTCCGGTGCATATGCGCGCGCAGACGACACAGGGCGTCGGTCAGGATCGCGTATCGCTCGAAAAAATCCATAGTGAGTTTTGATGCATCAGCTTCACTCGTATGGGAATCGCCGACGGTACTCATCGCGATGCGCATAAGTTCTGTGAGTTGATCATGGAAGGCAGAGGCCTCAGCATCTGACGAAAAATCCAGAGACTTGCTCTTGGGGGAATATTTCATGACTAGGTCGAATCAGCAGCTTTTCAACGTTCCGTCGTTGTAAGTGGTGCATTTGGAGAAATTGGATTTTCCATCCTCATGCCGCTAAACCTAGCGGTTGTTGCATGCAAATCCTCTGTTTAACATGCCGTAATGCCGCATCTGGCATCACCGGCGGATCAGATTTCTTATCCATCAGCCACAGCAAATTAAAGTGTGCTAATGCTACCTGATAAATCATAGGGTCTTAAATAGCCCACTAGGGTCATGCTGCAGAACTCAATCGGGTCAATATCCGGTGACAACAGTACAATTGTCCAAAAAACCTAGCGAACAACTAGAAAATAATCCACACTGAACTACATGTTCAGTTGTTCGCTTCTATAAAGCACTTCTCATGCCGTATGCGTCATTCAATTGTCAGTTCAGAAAATCGATTAACCGTTTAATCTGTTATGAATTTGTTGGGAGGACAAGTTCACCCTGTGGGTATAGCTGGTTTTGCTAGACATTGAAACGTTAAAGCCTTAGAGTTGCCGGGCTGAATTTAACGGGAGAAAAGCGATATGACAGCAAACACAAACCGGCGCGCGAAACGTTTTTATAACTGTACGCTGAGCGAAAAATTTCTGTACACATCGTTCCTGCTGTTGGTCGGTCTAGGCTACCTGATGGCCATTTCCTACCTGTATGTCACGCACGTAAATAACGATAAGCAGCCCGGGCTGTCGGTTGAAGATGTGGCGAATAGCTATTACGGTAACCGCAGCGGCACACGGCTTGAAGCTGCGATACGCGGATCAATGGCCGGGAACATCGACGAGGCCGACAGGGAAGTGATGGTGGCCTGGCTGAAAGACGGTGCGGAGCAGGAGCATTTCGACAAAGACATTAAACCGATTTTGCAGAAAAACTGCCTTGCCTGCCATGTGCAATCTTCCGGCATGAACTTGCCCGATTTCAGCACCTACGAGGGGATACACAAGCTCGCGGAAGTGGATACCGGCATGTCAATCGCGAGTTTGCTCAAGCTGTCACACATCCACCTGTTCGGTATCAGCCTGCTGTTGTTCGCGGTGGGGTCGATTTTTATCCAGTCGGAAGTGAATGTCTGGTTCAAACGAACTCTGGTGCTTTCTCCGATGGTGGCGGTGTTTGTTGACGTGCTGTCATGGTTCCTGACCAAATACGATTCGCACTATGCCATCGTCGTCATTGTAGCGGGTGGGGTTCTGGGCGGTTCAATGGCGCTGCAATTACTCATCTCGCTGTACCAGATATGGTTCCTGAAGAAACCGGAACAGGCCGACGCGGTGTCGGAAACTTATTGACAAGGCTTCGGCATCTTTAAGCAGTGTGCGTGTTGCGCATACTGCCTCAAAGCGGAACATGCATGGCCTTGGCAACGACCTCGCGGGTAAGATGCGGGGCGAACAGTTCGACAAAGTCATAGGCATAGCCGCGCAAGTATTCATTCTTGCGGATCGCGATGCGCGTCGTGTTCGGTTTGAACAGATGCCGTGTTCCAATCATGCGCAGGTGCCGGTCGCGTTCCGGAATGAAAGCGATCTCGGCGAGGATACCGATGCCCAGCCCCAGCTCCACATAGGTCTTGATCACGTCGGCATCAATTGCGGTGAGCGCGATATTCGGATCGATACCTGCCATGTTGAATGCCTCGTTTATCTTGCCGCGTCCGCTGAAGGCGAAGTCGTAAGTGATGATGGGGTACCTCGCGATTTTTGCCAGCGTTAATTTCTTTTCCTCCAGCAGCGGATGTCTGGGCGGCACGACCACGCAGTGGTGCCATTCATAACACGGTAGCGTGACGAGGTCGTCATACAGCGTCAGGCTTTCGGTCGCGATCGCAATATCCGCTTCACCATTCAATACCTGTTCGGCGATCTGCGTCGGATTGCCCTGATGCAGTCCGAGCTTGACCTTGGGGTAAAGTCTGATGAATTGCTTTACCACCGGCGGCAGGACATAGCGCGCCTGGGTGTGGGTGGTGGCGATGGTCAGGTGGCCGCTGTCCTGCGAATGAAATTCCTGTCCAACCTGACGCAGGTTTTCCGCATCCTGCAGGATGCGTTGCGCAATATCCAGAATAATCTTGCCGGGTTCGGTGATCGCGACAACACGCTTGCCGTTGCGCACGAAAACATCGACACCCAATTCCTGTTCCAGCTGCTTGATCTGTTTGCTGATGTTGGGCTGAGAGGTATACAGCGCATCGGCGGCATCCGATATCTTCAGGCCGCGCCGCGCGATTTCATTGAAATAACGCAATTGCTGCAGGTTCATGGCATCGTTCCTTTATTCCATATAGTTATAAGTTGCTAACATAATACCATTTAGGAATATAACAAGGCGCAACTAGAATGCGCTCCTGAATAATTTTTGGCGGCTCACATGGACTGGTTATACACGTTGTCGGGCTTTCTGGTCGGTTTGATCGTCGGCGTGACCGGCGTGGGTGGAGGGTCGCTGATGACACCGCTGCTGGTGCTGTTCTTTGGGGTATCCCCGGCGACTGCGGTGGGTACCGATCTGCTGTATGCCTCACTGACCAAATCGCTGGGCGGCTGGGTGCATAGCCGCAAAGGTTCGGTGGATTGGAAAGTGGTCGGGTTGTTGAGCCTGGGTAGTTTTCCGGCCGCGCTGGCTACCATCGCGATGTTGAAATTCCTCGCGCTGGATGAAAAATCCCTGCGCGGTCTGGTGACCGGCGTGTTGAGTGTGGCTCTGTTGGCGACAGCGGCGGCGTTGTTGTTGAAAGACTGGATCAAGAAGCTGGCGCGGCGTACGGATGGCACGGTGTACGAACTGCATCACCGCTACCTGCCAACCGCGACAATTGTGACGGGCATCATCGTCGGTACATTGGTCACGATCTCCTCGATCGGCGCAGGCGTGCTGGGTACGGTCGCTCTGTTGTTTCTGTATCCGCGCATGTCGGCAGTCAAGGTGGTGGGTACCGACATCGTGCATGCCGTACCGCTGACCGCTGTTGCGGGCATGGGCCATATGGCGCTGGGAACGGTGGACTTTGTATTGCTTGGCAGCCTGCTGTTGGGCTCGTTGCCGGGTATCTACATTGGCAGCCACTTGAGTTCGAAGGTTCCGGAAAATGTGTTGCGCCCGGTTCTGGCGAGCATGCTGCTGATTATCGGCATCAAGATGGTGATGTATTAAACAAAGGAAAATGCAATGAGCTTGAACACACAAAATTTATCCGATTTGGCCGAGATCGACCGTTTCGAGCAAGCGGTTCAGACATTCTTCAACGGCCATATAGATGCCGATCGCTTCACTGCCGTACGTTTGCAGCAGGGCGTGTACGGGCAGCGCCAGGAAGGCGTGAATATGGTGCGGACCAAAGTGCCGGGCGGACGGCTCACGCCCGCGCAGCTGGATGCGCTGGCGGATGTCGCTGAAATCTATTCGCAGCGCGGCATCGCGCATGTCACCACGCGCCAGACGGTGCAGATACATTTTGTGCCGCTGGCCAAATCGCCCGACGCATTGCGCCGCCTGGCCCAGGCCGGGTTGACCACGCGCGAGGCATGCGGCAACGCGGTGCGCAATATGACGGCGTGCGGTCTGTCAGGCGTATGCCCGCGCGAGCATGTCGACGTTGGCGTGCATGTTGACGGTGCGACGCGGCACTTTCTGCGCAACCCGCTGAACCAGCAGCTGCCGCGCAAATTCAAGACCAGTTTTTCCGGTTGCGAGGCCGATTGCGCGCAATCCCTGATACATGATGCAGGGGTGGTGGCGGTCAAGAAGAACGGCCAGCATGGTTTCATGGTGAAGGCGGGCGGGGGGTTGGGGCATAAGCCTCACGAAGCTATCGTGGTGGAAGAATTCATTCCCGAAAGCGCGTTGCTGTTCTCGCTGGAAGCGCTGGTGACCTTGCACAACAAGTATTCCGACCGCACCAAGCGCGCCAAGTCGCGCATCAAATTTCTGGTCGAGCGTTTTGGTGTGCAGGGTTTTTTGGAAAAATATCGCGAGGAATTTGTCCGTACCAGTGAAGCGTTGGCAGGGAAGCCATACCCGCAAGGCGCATGGCGCGAGCAGAGTGGCGGCGAGATACCGGGTCCAGGCGCGCCGCGCAAGCTGTTTGCGCAGCATCAGCAGGGGATGTTTGTGCTGCCGGTGGCACTGCCAACAGGAGATATTACAGCTGCGCAATTACGCGGCATCGCCGCATTGTTGCGCGCGCATAAGTTGAGCGAAATACATACTACGCAGGATCAGAATCTGGCCATCCTGAATATTTCACAGGAAAAGCTGGACGTGCTGCGCGAGGCGTTGGGAGCTCTGGGATTGCGCGAACCGGGCACTGGCGACAACGTGGTGGCCTGCCCCGGTTCCGCCACCTGCCGATTGGGTATCACCTCCAGCATGGTGGTCGCGCCCAAGCTGTCAGGCGGTGCGCGGGATCTGCGCATCCGCGTGTCCGGTTGCCACAACGGTTGCGCGCAGCCTGAGACCGGCGACATCGGTATCTACGGCGAAGGCAAACGGCTGCACGGCAAGCTGGTACCGCATTACCAGATTTATCTGGGCGGCAACGGCATGGGCGGCGGCGCGCTGGCACTGAAAGGGCCGGCAGTTCCGGCGGCACGCATCGAACAGGCGGTGACACGGGTGGAACAAGCCTATCAAGCAGGCGGATCGGGAAGTTTCTCAGCATGGGTGCGCGCGCAGCAGCCGGATTATTTCAGGGCGCTGCTGGCAGAGCTCATCGAAGTAAAAGCTGCGGATGTTGCGGCGGTTATGCGCGATCACGGCGATACCGGCGACTTCCGTGTGGTGAATCTGGGAGGCGGCGAATGCGCGGGTGCAAGCCAGGTAACGATAGGTGCCAATTTTTTCGAGGCTGCACACGAGCGCGAATACCGCAACGCGCTGGTATTTCAGCGCAAGTTCGACGAGGCGGCGCAGTGCAATGAGGCGATTTTGCGTTTGCTTGGTTCTGGTGTTGCGCAATTGCTGGGCGGCATCCGCAACGACGACTTGGGCAAACTTGCGGCGCAATTGCAGCTACTGGTGCCGGGTGCGATTGCCGACGGGTTTGCGCGGATAGTTGCTGACATGGCGGATGAGGATGAAATTAGTGCCGAAAAGCTTGCACTGATCAGCGCGGCGGTGGATGGCTGGACAGTGAAGGTGGCGGCATATGCGGCGGAGCTGGATGAACAACTGGATTTGAGTGAGGCTGTGGCCGGCTTAACGGTGTAGGTGCGGCTTGGCGGATATAGGAGATACGGATATGCAAGAAAAAATCGATCAGGTGATTGAGGTGTTGCAACAAGCGGTACGCGGTTATTCGCCGGTTTGCTTTGCCAACAGTCTGGGCGCGGAAGACATGGTGCTGACGGATATTATCGCCAAACTCCCTCTCCCCAACCCTCTCCCGCAAGCGGGCGAGGGGGCAAACGACACGCTGCGCGAGTCTCTTCATTCTATTGAAATGTTCAGCCTGGATACCGGGCGCTTGCCGCAGCCGACCTACGACCTGATACAGGAAGTGGGCGAACGCTACAGCGTTCCCTTAAAGGTATATTTTCCGGACAGCGACGCGGTGGAAAGATACGTTGCTCAAAACGGGGTGAACGGCTTTTATGGCAGTGTGGATGCGCGGAAAAGCTGCTGCTTTGTGCGCAAGGTGGAGCCGTTGCGCCGTGCTCTGCGGGGCAAGAAAGCGTGGGTTACCGGACTGCGCCGGGATCAGGCGGTTACGCGCGGCAGCCTTGAGGTGTCAGCCTATGATGCCGATTTTGGTTTGCAGAAATTTAATCCGCTGCTGGAATGGTCGAACAAGGATGTGTGGGCGTACATCAGGCAGAACAATGTGCCTTACAACAAATTGCACGACCAGTTTTATCCCAGCCTCGGCTGCGCGCCGTGCACCCGCTCTATTACGCCGGGGGAGGATATACGCGCCGGCAGATGGTGGTGGGAAAACCCGGAGGACAAAGAATGCGGCTTGCATGTTGCAAAGCCAACGCTGTTAAAGCGCGCGTAGCCAGACCGGCGCAATTGCCGGGCTTTGCTAGCGCATGCCGGCGAGAAAAGCCTGATTAAACGGCAAGGTGAAATGCACACTGCATGAACTGCAACATTTGAAGAAATGAAAGAAAGCTGACAATGACTGTACACACATTTACCCACTTGGATGCCCTCGAAAGCGAATCCATCCACATCATGCGCGAGGTCGCTGCGGAGTGCAAAAATCCGGCGTTGCTGTTTTCCGGCGGCAAGGATTCCATCGTGATGCTGCGCCTCGCGGAGAAAGCATTCCGTCCTGCGAAGTTTCCGTTTCCGCTGGTGCATATCGACACCGAGCACAACTTCCCCGAGGTGATCGCCTGCCGCGACAAGCTGGCCGCCGATCTCGGCGAACGGCTGATCGTGCGTTCGCTGGAAGACTCGATCAAGCGCGGCAGCATCGTCATCAAGGATCTGGACAAGCCGCGCAACCCGTACCAGTCGGTGACGCTGCTGGAGACCATTGCCGAGTTCGGCTTCGACGCCTGCATGGGCGGCGCGCGCCGCGACGAGGAAAAGGCGCGCGCCAAGGAACGCATCTTCTCGTTCCGCGACGAGTTCGGCCAATGGGACCCGAAAAACCAGCGCCCGGAACTGTGGGATACCTATAACACCCGCGTGCACAACGGCGAGAATATCCGCGTGTTCCCGATCAGCAACTGGACCGAAATGGACATCTGGGAGTACATCGGCCGCGAGAAGCTGCACATCCCGGAAATCTACTACGCCCATGAACGCGAAGTGATCCGGCGCGGCGGCTCAGTCATCCCGGTGTCGCGTCTGGTGCAACCGAAGCCCGGCGAAACAGTGGAAGTGGTTTCGGTGCGCTTCCGCACCGTCGGCGATATGACCTGTACCGCGCCGGTGGAATCCGTCGCGCGCAACGTGCGGGAGATCATCGAGGAAACCGCCACCACGCGCATCACCGAACGCGGCGCGACGCGCATGGACGACCAGACCTCGGAAGCCTCGATGGAGCTGCGCAAGAAGGAAGGTTACTTCTAAGAGAGCATCTTTTCTTCAGCCCCTCATCCCGGCCTTCTCCCGCCTGCGGGAGAAGGGGTAAAGGCCTCTTCTTCCGCAGGCGGGAGAGGATTGAGGTGAGGGACTATGAATGACACACGAGATTATTTAGAGGCACAAATTATGAGCAACGCAATACAACTACTAAGATTCATCACCGCCGGCAGCGTGGACGACGGCAAGAGCACCCTGATCGGCCGCCTGTTGCACGACTCGAAATCAATCTTCGAGGATCAGCTCTCGGCGATTTCCAAGACCAGTGAAAAGCGCGGCATGGTTGCCGTTGACCTGTCGCTGCTCACCGACGGCCTGCAAGCCGAGCGCGAGCAGGGCATCACCATCGACGTGGCGTACCGCTACTTCGCCACGCCGAAGCGCAAGTTCATCATCGGTGACACACCGGGGCATGAGCAGTACACGCGCAACATGGTTACAGCCGCTTCTACCGCCAATCTGGTGGTGATTCTGGTAGATGCGCGGAAGGGCGTGTTGACCCAGACGCGCCGCCATACCTATCTCGCCAGTCTGGTCGGCGTGCCGCACATCGTGCTGGCCGTGAACAAGATGGACATGGTGGAATACTCCGAAGACACCTTCAACGCCATTGTCGCCGAGTACCGCGCCTTTGCCGCGCAGCTCGGCATCCATGACGTGACCTGCATCCCGATATCCGCGCTGAACGGCGACATGGTGGTGGAACACGGCGACAATCTGAGCTGGTACAAGGGCGCGCCGTTGCTGGAATTTCTCGAGAACGTGGTGATCGATTACGACGTGAATATTGCCGATTTTCGCTACCCGGTGCAATGGGTATGCCGTCCGCAGACCAATGAATACCACGATTTTCGCGGTTATATGGGGCGCATCGAATCGGGCGAGATCGCGGTCGGCGACGAAATTACCGTGCTGCCGTCCGGTCGTACCAGCAAGGTGAAAGAGATCGTCACCTACGACGGCAACTTGCAACGTGCCTACGCGCCGCAATCTGTCACACTGACGCTGGAAGACGAGATCGACATCTCGCGCGGCGATATGTTTGTCAAAAGTAGCGCCAATCCGCCGATAGTGGAAAAGGAATTCGAAGCCATGCTGTGCTGGCTGGCCGAAGCGCCGCTCGATCGCAACCGCAAATATATCGTCAAGCACACCACGCGCACGGCGAAGTGCCTGTTCTCGCGCCTCGGCTACCGCGTTGATGTGAACACGCTGGCGCATCACGAAACCGACAAGCTCGGCATGAACGACATCGCCCGTGTCGCGATAAAAGTGCAGCAGCCGCTGGCGCTGGATCACTACTGCAAGAACCGTTCGACCGGAAGTTTTATCGTGATTGATGAAGCGACCAACAATACGGTGGCGGCCGGTATGATTGCCTGATGCTTGCGGTTATGATTTGCCCCGTGATGCAAGCTGAGCCTCTTCGGAGGCTCTTTTTTTGTCAGGATAGCGGCTTGCTCTCGGTTATTCCCGAAACTGCCGGCATAGGCAGTGCAGGTGCCGGAGTTGCTACGGATGCCGGGATTTCAGGGGTTGCTTCCATTTTTTCCTGGGGGAGCTTCTCGGCGGTTTTAGCTTTCGGGATAGCCAGCAGCAGTCCGTCTATACGCTTGCACGCTACGGCAAATACCCACTTGTTGTCTGTGGAAACTTCCACATCAAGACCATTCGCCTTGCAGTAGGTATCTGCCTGATGGTATTCCTCGGCCGTAAGTGCTGAAGCCGGCGCGGAAGGCATTGTTAATACGGAGTGTGAAAATTTAACATAAGCAAATCCGGCGGCGGCAAGAATTAATAGGATAATCAAAAAGTTGCTGCTTTTCTTAACTTTTAATTCTTCGGTCATGATAGATAATCCTTGGGGTGATGCTTCTTTTGTTTCAAATCTTGCAACGGACAGGTTTTATGCTACCAGATTTTACCTTGCCGGGAATAGTGCCATTGCTGCTGATCTGTCATGCAGCCTGTTCGGCATACAGAAAGCGGCGTGAGTGTGGCATAAGAAGCATCACCTGTTCCCGGCCTGCTCCGTCCAGACCGCATTGAGCATCCGGTCGCGCTTGTCTTCCGGTACGCGCTGCATAAACGGACAGTCCCGCCGGTGGATGGTGATGCCGCGGTCGCGCGTGACGTAGCCGATGATGGCATGCGGCTGTTCCGGTTTGCAGCACTTGGCCAGTTTGATCATCAGGTTGTCCACACCCTCGATCAGCACCCCGGTTGAGGAAGCGCGCGGTGCGGCGGTTTTGCGGGAGGCTTGCGGTGGGACAGGCGGCAGTTTTGCCGGGATTTCCTGCTGAATGGCGAGCCCTGTGCGGCGCGTGGTGATCTCGCCGCGTCCCAGTGCGGCGAGCAGTTCTTCCAGCTTATGGAAGTTCAAGCGCTGCGCGACTTTTTCCTGATTGACGGAACTCACCCCCAGTCGCTGCAGTTCGCGTTCGAGCAAGATCCTGCCCTGCGCAATGCTGTCGTCCAGATTCTGCGTCTTGAACCAGTGCCGCACCTTGGCGCGCGCGCGCGGGTTTTTCAGGTAGCCGAGCTGCGGGCTGAGCCAGTCGCGGCTTGGCCCGCCCTGCTTGACGGTGAGTATTTCCACGCGCTGGCCGTTTTGCAACTTGTATTTGAGCGGCACAATATTGCCGTTCACTTTGGCCCCGCGCGTGCGGTGCCCGAGGTCGGTGTGCAGCGTGTAGGCAAAATCCACCGGGGTTGCGTCTCTGGGTAAATCCATGACCTTGCCCTGCGGCGTAAACACATATACGCGATCCTGCAGCAGTTCGTTTTTGAACTGTTCCTGCAGGCCTCCGCTGTCGGCCAGCTCCGCTTTCCACGCCAGGATCTGGCGCAGCCAGGCGAGCTTGTCATCAAACCCGGCATCGGGCTTTTTATTTTCCTTGTAGCGCCAGTGCGCGGCGACACCGAGCTCAGAGTCGTGGTGCATATCCCGGGTGCGGATTTGCACCTCCAGCGCGAGCTGTTTCGGCCCGGTTACGGCGGTATGCAGCGAGCGGTAGCCGTTACCCTTGGGGTTGGCGATATAGTCGTCGAACTCGCGGGCGATGGGCGGCCACAGTTCATGCACTACCGAGAGCGCGGCGTAACAGTTCTGCACATCGTTGGCGAGAATGCGCACGGCGCGCACATCATAGAGCCCGCCGAACTCGACCTGCTTGCGCTTCATCTTGTTGATGATGCTGTGAATGTGCTTGGGGCGGCCGGTTACCTCGGCCGCGATACCCGCCTTGGCCAGTGCCTGCCCGAGCAGCGCGATCACTTCGGCAATGTAGCGTTCCCGGTCCACGCGCCGTTCATCGAGCAACCCGGCTACTTTTTTGTACAGCTCCGGCTCCAGATAACGCACCGACAGGTCTTCCAGCTCCCATTTGAGCTGCCATACGCCGAGCCGGTTTGCCAGTGGCGCGAAGATGCTGTGCGTCTCCCGCGCGATCTGCCGCTGTTGCTCCGGATCGGCACCGGACAGGCTGCGCAGGGTCTGGGTGCGTTCGGCGAGCTTGATCAGCACCACGCGGATGTCCTCCACCATCGCCAGCAGCATTTTGCGCAGACTCTCGATTTGCTGCGCCGCTTCGTCTTTGTCCTTGGCGTGGCGTGCCTCGCTGAACAGGCGTATGCGCTCC
Organism: Gallionella sp.; assembly: GCA_028689145.1. Classification (GTDB taxonomy): domain Bacteria; phylum Pseudomonadota; class Gammaproteobacteria; order Burkholderiales; family Gallionellaceae; genus Gallionella. Next base: position 192,950 of record JAQTWT010000003.1, read on the forward strand.
ACCTTCGAAATACCGTCAACCAGTGCCGTCACATTGCCGCCAAAGCGCCCGGTTAATTCCTCTTTATATTCTTCCAGATAATCCGGCACGGCATGCAGCACAGTCGCCGCGATGGTTTCGTGATCCAGATGCATGCCGAGCAGGATGGATGCCGAGCCGAGCGCATGGTGCAACAGCGGGGTGCCGGTGATTTCGAGCTGTCCCCGATAGAGCGGCGCGGCGAATTCGCACGCCTGACGGATAAGTGCCAGTTCGGCGGGTTGGTAAGTGCCGGACAAAGCGGACAGCCAACGCTGGATATCCGCGTTGTCTTCGCCGGTGAGCGGTGGAAAATTATGCCGGACGGAAACCATAGGCGTTAGTCCGGGTTGAATAGGCCGGAACGACGGCCCAATGGTTTATCCGGGTTTAAAGCACGCATTCCACAAAGAAGCGTTTTTCACCGTTCACTTCTTCCGCCACCAGACCGTGAATGTCGGTCTCGAAACCCGGCAATTTCTGGTTCACATCGCGCGCGAACTTCAGGTAATCCACGATGGTCTTGTTGAACTTCTCGCCCGGAATCAGCAGCGGGATGCCCGGCGGATAGGGGGTCAGCAATACCGCGGTGATGCGGCCTTCGAGTTCGTCAATCTCGACGCGCTCGATCTCGTCATGCGCCATTTTGGCGAACGCGTCGGACGGTTTCATCGCCGGTTGCATGTCGGACAAATACATTTCGGTGGTCATGCGCGCCACATCGTGCTCGTTGTAGGCATCGTGAATTTGCTGGCACAGGTCGTGCAGGCCGACGCGTTCGTATTGCGGATGTTTGGCCGCGAACTCCGGCAGGATGCGCCAGATCGGCTGGTTCCTGTCGTAGTCGTCCTTGAATTGCTGCAGCGCGGTGAGCAGCGTGTTCCAGCGCCCCTTGGTGATACCGATGGTGAACATGATGAAGAACGAATACAGGCCGCATTTTTCAACGATCACGCCGTGTTCGGCCAGATACTTGGTCACCATCGAGGCCGGGATGCCGCTGTCGGCAAAAGCACCGTCCACATTCAGCCCCGGGGTGATGATGGTCGCCTTGATCGGGTCGAGCATATTGAAGCCTTCGGCAAGATTGCCGAAGCCGTGCCACTTGTCGGAGGCTTTTAGCACCCAGTCCTCGCGCGAGCCGACACCTTCTTCGGCGAGGCTGTCCGGCCCCCACACCTTGAACCACCAGTCCTTGCCGAATTCGGCATCCACCTTGCGCATCGCGCGGCGGAAGTCCAGCGCTTCGGCGATGGATTCTTCCACCAGCGCGGTGCCGCCGGGCGGCTCCATCATCGCTGCCGCCACGTCGCACGACGCGATGATGGAATATTGCGGGCTGGTGGAGGTGTGCATCAGATACGCTTCGTTGAAAATGTGTTTGTTCAGTTTGCGGCTTTCCGATTCGCGCACCAGAATCTGCGAGGCCTGCGACAACCCGGCCAGCAGTTTGTGGGTGGACTGTGTGGCGAAGATCATCGACTCTTTGGCGCGCGGGCGGTCTTTGCCGATCGCGTGCATGTCCTTATAAAAATCGTGGAAGGCGGCGTGCGGTAGCCAGGCCTCGTCGAAATGCAGCGTGTCGATGCGTCCGTCCAGCATCTCTTTCAGCATTTCCACGTTGTACACGATGCCGTCGTAGGTGCTCTGCGTGATGGTGAGGATGCGCGGTTTCTTGTTCTTGTCCCTGATGAACGGGTTCGCGTCGATTTTCTTCTGTATGTTTGCAGGGTCGAACTCGGACTTGGGGATCGGCCCGATGATGCCGTAGTGGTTGCGCGTCGGCGTGAGAAACACCGGCACCGCGCCGCACATCATGATCGCGTGCAAAATCGACTTGTGGCAGTTGCGGTCCACCACCACGATGTCGTCCGGCGCGACCGTCGAGTGCCACACGATCTTGTTGGAAGTGGAGGTGCCGTTGGTGACGAAAAACAAATGGTCGGAATTGAAAATGCGCGCCGCGTTGCGCTCCGAGGCGGCCACCGGCCCGGTGTGATCGAGCAATTGCCCCAATTCGTCCACCGCGTTGCACACGTCGGCGCGCAGCATGTTCTCGCCGAAGAACTGGTGGAACATCTGCCCGACCGGCGATTTTAGAAACGCCACGCCGCCCGAGTGTCCCGGGCAATGCCATGAATAGGAACCGTCCTGCGCGTAATGCAGCAAGGCGCGGAAGAACGGCGGTGCCAGCGAATCCAGATAGGACTTGGCCTCGCGGATAATGTGGCGCGCCACGAATTCCGGCGTGTCCTCGTGCATGTGGATGAAACCGTGCAGTTCGCGCAATACATCGTTCGGGATGTGCCGCGAGGTGCGTGTCTCGCCGTACAGGTAGATCGGAATATCGGCGTTCTTGAAACGTATTTCCTCGACGAAGGCGCGCAAACTCTTCAGCGCGACCTCGGTTTCCTCGTCGCTGCCCGCGCCGAATTCCTCGTCGTCGATGGACAGCAAAAATGCAGACGCGCGGCTCTGCTGCTGCGCGAACGAAGTCAGATCACCGTAACTGGTGACACCGAGAATTTCCATGCCCTCTTTTACGATGGCATCAGCCAAGGCGCGTATACCTAGGCCGCTGGCATTTTCGGAGCGGAAATCTTCATCGATAATGACGATGGGAAAACGGAACTTCATCGTGTACTCCTTAAAACGATCAATGGAATGCAGCGCAACGGGCGCTAACGAAACATGAGAAAAGGTGGAGTTTCAGAGAAGACTCATATTGGCCGCAGGCCAATGTGATGTTGTAACTAAAACGGAATTTCATTGCTTACTCCCTGATGGAATAACGGACGGGATAACGAAGTGGCGCGGATTGTCGCAGAATTTAAGGGGGATGTGAAACAAATTACCGGAACGGCAGTGCTGGCATAAACTAGCCCCGTAGGCTGGCGGTGAGGCGCGAACCCCGGCATTTGGCGGCCTCGACATGCCGGGGTTCGCGCCTCACCGCCAGCCTACGGTATAGCGACTTTTTAATCCGAGGGGGCAAAGTCTTACACCGCTAGGGTCATGCGGCAACCGGCTGGTCGGCGCGGATGAATTCGAGGCCGGGCCGGTTGTGCCAATAGCCGTTGCAGGATGCCGCCGGCATCAGCTCCTCGATTTGCGCCAAAGCCTGCGCGGCAGTCAGACGTTGCGCCAGCGCTTCGCGGAACAGGCGCGCTATCGCGCCGGTATGCCGCGCCTGCGGGCTGATGCGCAGCACATCGACGTTTGTCTCGCGCAGGGTGTCCAGTTCGCCGATCAGGTTGTGCACCAGCGCCGACTGGGTCTGGATGCCGTTCAGCGTCAGGAACGGCTGGCCTTCGCGGGTTTTCAAGTCCAGCCCGTTTTCGTAATCGAAACATTTGAACTGGCAGTCGTCCTTTTGCAGATTGTGGTGGCGTGCCGTGAAACAGCGCGCGGAGAAAGCCAGCGGCAAGCGCCCGTAGGCGAACACCTCGGTTTCCGGTTTGGTCTGGCGGCCGGCGTTCAGCGCGACCAGCGCCTCGCGCGACATTTCCACCGGCATCACCCAGCGGTTTGCGCCCAGTCCGGCGAGCAGATCGAGAGTTTGCGGGTTGTAGATATTCAGTGTCGGGCCGGCCACGAACGGTACTTTGTTCGCCGCCAGCAGCCGCACCGCGCCCATGTCGTTGGCTTCCACCTTGAAATTGCCGTTACCGGCGATTTTGCGCAAAGCTTTGACATCGAATTCGGATTCGATCAGGGTCTGCGTCGAGATCACCACTTCCTTGCCAGCCGCCGCCAGCCGTCCCGCCATCTCCAGATAGTCCTGAAAACGCAGCAGATGGCGGCGCGAACAGACGGTTTCGCCGAGGTAGATAATATCCACCGGCGCGTCGGCCATCTCCGCATAAAAGTCGGATAGGGTGTCGCGGTTCCAGTAGTAGAGGACTGGGCCAAGGGCTAATTTCATTCGGTTCTCGTATAAAATTTCTGTCGTCTGGGGAGCTTCTATAAATTCAAAATCCTAAGCGAGGCAAGGCGCGAAAGAAATTTTAGCGCGCCGCATACGATTTGCTATGTAAGCGTTAAAATTTCTTGAGCAACGCAGCATCGTGACGGAGTTTGGATTTATAGAAGTTCCCTTTATTTCCAGGGGCGATAGTAGGCGCCCAGCGTCTGTTGTTGGCCTTCCGAGACTTTGCCCAGTTCGGTCATCCAGGCCGGATTGACGGCAAACGCTTTACTATCGCGGCAGCAGTTGTCGATGGCTTGGCGCCATACTTTGGTAACCTGACCGACGTAGGCCGGGCTGCGCTGGCGGCCCTCGATCTTGATCGCGGCGATGCCCATGCGCCTCAGTTCCGGCAGCAGCTCCAGCGTGTTGAGGCTGGCGGGTTCCTCGATGGCGTAATAGGTTTCGCCGTCCACATCGAAGCGGCCCTTGCACAGCGTCGGGTATCCGGCGTTTTCGCCGCTGGCATAACGGTCGATCAAAATGCCGTTCAGGCGCGACTCCAGACCCTTGGGGGTTTCCTGCCAGCGCACTGCTTTGGGCGGGGAACACACGCCGCGGGTATTCGGGGAATCGCCGGTGGCGTAGGAAGACAGCGCGCAGCGTCCTTCCACCATCACGCACAGCCCGCCGAAACCGAACAGCTCGATCTCCACTTGGGTGCCCGCCATCAACTGCTCGACCTGCGCCAGCGCCAGCACGCGCGGCACCACGGCGCGCCGGATGCCGAACATCTCATGGTAGAAATTGATCGCCTCGTAGTTGGTGGCCGAGCCTTGCACCGAGAGATGCAGGCGCAGGTCCGGGTGGGTCTTGGCGGCGTATTGCATCAGACCCGGGTCGGCCAGAATCACCGCATCCATACCCAGCTCGGCGGCGTTGTCGATCGCGGTTTTCCAGCGCTGCCAGCCGTCGGACTGCGGGTAGGTATTCAGCGCTAGCAGAACCTTTTTGCCTTTGGCATGCGCGTAACGCACACCCTCTTTGGTGTTGTCGAAGCTGAAGTTGAGGCCGGTAAAATTGCGCGCGTTGGTATCGTCGCGAAAGCCCATATAGACGCAGTCAGCGCCGTTGTCCACCGCGGTTTTCAGGGCGGGCAGGCTGCCCGCCGGGCACACCAGTTCGATTCTGTCAGGCTGCATCCAGTATTTCCTCTTCAACGGGATTCGGGGGTGTTTGGCATCCCGTCGCGTTCTTGCTATTGATCAATATTTTAATTTTGCCGTCCGGTGACGGTGCGGCAATGTCGGTCTTCGGCAACGGCGCGCGTGCCGCAGAGTCATGCGCGCGGCAGCCCTGGCGGCTGCCGCGCCGTGCCAGTTCATGTTCGATGCCGTTCAGCACGTTCCATTTCTGCGAACACCACTCCGGGGCCAGCAGGATGTCTTTCGACGCGGTGCCGGTCACGCGGTGGAAGGAGATGTGTTCCGGGGTGCGCTCGATCAGGTTGCAGGCCTGGCGGATATATTCCTCGCGCGACAGCGGATGATATTCGCCGTTGCGCCACTGGCTGGCGAGCACGGTATGTTTCACCACATGCAGCGGGTGCAGTTTGAGCCCGTCCACGCCGATGTCCAGCACGGTATCGAGGCTGGTGTGGTAGTGCGATGCGTCTTCGCCGGGCATGCCGAGTATCAGGTGGGTGCATAACGGAATCCCGCGCTGCCGTGCCGCGACCGCCACTTCGCGGTATTCCTGCAGGCCGTGGCCGCGGTTGACCCGGCGCAGCGATTCGTCGAACGCCGATTGCAGGCCGAGCTCCAGCCACACGATAAATCCCTCGTCGCGGTATCCGGCGAGCAGGTCGAGCACCGCACCGGACACGCAATCCGGCCGCGTGCCGACGGAAAGACCGACGATGTCGTGCTGCGTCATGGCTTGGCGGTACAGCGCGTCGAGTTCTTTCACCTCGGCGTAGGTATTGGTGTAGGCCTGGAAATAGGCGAGAAATTTTTTGGCGCGGGTGCGCTTGGCAATCGCGCGCCGCCCGCTGTCGAACTGCGCTTCCAGCGTTTTTTGTTCCGGTCCATTGGGGTTGAACGAGCTGTTGTTGCAGAACGTGCAACCGCCGATCCCCTTGGCACCGTCCCGGTTCGGGCAGGTGAAACCGGCATCGAGGGCGATCTTGTGTATCCGTTCGCCGTGCAGCGCGAACAGGGATTGACCGAAGGTGTGGATGTAGTCGGAGAGAGCCATAGTTTTGAAGAGAAAGACTAGCACGCAGCCAAGGCTAGTTCAACCTGAACCCTTGCATGGTTATTGCGCCTGACCGGCTGAGTCGGCGAACTCGGCCACCACCGGCGTATGGTCGGACGGACGCTCGGCTTTGCGCGGGGTCTTGTCGATTGCGCAGCCCCGGCAGCGCACGGCGAGCGGTGCGCTGACCAGAATGTGGTCGATGCGCAGCCCCAGATTGCGGCGGAACGCCATCATGCGGTAGTCCCACCAGGAATAGGATTTGTCGGCCTGCTCGAACAGGCGGAAGCTGTCCCGCATGCCGAGCTGCTGCAACTCGCGAAACTGTCGGCGTTCCGGTTCGCTGACCAGCACGTTTCCTTCCCATGCCTTCGGGTCGTACACATCGCGGTCTTCCGGCGCGATGTTGTAGTCGCCCAGCAGCGCCAGTTCGGGATAGCGCGTCAGCTCCTGTTTCAGCCAGCCGTTCAGCGAGTCCAGCCAGGCGAGCTTGTACCGGTATTTGTCGGAATCGATGCTTTGGCCATTCGGCACATACACGCATACCACCCTCACAGTACCGAACGTCGCGGCGATGACGCGCTTCTGCTCGTCGGCAAAATCCGGGATGCCCATCTGCACGTCGGCGGCGGGTGTGCGGCTCAGGATCGCCACGCCGTTATAGGTTTTTTGCCCGCTGAACACGCTGTGGTAGCCCGCCGCCAGCAATTCGGCGTGCGGAAAATCGCCGTCCTGCTGCTTGGTTTCCTGCAGGCACAACACCTCGACCGGGTTGGCGGCCAGCCACTCCAGCACCTGCGGCAGGCGCACTTTCAGCGAGTTAACGTTCCAGGTCGCCAGCTTCATTTCGTCTCCTTGACGATTTCTATTGCTAATTGGTTACCCGGGTTTTCAGCAGCCCGTTGTGCCGCAACAGCGCGTCTATGCTCGGTTCGCGCCCGCGGAACGCGGCGAAAGACTGCATCGCGCCGCGGCTGCCGCCCATTGCCAGAATCTCGCTGCGGAAGCGCGCACCGACATCGGGATTTAGCACGCCGTTTTCCTCGAACAGGCTGTATGCGTCGGCGGACAGCACTTCCGCCCATTTGTAGCTGTAATAACCCGCCGCATAACCGCCTGCAAAAATATGCGAAAAGCTGTGCGGAAAGCGCTGGAAAGCGGGCGGGATCAGCACCGCCACTTCGGCGCGCACCTCGTCGAGCAACTGCAGAATGGACTTGCCTCCGCCCGCCTCGAAATTGCTGTGCATCAGCATGTCGAACAGCGAAAATTCGATCTGGCGCAGGGTCTGCAAACCGATCTGGAAATTCTTCGCGGCGAGCATTTTTTCAAACAACGTGCGCGGCAATGATTCGCCACTGTCAGCGTGGCGCGTCATTCCGCGCAGCACGTCCCATTCCCAGCAGAAGTTTTCCATGAACTGGCTGGGCAGCTCCACCGCATCCCACTCCACACCGTTGATGCCGGACACGGCGAGGTCTTCCACCTCGGTTAGCAGATGGTGCAGGCCGTGGCCGGTTTCGTGGAACAGCGTAATCACCTCGTCGTGGGTGAACAGCGCTGGTTTGCCGCCAACCGGCGCGGAGAAATTGCAGTTCAGATAGGCGACCGGGGTCTGAATCCCCGTTGTCAGGCGGCGGCGCGTGATTACATCGTCCATCCACGCCCCGCCGCGCTTGCTGTTGCGCGCGTACAGATCGAGATAAAACTGGCCGACCAGTTGCCCCGTGGCATCGCGGATGTCGAAAAAGCGCACGTCGTCGTGCCATACCGGCGCCACGGCTGCGGTAATGCGCAATCCGTACAGCGTCTCGACCAGCTTGAACATGCCGGGCAGCACCGCGTCTTCGGGGAAATACTGTTTCACTTCCTGCTCGGAGAAGGCGTAGCGTTTCTCGCGCAGTTTCTCGCTGGCATAGCCGACATCCCATGACTGCAATTCTTTCAGCCCCAGTTCGGCGCGCGCGAATTCGCGCAGCTCAGCCAGATCATGTTCGGCGAAGGGCCGCGCGCTTTGCGCCAGCTCGCGCATGAAATCCACCACCTGTTGCGGCGATTCCGCCATCTTGCTTGCCAGCGACAGTTCGCCGAAATTGGCGAAGCCCAGCAGTCTGGATTCCTCGCCGCGCAACTTGACGATTTCATCCATCAGCGCGGAGTTGTCCCACTCCGGCTTACCGAGTTCGCTGGCGCGTGTGCCGTAGGCGAAATACATCTTTTCGCGCAGGGCGCGGTTGTCGGCGTATTGCATCACCGGTATATAGGACGGTGCTTTCAAGGTAAACAGCCAGCCGGTTTTGCCCGCCGCGGCAGCGGCTTCTTGCGCCGTTTGCAGCACATCGTCCGGTAAGCCGCTCAACTCGTCGCGGTTTTCGATCACCAGCGTGTAGTCGTTGGTCGCGTCGAGTAGATTGTCAGAGAAGCGCGATGACAGTTCTGCCAGACGTTCCTGTATTTCCAGATAGCGTACCTTCTGCTCATCCGGCAATTCCGCGCCGCCGAGACGGAAATCACGCAGCTCGTTCTCGATGATCTTCTTGCGTGCCGCGCTCAAACCGTCGAATTCCGCGCTGCTGCGCAACGCCTTGAACTTCTTGAACAGCGCCAGATTCTGGCCGAGCTCGGCGTAATACTGGGTGATCTTAGGTAGCGTGGCGTTATACGCCTCGCGCCATTCCGGCGAATTCATCACTGCATTCAAATGTCCGACCGGCCCCCAGGCGCGCGCCAGCCGCTCGTTGGCATCCTCCATCGGCACGACGAAATCCTGCCAGCACGGCTGCGCGTCATCCGCCAGCAGCCGCGCGATCAGCGCGCGGTTCTCCGCCAGCAATTGTTCGATCGCCGGAGCAACGTGTTCGGGTTTGATCTCCGCAAAACGCGGCAGACCGGAAAAATCGAGTAGTGGGTTCATAGGAAAACTGGAAATAAATACGACAGTGGAGATGCTGGTAGCCGTATTTTACTACACCAAAAATTTGCGCTCCTCTAACTGCCGCGCTTTTTTGGCGATACCGCCGCCGGTTTTCGCCGCATCCTCGTTTTCGTTCATGCCGGTCGCCTCCATGCTCTCGGCAATCTGGCGCGTGGACAATTCTGCCAGCGCGGTAAAAATCAGCTCCGCCTCACTCATGTGGTCGCGCAAGTTTTGCGACTTCAAGCCTTTCATCGTCTTGTGTGCTTTAACATCTACATCAGCCCACTCCTGATGGATGATGTTGGTGAGAATCGCGTACTCCTCGCCCTCCTTGATGTCATGGTCTTTCCAATAATCGGTCAGCTTGTTGCGCGTCTCCTGCCCCGTCATGTGCTGCTGTATCCACTTCTCGCTGCGCCCGTGCTTCTGCCAAGTCTCGCGGGCGCGGTCGAGCGAACGTGCGGGATCGGCCATTTCCTGCATCCGCTCATAACCCACCTTCGCCAACCACAGCTTGATCGGCTCAGCCTTGGGGCTGGGTATGGACTGCACTAGCCGTAGCAGGGTTTCGGCAGTCGCCACATCGGTGAGGTAACTTTTGCCGTCTGCGGCTGGCAATTTCAGTCGGTTACATTTTGTAACCGACTGACTGCCTTCTTTACTCAGCCGGTTTTTCAGCACCTTCCAGTAGTTTCGGGCGGATTGATAATCGGGCTGCTGCGTGAGTACCTGCACGATGTCAATCACCGAGAACCACCATGTTTCCGTGGACTCGTCATATACGCGGCGAATTTCATGCTCTTCAAAAATGGCGGGCTGGGGTTGCATGGTCAGGACTCCTTGTTCATGGACGGCTGCGCTACATCCGGCTACCGGAAGCTATTTCAGCCGGGTGGGGTATATTTTGGTGCACGATAACCGCATCGTATAGAACGAGCGTTCTGCCGTCAACAAAGCCTGTTTGAACCGGAGGCCGGGAATGCAGCGGCGGTGATTGAAGGTTGTTTTTGTTTGATCAGACCGATTCCAATACGCGCATCGCGGCCCGCGCTGCCGGTCGCGTTTCCAGTTGCTTTTGGGGCGTTTGTAGCACTTCGGGCAACCGTGCCAGTGACGGATAGCCTGCTGGCTGCTTTCATTGTGCGGTTATTTTTTACCACGCGGCACGCCAATCTTGAAACACCGAGCCGATATAGGGCATTCATCGCAGCGTGGAGAGGTCGAGGTGCAAATCCCGCGTCCGAGAGAAATCATGTTCACGTGCAGCGAGTAACGAAGCTCCGGCGGGATTTTGGATTGCAGGCGATCCATATCTCGCGGCGCGCAGTGTTTATCTTTCTGTGTGGGCCTGATCCAGCCGAGCCGTCGGGCGATGCGCCAGCAATGCGTGTCCACGGGGAACACTTGCCTGTCCAGCGAATACATCAAAACGCAGCGCGCCACTTTCTTGCCGACTCCCGGCAGCGACAACAAAAAAGCTTCCGCCTCCTCGTCGCTCATCTTGCGCAACGGCTTCAGGGTCGGTTCGCCAAACTCTGCCACGATGATGTCGAAAAGATCGCGGATCGCCTTGGCTTTCTGGTTTGACAAGCCGCCGCTGACGATAGGCCGCGCGATATATTCGGCGGGCGCTTCGGCGATGTGCAGGTGGGTGGGGAAGGATTCTTTCAGCGAGCGGTAAGTGCTGCGGTAACTCGCCTCGCCAGTCTTGGTGCTGCAAATGATGAACAGTAACTCGTCCAGCGGGTCTTTGAGGTTGTAATGGTTGAAATCGCGGTAGCGCTTTTTCAACGCTGCAGCGATGTCCCAAACAGATGGAGGATATTTTCGCGAAGCCATGTTGGCAGTTTACAGAATTTACGGGCCGGATCAGCCGATGTCATTTCTGCTTCCCCCGCACCTTGCCTTCCAGCTTCGGTTTGCTCGCTCCCAACCCCTTCACCACCCGATCAAAATCTGATTCAATTTTCTGGGTCTTGTTGAACTCGGCGTATTCGGCCAGCGCCTTCTGATCTGCCAGAACCTTGCTGATGCGGCCTCTGTCCGCCAGCACTTTGTACTCGTTGAAGCCCAGAAATTTGTCCACGCTGTCCGCCATGTCGGCCATATTCATCTGCACGCGATTTTCGATGATGTTTTCAATGTAGTCGAAAAAACCGGAGATGGTGCGCTCCAGCCGAGTGATTTCCGGTTCGGTCAGGTAGTTCTTGGCGATAGTGACATCGGAGGCCAGCACCCGGCCTTGCGGAGCGTTCTTCCAAGTGAGCAAGCCAACATGCGGGGCGCTGTGGTCGGCCTTGCTGTGTATGATTTCGGCGGCGGTCTGTCCGGTGATGGCGTAGTGAAATTTGTTTTGCACCATCGCATAGAAATGCTGCGTAAGATCGGACTTGGGGTCGTAGTTCACGCTGCACTCGGCGAAGATGTCGGTAATCTGCTGGTAAATGCGGCGCTCGCTGGCGCGGATAGAGCGTACTCGCTCCAGCAGCTCCTGAAAGTAATCTTCGCCGAACACCTGCTTGCCCTGCTTGAGGCGGTCGTCGTCCAGCACGAAGCCTTTCTTGATGTACTCCTTGAGGATTTGTGTGGCCCAGATGCGGAACTGGGTGGCGCGCTTGGAATTGACCCGATAGCCGACGGCGATAATGGCATCTAGGTTATAAAACTCGATGTTTCTTTTGACCTCGCGCCCGCCCTCCATTTGAACTGTTGCAAAATTTGCAACAGTTGCTTCTTGAGACAATTCGCCTGTCTCATAGATATTCTTCAAATGTCGGCTGATGCCTGATTTGTCAACATTGAAGAGCTCGGCCAGTTGTGCCAAGGGCAGCCAAATTGTCTCCTCATGCAACAGCACTTTGACATGCACCTTCTCGTCATCGCCCGAATAAAGCAAAAACGGTGTTTCAGGAAGCCCGCTAATTGGCACGGTGTCAGATGCTGCTATTTTCTTGGTCATAACTCCTAACTCCTCAAAGACGGCAGGGAAAACATCAGTCGCATCGTAGAGAACGAACGTTCCGCCGTCAACAAAGTCTGTTTGAACCGGAGGCCGGGAATGCAGCGGCGGTGATTGAAGGTTATTCTTGTTGAATCAGACCGATTCCAATGTGCGCATAACGCGACCTGCAACGCGGGTCGAATTGACCAACTGGTGTTGCCAAATACGGACGACTCGCCATCCGAGGCGGCGCAGTTCGCGGCTGACATGCCGGTCGCGTTTCCGGTTGTTGGCGATTTTGGTATCCCAGAATTTCCGGTTGCTCTTGGGCCGCTTGTAGCACTTCGGGCAACCGTGCCAGAAACAGCCGTCCACGAATACAACAACCCTTTCGCGCCTGAAGGTGAAATCCGGTTTGCCGAGTAGCGGCTGGTTGCGCCGCCAGCCTGTGATGCGGTATTCGCGGAAAATCCCGATCAGGCGTAACTCTGTTGCCTTGTTTTCGCGTGAGCGGATCAGAGACATTACTTCGGAGCGTTTCTGTTTGCTCCAGATGTCACTCAAAACTTCACCGGTCCGAATTTTTGATAAAGCTCTGTCAGATGTCGCACCGATATTCTGAACTGGCTGCGCGCTTTCACCGTTGATTTTTCGGTGCTGGCATTCATCACTTTGGAACCCGGATCAAAGATCACCCGCCCGGCACACAGCGCCGCCAGATAGCGGTTGAAATCCGTGCCTTCCCCCAGCAACGCGGGGCTGAAATAGCGGTAGGCTGGAGCTAATTCCTTCTCGCTTTCGTAAGGCACATAAGCCGCCTGCGCGTGTTTCTTGTTCCAGCCGATCATCAGATCGGCAAACGACCACGCGGCGGCGCAGCCCCCGGCATCGTCGAGCAACTCCACCGCGCCGCCCACATCCTCGATGATTTTTCGCGACGGGTCGAAGCCGCGCACCGCCAAGGTGAGGCCGGTTTTTACGTTGCGGCAATCTGCGCGGTGAGTGCCCGTAAAATAGAGTGTGTCGTCTCCGGTGGGCTTGCCGTATTCGCGGACGAAGGCTTTAACCCCATTCTCGCCATACATCCCGCCGTCCGGCTCCGGTGTCATGAGCGTGATTCTGTCGCCGCTATAGGCTTTCATTTCCCAGCCCATAAAATCAGGTTCGGAACGTCCGTTGGGGATGATGCCAAGTAACGCTTCAAGCGTATACCCGCCGCCATTACGCGCCTTGTATGGAATAATTTCACCAGTCTTGTTTAAGCGCATAGATGGATGCCAGCCAACATCCCTGATCTTTGCCAAGCTCTCAAGAAGAACAGATTTTGAGTCGCGCCCAAGCAATGGCAAATTGAAGAAAACGCTTTCTCGAGAAAATCCACCTTCAGCCTGTCGTCGTCGAAACTCTAGTGCAATGCTGCTTTCCGCCGGTGCAAGATAAGCCAGCGTTTCACCATTGCGGGTAATTCCAAAAAATAATATTCGTCCATCCGGGCCATTGTTGAAGCGACGTTGGAACGCAGGTATTGGCCTCAACAACTCATTGGGTGCGTGTTTGCATCCACGAAGAAAACCGGACAATCGAACTTCAGGATATTGCGGATAGAGAATAAGTTGTGCGCCAGTAGCCTGCTCGGCCTTGCCGGCACTGACCCACACGAAGTTAAGCTTTGCTTTGTAGGTGCTGTCCTTGCCGTTTGAGGTTGCTTCGACGTTCTCGAACGGAAACATTTGCACCACATCAAAATTACCGCCGAGATAAATTTGCTGCTTGCTGTTATCGTTTTCTGCGAGCGGTTTGCAAAAGGCACGCACAGCGCCCAGTTCGGCAAACCGTTTCATCAGATCAGCAATATCAGAAAACATAATCTCCTTAAAACTGCTTACTAAAATCTACACATTCCAGATTTTCTGGATGAGGATTTCAATTACAAACCATTCAATTCTGCTCGAGTCATTGGTCTGAATTGATCTTCCGGTCAACAATATCAACCATTAAGCAACAACGTGCTTGTTGCCTAATGAAGTACTGTCGAACGGGTTGTGTCGCAAACTTCCAAGTCCTCTACGTTGTATCGGTATGTGGGATTAAAATTCATTCCCATCAGCGCCTCTACCAACACCCGCTCACGATCTGCGTCTTCTAACACTACCATACGAATATCTTCATCGCCTGCATCAATAACATTTTTGAATTTGACTATATTGCCCGCTTTCATGATTATCTCCTTTAAGCCGTTGCGTAAATAAGTGGGAGCTCAGGTTCCAGGGTATCAGCTTCCAGCATCGGTTGCATCAACTTTGCAATATGAGCCATGACATCAACAACAACAGAATTTCCAAACTGTTTGTAAGCGCGCGTATCAGACACCGGAATCCTGAACGTGTCGGGATAGCCCATCAGCCGTGCGCATTCTCTGGGGGTGAGTCGGCGCGGGTTTTTGCGTGTGCCCTGATACACAAGAATTTCCGAGCCGTCCTTGTAATAACGCGCCGATAAGGTGCGTGTCACATCATCCGGTTTCACCAAGCCAAAACCGAAGCCGTTGCCCTTGAGACGGTGCTTTTCGGCGTAGTTCTGCAAATAGCGCCAGAGATTGTCGGTGAGGGTGTATTTGTCCTGCACTTTCTTTTTCTTGTGATCGAAAAATCTGCCTTCGTCCCACGGCAATTCGGGTTCGCTACCGTCGGTGCGGTGCAGGATGTCCTTGAGTTTGTGCTGGCCCTTGGGCGGCAGGGGCAGTGCGTCGAAATCGAAAGCAACCGGTTCGCAAAAACCGACGATGAGAATGCGTTCGCGGTGTTGCGGGACGAAGTGTGCGCCGTCTATGACACGATAGTGGATGTGGTAGCCAAGGTCTTCCGTAAGGGTGCGGCGGATGACCTCAAAGGTACGGCCTTTGTCATGCGAGACGAGGTTCTTGACGTTTTCCAGCAGAAAGGCGCGCGGGCGTTTTGCTGCGATGATGCGCGCCACGTCGAAAAACAGGGTGCCTTGTGTTTCGCAGGCAAAACCATGCGCCTTGCCAAGTGCATTTTTCTTGGACACTCCGGCAATCGAGAAAGGCTGGCAGGGGAAACCCGCCAGCAGTACGTCATGGTCGGGGATGTCGGGCGCTTGCACTTGTGTGATGTCTCCTGCAATGGGATGACCATCGCGAAAGTTTTCGGCGTAGGTCTTCTGTGCATAAGTGTCCCATTCGCTGGTGAATACACAGCGTCCGCCGATTTGTTCGAATGCCTTGCGCAGGCCGCCGATACCCGCGAACAGGTCAATGAAGTCGAAAGTGCCTTCGGGGCTTTCTTCACCGAAAGGCAAGAGTTGTTGCAACGCGTGAGCCAAGTAGGCAGGAGGGGGCGTTTGTCGCGTTTCCCATCTTCTGATGGTGCGAACATCAATGTCTAAATATTTGGCAAGAGCCGCTTGGGTATGGTGTTTGCGGGCTTCGTCCAGATAGGAAAGCACCGTGTCTTGATCGCTGACTAAGGCGAGAGTGGCATTCATGGCTGTTTATTGTCCGGGGATTATCTGGGAACTTTTGCGGACAATATGTCATTTATTGTTCCCCGTCAACGAAACCATAGGGCAGCATGATTTTATTTGGTTTTGCGCTCAGCAGGGTTAGAGGTCTTCCAGAGAGATCTCGTCAGCGGTAAGCTGAAACATGAAATCTCCCGGGAAGCGTTTGAGATCTTTGGATTGCGCGACTTGAGCTGCGTTATCCCTGATAAACAACCTGCCCATCGAGCAGCGTATAGCGTACCCGGCCCTGCATCTCGTAGCCGTTGAACGGGGTGTTTTTGCCTTGGCTCTTGAGTGCGGCAGGTTCAACTTTCCAGGCGGTGTTCGGGTCGAACACGCAGATGTCGGCGTGCGCGCCTGGCGACAGGTGTCCGATCTTCTGCCCCAGCAGTTGCGCGGGGTGGATGGTCACGCGGGACAGCGCATCCAGCAGCGGCACCTTGCCCTGCTCCGCCCATTTCAGCACCAGCGGCAACAGCAGTTCCAGACCGGTGGCGCCCGCCTCGGCTTCGGCGAACGGCAATTGTTTGGCATCTTCATCCACCGGGGAATGATTGGAGCAGACCGCGTCGATGGTGCCGTCCAGCAGCCCGGCGCGCAGCGCTTCCTTGTCGCGCTGGCTGCGCAGCGGCGGAACCAGATGGCAATTGGCATCGAAGAAGCCGATGTCCACTTCGGTCAGGTGCACGTGGTTCATCGACACGTCGCAGGTCACGTTCAGCCCTTCGCGTTTGGCGGCGCGCACCATCTCCACGCCCGCCGCGCTGGAGAGGCGGCAGATATGCAGGGTCGCGCCGGTTTCGCGGGCGAGTTGCAGCATGGTCGAGAGCGCGATGGTTTCGGCCACCACCGGGATGGACGGCAGGCCCAGACGGGTGGCGACTTCGCCGTCGTGCGCCACGCCGTCCTTGGCGAGGAAGCTGTCCTGCGGGCGCAGCCATACGCGGTAGCCGAAGGTGGCGGCGTATTGCATGGCGCGCATCAGCACGCGCGTGTCGGTCAGCGGGGCATCGGCCTGACTGAAGGCTTTGCAGCCAGCCTCGGTCAGCTCGATCATTTCGGTGAGTTCAGCGCCTTTCAGCCCGTAGGTCAGCGCGCCGACCGGGAAGACGCGGCACTGGTTGAGCAAGCGGGCGCGGTGCTTGAGCATCTCCACCAGCCCCGGCTCGTCGAGCGGCGGGTCGGTGTCGGGCGGGCAGGACAGCGAGGTCACGCCGCCCGCTACCGCCGCGTTCATTTCCGATTCCAGCGTGGCCTTGTATTCGTAACCCGGTTCGCGCAGCCGCGCGGCGAGATCCACCAGACCCGGCGTCACGATCAGCCCGCTTGCGTCGATTACCCGTTCCGCGACGAAACCCTGCGGCGCTTTGCCGATGGCGACAATACGCCGCTCGGCGATGAATACGTCCTGTTGCGCGTCGAGGTTATTTTTCGGGTCGATCAGGCGACCGTTCTTGATGTGGATGTTCATTTGGACACCTGCAAAAACCGTAGCGAGCGGATTGAGTGCAAGGCGCACGGAACGGAGTGACGAGACATATCAGTTGGATAGGCGAGGAAACGAGTACCGCGCAACGCAGCAATTAATTCGCGTAGTAGGTTTTGGCAAGTGTTCATTGTTTGTTCCCCGCCAGCATGCTCATCACCGCCATGCGCACCGCGATGCCGAAAGTGACCTGCGGCAGGATCACCGAGTGCGATCCGTCGGCGACGCTGGAGTCGATTTCCACGCCGCGGTTCATCGGGCCGGGATGCATTACGATGGCATCGCTCTTGGCCAGCGCCAGCCGCTCCTGTGTCAGGCCGTAGTGTTTGAAATATTCCTGCGCCGAAGGCAGCAACGCGCCCTGCATGCGCTCGTTCTGCAGGCGCAGCATCATCACCACATCGACATCCTTCAAGCCCTGTTCCATGTTGTGGCAGACCCGCACGCCGAGATTTTCCACCATGGTCGGCAGCAATGTTTTGGGGGCGACCACGCGGATTTCCGGTACCCCGAGCGTGGCCAGCGCGTGAATCTGCGAGCGCGCCACGCGCGAATGCAGCACGTCGCCGACAATCGCCACGCGCAGGTTGTGGAATTCTTTTTTGTAGTGGCGGATGGTGAACATATCCAGCAGCGCCTGCGTGGGGTGCGCATGGCGGCCGTCGCCCGCGTTGATTACATGCACGTCCGGGGCGACATGCTGCGCGATCAGGTGCGCCGCGCCGCTTGAGGAATGGCGCACCACGAACATGTCGGCGTGCATCGCGCACAGGTTGTCCACGGTATCCAGCAGGGTTTCGCCCTTGCTGGTGCTGGACGAGCCGATGTTGAGGTTGACCACGTCGGCCGACAGGCGTTTGGCGGCGATCTCGAAGGTGGTGCGGGTGCGCGTACTGTTTTCGAAGAAGATGTTGAATACGGATTTGCCGTGCAGCAGCGGGACTTTTTTGATTTCGCTGCCTTCAGTGACGTTGACGAATTCGGAGGTCTTGTCGAGGATGTCGCGCAAAATGCGCACCGGCAAGCCCTCGGTGCTCAGCAAGTGCTGGAGTTCGCCGTGTTTGTTGAGTTGTGGGTTGTTCATTCTAAAAACCGCAGTTAACGGGTTTGTAGGTGCGAATTCATTCGCACGAACAACAGGTTATGTGCGAATGAATTCGCACCTACGAAAGCGGCATAATTTGTTGAAATGCCAGAATGTTCTTCGTCAACTGCGGTTTTTAAGTTCATACGATCAGTCCCGCTGCGGGTTCATCAAAATATGCCTGCAAAATCTGCTGCGCGGCATATTGGTCAATCAGTGCTTTCTGCTTCTTGCCGTGCACGCCTTGTTCGTTCAACCGCGTGCTGGCCGAGAGCGAAGTATAACGCTCATCGACCAGTATCGTCGGCAAATTAAACCGCCCCTTGAGGCGGTTGGCGAAGCGGCGGCACAGCGCGGTCAGCTCATGCGGCGTGCCGTCGTCGTTGCTGGGCAGCCCCACCACCAGCGCGCCCGGCTGCCATTCGGCCAGCAAGTCCGCGATCTTGGCGAAGCGCGTGTCGGTCTTTTCATCGTCGATGGTGAGCAGCGGATTGGCGCTGCGCAGCAGGGTGTTGCCGACCGCAACGCCGATGCGTCTGGTGCCGAAATCGAATGCGAGAAGTGTGCCCTGCGGGGTGAACAGCGGTGTCGGTATGACAGCCCCCTCAGGCATGCCCGGCACCCTCCGCCAAGGAAGCGTAATCCACGCCGAACAGGGCCATTGCCGCAGGCAAACGGTCTTCCGGTGCCAGATCGAAGATGATGTGTTCGGAAGCGGGCATGGTCAGCCAGGCGTTTTCGCTCATCTCGTGTTCCAGCTGTCCCTGCGCCCATCCGGCATAGCCCAGCGTGACGATCAGGTTGTGCGGCCCGTTGCCTTCGCCGACCGCTTCCAGAATGTCCTTGGAGGTGGTCAGCGACAGCCGGTCGTTGATGCGCAGCGTGGACTGCCAGCTGCCGTCCATGTCGTGCAGCACGAAGCCGCGCTCGGTCTGCACCGGGCCGCCGAAATGCACCGGCATTTTTTCCAGTTTGGGCTGGTGCAGCGGGATATTGATCTGGTTGAACATCTCGCCCAGCGTCAGGCTGATCGGGCGGTTTAATACGATGCCCAGCGCGCCGTTTTCGTTGTGTTCGCAGATGTACGTCAGCGTGCCGGCAAAAAAGCCCTCCTGCATGGCGGGCATGGCGATCAGGAAATGATTGGTGAGATTGAACTCGGACATGGCGGTATTGTAACTGTACGCGCGGGGTCGCACAATTAGAGCCTGGCTTTAAAATTGCCGGTAATTTATCGGTAGCGTGCGCTGTGCGCGCGTTTTTCGGTCGGGTTGTCGTGCGCACAGCGCACGCTACGCGTACTTTCCTGCACCCATGGCTGCAGCCAATTTATCCGCAGGCCAAAGCTATCGGCTAGAATGCGACGGTCAATTTATTCGCAGAGCATTATGGTTCCACGTCTCACTACCGCATTAACCGGCCCGCTGCTTGATTTGGAGCGGCGTTTTTTGGGTGCCATGCCGATTATCGAGCACTGGTTTCGCCTCCAGTGGCTGGAGCATGCCGTGCCGTTCTATGCCTCGGTCGATCTGCGCAACAGCGGCTTCAAGCTGGCACCGGTGGACACCAATCTGTTTCCCGGCGGCTTCAATAATCTCAATCCGGATTTCCTGCCGTTATGCGTGCAGGCGATGCAAAGCGCGGTGGAGAAAATTTGTCCCGAAGCGCGCGGGGTGTTGCTGATACCGGAAAACCACACGCGCAACCAGTTCTATCTGCAAAACGTCGCGCAGATCGTCACCATCCTCAAGCAGGCCGGGATGCGCGTGCGTGTCGGCAGCCTGCTGCCGGAGATTACCGCGGCCACGCAGATCCAGTTGCCCAACGGCGGCACGCTGACGCTGGAGCCTTTGGTGCGGCGCGGCAGGCGGCTGGTGCTGGAAGAGAGCGTGGCGGGTGCGGGTTTTGACCCGTGCGTGGTGCTGCTCAACAATGATTTGTCCGGCGGCGTGCCGGATATTCTGAAGGAACTTGAACAGAATGTTTTTCCGCCGCTTTCGGCGGGTTGGCATGCGCGGCGCAAGTCTCAGCATTTCGCCGCTTACGACCGCGTGGCGGACGAGTTCGCCAAACTGATCGGCATTGACCCGTGGCTGATCAATCCGTATTTCGCCACCTGCAGTCAGGTCAATTTTCAGGAGCGGGTCGGCGAAGCCTGTCTCGCCGCGCAGGTGGACGGCATGCTGCAGAAGATGCGCGTGAAATATGCCGAGTACGGCGTGAAGCACGACCCGTTCGTGATCGTCAAAGCCGATGCGGGCACTTATGGCATGGGCATCATGACGGTGAAGGATGCCGCAGAGATTACCGGGCTGAACCGCAAGCAGCGCAACAAGATGGCGGTGGTCAAGGAAGGCTTGCAGGTTTCCGATGTGCTGATACAGGAGGGCGTTTACACCTTCGAGCATATCAGCGAGGCGGTGGCCGAACCGGTGGTGTACATGATCGACCATTACGTGGTGGGCGGTTTCTATCGCGTGCATACCGACCGCGGCGTGGACGAGAATCTGAACGCGCCGGGGATGCGCTTCGAGCCGCTGGCGTTCGAGACCTGCTGCACCCTGCCCAATCCGGATTGCGCGCCGGACGATACGCCGAACCGTTTCTACGCCTACGGTGTGGTGGCGCGGCTGGCGCTGCTGGCCGCGTCGCTGGAAATCGAGGCGGCCGAGAATTCCTAAAATGACCTGTCTGAAACATTTTCTGGCCGCGTTCGTCGTCCTGTTGCTGGCAGCATGCGGCGACCGCGGGCCGCTGTATCAGGAACAGAGCTATGTGTTCGGCACGCTGGTGGATGTCACCGTGTACGGCGAGGACGAGCCGCGCGCCAGACAGGCGGTGAGCGAGGTGCTGCAAGAGTTTCAGCGGATGCACAACATGCTGCACGCGTGGCAGCCGAGCGAGTTGAGCGAATTGAACGCGGCGTTCGCCAAAGGCGAGAGCAAAGCGGTTTCGGCGGAACTCGCCGCGATGCTGCGCGAAGCCGCGCAACTTTCGCAACAGTCGCAGAGTGTGTTTAATCCGGCCATCGGCGGGCTGGTGCAGTTGTGGGGGTTTCAATCCGACGAGTTCAAGGCGGTGCTGCCGGACGAGCAACAGGTAATGCAATGGGTGAAGGCGAATCCGCGGATGAGCGACATCGTTTTTCTCCCCTCGCCCGTCAGCGGGGATAGGGGTGAGTTAGTGCGCAGCAATAACAAGGCGGTGCGGCTCGATCTGGGCGGCTATGCCAAGGGTTATGCGCTGGACCGCGCCGCCGCGATATTGCGCCGGCAGGGCATCCATAACGCGCTGATCAACATCGGCGGCAATGTTTTGGCGCTGGGACAGCATGGCAAGCGCCCCTGGCGGGTCGGCATCCAGCATCCGCGCAAGCCGGGCGCGCTGGCGATGCTGGAACTGCGCGATGGCGAAGCCATCGGCACGTCCGGCGACTACCAGCGTTATTTCATGCTGGGCGACACGCGCTATTGCCACCTGCTCGACCCGCGCAGCGGGCATCCGGTGCGTGATGTGCAGGCGGTGACGATACTGACGCACGGCCCGCGTGCCGGGGTGTTGTCAGACGCGTCTTCCAAGCCGCTGGTTATCGCCGGAGCGGGCGGTTGGCGTGCGGCGGCCGCGCAAATGAATCTGCCCGAGGCGATGCTGGTGGACGGGGCCGGCAACATCCATCTCACAGCTGCGTTGCAGAAACGGCTAGAATTCACCGATAAGAGTATTCAGGTGCGGGTGGAGTGATGGGTAAGCCGGAGTTGGAGCAGGAAATCGTTGAGCATAAAGTGCGCCGCGCGGTGGGTTTGAATGCGTTGCGCAAAATGGACGAGATCGTCGCAGGGGAACGGCAGGCGGATGCCGAATCGGCCGGGATAGTGCGCTGGTTCGTCCGTTACGGCTGGATTGTTCTGGTCGTCAGCGCGCTGTTGTTTGCCTATGTTTATGGCTTGATTTGAGGAGTATTCAATTGGTCGGAGTTTTGTTGGTAACCCACAACGGTCTGGGTGACAGTTTTGTGGATTGTGTCAGGCATGTGCTGGGCGAAGTGCCGCACAATCTCAAGTCGTTGTCGGTGCAGTCCGACGATGATCCGGCGCAAAAACTGGCCGAGGGTGAGGTGCTTATCAAGCAGCTCGACACCGGCGGCGGGGTGCTGATTCTGGCGGATGTGTACGGTGCCACGCCGAGCAATATCGGGCGGCAGTTGTGCCATACCGAGCGCGTAATGGGGGTGGCGGGCGTGAATCTGCCGATGCTGTTGCGCGTGATCTGCCAGCCCAACAAGACCATGCCGGAGCTGGCGGGAATCGCCGTCGAGGGCGGGCGCGAATGTATCGTGCAAATGAATCCGGAAGATTAGATATGTTGCAACAGGATGCGGTAATCATCAATAAACTCGGCCTGCACGCGCGTGCCTCGGCGAAACTCACCCAGCTTGCTTCAAGCTTCAAATGCGAGGTGATGATGTCGCGCAACAACCGCCGCGTGAACGCAAAGAGCATCATGGGTGTGATGATGCTGGCCGCCGCCAAGGGCGCGACGGTCGGGATCGAAACCGACGGCCCGGACGAGGCGGAAGCGATGCAGGCGATTGTGACGCTCATCAACGGCTACTTCGGAGAGGGCGAATGAGCTTCACCCTGCAGGGTATCTCGGTCTCCAGCGGCATCGCCATCGGCCACGCCCATCTGCTTTCGCATACCTCGCTGGAAGTGGCGCATTACATGCTGCCCAAGCAATTCATCGGCGGCGAGATCGCGCGTTTTGATGCCGCGCTGCTGGCCACGCGCACCGAGTTTGCCAGCCTGCGCAGCAATCGGCCGACCTATGCCGCCGCCGAGTTCGATGCCTTTCTCGAATTGCACCAGATGATTCTGGACGATCCGCTGCTAAGCGTTGCGCCGCGCGACATGATCGCGAAAGAACATTGCAACGCGGAATGGGCACTCAAGACGCAGACCAAAACGCTGGTGGCGCAGTTCAACGAGTTTGAGGATGACTATTTGCGCGAGCGGCAGACCGATGTGACGCAGGTCGCCGAACGCCTGCTCAAGAAGTTGCTCGGCCAGCCCGGCCACCAGCCCCATCCTGCGCGTCACGATGTCGAAACGATCCTGGTGGCGCAGGATCTGAGTCCCGCCGACCTGATCCAGTTCAAGCCGCACCAGTATGCCGCGTTCGTCACCGATGCCGGCGGCGCGACTTCGCATACCGCCATCGTCGCGCGCAGCCTCAGCACGCCGTGCGTGGTCGGTTTGCACCATGCGCGCGAGCTGATTCGCGAGGACGATGTGCTGATTCTGGACGGCGAACAGGGTGTGCTGATCGTCAATCCGGACAAGGCGATACTCGCGGAATACAAGCTGCGCCAGAGTGCGTGGGAACTGGAACGCAAGAAGCTCAAGCGCTTGCGCACCGCGCGCGCCAATACGCTGGACGGCAGCATTGTCGAGTTGCATGCCAACATAGAAAAGCCGGAAGATGTCGCCGAGGTCAAGGAAAACGGCGCGACCGGGATCGGTTTGTTCCGCAGCGAATTCCTGTTTCTCAACCGCGAAGAATTGCCGGACGAGGAAGAGCAATTCGAGGCGTACCGTGCGGTGGCCGAGGGTATGGACGGGCAGCCGGTCACCATCCGTACTTTCGATCTGGGCGCGGACAAACAGATCAAGGGGGCGGAGCGTGTTTCCAATAATCCCGCGCTGGGATTGCGCGCGATCCGCTACTGTCTGGCCGAGCCGCAATTATTCCGCGCGCAGTTGCGCGCGCTGTTGCGCGCCACGCATTACGGCAACATCAAGATTTTGATACCGATGCTGTCCAGCGTGTCCGAACTGAACCAGACGTTGGAATTCATCGCGGCCACCATGCAGAGTCTCGACGGCGAGGGCATCCCGTACAACCGCGAGGTCAAGCTGGGCGGCATGGTCGAAATTCCCGCCGCCGCGCTGTCCATCGAGGTGTTCGCCAAGAAGCTCGATTTCCTGTCTATCGGCACCAACGACCTGATCCAGTACACGCTGGCGATTGACCGCACCGACGAGGAAGTGGCGCACCTCTACGATCCGCTCCATCCCGCCGTGCTGCACCTGCTGTCGCATGTCATTAGTGCCGCAAATAAACTCGGCGTGCCGGTTTCGGTGTGCGGCGAAATGGCCGGTGAATTGTCCTATACGCGTTTGCTGCTGGGGCTGGGGCTGCGCCAGTTCTCGATGTACTCGGCGCAGGTGCCGAGCGTCAAGCAGCGCGTGCTCACCACCAATTTGCCGGAGCTCGCCGCGCTCACGCAGAAAATATTGCGCGCCGACGACCCGCTGAAAATTCGCGAGTTGCTGGGTCGCCTCAATGCCTAATGTTGCCGGTGTAAACTTTGCCAATGGCAATTAACCGCATCAATTCTTTCGTGCGCAAGCGCATGCCGTTTATCGAAATGACCGGCGTGCTGATGCGCATCTTCAGTTTTTCGCTGGTCAGCTGGATGGGGCCTGCCAGCCCGTTCATGTTCGTGTGGATATTCAACACGGTTGATGCGGTAATGCTCTCGTGGTGTTCCGTGCTGAAGAGAGACCGCGCCTACGTCACCCTCAATGTGTTCTGGATTATCGTCGGTGTGATCGGGATTCTCCGGGCCGGGGACTTCATTCATTGACAGTCTCCGGTAAAACACGGAAACTATGCATCAGTGCCGATTTGACATCAGCTTGCGGGGCACTCAAAACATTCCAGCTAAAGCGACTTCAAACCCGTTTTAGCGCAAGCTGAACGGGTTTTGTTTTTCCGTTTTGAAAAAAGTTTTTTAAGGCACTCATTTTGAACGCATCAAATAGCATCGGCATCGTCAGCGCAAAAAATGCGCAATTCGACACTCCGCTGGTTTTTCGCAGCGGCGCGGTGCTGCCGCGCTATGAGCTGGTGTACGAGACTTACGGCAAGTTGAATGCCGCCAAATCCAACGCGATCCTGATTTGCCACGCGCTGTCCGGGCATCATCATGTCGCGGGTTATTACGCGGATCAGCCGGAAAATATCGGCTGGTGGGACAACATGGTCGGTCCCGGCAAACCGGTCAATACCGATAAATTTTTCGTGATCGGCCTGAATAATCTTGGCGGCTGTCACGGTTCGACCGGGCCTTCATCCATTGACCCGTCCACGGGGCAACCCTACGGCGCGAGTTTCCCGGTTATCACCGTGGAAGACTGGGTGGAGTCGCAGGCGCGCCTCGCCGATCTGCTCGGTATCCGGCAATTCGCCGCGGTGATCGGCGGTAGTCTGGGCGGGATGCAGGCGTTGCAATGGTCGCTGGCATTCCCCGAGCGGGTGCGCAATGTCTTTGCAATCGCCGCCGCGCCGCGCCTCACCGCGCAGAACATCGCGTTCAACGACGTGGCGCGCAGCGCGATCCTGACCGACCCGGATTTTCACGGCGGCAATTTCTACCGGCACAATGTGGTGCCGACGCGCGGCCTGCGGCTGGCGCGCATGCTCGGGCATATCACCTACCTGTCCGACGATGCGATGGCGGACAAATTCGGCCGCGAGCTGCGTCACGGGCAATTCAATTACGGCTACGAGATCGAGTTCGAGATCGAATCCTATTTGCGCCATCAGGGCGACAAGTTCGCGTCCTACTTCGATGCCAACACCTATTTATTGATGACCAAAGCGCTGGATTATTTCGACCCGGCGCACGATTTTGACGGCGACCTGAACCGTGCGTTCGCGCGCGCCACAGCGAATTTTCTGGTGATCTCGTTCACCACCGACTGGCGTTTCTCGCCGCAGCGTTCGCGCGAAATCGTGCAGCCCTTGCTGCATAACCGCCTCAATGTCAGCTATGCGGAAATCACCTCGGCGCACGGGCATGATTCGTTCCTGCTGGAACATCCGCATTATTTCGACGTGGTGCGCGCCTATCTCGATAACGTCGCCGACGAGCCTTCAACATGAGCATGCGCCCGCATATGAACCCATCCGCCGCCGACCGTCCCGACTTTGCCGCCATCGCCGCGTGGATACCCAACGGCGCGTCGGTGCTCGATCTCGGTTGCGGCGACGGCAGCCTGCTGCGCTACCTCAAGGAAATGCGCGCGGTGCGCGGCTACGGCGTGGAGATCAGCGATCTCGACATCGTGTCGTGTATCGTCAACGGCGTGAATGTCATCCAGAACGATCTGGAGTCCGGGCTATCTGATTTTGAGGATAATTCGTTCGACTTCGTGATCCTGTCGCAGACCTTGCAAGCCACCCGCCACACCGAGGCGCTGATCAAGGAAATGCTGCGCGTCGGACACGAGGGTATCGTCAGCTTCCCAAACTTCGGCTACTGGAGAAATCGCCTGCACGTGTTGCTCGGCCACATGCCGGTGTCGCGCAATTTGCCTTTTCAGTGGTATGACACCCCGAATGTGCATCTGTGCACACTGAGCGACTTCGAGAACTTTTGCCACCGCCATAATGTGGCAGTGCTGGAACGTAACGTGATGGCGGGCAAGAGCGAGATCAGCGTGTTGCCGAATCTGCTCGGTAGCACGGCGGTGTACCGCTTTCAGCGTAGTTTGTAATTGTAGGGGCGCGATTCATCGCGCCCAGAACCTGTTTTGCATCGAAGCAGGGCGCGATGAATCGCGCCCCTACGGGTAATCCCCTTATGTCTGTCTGGCAACAACTCTTCACCCGCCGCATGCTGATCTGCGTATTCATCGGATTTTCTTCCGGTCTGCCGCTGTATCTGCTGTTCAATCTGGTGCCCGCCTGGCTGCGCACCGAGCATGTCGATCTGAAAACCATCGGCCTGTTCGCGCTGATCCAATTTCCCTACACCTGGAAATTCCTGTGGTCGCCGCTGCTCGACCGCTATGTGCTGCCGGTGCTGGGGCGGCGGCGCGGCTGGATGCTGCTGACGCAGGTCGGCCTGCTTGCAGTCATCGCGTCGCTGGGCGGTTTCTCGCCGCAAAACGATCTGAGCATCATCGCCTGGATCGCAACACTGCTCGCCTTCCTCAGCGCCACACAGGACATTGTGCTGGATGCTTATCGCCGCGAGTTGCTCAGCGATACCGAACTGGGGCTGGGCAATGCGGTGTATGTGAATGCCTACCGCATCGCCGGTCTGGTGCCGGGTTCGCTGTCGCTGATCCTCGCCGACTTCCTGCCGTGGGACATGGTATTCATCGTCACCGCGCTGTTCATGTTGCCCGGCGTGGCGATGACGCTGCTGGTGACCGAGCCGCACCGCGCCGCGCCACCCAAGACGTTGCGCGAAGCGGTGGTCGAGCCGTTCCACGAGTTCATCACGCGGCAGGGCTGGAACAGCGCGCTGTTGATCCTTGCGTTCCTGCTGTTCTACAAACTCGGCGACAGCATGTGCACCGCGCTGGCCACACCGTTCTATCTGGACATGGGATTCAGCAAAACGCAGATCGGCCTGATTGCCAAGAACGCCGGGCTGTGGCCAGCCGTGATCGGCGGGTTGTTGGGCGGCCTGTGGATGGTGAAGATCGGCATCAACCGCGCGCTGTGGCTGTTCGGCGTGGTGCAGCTGGTGTCCATCTTCGGTTTCGCTTGGCTGGCCTCGGTCGGGCATCACGCCGAAATCACCGCCGTGGAATTGGCCCAGCTTGCCATCGTGATCGGCCTCGAAGCACTTGGTGTGGGCTTGGGTACCGTCGCGTTCGTCGCCTTTATCGCCCGCACCACCCACCCCGCCTACACCGCCACCCAGTTCGCGCTGTTCACCAGCCTGATGGCGATCCCGCGCACCTTCGCCAACGCCGCCACCGGCTGGCTGGTCGAAGCGATGGGCTGGACCGGATTCTTCCTGCTGTGCGCCGTGCTGGCGGTGCCGGGCATGCTGCTGCTGCTCAAGGTTGCGCCTTGGGGTGAAATGCCACAGAATGAGCGGAGCTGATTTTCATCTTTTACACCTCGAAAGCGTCTTTCACGGCGCGTTTTAGGGTGTTTGCTTAACGTTAGAGCTTATGTCCGCACTCGTTCGCGCCGTTGCGTTATTCCTGAGCCTTGTGGTTATAGTCGGGCCGGTTATTGTTGCCCTGTTTGTAGCCAGCGTTGAACCATCGCGCCCAGTTCAATTTTCATGGGTAGCTCCTTTTGTACTCGTTGGTTTCGCCTCAGCACTTGGCTATCTGGGTGTGGCGTTTGCTCCATTGCGGCTAGCTTCTGCATCTGCAAATTTTCGCTTACTCATTGCATTCCTCATGTTGGTTCCCTGCGCGGTCGCGGTGTACCTACTTTTCGTCACTGACTCCCTTGAGGTTATCGCTTTGTGTCTGGCGCTACTTCTTGCATCCGCATGGTTACTCTCGGCATGCGTTTGGCCTGCATGGCTTGCCAGCTCGCGTAGGATGGGTTGAACGAAGTGATACCCATCGTTATTGTTGGGTATCGCTACGCTCCACCCAACCTACAGCCGATTGGAATTAAATGAGCCAGGGTCGCAATAAATGCCTAACTTTACATCACTTGGGCTGGCGCGATAAAGCCGCGCCAGCCGGTTAGTTCCGTTAGGTGTGCTGGCGTTTACCGAAAACCTTGCGCGCGCTACAACCAATAACCATAGTCTGGAGGCCTGTTATGTCAACACAATTTGAAATCCTTGAGGCAGAGGTATTAAAACTGGCATCCGCTGACCGTGCGCTGTTGGCTGAGCACCTTATCGCCAGCCTTGATGAAGATAACGAAATCGAATCGGTGTGGGCTGTTGAAGTTGAAAATCGTGTTGCCGAAGTCAAGAGCGGAGTAATTGTCGGCATGCCATTTGAGGAGGTAGTTGCACAAGCTCGCGCCCTACTTTGAGGTCGTCAAAGGCCATATTTTAACCCATACGTTTATATGGCTAAACATTCCCGTTTGTGTTAGCCTTTTCTCATGAGCAAGATACGATTTGAGTGGGATGCAGACAAGGATGCCGAGAACCAGAAAAACACGGTGTGCCTTTTTTCTTGGCACAGTACGCATTTGCCGATCCCAAGCGTGTCATTGCCGAAGACCTTGCTCACAGCAAAACCGAGAAGCGCTACTTTTGTTTCGGTGAGGTTGACGGAGGCATACTCACTGTGCGGTTTACCGATCGCGGTGGTGTGATTCGAATATTTGGAGCCGGCTACTGGCGTAAAGGAAAGGCAATTTATGAAAAACAAAATTAAATATACCAACGAGCCTATTGAGGCTAAAGTTATTATGGATTTTCTCCCTCCGCCCGAGGAACTCGCGTTCCGGGAAGAGGGAGTGAAAGTGACCATCGCGCTGAGCAAAAAGAGTGTCGATTTTTTCAAGTCGGAAGCTTTAAAACATCACACGCAATATCAGCGCATGATCCGTAAGCTCATCGACACTTATGTTGAGACTTATGCAGCCAAGCAGGATGGGTTGAACGAAGTGATACCCATCGTTATGGTTGGGTATCAGCGGAGCTGATCCTGAGTTTATCGAAGGTCTCCACCCAACCTACAGCCGACAATTACAATGAGCCGTCGTAATCCACCATCAGCGGCGCATGATCTGAAAACCGTTGTTCCTTGTAAATTCCCGTAGATATTGCCTTTCCGGCGATGCCCGGCGTGGCGATCTGGTAGTCGATGCGCCAGCCGACATCCTTGGCCCAAGCCTGACCGCGGTTCGACCACCAGGTGTAGGCTTCCAGTTCGGGATGCAGTTTGCGGAACACGTCGACGAAGCCGACTTCGCCAAACAACTCGGTGAGCCAGGCGCGCTCTTCGGGCAGGAAGCCCGAATTCTTTTTGTTGCCGCGCCAGTTTTTCAGATCCTTTTCGGTGTGGGCGATATTCCAGTCGCCGCATAGGATGATCTCGCGCCCGCTTTGTTTTGGTGCAACCAGGTGCGGCTGCGACACGTTACTGGCGGAGCCAGCCGTTTGCGGGAACAGCCGCGACTCACCTCCATCTGAGGCCGGTGAGTTCAGCATCATTTGGCGGAGGTGAGGCATGAACGCTTCCATGAATTTGAATTTCACCGCCTGCCGTTCTTCGCCGCTGGAACCGGACGGCAGGTACAGCGACACCACGCTCAGGTTGCCGAACTGCGCCTCGATATAGCGCCCCTCGGCATCGAATTCGGCGATTCCCAACCCTTCGATCACTTTGTCCGGTTTCTGTTTCGAGTAGATGCCCACGCCGCTATAGCCTTTCTTTTCGGCATAGTGGAAATGGCCGTGATAGCCCAACGGGGCGAGCATGTCCGGTGTCATGTCGGCGGCTTGCGCCTTGAGTTCCTGCACGCACAGGATGTCGGCCTGCTGCTGAGCGAGCCAGTCCGGCAGGCCTTTGCTGTAGGCGGAGCGGATACCGTTTAGATTAAGCGAAATAATGCGCACGTTCGTATTCCAATTCATCGGTGATACTGCGTTGGCTTCCGCGTTCACTCCTAGCCGTGCTATATGCACTGTCTTCGTCGTTCACTTGTCGCCGCCTTGTCTCGCCTTCGAATTGAAATCCGAATTGCCGTAGCGAGGTCGCCATTATAATTGCGGAGCCGCCCAATTTTGAGGGCATCCGGTTTTTTGCAGGATTCGGTTAGAATACACACTTTGTATTCAAATCTGATTGAAGGGCACAACATGTATTTGATCGCACCGAGCATACTCTCCGCCAACTTCGCCAAACTGGGCGAGGAAGTCGATAACGTTCTCGCTTCCGGCGCGGACATCGTGCACTTCGATGTGATGGACAACCATTACGTGCCGAATTTGACCATCGGCCCGCTGGTCTGCGAGGCGTTGCGCAAGCACGGCGTGACCGCGCCGATCGACGCGCATCTGATGGTTAAGCCGGTGGATCGCATCATCCCCGATTTCGCCAAGGCGGGCGCGACGTACATCACTTTTCACCCCGAGGCATCCGAGCATATCGACCGCACCATCGGCCTGATCAAGGAGAACGGCTGCAAGGCCGGGCTGGTGTTCAATCCGGCCACGCCGCTGGATGTGCTGGAGTACACGCTGCCCAAACTGGACATGGTGCTGCTGATGTCGGTAAACCCCGGTTTCGGCGGACAGAAATTCATCCCGCATGTGCTGGACAAAGCGCGCAAGGTGCGCAAGATGATTGATGCGGGCGGTTACAGCTGCCGTCTGGAGATCGACGGCGGCGTAAGCCCCGCGAATATCCGCGAAGTGGCGGCGGCGGGTGTGGATACCTTCGTGGCCGGTTCCGCCGTATTCGGTGCCGGCAAGGATAGCGACAAGCACCGCTATGACAGCGTGATCGCCGCGTTGCGCGCCGAGCTCGCCAAGGTGTAGCCATCATGCGCGCCCGCCAGCTTTCCAATCAATCGATACTTTTGTTAGCCGCTTTAGCGTTGGCGGGTTGCGACATGATCACCGGCGCGGACAAGAAAAAAAGTCTGGATGCCGAAGCGATCGGATACGCCTGCCGCGTCTCGCAGAAGGTGCCGGAAGATTGCATGAAAGAGAACGAGGCGCAAAGCCCGACCGCTATCCTGAACGGCTGGAAAAAGGCGGACAGCGATATCGTTGAGCAAGTGCTTGACCCCAGCATGGGTAAAAAGCCAGCTGCAGCACCGGCCGCTCCACCGGCTGCACCGGCTGCTGCCGGTGGAGAAGCCAAAGCGGTGACTGAAAAAGGGGTTGAAAAAGTCGCCGCAGCCAAGGGCGAAAAACCGGCTGCCGCAGCCAAACAGGCCGAACACTAAAGGCCATGCAGCAAGCCGCGAACATCAAAAGATTTGCCACGCCGGTAAACGTGCAGGCGATCATCGTCGATCTGGACGGTACGCTGTTGCACACCTCGCCTGAGTTGGCGGAGGCGGCAAACCGCATGCTGCGCGACATGGATTACGCACCGGTATCGCAGAAGTTGCTGGCGAGCTATATCGGCAACGGTCTCAGCTGGCTGGTGAAACGCGCGCTGACCGGTGAAATGCACGCCACGCCCGATGCGGCGTTGTATGAACACGCATTGCCGCTGTTCATGAAACATTACGACGAGCTGCTGTTGAACAGCAAAGTTTACGACGGCGTGGTCGAGGGGCTGGATGCGATGCGCGCGGCGGGTTTTCGCATGGGCTGCGTCACCAACAAGGCGACGCGCTTTACCGGGCCATTGCTGGAAGGAACCGGGTTGGCACAGTATTTCGAGATTGTCATCTCCGGCGATACGCTGGCGGAAAAAAAGCCGCATCCTTTACCGTTGCAGCATGCGGCGAAATTTTTCGGGGTTGCGGTAGAAAAAATGCTGCTGATCGGCGATTCGCTGAACGACACGCTTGCCGCGCGTGCCGCAGGGTGTCCGGTGTTTTGTGTGCCTTACGGTTACAACCACGGCGAGCCGGTGGAGACGCTGGATATGGACGCGGTGATCGGTAATTTGTCCGCCGCATTGCCGCTTATTAAACAAGCCTAACAAAATGTATCAACTTGCCACAAATTTTTCAAAACCGACTAGCTGGCGATGGTGAGTAGCGTGCGCTGTGCGCACGATTCAAAATATGTCGTGCGCACAGCGCACGCTACGTGACTGCCGGGCAAAGCCCGACCTACAATACCACGGAGGTTTTTCATGTTGCACCCCATTACCGAAGCAGAATTCAACGCACTCGCCGCGCAAGGCTACAACCGCATTCCGCTGGTCGCGGAAACCTTTGCCGACCTCGATACGCCGCTGTCGTTGTATCTGAAGCTCGCCAATAAACCGTATTCCTATCTGCTGGAATCGGTGCAGGGCGGCGAGCGTTTCGGGCGCTATTCTTTTATCGGCCTGCCCGCCGAGACACGCATTACGGTGCGCGGCACGCAGGTTACGCTGACACACAAAGACGGCGAAACCACTCACGAAGTCGAGAACCCGCTGGATTTCATCCGCGAATACCAGACGCGTTTCAAGGTTGCAGCGCTGCCCGATCTGCCGCGCTTCTGCGGCGGGCTGGCGGGCTATTTCGGCTACGACACGATCCGCTACATCGAGCCGCGTTTGGCCAAAGTGCGGAAATCCGATGCCATCGGCACTCCCGACATCCTGTTGATGCTCACCGAACAACTGGCGGTGGTGGACAACCTCAGCGGCAAACTTACGTTCATCGTGTATGCCAATCCGGCGCAGGATGACGCTTATGCCATGGCGCGCGAGCGGTTGCGCGAACTCGTCGGCATGTTGCACCTGCCGGTGAATATCCCGCATGCGCCGCCGGTGCATGGCGGCGAGGCGAAATCCGAATTCGGCGAAGCGGCATTCAAGGATGCGGTGGTCAAAGCCAAGCAATACATCTTTGACGGCGACATCATGCAGGTGGTGCTTTCGCAGCGCATGGCGCAGCCGTTCCCGGCATCGCCGCTGTCGCTGTACCGCGCGCTGCGCAGCGTCAATCCTTCGCCGTACATGTTCTATTACGACATGGGCGATCATCATGTGGTCGGCGCATCGCCGGAGATACTGGTGCGGCTGGAGCGCGATACCGTCACGGTGCGCCCGATTGCCGGAACCCGCCCGCGCGGCAAGACGCAGCAGCAGGATGCCGAGCTTGCGCAGGAGCTGCTGGCCGACCCGAAAGAACTGGCCGAACACCTGATGCTGATCGACCTGGGGCGCAACGATATCGGCCGCGTCGCGCAAAGCGGTACGGTGCAGCTCACCGAGAAAATGATCATCGAACGCTACTCGCATGTGATGCACATTGTCTCGAATGTCGAGGCCGCGCTAAAACCGGGCTTCAACGCGATGGACGTACTCAAGGCCACCTTTCCCGCCGGTACAGTTAGCGGTGCGGCCAAAGTGCGCGCGATGGAGATCATCGACGAGCTGGAACCTTCCAAGCGCGGCATCTACGCCGGTGCAGTCGGCTACCTCGGCTTCAACGGCGACATGGATCTGGCCATCGCGCTGCGCACCGCGGTGCTGAAGGACGAGATGCTCTACGTGCAGGCAGGCGCGGGCATCGTCGCCGATTCGGTGCCGGACAGCGAATGGACCGAAACCCAGAACAAGGCGCGCGCCGTGCTGCGCGCGGCGGAGATGGTGCTCGATGGTCTGGACGCGGACATGCACCGTTAAACAAAAGTTCGCGCAGCGATTCGTTTGCCTCATCGCCCGCTTGCGGGAGAGGATTGAGGAGAGGGAAGCGGATATTGAAAGTACTCAGCAATGAGCTAGCCATGCCCAAGTTGTAATAGTCCTACTTGCTTGTGCAAGAAATTGGAGACTCAAAATGATAATTACAGCAGCATCAGACTTCTTAAGTCACCTCTCATTTTGGTGGTTTTTGGTAGGTGCGATGCTGCTGCTAATGAGAGGTATGGGGCCGCCTGGGGTGAAGTCGATAGACAAGAAGAAATTTTATGAAGTCAAAGCTGAGATTGAGGAAAAACTGAACGCCAAACGTGAGATGGTTTTTCTTGAAGTATTCCTGTTGTACTGTGGCAAATATTTCTTTGTGTACCACTACTATAGAAACGACCTGATTTTTTACTGGTTTATAGGTGGTGCTTTGTTTATGAAAATTTTATCTCTTTTGATAGCACCATAGCCCGTGTAGGGCGCAATCATTATTGCGCCGAATGAAACACCGGTGCAATGCGCTACGCTTATTGCACCCTACTAAAATAATTTATGCTGCGCTTAACTGAAATTAAACTGCCGCTGGCGCATGCCGCTGGCGAAATCAGGGCTGCGATTCTCGAGCGTCTGTCTATTGCCGACGACGAGCTGACCGGCTACGTGATATTCAAGCGCGGTGTGGATGCGCGCAAGCCGCGTGCGATTCTGTTTACCTATACGCTGGATGTCGAAGTGCGCGATGAGGCGGCGCTATTGGATCATTTTAAAAATGATCCCCATATCAGAATCTCTCCCGACACCGGCTACCATTTTGTTGCGCAGGCTCCCCAGAATTTAACCTCGCGTCCGGTAGTGATCGGCATGGGGCCAGCGGGGCTGTTTGCCGGACTGATCCTCGCGCAGATGGGCTTTCGTCCGCTGATTCTGGAACGCGGTAAAGCGGTGCGTGAAAGAACCAAGGATACCTTCGGGCTGTGGCGGCAGGGCGTGCTCAATCCGGAATCCAACGTGCAATTCGGCGAGGGTGGCGCGGGGACGTTTTCCGACGGCAAGCTGTACAGCCAGATCAAGGACCCCAGGCATCTGGGCCGGAAAGTGCTGGAGGAATTCGTTAGGGCGGGCGCGCCGGAAGAGATTCTGTACGTGAGCCATCCGCATATCGGCACGTTTCGTCTGGTCGGCATGGTGGAGAAAATGCGCGAGACGATACAGGCGCTGGGCGGCGAGATACGCTTCGAAAGCCGCGTCGATGACATCGAGATTACCCAAGAATCAGACAATGCCGGACAGGTTCAAGGCGTGGTGCTGGCCAGCGGTGAGCGCATCGTCACCAATCATCTGGTGCTGGCGGTCGGGCACAGCGCGCGCGATACCTTCGAGATGATTTATAAGCGCGGTATCTTTATCGAGGCCAAGCCGTTCTCCATCGGTTTTCGCATCGAGCATCCGCAGTCGCTGATCGACCGCGCGCGCTACGGCAACAACGCCGGCAACCCGCTGCTCGGCGCGGCGGATTACAAGCTGGTGCACCATGCCGGCAACGGGCGTTCGGTGTACAGCTTCTGCATGTGTCCCGGCGGCACGGTGGTTGCCGCCACTTCGGAAGCGGGGCGGGTGGTCACCAACGGCATGAGCCAGTATTCGCGCAACGAGCGCAATGCCAACAGCGGCATTGTGGTCGGCATTTCGCCCGAGGATTACCCGGGCGGCCCGCTCGCCGGAATGGAGTTTCAGCGCCGCTGGGAATCGCGCGCGTATGAGCTGGGCGGCGGAAATTATCAGGCACCGGGGCAGCTGGTTGGCGATTTTCTGGCGGGTAAACCCTCCGTGAAATTCGGCTCGGTGCAGCCTTCCTATACGCCCGGTGTACATTTGTGCGATCTGAGTAGCGCGTTGCCAGACTACGCGATCGCCGCGATACGCGAAGCGCTGCCGGCATTCGCCAAGCAAGTGAAAGGCTTTGACATGACCGATGCGGTGCTGACCGGCGTGGAAACACGCACTTCGTCGCCGATCCGCATCAAGCGCAACGATGATGATATGCAAAGCATCAATACCCGCGGCCTGTATCCGACCGGCGAGGGTGCCGGCTATGCCGGCGGCATTCTGTCGGCGGCGGTGGACGGCATCAGGGTGGCAGAAGCGCTGGCCTTGAACATGGTGCGCTGAGCGGACTTGCGCAACTCATCCCATACGGCTGAAATAGGCTGTAAATCAGTAAGTTAATAAAATACCCTCAAGTTCGCTCAGAACTCGCTGAATAAATGGGCGTTTGCCTAAAGTTTTTTTTACATTTGCCGATAACTTGGGTAACAGTCACTTATTGCCTGCGGGTATTGAGTCTGTTTTAGTGCCGTAAAGCGCATCGGCGCGGCAGCGGCATAAAGCGATTGTTTGGAATGTTGGAACAAAAGGGGAAGTGCAATGCCTATTCAAAGCATTAGCGGTCTGGCTCAGGCGATACAGTCGGGTAATTTCGGCAACAGGCATGCCGTCGCTGGTGATCAGGCCGTGGGCAGTGTTCAGGATATTGCGGTGCAGCCGTCAGTCAGTCAGTTAAACAACGTGGTGGACGACATCAATAAGGCGCTGAAACAGAGCAATAGCATCCTGGAGTTCAATATGGATGCTGCCACCAGAAAATTGACGGTCAAGCTGGTGGACAGGGAAACAGGTGATGTGATTCGTCAATTTCCTTCGCAGGATATGTTGGCAATCTCGCATTCAATCGAACGGATTCAACAGGGTTTACTGTTGAAACAAAAGGCATAACAGGATCATGGTTCGGACTTGCCGCACTGAAGCCACTCTATAATTCGGAAGGATAGCCATGAACGCAACCAATGCAACCAAGACCTACGCCAAGGTCGGAGTCGAATCCGGCGTGAGTTCGGCCGATCCGCACAAATTGATTTCAATGCTGTATCAGGGCGCATTGCAGGCGATTGCCAACGCCAAGAATGGCATTCTGAAAAAAGATATTCCCGCCAAGGGCTCGGCTATATCCAAAGCGATCTCCATTATTGAAGAGGGTTTGAATGCCAGTCTGGACAAAAGTGTCGGCGGCGAGTTGGTGCAAAATTTGTCTTCGTTGTACGAATACATGAGCCTGCGACTGCTTACTGCCAACCTGAAAAATGATATGGAAGCGCTGGACGAGGTAGCGCGTTTACTGACTGATTTGAAGGGTGCATGGGAAAGCATACGCCAACCCGATCCCGCGACCGCAGCGGCAATGGCACCACCGGCCAAACCGCAGAAACCCGTGCAGCAGGAGGGTGCCGCCAAATTGGCCGCGCCACCGGCACTCGCCGTGTTGCCAAGCAGGGCGGTAGCGCAGCCCCAGCCCTGCATGGTGGTTGCACCCAATGCCGTTGCGCAACAAAATAGCGTGAATAAAAAAGTGCAAATGGCTTACGGAAGGGGGTAAATTGAATGAGTAGCAGCCAAGTCATTTCAAATTACGAGTCGCTGTCCGTGCTGACCGAGCAGATGCGCGAGGCGGCGATGCGTGGCGATTGGGATCAACTGATCGGCCTTGAGCAACAATGCAGCCGGCAGATTGCCGCCATGAAGCCGGCTGATGCCGCAACGGTGCTGGACGAGCCGGCACGGCAGACCAAAATTAATCTTATCAAAAAGATACTTGCAAACGATGCCGATATCCGCAGCCGTACCGCGGACTGGATGGGGCAGCTGCAACGTATCATGCAAAGCAATCGTCAGGAGCAGCGGTTACAGCATACCTACGGCGGGGTGTAGAGGAGCTTATCCGCAAGCAGGGCAGGTTCCTCACGCTATGCCGGGATTCTTCCCCCGTGTTAGCGGTGCAGGGAACCGCGGGGGTGGGTCTGCTGTGTCCAACACGTTGGGCTATTTCTGACCAAGCTTGACGAGGGGATTGCCATACTGCCATGTTGCCCGCGAATGTAATCAGCGCACTTCAAGTTCTTTCCAACTCCGGCAAGCCGTTGATTGCGGCCGCCAAAGACGCAACCGCTCCGGTTACCAAACTCGAACCCGGGCAGCAATTGCAGGGTGCCGTCCAGTCCAAAATAAGCGAAGGTCTGTTCAAGGTGCAAGTTGCCGGAGAGACGCTCCAAATGCGGCTGCCGGGTAATATTCAGAGCGGCGATGTCATCAGGCTGGAGGTGCTGTCGATACAGCCGCGCATCACTTTCGGTATGGTCGCATCGACCAATCCGCTTTCCACGCCGGAGCAGATCGGTGCCACGGCGCGCCTGTTATCCAATCTGGCGGACTTGCCGATCGAGCGGCCGATTGTCCAGCAACTCGGCAACAAGGCAGTGTGGCCGTCCGCGCAGCAGATGCCGGATGTCAAACAGCTGGCCGAGGGGTTGCGCGATGCGCTCGGCAAAAGCGGCTTGTTCTACGAATCGCATCAGGCGCAGTGGGTTCGCGGGGAACGCAGCATCAGCCAGTTGTTGCAGGAACCGCAGAATTTGCTGACCGGCAAAAATCTGTTATTTAACGCTACCGAACAACGCGCCGCTTTAAGTGCCAATGCCGCGCAGGGTTTTGCCGAAAATGCGTCTGCCGCAGGTTTGGCTGACAAGACCTCAGCGACGCACGATGCCGCAACTGCGCAGACAACGGCAAAATCCGCAGGCGATGCCGCGCAGCCGGTGGCAAAAGAATTGGTGCATCTGGTGCAGCAGCAGTTGCATACCCTGGAACAGCACCATCTGGTGTGGCTGGGGCAAGTCTGGCCGGGGCAGCAGATGCAATGGGAAATTCAGGGGCAGCCGGAGCATCAGGCCAGGCAACAGCAGGACGAACGCCAGTGGAGTACCGAAATGGAACTGGCTTTGCCCAGGCTGGGCGACGTTCACGCGCGGCTGGTATTCGCCGAAAGCGGGCTGCGGCTGGCGCTGCATGCGAAGGATTCGGCAACTGTGGATGTGTTCAATCGCGCCTTGCCAAAGCTGCAAAATTCGCTTGCCGATGCGGGAATACCGCTGGTTGCAGTAATAGTGGATAAATCATGAAGCAGCCCGCGCTAACGCCGCAACAAGTCGCTGTTGCACTGACCTACGGCCAAAATCCCGGAGGGGCACCCAAGGTGGTGGCCAAAGGTCGCGGCATGATTGCGCAGGCCATTATCGAGCGCGCCAAACAGAACGGTGTTTACGTGCATGAATCGGAAGATTTGGTCGGGTTATTGATGAAAGTCGAGCTGGATCAGGAAATTCCCCCGCAGCTTTATCTGGCTGTAGCCGAGCTGCTGGCTTGGTTGTACCGGTTGGAACATACCGAGGTGCCCAATCTTCCACCTGTCATAAAACCGTAGTTTTGGTTATCATGCGCGCCACTTTACGTTGTGCGCACCCGAAAACATGACTCATAGCAGTTCCATGAAATACGAAACGCTTTCCCGCAGCGAGGAGAACGAGCACGGTATTGTTTCGGCCAAAGAAATCGTCTCGATATTGAAGCATATTGCCGAGAATGGTTCTCCCGTCGCGCTGTATTATGTGGACGGCAATTATTTCATTTTGACCACGTTATTGGGTGTCAATGAAACCGGTTTGTGGCTGGAGCAGAGCACCAATGAACGGGACAATAAGCGTATTCTGGAAAGTGACGATCTGATTTTTGTCAGCACGCATTTGAATGTCAAAGTGCAGTTTGTCGCCAAGCAGCCGCGCAGTATGGAACATAAGGGCTATTCCGCTTTTTATTTGCCCTTGCCCAAATGCATTTACCGGTTGCAGCGGCGCGACAGTTTTAGAGCAGATATTCCTGCAACCAAGCCTTTGCATTGCACTATTCCTGTCATGGTCGGCGAACCCCCGGAAAAAAAGTTGTGCGAGGTGACC
The DNA here is from genome assembly GCA_028689145.1 of Gallionella sp. Classification (GTDB taxonomy): domain Bacteria; phylum Pseudomonadota; class Gammaproteobacteria; order Burkholderiales; family Gallionellaceae; genus Gallionella. The sequence goes on from JAQTWT010000003.1 coordinate 232,964, forward strand.
CTGCTGGATATCAGCGCGGGCGGTATGAAAATAAATTACGGCGAAAAGGATATCGAGCTGGTGCAGGGGGATACCTACGAAAATTGCCAGATCAAATTGCCGGAATTGGGTACCATTACTGTCACAATGATTGTGCGGAGCATGTTCTCATTGCCTACCAAATCCGGGCATACGGTCAAACGCGCGGGATGCCAATTCATTAATGTCGGCGGTGCGTCAAACATGCTGTTGCAGCGCTATGTGAACAGCATGCAGCGGCTGAAAAACGTTGCTTGAAACATACAGCTGATCCGGTCTTTCCGGGTGTGCGGTGGATGGAGCAGCCGTGACCGAGGGCGCCGTCAATCAATTCAAACCTATTTTGCCGGTTCACCAAAAACCCCCCGCTGATATAATGCGCCACATGAGCAAACACGTCTCCGCAGATCCCCGCGCGCTTGGCATCGCGCGCGAGGTCTTGATCACCGAAGCCAACGCGGTGCAGGCGCTCGTTGCGCGTCTTGGCGGTGATTTTATGCGCGCGCTGGAGGTGATTTTGTGCTGCGAGGGGCGGGTCATTGTCAGCGGTATGGGTAAATCGGGACATATCGCGCGCAAAATTGCTGCCACCATGTCCAGTACCGGTACCCCCGCGTATTTTGTCCATCCGGCGGATGCCAGTCACGGCGATCTCGGTATGATCACCAGCGAGGATGTTTTTATCGCACTGTCCAACTCCGGCGAGAGCCAAGAATTGATGACCATCGTGCCGGTGATCAAACGTCAGGGTGCAAAGCTGATCAGTATGACCGGCAATGCCGCGTCCAGTCTGGCGCTGGCGGCTGACGTGCATCTCGATGCGGCGGTGGACAAAGAAGCCTGTCCGATGGGCTTGGCACCCACTGCCAGCACCACAGCGGCATTGGCGCTGGGGGATGCTTTGGCGGTGGCGCTGCTGGATGCCAAGGGTTTCGGTGTGGATGATTTTGCCCGGTCGCATCCGGGCGGCAGTCTGGGGCGGCGTTTGCTCACGCATGTGCGCGACATCATGCGCAGCGGCGAGCTATTGCCGATGGTGCACGAGGATGCCATGCTGAGCGAGGCGATTCTGGAAGTTTCGAAAAAAGGCTTGGGTATGACCGCTATCGTGGATGCCGGGCGACGCGTGCTGGGTATTTATACCGACGGTGATTTGCGCCGCACACTGGAGAAGAATCTGGATTTCAACACTACGCCGGTGCGCAGCGTGATGTCCGCCAACCCCCGCTGTATCACCCCCGACAGTTTGGCGGTGGAAGCGGTGGAGATCATGGAGCAGTACAATATCAGCCAGATGCTGGTGGTGGACGAGCAACACAAGTTGATCGGCGCGCTCAATATGCATGACTTGTTGCATGCCAAAGTCATTTAGAGGATGGAGATTATGATGCTGAGCCGTGCCAAACTGATACGCCTGATGGCATTTGACGTGGATGGCGTGATGACCGACGGCGGGTTGTATCTGTCCGATTCGGGAGAGGAATTCAAGCGCTTCAACTCGCTGGACGGGCACGGCCTGAAAATGCTGCGCGCCAGCGGGGTGGAGATCGCCATCATAACCGGGCGGACTTCGCGCTGCGTCGAGGCGCGCGCCAAAAACCTCGGTATCACGCATGTCTATCAGGGCGTGGAGCGCAAACTTGAAGCGATGCTTGATCTGCTCGGCAAACTCAAGCTGTCGCGCGATGCCGCCGCCTATATGGGCGATGATGTGGTGGATCTTAACGTGATGCGCCATGTCGGCCTGTCTGTCAGTGTGCCGGAAGCATCGCAACTGGTGCGCGAGCATTCCGACTATGTCACGCAGCATAGCGGGGGGCACGGCGCGGTACGCGAGGCATGCGAATTGATTATGTCGGCGCAAGGCACGCTGGATGCGCAACTGGCGCCGTATTTGCAATGAACTTTGCCGCTGTCGCGCGCTCTTGGTTGCCGGTGTTGCCGCTGCTCGGTTTGGCGGGTGTCACCTATTGGCTGGACCAGCAGACGCAACAGGAGCTTGCCAGGCCGGACAACAGTAAACGCCACGCTCCCGATGCGGTCATGGAAAACTTCTCCGCGGTCAAAATGGACCAACAGGGGCTGCCGCGCTTTATCATTCATGCAAAAAAAATGCAGCATTACCCGGATGACGACAGCACCGAACTGGATGCGCCGCGTCTTACCACGTTGTCCGCCGATTTGCCCCCTATCCATATCGCTTCGCGGCGCGGACTGGTTTCCAGCAAAGGGGACGAAGTGTTTTTGCACGACAACGTCAGCGTGGTGCGCGAGGCAAGCGGGGAACGCGAGCAGATGACGCTGTTGACCGAATATCTGCATGCTACCCCGGATCGGGATCTGGCCAATACCGACCGCGCTGTCACCATAACGGATGCGCATACCACCACGCATGCGATCGGAATGGAAATGGATAACAAGGCGCGCACCATCAAATTGCTGGCCCAGGTAAGAAGCGACCATGCGCCCGTCAGAAAATAAGCTGCTGCTTGCCGTGCTGTTGCTATTGGCCTCGCCGGCGTGTTTTGCCGAGCGCGCCGACCGCGATAAGCCGATACACCTTGAATCGGATCAGGTGATGATGGACGATGCCCGGCATATCAGCACCTTTACCGGCAATGTGCAATTTACCCAGGGTACCATGCTGATCCGGGGCGACAAGATCGTCGTGACGGAAGATGCCGAAGGTTTCAAGCACGGCACGGCTTACGGGCGAACCGCCAGTTTCCGCCAGAAGCGCGAAGGTCTGGACGAATATGTGGACGGTTACGGCGAGCGTATCGAATATGACACGCGTGCCGAGACGGTGGACTTTTACGTGCAGGCGCGCGTGGTGCGCGATCTCGATGACGTGCGCGGCGAACATATTACCTATAGCCAGAAAACCGAGATATTCCAGGTTCACAGCGGTGCCGCGACGGAAGCGAACGCCCCGCCCAAACGGGTGCGTGCGGTGCTGCAACCCAAGCATAAAAAAGATGCGGCAACACCGTCCGCTCCGGATACGCTGCCGATCAAGTCCAGCGCGACCCTTTCACCGGCGGAATAACTATGAGCGAATTGCGTGCTGTCGGTCTCCTCAAAAAATACGGTTCGCGTACCGTGGTGCATGATGCATCGCTGTCGCTGCAAAGCGGCGAAGTGGTCGGCTTGCTCGGCCCGAATGGCGCGGGCAAGACCACCTCGTTCTATATGATCGTGGGGCTGATTGCGGCCGACGGCGGGGAGATATTCATCGACGATACCAATATCACCCACCTGCCGATACACCGCCGCGCCCGCTTGGGGTTGGGTTACCTGCCGCAGGAAGCGTCGATCTTCCGGCGTTTGACGGTGGCGCAGAATATCCAGGCGGTGCTGGAGCTGCAAGACTTGTCCGACGAGGATATGCAGAACCGCATGGAGGCGTTGTTGGAAGACCTGCATATCACCCATATCCGCGACAACCCGTCCATCAGCCTGTCCGGCGGAGAGCGGCGGCGCGTGGAGATTGCCCGGGCGCTGGCAACCGATCCGCGCTTTATTCTGCTCGATGAACCGTTTGCCGGGGTTGACCCCATCGCCGTGCTGGATATCCAGAAGATCATCCGCTTCCTCAAGGAGCGCAACATCGGTGTGCTGATCACCGACCATAATGTGCGGGAGACATTGGGTATTTGCGACCGTGCCTACATCATCAACGCCGGTTCGGTGATGGCCGAAGGCAAGCCCGATGAAATCATTTATAATGAGGGCGTAAGGAAAGTTTATCTGGGCGAACATTTCAAGCTTTGATGGCAGGTTGAGAAAAGACAAGTCCCGGAACAAACACTGAGCAATGAAACCCGCGCTACAAATTCGCATGTCCCAGCAGCTGACGCTCACCCCGCAGTTGCAACAGGCTATTCGTTTGCTACAACTCTCCACGCAGGATATCCATCAGGAAGTTGCCAGAATGCTGGATGAAAATCCCATGCTGGAATTGGCCGAGGAAGTTGCACCGGGCACTTTTTCCGCGGACGCGGTGTTTCCCGAGCAGCACAACAGCGTGGCTGTTGCCGAAACGGAACAGGCGCACAGCGATGATCGCGGTGCCGACGATTTTAGCAGCGATGCGGCAGACTGGAATACCGGCGCTATGGCGCACAGTACCGACGACGAAGACGATAACTACCCCGAACAAGCCGCCGATCAGGCCAGTTTGCGCGAGCATCTGCATGAACAGTTGTCCACCAGTTCACTGGACGGCAAGGACCGCAAGGTGGTCGGCCTGCTGATCGATGCGCTGGACGAAAACGGTTACCTCGCGCAAGATTTGAACGAGCTGGCGGAGTTGCTGCCGGCAGAACTCGATATCACGCTGGACGATCTGGAAACCGCGCTGGTGCAACTGCAACATCTGGACCAGCCGGGCATTGGCGCGCGCAATCTGGGCGAATGTCTGGCGCTGCAACTCAAGGCATTGCCGGAAGATACCGCGCAGCGCGATCTGGCGATCCGTCTGGTGTGCGAGCATCTGGATATGCTTGCCGCGCACGATTTCGCCAAAATCAAAAAACTGCTGCGCTGTTCGGACGATGAGTTGCGCGTTGCGCAACATCTGATCGTCGGATTGAATCCCAAGCCCGGTGCGGAATTCGACCAGAGCGTCGCCGACTATGTGGTACCCGATGTGGTTGTGGAAAAATACCGCAACAAATGGCGTGCGCGGCTCAATGCCGAGGCGCTGCCCAAGCTGCGCGTGAACCAGATCTACGCCAACATTCTGCAGCAGCGCGGCGACAAGAATTCATCGCAGCTCTCCACGCAATTGCAGGAAGCAAAATGGCTGATCAAGAATCTGCAGCAGCGTTTTGAAACCATCCTGCGCGTCGCGCAGGCTATCGTGGAGCGACAGGGCAATTTTTTCGAGCACGGCGAGATCGGTATGCGCCCGCTGGTGTTGCGCGAAATTGCCGACGAGCTGGAGCTGCACGAATCCACCGTGTCGCGCAGCACCACGCAGAAATTCATGCTGACCCCGCGCGGCATTTACGAATTCAAATATTTCTTTGGCAGCGGATTGTCAACGGAAAACGGCGGCACCTGTTCTTCCACCGCGATACGCGAGTTGATCAAACAACTTGTCAGTGCGGAAGACCGGCAAAAACCGCTTACCGACAACCGCATGTCGGAAATCCTGGCACAGCAGGGCATAGTCGTCGCCCGGCGTACCATAGCAAAGTACCGGGAATCATTGCATATTCTCCCGGTAAATCTCCGTAAATCACTCTAAAAAGGAGCACATCATGAACATCCATCTCACCGGACGTCATTTGGAAATCACCCCCGCAATCCGCGAATATGCGACCGGCAAATTCGACAAGATCAAACGTCATTTCGACAACGTGATCGATGTCAATATTATCCTGTCGGTCGAGAAGCTGAAGCAGAAAGCCGAGGCCACCATTCATATCAGCGGCAAAGATGTGTTCGTGGAGTGTGAAGACGAGAACCTGTACGCCGCGATCGATGCGCTGGTGGACAAACTGGACCGCCAGGTGCTGAAGCACAAGGAAAAACTGTCGGCACGCCGCCACGATGAGTCCGGCAAGCATGTGGCAGCAGAATAAATCTTTACGGGCGGCAGCGATGCCGCCCATTTTTTATTTGGGGGCATTGCGCCAATGAACTTGATCAGCAAGATCCTGTTGCCCGACAACATTCTGCTGGATACCGAATCCACCAGCAAAAAACGCGTGTTCGAACGCGTCGGACTGCTGTTCGAGAACAACCAGCAGATCGCGCGCAGCCAGGTGTTTGACAGCCTGTTTACCCGTGAAAAGCTCGGTTCGACCGGGCTTGGGCAGGGCGTGGCGATTCCGCACGGGCGTATCGCCAAACTGCGCGACGCGACAGCCGCGTTTGTAAAGACCTCTAATCCGATCCCGTTCGATGCACCGGACAGCGAACCGGTGAACCTGATCTTTATCTTGCTGGTACCGGAACGCGCCACCGATCTGCATCTGCAGATACTCGGCGAGCTGGCGCAAATGTTCAGCGACCAGCAGTTCCGCAACAGCCTGCTCGCCTGCGAAGATGGGGCAGCTATCCACCAGTTGTTCTACGACTGGAAAAGTGTGGCATGAGCCAGGTTAACGTCCGGCAATTGTTTGAGGATAAACAGGAGCGGCTGCAGCTTAGCCGTGTTGCCGGAGCCGACGGTACCGACCGGATCATCGACAGCGACGAAGTCGCCGCCTCCAACAGGGGGCTGATCGGGCATCTCAACCTGATCCATCCGAACTGGATACAGGTACTCAGTGAAACCGAGCTGAATTACCTGCGCGGTCTGGGGGCCGAACAGCTCGACAACGCGTTCCGCCAGATCGAACAAAGCGGCACGACCTGTCTGATCGTGGCCGGCGTGCACGAGATTCCGGACGAACTGATCGCCTTCGCCAACCACTCGCATATCCCGCTGTTCCAATCGACCAAGCTCAGCGTGCACCTGATGTGGCTGATCCGCCACTATCTCGCCAAGGAACTGGCCGAGTCCACCACGCGTCACGGCGTGTTCCTCGATGTGATGGGGGTCGGCGTGATGATCACCGGGGAGAGTGCGGTCGGTAAAAGCGAATTGGGATTGGAGCTGATCACGCGCGGGAACGGTCTGGTCGCCGACGACATCGTCGAGCTGTACCGCATCGCGCCGGATACGCTGGAGGGACGTTGTCCCGAGCTGCTGCGCGACTTTCTCGAAGTGCGCGGCCTGGGCGTGCTGAATATCCGCACCATGTTCGGCGAAACGGCGGTGCGGCGCAAAAAGAGCCTGAAACTGATCGTCAATCTGCACCGTCCGCCCGGCGGCGACCTGTCGCAAATGGAACGCCTGCCGCTCAATGCCACGCATCAGGAGATCATCGGCGTGAGCATTAGCACCGTCAATATCCCGGTGGTCGCGGGGCGCAACCTCGCGGTGCTGGTGGAGGCGGCCGCGCGCAATTTCGTTCTGAAGCAGCGCGGCATCAACAGCATGGATGAGTTCGTTGAACGGCACGATCAGTTGCTGCTCGGCGACTGACAGGAACGCGACATGCAGTTATTTTTAATTAGCGGTCTATCCGGCTCCGGCAAAAGCGTCGCGCTCAAGGTGCTGGAAGACAGCGGTTTTTACTGCGTGGACAATCTGCCTGCCGATCTGCTGGACACGCTGGTGCAGCATTTGCGGCAGGCCGGTTACAGCAATATTGCGGTCAGTATCGACGTGCGCAGCGCCAATAGCGTGCAGCGCTTGCCGCCGCTGTTGCAGCAGATCAGAGAGCAGGGCGTGGATGTTCACGTGCTGTTCCTCGATGCGCAAAGCGACGCGCTGGTGAAACGCTTTTCCGAGACGCGCCGCCTGCATCCGCTCAGCGACGGTGTCCGCACCTTGCCGGAATGCGTCAGCCACGAGCGTGAACTGCTCGCCGCAATCAGCGACATCGGCCACCACATCGACACCACCGAGCAGGAAGCCAACGCGCTGCGCGCCTGGATCAAACAATTCATCAAGGTGGACCGCGCACGGCTGACGCTGCTGTTCCAGTCGTTCGGCTTCAAGCACGGCATTCCGCTGGATGCCGATCTGGTATTTGATGTGCGCTGTCTGCCCAATCCGCACTACAACGAGACGTTGCGCCCGCTCACCGGGCGCGATAGCGCGGTGATCGAATTCCTCGACAGCGCCGCCGGTGTGCAGGATATGTTCGGCGACATACGCAATTTCGTGGAGCGCTGGCTGCCGAGTTTCGTCGCCGACAACCGCAGCTATCTTACCGTTGCCATCGGCTGCACCGGCGGGCAGCACCGCTCGGTATATTTCGCCGAAAAACTCGCGCGGCATTTCGAGCAACAGCAACAAGTGCTGGTGCGTCACCGTGAACTCGTATGACCTCAGCGGGCATGGCAGATAGTCCCCCCCCCGATGATGAAACCCGCTTCCCCCTATCCAACTTTCCCCCGCAAGCGGGAGAAAGGGCAAACGAATCGCTGCGCGATACGCTGTTTAACTCCTCGCACCTCAAGGCAGGCGACTGGCTGACCCTGCTGCTGGGCGGTGTGTGCGTGGTGCTGCTTACGCTCAAACTGTGGAGCGGCGACCTCGCCGACAAGGCGGTGATCCGCAGCGGCGGCAAAATCTTCCGCGAAGTGCCGCTGTCGCGCGACCAGCATATCGAAGTGCTGGGGCCGCTCGGCACCAGCGTCATCGCCATCCAGCAGCGCAAGGCGCGCATCGTCTCCGATCCCAGCCCGCGCCAATACTGCGTGCGCCAAGGCTGGCTGCAACAGTCCGGCGAGATCGCGCTGTGCCTGCCCAATCAGGTCAGCGTCGAACTGACCGGCAGCCAGAAAAAATATGACAGCCTCAACTACTGAAAAGCAGGATCAAGGATTGAGGAGTGAGGAGCGAGGGGAAGCTTCAGCTCAGAATCGAACTCATCCCTCAATCCACGATCCCCGCTCCACGATCCTATTAGACACCACCGCCGAAGACCACCACATCGCGCGCATGGCGGCGGTGGCGCTCGGCCTCACCGTGCTGGAGAACGCCATTCCGTCGCCGTTGCCCGGTGTGAAACCGGGGCTGGCCAACATCGTCACGCTGATCGTGCTGGCGCGCTACGGCTGGCGCGCCGCCGTTTGGGTGTCGCTGCTGCGCGTGGTGGCGGGCAGCCTGCTATTCGGCAGTTTCCTCACGCCGGGTTTTTTTCTCAGCCTGTCCGGCGCGGCATGCAGCCTGCTGGTGCTGGCCTTCGCGCAGCATTTGCCGGCGCGCTGGTTCGGCCCGGTCAGCCACAGCATCTATGCCGCTTTCGCGCATATCGCCGGGCAGATGGGCATGGTGTACCTGTGGCTGATCCCGCATGCCGGCATCGCCTACCTGATCCCGATCTTCGCCGCCGCCGCGCTGGTGTTCGGCACGGTGAACGGCCTCATCGCGGCGCGTTTCATGGATACGGAAAGCGAACCCTTGTCCACGAAAAACACGAAAGGCACGAAATAAAACCAAACGTGGTATTGGCTTTGCCCAGTTCGTGTTTTTCGTGGACAGTCGTTTTTTCAAGGATAATAATGATCTCTGTCCACCCGACGATTCACTCATGAAAACCATCACCCTCGCCTTCACCGGAGCCTCCGGCCTGCCTTACGGCGTGCGCCTGCTGGAATGCCTGCTGCACAGCGGCCAGCGCGTGCATCTGGTGTATTCGCAAGCCGCGCAGATCGTCGCCAAACAGGAGATGGATTTCACGCTGCCTAACCGCCCGCAGGATGCCGAGCAGATGTTCGCCGAGCGCTTCGGCAAATTCAGCGGCGAGCTGAAAGTGTTCGGCCGCGACGACTGGTACGCGCCGATGGCCTCCGGCTCCAATCCCGGCGACGCGATGGTGGTGTGCCCGTGTACGATGGGCACGCTCGGCAAGATCGCCAACGGCCTCAGCGACGACCTGATCGCCCGCGCCGCCGACGTGATGCTCAAGGAACGGCGCACCCTGATTCTGGTGCCGCGCGAAACGCCGTTCTCCGCGATTCATCTGGAGAATATGCTCAAGCTGTCGCGCGCCGGAGCCGTCATCCTGCCGCCCAATCCCGGCTTCTACAATCACCCGCAGAGCGTGGGGGAGGTGGTGGATTTTGTGGTGGCACGGATATTGGATCAGTTGGGGGTGGGGCAGACGCTGATGCAGCCTTGGGGGGAATCAAAGTGATGGCGTGCGCAGTTCAATGCTCTCTCTTTTTCATACTTGGCTGATTAACATCAGCCTGTTTGCAAAATAACCCTATAAGGGTATTATCCATCCATGGAAAAGCTAAAGGCGCATTACCCTCTGCAAGAGATTCAGAAGAGAGTATCGCGTGATGGTGGGCAGTCTTTTACTTTTGCCGCTCAACGCGGCGCAGAAAATATGGGGCTGTCTCGCGCCGAAGCTGTTGGCGTGGTTTTGACGCTAACCGGTGGCATGCTTTACAAAAGCATGACGACCAACCATGACAGCAAGGTTTGGCAAGATGTGTATCACGCGCCCTGTCCGAACGGAAAAATCGCTTATATCAAGCTGACCGTGCAGGATGGCGCAGTCGTGATTCAGTTTAAGGAGAAATAGGATGGGTAAATTTTGTTTGCAGTGCCAGGATGGCACCAAATTGAAATTGGCAACCAAAGATGTGACAGTCGAAGTGCGCGGTGAATCGTGCATTGTCCCCAAAGTAAAGGGCTGGCATTGCCCTGCATGCGGCGACATTGAATATGCCGACAAGGATAGTTCGGATCGCATGTGGGAGGCTGTTGAAGCCTTGGGTGCTAAAGCCAAGGCGCGTGATGCGGCGATACTGGCTCATGCGCGCAAGCGTTTGAAGCTTACCCAGAAGCAGGCGGCGGAACTCACCGGCGGCGGGCATAACGCGTTCAGCCGTTATGAGCGCGGCGAGGCAGTACCGATGCGGGCTGTAATCAACTTGTTCAAGTTGCTGGATAAACATCCGGAGCTGGTCAAAGAGTTGGCTTGATTGCCCGCGCCGGGAGCGGCTAATCTATTACTAAGGCCGTTCGCCCTGAGCCTGTCGAAGGGTAGCCGTCGTTCCGGCGAAGGCAGGAATCCAGCAAGATATAAAGATGGCGTGCGATGCGCGCCACAAAAAACAAAATCAACACCGCCGGGGGTAGCCCGGCAGCTAGTTACTTTTTCTTGCTTCGCCAAGATAAAGTAACCAAAAAGAAGGCGACCCCAGTTTGCCGCCGCTGCGCGGTACCCTGCGTTGCTCGACTGGTCAGGCGGCTGCGGAACTCGCACGATACGCTACGCGTCCACGTGCTCAAACAGTCCTCGCCGAAATCCCCTGACCAGCCTGCGCTACTCGGCGGCGCTCAGGGGAGACAAAGCGAAATTCAAAACCTTAAAATCTGGTGGGCACTTATTGCCCACCCCAAGGCCTATATATTTCGGCATATGGTGTATAGGGTCTTTTGCTGTTATGTTGTGCTATGTATTTTTAGCTACCCCGTGTTAATTGAACGAGGGGCAACGCTTAACAATATCGATCAAATTATTAGGGATAACAGAAAATGAAAAAATACAGAGTTAAGGAGGTGTTTACACCGACAACACCTGCTCGGATTGCTTTCATTGATCGGGAGTCAATCAATGACAAACTGGTTAATGCCTTAGAAATGCCAGGCAAACAACTTATCGTATATGGACACTCAGGCTCTGGAAAAACTACGCTTTTAGCCAATAAGCTAGATCAGTTGTATGAAAATCATATTACAACTCATTGCATGAAAGGAATGAAGTTTGATCAGATAGTTCTGGATGCGTTTGATCAATTAGACACTTACTATCCATCAGAACTTGGGACGGCTAGAAAAAATACAGTGTCGGCTGAACTGACCGCCACATATTTTTTAATCAAAAGCAAGTTGCAAGCATCTGAAACAACAGAATTAACAAAAAAGGAGCAACGAATACTTCCTCCGCAGTTAACACCACAGGCATTAGGAAAATTGTTAGGTGCTGCTAAGTGCTGTTGGATTCTTGAAGATTTCCATAAAATTGACGATTCGGAAAAGACGCAGCTATCCCAGTTAATGAAGGTGTTTATGGATCTCTCCGATAAATATGAAGATTTGAAAATAGTAGCACTAGGGGCTGTTGATACCGCAAGGCAAGTTGTCGAATATGACAATGAAATGCGCAACCGCGTTGCAGAAATTCACGTCGAATTGATGACAGAACCGGAGATTGAAAGCATTGTAAAAAAGGGTGAGGCTGCACTTAATGTGGCTTTTGAAGGTGAGCTCAAAACCTTAATTGCCAAATATTCTAACGGACTTGCCTCTGTTTGCCACCACCTTTGTATGTATATGTGCCAAGCCGCTGGCGTTGAGGAAACTGCCACAGAGCAAATTGTGTTAGATATAAATCACTTTGAATCAGCTCTAAGACTTTATGTTGAAGAAGCATCAGATAGTATTAGAAGTGCCTTTGAAAAGGCTCTCAAGCAGCGTAGAAAAACACAATACCACCATACGAATATCATATTGGAAGCACTGTGTTCGTTTAATGAGCGAGGTGCAAGTCGAGTGGAATTGCTTCAAAAAATTCGAAGAAAAATACCAAAATATCCGGAGATAAGCTTAAAAAATACTCTCGAAAAGTTAAAAACCGACGATTATGGTTCAATGCTGCGATTTAATCAGACGGCAGGCTTATTCTCTTTTTCTGATCTGATTTTTCGTGTGTTTGCGATGGCTCATTTTCGCAATAACGGAGTAAACCAAAAAAACAAGGGGAATAGCGCTAGTAGTGACGTGGCTCAATTGATTCAACTACTCGAAGCTGAGATAAAAAAATCTTTTCCTGAGGGCGCTAGATTATTTATAGCGAAAGGTGTGTGATTAACTAAGCAGTTAAAGCTAGGCATTTGATTTCAAGGCATGGTGAGCGCAGCACACCATGCCTTTGTTTTTGATTTTTGCTTTCCACCCCCTGAGCGCCGCCGAGTAGCGGAGGCGGGTCAGGGGATTTCGGCGAGGACTGTTTGAGCACGTGGACGCGTAGCGGATCGTGCGAGTTCCGCAGCCGCCTGGCCAGTCGAGCAACGCAGGGAACCGCGCAGCGGCGGCAAACTGGGGTCGCCTTCTTTTTGGTTACTTTATCTTGGCGAAGCAAGAAAAAGTGACTAGCTGCCGGGCTACCCCCGGCGGTGTTGATTTTGATATGGGAGGATAAAGCTTCTACCCTCTCCCTAACCCTCTCCCTGCAAGGGAGAGGGGATACACCCTTCGACAAGCTCAGGGCGAACGGCCTTTCGGTTAGCAGTGCTACACCGGATTATTCTGATCAAAAAACCGGTGCTCCAATCCAAACCGTTCCGCCAAATGTTCCCCCAACGCCTGAATCCCCCACCGCTCGGTGGCATGATGTCCGGCGGCGATGAAGGCCACGCCGCTCTCGTTGGCGAGATGGAAATTCTGTTCGGAAATCTCCCCGGTGACAAAGGCATCCGCGCCCCTTGCGATGGCTTCCTCGAAATAACCCTGCCCGCCGCCGCTGCACCACGCGATGTTTTTGACGGTCTTGGTTGCGTCGCCGATGACTTGCGGGGTGCGTTGCAGCGCCTGCTCGATTTTCTTGGTAAATTGCGCGAGGGTTAGCGGCTGTTCCAGCATGCCGAGGCAGGCGATGTTTTGCTCGCTGAACCGGCTCTGTACCGTCAGTCCCAGCAGCTTGCCGAGTTGCGCGTTGTTGCCCAGTTCGGGATGCGCGTCGAGCGGCAGGTGATAGGCCAGCAGGCTGACATCGTGACGCAGCAATTCGGCGATGCGGCGCTTTTTGATGCCGGTGATCGCGGCCTCTTCGCTGCGCCAGAAATAGCCGTGATGCACCAGAATTGCGTCTGCGCCCCAGGCGATGGCCGCATCCAATACCTGTTGCGATGCGGTCACGCCGCTGGCGATGCGCCGCACTCCGGCGCGGCCTTCCACTTGCACGCCGTTCGGGCAGTAGTCCTTGAACAGGTTGGTTTGCAGCAGGCTTGCGTTATAATCGCGCAGTTCATTGAGTAACATGAGTTTTCCTTAATCCGAAGCGTACCGATCAATCATACCATGCGCAAACATTGGCTCTTATTCGCCCAGGCTGTCACCATCGCGCTGGCGCTGCTGTTCATTATCCAGACCCTCAAGCCGGAGTTGCTGCCGAACGCGGCGCGCAGCGGCGTGGTCACGTTGCTGGAAAGCATGCCGCAGACTGCCGACAGTAAAGTTCCGGCGGCGGGGCTGAGCGCTGCCGCGAAAAAAGCCATGCCCAGCGTGGTGAACATCTTCACCAGCACAATCGTCAAGATGCCGCCGTTCATGGAAGACCCGCGCTTCCGCTTCTTCTTCGGCGATCCGGACGATATGGAGCCGCAGAATAACTCCAGCCTGGGGTCCGGCGTGATCGTCAGCCCGGACGGCTACATTCTCACCAACCATCATGTGGTGGAGGCCGCCGACCAGATCGAAGTCGCGCTGGCGGATGGCCGCAAGGCCAAGGCGCATGTGGTCGGCTCCGACCCGGAGACCGATCTCGCGGTGATTAAAATTGAATTGCCCGGCAAGATTCCCGCCATCACGTTCGGTCACCCCGAGCAGGCACAGGTGGGCGATATGGTGCTGGCGATCGGCAACCCGTTCGGCGTGGGGCAGACCGTCACGATGGGCATTGTCAGCGCGCTGAAGCGCGATCATCTGGGGTTGAGCACTTTCGAGAATTTCATCCAGACCGATGCCGCGATCAATCCGGGCAATTCCGGCGGCGCATTGGTGGACGTGAACGGCAACCTGATCGGCATCAACAGCGCGATCTATTCGCCGAACGGCGGCTCGCTCGGCATCGGTTTCGCGATTCCCGCCAGCATCGCCAAAAAGACCATGGAGCAGATTATCCAGACCGGCTCGGTGACGCGCGGCTGGATCGGCGCGGCGGTGCAGGAACTCACGCCGGAACTGGCGGAATCTTTCCGGTTGGGCGACACCAAGGGTGTATTGATCACCGAGGTGATGCGCAACAGTCCTGCGGAGAAGGCCGGGATCAAACCGGGCGATATTCTGGTGTCGATCGACGGCAAGCTCATCGGCAACTGGAGCGCCATGCTGGATACCGTATCCAACCTGCCGCCCGGCAAGGTGGTACCGATCAGGATGGTGCGCAACGGCGCGGAAACGGAAGTGCAAGTGAAGATCGGCAAACGCCCGAAACCGCGCGCGCAGTGATTTTATTTTCAATTAGTCTGCTCATTCATTAGCTGCAATATCCCCTCCCCCTTGCAGGGGGAGGGCTAGGGAGGGGGTAGAAACGTTTAGCTTCCCACTGCTCTACCCCCATCCTAACCTTCCCCCTGCAAAGGGGAAGGAATGTGTGTGGCTCTAATGAGTATCAGTGGGTGTGTGCTGTAAGGGTATGATGGCTTCACCGAGCCATCCATGCACCCATAAAAACGATAGGAAACGTACCCTACAGTGGTTTTGCAGCTTGTTCTTTGGGTTTTATCCAGCCCGCCACCACGATGCCAGCTTCATACAGCAGCCACAGCGGTACCGCCAGCATGAATTGCGATACCACGTCCGGCGGGGTGAAGATCGCGCCTGCGACGAAGGCACCGACGATCACATAGGAACGGATCTCGCGCAGTTTCTCGACGGTCACGATGTTCATGCGCACCAGCAGGATCACCGCCACCGGCACCTGAAATGTTACGCCGAACGCCATGAACATGCCGAGTACGAAGCTGAGATATTTGTCGATGTCGGTCATCACTGCCACGCCTTGCGGCGCGGAGGCGGTGATGAAACCGAACACCACCGGGAATACCGCGAAGTAGGCGAACGCCATGCCGCAGAAGAACAGCAGCGTGCTGGCGACGATCAGCGGGACGACCAGACGTTTTTCGTGTGCATACAGGCCGGGTGCGACGAAGCGCCACAGCTGGTAAAGGATGTAGGGCAGCGCGATGACGAAGGCGGCCATCATGGCGACCTTAAGCGGCACGAAGAACGGGGTGGTGACATCGGTGGCGATCATCTGGCCACCCTGCGGCAGCTTGGCCAGCATCGGTTGCGCCAGCAGCGCGTAGAGGTCGGAAGCCCACGGGAACAGGCAGATAAACACCAGCAGCAGTGCCACGGTGGCGTTCAATAAACGGCTGCGCAGTTCGATCAGGTGCGCGATAAAACTTTCACTGGCGCTCATCAGGCGGGCTTGTCCGGTGGGGGTGGAGCGGGTTGGGCTGATGCATCGGGCGCGTCAAAAATTTTGCCGTGTTGCGCCTGCAGGATCTTTTGTTCCGCGGTCAGTCCGGCATCCTGCACGTATTTGATGATGTCGTTCGCCTCGTTGCGGATATTGCCCTGCAGCTCGCGTGCTTCCCCGAGCGCCAAGTCGTTGTTGATGTCGTTCTTGACGTTGTGCACATAGCGTTGCACCCGTCCCCACAGATGCCCCGCCGTGCGTGCCACTTTCGGCAGGCGTTCCGGACCGATGACGATCAGCGCCACCAGCATGATGACCGCCAGCTCGGAAAAAGCGATGTCAAACATGCGTGTTGGACTGATCCTTCGTCTGCGTCTTCGAGGTGACTTCGCCCTCGATAACCTGCCCATCGCGCTTTGGTTCGTCTTCGCGCATGCCTTCCTTGAAGCCCTTCACCGCGCCGCCCAGATCGCTGCCCATGCCGCGCAGTTTCTTGGTGCCGAAAATCAATACAACGACCAGCAATACGATCAGCCAATGCCAGATGCTAAATGAACCCATGTTGTTGTCTCCCGGAAAAATTAACGGCTAATCGCGCCGAACCATCGGCGGAATATTGCCGCCGCCGATGATGTGAATATGCAAATGAAAAACTTCCTGCCCTCCGCCCTTGCCGGTGTTGATCACGGTGCGGAAACCGTTCTCCAGCCCCTGTTCGCGCGCCAGCTTGGGTGCCAATACCAGCATCCTGCCCAGTAGAGCGGCATGAGTATCTTCTGCTTCCGCCAGCGAGGCCAGATGCAGTTTCGGGATCAGCATGAAATGTACCGGCGCGATCGGATTGATGTCGTGGAACGCCAGCATTTCGTCGTCCTCGTACAGCTTGCGGCAGGGAATTGCGCCGCTTGCGATCTTGCAGAAAATACAGTCTGTCATGTTCAGTCCCCGGTGCGGCTGTCTTTTTCGGCGATGCCGGACATGCCTTCGCGGCGTGCCAATTCTTTCAGCACATCGTCCGCGCTCACGCCATGCTGTGCCAGCAGCACCATGCAGTGGAACCACAGATCGGCGGTTTCATATATCAGGTGTGTCTTGTCGCCGCCCTTGCTGGCCAGTATGACTTCGGTCGCTTCCTCGCCGACTTTTTTCAGGATGGCATCTTCGCCTTTGCTGAACAGTTTGGCGACGTAAGAACTCTCCGGCGATGCCTGTTTGCGTGCCTCCAGCGTTTCAGTCAGTCTTTGTAGAATATCTTGTTTCATTCCAAATTATCCATTAAGCGTAGGTCGGGCTTTAGCCCGACGTGTCGGGTTGAAACCCGACCTACAATCCGCATGTCATTTTTTGTATATCTCGTCGGGAGATTTCAGCACCGCGTCCACTTCCACCCATTGTCCCTGTTCCAGACGACTATAGAAACAGCTTGCGCGCCCGGTATGACAGGCGATGCCGCCCTGCTGTTCAACCAGCAGCAAAACCGCGTCGCCGTCGCAGTCGAGATAGATGTCCTTTACCTTCTGGATATGCCCCGACTGTTCGCCCTTGTGCCACAGCTTCTTGCGCGAGCGCGACCAGTACACCGCCTCGTTCTTTTGCCAGGTCTGTTTCAGTGCTTCACGGTTCATCCAGGCCACCGTCAGCACCCGTCCGGTTGCGGCATCCTGCGCGACGGCAGCCACCAAGCCGTCTTCGGACCAGTTCACTTTTGTCAGCCATTTTTCTTTCATAACCGCACCTCCGATACGTTATTAGCGCACCGTGTCATAACCGCACCTCCGACACGTTACTGGCGTAGCCAGCCGTTTGCGGGAGGAGGTGCGATGCGGTTATTCCCGCACCCGTCGCTTTCGCGCACCGTGTCATAACCGCACCTCGATACCCTGTGTCGCCATAAACTGCTTGGCCTGTTGCACGGTGTATTCGCCGAAATGGAAAATACTTGCCGCCAGTACCGCATCCGCGCCGCCCTGCAGCACGCCGTCGGCGAGATGTTGCAGGTTGCCCACGCCGCCGCTGGCGATCACCGGAATTTCCAGCGCGTCGGTTACCGCGCGCGTCAGCGCCAGATCGAAGCCGTTCTTCTGGCCGTCCCGGTCCATGCTGGTCAGCAGGATTTCACCCGCGCCCAGTTGCTGCATCTTTTTCGCCCAGTCTACCGCATCAAGTCCGGTGGCTTTGCGTCCGCCGTGGGTGAATACTTCCCACTTGCCCGGTGCGACCTGTTTGGCATCGATCGCCACCACGATGCACTGCGAACCGTAACGCCCGGCGGCATCCGCGACCAGTTGCGGGTTCTGCACGGCGGAGGTGTTGATGCTGACCTTGTCGGCTCCGGCGTTCAGCAGGTTGCGCACATCGCCCACCTCGCGCACCCCGCCGCCGACGGTCAGCGGGATGAACACCTGCGAGGCGACCTGTTCGATGATGCGAAAAATGATGCCGCGGTCGTCCGAGCTGGCGGTGATGTCGAGAAACGTCAGCTCGTCCGCGCCCTGATCGTCATAGCGGCGCGCGATCTCCACCGGATCGCCGGCATCGCGCAGTTCGACGAAGCTCACGCCTTTGACCACGCGCCCGGCGGTCACGTCCAGACAGGGAATAATTCTTTTGGCGAGCATCCCGGCTTAACTGTTGAAGGCCAATTTGACCGGGGTCAACTCGTCAGCCAGGGCTTGCGCGGCACGCAAATCCAGCGAGCCTTCGTAGATCGCGCGGCCGGTGATCGCGCCGGTGATACCTTCCTGATACACCGCGCACAACGCGCGCACGTCGTCCAGATTGGTGATGCCGCCGCTGGCGATGACCGGCACATGCAGCGGGCGCGCCAGCTCGACGGTGGCCGGAATGTTCACGCCGGACAGCATGCCGTCGCGGCCGATGTCGGTGTAAATGATCGCTTCCACGCCGTAACCCTCGAAGCGCTGCGCCAGATCGGCCACGTCGTGGCCGGTGAGTTTCGACCAGCCGTCCACCGCCACCTTGCCGCCCTTGGCATCCAGCCCGACCATGATGTGTCCGGGGAACGCGTCGCAGGCCTCGTGCAGGAAGCCCGGTACTTTCACCGCGGCGGTGCCGATGATGATGTAAGTCACGCCGAGGTCGAGGTAGCGTTCGATGGTTTCCAGATCGCGGATACCGCCGCCCAGTTGAACAGGAATATCGGTGCCGACCGCCTCGATGATGCCGCGCACCGCCGCCTCGTTTTTCGGTTTGCCGGCGAATGCGCCGTTCAAATCGACCAGATGCAGGCGGCGTGCGCCTTGCTCCAGCCAGTGCTGCGCCATCGCGGCGGGATCTTCGGAAAATACCGTGGCATCTTCCATCACGCCCTGTTTGAGGCGCACACAATGACCGTCTTTTAAATCAATCGCAGGAATAATCAGCATGGCAGTACGTTAGATATTAAGGGTTCCATTGCATAAAGTTTTGCAGCAGTTTCAGCCCTGCTGCCTGGCTTTTTTCCGGGTGAAATTGCACCGCGAATAAGTTGTCGCGCGCCACCGCGCAGACGAAAGGTTGCGGATAGTCGCTGGTGGCCTGCACCAATGAGGCATCCTGCGGCTGCACATAATAGCTGTGCACAAAGTAAAAACGCGCATCCTGATCTATGCCGTTCCACAACGCATGGTCGTCATGCCTTACCCGGTTCCAGCCCATGTGCGGCACTTTCAGTTTGTTGCCCTGTGCGTCATGTTGTCCGCTGGCAAAGCGCAACACATCGCCGCGCAAAATACCCAGCCCCGCCACGTCGCCCTCGGCGCTGTGTTCGAACAGCATCTGCAGGCCGATGCAGATGCCGAGAAAGGGTTTGCTGCGTGCCGCTTCCAGTACCGCATTGCGCAAACCGCGCGCTTCCAGTTCGCGCATGCAGTCCGGCATCGCGCCCTGGCCGGGGAACACCACGCGCCCGGCATTAGCCACCACGTTGGCATCGTCGCTGACTGCAATTTCAGTATCAGGGGACACCTTGCGCAGGGCCTGTTCGACCGAGCGCAAATTGCCCATTCCATAATCAACAACGACTACATCTGTCATTTTAATTTACAGCGTTCCTTTTGTGGAAGGCATCACGCCTACCATGCGCGGATCGAGCTCCAGCGCCATGCGCAGCGCGCGGCCGAACGCTTTGAAAATGGTTTCGGCCTGATGGTGGGCATTGTTGCCCGCCAGATTGTCGATGTGCAATGTTACCAGCGCGTGATTGACGAAGCCCTGAAAGAATTCGTTGATGAGATCAACCTCAAATTCGCCGACGCTGTCGCGCACGAATTCGCAATTGAACACCAGACCGGGACGGCCGGAAATGTCCAGCACCACGCGCGACAGCGATTCGTCCAGCGGCACATAAGCGTGGCCGTAGCGGCGCAACCCCTTCTTGTCGCCGATCGCCTGATTGAATGCCTGGCCGAGCGTGATGCCGATATCTTCCACGGTGTGATGCGCGTCGATATGCAGGTCGCCCTTGGCGAGAATGCTGATGTCCAGCAGGCCGTGCCGCGCGATCTGGTCGAGCATGTGGTCGAGGAACGGCAGCCCGGTGTCGAACTTTGCCTGACCGGTACCGTCCAGATTCAGCTCGACGCCGATCTTGGTTTCCAGAGTGTTGCGGTTTACCTTCGCGCTGCGCATAATTTCATTCCGTTTGTTGTAGCGTGCGCTGTGCGCACGAATTTTCGAATGGATCGGCATGAACTTGTCGTGCGCACAGCGCACGCTACGGTTTGTTCGCCAGTTACAAAGACGACCTTATTCACGGTGCAAGCTTTCCTGCAATGCAACAATAAACCGCTCGTTTTCTTCCGGTGTGCCGACGGTCACGCGCAGGCAGCCGGTCAGCATCGGATGACCGCCGTTCAAATTCTTGATCAGCACGTTGCGCTGCTTCAGGCCGTTAAACACTTCCGTGGCGTTCGCCACGCGGAACAGCAGGAAATTCGCCTCGCTCGGGTAAACCTGCACGGTGGCGATTTCGCCCAATTGCCGGTACAGCCTGGCGCGTTCCAGCTTGAGTTGTTCCGCTTGCTGCAGCAGCACCCCGTGATGCTCAAGCAATATTTTTGCGACCAGTTGCGGCAAAACGCCGACATTATACGGCAAGCGCAGCTTTTCCAGCTGTTCCAGCCATGCCGTGCTGCCCGCCAGAAATCCCAGCCGCAATCCGGCCATGCCGAGCTTGGAAAAAGTGCGCATCACCAGCAGGTTCGGATAATCCGCCAGATGCGGAATAAAGCTGTCGCTGGCAAAGGCGTAATAGGCTTCGTCTATCACCACCAGGCCGGGCGCTGCGGCGATGATCTGCTTTAGCGCGTCCGCCGGGAACAGGTTGCCGGTGGGATTGTTCGGGTAAGCCAGAAATACCAGCGCGGGTTGTTCGCGCTTGATCGCGGCAAGTATTGCGGGCAAGTCCAGCGAGAAATCCGCTGCCCCTGAATTGCTTACGAGAGGCACGCCCGCGTAACGCATTCCGGTAAAAGTCGCGATCATCTTGTACATCACGAACGACGGCTCCACGCTCAGCAGCGTCGCGCCGGGTTTGTTGACCGCCATTGCCAGCAACTGGATCAGTTCGTCCGAGCCGTTGCCGAGCAGTACGCCCATTTCTGCGGGCAAGCCGGTCGCAGCGCGAATTTGCTCTTTCAGCGCTGCCGGATCGGGATCGGGGTAGCGGTTGATCGCGGCCTGCGCCACGGCGGCGGCGATTTCGTCGCGCAATGGCTGCGGCACGGTGTAGGGATTTTCCATCGCGTCCAGCTTGATGTAGCCGGCACTATCCGGCACATGATAAGCGTGCAGATCGAGTATTTCGCGGCGCAGCAATGAACCGGCGAGAGAGAGGGCAGAAACGGGGGGCATGAAATGAAATAAATCGCTCAGTAGACGAGTGATATCACAATGGTGCGCAGCTTATCACAAAAATCCCGGTCTTTAGTCATTGGGCGGTGCCGGGCTATTTTTTTAAGGCTCTCAGGATAATCGCCGCCGGGCATCGCGGCCTTGATATCCAGCATGGTAGAATTCGCATTTTCCCGCTTTCATTAATTTCAGGAATAATCACCATGTTCTCCAGAAAAAATACTATCGCCCATGCCGACCCCGAATTGTGGGCGGTAATCCAGAACGAAAACCGCCGCCAGGAAGATCATATCGAACTGATCGCGTCGGAAAACTATACCAGCCCGGCAGTCATGGAGGCGCAGGGCAGCCAGCTGACCAACAAGTATGCCGAGGGCTATCCCGGCAAGCGTTATTACGGCGGCTGCGAATATGTGGACGTGGCCGAACAGCTGGCCATCGACCGCGTGAAAGCGCTGTTCGGTGCGGAGTACGCCAATGTGCAGCCGAATTCCGGTTCGCAGGCCAATCAGGCGGTATATATGTCGGTGCTGAAACCCGGCGATACCATCCTCGGTCTGTCGCTGGCGCATGGCGGCCATCTGACGCACGGCGCGTCGGTCAACGCCAGCGGCAAACTGTATAACGCCGTCCAGTATGGGCTGGATGCAAACGAAGAAATCGATTACGAGCAGGTGCAGGCTCTGGCAACGGCGCACAAGCCGAAAATGATTGTGGCGGGTGCTTCCGCCTACGCGCTGGTGATCGACTGGAAGCGTTTCCGCGCGATTGCCGACAGCGTCGGCGCGTACCTGTTTGTGGATATGGCGCACTACGCCGGTTTGATCGCGGCGGGCGTGTACCCGAGCCCGGTCGGCATCGCGGATTTTGTCACCAGCACCACCCACAAAACCCTGCGCGGCCCGCGCGGCGGCATCATTCTGGCCAAGGCGGAATATGAAAAAGTGTTGAACTCGGCGATCTTCCCCGGTATTCAGGGCGGCCCGCTGATGCACGTGATTGCCGCCAAAGCGGTGGCGTTCAAGGAGGCAGCCAGCAAGGAATTCAAGGAATACCAGAAGCAGGTGGTTGACAATGCGCGCGTGATGAGCAAGGTGCTGCAGGAACGCGGCCTGCGCATCGTGTCCGGGCGCACCGATAGCCATTTGTTCCTGGTGGATTTGCAGGCCAAGAACATCACCGGCAAGGATGCCGAAGCAGCGCTGGGTCGCGCACACATCACGGTGAACAAGAATTCCATCCCGAACGACCCGCAGAAACCGTTCGTCACCAGCGGTATCCGTATCGGCAGCCCGGCGATGACCACGCGCGGCTTCAAGGAACTGGAAGCGGAAAAACTCGCGCACCTGATCGCCGACGTGCTGGACGCGCCGGAAGACGATGCGGTGATCGCACGCGTGGTTGGCGAAGTGAAAAAGCTGACTGCGCAGTTTCCGGTGTATGGGGCTTAATCCCGCCAGTTAAAGTGAAGCTCGCGCAGCGATTCGTTCGCCCCCTCGCCCGCTTGCGGGATAACCAGCGACTTGGCTGCGGTTTTTTGCAGCTTAGTCGAATGGCTAGTTGTTTCATTCAGAGGGTTGGGGAGAGGGGAGCTGGAAGCTATTCTGTCATGCCTTTTTTGCAGGATTTCTAGTATGTTATCCGCTTCAGACAGCATATGGATGGCGCAGGCGTTGCGGCTGGCGGAGCGCGGGCTTTACACCACCAGCCCCAATCCGCGCGTCGGCTGCGTGCTGGTGCGCGATAGTAGCGTGGTCGGTGAAGGCTGGCACGAGCGTGCCGGCGAACCCCATGCGGAAGTCCATGCGTTGCATGAAGCAGGCGAGACGGCGCGCGGCGCGACCGCTTATGTCACGCTGGAACCGTGCAGTCATTATGGCCGCACCCCGCCTTGTGCCGATGCGCTGATCTCCGCCGGAATCACCCGCGTTGTGGTGGCCATGCAAGACCCCAATCCGCTGGTGGCTGGGCAAGGCATCGCGAAATTACGCGCTGCCGGTATCGAGGTCGAATGCGGGCTGATGGAAGCTGCGGCACGCGAACTGAATACCGGTTTTGTTGCGCGCATGACGCGCGGCACACCGTGGGTAAGAAGCAAGATCGCGGCGAGCCTGGACGGCCGCACCGCGCTGCATAACGGCGAGAGCCAGTGGATCACCGGTGCGGCGGCTAGAATGGATGTGCAGCACTGGCGCGCGCGTTCCTGCGCCGTGCTGACCGGCATTGATACGGTACTGGCGGACGATGCGCAGCTGAATGTGCGCGAGTTGAAAACGCCGCGCCAGCCGCTGCGGGTAGTGCTGGATAGCCGGTTGCGCATGCCGCTCACCGCGCGCATTCTGCATCACTTGCTCCCCTCCCCCGCAAGCGGGGGAGGGGGAGAGGGTGGGGTGTTGATCTACACCGCGGTGCATGATGTCGGGAAGATCGCGGCACTGGAACAAGCGGGCGCATCTGTGTGCGTGTTGCCGGATGCGAATGAGCGGGTGGACTTGGCCGCGATGCTGACCGACCTTGCAAAGCGCGGCTGCAACGAACTACTGGTGGAAACAGGCAGCACCCTGAATGGTGCGCTGCTGCAAGCCGGGTTGGTGGACGAACTGGTGCTGTATCTCGCGCCGCAACTGCTCGGCGATATGGCGCAAGGCCTCGTGCAACTGGGCGAATTGACCAGTCTGGAGCAGCGCGTCAATCTCGACTGGCAGGATGTACGCCAAGTCGGCAGGGATTTGCGCATTGTGGCGCGAGTGAAAAAATAACCGCCGTTATCCCCTCACCCTTGCAGGGGGAGGGTTAGGGTGGGGGTAGAAATGACTTGCGAAAATTGCACCCCCATCCTAGCCTTCCCCCTAAAAAGGGGAAGGGATTTTTAATAGTGATTTAGCAGAATTTAGGAGAAAAGAATGTTCAGTGGAATCATCGCCGATGTAGGCACGATCACCAAGGCGGAAGACCGCGACGGCGGCCTGCGCCTTTCCGTCGAAACGAAAGTGCTCGGCATGGACGACGTGCAACTCGGCGACAGCATCGCAGTGAATGGCGTGTGCCTCACCGTGATAAAAAAAGAGGGCGGCACATTCACCGTGGATGTTTCGCGCGAGACTTTGAATTGCACTGTCGGACTGGCAGCGCAGGGCGCGCGCGTCAACCTCGAAAAGGCACTGCGTCTGGCAGACCGGCTGGGAGGGCATCTGGTCAGCGGCCATGTGGACGGCGTGGGCGAAGTGGTTTCCTTTACCGATCTTGGCGAGAGCTGGAAACTGGTGCTGCGCGCGCCGCAGACACTGGCCAAATACATCGCGGTGAAAGGCTCTATCACCATCAACGGTGTCAGCCTCACCGTCAATGAAGTGGATGGCGCAGTGTTCAATATCAACCTGATCCCGCACACGCTGGCGATGACCACGCTCTGCGAATTGCACGCGGGGGCGAAAGTGAATCTGGAGATCGACCTGATCGCGCGCTACGTTGAACGGATGCTGACGGCGGAGCAGGTTTAACGTTTTAATTGCAGGGCACTTTGGTGGGCTCGCTGAATGATGGGTTGGTCAGCAGTGGAAAATGCCCGCTGTCATGCTGATTGGAATCCGGATTCTTGCTTCAGCCATTTCCTACGCTTAGCTTGTCCGTGCAATAAACCGCCGCCCGGTCATGGATGAGGAATAGGGTAGGTACGCAGTTAGCCATTTCCGCGATGAGTGGCGCAAGTACGCGCTCATTCTCTTCGTATTCGTGGTTGATCTGGTTGCGCACGTCGCGCGCCTTTTTCCAGTCGTCCGCACTTGCCAGAATTTCGGCTTTTTCTGCGAAAGCCAGTACATCGGAAAAGCCGGTGATTTCGATTTCTTCTTCCTGCGCAATAGCGCGCAGCAGTTTGCCCAGATGCTCCTGAAATTCGGAGAACCTCATGCGGAAGGCGGCGAGAATTTCGGATTCTTGCAGTGTCATCGAACCGACCGGTTTGCCGATGATGCCGTGGCTGAGCAGGTTGCCGTGAGAGTGTGCCAGATATTCGCGCATCCGGCGCATGTGCCGCAGTTTGCCTGCAATCAGTTCGCGATGCGGGTTCATGCCAGCCTTACTCCGTTGGCCTTGGCGATATGGAAAATCGGTTTGTCGCCGGTATGGTTGTTCACCGCCAAATCCACTTTCATGCCCAAGGTGTCAGTCAAATCGCCGCGCGCCCGCGCCATCGGCAGTGCAATGTCGGGCAGCGCGGTTTCGATATAAAAATCGAAATCCCCGCCCTTGCAGTTGTCATCCACGCGCGAACCGAACAGCCACACCGCCGCGTCCGCAAAATATTTGCGGATCACTTTTACGGATAGCTCGATTTGTTCGGAATTCATGCGCATGTTTGAACCTCTATAATTGTGGTGCGTAGCGTACTCCAGAGCCAGTAACATCGCAATTGCTTCAGTATCATCCCGATATGGTTTGCATCGAACAGAGTGAGCGATTAATGCCAAGATGGTAGAATTGCATATATTGCACCGATAAGCGGTGCGTAATTTTTTGGAATTGCCGAATGACCGATATTGCACCGATACAAGACATCATCGCTGAAATCCGCGCCGGGCGGATGGTGGTGCTGGTGGACGAAGAAGACCGCGAGAACGAGGGTGACCTGGTGTTTGCCGCCGAATTTGCCACGCCGGAAAAGATCAATTTTATGGCCAAGCACGGGCGCGGGCTGATCTGCCTGACGCTGACCGAGGCGCATTGCAAGCAGCTCAATCTGCCGCTGATGGTGCGAGATAACGGTTCGCCGCTGGGCACCAATTTCACCATGTCCATCGAGGCGGCGAGCGGCGTGACCACCGGCATCTCGGCGGCCGACCGCGCGCGCACCATACTGGCGGCGGCGGACAAGAACGCCAAGCCTGCGGATATCGTGCAGCCGGGTCACATCTTCCCGCTGCGCGCGCAGAACGGTGGTGTGCTGGTGCGCGCCGGCCATACCGAGGCGGGTTGCGACCTGGCGCATCTGGCCGAGCTGACGCCCGCGGCGGTGATCTGCGAGATACTCAAGGACGACGGCGAAATGGCGCGCCTGCCGGACCTGATCGAGTTTGCCAAACTGCACGGTTTGAAGATCGGCACTATCGCCAGCCTGATCGAACATCGCAGCCATCACGAGAAACTGATCGAGCGCGTGGCGCAGCGCAGTGTGCAGACGGCTTACGGCCAGTTCGAACTGTTTACCTATGTGGACAAGACCACGCAGCGCATTCACCTGGCTTTGCTGAAGGGCGAGATTCGCGCCGATGCCGAGACGCTGGTGCGCGTGCACGAGCCGCTGTCGGTGATGGATTTTCTGGAGCAAACCGACTATTCGCATTCCACCAGCGTGCACGATGCGCTGAAGAAAATCAGCCAGTCGCCATGCGGGGTGCTGGTATTGATGCATCACGGCGAAACCTGCCAGGATTTGCTGGCGCGGGCCGCGGCTACTTCGGAAACACACCAGCGCTGGGACCCGCGCAGCTACGGCATCGGCGCGCAAATCCTGCGCGACCTCAATGTCGGCAAGATGCGTTTGCTGGCCACGCCGCACAAGATGCCGAGCATGGTCGGTTTCGGTCTGGAAGTGGTGGGTTATTGCCAGGTCAAAGAATAGCGTGAATATTTAGAGAGGCTTGATATGAAAGAAATCGAGAAAAATCTGAACGGTGCGGGATTGCGTATCGGCATCGTGCAAAGCCGTTTCAATGCCGAAGTGTGCGAAGGTCTGCTGGGCGAATGCCGTGCCAAGCTGGTGCAGCAGGGTGTAGCGGAGGACGACATTACGCTGGCGACCGTGCCGGGCGCGCTGGAGATACCGTTGGCGCTGCTGTATATGGCGGAAACCGAGAAGTTCGACGCGCTGATCGCGCTGGGTGCGGTGATACGCGGCGACACCTATCATTTTGAGGTGGTGTCGAACGAGTCGGCGCGCTGCGTGAATGAAGTGCAGTTGTCGTGCGGCGTGCCGGTTGCCAACGCGATTCTGACTACCGATACCGACGAGCAGGCCATTGCGCGCATGCACGTCAAGGGCGGCGAGGCGGCGCTGGTGGCGATCGAGATGGCTAACCTGTTGCGTGATCTGGCATGAGCGGTTTGCCCGCCGATGCCGAAGTAAAGAAAACGCCGAGCAAAAGCCCGCGTCACCGCGCGCGCGAACTGGCTTTGCAGGGCGTTTACCAATGGCGTGTCACGGCCGGTGAGGTTGAGCAAATTGTAAAGCAGATTCACGCCGAGAAGAATCTCGGCCGTTACGACAAGGAGTTGTTTTCCAGATTGCTGCGCGGCACGTTGGGCAGTCATGCCGAACTTGAAACCATGCTCACCCCGCATCTCGACAGGCCGCTCGCCGAACTCAGCCCGGTGGAGTTCGCCGTGCTGATGCTGGGCGCATTCGAATTGTCGCAACACCTCGAAGTGCCCTACAAGGTTGTCATCAACGAAGCCGTTGAATTGGCCAAGACCTTCGGCGGCACCGACGGGCACAAATACGTCAACGGCGTACTCGACAAGCTCGCGCTTCAGGTGCGCGCGGTCGAATTCGCCGCAAAATAAATCCAGAGTTGTAGGATGGGTTGAGCGCAGCGATACCCATCGGTTTACATTAACCAAATGATGGGTATCGCTGCGCTCAACCCATCCTACCAACCATGTCCGAATTTGACCTGATTCGTCGTTACTTTACCCGTGCCACACCCGGCGCGTTGCTTGGTGTGGGTGACGATGCGGCGCTGCTGCAGCCAAGCGCGGGCAATGTGCTGGCGGTATCCAGCGATATGCTGGTAAGCGGCACGCACTTTCTCCCCGATGCCGATCCGTTCATGCTGGGACACAAGACGCTGGCGGTGAACCTGTCCGATATGGCGGCGATGGGTGCCGCACCGCGCTGGGCGACGCTGGCGATTGCCTTGCCCCTCGTTCAAGGCAAAGAAACAAGCCATGAACGCCCCCACCCTAACCCTCCCCCGAAGGGAGAGGGGACAAACGAATCGCTGCGCGAACCTATGTTTACCGTGGATGAAACCTGGCTGGCGCAATTCAGTGCGGGATTTTTTGCGCTGGCGCAGCAGCACGGCGTGGAGCTGGTCGGTGGGGATACCACTCGCGGTCCACTCAATCTGTGCGTGACCATATTTGGCGAAGTCCCCGCACAACAGGCATTGCGCCGCAGCAGTGCGCAGGCGGGCGATGAGATATGGGTATCGGGCTGTCTGGGCGATGCGGCACTGGCGCTGGCGCACCTGCAAGGCCGTATCGCCTTGTCCGATGCGGAACTTGCCGCTTGTGCATCCGCTCTGCACCAACCGCAACCGCGTGTGGCATTGGGGCTGGCTTTGCGCGGCATTGCCAGCAGCGCGATCGATGTTTCCGACGGGCTGCTCGCCGATCTCGGTCATATTCTCGATGCTTCGCAAGTCGGCGCACAGCTTGATTTTTCCGCGTTGCCGCTGTCGCCATCCTTGCGCGGTTATGCGTCGCAGCCGCTGGCGAGACAATGCCTGTTGTCGGGCGGAGACGATTATGAATTGTGCTTCACCGCCCCTGCTGCGCAGCATGAAAAATTGCGGGATATTGCAGCGCGGCTCAACCTGCCGCTGAGCTGCATCGGAATAGTTGTTGCGGGACGCGGCTGTATCGTGCACGATGCGTCGGGTAATCCGATCAACGTCGAGGCTTGCGGTTATGACCACTTCCGGTGAATTGTCCGTTAAACCCAGTTTGCAGTTCGTGCTGAGCCATCCGGCGCATCTGCTGTCGTTCGGCTTCGGCAGCGGTTTAGCGCGCAAGGCACCCGGCACGTTCGGCACGCTGGTTGCCTTCCCGATCTACTGGTATCTCGCGCCGCGCCTGTCGGATGAGCTGTTTATATTAGTGTTGATTTGGGCGTTTGCCATCGGCGTGTGGGTGTGCGACAAAACTGGCAAAGCTTTGGGAGTGGCCGATTACGGCGGCATCGTGTGGGACGAGATCGTCGCGATGTTGCTGGTGCTGTTTTTTACCCCGCCGGGATGGCTCTGGGCGCTGCTGGCCTTTGCGCTGTTCCGTTTTTTCGACATCGTCAAACCGCCGCCGATACGTTATTTCGACAGCAACTGGCACGGCGGGCTGGGCGTGATGTTCGACGACCTGCTGGCAGCCGGATACGCGCTGCTGTGTCTGTCGATCATCAAAAGCCTGCTGCCGTGAACCTCCTGCGCGCCCTGATATGTTTTGCATGGCTCGGCATTGCCGGTGTGGCGCAGGGGGCGGAATTTACCGCCAAGGTACTGGCCGTACTGGATGGCGACACGGTGCTGGTGCTGCGCAACAACCGCCCGGTTAAAGTGCGGCTGGTTGAAATCGACGCGCCGGAAAAAGCGCAGACCTTCGGCGAGACCTCCCGGCGTTCGCTTTCCGACATGGTGCTGGGTAAGCAGGTGCAGGTGTCCAGTCAGGCGATGGATAAATACGGCCGCATGGTGGCGCATCTCGGTCTGGACGGTCTGGATGTGAACGCCGAGCAGATCCGGCGCGGCATGGCATGGGAATATTCGCATTTTCACGGCAACAAGGAACTGGTCGCGTTGCAGGAAGAAGCCATGCAAGTGCCGCGCGGCTTGTGGGCGCTCAGTGATCCGATGTCGCCCTGGGAATGGCGAAAATTGCACCCCAATGTCGACGATAAATCCCATGTTGCAGCGGCGACCGTGGCGGGCGCTGCAAATCCGTTGGGCTCCGGCTGCGGCGGAAAAAAATATTGTTCCGAAATGGCTTCATGTGAAGAAGCACGGCATTATTTGACCCAGTGCGGTATCAAGACGCTGGACGGCAACCGCGACGGGGTGCCGTGCGATAAATTATGCGGCGGCAGGAAGTAGGTGTATTGCTGGTGAAGGGCGGGAATCCGCAGCTACAAGCGGAAATAGAATTTTGATGTGGATGATGTCAGATGTTGTGAAGCGAAAAGCCACAAAATGGCGCTACTGCTTCCCTGTTAGATTATCACACAAGGTTGTTCGCCATCTGAGTTGCAGAAATACCTCAACATTCCCGTATACGATGGAAGTTGAGTTCATCGATCTCCGGGTCAAAATCTGATTCCAACGTATCGTGATACTTCGCCTTCTGCTCATTCAAGAGTATCTGATGCTCCGATTCTTCGTCTCTAAGGCTCATGATCAGTTTTTGAACTGAGGTATCCCGAACGACCTGCAGGATGCTGTCATAAAATTCGTAAGCTTTAATTTCAGACTCCATTGCGACTTCCAAAGCGTGCCACGGGGACATGTAGCGTATTGCTTTTCCAGCATCCGGGGCTTCGATATCCTTCTCAATCATATTCGTTGTGACGCGTGAAGGAGTATCGCCAAAAAGCAAACGTCTTCGTTCTGCAATCTCAATTCCGTGACGCTGCTCGTTTCGAGCCATCATGGTAAAGAAATTCGCCGCATCACCGGGATACCTGTGCCCGAGTTGCTCTGCAAACAAAAGGTAGCGGTCTTCCGCTTCCTTTTCGATCAGCACTGCCATATCGAGTGCATCCTGCAGATTCAGTTTAGAGACATCCAGTTGAATAGTCATCATTTTCTCCTCTCGCAGCTTTTGCAAAGCAAGTATGAAGTGTGCTTCAACAGCGAGTTCTTTTAAGGTTGGCTTGGTATCCTTTCATTACTCCAAATTGAATAAAGTGAACTTGTCGCAAAGGTTACACCTTTAAGTAAAATACTTAAATTGGCAAAGTCGGTAGATTGCCATCCGCGTTAGTCCTATGTACGCTTCTTGTTGGTTGCACGGCGGTCGCTGGCGGGTAAAACTAACGACTGTCGCCGACCGGCTCAGTAAGAGCCAGTCTCGGTTGGCAGCTTTTTTCATCGAGATTGCAGGGTGCTACAACCGTTTCGTGCTGCCGCCCTTCGCAAAGACCTGTCCCGCAGTTAGTCCGGAATAATTTCCCACCCTATACCGCTGCTGTTGCAGCGCAGCGCATTTGCTTTGTCGTTCCATTCACCCAGTACCCAGCGTTCGCAACGGTGCCCGTCCACGCTATGCTCGTGGCTAGCCATGCGGTGGGTGTGGCCGTGGATAAGGCGCGGGTAGCCATGTTCCCGCAGCAGTGTGGCGACCGCGTCATCGTTCACGTCCATGATCGCGCGGTCCTTGTTTTGTTTTTCGGCCATGCTGCGAGTTCGCAGTTGGGCGATATAGGCTTTGCGTTCTGTTAGCGGTTTGGCGAGAAACTGGCGCTGAAAATCCGCGTCATGCACTTGGGCGCGGTAACGCTGGTATTCGGTGTCGTCGGCGCACAACAGGTCGCCGTGGCTGAGCAGTGTCGGCGTGCCGTACAGGTCGATCAGTGCCGGGTCGTTCAGCAGCGTGGCCTGACAGGCATTCGCCAGCGCTTTGCCCATCAGCAGATCGCGGTTGCCGTGCAGCAGATAAACTTTGCAGCCTTGCGCGGCAAGGTGACGCAGTGATGCAGTTACTTGCGCGACAAACGGGTCATTCAGGTCGTCATCGCCCGCCCAGTAATCGAACAGGTCGCCGAGAATGTAAAGTGCTTCAGCCTGCGGTGCGGATGTGGCGATGAAATGCCGGAACGCCGCCATGCTGTGCGGCTGGTCGGCACTGAGATGCAGGTCGGCGATGAATAAGGAATGGGGCATTTCAGGATTGAGGAGTGAGGATTGAGGATTGAGGAGTGAGGATTGAGGGAAGCCGCTGCACCGCTCGATCCTCACGGGCATGGCAAGTTGCCGCCCCTGATAATGAAACACGCCATGCCCGTTCCCCCTATCCAACTTTCCCCCGCAAGCGGGAGAAAGGGCAAACGAATCGCTGCGCGAGTTTCAAGTTAAATCCTCGCTCCCGGATCCTTATTGAGCTACTTCGGCTTTGGTGATGATGACATCTTCCTTGGGTACGTCCTGATGTCCGCTGCTGTTGCCGGTCTTGACCTTGCGTATCGCATCCACCACTTCGGTGCCTTCCACTACTTTGCCGAACACGCAGTAGCCCCAGCCGTCCTGTCCCGGATAGTTGAGAAAATCGTTGTTCTTGGTGTTGATGAAAAATTGCGCGGTGGCGGAATGCGGATCGGAAGTGCGCGCCATGGCGATGCTGTAGGTGTCGTTTGACAGGCCGTTCTCCGCTTCGTTCTTGATCGGGGCGTTGACTTTCTTCTGGTGCATGCCCGGCTCGAAACCGCCGCCCTGGATCATGAAGCTGTCGATCACGCGATGAAAGATGGTGTTGTCGTAAAAGCCGCTGTTCACGTATTCGAGAAAGTTCTTCACGGTGTTTGGCGCTTTGTCAGCGTCCAGTTGCAGTGTGATGGTGCCGTGATTGGTGTGCAGTTTGACCATGGTTTTTTTGCCTTGAGTGAGAGAATGGGAAGATTGCATCGCGCAGCACAGCAGCGCTGCCAGCAGGGCGGTAAACAGACGTTTCATGTCAGGCGGCGCCTTCGTAAATAATCTGCCAGCGGTTGCCCTGCTTGATCCAGTACTGGCGCTTTTTCATGCGGTTGGACAGGTTGTTGCTGTTGTAATCCTGCTCGAAATTGACTACCACCATGTTCGGCTGTTCGGGATAGGTGAACACGCTGACATTCGAGAGGTTGACCTTGATCCACGACTTGGCACTGTTTACCAGCTGTTTCTGTTTTGCCCATGCCGCGTAATTCATGTTGTCGCTGGAAAACTTTTGCGAGTAATGTTTGAGATAGGTGCCGGTATCCAGGCTGGCCCAATCCTTGCGCCATTGCTCGATTTCTTTCAGTAGCGCATCGCGTTCGATCTGGTCCTGCTCGCTGGACCAGTCTATCTGGTTGGTGATGATGACCGGGGTGATGCCGACTTGCAGGTAAGGGGCGAGCTTGTCCAGATCGTCGTTAGCCAGTACCACGCAGCCGTTACTGGCGCGCGGCGGGCGGCTGTAGGTGTCGCTGGGCGTGCCGTGCAACCAGATGCCGCTGCCGCCGCGGCCATTCTTGCGGTCCCATTCATTCGGGTAACTGAGCGGGTAGGCGCCGCTGCCGTACATATCGGCAAGCTTGTTTTTTGGCAGATCGGCTTTTACAAAATACACGCCGATAGGTGTGCGCTGGTCGCCCTCGGAAACTTTTTCGGTGCCGAGCTTGCCGATGGTGATGTAGTAGTCGGCCACATAACGCGGTTCGCCTTCAATATTCTCGTATACGTACAGCGTGGAGCGGCTGGTGTCCACCACGAGTGCATATTTTTGTTGCGCATCGAGCTTCCACAGGTAGCGCGGGGCAAGTTTGCCGGAAGGACGCGTCTGGGCGCGTCGCAGGCGTACCCGCGCTTCGTCGCGCAAATCCTCGATCATGTTGCGCGGGGCATTTGATGCGCTGCCGAAGTTATTGATGGGGCCGGCACGGGCCATCAGCAGATCGCCTTTGACCAGATAGGCCAGTTTGAAATTCGGGTTGACGCGCAACAGGCTGTCCACTTCGTTCAGCGCGATATCCAGACGATTATTTTTGATCGCCTGCAGGCTTTTGGCCAACTGTGCTTCGGTGTTGTGCGAATCCGGAGCGGCATACGCCATGCCTGACAGCAGCAGGCAACAGAGCGACGAAGATATTAGTGCTTTATAGCGCATGTTTATTTGGCGTGTTCTTCACGAATCAGCCAGTTTCCGCCGGATTTCACCATCTGCAAAGTTTTGTTGCCGGAAGTTTTCAGGTGGGTTGCCTGATAGGACTGGCGAAACTTCACGGTGGCATGGCTGCTGTCGCTGAAGCTTACGGTCGGCTTGCTGATCCCGACCTGGATGGACTTGGGTTTGCTGATGCGCTCCTTTCGTTCGGCTTCCCAGTTGGCGCGTTTCTCGCCGGAAGGTGTCTTGAAATCAGCGGCGTAGAACGACAGGTACTTCTTCACATCTTTGGCCGACCATGCGGCAGCCCAGGCATTGACAGCTTTCATCACTTCGCCGCTGTTGTCGGCGGCAGGTACGGCAGGTTTTTCCGGTGCAACCGGCTTGGCAGCGGGGGCTGTCACTACGGGGGCAGGTGCCGCAGCAGGAGCAGCCGCCACTACAACAGGCGCGGCGGGAACAGCTTGCGGTTTGTTCGAGGCGGGCATTTTTGCGCGTGCGCTGGACGAGAACAAGTCCTGAATCATCGCCAGTTTGGTCTTGGTGGTGGTGTTGCTGCGGTCCAGTTGCAGCGCGCGGTCATAAGCCTGACTGGCCATTTTTGCGTAAATATCGCCGAGGTTCTCGTGGGCGGTGGAATAGCTGGGGTGGGTGCGAATCGCCATTTCCAGCGACTGCTTGGCTTTGTCGTATTGACCCTGGCTGGCATATAACACGGCCAGATTGTTGTACGGCTCGGGCAGTTCCGGGTAGTCCGCGGTTAAAGCCGTGAAGGCTTTGATGGCCTCGGCAGTCTTGCCTTGCTCGGTGAGGATCAGTCCCTTCAGAAAGCGTGCCGATGCGTCTTTCGGTTTGTTGGACAAGATGTCATTTACCTTGTCCATCGCCTGATTGTGTTGCCCTTGCTTAAATAACTTGTTGGCATCCTGAATAGCGTCGGCATGAACAGCAGGGCTGGCGGTTAACAGCAATACGCCGATAAATGCGGCGGCATGACGGCAAAAACGGTTGAACATATTCATCGTGTTATTCGATTCCATGGGTACGCAGGTTTAACTAACGGTGGATTCTAACAAAAATCCACGCATTTTCACAGTTTTGTGAGGGTTGACGGGTAGGGTTGGCAGGGTATGTCGGATGTGTCGCAATCGTCGCGCCGCAGCTACGGCTGCTTAATCATCACTTATATGCGACCAGTGTTTTCAGGTAAAATTCACGGGTATGCTGTCGATGTGGCAGCCCGTCAATCCAATTTGAGAGCATTCCCGGCATGAGTGGCACCACACAAACCGTCGCTTCGGCGACACCTGTTTCCAATTTTATCCGCAGCATCATTGATGCCGACCTCGCCAGCGGCAAGCACAAAAGCGTTGTCACGCGTTTTCCTCCGGAGCCGAACGGCTATTTGCACGTCGGTCATGCCAAGTCCATCTGCCTGAACTTCGGTCTGGCACAGGACTATCGGGGTAAGTGCAATCTGCGTTTTGACGATACCAACCCGGAGAAGGAAAGCGAGGAGTACGCGCAATCCATCCAGGACGACGTGCGCTGGCTGGGTTTTCAGTGGCATGGCGAAGTGCATTGGGCCTCGGATTATTTCGACGCGCTGTATGAGTTTGCGGTCGAATTGATCAACAAAGGTCTGGCCTATGTTGACGACCTCACGCCGGAGCAGATGCGCGAATATCGCGGCACGCTGACCCAGCCCGGCAAGAACAGCCCGAACCGCGACCGTTCCGTCGCGGAGAATCTCGATCTGTTCACGCGCATGAAAAACGGTGAATTCGCCGACGGCAGCATGGTGTTGCGCGCCAGGATCGACATGGCCTCGCCCAATATGAATCTGCGCGACCCGGCCATTTACCGCATCCGCCGCGCGCACCACATCCGCACCGGCGACAAGTGGTGCATCTACCCGATGTACGATTACACGCATTGCATTTCGGACGCGCTGGAAGGCATCACCCATTCCATTTGCACGCTGGAATTCGAGGATCACCGCCCGCTGTACGACTGGGTGCTGGACAACGTGGGCGTGCAATGTCACCCGCGCCAATACGAGTTTTCGCGGCTGGAATTGCACTACACCATCACCAGCAAACGCAAGCTGCTGCAGTTGGTCAACGAGCGGCATGTGAGCGGCTGGGATGACCCGCGCATGCCCACCATCAGCGGCATGCGCCGCAGGGGGTACACGCCGGAGGGTATCCGCGAATTCGCCAAACGCATCGGCGTATCCAAGAGCGAAAACAGCGTGGATATGGCGATCATGGAAGGCGCGATTCGCGAAGATTTGGAACTGCGCGCGCCGCGCGTGATGGCAGTTATCAATCCGCTCAAAGTGACGATCACCAATGCGGACGGAGCACAAACGCGCGAGGCGGATTTTCATCCCAACGTGCCCGGTTTGGGCAAGCGTGTTGTGTCTTTTAGTGATGAATTGTTCATCGAGGCCGATGATTTTGCCGAAGTGCCGCCCGCGGGCTGGAAGCGCCTGACCTTGGGCGGCGAGATCCGTCTGCGCCACAGCTATGTGATGCGCTGCGACGAGGCGGTAAAGGATGCGTCCGGCAAAATAATCGAGCTGCGTTGCAGCATCGACCACAATACGCTGGGCAAGAATCCCGAAGGGCGCAAGGTGAAAGGTGTGATCCACTTTTTGTCGCGCGCGCACGCGTTGCCCGCCGAGATACGCCTCTATGATCGCCTGTTCAATGTGCCGGAGCCGGACGGCGACAGGGAGGTAGATTTTTGCACCCATCTCAACCCGGCTTCGCTCACTGTGGTGCAAGGCTGGGTGGAAAGCTGCGTGAAAGACGCGGCACCGGAAACGCGCTACCAGTTTGAGCGTCTGGGTTACTTTTGTGCCGACCGGCGCGATCATCAGCCGGGCGGCAAGCCGGTATTCAATCGCACCGTGACGCTGAAAGATTCCTGGTCAAAGGAGTAATCATGAGCGAAGAAATCGTCACGCCCGATGCGGTGGAAATGAAATTATTGAAGAATCTCACCCAGGTCGTGTATGTCCTGTATGCGCTCTCTTACTTCGCCGGTATCACCGCCATCATCGGCATCATCATCAACTATGTTAAAAAAGAAGAGGTCGCGGGGACATGGCTGGAAAGCCATTTTCGCTGGCAGATACGCACCTTCTGGTTCGGGCTGTTGTGGGCGGTGATCGGGGCGGCAACGGTGGTTTTTTTGATCGGCTTCGCGGTGTTGTTCGCAAACTTCTGCTGGATCATCTATCGCATCGTCAAAGGTTGGCTCAACCTCAACGACAACAAACCCATGAACTTCTGATTCGTCCATGTTGAAAATCTACAATACCCTTGCCCGCGACAAGCAGGATTTCAAGCCCATCACGCCGAACAATGTGCGCATGTATGTTTGCGGCATGACGGTGTACGACTACTGTCACCTCGGCCATGCGCGCGTGATGGTGGTGTTCGATATGGTGTACCGCTGGTTCAAGGCGAGCGGTTACGATGTCAACTACGTGCGCAACATCACCGACATCGACGACAAGATCATCAGGCGCGCGGCGGAGAACGGCGAATCCATTCACGCGCTCACCGCGCGTTTTATCGCCGCGATGCACGAGGATGCCGATGCGCTGGGCGTGCAACGCCCGGACCATGAGCCGCGCGCCACGCAGTTCGTGCCGGAAATGCTGGAGATGATCGGCAAACTGGAAGATAACGGGCTGGCCTATCGCGCGGCGGACGGCGATGTGAATTTCGCGGTGCGCAAGTTTGACGGCTACGGAAAATTGTCCGGCAAGTCGCTGGAAGATTTGCGTGCCGGCGAGCGCGTCGAAGTGACCGACAGTAAAAATGACCCGCTCGATTTTGTGCTGTGGAAGCACGCGCGGGAGCACGAGAGCGACGAGGTGAAGTGGGATTCGAAATGGGGCAAAGGTCGCCCCGGTTGGCACATCGAATGTTCGGCAATGGGTTCCAAACTGCTCGGCCGGCATTTCGATATACACGGCGGCGGTGCCGATTTGCAGTTTCCCCATCATGAGAACGAGATCGCGCAAAGCGAAGGCGCGCATCGCTGCCAGTATGTGAATTACTGGATGCATAACGGCTTCGTGCGCGTGGACGAGGAAAAGATGTCGAAGTCGCTGGGCAACTTTTTTACCATCCGCGAGGTGCTGAAAAAGTATGATGCCGAAGTGGTGCGTTTCTTCATTCTGCGCGCCCACTACCGCAGCCCGCTGAATTATTCGGATGCACATCTGGATGATGCCAAGGGCGCGTTGACGCGGCTTTATACGGCACTCAAAGGAGCGCCGATAACTGTGCAGCCAGTAGACTGGAACGAAGCTCACGCGCAGCGATTCAAGGCGGCGATGGACGACGACTTCAATACCCCGGAAGCTATGGCGGTACTGTTCGATCTTGCCAACGAAGTGAATCGTGCCCAATCGGTATCAGCAGCGGTTCAGCTGAAAGCCTTGGCGTGCGTATTGGGTTTGCTGCAGCGGGATCCCCGGAATTTCTTGCAGGGTGCTGCAAGCGAAGGCGGTTTGGATGATGCGGCAATCAACGCAAAAATTGCCGCGCGCACTGCGGCGAAACAGGCCAAAGATTACGCCGGTGCGGATCAAATTCGCAAAGAATTGCTGGCGGCGGGTATTGTGCTGGAAGATACGCCGCAGGGTACCGGCTGGCGGCGTGCTTGATCGCGCAGACATGAATTGTCATAACGGCTACAATTAACCGAGATCATTAAAGTGCTGGCCGTAAATGCAAAATGCTTGAACGCCTGAATAAACTCACCGTGATGCAGCTCTGGCTGCTGTCCATCGCCGCTTCTGTGGTTTTGGCTGAGTTTATTGTGTGCGGTATGGAAATTTTGCTGAAAGGCGAAGTCACTTATGATTATCTGGTGACCGGTTTTGTCTCCTCCCTGTTTGTCGCGGGTCTGGTGGTGGGCTGTCTGACTTTCTTCCTGAAAAAGAGCAAGCTGGCCGAGGAGGAGATTAAGAGTCTGGCGTTCTACGACACGCTCACGCACCTGCCCAACCGGCGGTTACTCATCGACCGGCTTAAAAAAGCTTTGGCTTCCTGCGCGCGCAGCGGGCAGGAAGGCGCATTACTGTTCCTTGATCTGGATAATTTTAAAGTTATCAACGATACCCTCGGCCACGACATCGGCGACCTGCTGCTGCAACAGGTCGCGCAACGTCTGGAGTCCTGCGTGCGCGAAGGCGATACCGTGGCCCGACTGGGCGGTGACGAGTTCGTGGTGATGCTGGAGGGTTTGAGCGAACATGCTCTCGAAGCCGCGGCTCAAACCGAATCGGTGGGGGAGAAAATCATTGCAGCGCTCAATCAGCCGTACAAACTGGGCTTGTGCGAATATGACAGCACCCCAAGTATCGGTGTCACTTTGTTCGATAACCGCAAGCGTACCGGGATGGAAGAACTGTTGAAGCAGGCCGATATTGCCATGTATCAGGCCAAGGCGGCCGGCCGCAACACCTTGCGTTTCTTCGACCCGCAGATGCAGACCACCATCAATAACCGCGCAACGCTTGAAGGCGAATTGCGCAAAGCGCTTGAGAGCGGGCAATTCGAGTTGTATTACCAGGTTCAGATGGATAGTTCGCTTCGCCCGTTGGGGGCGGAAGTATTGATCCGCTGGATACATCCCCTGCATGGTGTGGTGCCTCCCGCACAATTCATTCCTTTGGCCGAGGAAACCGGGCTGATATTGCCGATCGGGCAATGGGTGCTGGATACGGCCTGTGCCCAGCTCAAGGCGTGGCAGGATAAGGAACGAACCAGCGACCTGATTCTGTCGGTAAACGTGAGCGCCAAGCAATTTCGCCAGCCCGGTTTCGTCGCTCTGGTGCAGGGTACCCTACAGCGCCACGCAATCAACCCGAAACTGCTCAAGCTGGAGCTGACCGAAAGCCTGTTGCTGGAGGACATCGAGGAAATTATCGCCACCATGCATGAGTTGAAAGATCTCGGTGTTCGGTTCTCATTGGACGACTTTGGTACCGGCTACTCATCCTTGCAATACCTCAAACGCCTGCCGCTGGATCAGCTCAAGATCGACCAGTCATTCGTGCGCGATATCGCCACCGATAGCAGCGATAAAGCGATTGTACGCACCATTATTGCCATGGCGCAAAGCCTGAATCTGGAAGCTATTGCCGAAGGGGTGGAGACAGAAGAGCAGCAACAGCGCCTGATGAGTAAAAATTGCACCAACTATCAGGGCTATTTGTTCGGCAAGCCGGTGCCGCTGGAGGAGTTTGAGCGGTTGTTGCATAAAATCTGATTGTTCAACGGCGGGTTTTGTTCGGCATTGCACTTGAGCGTGTGCCGGGGAAAAACCGGATCACCATGCCGTCA
The DNA here is from genome assembly GCA_028689145.1 of Gallionella sp. GTDB lineage: Bacteria > Pseudomonadota > Gammaproteobacteria > Burkholderiales > Gallionellaceae > Gallionella. Next base: position 273,546 of record JAQTWT010000003.1, read on the forward strand.
AAATCAGGAGTCTCTATTCCCCAGCTTATACATGCATCAAGGTTCGTTCGCCGTCCGCATGGCGCAGGCGTTGCGCGAGGGTGCGCGAGATCGAGGTGATTAACAGGAAAGCCAGTTTCTTGTGATCGTCGGCAAGCTGGTTGAACTGATCGTACGAAAGCACAAACAAGTCGGTGTCGGTATAAGCGATAGCATTATCGCTGCGGGCGCGATCATCAAGGAAGGCCAGCCCGCCGAAAAAATCCCCCCTGCCGAACGTGGCGATATGGTGCAACTGCCGGCTGCCGCTAATCGGTGCCATGATACGCACCACGCCGCGCCGGATTAGATACAGATTTCGATCCCGATCACCGATTGAGAAGATGGCTTCACCGGCTTTGACCGTGCGCTGTTGCATGCGCCCTTCCAGATCGGCGATGGTTACATCCTTGCGTCCCTGAAACAGATCCATCTCGTGCAAATGCAGCGGTGTTTCTTCGCTGGCAGGTTGTTCGATGTCGCCGATCAGGCGGTCTTCCACCCACTCAATCGCGGCCTCGATAGTCTGGAAAACGCGCACCGAATCACTGGAGTCGATGAGTCCGGTTTGTTTGAAAAATTCCAGCAGGTTGCGTCCGCTGGGCAGGTGTTCGCGTACATTGCTCAGCAGTAGGGGGGTGCCGCGCTCCCGCAGCATGTCGCGCACCTGATTGAGCATGTGCGCGGCGGTGATGTCCACCGATTGCACCCGCCGCAGGTCGAGAATAATGTAATCGCGGATTTTTATTTCCGCCTCGAGCATGGAGTAAAGCTCGTAAGTGGTGCCGAAGAACAGGCTGCCTTGCAGTTCAAAAATGACCGCCTTGTCGCCTTTCTGCGCGATGAGGCGCATCTCGGCTTCGGGGCGATACCAGGTGGATGAACGCTGGTTGACGAAGGTTTTGTGCCGCACCACCGAACCGCCGACCTGTTCGCGCACGAACAGCAGGATGGACAGTGCGACACCGGTTGCGGAAGCGGCGATCAGCCCTACCGTCAAAGCTACGCCGATGACCGCGGCCACTACCGCAAAATCAAACACTGTGGCGCGCGATTCCAGAAAGCGCAGCGGGGTCGTGTCGATCATGCGCAGGCCCACCACGATCAGAATACCCGCCAGCGTGGCAATCGGTATCCACGCGATAAAGGCGCTCAACGCCAGTGCCGCAACCAGCACCATTACGCCTTCGGCGATGCCAGAAACTCTGGTTTGCGCGCCGCTGGACAGATTTACCATGGTTGCGCCCATGGTGCCGGCACCGGGAATGCCGCCTATCGAAGACGAGGTGATATTGGCAAGCCCCTGCGCAAACAGTTCGCGGTTGGGGTCGTGGCGTGACCGCGTCATTTGGTCGATGACGACGCAGGTTTTCAGCGTGTCAATCGACAGCAACGCCGCCAGGGTAAGCGCGCTGCCGAACAGGGCGGCGATCTGGGACAGTTTCAAATCGCCGATTTCAGTCCAGCGTCCGAGAATTGTGCTGATATATCCCTCTCCGGAAGCCCCGAGCGCGCCAAGCACCAGCTGGTTGTCGGTGAGTGTCATCATCGAGTCATCCGCGTTGGCGAGTACCAGATACATCAGCACACCGGCGATGATGCCGAGAATGGTGCTGGGGATAGCCTTGGTTAATTTGGGTGCCAGCAGCGCGACGGTCACGGTTGCTATGCCGATGGCAATGCTGCGCATATCCCACAACGCCGGATCGAGAACGGCATTCCACCATGCAGTATCATGGGGAGCGCCTACAAATTTTTGGATCTGGCTGCCGATGATGATCAGGCCGACCCCGCTCAGATAACCGCTGACCACGGTGTAGGGAATATATTTAATCATTCGCCCGGCCCCGAGAAAGCCGATAAAAATCTGGATCAGTCCGGTCAGAATGCCGAGTACGGTCAACAGCAGGACGATGTTCGACGGGGAGGCTCCCTGGTGTACCAGTTCGATGGCAAAAGCGGAAAGCACTGCCGCAGCGGGCGCGCACGGAGCGCTGATCAGTCGGTCGGTGCCGCCGAAGGTGGGAGCGATCAACCCCAGCGCCGCGGCACCGAGAATGCCGGCCAGCGCGCCGAAAACCGCGTACTGCGGACTGATTGCCGAATAGACCGTGACACCGAAGGCCACGGATGCCGGCAAGGCGACCAGCATGGATGCCAATCCACCCCAGAAATCCCCGGGAACCTTGAATTTGTTCGGTAGTGTCGGTATGGCAATCATGTTTGGGTATTCCCTGAATCGTTACTGGTCGCATCTGTAACACGTGATCAGACTGCATGCTACCAGTTTTTGATTTTGCTGAGCGATGAACAGGCTGCCCGTGAACCCATTTTTACAGCTTAATAATTTGCCTGGCAACATGAAATTGCAAAAGACCGCTCAAGGGACTTACACGGAAAGCGATTTCAGGGGAGAATTGCAATCATTTCGCAAATTGATATTCGGCGAGGAAGTGCGCGCGACCGGCGTAACATCTTAGCGAACCGGCAAGACGAACCCGATATCTGTTTGTTGCACGAATAAATTTATAGAGCGGACATATTATGCTGTTAATGATCGACAATTACGATTCCTTTACCTACAACCTGGTGCAATATTTCGCCGAGCTGGGTGCGGATGTCATCGTGCGTCGCAATGACGATATCACGGTGGAACAGATCGAAAAACTCAACCCGCAGCACATCGTGGTTTCGCCCGGCCCCTGTACGCCGAATGAGGCGGGCGTGTCGGTTGCGGCGATCAAAAATTTTGCCGGAAAGATTCCATTGCTTGGCGTATGTCTCGGACACCAGAGCATCGGGCAGGCCTTCGGCGGGCACATCATCCATGCGAAACAGCTGATGCACGGCAAGACTTCGGCGATCCATCACAATGACACCAGCGTGTTTCGCGGCTTGCCGAACCCGTTCACCGCGACGCGCTACCATTCGCTGGTGATCGAACGCGAAACGCTGCCGGACTGCCTGGAGATCACCGCCTGGACGGATGACGGCGAAATCATGGGGGTGCGCCACAAGACGCTGGCGGTGCACGGTGTGCAGTTTCATCCCGAATCCATTCTCACCGAGCATGGACATGACCTGCTGAAAAATTTTTTACAAGGCAGTGTGTAGGGGCGCGATTTATCGCGCCCAGTTTTATCATCCAACCAAAGAAGGGCGCGATAAATCGCGCCCCTACAGGTCACATTTAGAGATCACCATGAATTATTCACAGACATTAACCAAGTTGATTGACCGCCACGATTTGCAGTTCACCGAGATGCGCGAACTGATGCAGCACATCATGGGCGGACAACTCACCCAGGCGCAGATCGCTGCCGTATTGACCGCATTGCGTATCAAGGGCGAGACAGTCAGCGAAATTGCGGCCGCTGCAGCGGTGATGCGCGAACTATCCAGCAAGGTTAGCGTGAAACATACCGGTCACTTGGTCGATACCTGCGGCACCGGCGGCGACGGCGCGCAGACTTTCAATATTTCCACCGCCAGCGCCTTTGTCGCCGCGGCAGCCGGCGCGCATGTCGCCAAGCACGGCGGACGCTCGGTATCCTCGACCTGCGGCTCGGCTGACGTGCTGGAAAAGCTCGGCGTGAATGTCAATTTGACCGCCGGGCAAGTTGCGCAATGCGCAGACAGCATCGGAGTCGGCTTCATGTTCGCCCCGAATCATCACAGCGCGATGAAACACGCCGCACCGGTACGCCGCGAACTCGGCGTGCGCACGCTGTTCAACCTGCTCGGGCCGCTGACCAACCCGGCAGGCGCGCAAAACCAGGTGATCGGCGTATTTCACCCATCGCTCACCGCCAAGCTCGCGCAAGTGCTCGGCGAACTCGGCAGCCGCCATGTGCTGGTGGTGCACGGTGCGGACGGCATGGACGAGATTTCCATCTCGGGGGGCACTTACATCGCGGAACTTAAAGACGGCAAGGTCAGCGAATACACCGTGCATCCGGATCAGTTCGGTTTGCCCGTTTCACCGCCGGATAGGTTGCGCGTTGCCAATGCCGACGAAGCATGTCAAAAACTGCTCGGCGTGTTGAACAATGAACCCGGTGCGCCGCGCGACATCGTGCAACTGAATGCCGGTGCGGCGATCTATGTGGCCGGACTGACCGCCACGCTCAAGGAAGGCATCGAAAAAGCCGGACAGGTGATCGCCAGCGGCGCGGCAAAAAACAAGCTGGATCAACTGGTCGCGCTAAGCAACAGCTTCACAAGCTGACAGCGGAAGTTCGGCCGGGATTGACGATTCATTCTGGTGCTGCGGCATCATTCCCGACCGGCAGCCGTTATTTACTTACTGAACCGGTCACGGAGATAAAGTCATGAACGAAACCCTGCATCTCATGCAATCCCATCGCAGCGACCGCAGCTACAGCAGCGAACCGGTCAGTGATGTGCTGCTCGACGAGATTATCAGGGCGGCGCAATGCGGCCCCTCCTCGATGAACGGCCAGCAAACCTCGCTGGTGGTAGTGCGCGATGCCGCCAGACGCGCGCGTATCGCCGAGCTGGCAGGCAACCAGCCGTGGGTCGCGCAGGCACCGGTATTTGTCGTCATCGTGATGGATTTTTACAAGAGCTCGCTGGGTGTGGCGCGTGCCGGACAGCAGCAGATCATCCACGAGAGTGTCGAGGGGTACACCGCCGGCGCGATCGATGCAGGTATCACGCTCGGCAACCTGATGACCGCCGCGCGCTCTTGCGGTTTGGGTGTTGTGCCGATCGGCGGTGTGCGACGTAATCCGCAGGCGCTGATCGATCTGCTCGAATTGCCGCCCTGTACTTTCCCGCTAGCCGGGCTGTGCGTGGGGTATGTCGCCCAAGCTGCGCCGCAAAAGCCACGTCTGGCAATGGCCAGCTATCGTCACGACGAACACTACCGGCGCGACGGGCTGCCGGAAATGATCGGCGACTACGATGCTGTCATGGTCAAATACTGGCAGGAGATCGGGCGTGCGGACGGTGTGTCCTGGTCGGCCAATCTGGCTAACTTTTTCACGAAAGTCTATTTTCCGGAAGTCAAAACAGTCGCGGCGAAGCAGGGATTTCTAAACGACAAGTAAGACGAATTATTGATTATCGCGAGCGGCTTCGTGCCGTTCGATTACGCGATCGATGAAGCCGCGCAGAAAGCCCTCGGTCTGCGCGCTATGAAAACGGTCTATCTCCACCCCGTGACTGTAGGCTACGACTGTTGGAAAGCCGCGCACCTTGTGCCGCCCGGCGATCTTCATGTTTTCATCGGCATCCACCATCCCCAGCAGGAACTTGCCGTCATAGGCGAAAACCATCTTGTGCAGCAACGGTGCCAATACCCTGCACGGTGCGCACCAATCCGCGCTGATATCTACCAGCACCGGCATCTCGTGCGAGCGCGCCACAACCAGATCGTCAAAACTGGCCTCTTCAACGTTATAGGAATAATCGCTCATTGCTATCCTCTTTCATCGTTAATTCACTCCGCGCTTGGCAAAGTCTTTCGGGCGAAAGCCCAGTGCGCCGAGCACGGCAAAGTAAACCACCACTCCGCCGGTAACCAGTGCAGCCAGACGCAGAATGCGCGACCAGCCGGAGCTGTTCAGCCAGCTTTGCTCGGTGCCCATGCCGAACCATAAAGTGATCGCCAATGCCGCCACGGCGATGCTGATCTTGGCAAAGAACACCCCCCAACCCGGTTCGGGATGGTAGATATCATGCTTGCGCAAGTAGCGGAACAGGATCGCGGAATTCAGGCACGCGCCAAGACCGATCGACAGGGCCAGTCCGGCGTGTTGTATCCAGCCGATAAACAGCGCGTTCATCGCTTGTGTGGCGATCAGTGTGACGATGCCAATCTTCACCGGCGTTCTGATGTCCTGCCGCGCGTAAAAACCCGGCGCGAGGATTTTTACCAGAATCATGCCGATCAGCCCGACGCTGTAGCCGACCAGCGCCTCGCGCGTCATCAGCACATCGTGCGCGGCGAACGCGCCGTGCTGGAAGAAAGTCGCCAGCAGCGGCACGGCGATCATGCCCAGCGCCAGCGCGGCGGGCAGCGACAGCATGATGGTCAGGCGCAACCCCCAGTCCAGCAGCTTCGAATATTCCACCGTGTTGTTGTTTGCATGGCACTTGGAGAGCGACGGCAGCAGAATGGTGCCGATGGCCGCACCCAGCAGCCCGGCCGGAAATTCCATCAGGCGATCCGCGTAATACAGCCAAGACACGCTGCCCGCCACCAGAAACGAGGCGAAGATGGTATTGATGATCAGGCTGATCTGCGAAATAGACACGCCGAATACTGCCGGCCCCATCTGTTTGATGACGCGCCACATGCCTTCATCCTTGAGGCTGAAGCGGATCGTCGGCAGCATGCCAATTTTTTTCAGAAACGGAAGCTGGAATGCCAGCTGCACGATGCCCGCGACGAACACTGCCCAGGCCAGCGCCATGATCGGCGGATCGCAATACGGTGCCAGCCACAGCGCGCCGCCGATGAAGCACACGTTGAGCAGAACAGGTGCGAAGGCCGGTACCCAGAATTTGTTGTAGGTGTTGAGGATGCCCGCCGCGACCGATACCAGCGAGATGAAAAAGATGTACGGCGCGGTGACGCGCAGCAGTTGCACGGTGAGATCGAATTTCTCCGCGTCCTTGATGAAGCCGGGTGCGCTGATATAGACCAGAAGCGGCGCGGCGACGATGCCGATCAGCGTCACCGCAAACAGGATCAGCGCCAGCATGGTAGTGACATGATCGACCAGCAGCTTGGTTTCGTCGTGGCCGCGGCGGTTTTTATACTCGCCGAAAATCGGCACGAATGCCTGCGAAAACGCACCCTCGGCAAACAGGCGGCGCAGCAGATTGGGTAGTTTGAACGCCACGAAGAACGCATCCGTCGCCGCGCCCGCGCCGAATATCCGCGCGATCAGCACATCGCGCACAAACGCGAGGATGCGCGAAACCAGCGTCAGGCTGCTGATGGTGGCGAGGGCTTTAAGGAGGTTCATGGGTCGTAATGGCTACGCGGTAAACGCCGCGCATCATACCATTGCGCCCGGTACTGCCGCGCATCTCTGCCATCGAATGTTGAAAAACTACCCGAATCTATATCTTTCGGCATATTGACCGGGCGGTTGCCAGAAGGTAGGGTACGTATCGGTCATTCGGATGGCATAAACGGTCATCTATTTTCCGGTTGTTGCAGGATAAATCCATGGCAATGTCATTGTGCTGAGTGCGATTGATCTCCCGATCACGCCTCAACTGCAAGGCTTGTCTGAGGGCTTAACTTTATTAAATTTGCGGGGGTTTTTGGCATGTCAAAACTGAATGTAAAAAAAGGCGCATCTTTTTCTTCCGATCCGGTTCAGGCCGTAAAGGAAATGGCTCAAGCCATCCACCAACCCGACGCATCTATTGTCATTTTTTTTGCCTCCTCCAAATATGATCTTGGTGTGCTGGGTAACGCGCTGAAAGATTCGTTCAGTTGTCCGGTGATCGGCTGCACCACCTCGGGAGAAATATCCTCCAGTACGGGATACCGCGAAGGCGGGTTGGTTGGGGTAAGTTTGAGTTCGTCAGGGCTGATCGCGCATCCGAAGATGATTGCGCCGCTGAGCCGTTTCGGTTTGGTCGAGGGGGAGAATCTGGCGCAGGACCTGCGTTCCGAACTGAAGCTGAGCGGTGATTTCGATCCGGCCAAGATGTTTGGCCTGCTGCTGGTCGATGGTCTTTCCATGCTCGAAGAGCAAGTCGTTGCCGCGCTGTACAGTTCGCTTGGAGGGGTGTCCCTGATCGGCGGATCGGCCGGCGATGACCTGTCATTCAAGGAAACGCATGTTTATTGGCAAGGTGAATTTTTCAAAGATGCCGCCATTATCACCCTGTTCGAGACCACGCTGCCGTTCAAGGCGTTTCAGATCCAGCACTTTGAGCCGACCGATACACGCTTGGTCATTACCGAAAGCGACTGTGCTTCGCGTACCGTCACCGAGATCAACGGCGGCCCGGCGGCCGAGGAATACGCCAGAGCGGTGGGCCTGAATATCACCGAGCTCAATCCGCAGATATTTGCCGCATACCCGGTCATGCTAAAAATTGGCGGCGAATACTATGTCCGCTCGATACAGAAAGTGAATCCGGATGGCAGCCTGACGTTCTACTGTGCTATCGACAACGGACTGGTTCTCACCGTGGGTCGCGGAAAAGGGCTGGTGGAAAATTTGCAGGAAAACCTGACCAAGCTGCGGCAAGAACTCCCCACGCTTAAAGTTATCCTTGGTTGCGATTGCATCCTGAGGCGGCTGGAACTTCAGCAAAAAGACCTGACCGAAGCAGCGGAAAGAGTCCTTAAGGATGTCGAGTTCATCGGCTTCTCGACCTATGGCGAGCAATTCAACGGCATCCATGTGAACCAGACGCTGACCGGAATCGCTATCGGGGAATAACGATGACTAATAGTCCTGTCACGCACGAGGAACGCATCGCCCGCCTCGAAAAAGAACTTGCCGCGCAGCGCAAAATCAACAAGGTGCTGATGGAGCGGGTGGAACGCAGTGTGAACGATACCGGGAGTTCCTACTCGCTGTTCGAGCGCAACATCACCCTGCAAAGGAATGTCGAGACACGCACCCATGAACTGGAACGCGTCAATACCGAGTTGCACCGCATGATCGGCGAGGCTCATCGTGCCCAGCAAATTGCGGAAGAAGCCAGCCAGTCCAAGAGCCAGTTTCTGGCCAATATGAGCCACGAATTGCGCACCCCGCTCAATGCCATTATCGGTTACAGCGAGATGTTGCAGGACGATGCCGAAGATCAGGGGCTGGACGACTTCATTCCCGACCTCCAAAAAATACGCGGTGCAGGCAAACATCTGCTCGACCTGATCAACGATATCCTTGATATTTCCAAGATCGAGGCCGGTAAGATGGAGCTGTTCCTGGAACGCTTCAAATTACCCCCGGTGATAGAAGAGATCGCCGCCACGATTCGGCCCATGCTGGAAAAAAACGGCAATCAACTGGTGGTTCACTGTGCCGACCAATTGGACTCCATGCATGGGGATCTGACCAAGATACGCCAAATTCTGTTTAATCTGCTGAGCAACGCCAGCAAATTCACCGAAAAAGGGCAGGTGACACTGTCCGTGTCCCGCAGTGCGGGACACGACGGCAAGGACTGGGTCACCTTCAGCGTTGCCGATTCCGGCATCGGCATGTCTCCGGAGCAGCTCGGCAAGTTGTTTCAAGCCTTCACCCAGGCGGATGCTTCCACCACCCGCAAATATGGCGGCACCGGTCTGGGGCTGACGATCAGCCGCCGTTTCAGCGAGATGATGGGGGGCGAGATTAGCGTCACCAGTGAGCTGGGCAAAGGCTCGGTATTCACGGTTCGCGTGCCGGCCGATGTCGCGCAAGTGGAAGAATTTGATGCCGGGGAAATTGAAATATCTGCCGTGCCCCCAGCCGGATCTGCCGGTACCGTACTGGTCATCGACGATGATCCGGCAACACGGGATTTGTTGCGGCGTTTTCTCGGTAACAAGGGTTTTCATGTGGTGACGACACCCAATGGCGAGGAAGGCTTGCGTCTCGCGGCGGAATTGCGTCCCAACGCGATCACACTGGATGTAATGATGCCGGGGATGGATGGATGGGCGGTGCTGACCGCGTTGAAACACGACCCGGCACTTGCGGATATACCGGTGATCATGCTCTCCATTATCGACGAGAAGAACATGGGGTATGCTCTGGGTGCCGCGGATTATCTGACCAAACCGGTTGACCGTAGCCGTCTGGCAACGGTGATCGAGCGCTATCGGGTTGCACAGACGCATTGTAGTGTGCTGCTGGTGGAAGACGATTTGCCGACCCGCGAAATGATGCGGCGCACTTTGCAAAAGGATGGCCTGGAAATCGTTGAGGCAGAAAACGGGCTGGTCGGTTTGGCGCGTGTGACTGAACGGATCCCCGATCTGATCCTGTTGGACTTGATGATGCCGGTAATGGATGGTTTTCATTTTGCCGCCGAATTGCGCAAGCACCCCGAATGGCGAAAAATTCCCGTGGTTGTAATGACCGCCAAGGAACTGACTACGGAAGATCGCTTGCAACTTAACGGCTATGTGGAAAAAATCTTGCAAAAGGGTGCTTGCGGCCGGGATGAATTGCTGGCGGAAGTACACCACTTTATCAAGACCTGTGCGGGCAACGGAACGAAAATCGCGAGCCGGTAAATTGCAATGAACATTGCAAACCCGAAATTACTAATGGGGGGATGAATGCCCAAACTGCTGTTGGTTGAAGATAACGAAATGAACCGCGATATGCTGTCCAGGCGGCTGGAACGCAAAGGCTTCGCGGTTGTCATGGCGGTGGACGGCGGCGAGGGGGTTGCCATGGCGCTCTCGGAACAACCCGATTTGATTCTGATGGATATGAATTTGCCGGTGCTGGATGGCTGGGAGGCCACCCGAAGGATCAAGGCGGCACCGCAAACGGCGGCAATTCCGGTGATCGGACTTACTGCGCATGCCATGTCCGGCGATCGCGAAAAAGGTATGGCAGCTGGCTGCGACGACTACGACACCAAGCCGGTTGAGTTCGACCGTTTGCTTGGAAAAATCAACGCTCTTTTGAATAACAAATAAATGCCCAAGCTACTGTTGGTTGAAGACAACGAAATGAACCGCGACATGCTGTCGCGGCGGTTGGAGCGCAAAGGCTTCGAGGTCGTCATGGCGGTGGACGGCGGCGAGGGTGTTGCCATGGCATTTGCGGAACAACCCGATCTAATTCTGATGGATATGAATCTGCCGGTGCTGGACGGATGGGAAGCCACCCGGCGGATCAAAGCCGCGCCGCAAACGGCGGTAATCCCGGTGATCGGACTCACCGCGCATGCCATGTCCGGCGACCGCGAAAAAGGAATGGCTGCGGGCTGCGACGACTACGACACCAAGCCGGTCGATTTCAACCGATTGTTTGGAAAAATCAATGCACTGTTGAAAATCGAACCGGATGAACGACACGCCGCTGCGGAGGTATGTCGCGGTAAGCAGGTAGGTTCATCTGCCGCGTCGAACAGTGCTGCAACTGATAAACAGAATCAAATTCAAATTGACGGTCTTGATTACGCAACGGGGCTGAGTCGTACCGGCGGTGATGAAAAATTCTACCGGCAACTGCTGGCCCGTTTTGTAGCCAATTTTACCAATGCGCCGGCTGATTTTTCCGTATGGATAGCCAATGCCAACTGGGTGGAAGCCGAACGTCAGGCGCATACCCTCAAGGGGTTGGCCGGTTCGCTGGGTATCAATGCATTGATTTCCCCGGCGACCGATTTGGAACAATGCTGCAAAGCGGGGCAACGCGAACAGGCAGCAGCGGTAATGGCGCGACTTGTGCCGTTACTGACAGTGCTATTGGAGCAATTGAATGTGCTTCTGCGTGTTCCCGAAGCTGCGCAAGGAGAAGCTTCATTGTCGCCCGGCACGCTGACCGACTGTTTGCCCAAGTTGCGCAAGTTGCTGGCCGAAAGTGATCCAGCTGCGGCAGGAGTCTGGGCGGAACACCAAGCTGCATTTGCCGCGCTTATACCGTCGCAAACAGTACACCGCATCACCGCAGCCATCGAGCAGTTTGACTTGGATGTTGCGCTGGCGTTGCTGGCAGAGTTGCCGGTAGAAGCGCCAACCGCTACGCCGGTTAAATAAGAATCAGATAAACCGGCATCGGCCAGCAAGTGTGTCCCGGTACATGCGAGCTACAGCTCTATAGGGGAGGTGTAACCGTTGAGTTCCACATAGGCTTTGCCGTTGGCCGCCCCGCTCACGCTGCACGCGCCTTCCCAATACACGCCGACCCACATCTCGCCGCGCTTGCCGTGTAACTCCTGATCTTTTACCAGCGGCTGGACGGTGAAAGTTTGTCCTTCCACGGTCACTGCCCAGCCGGAAGGGTAATTGGCATCGCTGTGCGGACTCTTCCAGTGCCCCAGAATTTTCACGTCGAAGTCTTGCGCGGTCAGCGTCCGGGTCTGGCCTTGTGCATTGGTGACCGATCCGGATTTTTCCACCGCAGCATCCTTGCCCTTGCCGAGGAAGTCGAACAGCATGTACTGGCGATTGTCGTCGAGCTCGATGGCGAACCATTGCCAGCCCTTGAACATGGCGGGTTCCAGTTCGCCATATTGGCGGTCGAACCAGCTGGTGCCGCTTACCTTGTGCGACTTGCCGTCAATGGTGAGTGTGCCGCTGGTTTCCATGCAGGGGCGGGAGTAGTAATAGGTGAAACCGCCGAAGCGGTAAGGGTGCGCATCGCCGCCATAGTGCATGGCTACCGGTTTGGTGGATATGAGATCAATGTCGAGCACATATTTGCCCACCTCACTATGCAGCCTGTCTTTCCCGTCCCCGCCCACTGCGGTGATTTTGTTGTCGGAACCCGAGCTGAGATTGAAGCTGTTCTTGATGCCTTTGGGGGGATAGAAGCGGATGTACTCTTCGAAGGCGAAGCTATCTTCTGATACGTCGGTGATGGCGGCCTGTACCAGCTGGTCGCGCAAAATGGAGAAATTGTCGAAGGCGAAGAATACCACTTCGAAGCCGAAGCGCCTGCCGTCATCGGTTTGCAGGTGGCCGGTCCAATACCACCACTGCACTTGCTCGTCCGGCAGATAGGCATCGTCGGCGGGTAATTCCACCGGACCGATCAATCCACGGCGCGGCCTGAAGTAGCAAGCTACCGCCATCGCGACCACGATCATCCAGGGAAAAGCTTTCGGCCAGATCAGGCCGGCGATGCAGATGATCAGTGCAATAATCCAGGGAACTTTATGCCATATCTTGCTCATTCTCATTTGGGCAGCCTCCTTTGGTTATTTGTAAAATCAGTCACTCCAGGTGATTTTGGCGAAAATGCTGCGTGGAATCTGGCTGGTTTGGTTGTCGAAGAGGCCATTGCTAACTTCCCTGTGCTGCCCGAACAGGTTTTGCGTAACCACGGATAGCTCCAATCCTTTATGCGGCGTATAGATCATATTGGCATCCACAGCGGTATAAGCGGGTACGCTGGCGGTAGCAGTGGGCAGGTTCCCAATATGGCGCACGGCGAGGTTAAGTTTGGTTTGCTCGTTTAAATCCATCAGGCAGCGCAACGATTCCTGGCTGCGGGGCAGTCTGGCGGAATCGGTGTTGATTCCATCAAACGGCGGCGCATTCATTCTGATGTAGGTGTATGCGCCTTCCAAGCGCATCCAGTCGAGTGCGCGCCAGTCTGCCGATATTTCCAACCCGCGGGTTTGCGTGGTGGCGGTAGAGTTGGTAAAAGTCATCGGTACGACCAGATGCATAACCGGAGTTAGAACAAATGCGGGTGTGGCTACGCCGTTAACGAAGACCGCTTGGGAGAGATTGTGGTAATTGTTGACAAATGCCGCTATATCCGTAGAAAGATTCGGGCTCCATTGGGTGCGGTAACCTGCTTCGAGGGAGGTTACCTTTTCCGCTGCCAAATTGCGGTTTCCGGAAATTACTGCTTGTACTGGCAAAAAACCTGTTGCCGCACTGGGCGGGGTAACGCTCAGGGCAATGGCTGAAGATACGGTTTCATTCAAGTACGGGGTGCGCGATGCCTTGGAAGCGGCCAGCCACACCGAGTTTATGTTATCCGGTGTCCACAGCAAACGGGCATTGGGCTGAAACTGCATGCCGCCGAAATAACTTTTTTCTTCCTTGGCTCCCAAGGTCAGGCGCAAGCGGTCTGCCACCAGCGCGATGTCGTCCTGAATGAAGACGCTGATATTCTGGTAACCGATGCTTGACGGGGAATAGGCCATGTTGTCGGTATTGGTTGCCGCATTATGGATGTGGCGGTAATTCACTGAGGTAAACCCCCGGCTATGCCGGGGGACTCACAAAGGTTTGACCTATACCACGGTGAGAGTGAATCTGTAATCTCGACTAAGAGATGGAGATTCACGATGAAAGAATACCAGAGTTT
>JAQTWT010000023.1 GCA_028689145.1 Gallionella sp.
CGCTCAGACCCAGCGGCGTATTGAGGATGGCATCCCAGGTTTTCTGGACGTGCATGCGCGAAAATGACGAATAAAGCGCCTCGAAAGTCGCCGCATTCATGGTCGAGGCGCAGACCGTACCGGCGGCGAGAAAGGCGATGTAAGGCTGGCCTTCAATCGTCGGCAACATCGCTCCCAGGCCGTAACCGAGGCCCAGCATGTAAATCAGCGGGTCAGCCAGATTGCCGAGAATGGACGGCAAGGCCAGCTTGCGCCAGACGAGAAAATTACGCTGCCAAACAGGTAGCCAACCCGGCAACCAACCCAAAGGCACAACAGTAGAAGCCATAGCGCTTGCGGCGAGCCTTGTTCAATCGATGGGCACTGATTTTACCCTGCCGAAAGCGGCGCAGCACTTTGGCAGTTTCAGCGCGGTGTGTTTGAAAGTGTTGGTCAAAAATCACGGTTGAATGCTATTAGCCAAGCAAAAGATTTCGCCCAGCCACTGCCATCAGCGCATCCAGCGCGATTGTTTGCGGCTCAGCAGACTGGTGGTTATTTAGCCGCTCAGGTAGCTTGCGATAATCCCATTCGTAACCCTCGAAACCAACAGCCGGCTCAACGTCAAAAATCAAATAGAACGGTTGTGATGGCTTACTCGGATAGCCATCCTTCACCAATTGTTCACTTGACCACACACGAGGCCCCGCTTTGACGATCTGAAAAAGAGTTGAACTGGTTGCACCACGATAGCTGTGCAACAGCAAGTAGGCCGCGCCGGAAACGTCGGGTTTCAGGTGTAAAGAGCCTGGCGTTTTACCCATACGGAAATTGTAGTGTTTTGACTTCTGTATCCACTCAAGATGCGCCTTGTCCTTGTACCAACCTATCAATACATGGGTTTCGGCCAGCGGCGGGGCGCGGCGGTGAACCGCATTCCTTTCTGGCAATTTGTGCAGCACCGTATAGGTGGCTGGCGCCTCCTGAACTTGATATTGGTGATAACTCTGGCGTTCTCGTGCCGTCGCTCGATCACAAGCATGCGTGACGATGTCGCGGATAAATTGGGCAAGCGTCTCGTCACCACCACCCGGTTTGATCGGGAAGGCACCAAGCCCTGGCAGTATTTCGTGGTAACCCTGCCAGCGCTGCGACATATCACCCGGATAAAGCACATAGGCGCCTTGCGTACGACGAATAGCATCGCGGTAGGCGTGCATTTTCAACAAATCGGCACGCTTGTAGCGCCCGGACTTTTGCTCGCGCTTCTCTTCGCTCAGTTCGGACGCCACGCCAGCCGCATCCAACTCGGCATCATCGCGCCCGAATAGCTGATCAATGCTGTCGATACGGTATTTCGCATCAAAGTGAACATGCACCATTAGCTCCTGTGCTTCCGCCTCGTCAGCGCGAAAATCAGCCGGCCACAAGCTGACCGTGTAATCCGGTCGCATTCGCTCCGTCCATGAACCAGAAACACTCGGGGTTGTATTACGCGTAAAACTGCGGTTGTAGCTAAAGCGTGCGCGCAGTGGTCGCGCCCCGGCAAAAGTCACCCCCTCAAAGCCCAACTGCTCGCCAGATTTGAGCTTGAGGCCGAAACCATCGGCGGTGGGTTGCATCAACTGTTCAGCCGCAGGCACGTCCAGCTTGAAAACACCGCTCACAATGCCCAGCAATTTGAAGAACACCCAATACTCGTAAAGCGTCGCAATGTCGCGCTGGCCGGCGCCATATACGTCATCACCGCCGTTCCATACGAGCCGCGCCGCCATATCGAAACGCAACCAGGCTTGATAAATCTCGCGATAGCCCTCCTTGCGCTGGAGTACCGGGCTTCCTAGCGGCAACATATCGGGCGGCGATACCCCGCGAAACACATCCGCATTCAGGGCGACATCCAATTGATTGCTCAACATCCCCAACTCACGGCGCAAGCGAACATCGGTCGCACCGGTCTCATCCAAGCGCTGCCGCATTAACGCGAGAAAGCCGGAAAAGCTTTGCAGCGCGAATTTGATAAAACGGTTTTCCGGTGTGTCCTCGGTTTGCACATTGCGGTAGAGCGAAATCCGCTCGGGCAATGAGCCCACACTAGCGGCCAACGGGTGCGTGCCCGGTAACGGTACGCGGCGCGGAGCACGAGCCAATTCGCGCAAACTGCGTGCATTGGGTCGAAAGCCGCGCCGCGTGTCGATGCTGGTTTCTTCTGGCTCCCAGCGCTGGTGCGGATGGCTGGCGACACGATGCAGTGCATTCTGAAATTGGGGCGAACCCAGCAGCGCCTTCAAGAAAGCAAAACGCTGCGCCAACGTACGTGGCGAATGGCCGGGGTCGGGCGCAGCGCGCAAGGCAGTCGGGGCGCGCAGGTCGAGCAACAGGTCAATGCATCGTTCCGTAATGTCTTCCAGCATCAGCCGGTAATCATTGCGATAACTCATCTTGCGCGAACGGACCTCAACGGCCGCCGAACCGAGAGCAATTCCTGCCGCGTCGCGCACCACCAGCGCCAAACGCCCTGTATTCAACCCCGGCATCAAAAAACCACTGTGGGCGCGGCTTTCCAGCCGGCTACTCTCGATTAACCTGCCCGGCTCACCATCGGCGACATCCAGTCGAAAAGAAGCAGAACCGGCACCCTCAAACTCATATTCGTAACGCGCACTTTCGATAAGCTGAACCGGCTCTTCGCCTTGCTCGCGAGCAATAGCCGGGTCGAGGCAAAGCAAGCCAGGAACGGCCATCGGCGTTGCGTCGAAGGCAAACAGTTTGAGCCGTGCGACACATGCGCCCTGCGGGTCAATGAATTCAAGTGTTGCGCTTGAGGACACGACGACTTACGCCTCGGCGTAGCTCGTGAAGCCATCTTTCAGGCGATCCTGCATGCGCCGGATTTTTACCAGACTGGCGGTGCATTCATGCGCGATACAAAAAACTTCCAGCGCCTTCAGCACCGGCCCGAGGCGCCGTTCTGATCCGTGCAGTTTGGGCATCAATTTTTGATACACCTGCGCATCCAATGCATCGCTGAATTTCCAACCGGGGCCGGTCAACACGGCATGGAAGGCCACAAAACGCGAAATCTCAAAGGCCGTGCGAAATCCGAATTCTGCACCGATTGGAGACAGTGCCGTGAACGCTTCTACCAGCCGCACCTTCAGTTCTTCGGCGCATTGCGTGCCGTTTTCGTGAATCGTTATCGGCAAATCTGCCAGCGACGGAGCATCAGCGGCTGCCGCAGCCACGAAAGCCGCGCCGTAACCGACGCCCTTGTGCGCCAACGCTTCCATGCGAATGCGCTGCGGATTCTCCATAAAAGCGCCAATCTGCGCTGCCGTGGCGCGAAACTCGATCACGTTGGCGCGGTCGAGCACCTTCGGCGAAAACATATAAGTGGTTTCATCCACATTCACCGTGCCGACGATGAACAGATTTTTTGGCAAAGCAAGTCGGGCCGGCACGGTCAGCGTGTCACCATCGCCACCGGGCAGGTTTTCTGTCGCCGAATGCAAGGCGATAGATTCGCCGGATTCGATGGCCGAAAGCATGTCGGCAAAATAGCGCTCGACATGCGACAGGTTCATTTCATCGAGAATTAAGAAATAGGGTCGCTCGCTGTCATCACGTGCGCGCAACATCAAGTCCAACGCACCGTTGGTCGGTTTGCGGTAAATCTCCGGACGCAGTGCATCCTGATAACCCAGCAAGTTTTCGTTGGTGGTCCAATCGGCACCGACGGCGACAACGCGATACTGCGCTTCGGATTCAGTAATCCACGCGGCAAACGCATGCGCCAGTTTGGTTTTGCCGGAGCCAGAAAGACCGGTGAGGATGAGGAATCGTTTTGCTAGCAGGGCTGCTGTAATGCAGCTAAGCGAATTTTCCTGAAGGCTAATACCGGAAGCTGTAATGTCACGGTGGCAAAGTGACAGTAGCGACGTAAGTTCCACTTTGGCATTTATGAACGGTTCAAGGTTCGCAGGTTTTGTTCTTGGTGCCTGAAGATAGTCGTCAATCACCTCGATAAACCTATTTTCCTCTGTTAGCCGGCCGGGATGAGAGGTGAAGCCCAAGGCAAGGGTGACGGAGGAACAGGATTTTTCGGTTTGGCGGCGAGGATTTTCGCAACGATGTAGCGTACGAGGGTGGG
>JAQTWT010000020.1 GCA_028689145.1 Gallionella sp.
CGGCCGCATGTGCCTGTTTGATCATTCCCAGCGCCTCCGCGCCGCTGGCGGCACAGGCGATCCCAAGACCATCCGCCGCGCCGACTCCCAAAGCATCCAAAAGATCGACCAGCACCTGCCGCGCTTCGGGCTGGTCGTCGACCACCAGCACGCGCAGCACATCCACACCCGGCAGCATGACCGGTTCGGGCACCGGTTTGGCGATCGGGAAACGCGCGGTGAAGATGAAGTTCGAGCCCTTGCCCGGCGTGCTTTCCACCCGGATACTGCCGCCCATCAGTTCGATAAATTTTTTCGAGATGGTCAGTCCCAGCCCGGTACCGCCGTATTTGCGGGTGGTCGAACCGTCGGCTTGGGTGAACTCCCGGAACAGCCGGCTCACCTGCTCCTCCGACATGCCGATGCCGGTATCGCGCAGGCTGAAACGCAGCAGCACGTCGTCAACGTTGCGCTGTTCGGCACTGACGGTCAGTTTGACATAGCCCTGATGGGTGAATTTGACCGAGTTCGACAGCAGGTTGGTGAGTATCTGGCCGAGGCGCAGGGCATCGCCCATCAGCGCCCCGCTGTCGCCGAGCAGCCACGGGTCGGTGATATCGAACAGAAGCTCGATTTCTTTCTCGTGCGCGGGCTGGCGCAGCAGCGACAAAGAATTACCGACCACGTCTTCCAGAACGAAGCGGGTTTGTTCGAGCTCGAGCTTGCCGGCCTCTACCTTGGAGAAATCCAGAATATTATTGATGATGCCGAGCAACGATTTGGCGGCGGTATGCGCCTTGTCGATATAGTCCCGCTGGCGCGGGGTCAGATCGGTCTTGAGCGCCAAATAGGACATGCCGATGATGGCGTTCATCGGGGTACGAATCTCGTGGCTCATATTGGCGAGAAACATCGATTTGGCGCGTGTAGCTTCTTCAACCTTTTGATTGGCAGTCTCCAGTTCATTCTGCGCCTGCTGGCGCAGCCTGATATCATGCTCGATAAACTCGGCCATACCGTCAAAAGTTGTGCCCAGCGCGATCAATTCCTCGACACCGCGTGCGCTGCCGGCATTCCCTGCTGCCAAAGCATTTTCCCGGCTTGCGGTGCGCGTGGAATAGTCGCCCTGAGCCAAACGCCCGGCAGCCTCAGACAGCACACTAATCGGCTGTAAAACCCGGCGGCGTATTACCTGTAACGCGACCAGCACCATCACAAATGTGATCAATACACTGCAAAAAGTCAGGAATATCCAGCGGTTCAAATCTCCCGTTGCTTTGGTCACCTCGGAGTCGGTGCGTTCATCCACCATGGATACCAGCCCGATCACAGATTTTGCCAGATCGGATTTAAGCTGGTTATATTGCTGGCTGTATACCAGCTTGCCGGCGAAATCCAGTTGCGGCTTGCCATCCGAGATAAAATCCCTAGTTTGCGGGTCGTAGAGACCCTGAGTCGCGGCAAAAGCAATCTGTTCAACCTGCTTCATCGAATCAGTTATGGCGGAAATTTTGCCGAATGCATCAAGTTCCTTTGCGCTGAATCCCAGCGCCTTCATCCGCTCGGAAAGCGAATGCTGCTCGCCTTTCTGCGGGAATTGCGGTTGAATTTCGCCCGCGATCACCATATCCCAGTAGGTGCCGGGAACATAGTTCTCCGGTTGAGGTTTCTCGCCCTGACGAATCGCCAGAATATCGTAATAATAAGTCAGGTAAGGTATCTGGCCGGTACTGGTGTACGCTCTGACCAGCAGTGTCAGATTCTCGGTCTCCTGCCTCAATTCATCGGCCAGCGACATCGCGTGCGCGCGGTGTTCCTGCACGGTCACCACGCTGTCGTAACAGCGCTTGATCATGAGCAACGATACGGCATTGATGCCCAGCGCAAACATCACCACGCAAGAGAACCAAAAGGAGAATTGTTTGAGTTTCACGGTTGCGGTTCTCTATTGTCCCGGAGCAGATGCCGACACAAGTGAGCTACTGCCCGTTGAAGGCAAAGTTCCGGTTGTGTTGTGTCTGCTCGGTCGGCGGTTCATGGCAAGTTAGATCGTGAGTGATAAACGGAAGTCAAAACACCATATCGTAGCTGGCAGAAAGCAGGTTTGCGCTTCCTATCGGGTTATTGGTATTCGGGGCGGCCGCAGTAAAAAACGGGGATTGCGCATGGTTTTTCCAGTGATCGTATTGAAGTTTGATATCGCTGGAAGGGGTCAGGTTATAACGCAACAGCAATGAGGTTGTGCTGTGCGCTTCCGCCAGCGTTTGGTCCGCAAGCACCGATTGGCGATAATTGGCATAAGTAACCATCGGCAGCAGCTTGCCGAAGCGATAGCCTAATCCGTAAAGCTGGGTGTGATCTCCGCCGTAAGATTCCTCACGGTTGATATACAAAAATTCGGAACGGACAAGCCATTGCTCATTATCCGCATTGAAGGAGAGGCCGTAAATCTTTTGCCGTGTCGGGTTGCCGAAAACCAGTGCGGGCGGCGTGGTATTTTGCGTGTTCGACTGAATGTAAAGCAAACGGGTCTCAAACCAGTCTTTGCTCAGACTAAAATAGGCACCGGCAATATTCGACCAGTGCGAATCGGTACGGGTATTTTTTCCGTTGTATATTTTCCAGTAGCCGTTATCTTTCACGGTCTCGCTGCCGGTAAAAAAATTCATACCGGAGGACCAGCTGCCCCACTGGTCCTCGTAATACAGATTCGCTCCGTTGTAATTAACAGCTTCCCATCCATACAGCTGCGGCGGCAGATGCACCCAGGGATATGACTGGCCGACATCCTGTATTTCCGAATAGTAGAACAGCGGCAGGCGTTTGCGCCCAACTTGCAGGGTCAGATTGTCGTTAAACCTGATGCTGCCATATAGCCACTGCAACTCGACATTGCCGCCGCGAGCTCCGCGTACCACTATCTGGCTGGTCAGGGAATAGCGGTCGTTGAATATCGCGCTGCCCTGCAAGCCGAGTTTGCTGTCCGGTTGCCACTTCAGGCCGCCTTGTTCATAAACGCTGGCATCCGCATAACCGGAAATGAAACACGGGCAGTTATAGCCGCTGTTACTTTGCGTCGCACCGTTATTCAGCACCGCCCCGGCGGCCAGTGTCACAAAACCGGAGCCTTCAAAATTAATTCCGCCGACTTCTGCCGCCTGCACGTGCGATACCATAACGCTTAGCAAGCCCGCCAGCATTAATGATTGAGACCCTCTGTTACAACGCATAAACCTCCCGGCAAACGCATTTAGCAATGCGTCGATTCGTTTCATTTTGATGCAAAAGCATACACGTAATTGAACAATTACTATATATGCCGAAAGGCCTATTTTTCGCCCCCAGCGGCAATCGGCACGCATTTATTTGCGCGCCGCGATTGTCATGAATTATGGGGTTAAGCGGGAGTAATTCTGCCGGGCTGCGCGCTGCAGCACAACCATTAATCTATGCGGTCGTTCCGTGCTTCACGCTCCGGAAACAGTTCTTCCGTGTAACCGAACCGGGTGATGTCCTGAATACGCGCCGGGTACAGTATGCCTTCAAGATGATCGCATTCGTGCTGCACGACGCGCGCATGAAACCCGCTTACGGTACGGTCTATCAAAGCGCCGCTTTCATCGTACCCCTGATAGCGAATATGCTGAAAACGCGGCACCAGCCCGCGCAGTCCGGGTATGCTCAAACACCCTTCCCAAGCCTGTTCGGCTTTGTCATTCAACGGCGTAATGACGGGGTTGATCAGCACTGTTTCAGGCACGGTTTCCGCATCGGGATAACGCGAATTTTGCCTGTCTTGTTCATGTTGCGGCGGCGCCACACCAAAAATCACCACGCGCAGATTCACGCCGATCTGCGGTGCGGCCAGCCCCACACCGTCAAACGCCTGCATGGTATCGCGCATATCCCGCAACAGCACGCGCAACTCATCGCCGCCAAAGTCGGCTACGGCCTCAGCATGCTGCAACAGCCGCGCATCGCCCATGCGCAGCACCGGCTTAACGGGCATGGCAAATACCCCCCTCATGATGGAAGCCGACATGCCCTCCCTCTCTCCTACCTCTCTCCCGCAAGCGGGAGAGAGGGACGCAGTCTCGCTGCGCGAGTATCACGTTAATCGCCATCGCCGCTTACCACGCATTCAAGGACGCTGCGCACCCGCTCCATCGAGGCAGTGGCGGTGGCATTGACTTGTTCAATATTGATGCCCAGCTTGCTGTCGCCGCGCCCGGCTGCATGATTTACCACCACTGCGATGATCGCATACTTCAAATCAAGCTCCATCGCCAGCGCGGTTTCCGGCATGCCGGTCATGCCGACCATGTCCGCACCGTCGCGCTCGTAACGGTTGATTTCCGCGATACTGTCCAGCCGCGGTCCCTGTGTTGCGGCATACACACCCCCATCCACGCAGGGCTGCTGCACGCTGTTCGCGCTGTGCAAAATATGGGCGCGCAATTTCGGGCAAAAGGGCAGGGTAAAATTGGCATTGGTGTAAATCGCATCGCGCGTATCGTAAAAAGTCGCATCGCGGCCGTGGGTGTAGTCGATGATCTGGTCCGGCACAACGATGGTGCCGGGTATCAGATCGGTGCGAATACCGCCCACCGTTGCAATCGAAACTACCTTGCTCACCCCCTGCTCGCGCAATGCCCACAAATTGGCACGGTAATTCACCAGATGCGGCGGGATGGTATGCCCATAGCCGTGCCGCGCCAGAAAAATCACCTCACGCTGGTTAAGCATGCCGAACATGAACGCGCCGGACGGTTCGCCGTACGGTGTACGCATCACCTGCCGATGGGTAATTTTCAGATTTGCCAGTTCGGTCAGGCCGTGGCCGCCAATAATTGCCAACATAGTTATTTTTCCTTTACTGCGTAAATGGCAGGCAGATTGCGCCATGCACCTTCGACATCCATGCCATAACCGAATACAAAGCGGTTCGGTAATTCCACCCCGACAAAATCGGCATAAATCGGCTTGGGTTTACCATGCATCTTGTCGGCAAACACCGCGCTGTAAAACTTGCTTGCGCCAAGCTGCATTACGCGCTGGCGCAACGCTTCCAGAGTATGCCCCTCGTCGAGCACGTCATCCAGCACCAGAACCACGCGGCCGCGCACATTCTCGCGCGGCTCTACTTTCCAGTGCATCTGCCCGCCTTGCCGCGCATCGCCGTAACGCGACACATGTACATAATCGAAATCCAGCGGAAAATCGAGCAACGGCAACAATTGTCCGGTAAATACCACCGCGCCGCCCATTACCGACAGCACCAGCGGATGTTCATTAGCCAGCGCGGCATTGATCTGTTGCGCGACCTTGTGCAGGGATGCCTGCACCTGCTCTGCCGAATACAGCAATTCGGCCTGTTGCCGGATTTCGCGGTAGCGCTGTGCCGGAAGAATACTCATATATTATTTCAGGCTGTCCAGATATGCGGAAAACTCATCGCGCACTTCGGGATGCTTGAGCCCCAAAGCCACCATCGCCTTGAGATAGCCCAGCTTGGAACCGCAATCATAGCGTATGCCTTTGAAGCGGTAAGCCAACATCTTTTCCTCTTGCATCAGCGCGGCAATGCCATCGGTCAACTGAATCTCGCCGCCTGCGCCTGCCTGGACTTTTTCCAGATGATAAAATATCCGCGGCGTGAGGATGTAACGCCCCACGACCGCCAGGGTCGATGGCGCCTCTTCCGGTTTGGGTTTTTCGACGATGGCATTTACTTGTTCCAGATCGGCCGACAAGCGCGCACTGCCGACGATGCCGTATTGGCGTGTCTGCTCGCGCGGCACGTCCTGTACCCCCAGAATCGAGCACTGGTGCTGATGGAATACATCCACCATCTGGCGCACGATGGGCGGTTCGCCGTCGATCAGGTCGTCCGCCAGTATCACCGCGAACGGTTCGTCCTGCACCACCGGCTGCGCGCACAATACCGCGTGCCCCAGCCCCAGCGGCTCGGCCTGGCGGATGTAAATGCAGTTGATATGCGCGGGAATCACTTCGCGCACCACGCGCAGCAACGCTTCCTTGCCGCACATTGCCAGCTCGGCCTCCAGCTCGTATGCCTTGTCGAAGTGATCCTCGATCGCGCGCTTGTTGCGCCCGGTGATAAACACCATGTCGGTGATGCCCGCTGCCACGGCTTCTTCCACCGCATACTGGATCAGCGGCTTGTCCACGACCGGCATCATTTCCTTCGGGCTGGCCTTGGTGGCCGGCAAAAAGCGGCTACCCATACCGGCCACGGGGAATACCGCTTTGGTGATTTTTTTCATATCGTTTCCAGTAACTTCAAAAACTGCTGCTCATCCAGCACCACCACACCCAGCTCGCGCGCCTTGTCCAGCTTGCTGCCCGCCTCGGCACCGGCCACCACATAATGGGTTTTATTCGACACGCTGCCGCTTACCTTGGCACCCAGCGCTTCCAGTTTTTCCTTGGCCTGTTCGCGCGTAAGAGCGGTAAGCGTGCCGGTCAGCACAAACGTTTTACCGCTCAACGGTTGACAGGTTGCCGGTTGCGCCTGATGTTCGGCCCAGTACACGCCGCAGGCACGTAATTGCGCAATGACTTCGCGGTTATGCGCTTCCGCCAGAAAGTCCGCCATACTCTGCGCCACCACCGGGCCGACATCGGGCACTTGTTGCAAAGCCTCCGCATCCGCCGCCAGCAGATTATCCAGTGAACCGAAGTGCCGCGCCAAATCTTTCGCGGTGGATTCGCCCACGTTGCGGATGCCCAGCGCAAAAATAAAGCGTGCCAGCGTGGTGTGCTTGCTGAGCTCTATCGCGGCCAGCAAATTGAGCGCGGATTTTTCACCCATGCGTTCCAGGGCAATCAGGTTCAGCAGCCTGAGCTTATACAAATCCGCCGGTGTAGTGACAATGCGCGTATCCACCAGTTGCTCGACCAGTTTGTCGCCCAGCCCTTCAATATTCATGGCGCGGCGGCTGGCAAAGTGCAGCAGCGCCTGCTTGCGTTGCGCCGGACAGAACAGGCCGCCGCTGCAGCGCGACACCGCTTCATCCTCCTGCCTCGCAACATGCGAACCGCATACCGGGCAGACGGTCGGCATGGCGAATTCGCGCGCGTCGGGCGGGCGTTTCTCCGGCAACACCCGTGCCACTTCCGGGATCACGTCACCGGCACGGCGCACGATCACGGTATCGCCGATCCGCACGTCCTTGCGGCGTATTTCGTCTTCATTGTGCAGTGTGGCATTGGTCACGGTAACCCCGCCGACGAATACCGGCGCAAGCCTTGCCACCGGGGTCAGCGCGCCGGTGCGCCCGACCTGTACTTCGATGTCCAGCAATGTGGTCATTGCTTCTTCGGCGGGAAATTTATGCGCAATGGCAAAGCGCGGTGCGCGCGATACAAACCCGAGCTGCTGCTGTTGCGCGGTATCGTTGACCTTGTACACCACCCCGTCAATGTCAAAAGGCAAACCGGCACGTTGCGCGCCTATCTCGCGATAGTAGCCCAGCAAACCGTCCAAACCGCGCACCACGCGGCATTGCTGCGCAACCGGCACGCTCCAGCGCCGCAACAACTCCATCTGCCGGTCATGCTGCCCCGGCAAAGCCGCTCCGTCGCAAAGCCCGATACCGTAGGCAAAAAAACTCAGTCGGCGGCTGGCGGTGATGCGCGAGTCAAGCTGGCGCAACGAGCCTGCCGCGGCGTTGCGCGGATTGGCAAATTCCTTGTCCCCTCTGGCGCGCTGCTCGTCGTTCAGCTTTGAAAAATCGCGCTTGAACATCAGCACCTCGCCGCGTACTTCAACATCGGCGACCGGCTCGCTCAGACGCAACGGAATGGCGCGCACAGTGCGCAAATTTTCCGTCACATCTTCGCCGGTGCTGCCGTCGCCGCGTGTAGCCCCCTGTACGAATATTCCGTCACGGTAGGTCAGCGTGATCGCCAGTCCGTCGAACTTTGGCTCGACCGCATATTCCACTTCCGCAATACCGAGCGCCTCGCGGATACGGGTATCGAAAGCGCGCACCTCATCCTCGCTGAAAGCGTTATTGAGCGACAGCATCGGCGTGCGGTGCTGCACTTCGGCAAAAGACTTGAGCGGTTTGCCGCCCACCCGCTGCGTCGGCGAATCGGCGTTCGGCAGCTCGGGATATCGGGCTTCGAGGGTTTGCAATTCACGGAATAGTTGGTCGTATTCCGCATCGGGAATGGCGGGATCATCCAGCACGTAATAGCGGTGATTGTGCCGTTCGATCTCGGCGCGCAGTTGCGCGATGCGTGCAATGCTATCCATCAGGCGAATAAACGGCGTGCCTGGGCGCTGCCCGGCACAATCCCGTTGTCGCACATTTTCGCTTCGATCGCTGCGATCCGGGTACGGATCAGCGCCAGTCCGTTATCGCTCAATACCACGCGATGATCGTCAACCAGATTGACTTGCAACTCACCGGCGAAATCGCGCGCGGCGCGAACCATCAGGTCGAACTGTGCGGCAGGATTCAGCGTGCGCGGCACATCCAGCAGCAGCGTGACCCCAGCCGAGCCGGAAGTCTCCAAGGTATGATTTTGGAACGGTTTTGTATCCTGATTGGACAGGGTAAACAAACTGTGTCCCTGCGCATTCAGTAAATGGAAAGCTCCGTCCGATTCCAGTGTCATGCCCAGCAAAGCGGCCGCTTGCGCGATTTTTCCGCCGGCCAATAAACGTTCGCCGGGCGGCACCAGATTGACACCGACCATTTGGTCAACCTCGGCACAAAACTGATCCAGTTCGATTGCAAGACGGTGTGTTTCGTTGATATCCGGAACATTGGCATCGGCCTTGATGTTCTTGGCAAGTCCCACCACCAGATCCCGAAAATCCGCCAATTTTGCCGCGCTGACCGCCCCGCCCCTGTCCACTAGTTGCAGTGCAATACGAAAATGCGAGTACAACGCTTTGCTTTCGGCGATGGCGCGCTCCCAACGCTGCGTATTCAACATCAAGCCGCATACCTGAACCGGCTTGCCAAAATCAAATTTTCTCTGCCACAGGCCGTCCAAAACCGCTGCGAGACTGGGTTCATCCAGATGCAGTTCGATGATGAAATCGCTGCGCATATCCAGCAATGCGCATGATTCATCCAGTGAATTTGGTGGGATACTTTCTGCGGCCGGAAAGATTACTGCCTGATCATCTGCATCCGGAATCATCTCATCCGCAGCAGCCTCAATCATCTCGGCCTGAAATACAGGCTGAGGCTGTTCTGGCGGTTTGGTTTCGTTCTGCTGATATAGCGCATCCGCATGGTTCACTTTGAATGCCGCGCCAAATTTTCGCCGGTATTGCCGCTGCTGCCACCAGCCGAAGGCATATACCGCGATAATCACGCCGAAACCTATTGCCAGTAAAGCTGCCTGTAATTCACTCATATTCTGAAGGGAACCTCTAAAAATACGCCTGCCATGCGTAAATTATCTCAAGCCGGTTGATATAACGGCAAAGTCAAACGTCATATATCCTAGACACTACTCCGTGAACATAAAACGGCCCGGATATATCTTCCATTTATCCGGTGCCTCAGCTTCCACAACTTTATCCCCCCTGCCTAAGACTTTTGATAAATCAATATCTTTCGGGGGCAAGTAGCAGTTGGTTTTCAGATCGTAAACAATCCGTACTAGCGGTTGGGTCAGATTTTTGGTCTGTTTGATAACGATTCCAAGCTTGTCGCTTTCCAGTCGCGCCAATGTTCCGACAGGATATATCCCGATCATTTTGATGAACTTCTGGACCATATCCATGCTGAACCGTTTTCCAGACTCCTTGTAAAGATCCCGGATGACTTGGCAAGGATCTCCCGCTGTACCATAGGGACGAATGGAAATGCTGGCATCATAAACATCAGCGAGAGATGCCATTTGTCCTGCCATGGATATCTCATCTCCTTTTAATTGGTAGGGATAACCGTTTCCGTCATAGCGCTCGTGGTGCTCCATGACTACCGCAATGGCCTTTTCGGGAAAAGTACCGGCATCCATCATAATTTCCGCTCCCAGCAGCGTATGCTTTTTGACGATAGTCAATTCTTCTGGTGTCAGTTTTCCCGGTTTTGTCAGGATATCATTGGGAATCCGGACATTGCCGATATCGATAAACAAACTGCCCAGCGCCAAATCGAGCAATGCATCCTTGTGCATACCCAGGGTTTGCCCGAAGCCTATCATCAATGCGCTATGGCTTACTGCATGCTCCAGCGCATAACCGTCCTTTGATTTCTTCCGGCAAACCGTGACAAGTGCATCCTTGTTTTCTTTGACCGAATGAAATATTTCATCAAGCAGCGGTTTAAACGGTTCCGTTTTTATCTTTTTTCCGGCCCGTGCATCGTTAATTGCATAATTCAGCACGGTACTGACCTTGCCCAGAATTATTCTGGCATCGCGCAGCTCTTCTTCCAACGGCCTGGGCTCCCGGGGTATCTCCTCTTCCAACTGTGTCAGATCGGCCTTATCACTATCCTCCTCCGGTTCGTCGCGGCAATCTTCACCTTTTTCCGGATCAATGAACAAAGTCTTGATGCCTTCTTTGGCAATCAGGCTAATCTCGTTTTGGGTGGTAATGATGAAGTGTCTGGTTTCGCCGATCCGGCTCCGTTGTCTTAATCCGCAGACAATTTCATCAATATACATACCCGGAATCAGTTGCTCTATATTGATCTGTTTTCTGGCCATTCCCCGTCCTTCCCCCTAAAACTCTTTACATTTAACGGACACATTGCATTAGCCAGTCAATTCCGGCTGCGCCGGAATGACAAGTTATTATTCGGAATTATACTAACGACTTTACTCGGAACAAGCTCTTTCCCGACTCAGGCATTATCCATTGAAACTGCCAGCCTGCCGACCCTGCCTTCCACTTCATGCATTTCCACCTCATGGCGCGGCAACGCACCGGCATCCAGCCCCTGAAGATATTGCTGCATCGATACCAGTTCGTAGCCCTGCGCTTGCCATCCTTGCAGTAACTGCTCGAATACCGGCATCCATTTTCCGCCTTCCAGTTCGGCGTGCAGAGTGAACACATGGCCGGTAGCAGGTGCTGCTTCGGTAAGTTTCAGGATGTGCTGCGCGATGTTGTCCAGCGTGATGCCGTCGCGGTTCATTAGTTCATCCAGCGTCGGCAACGTAGTGGGTAGCTGCGGACAGGCGATGATCTCGGCTTGCCAGGTCGGAATAAAGGGGTGCGTGCCGCGAGTGTCCGAACTGTAGTCAAAACCCATACGCTGCGTCAGACGCAATGCATGGCGGTTGGTCTGCCAACCGGCTGCGGCGTGGGCATGCGGCGTGGCACCGAATATCTCCGTGTAACGGTCTACCGCGCGCTGCAACTCGCGCCGCGTCCACTCGGCATCCTTGCCCACCACATAATCCTGCCAGCGGATATGGTCATAGCAATGAATGCCAACCTCGAAGCCCGCATCACGCACGTTGCGCATGATCCCCGCGCATTTTCTGCCGATGTCCGGCGCTGGCAACAACGTGCCGTACAACAGGGTCTTGATGCCGTAATGCTCCAGCACCGAAGTGCGCGATACCTTGCCGATAAAACCGGGACGGAACACGCGCTTGATGGCGCGCCCGGTATGATCCGGACCCAGCGAGAAGAAGAAAGTAGCCTGCGCGTTATAGCGTTGCAGTATTTCGACCAGACGCGGCACCCCTTCGCGCGTGCCGCGATAGGTGTCCACGTCTATTTTCAGGGCGAGATGTTTCATGTCAGGATTGAGGATCGGGGAGCGAGGATCGAGTTAAAGGCAAAGCGGTGATTTGCCTCACTCCTCAATCCTCGCTCCCCAATCCTGTTTTAATCCACCAGACCGCGCGCTTCCGCTACCTGGCTGCGGTACGCATCGAATATATTGCGCAGCGTGTCGGCCATGTTGACGGTCGGTTTCCAATCCAGCTCTTCGCAGGTGTTGGTGATCTTCGGCACACGGTTCTGCACGTCCTGATAACCCTTGCCGTAATACGCCGCCGAAGTGGTTTCGACGATCTTCACCTTTTGCGCGGATTCGCTGTATTCCGGATATTCCTTGGCCAGCTTGAGCATCATGTCGGCCAGGTCGCGAATCGCAAAATTGTTGGTCGGGTTGCCGATGTTGTATATCTTGCCGGTGGCGATGCCATTTTTGTTTTCAATGATTTTCATCAGCGCGGCGATGCCGTCGTCGACATAGGTAAACGCGCGTTTCTGGTGCCCGCCGTCCACCAGACTGATGTTCTCGCCGCGCAGGATATGCCCGAGGAATTGCGTTACCACGCGCGAGCTGCCTTCCTTCGGCGTATGGATAGAATCCAGCCCTGCACCGATCCAGTTGAACGGACGGAACAGCGTGAAGTTCAAATTTGATTCCATGCCATAACCCCAGATCACACGATCCATCAGCTGTTTGGAGCAGGAATAAATCCAGCGCGGCATGTTAATCGGGCCACAGATCAGCTCTGAATTTTCCGGATCGAATTCGTCGTCGTGGCACATGCCGTACACTTCAGAGGTGGACGGAAACACCAGATGTTTACCGTATTTCACCGCCGCGCGCACGATCGGCAGATTGGCCTCGAAGTCCAGCTCGAACACGCGCAACGGCTGCTTGACGTAAGTGGCCGGCGTGGCGATCGCCACCAGCGGCAGGATCACGTCGCACTTGCGGATGTGGTACTCGACCCATTCCTTGTTGATGGTGATGTCGCCCTCGAAGAAGTGAAAGCGCTCATGCCCGAGCAGGTCGGTGATGCGCTCCGAATTCATATCCATGCCATACACTTCCCAATCGGTGGTGGCAAGGATGCGGTTGGACAAATGGTGGCCGATGAAACCGTTCACCCCGAGGATCAATACTTTCTTCATTTCTTTTTCCTTAACAATTAAATTCAAACTTTGCCGTGCCATGCTGCGCCGCGAATTCCGCCGCGCTTATTTCAATTCCATCCAGTTCAAAACGCACCACGCGCAACACGCCGTTGCCGCAGATCGCGTATGCCCTGCCTTCTTTCACATAAAAAGCAGGCACCTCGCCAGACACCGAGCAACCGGTTATCAGGGTTTGCAAAATACGCATCGGCTTGCCCAGCAAGCGCGTGGTCGCACCCGGATAAGGCGGCGCCACCGCGCGCACCAGATTATGGATGGCCTGCGCCGATTGCATCCAGTCGATGATGCCGTCTTCCGCCTTGCGTCCGCCGAAATACGCGCCCTTGCTCAAATCCTGCTTAACCGCCTGCGCTTTGCCTTCCAGCAAGGCGGGAAGCACGCCGTTCAACGCGATCTCCGCCGCCACGGTCACCTTCTGGAACACTTGCAACGCACTGTCGTTTGGCAGAATGGGAACTGCCTGCTGTGCCACGATATCGCCGTTGTCCGGCTTCTCGGTCATGTAATGCAGCGTCGCGCCAGTTTCCGTTTCACCGTTGATTATCGCCCAATTCACCGGTACGCGACCACGGTATTTCGGCAGCAGCGAACCGTGCATATTCAGTGCGCCAGACTTGGGGATTTCCAGCAGTTCGCGCTTGAGCATCTCGCGGTAATAGAACGAGAAGAAGAAATCCGGCTGCAACGCGCGTATCTGTTCGATTACTTCCGGGGTATTCG
This sequence comes from Gallionella sp., assembly GCA_028689145.1. Classification (GTDB taxonomy): domain Bacteria; phylum Pseudomonadota; class Gammaproteobacteria; order Burkholderiales; family Gallionellaceae; genus Gallionella. The sequence goes on from JAQTWT010000020.1 coordinate 13,604, forward strand.
GATTATCCGGCGTGATCACCGGAATGCCGTGCAGTGCCGCCAGTTCCGCCATGCTGTCGAACCAGATAGTTTCTTTCGGGTTGTCTAGGTGCGTCACCACCAGCGCGACATTCACGCCGTGCGCAAGCAGCACGCTCAGGCAGCGGCAGCCCACGTTGTGGTAACCGAACACAACCGCGCGACTCATTCCTGCACGTCCGAAAACAGCGAAGGATGCGCATCCTCGGCCTGTTTTGCTCTTTTAGCCTTACCCTTCACCGGCGCTTCCAGGATCGCCTCGACCAGATAGCGCGGCCTATGGCGCACCTGCTGATAGATACGCCCGATATATTCACCCAGTAGGCCGATGCCGAACAGCGTGATACCGATCAGGAAGAACGCGATGGCAAACAGCGTGAACAGTCCTTCCGCTTCCGGCCCGATGATCAGGCGGCGCACGAACAGAAACACCACGAAAAATGCCGACAGCAGGGAAATTGCAATGCCCAGCATCGAAAACATCTGCAACGGCACCAGCGAAAAACCGGTCATCAGATCGAAGTTCAGGCGGATCAGGCTATACAGCGAATACTTCGACTCCCCCATCTCGCGCTCGTCATGCCCGACCACCACCTCGGCGGGATTGCGCGCAAAGGTATAGGCCAGCGCCGGAATAAAGGTGCTCACCTCGCGGCAGGAATTGACCGCATCAACGATGTGGCGGTCGTAGGCGCGGAACATGCAGCCCTGATCGGTCATCTTGATCCGCGTAATACGTTCGCGCAGCCCGTTCATCGCGCGCGACGCGACATGCCGCCACAGGCTGTCGTTGCGCTGGCGGCGAATAGAGCCGACATAATCATGTCCTTCGTCCATCTTCGCCAACAGCAGGCCGATGTCCTCAGGCGGGTTTTGCAGATCGGCATCCAGCGTTACCACACGCTGCCCGCGCGATTGCTCGAACGCCGCCATGATCGCCATATGCTGGCCGAAATTGCCGTTAAACAGGATCACCCGCGTCACATCCGGGCGCTTCTGGAACTGCTCGCGCAGGATCGCCGCGGAGCGGTCGCGGCTGCCATCGTTGACGAACAGAATCTCATAGGTAATACCGAGCTTGTCCAGCGCCGGATACAACCGGTCGAACAACGCCTGCAAGCCCTGCTCTTCGTTATAGACAGGAATGACGACGGAAAGTTGGGGATTGGTCATGGGGCGGCATTCTACCGCATGGAGAGGGGTTAACGGAATTGGCAATCACACTGGTTGCCGGAACTTTTTCATTCACGGGTCGTCTCATCACGCGCTGCATATTGCAATAATGGTATGTCCCCCCCGAGAGACAGGCTTGCTTCCACAACCGCATACGTGGCTTTTAGACGTTGTATTGTTAACTTTGGAAAGGAAAATAATGCGCAATATTCAATGGATGACTTCCGTATTAATGGCCGGTATTTTTTATGCGGGTAGCGCGAGCGCGGCAGATACAGTTGTAGATGCAGTTGCAACACCAGTCTCCGCTATAGCTGCAACACCGGAGACTAAAGAAGCAGCATTGTCAGACGCTGACGGGATCGCACTGCTAAAAAAGAACAACTGCCTCACGTGCCATGCGATGGACAAGAAAGTACTCGGGCCAGGCTTCAAGAATGTAGCCGCCAAGTATCGCGAACAAGCAGATGCGGAAGCCAAGCTGATCACCAAGGTTTCCAAAGGCAGTAAAGGCGTATGGGGCAACATGGCCATGCCTGCCCAGTCGGCAAAACCGGATGACATCAAGTCGATGGTGAAATTTATACTGTCACAAAAGTAAGCCAATCCGGTGAACAACGCCTGCCCTGTGCAGGCGTTGTTCACCGTCCCCGCGCCCCATCAGGGCGAGTACAGAACGTCGCTCATGCACGTCGCCCCAATCTGTCGTGCGCAAAGCGCACACTACGCTCCAATCATCCTGCGCTGTTAGCGGTACACCTCGTCATGACTACCGATGTCGAGCAGGATAATCTCCTTCTCGGAAACTAGCAGAGTCAGGGTAATGCGGTAACTGTATGTAAGACTGACGGCATAACAACCGGCGAGCTTGCCGCTCAGGGCGTGCAACTCCAGATGCGGCTGAAACGGGTCATTTTGCAGGTCGTCGAGTACTTCGGCAAAACGTGACCGCGAGTCGGAATATTTTTTGAAAAACTTGCGCGACTGGCGAAGAAACTGAAGCGGCGTAACGATAGCGTACATTACGCCGTCTCGTCCGCGTCCAGCGCTTTCAGCAGATCGGCGGCAGTCTTGAACTTCTTGACCTTCCCGCCTTTAACATCCTCCAGCGATGCACGCACACGGGCGTAATGCGCCTCCTGTTCCGCTACGATCAAATCCTGGTAGCGCTCTTCGGAAAGCACCACATACTGCGGCTGGTTATTCCTGATCACATGCAGATCGCCCTTGGCGATGAGATCGTCCACTGCCGCGATGCCGCGGCGCTTGATTTCTTGGGCTGGGATGGCATTCATATCAATACTCCTTGCAGTACTTAATTCACTGAGGTAAACCCCCGGCTATGCCGGGGGACTCACAAAGGTTTGACCTATACCACGGTGAGAGTGAATCTGTAATCTCGACTAAGAGATGGAGATTCACGATGAAAGAATACCAGAGTTT
>JAQTWT010000012.1 GCA_028689145.1 Gallionella sp.
GCCAACGGTCAGGGTGACGGTGTCGCCCGCTTTGGCATCCCCGCCAACCGTGCCGGTGACGGCCACGTCGCCCTTCGCTTCGGCGGCGTTGACGATGTCGTCGCCCGCCACGGTGTCAACCGTGATGGTAGCCGTCGCCGCGGTGTCCACCGCGTAGCCGTGTGCGGCGGTGGCCGTCGCGCTGTTGCCGTTGATGTCGGTCGCGGTGACGCTCGCGCCAACATTGGTGTTGGCCGCAAGCACCGATCCCGGAACATTGATGCTGTAGGTGCCGTTCGCGGCAACCGTGCCGGTGTAGCTGTCGCTGCCAACGGTCAGGGTGACGGTGTCGCCCGCTTTGGCATCCCCGCCAACCGTGCCGGTGACGGCCACGTCGCCCTTCGCTTCGGCGGCGTTGACGATGTCGTCGCCCGCCACGGTGTCAACCGTGATGCTCGCGGATGGTGCTTCAGTCGGCGCAGCGGTTGGCGCTTCAGTCGGTGCTTCAGTCGGTGCTTCAGTCGGTGCTTCAGTTGGCGCTTCAGTTGGCGCTTCAGTTGGCGCTTCGGTTGGCGCTTCGGTTGGCGCTTCGGTTGGCGCTTCGGTTGGCGCTTCGGTTGGCGCTTCGGTTGGCGCTTCGGTTGGCGCTTCGGTTGGCGCTACAGCATCGGCTGCTACCGCGGCATTAACCTCGGCAACGGCCGTATTAACGGCAGCAACAGCAGCCGCTGCCGTAGCGGCGGCTGCTTCAGCAGTCGCTACATCAGGCGCTACCGCTGCCGCTGCAGCGGCAGCGGTAGCTACGGCTGCCTGAGCAGTAGCTATAGCGGCAGCAGCTTGTGCTGTAGCGGCTTGCGCGCCGGTATCGGCAGCAGCGGCAGCTGCGGCGGCAGCGGCAGAAGCAGAAGCCGCAGCAGCAGCAGCTGCGGCAGTCGCGGCAATATCGGCAATCGCAGCAGCAACTGCTGCCGCACTAAAATGAGCATCACTAACAGGAACCCCGCCAGCTTCAGGCACAGGCCCGCGATTTAAACTCGAATCCAACGGAGAAGTGGCTGGTGCAATTTCTTGCACCAGGTTCGTCAGCATCACAAAACCACTACCCCCACCCGACGTTTCGCCGCCAGCATCACCCAGACCGGCAGCCGTTTCCTGCAACAAGGCATCCAGACTATTGCCGTCGTCGATCGCGCCCAGAATAGCACTGTCCATCATATCGCCACCCTCACCCCGCACCTCCTCGTCGAGCGTAACGGTTTGCTGCGAATCAAGCGCTTTCACGTCACCGTTGACCATTTCCAGATCAACATTCGCACCATCGGCTGTTTTGACAACTTCACCGGCCTCTACCAAGTCACCTTCCTTGAGGATACGAATCTCACATTTGGCATTGGTGGCGGTGACTTTACCTTGCACATTGGTTGCTTTTGCTACGGACATGACAATCTCCCGATGAATTGATTAACGACTTAACTTAAATCCAAATTATTGATTAACAGTTGCCGAAATAATAAGCAATGCCAGCAAAATAATCCATTGTCCTGAGGTACAATAATACTGAAACCTCTATGCAGTCCCAAGTCAGCGGAGTGCCGCCTATAGCGGATTGCTATCAAAGATATGTCATGACTGCAATCCCTTTCTAATTCAATCACATGGTAATATTAACTTAACCTGCCAGACACCTTGAGACACCTTGCAATAGGATATTCTTTCTTTTTGCGACCTTACCAGAAGTTATGACAACTCCCTCCCTACCTACTATCTTCGTTTCCATTGCCAGTTACCGTGATCCGGATTGCCAAAACACGGTTCGCGATCTATTCGAAAAGGCAGCTTATCCTGAACGAGTCGTTATCGGTATATGTCTGCAGATTGTGCCGGGCGAGGATGAGGATTGCCTTGTGCCCACTGAACGCCCTCAGCAACTGCGCCTGATCGAAGTTCACGCTTCGGAAAGCCGGGGGGCATGTTGGGCACGCAGCCGTATTCAGGGGCTCTGGCGCGGCGAGGATTATTTTTTCCAAGTTGACAGCCATATGCGTTTCGTTGCGGGATGGGATGAAAAGCTCATTGCCTTGCTGGGAAAATGCTCCGGGGAAAATCAAGTTCTTTCAACTTACCCGCTCGAATTCACTCCCCCGAATCAATTTGCACCGGACAATCTGGTCACGATTCGTCCCAAGGGTTTCGATGATGATGGCGTTCTGACGCAAAATTCGTGGCTAACCCCGCTGGATAAAGCGCCCGAACATCCTGCCTCCAGTGCCTTTATCAGTGCCGGAATGTTATTTGCTCCAGGGCGGGTTGTGGATGAAGTCCCCTACGATCCTTATCTGTACTTTACGGGCGAAGAAATTACCTTGGGCGCGCGTTTATGGACAAGCGGCTGGGAAATTTACTGCCCGAATGAGGTAATTGCCTATCACAATTACATCAAGCAGACTGGACGCCCCCGTCATTGGGATGACCAGACTGACTGGATTAATCTGAGCCAGCGCGCCCGTCGTCGATTACGGCACATCCTCGGAATCGAAACTCTCCGCAATGATTGCGATGATCTGGTTGAAATTGCGCGTTATGGCCTCGGTTCGACCCGTACGCTTGCCGAGTATGAAGCTTTTTCCGGGTTGGATTTCAAAGGGCATCTCTTCAAAGGGCAACCGTTACCCTTGCCTGATCTGAACGCCGACCAACCCAAACAGACAGCATCCCGCCTTCAGGTATTTTCAGGTATTTGGAAGGATAATTTCTGGGGAAATACGGAAACCCGCTCAGGTAACGGATCAACGTTGGCAGCAACGGTTGCATTGCGCGCCTGGTTACCCAAAACGCTGGATTCCATCGGGGCTCACATTCTCGGTGATGCCGGATGTGGCGATTTGAACTGGATAAAAGAACTCACGAAATCGCTGCGGTTTTATTTCGGCTTCGATATTGCGCCGGAATTGGTAAATGACCTGCGCTCCCGTTTCAAGGATCGGTCAAACTGTTTTTTCTCCGAAGCGGATGTCGTGATGGCCACCCTCCCGGAATGTGACGCTATTTTGTGCCGGGATTGCCTGACCCACCTTACCCCGGATGCAGCGCTCATGGCACTCAAGGGATTCCGTCGTAGCGGCTCGCGTTATGTAATTGCAACAACACATTCGGTCGAGCGGAACGTATGGGTAAAAACGGGCGGATGGTATCCGATGAATTTGACCGCCCCTCCTTTCAATCTTCCGCCGCCACTATTTGCGCTTCAAGAAGGAGGCACCAAGTCGCTTGGTGTATGGTCAACGGCAGACCTGCCGAAATAGCAAGCGGGTGAAGCCAAGAATTAAGCCACAAAAAAATAATGTGACAGCCACCCCTTACATTACCTACATTCAACGAGGTCAGCTTTTGGCGATCCCGTTAACCAGCAAAGCAAGATGCATACGATCACGCAGCTTCAACTTCTCAAAAACAGACCCGAGGTGCGCCTTGACAGTGCGTTCCGTGATTTCGAGCCGGTTGGCGATTTCCTTGTTGCCAAGGCCGCTTGCCGCAGCCCGTGCAACTTCGATCTCGCGTTCGGTAAGCCCATCCGCCCACTCGGAAACATCGGGCGGGGTGAATTTTTTGGCTGCGGCGCGCGATATCCCCGCCAACAGTTTTTGCAGCAACCATTGCCCGACCCACAAGCCACCGTTTAATACCGTATCGGCAACCCGGTGTAACACCGCCGGTGCGGCATGCCCATTGCAATATCCCACCACCCCGGTACCCAGCGCAGCCAGCCCCTGCTGATCACTTGGAAGATCCGAGATAGCGACAATCGGCACTTTACCGGCCACCGCACGGCATTCGGTGAGCAAGGCTACGACATCCCCCTCTTCCGGTACCAGCACCCAGATAACATCGGCAAGCGGATTCTCCGTAATCCGCTTGCACAGAGAAGCGCCCGGAAACGCTTCCAGCCAATTTGCCCTGAGCTTTGCATCCGGAGCGATAAAAAGATGTCGCGATTGATCCATATTGCATTCTCCTTTAGAAAAGACAGCGCTTCCACCCGGGCACATGGACGGCGAAAATCGCCGATAACCTTGCAACCTGCGGGACGAGCTGCCCCACTACATCATCACTCCGATTCGCCTGCTGCGCAAACCCATCCCCGCCACACCATCATGGCGGGTACACTGGGCTTTGTCCAACCTGAGAATTGTAAAATTAGCGTTCCGACAGCGCCCGGCCCTTGGCACGCAAGACCGGTTTGAGGAAGTAGCTCAACACGGATTTTTCCCCTGTCAAAATATCCACTTCCACGACCATGCCGGGCATAATCGGCATATTCCTTCCCAAACTGGATTTGCTGGTTTTAACTTTTACGGTATAAAAAGCGTTACCCTTTTCATCCATCACGGTATCTGCACCGATAGTTTCCAGAGTTCCCTCCAGACCGCCATAAATCACAAAATCATAAGCGGAAACTTTGACCGTCGCTTTAAGCCCGGGGCGCAGAAAGGCAATATCTTTGGGTTGCACGCGCGCTTCCACAAGCAAATTATCTTCCAACGGCACGATCTCGATTACATCCTTGCCGGGCTGGACAACACCGCCGACCGTATTCACCATCATGCGCTTCACAATACCTTTTACCGGCGAACGGAGAATAGAGCGCGCCACCTTATCGGAGAGCCCTACACTGCCCTCGGTCAAACTGTTGAGTTTGCCCAGTGTTTCGTTAAGTTCCTTGCGCGCCTCGTTACGGAAGGCGATTTCGACCTCCTGCACCTTGCGGGTAAATTCCGCAACTGCCGCCGATACACGGGAAATTTGCGCAGATGCCATTTCCCGCTCACCACGGAAGCGCGCCACATCGCGTTCGAGCCGCAAGATTTCAACATCCGAAACAGCCCCGGCAGCCGCCAAGGGTTTGGTGGCCACCAGTTCTTTATAGGTGAGTTCATATGCCCTGGATGCTTGCTCCTTCTTGGCTTTAAGCTCCTCAAATTCCTGCTGGCGCTGTATCAATTGCTGTTTGGACATAGATACCGTGCCGTCCAATTCCGCTTGCCTCGCTTCATAGAGGCGCCGCTCCTCTTCCGCGGTCTTGGGATCTTCCTTAACCACCTCTTCGGGGGGGGCAAACGGACTCCCTTCGGCAATAGCCCGCAACCGCGCCGCCTTGGCCAACAGGGAAAGATATTGCGCGCGGCTTTCTTTCACCGAGGACAGAAAACGGGTCTGATCGATGCGGACCAGCACCTGATCCTTTTGTACCACATCGCCTTCATGCACCAGCAACTCCGAAACAATACCGCCGTCCATACTTTGCAGCACCTGGATCTGGCTGTAGGGAATCACTTTGCCTTCGCCGCGGGTCACTTCGTCCACCTTGGCGAAACTGGCCCAAACCAGAAAGATGATGGCGATCCAGACCAGCGCACGCAACAGCGCGCGGGCACGAACCGGCTCTTGCTTCAAAATGGCATAGTCCGCCTCGGCGGCAAAATCCAGCAGTTTGGAATCGTCAATTTTCTCATCGCTTCTGTTGAGCAACCAATTGAACAACGGTTGGAGTCCTTGCCGCGGCGCCTCAAGCATTTTCTTCGCGGGCGGTGTCGCCGTATTGAACCGGGATAATAACTTGGCGATCACGATGCTTTCCCCACATTTCCGGTCTTTAACGCCTCAAGCACCTCGGCCCTCGGCCCGTCGGCCACAATGACACCTTCGTTGATCACGATAATGCGATCCGCCAAGTCGATCAGACTGGAACGGTGGGTTGCAATCAGCAGCGTTTTTCCGGGACTGAAGCGCTTCGCAAAACGGCTCAAACGCAGCTTGAATTCGTTTTCCGTGGTGTAATCCATCGAACTGGTCGGCTCATCCAGCAACAGGATGGGCGGCTCCATCAGAAACGCCCGCGCAATGGCGATACACTGGCGCTGCCCGCCGGAAAGCGATGCACCGCGTTCGCCGATATGCATATCGAAACCGCGCGGGTGTTTGTTGACGAACTCCCTCAGCCCCGCCAGCTCTGCCGCCGCGACAATGGCGGAATCGTCCGCATAGGGTGCGCCGTAAGCGATATTCTCGCGCAAGGTGCCGTAAAAAAGGATCGCCTCCTGATCGACGCAGCCGATATTGCGCCGCAGGTCGGCCGGGTCAAGCTGGCGAAGATCAATACCATCGACCAACACCGATCCCTCCTGCGGCTCGTAGAAGCCCAGAACCAGCTTCTGCACGGTGGACTTGCCCGAGCCTACCCGACCGAGAAACACCACGGATTCGCCGGGATTGATTTTGAACGAAACATTTTTCAGGATCGGGTCGCAGTTGGGATAGCCGAACGTGACATTGCGGAATTCGATGCCGCCACGAATTTCCGGGCGATGCACAAACGCCGACTCGGGTGGACGCTCGACCGGTTTTTCCATCAGCTTATTCAGGGAATCCAGCGCGGTTCTGGCGCCCTGATACTGAATCAGCAAACTGGCCAGTTGACCAAGGGGAGCCATCGCACGCCCCGTCAGCATGGTGCAGGCAATCAGGCCGCCCTGACTGAGGAACCCGTCGTGAATCAGGTAAACGCCGCCGACCAGCACGCCGACATTGACGACTTGCTGAACGGTCTGAACACTACTCGTCGCCGATGCCGAAAGCATGCGCAACTGATTGCTGGTTTTCGACAGGAATGCCGCCGTTTTCTCCCAAGTCGCCTGCACGTGACTTTCCGCGCTGAGCGCCTTGATGGTTTCCATCGCGGTCAGACTTTCCACCAGCGTGGCATTGCGCAACGATGCGGCACGGTAAGTGGTTTCGGAAAGCTCGTGCATCTTCTGCTGGAGCGCATAGATATAGATGGCCACGCCCAGAAAACCCAGGATGGGAATAAAAACCAGCGGCCAGGCTATCCATGCGATGACCAGATAAAACAGCAGCGCAAAAGGAATGTCTATCAAGGTCGAAACGGTTGCCGACGCGATGAAGTCGCGCACCGTCTCAAAGGACTTCATCGTCGAGGCAAACGCGCCTACCGACGACGGCTTGGCTTCCATTTTTAGACCGAGCACGCGCTCCATCAACATGGAGGAAAGCTGGATGTCGATACGCGACGAGGCCAGATCGACAAAATGCCCGCGCATCAGGCGCAACAGCATATCCAGTCCCAGCAATAATACGACGCTTATCGCCAAAACCCACAAGGTGTCCACCGCATAATTGGGCACCACGCGGTCGTATACATTCATCGAGAACAGCGGGATCGCCAACGCAAATACGTTAATCAGAAATGCCGCCGTCAGCACATCCCGGTAGACCTGCCACTGTTCCAGCATGGCACCCCAGAACCAGTGGCGCTTGGCCAGTTTTGCAACCTCCGGAGTACGGCTATCGAACTTGACGCGCGGCTGCAGAAAGATTGCAATACCAAGATAGCGCGAGCTCAGATCCTCGCGCGCCAGCGTAAATGCTGTCTGCCCGGATTCCGGAAACAGCACCTGCGCCTGTCCATTTTGTTTATCCAACCCCAACAGGACGCATGCCTCATCACCTTTCAGCAGCAAAACGGCAGGCAATTGGATGGGGTCTATCTTGAACAACTCACGGCGGGCGATCCGGCAATTAAGACCGGCGCGGTTCGCCGAACGGGCCACCAGAGAAGGTGTCAAACGTCCATTTTGTAGCGGCAACCCGGCGGAAAGTGCCGCTCTGGTGCTGGGTCTGCCGTGAATGCGCGCAACTTCCAGCAAGCTGTCCAGCAACGGATCATGCAGTAACAGATCCTCTCTCAACCCCAGATTTGCGGGTGGCGAACTGTCGGTACTTTTGCCCGGAATATTACTGTTAGTTTGAATGTCGCTCATCGTCCTTGCCACTTATTTGCGCGGGTATCACTGCCATACAAATCAATGCCGGAAGGTTACACCATCACAGGCTTATTGTGTAGGGCTAGGCGGGTTGCCGAGGAGCGCAGGTGCTTCAGGAACCGTTCGCCGCACCGCCAATAAATCGTTATCAAATTACCGGTTGCAGGCTGCAAAAAATCAAAACAACTTCACCGGTTACGCTCAACACAACAATATTTCATTTACCTGTACCGCAAACAAAAATTACCGCTGCCTCGCCGTCCATATTTGTCTGTCATCATTTTTATTGTTGCAGTTTGTTTCACATTGTAGGCATCGCTACACACACCTACAACCAGACAAACTGTCATCTAATTCTCTTTAAAACAACAAACTATAAATTTTTTTAGGTGTTGGCACGCCACTTGCTAATAGGAAAGCGCGGGGCAAAGATTGTGCAGTCAGGCAGCAAACGATGTCACCACAGGGATCTTTTTTTAGTTGTATTTTTTTAAGGAGAATGTAATGAGCGCACCACTGCGTCAAATCGCTTTTTACGGTAAGGGTGGGATCGGCAAATCCACTACTTCCCAAAACACTTTGGCCGCATTGGCCGAAATGGGTCACAAGATTCTGATCGTCGGTTGCGATCCGAAGGCTGACTCTACCCGTTTGATCCTGCATGCAAAAGCACAAGACACCGTGCTGTCGCTGGCAGCAGAAGCCGGTTCCGTGGAAGACCTGGAACTGGAAGACGTGATGAAAGTCGGTTACCGCGACATCCGTTGCGTGGAAGCCGGCGGACCTGAGCCAGGTGTCGGTTGCGCCGGTCGCGGCGTGATTACCGCCATTAACTTCCTTGAAGAAAATGGCGCGTATGACGGTGCGGACTATGTTTCCTACGACGTGCTGGGTGACGTGGTATGCGGTGGTTTCGCAATGCCGATTCGCGAAAACAAGGCACAGGAAATCTACATCGTAATGTCCGGCGAAATGATGGCAATGTACGCGGCCAACAACATCGCCAAGGGTATTTTGAAGTATGCCAATTCCGGTGGCGTGCGTCTGGGCGGCCTGGTGTGCAACGAGCGCCAGACCGACAAGGAATACGAACTGGCCGAAGCGCTGGCTAAGAAGCTGGGGACCCAACTGATCCACTTTGTGCCGCGCGACAACATCGTGCAACACGCCGAGTTGCGCCGCATGACCGTGCTGGAGTACGCGCCGGAATCCTCGCAGGCAGAAGAGTACCGTCAGCTGGCCAAAAAGATCCATGAAAACGCCGGCAAGGGCACCATCCCGACCCCGATCACCATGGAAGAACTTGAAGAGCTGTTGATGGAATTCGGCATCATGAAGAAAGAAGACGAATCCATTATCGGCAAGGCAGCGGCAGTAGCCTGATCCGGTAACTAGCCTGCAGGTGGCTTGGTAGGTGCGAATTTATTCGCACGCACAATGAATAATGTGCGAATAAATTCGCACCTACAAACTGCTTGTCAGGCGGCTCCGTAAAGGGCATGCAAATTGAAACAGGAGCAATACGGACCCGCGCGTCCTTTGCTGAGCTGATTAGAAAATTTACTTAATATTAGGAGGGCAACATGAGCCTTACTGCTGAACAAACAACGAAACGCAACAAGGAATTGATCGAGGAAGTCCTCAGCGTCTATCCCGAGAAAACCGCCAAGCGGCGCGCCAAGCACCTCAGCGTGCACGAAGAAGGCAAATCCGATTGCGGCGTGAAATCCAACATCAAATCGCTGCCCGGCGTGATGACCGTGCGCGGTTGCGCTTACGCCGGTTCCAAGGGCGTGGTGTGGGGTCCGATCAAGGACATGATCCACATCTCCCACGGCCCGGTCGGCTGCGGCCAATATTCCTGGGCTACCCGCCGCAACTACTACATCGGTACCACCGGCATCGACAGCTTCGGCACCATGCAGTTCACCTCCGACTTTCAGGAAAAGGACATCGTGTTCGGCGGCGACAAGAAGCTGGAAAAACTGATCGATGAAGTCGAGGCGCTGTTCCCGCTGAACAAGGGTATCTCGATCCAGTCGGAATGCCCGATCGGTCTGATCGGCGACGATATCGAAGCGGTATCGAAGAAAAAATCCAAGGAGCTGGAAGGCAAGACCATCGTGCCGGTGCGCTGCGAGGGCTTCCGCGGCGTATCGCAATCGCTCGGCCACCACATCGCCAACGACATGATCCGCGACTGGGTATTCGACAAGACCGACCCAAACAAGAATGCATTCGAGTCCACACCTTACGACGTGGCGATCATCGGCGACTACAACATCGGCGGCGATGCCTGGTCTTCGCGCATCCTGCTGGAAGAGATGGGCCTGCGCGTGATCGCCCAGTGGTCCGGCGACGGCACCATCGCCGAAATCGAGAACACGCCCCGAGCCAAGCTGAACGTGCTGCACTGCTACCGCTCGATGAACTATATCTCGCGCCACATGGAAGAAAAGTACGGCACGCCGTGGGTCGAGTACAACTTCTTCGGCCCGTCCAAGATCGAAGCCAGCTTGCGCGAAATCGCCAGCCACTTCGACGACAAGATCAAGGAAGGTGCCGAGCGCGTCATCGCCAAGTACCGTCCGCTGGTGGATGCGGTGATCGCCCGCTTCAAACCGCGCCTCGAAGGCAAAAAGGTAATGCTGTATGTCGGCGGCCTGCGTCCGCGCCACGTGATCGGCGCGTATGAAGACCTCGGCATGGAAGTGGTCGGCACCGGCTACGAATTCGCCCACAACGACGACTACCAGCGCACCACCGACTACATCAAGGATTCCACGCTGGTGTACGACGACGTGACCGGTTACGAATTCGAGAAGTTCGTGGACAAGATCAAACCCGATCTGGTCGGTTCCGGCATCAAGGAAAAGTACGTGTTCCAGAAGATGGGCGTACCGTTCCGCCAGATGCACAGCTGGGACTACTCCGGCCCGTACCACGGCTACGACGGCTTTGCCATCTTCGCCCGCGATATGGATATGGCCATCAACAGCCCGGTATGGAGCCTGACCAAGGCACCCTGGACGAAATAATCCGTAACAAATTGATAGGAGACTGCCATGTCACAAGATGCTGAAAATGTAATAGATCACGAGCTGCTGTTCCGTCAGCCGGAATACACCGCGATGTTCGAGAACAAGCAAAAAAACTTCGAGTACAAGCACTCGGAACAAAAGATCATCGAGATCCGCGAGTGGACCAAGACCAAGGAATATCAGGACAAGAACTTTGAGCGCACCGCCCTGACCGTCAATCCGGCCAAGGCTTGCCAGCCGCTGGGCGCGGTGTTCGCCGCCGTCGGGTTCCACAAGACCCTGCCATTCGTGCACGGCTCGCAAGGTTGCGTCGCCTACTACCGCTCGCACTTCTCGCGCCACTTCAAGGAACCGACCTCCTGCGTCTCTTCCTCGATGACCGAAGACGCGGCGGTATTCGGCGGTCTGAATAATATGGTTGACGGGCTGGCCAACGCCTACGCGATGTACAAACCGGAAATGATCGCCGTCTCCACCACCTGCATGGCCGAGGTGATCGGCGACGATCTGGACAGTTTCATCAAGACCGCCAAGAGCAAGGGCAGCATCCCCGAAGACTTCGACGTGCCGTTCGCCCACACTCCGGCTTTCGTCGGCAGCCATGTCACCGGCTACGACAACGCGATGAAAGGCATCGTCGAACATTTCTGGGGCAAGGCGGGCGAACGCAAGCCTGTTACCGGCAAGATCAACTTCATCGGCGGCTTCGACGGCTACACCACCGGCAACCTGCGCGAGATCAAGCGTTTGCTCGGGCTGATGGGCGCGGATTACACCATCCTCGGCGACACCTCGGACATCTGGGACACCCCGACTGACGGCGAATACCGCATGTACGACGGCGGCACCACCAAGGAAGAAATGAAGGCTGCGTACAACGCTTCCGCCACGATTTCCTTCCAGGAATTCTGCACCGAAAAAACGCTCAAGTACATCGCGACCAAGGGACAAGAAGTTGTCGCGCTGAATCACCCGGTCGGCGTGACCGGCACCGACAAGTTCCTGATGGAAGTGTCGCGCCTCACCGGCAAGCCGATTCCCGAAGCGCTGACCAAGGAACGCGGCCGTCTGGTGGATGCCATCGCCGATTCGCAAGCCATCCTGCACGGCAAAAAGTTCGCGTTGTACGGCGATCCGGATCTGATGCTGGGACTGACCCAGTTCCTGCTGGAACTGGGTGCGGAACCGACCACAGTGTTGTCCACCAACGGTGACGATACTTGGGCCGCCAAGGTGCAGGCGCTGTTCGATGCCAGCCCGTTCGGCAAGAACTGCAAGGTCTATCCGAAGAAGGATATGTGGCATCTGCGCTCGCTGCTGTATACCGAGCCGGTGGACTACCTGATCGGCAATACCCACGGCAAGTATCTGGAACGCGATTGCAACGTGCCGCTGATCCGCCTCGGCTTCCCGATCTTCGACCGTCACCACTACCACCGCTTCCCGATCTGGGGCTACGAAGGCGGGCTGCGCGTGCTGGTGATGATCCTCGACGAGATATTCGAGCGTATGGATCAAAGCACCATCATCACCGGCAAGACCGACATCAGCTACGACATCGTGCGTTAACTGAGGGGAAGAGAGAAGCGTGATGGGTAAAACCGGAACGCTTCTCCCGTTAGCCTCGACCATATGACCAAAGAAACCAACGTAGGATGGGTGAAGCGCAGCGCAACCCATCATTGCCGCACCCCATTAAACCCGATGGGTTGCGCTGCGCTTCACCCATCCTACGAAGCTCCTTCCACAATCCGTTATCAAGGAACATCATGGCCAACATTACCTTCAGCTCACCAAAACTGAAAAAAGACATCACGGTGTACGCCACCGCAGGCGATACCAATACCCTGCTCAGCGTCGCCAAAGAAAACAAAATACCGCTGGATTTCGAATGCGAAAACGGTGAATGCGGCTCCTGCGCGATCCAAGTCAGCGTGCTGGGAAACAAGCAACCGCTCGGCGTGAGCCTGACCGAAAAAGAAAAGACCGCGCTGAAGCTGGCCGGCAAGATCACCAAGGAACAGATCGAAGCCGCCGAGAACGGCGACGTGCCGCCGCCTTGGCGTCTGGCCTGCCAGTTCATCGTGAGGAATGAAGATATTCTGGTGAAGTTTTAATATCCCCTCTCCCTTGCAGGGAGATAACCAGCGACTCGCACGCTTGCGGGCAAAGTCGCTGGTTAATCCTAACCTTCCCCCTGCAAGGGGGAAGGAATTAGTGTAGCCGGAATGACGAAACCCAATGACCACCATCACCTTCTACGAAAAACCCGGTTGCGGCAACAACACCAAACAAAAAGCGTTGCTGGCCGCCGCCGGACATGAAGTCATCGCGCGCGACCTGCTGTCCGAAGCATGGACACCACAACGCCTGCTCGCCTTCTTCGGGGAGCGCCCTGTCGCGGAATGGTTTAACCGCGCCGCCCCGCGCGTCAAGTCCGGCGAGATTGTCCCGGAACAACAGAATGCCCTCACTGCGCTGCAACTCATGCTGCAAGACCCGCTGCTAATCCGCCGCCCGCTGATCGAAGCAGATGGCCGCAAAGAGGTAGGTTTCGATCAGGAAAAAATACACGCATGGCTCGGTCTGGCAATCTCCTCCGCCGATCTGGAAAGCTGCCCAAACCAACACCGCAATACCCCTTGCCCCGCGCCCGGCAACTAACCTTACGCAGCAATATAAACCGCCACTAATTCGGGCATGGTTTGTCAATCTGCATTGATATTCACGAGTATTCGGCTGTTATCCGCAAATCGTTCGGCTAGAGCAGACAACTATCGCGTAGAACGCTTAGCGCCCCAGCAGCTTGAGATACACGGCGCGATAAGCTTCCGCGCTGGCCTCCCAGCTGAAGTCTTTGGCCATGCAGTTTTTACGCAAAACTTTCCACTGGCGTTGATCGTGGTATAGATCAACCGCCCTCCGGATCGTGACAAACAGGTTTTCGGCAGTCATACCTTTGAACACGAAACCGCTTGCGGTGCGATCCCTGAGGGTTTCCGCCGTGCAGTCCACCACCGAATCGGCCAACCCGCCGGTGGAGTGAACAATCGGCGGCGTACCATAGCGTTGGCTGTACAACTGATTCAGGCCGCACGGCTCGAAGCGCGACGGCATGATGAACATATCCGCTCCGGCTTCGATCTGGTGTGCCAGTGCCTCGTTGAAGCCGATATTCACGCCGACTTTGCCCGGATATCGATAGGATAATTCAATCGCGGCCTGCTGCATTTGCGCTTCGCCGCTGCCGAGCATGGCCAACTGCACCGGCAACCCGATCAGGCGCGGCGCGATCTCCAGCAACAAGTCCAGACCTTTCTGGTGGGTAAAACGGCTGATTACACCGAGCAGCGGCACATCCGGCACAATATCCAACCCCAGCCTGCATTGCAGATATTCCTTGTCGGCCGCCTTACCGGCCATGCGTGCCGCGCTGAATTTCTTGACCAGATGCTTATCTGTTGCGGAATTCCATTCATCGGTATCGATGCCGTTCAGAATGCCGGTAAGATCGCCACTGCGTTGTGATAGCAACCCCTGCATACCGAAGCCAAGTTCCGCGCGCTGAATTTCTTTCGCATAGTTAGGGCTAACGGTGGTGATATGGTCGGCGTAATACAGACCCGCCTTGAGAAACGACAAATAACCGTGAAACTCTACGCCATTAATGCCGAAACAGGATGGCGGCAAGCCCAGTTCCTGCACCGTTTCCGGAGCGAAATTGCCCTGAAATGCCATATTGTGGATGGTGATAACACTAGGCACCGCACCCGGCTCAAAATGCAGATAGGCTGGAGTCAGACCGGTTTGCCAGTCGTTGCAATGCACCAGATCGGGATGCCAGTTGAGCGGTGATGCGCTGCCGCCCAACACCGCGGCAATTTTGGACAACAAGCCGAAGCGTAGCGGATTGTCGCTCCAGTCTTGCCCACCCGCATCCTGATAAGGACCTCCGTCGCGCTGGTACAACTCGGGACAGTCCAGCACCAGCAGCGGCACACCGTTCGGCATCACGCCGGACAGCAGCCGGGCGGATGGGAAATCCGGCAGCTTATCGAATTCCGCAACAGCTTCGTGCTGCGCCAGCTGCGCGATGACTTGCCGGTATCCCGGCACCAGCACGCGCACGTCCACACCGATGGCGCACAAGGCGGCGGGCAACGCGCCGCTGACATCGCCCAAACCACCGGTCTTGACCAGCGGCGCAACTTCGGAAGTCGCAAACAGTACTTTTAATCCGGCCATTTTTTCCTGCTTCAAATCGTTAGCCATGCAGCATAAACCATTGTTTGGCGTGCTCCACATCCAGCGCAATCTGGCGCGTCAGTGTTTCCACATCCGGGTATTTTTCTTCGTCGCGCAGTTTGTGCAAAAAATCCAGACGCATGTGTTTGTTGTAAATATCACGCGAAAAATCGAATACGTGAACTTCCAATACCGCCTTGCCGTCCTGCCTCACCGTCGGGCGCACGCCGAGGCTTGCCACTCCCTGCATAGGTGCCAGTCCGTCACCATGCACGCGCACCACGAAAATGCCGGACAGCGGCGGACGGTTGTGTTTCAGTTGGATGTTGGCGGTGGGAAATCCGATCTTTTTGCCCAGCCCGTCGCCATGTTCGACACGACCGCTGATGCTGTAAGGCCGCCCGAGATAGCGATGCGCCATGTGCATATCGCCCGCGGCAAGCGCGGCACGCACCGCCGTACTGGAAATTCGCACATCGCTATGCAGCACACTGCGCATTGATTGCACCGCGAACCCCCGCTGCAAACCGATTTTCTCCATCAGCGCAAAATCGCCGGCGCGCCCGCTGCCGAAGCGGAAGTCGTCGCCGATCAACACAAATTTTGCCGACAACTTTTCATGCAGCGCGTGAATAAAATCCGCCGCGCCCATCTGGGCAAATTGCGCGTTAAAACGGCACACATGCACGCGATCAATATTCATGGACGCAAACAGTTCCAGCTTTTCGCGCAGATTGGTCAGGCGTGCCGGAGCCTGTTGCGGTGTAAAAAATTCGCGCGGATGAGGCTCGAAAATTACGACAGCCGTTGATAGCCCGCGTGCTTGCGCCGTTGCGCGCAATTCGTTGAGCAATGCCTGATGCCCCGCATGCACCCCGTCGAAATTACCGATGGTGAGTGCAACAGGCCGAGTATCGGGGGAATAGAGTCCGCGTAGAATTTGCATGGGCATGAATTATACCCGAGGGACGTTAAACTATTTACAAGATCAGAAGCCCGCTACAGCGCGCTCAGATAAAAAACTTGCATATTCAAAAATAACCTGCTTACGGTGCAACAAGCCATAACAACAGGATAGTGACCCGGTACGCCACTCGCGCACCAAGTCACCCTCAACCATGAATGAATAAATTACATCGCATTTCTACAGCACTCGCCCGGTTCAGCCTATCGCGCACTTGGTGAGCGGATAGCCCGCCTTCTTCAGTTCAACCGCCGCCTTTGCCAACTCTTCGGCCACCGCCTTGGTGTCGATTGCGGCCTGCGCGTTGCTATCCACCAGCTTGCTGATGCTATCCAGACTGCCGGACATGCTGACCCCCGCTTCGGATTGCTCCTTGGAGGCCGACGCGATGTTTTCGATACGCTGCGAAACGCTGGCGGTGGCTCCCATAATTTCCTTCAGGCCGTCACCGTTCTTGCGGATCAGTTCAATGCTGGTTCCGACATCGGACACCGCCTCGTGCATGGCTTTCACCGCCGCATCCGAGATGGCGCTGATCTCGCCGATGGTACGCGAGATATCCTTGGTGCTGGCGGACGTGCGTTCGGCAAGCTTGCGCACCTCGTCCGCGACCACGGCGAAACCGCGTCCCTGCTCGCCGGCACGCGCCGCTTCGATGGCCGCATTCAGCGCCAGCAGGTTGGTCTGCTCGGCAATCTCCTTGATGGTATTGGAAATCATGCCGATGTTCTCGATCGCCCCCCCCAAGTCGGAGATAGTCCGGCTGGTATTCTGCACGGTATCCGCCACTTTGCTGGTCGCCGCGATACTGAGTTCCATATAGCGGTTGTTTTCATCGACCACCTGCTGCATCGCCCGCGCATCGCCGAGCGAATCCCCGGCCATATCGGCAACCTCCGCAACCGACTTGCTGAAACCTTCCATCGTGCCGACGATCTGCTGGATATGCTGGTGTTCATTCGCCGCATTGTCCGCCACGCCCGATACCCGGTTGCCCATATCCGCGATGCGCTTCTGCATATGACCGACCGGCGTAACCACTTCGTCGACGATGGTGCGCAAATACGACTGCATGGTTTGCACGCCGCACAACAGCACACCCAGTTCATCGCGTCCGGTAATATCGATCTCTTCGTTCATATCGCCCTGCATCAGCTTCTCAAACTCGCGCTGCGCAACATCAGCCGGCTTGGCGACATATTTATTGACCAGAAAGGCAAGATAGAAGAACAGGAATACCTGCAAGGCAATTTGACCAATCAATGTACGTCTTTCAAGCGTGGCAATTGAATCGAATTGCGGAGTCACATCGATTTCCAGCTCCGACACACCGAGCACAGTTCCTTCCGCTACCTGATGGCATCCGGTGCAATCCGTACCGTGAAAATCTTTGCTCGCCAGATAGGGAGTCACAACATGAACATGCGTACCGTCCTCATTAAAGGACACAACCTGCTTTTTGGTCTCTAGCACCTGCCGCTGCACATCGTTGGCGATATGTTCTTCGGGCAAGCCCGGCCCGTACAGATCATCAACCGGTTTTGCACGCACCAGCTGCGCATTCCTGACCCCCTCTGACATGCTAACTTTCTTTATCAGCAATTTGCGCAAATCGGTATTACCAATCTGCCCCGCCACCATCAACATATTGGCGCTGTCGATAATTTCATCCGACAGTTTTTGTGCATCGCGAACCGCCGTTGATTTGGCATCTTCCTTCATGTGCTGAAATACCGAATACTGCCCGAACCCCAGAGCGGCGAGCAAGGTAACCTGAATCGCAAACTGCAATTTGCGCGACAGCGACCAGTTGCCGAATTTAAAGCGCTCAAATCGCGAAACAATCTGCATACCGCTCTGGTTCAGTTGGCGATACAACGTCTCTGCGCCGGCGACTTGCTGGCGGGTCGGTGCCCTGCGCACCGACGAATAGCCGATCATCTGTCCGCCCTCGAAAATCGGGGCAACCGTCGCACGCACCCAGTAATGATCCCCGTTTTTGCAGCGGTTCTTGACCGTACCGCGCCACGGGCGGCGTTCCTTGAGCGTATCCCAAAGCCATTTAAAGGCCTGCGGCGGCATATCCGGATGACGCACGATGTTGTGATTCGTACCGATCAACTCCTCGCGGCTGTACCCGGATATATCAACAAAAGCATCGTTGGCGTAGGTGATGATACCTTTGGTATCGGTACGCGAAATCAGCACCGTATTTGGCGGAAACGGCACTTCCTTTTGTGAAACATGGGCATTCCTGTTCTGCATGACTCTCTCTCCCGATCTATAGCTTTTTTAGTTATATGTCCGTGTTGCCGGCATAAATTAAATATGCATCAACCCGTCAACCAGAATAGCAAAGTCATTATCAGGTCCGGTGTCAAATTGACCCTGCCCTGCATGCTGCCCCTCATGGCACGCGCATTATGCGACATCTTTCAACTGTGCCGCAAACTGGTTTTTCCCGGCCGTTTTATTACCACCATAGAATTACCGGCCCCATCGCTAAAAACATTCATTTTCTGAAAAATAATGAATCAAACCAAGGCAGCAATAGCCAAGTGCGTTGCCGCACAGATTAACCGGTGAAACCTGCCAACAATACCGGCACTAAAACACCGGTAGCGCTGTTTAATCAGCGCCAATACCAGATGAAGAAACTGATATTACTGCTACTGCTGGTTAGCGATATTGCATTTGCGGTGCCGAGTCATTTTTCGATTGTTATAGGTTCGGCTCTGGTATGCACAGATCAGGTGACTGCCGAATATTTCAATGATTATATGGCGACATATTTCGGCAAACCCGCCTTCACTGAGGGAGGTGCCAACTGGTGGAAAGTTGATCAAAAATTACTGAATGCCGACGCGCAATATATTTTTGTCGGGGAAAGCCGGGATTTTATCGGTGCCACATTCAAAGATGATCCGGAGCAATTAATAATAAAAGTAAGAGGCTATACGGGCATGAACTACAAGCCGGTAGGTATTGAAAAATGGGTTACGCCGAGCGGTGGAGTCCTCATCAGATATTATGACAAAACCACACCCAGCAAGATGTATTGTATTGGCACACCGCACACACCCAATTAACTGTTGCACCCATCTGCCTAGCAAGCAAAGTCATCAGGTTGCCACGATTGAACAGGCTGGGATAACACGCCTCATTGTTTGAAAATCACCGTTACGCCCAACCCTTGCTGATCCTATGCCTGCGAATGGAGGCCGATGACCGCAAACAGATTGGATTCGATCAGGAAAAAATACACGCATGGCCCGGGCTGGCATCCGGACTAGTATCCGGAACATAACGCCAGACTAGCTTTCCAGGCAATCCTGCAGCTGTTTCCGCCAGTCGTCCAGCGCGACTGCAACGAGCGGATTAATGGTGCCGGCCCAGTCCGGCGCGTGCCGGTCGAATTCACGCCCGAGATCGGCAATTTGGAATTGCAACTCGTCAACCAATACCGTCAATTCGGTCGCAATCGCCGCATCCTCATTGGCAAGTTGCAACAACATATCGAGACTGTCCGGATCGAAACCGACCTGACGGACGATCATGTGCAGGTTATACATGCGTTCGGAAATAAATTCGCACGACACCTCGCGCGCGCTATCAGTCATGGCATTCAGTTGCGACCAGCCGTCGAGGAACGTTACGAAGTCGGCCAGCCGCTTCATTGTTTTGCTGCCGCACTCTGCATGGCTGGCTGGCGCGGCTTCTTGGACAATCGCTTCGTGCAATAAGCCCACCACCTTCGAATCGTATTTTTTGCTGTTCAGGCGCAGCAGCGTGGACAAGCGGCGGTGATCGCTGAACCGCGCCATAATCGAGGCGGAAACATCGGCGATAGCCAGGATGCGCCCGGGCAGTCCGATTGCATCATCTCTCTTTCCGTGCGGATAGCCGCTGCCATCCAGCCTTTCCTGATGCTGGATAATCGTGCCGGCCACCTCCGCATCAACACCCTGCAGCTCGTGAACCATCAGCCATCCCATAATCGGATGCGCGTAAATAAAACGCCGCTCCTCGTCCGTGACGCGATGCCCCGAACCAAGAATCACCGGGTCGATATACAACTCGCCGAGATCGTGGCATAACGCGGCGATGAGCAGGTTGTCGATGGTCACCTGTTTCAACTGCAAACGCAGTGCAAGGTAGTGACTGATGACGGCGACACTAAGCAAGTGGCGATAAAGTGCCGGACGCTGATCGCGCGCCACCGTCAGACGGAACAGAATCGCGCGCGGCAGCTTCAGACGCGATAAGCCATGACGCATTGCACCGGGATCGCCGGACATCACTTCGAGCCGTTTGAACCATGCATCGCTATCGATCAGATGCGCTGTATCAACGGCCAGCGCTTCGGAAGTGATGCCGCCGGCGATCGAAATGCTGTTCTCCATCGTTGCCCCGGACAACTGGTGCCCGCACAACTTCTCGCGCAGGTTTGCATCTATCCGCATGCCGCGCGCAACCAGCTTGATGCCTGACGATGACATGATGTCCTCGGTGGCGCTCAAATCGTTGCTGTCAGACATCGCCGATACCGAAGCAACGTAATGCTTCGCGTTATCGACCACGGATTGCGCGATGCCCTCGATCGATTTATTGTTATCCGTCATGGCCTGGCTATATTCCCAATAAGATTTTAATCTGGCGGGTCACATACTAAATATATTGTGATTCGGAAATTGTTTCGCAGCCTTTGCATTATTTTCGGCCCATCACTGCGCCGGTACATATTTAAAGAGCAATGCCCGAGTTGCAGGATACCCGATTAGCTGTCCGGTTTTCAATTCGCCGGCCATTTATGCAAGGAAAAATACCGCTGAACAGCGGCAGGATTGTGCTTAAAATAACGCACTCACGAATACCTGAGGCACTAACCATGAAAATTGCCATCGCCACCAAAGACAACTGGAGCAAAGTCTCAGGGCACGCCGGACAAACCCGCGACTGGCTGGTATTCGACTGCGAACCGGGCCAACCGATCCCGGAACCACAACGCATCCAGCTAAGCCAGGAGCAATTACCGCATTACTTCAAGGACGACGGCCCGCATCCCCTGCATGGTGTCGAGATCATAGTCGCCGCCAGTGCCGGTGACGGCTATCTTCGCCACATGGAAAAATGGCATGCTCAGGTTTTACTGACCGGAGAGACTGACCCAGCCGCTGCGTTGAGAAAAATACTCAACGGTGAAGCTTTGCCGGAAACACGTTTCGATATCACCACCACGCTTTGCAAACTGCGCGACCTGTTCTCCAGCCATTAATGCCGGATGACATAAAATCAACCTTGCTTTTGGAAGGAGAATAAAAAATGCCGAATCAGACGGAACTTTCCCGCTTGCGGGCCGAGAACGCCCGACTGCAACAGGAGTGTGAAATCCTCAAAAAAATGACGGCGCACTTTGCAATAGACGGGTTCGATCTGGCGCAGGACATCTCCGAGCGCAAGGCGGCAGAAAATAAATTGAATGAGCAGGAAAAATTCTTTCGCATGGTCGGGGATAACGTCGAAGATTTCATTGCAGTACTCGATACCGAAGGAAAACGACTATACAACAGCGCCTCATACGCCAGACTATTCGGCGATCCGGAATCCATGCTTTACACGGATTCCTTTGCCGAAATTCATCCGGATGACCGTGAATATGTCAAACAGGTGTTTGATGAAACCCTGCGTTCCGGTATCAGCCACTGCATAAATTTCCGGTTTGTACTGGCAAATGGCAGTATCCGCAATATGGAGTCGCGCGGCGGAATAATCAAAAATAACGGTGGTGAACCGGCTCGTGTAGTTGTGGTATCCAGAGATATCACCGATCGCAATCAGGCGGAAATC
This sequence comes from Gallionella sp., assembly GCA_028689145.1. Classification (GTDB taxonomy): domain Bacteria; phylum Pseudomonadota; class Gammaproteobacteria; order Burkholderiales; family Gallionellaceae; genus Gallionella. The sequence continues at coordinate 21,915 of JAQTWT010000012.1, forward strand.
TCATTGGCCAAGACCCGCTTTCTTGCGGCTGCAAGCCACGATCTCCGGCAGCCGCTGGCGGCGGCAAACCTGTTTATCGATGCACTCAAATTTACCGAACCAACTCCCCAGCAAAATCAAATCATCCAGCGACTGGATCAGTCAATGATCACTTTCAGCGGACTGCTCGATTCCCTGTTGAATATTTCCAAGCTGGATTCCGGCACCCTCAAGCCGGAACTTACCCCGATCAATGTGACCGGGATATTTAACTGGCTGGAACAATCTTTTGCACAGTTGGCCGTCAACAAGCAACTTGGCTTCAAACTGTACTTCCCGATGAATGAAACGCTTTTCGTCCTCAGCGATGCCAGCTTTCTACAGTCGGTGTTGATGAATCTGGTTTCCAATGCGATCAAATTCACGTCGAGTGGCGCAATATTGGTAAGTGCCAGAAAACGCGGCAGCGATGTATTGTTTCAGGTATGGGACACCGGCATGGGCATTTCGGATGAAAATATCAGGCTTATCTTCGATGAGTTCTACCAAATCAACAATCCGCAGCGCAACAGGGCAAACGGGATGGGGCTGGGTTTGACAATTGCCAAACGAACCATAACGCTGCTGGGCGGCGAAATAACATGCCGCTCGCAGATTGGACGGGGGTCGGTTTTTGAGTTCCGTTTGCCTTTGGATGTCACATTGACAGGTGTAATGCAGTCAACCGTTACTGAGGACTTGCAGAAACAGGTTGTTGACCTGTCATTTATTCAAAACAAGCGCTTTGTTGTAGTCGAGGATGACTTGCTGGTAGCACAAGCTTTAACCCAATCTCTGGAGATGCTGGGCGGAGAGGTTAAATGTTTCCGGAGTGCGGAAGAAGCTTGGCGCCACGCCCATACCGGGCGGGTTGACTACTACATCGCCGATTACATGCTGAGCGGCACAATTGATGGAATTCAGTTCCTGAATATGCTCAGCCAAAGGTTGGGCAAGCCGATTAATGCGGTACTGATGACCGGAGAAACATCCTCAGATTTAATAAAAAAGGCGGCGGAGTGCGACTGGCCGGTATTATTTAAACCGGTCAACACGTTCAAGCTGATTTCCAACCTTAAAGCGCAGCAAGACAAGCACGCTTGAACGTCATCGCGGCAGCCTGCTGGCTTACCGCTGATCTATGCCGACAGTCGCAAAGAGGTTGGCATAGATCAGAAAAAGATTGCCGCCCAGTTCGGGCTGGCAGATTCCGCAACACCCCCTGCCCTGCACCCAAAAATATTCTCGGAAATCAATAGTCGGTGTAGCCCTTTTCTCCCGGCGTATAGAAAGTATTGAAGTCAGGCGCGACTAGGTCTTTCCCATTGGTCAGCTTCTGCACCAGATCCGGATTGGCGATGAACGGGCGACCGAATGCGACTAGATCGCCGCGCTGCGCGTCGAGATCGGCATTCGCGCGAGCCAGGTCGTAACCGCCGGACAGGATATATTTTCCTTTGAAGGAGGCGCGTATTTTGGCTTTCAGCGCCGGGCTGACTTCCGGCGCGCCCATCGAGCTGTGATCGACGACATGGATATACACCAGACCGATGGCGTTGAGTTCGGCGATCAGGCGTTCATACATCGCGTCCATTTCGGCATCAGGTGCCATGCCGTTGAACACGCCATAAGGCGAGATGCGCATGCCGATGCGCTCCGCGCCGACAGCGGCAGCAGATGCCTTGGCAATCTCCACGGCAAAACGGATGCGGTTCTCGATGCTGCGGTCGCGTCGCGCCTGAGCGTCCTCATCGTTTTGCGCAGCGACCGCTGGCGACCCCTCCCGCACCGCCGCTTCGCGCACCGTGTCGGAACCGCCGCCCCAGCGGTCGGTACGCCGGTTGGATACGGTGTTGAGAAATTGGTCAATCAAATAGCCGTTCGCCCCGTGCAGCTCGATACCGTCGAATCCCGCGTCGATCGCATGTTTGGCCGCAGCGGTATATTCGGCGATGGTCAGCGCAATGTCGGCTTCGCTCATCTCTACGGGGATGGGAAGCGGCTGCTGCCCGCTGCTGTCCGTCCACATCTCGCCGGGTGCGGCGAGCGCGGAAGGCGCAAGTATCCGCGTGCCTTGCTGCAAATTCGCGGGGTGGCTGACACGCCCGGTGTGCATCAGCTGCACGAAGATTTTTCCGCCGGCCTGATGCACGCCATCCGTCACCCGCCGCCAGCCTTGCACCTGCGCATCGCTGAACATGCCGGGGATACGCGCGTAGCCGAGGCCGTTCGGGGAAGGCGAGGTGCCTTCGGTGATGATAAGTCCGGCATCGGCGCGCATGCGGTAGTATTTTTCCATCAGCCCGTTCGGGATATTGCCGATAGCGCGCGAACGCGTCAGCGGTGCCATGACGACGCGATTCTTGAGCGTCAGCTTGCCAAGTGTTGCGGGGGTAAACAGGGTGGTAGTCATTTGTGTTCTCCTTCGTATATTTAACAGTTAGTTGGTATTGATGCACCCCGGATTTCTACCCCCTAGGTGAAACAACTAGCCATTCGACTAGGCTGCAAGCAACCGCAGCCAAGTCGCTGGTTAATCCTAGCCTTCCCCCTGCAAGGGGGAAGGGATACGGTTAGGAAGTGGGTAGAAGCTATTCGTTTACGCAAAGCGACCATTTTTAAAGTCACCCAGTGCCTGATGGATTTCTTCCTGCGTGTTCATCACAAACGGCCCGTATTGCACGATGGGTTCGTTCAGCGGCTTGCCCGCAACCACAATCAGGCGCGCATCTTCGGTTGCGTTGAACGTCACGCCGTCGGCTCCCGGCGTGTTGTTCAGGATTCCCATGCGGCGCGACTCCACCAGCGTATCGCCGATCTTCACTTTGCCGCGATAAACATAGATAAAAGCGTTATGCGTCGCCGGTAACGCGGTCGAGAACGACGCGCCCGCCGGCACATGCACATCGAGATACAACGGCTCGGTGATCTCGCGCGTCACGGCGCCCGGCACGCCGTTGCTGCTTCCCGCAATCACCCGCACGGTGACATTCTCCGGCGTGACGTATTCGGGAATCGATGCGCTGGAAAAATCCTGATACCACGGCTCGCGCATTTTGCTCCGCGCGGGCAAATTGAGCCACAGCTGAAAACCTTCCATCACGCCGTGTTCCTGCTCCGGGATTTCGGAATGAATCACCCCGCGACCGGCGATCATCCACTGCACGCCGCCGTTTTCCAACAGCCCTTCGTGCCCAGCGCTGTCGCGATGACGCATGCGGCCGGCGAGCATGTAGGTGACCGTTTCGAAACCGCGATGCGGGTGGTCGGGAAAGCCCGCGATGTAATCGTCCGGATTGTCGCTGCCGAACGCATCCAGCATCAGGAAAGGATCGAGACGGCGTTGCAGCTTGCCGGTCAGCGCGCGGGTCAGCTTCACGCCCGCGCCGTCCGAGGTGGCGACACCATCGACAATGCGCTCGATGTCACGCGATTGATGCAATGTTGTTTGATTGGCGGTGTTCATAATGCCCTCCTGCAAACCAAGAAAGTGAGCACATCATAGGCGGCTACAAAAGATAGATAAAGCCGTTAAAACGGGATAAACTGTTCCATAAATGGAACAAAAGAATATCTCTGCCGATGATTACATCCTGTTCGCCACCATCGTCGAACAGCAGAGTCTGGTGCGCGCGGCGGAACATCTCGGCATGCCCAAAGCCACAGTCTCCCGCCGCTTGACCAACCTGGAGGCGGCGCTGGCGCAACGGCTGCTGATCCGCACCACACGCCGCCTGACGCTAACCGAATTCGGACAGGAATTCCTCGACCATTGTCGGCGCGTAGCGGAAGAAGTCGCCTCCACGCAGGATTTCGTGCGCAGCCAGGAAGCGCAGCCGCGCGGACGGTTGCGCGTTTCGATGCCGGGCGATTACGCCAGGCAATATTTTTCCCGCGCCATTGCGACCTTCATCGAAACCTATCCCGAAACACAACTCGAACTCGATCTGAGTTCGCGGCGCGTCGATCTGATCGGCGAACGCTTCGATCTGGCGATCCGTATGGGAACATTGGAAAACGATGCGACACTGGCAGCGCGCAAGATAGACGAACAAAGTTTCTCCCTTTACGCCAGCCCCATCTATCTCGCGCTGCACCCCGCGCCGCAACATCCGGATGACCTGCAACACCATGCGGCGGTTCGCTGGATGTCAGGGCGCGGCATCGCACTACCCTGGAAACTGCTGCGCGGCAATGCCGTTTGGGAAGGCGTGCCGCCCGGGCGGATCACCCTGAATTCCCCCGATGTGATCCAGCAGCTGCTGCTGGATGGCGCAGGCATCGGCGCGTTGCCCGACAGCTTCGTAACCGAAGATGTGCGCCTCAAACGCCTGGTGCGCGTGCTGCCGGAATGGTCACTGCCCGCCGTCCCTGCCTGGGCGGTGATGCCGATGCGCCGTTATCTGCCGGTCAAGACGCGGGTTTTTCTCGCACATCTCGAACGGTTTATCGAACGGGGGTAAGCGGGAATATCCCGCGGTTTTTTTACCGGAGACGCGTTTCGATATCACCACCACGCAGTGCAAACTGCACGACCTGCTCTCCAGCCATTAACACAAAAATTACCGGTACAAATATCAGCCAAGCTCAGACCTTAAAGCGCTAGAAGACAAGCGAAAAGGTACTTTTTCCGGCTATCAACAACCATATGCAGTGGTTATGATTCAGTCTACACAATTAAGAATGGAAGGTTTTTAAACGTGAAAGCATCGAAAATATTTTTTGGCTTGCTGGCAATGGCCATTCTTCCGCCGGTTGGCATTGCTTCAGCAGATGAAATCACCCGTGAAGGTTATCTGACCGATTCCCGCGGCAACGTCATCAGAAACAGTTATGACAATTGTTGGCGTAACGGCTCCTGGACTCCAGCCATGGCGATTCCGGAATGCGATCCAGATTTGGCAAAAAAAGATTCATCCACAGACAAAAATCCGACTAATGCAGATGCTACCGCAGTACCCCCTGTAGCACCGCCCGAAACCAAGGAAGATTCAGCGTCCCCTGCCACACCGGATACATCCCCCGCCGCACCGATTGCCCTGCGAGTTGAAACACTGTTTGATTGTGACAAGGCCATCCTAAGCGCCGACAGCAAGAAAATACTGGATGACGAAGTCGTTAGCAAGATGATGCAGTATCCGCAAATTAATGTTTTACAGCTAACCGCTTATGCCGATCGCATCGGTTCTGCGGATTACAACTTGGGGCTATCCCTGCGTCGTGCCAACACTGTAAAGGCCTATCTGGTCAGCCGGGGTATCGAAGAAAAACGTCTTGAAGCTTCGGCCAGAGGCGAAGCAGAACAAGTGATTTCCTGCAGCGAGATTAAAGGCAAAGAATCCTGCGCGAACCAAAAGCTGGCTCAATGCCTGCAACCCAATCGCCGGGTCATCATAAAATTCGAAGCGCAGATGTAACGCCGTTTGCGCCTAGCGGGCATGGCGAGTAGCCACCCCTGATTATAAACTCATGCCCGTTTCCCCCTATCCAACTTTCCCCCGCATGCGGGGGAAAGGGCGAATGAATCGCTGCGCGAGTTTCACGTTAAAGCAGCGCATCGTCACTCCGGCGAACCCAGCAACCCGCCATCGCGCTGGTGTTGTCGGCATCTTCGCCACATGGAAAAATGGCATGCCCAAGTTTAGCTGACCGGAGAGACTGCCCCAGCCGAGGCGTTAAAAAACACTAGCTTGAAAATAATTGCGATGCTGACCCTAATCGTCTGGGATGAGCCTATTGGCGAGGCGATGCGAAGCGTACGAATAAGCGGGTCGGTAAAAAGTAAGGCGAAACTGCCCCTGTTAGTTCGTTGTTAGTTCTTGCCTAGCGCAACCCATTCGCAAATATCTGCTTTGTGCCAGAAACGGTCGCTCGATTTTCAACCGGTAGCCAGAATAGATCGACTCCGGTACATTTCGCATACTGAATGGCATCGAAGGCAAGCGCCTGACGCATCGGCGGATTGACGCTTAAGAAGAAAGGAAGAAGGAATGACCCTCCCACTCCCAAAAACACATAAACAAAAAGCATGGGAAAGACCGGAACCAAAGGGTATTGGCGATCCTAAGCATGAAACACTTTGGGAGGCAATTGGCGCAGCTTTGACAACCTGGGAGTTAGCAGAAGACGTGCTTGCATCCATTTTTAGCCATGTTGTGGAAAGTAAAAGTTCCGCAGCAAAACGCGCCTTTGGGGCCATACAAAGTCATCGCGGTCGTACTGAGGCACTAGTAGCAGCCGCAGAAGTCTATTTTGCTGTCCATCAAGTTTCCGATGAATTACAAGAAGATTTGCGGCTGCTTCTTGATCATTTTGGATACGCGTCCGCTCGTAGGAATGAGGTTGCCCACGCCGTAATCGTCAACTTCAAAGTCAGTACTGTCGAACACAACTTTCTAGTCCCTCCTGAACACAGCAGTAAAAAATCATCTGCTTTTAAAACCAAGAACGGTGAGTCATCGGCAAAATTAGGCGTGTTTCAAACAGACTACAGATACACATCACAAGACATATTTGGATTCGCTAGCAAATTTGAACTTCTTCTTACCGCTGCAAAAGAATATTTGCATGTTCTTTCTTCTTCGCATCCGCGTCAACACTAGCATCCTTAAATATCTCTATTATTTCGTTCGCAATGCAACGAGCAGAAAGTGAACTGGCCGATTACAGGGGGCAGGGTCGAATTAAATGCTCGATTTTCAACCGGTAGCCAGAATAGATCGACTCCGGTACATTTCTCACGCAGTGATTGCTCTAATTCGTCTTGGCGAGCTAAAACAATTATGTGGCTGTGCGAATGAAAACTTTTAACCCTGCGCTCAAGCGGGACGCCGCAAAATTGCGGCGTGCCTTAGCTTCACGTTGACTGTCTCCTATCTGTCGTTAGCATCACATCGCAACTAACTGCACATCATCACTCCGGCCAACCCAGCAATCCGCTGACTTGCTGCTGTATCTCTTCAACCACTTTCGGCTCCAGCTTATTCAGCCAGCGTTTCGGGATCGCGTCCACTCCGTATAACGCCCCGGCCAGCATCCCGGCTATCGCGCCGGTGGTGTCGGCATCTTCGCCGCGATTGACGGTATCGGTCACGCAGGACTCGAACGAATCGGTGTAGAAAAAATGGTGCAGCACGGTCTGCACGGTGTCCACCACATAGCCGGAAGCGCGCCCCGGATAGGGCGTGAACTGGAATTTCGGAAAGTCGGTCAATAGTGCCTTGGCTACCGGACGGCAGCCTTTCACGCCGCCGCCTTTGAGCAACACGCGCGACATCTGCCCGAGCGCGAGCGTGGCGGCATCGGACAGCGGATGGTTGTGGGTGATGCGCGCCTGTTCCAGCGCCTGCAGGCGGAACATCGCGTCGTCGTTCAGCGTCGCCAGTATTACCGGCAAAACGCGCATGACGGCACCGTTGCCCGCATCGCCTTCGCTCACCGCACCGAACAGGCTGCCGTTCACCATGTAACGCTGGATGCCGCGCCGGCAGGTGTTGCCGATATCCACGGGGCGCGTCTTCAGCCAAGCAACAAAGGAATCCGCAACGGCGTTTGCGTTCCAGCTGTCCGATGCCAGCAGGGCGCGACCCAGCGCCAGCGACATCTCGGTGTCGTCGGTCACCCGTCCGGCTTTCAGTTTCAGCCAGCCGCCGCCGATGATGTCGCGGTGCGTGCCGTACTGGTACTTGATCTCGCGCGGCAGCATGAATTCCACCGTGGCACCGAGCGCGTCGCCCACAGCCAGGCCGAGATAAGCGCCGAGGGCGCGGTCATGCAGAGTTTTCTTGCTCATAGTCGCTCACCAATAAGAAGTCTTCACGCGGTAATCGCCGCCGATCACCAGACACTCCGATTCGCCGCGCAACGGGTGACCCAGTAACAGGTCGTTAAAGAACAGTATCTTCGTCACCGGCACTTCCGCCTCGAGGATGGTGTCGCCAAATTCGTCCGCGATGCCGCGCTGCAAGGTAAAGGAAACCAGATTGTTCAGACGCACGATAGCGGTGCGCTTGTCGAGTTGCTGCACCAATTGGTGCTCGCACAGGTCGTTTGCGCCGCGATACAGCAGCAGGTGTTTTTTGCCTACCGCGTGGAAGCGCAGCAGCGCCCATTGGCAGAATTCGTACAGCAGGTCGATCTGCATGTTGATGGTGTTGTTGTTGAAACGGCTGGACATTTTTTCTTCCATGTAATGTATCCAGGCCGGAGAATTAAAGCGGCGGATCGGCGCTTTGTGGAAGGTTGGGAATAGCCCGAAACGGCTTTCCACCCAGCCTTTCAACACCGCGCCCGCCGGGCTGTTGGAGTCGAAACCCCAGTCTTTCAGCAGACGCAGGTAACTGGAACGGAAACGGCGTCGCTCGTTCTTTTCGGGCTGCTGCTCGAGCCCGAACAGCAGCGCCATGTAATCCTGGAATATCCGCCCCGCCTCCGCCGCGTCCGTCACCTTGTCCAGCCGCTCGAACAGGCTGCGGTGCGACTCGCGCGTGCCGCTGATACACAGCGGGATCGGAAAGTCGTTATAACTCGCGCTGGCCAGCAACCCGGTCGGCACTCCGACCAGATTGGTGCTGTGCCCGCGCGAAGCGATGGTGGCATCGGGTTCGTTAGACATATTAATGGGGTAAAGCAAGAAACGAACCTGAAAAAGCGACAGGACTAAAAAATACAATCTCATCCGCAGATTACGCAGATTAATCTTGTGGCTTGCAATAACAGTAGGCTGGGGTGAGCAACGCGAACCCCAGCATGCTCCAGCGTTCAAAATGCTGGGGTTCGTACCTTACCCCAGCCTACATGCACATTTGAATTTGCACCACACCTGTGCCGATTATTGCCCCGCCTGCCTCTTTGTAGGGTTTGCGACACAACTGCATCGCCAGCCATCGCATTTACAAACAATCAGTTACCCCAATTATTCCGGATTGGCACAATGCTTGCTGAATACAGGCACACACCATTTGGAAAGGTCTATCGTGGCCGGTCTCAATATCAAAGTACAGGAAGCGTTCAGCGAACCGGGTTGCGACAAGAACCTGGCCAAGGACGAGAAAGAGCGCAAGAAGGGCTGCACCAAGCAGCTGGTGCCCGGCGCGGCGGCGGGCGGCTGCGCTTTCGACGGCGCGAAGATCGCGCTGCAACCTATCACCGATGTGGCGCATATTGTGCACGGCCCCATTTCCTGCGAGGGCAACGGCTGGGACAACCGCGGCTCGAAATCCTCCGGCCCGATGATCTACCGCACCGGTTTTACCACCGACATTTCCGAGAACGACATCGTGTACGGCGGCGAAAAACGGCTGTATCGCGCCATCCGCGAGGTGATCGAGAAATACGATCCGCCCGCGGTATTCGTCTACCAGACCTGCATCACTGCGCTGATCGGCGACGAGATCGAGGCGGTGTGCAAGGCGGCGAAAGAAAAATTCGGCAAACCGGTCATCCCGGTCAATGTGCCGGGTTTTGTCGGCAGCAAGAACCTCGGCAACAAGCTGGCGGGTGAAGCGCTGCTCGATTACGTGATCGGCACCGAGGAGCCGGAAACCACCACGCCCTACGACATCAACATCATCGGCGAATACAACCTCGCGGGCGAGATGTGGCAGATCAAGCCGCTGCTCGACCACCTCGGCATCCGCGTGCTGGCGTGCATCTCCGGCGATGCGCGTTACCACGAAGTCGCCTCGTCGCACCGTGCCAAAGCGGCAATGATGGTGTGCTCACGCGCGATGATCAACGTGGCGCGCAAAATGGAAGAGCGCTACGGTATCCCGTATTTCGAGGGGTCGTTCTACGGCATTTCCGACACCAGCGATTCATTGCGTCAACTCGCCAAATTGCTGGTGCAGCGCGGTGCGCCGGAGGATTTGCTGGCGCGCACCGAGATACTGATCCGCCGCGAGGAAGCGCGCGCCTGGGAGCGTTTAAACGGCTACCGCAAACGCTTCGAAGGCAAACGCGTATTGCTGTTCACCGGCGGGGTCAAATCGTGGTCGGTGGTATCGGCGTTGCAGGAAGTAGGGCTGGAAATCATCGGCACCAGCGTGAAAAAATCCACCGAGGAAGACAAGGAACGCGTCAGACAACTGGTAAGCGATGAGGCCCACATGCTGGACGACTTGCGTCCTGCCGAGATGTACAAGATGCTCAAGGAAGCCCGCGCCGACATCATGCTGTCCGGCGGACGCTCACAGTTCGTCGCGCTCAAGGCACGGATGCCGTGGCTGGACATCAATCAGGAACGCCACCACGCCTATGCCGGATACGAGGGCATGGTGACGCTGGTGCAGGAAATCGACAAGGCGCTGTACAACCCGATCTGGGCGCAAGTGCGCAAGCCCGCCCCGTGGGAATCGGAAATCCATCCCCTCTCCCTCGAAGGGAGAAACTGACATGGCTACCGTGAGCGTGTCTAAAAAAGCCTGCAGCGTAAACCCGCTGAAGATGAGCCAGCCCATCGGCGGCACGCTGGCGTTCCTCGGCCTCGCCAACTGCATGCCGATACTGCACGGCACGCAGGGCTGCACCGCGTTCGGGCTGGTGCTGTTCGTGCGCCACTTTCGCGAGGCGATCCCGCTGCAGACCACCGCGATGAACGAGGTCACCACCATCATGGGCGGCATGGACAACGTCGAACAGGCGCTGGTCAATATTTACAAGCGCGCCAAGCCGGAGATCATCGGCCTGTGCACCACCGGCCTGACCGAGACGCGCGGCGAAGACATCCACGGTGACCTAAAGCTGATCCGCAAGCGCAATCCGGAACTGGCAAATTTGCCCATCGTGTTCGTCAATACGCCGGACTTCAAGGATGCGTTTCAGGACGGCTGGAGCAAGACGGTGACGCGGATTATTGAGGAGCTGGTAACAAAGGCCACAGAGACCATCCCCGGTCAGGTTAACCTGTTGCCCGGCAGCCATCTCACCGCCGCCGACATCGAGGAGATCGTCGAGATGATCGCGGCCTTCGGCCTCACCGCCGTGGTGCTGCCCGACCTGTCCGGTTCGCTCGACGGCCATATCCCGGAACAGTTCAGCCCCACCACCATCGGCGGCACCACGGTGGACGAAATACGCGGCATGGGCGGCTCGCTCGCCACCATCGCCATCGGCCAGCAGATGGAGCGCGCCGCGCTGGAACTGGAGATGCGCACCGGAATTTCCTATACCGTGTTCGACCGGCTCACCGGACTGGATGCCAACGACCGTTTCCTGATGCACCTCTCCGGACTGAGCGGCAAGCCGGTGCCGCTCAAGTATCGCCGCCAGCGCAGCCAGTTGGTGGATGCGATGCTGGACAGTCATTTCTTCTGCGGTGGCAAGAAAGTCGCCATCGGTGCGGAACCCGATCTGCTCTGGGCGCTGGGTTCGCTGCTGGCCGAGATGGGCTGCGAAATTAGCGCCGCCGTCACCACCACGCAATCGCCGCTGCTGGAAAAGATGCCGTGCGACGAAGTGCTGATCGGCGATCTGGAAGATCTGGAACTGCGCGCCAAAGGCTGCGACCTGCTGGTCACCCATTCGCACGGGCGTCAGGCATCGGAACGACTCGGCATTCCACTGTTCCGTGCCGGACTGCCCTGCTTCGACCGCCTCGGCGCAAACCATAAATTGAGCGTGGGCTATCGCGGCACGCGCGACCTGATCTTCCAGGTCGGCAACGTGTTCCTCGAACACACCCACGAAGGCACGCCGGATAGCTGGCCGCTGCCGGATATAGCAATGAACAATTCCTCCGTTCGTGGTGAGCTTGTCGAACCATGAATGGAGGATAACTAACTACCAATGAGTTTGGAAGCCAACCCTTCGACAAGCTCAGGGCGAACGAATTTATTCGGTATTTACATGATGAACATGCAGCGCAAGCTCAAACTGTGTAACACCAACCAAGGAGCAAGAGGAATGAAAATCGCATTTGCGACACAAGACCTGCAACGCGTGGATGCCCATTTCGGCTGGGCAAAAAACCTTGCGGTATACGAGATTTCGCCGGAAGGTTTCAATCTGGTCGAGGCCATCCAGTTTTCCGGCGACCTTCAGGAAGACGGCAACGAAGACAAGATCACCCCCAAGATCGAAGCCATCAAGGACTGCGCCATCCTCTACGTCGCGGCCATCGGCGGCTCGGCAGCGGCGCGCGTGATCGCGAACAAGGTGCATCCGGTCAAGGTCAACGAACCGGTTGCCATCACCGAACTGCTCGGCAAACTGCAGGAAGTGCTCAAAGGCACGCCGCCGCCTTGGTTGCGCAAGGTGATGAACAAGGGTACCGAACGCGAACTGAATTTCGACGAGGAATGATTAAGCTCCTTCTCCCTTGCAGAGGGGGAGAACGAAGCGAGGGGGCAATTAGGATGGGGGTAGAAAAGTAAGATGCCAAACGTCTACCCCCTCCCTAGCCCTCCCCCTGCAAGGGGGAGGGAATAACGAAACAACAACTTGAATCAGGAGCAACACCATGAGCAGCACAACAGAAGCAGTCAAAACCAACAGCGCCGAAATGTTCCTCAACGAATTGGCGAAGCAGTACCGCGCGCTGGACACCTACGGCACATGGGACGGCAAGAGCAACGACACGCTGCTCGATCCCTACATCATCGACAAAGAGAAGCGCAAGGAAATCCCCATGATGGGCGACCCGGATCCCGAAACGCTGTGGCGGCTGGAGCTGTTCTACAACGCCGTCGGCCTATCAGTAGAACGCCAGACCGGCATCATGGTATCGCCCATCATGAAGATGAGCCACGAAGGTTTCGGCCGCATGGTGCTCACTGCCGGTCGGCTGGTGGTTATCAACAAATACCTGCGCGACGTGCACCGTTTCGGTTTCAACGACATGGGCAAGCTGGCTGAAGAAGGCGGCAAGCTGGTGGACGCCGCGGTGGAGATGATCAATAAATTTCCGGAAGTAGCGAAGTACGGTTAACCGGTTTTAAAGGAAAAGGAACAGGCATGGAAGACACCGACACCCTCAAGGCCGAGATCAAGAAACTGAACGCTCAGGCCACGCAACTGAAGATGGACTTGCACGACCTGTCGGAAGAGTTGCCCATCGGCTGGGAACGTATCCCGGAACTGGCGGAAAAAACTTTTCAGGCCTACCAGAAACTGACAGCCGCGCGGCAGAAGCTGGCGGCAACTGGTTGAGATTTTGTAGGTTGGGTTAGCGGCTTCATCGCGTAACCCAACGCGCAATGTTGGGTGACGCAAAAAACGCTGATGAAACTACTAGCCATTCGACTAGGCTGGCAAAAAACGCTAACCAAGTCGCTGGTTATAACCCAACCTACCAAAACGTATTTGAACTGACACAAGGAGAACAAAACATGAGCAACGTAGTAACCATCACCCTTCCAGACGGACGCAGCTGGATTCCGCAATTCGTCCAGAACATCAGCCAGGATAAATGCATCGGCTGCGGCCGCTGCTTCCGCGTGTGCGGTCGCGAAGTGCTGCAACTGGTCGGCATTGATGAAGACGGCGAAGTCATCGCGCTGGAACTCGGCGAGGACGACGATGACGAATACGAAAAGAAAGTGATGACCGTCGCCAACGGGAAGAACTGTGTCGGCTGCGAAGCCTGTTCCAGGATATGCCCGAAAAAATGCTACACGCACGCACCGATGGCGGCCTGACCGCCCCTCCCCCGCACCACGCCGACCACATCGGCGTGTGGCATCTGCTCGGCCATTCCATCAAGGATAGAATTTCATCAGACCCAATACGGTGCAACTTTCCAACATCCGTTCGTCCTGAGCCTGTCGAAGGGCATGAGCTTACTGCGAAGGTGGTTCGACAAGCTCACCACGAACGGTTAAATAAACAATCCGGGGTTGATGAAGATGTGCTGACCGATGCCTATGCCTGGGTCATCGCAACATACTGCAACCCGCATTCCGATCCGTTCGTCCCCGCGCTGGGAATGGATCACGCCGCATTCACCGGGTTGCTCACCGCACGTTTTCCGCACTTCACCCCGCCACCACACTGGCTGGAAGCGCAAAAGAAACAAGTCGGCACGGACGGCGTACTGGGTGAATTCACCGACCTGCTGCAACTGCTGTTCGAACATCGCGCCGTCGATGACGCGCACCATCGCAACACCGCGCACCTCGTCGCCACCGCCTGCATGGGCGGCGACCACCTCTGGCAAGACCTCGGTCTGCCCGACCGCAAAGCGCTCTCTACTTTGCTATCGGTACATTTCCCGACTCTCGCCGCAAAGAACAGCGGCGACATGAAATGGAAAAAATTCTTCTACAAACAACTCTGCGAACGCGAAGGTATCAACGCCTGCCGTTCGCCGAGTTGCGCGGCCTGCTGCGATTACGCAAAATGTTTCGGTGCGGAAGACTAACCATACCTCATCATTCTGGCACATGGTGTTGTAGGTGCGAATTCATTCGCACACCATTTCTGCAACAAGCATTGTGCGAATGAATTCGCACCTACCAATCCACTCCCATAGCACGTTCCCTATGCACACCATTACTCCAGCCACTCCCGATGACATCCCGCAGCTGTGCGCGCTGCTCGCCATTCTGTTTGCGCAGGAAGCCGACTTTCAGCCGGATGCAACCAAACAATCCGCCGCGCTGCGCGCGATCATCGAACATCCCGCAACGGGGCGCATCCTGCTGATGCGCGACGGCGACAACATCCTGGGTATGGTCAATCTGCTATTCACTGTCAGCACCGCCTGCGGCGGCAAGGTCGCGATACTGGAAGACATGATCGTTCATCCCTCAAAGCGCGACGACGGGCTTGGCGGCGCACTGCTGCAAGCAGCGATAACGCTTGCGCGGCAAGAAGGTTGCTTGCGCATCACCCTGCTCACCGACCGCGCCAACGATCCCGCAATCCGCTTCTACCAGCGGCACAAGTTCAAAATATCGGAGATGATGCCGTTGCGACTCTCACTGGAGTGAAATGCGTGAGGTGTCTTTGCTGTGGGGGGAATGAAATATGTGTTCTGGATTTTGCTGCTTGCATGCACTAACTGTTCATTGAGGCAACCTTTTTTACATGCTCCTGTACCCTGGCCTTGATTTCATCCACTTTTAACAGATCAATACCCAGAGACTGCCATTCCTGTTCGGCAATATCCATCAGCACCGGTTCGGCGATACCGAAGGTGGGCAAAAGTTTTTCTGCCAGATTAACCAGTGTGGTTAAAGGTTGCCCGGCTGCGGCGCGTGCGTCGTTTGGCGCATGATGGTACTTCAGTACGGTTACGATTGATTCCGGCAGATTCCAGTGACGCCCGAGTAATGCGCCTAATTCGCTGTGGTTCATCTCCAGCATTTCCGCTTCAACCTCTTCAACAGAACGATCCGGCCCGGACGACAGACGGGCATGGAATCTATCGCTGAGTACGGGATCGAGGTAATCCAGCACCAGAAAACCAATGTCGTGAAACAGCCCCGCAAGATAAATCTCTTCGTCGGCAGGGCGGCGATCATCCGGCATGAGGCGTACCAAAGTATCCATTGTCATGGCGACAGACAGGCTGTGTTGCCACAAGCCTTGGACATTGAGCAAGCCGGACTGTTTTCTGGTCATGGATGACAGCATGGCAAAACTCAGCGCGACCATTTTGACCCGCTTGCTCCCGAGCAAGATTGTCGCATCCCGCAAGCTCAATATTTTCCGGTTCGTGCCGAATAACGGGGAGTTGGCTAGACCGACGATCTTGGACAGAATGGCCGGGTCTTGTTCTATCAACTTGAGCAACTCCTGCTCGCCCTCGTCGGTCGTTATTTTCAGCGACAAAATTTTCCGCGCGATGCTCGGTATGGGGGGCAAAGTGTCGAGCTGCTTCAGCGCATGGTGCAGGTTCTTGGTGGAAGTCACGGGCTTTCTTTCATACAGTAAATGCCAACCGTGATATGGACGACAGGCCGTTGTTATTGATATTAAATTGCCTCTGTTCTGTCAAATGCCGTGATCATCCGGGATGCCAGTTGGTCAGTTCGTCAGCCGTCATCGGGTAGGCGATGTGATAGCCTTGCCCGACCTCGCAGCCCATGTCGAGCAAAGCTCGGTAGCTTTCGACGGTTTCGATACCTTCCGCCACCGTCTGCAGTTCAAATGCCCGCGCCAAAGCGATAATGCCCTGAACGATAGCCATATCGCCTTTATCTCCCAGCATATCCCGCACGAAAGATTGGTCTATCTTGAGTACGTCAACCGGCAGGCTGCTCAGATAAGACAACGAGGAATAGCCGGTGCCGAAATCATCCAGCGCAAACCCCACTCCAAACTTGCGGCATGACTCGATGACTTCGCGCACGATAACGATATCGTTGAGAGCGGCAGTTTCCAGCACTTCGATCTGCAGTCTGTCCGGCGGCATACCGGGATAACGGGCGAGATGTTGGCGCAATTTTTCCGCAAAGCGCGGGGACTCCAGATGGTGCGCGGAGATGTTGATGCTAACCTCAATATCCAGCCCCGTCTGCCGCCACCGGTCGATCTGCGCGAGGGCGGTGGCAATCACCCAGTCGCCGGTCTCTATATCGAGTTCGGTCTTCTCGATGGGGCGCAGAAATTCTGCCGGGGAAAGCAGGCCGCGTTTGGGATGATGCCAGCGGATCAGTGCTTCGACACCGACCATCTGCCTGGTGCGCAAGTTGATCTTGGGTTGATAGTAAAGCTCGAACTGGTTGTTCTCCAGAGCCTGACCGATGGAATCCAAGAATTCGCGATGGCTGCGGGCGCGTTGATCCAGCGTTGGATCATAAATGTAGAAACGGTTCTTGCCTGATTGCTTGGCCACATACATGGCCTGGTCGGCGTGGCGCAACAGGGTATCCGGATCTTCATCGTCCAGCGGATAAATGCTGACCCCGATGCTGGCACCCAGCGTTTGCGACTTATCCTTGATGGTGATCGGCTGCGCTATCGCCGCCAGCAGGCGTTCGAGAGTCACCACGCATTCTTCGCCCCGCTCCAACCCCAGCAGCAGCACGACGAATTCGTCACCGCCCAGCCGGGCGACGGTATCGCCGCCGCGTATGGTTTTTCCGATACGCCTGGATATTTCTACCAATACCAGGTCGCCCGCATCGTGACCGAGCGTATCGTTGATGGGCTTGAAACTGTCGAGATCGAGATAACAGACCGCCATCATATTTCGTTCGCGTGATGTCTGCGCGATTGCCTGCCGCATACGGTCGGCCAACAGCACCCGGTTAGGGATGCCGGTCAACGCATCGTAATGTGCGACGCGGCTCAGCTCGGCCTCGTGCTCCTTGAGGTAACTGATATCGGAAAATATTCCGACATAACGCTGCACACTGCCATCGTCGCCGCGAATAACCGAAATCGAGAGCAGTTCCGCATAAATATCGCCGGACTTTCGCCGGTTCCATATCTCGCCGCGCCAGGAATTTTTCTGATTCAGGGACTGCCACATCTCCGCGTAGAATGCCTTGCTCTGGCGTCCAGAACTCAACAGACTCGGATTGCAGCCCAGCGCTTCCTCGCGGCTATAGCCGGTGATATTGGTGAAAGCTTTGTTGACCTCCGTGATGATGTTGTTTGCATCGGTAATAACGATGGCTTCCTGGCTATTGTCGAATACGCTGGCTGTAATGTGCAGGTTTTCTTCGGCACGCTTGCTTTCCGTGATATCTTCGACGATAGACCAGATGAGCGGCTGCCCGTCGCGACCCGTCACCAGCACGCCGTTGAGGCTCAGTGGCACCAAACTTCCATCTTTGCGCAGATACTCTTTCTCGTAGGGGCCGTAGTGACCGGTAGTGGAGAGAAATTCCAGTTGCCGCGCCTCGTCCGCCTCGTATTTTTTCGGTGTCAACGTCCAGTAGTCGAGCGCTTTTAACTCCTCGTTTGAATAACCGCAGATACGCCGGAATGACTCGTTGAATTCGACATATTGCCCATTCATATCGGTCAATGCGATACCCAATGGCGAAAGCTCGTAGAGATTGCGCAATTTTTCTTCACTTTCACGCAGTGCATTCTCGGCCCGCTTGCGTTCGGTGATGTCGGTACCGAGGCCAACAAGGTATGGCTCCCCGTCGATTTCGGTACGTCGCCCGGAAAAATAGTAGGGGATATTCTGCCCGGATTTGGTGATAAATTCCGCCTCGGCCCATGATTCGCCCGCTTCAAATGCTTCCCGTATCCTTTTCGCGACAACATTCCGGTCAGCCCCGCCAAAAAAATCAAGCGCGTGCATGCCGGTTATTTCGTCCTGTGAACATCCGGAAACTTCCAGAAAGCGGGGGTTAACCCGGACAAAGTTTCCCTGCAGGTTCAACATATAGAAAATGCCGGGCAGGCTGTTGATAACATCGTCCGAGAACTGTTTCTGCTTGCGCAACATGTCTTCCGCCTGTTTGCGCACGGATATATCACGCACGACAGCTTGCAGGCAGGCCGATCCGTTGAGTTCGATCCGGCCAAGGGTGATCTCAACATCCAGCGTCGTACCATCGGCGCGCAGAGCCTGCCATTCAAACTGCCGTGACTTTCCCTCCAGAGCGGCTGCAATCTGCTCTCCTGCGAAGTCTGCGGACAAGCGCCCGTCCGGTTGTCTTTCCGGGGCAAGCTCGGAAGGGTGACGGATGATAACCTCCGCCCGCGTCAGGCCGTACAAACTTGCACCCTTTTCGTTGCAGTCGATGAAGCCGTTCGCATCCTGAATGAAGATGCCGTCGCCGGCCACTTCAAACAGTTGCCGGTATTTGGCCTCGTTTTCGCGAAGAGTTTTTTCTGCCCGATTCTTTTCAGTGATATCGCGCCAGACACCGATCAGCATGCGACTTCCCGGCAAATCAAGCATACGCGCGCTGACCTCGACATCGAGGATATCGCCGTTCTTGCAACGGTGACGGTTTTCAAAAGTGGCACCGTCCGATGCTTCCAGTTTCCGGATAGATGCAACCAGCGCCGCTTCATCCAGATCAGCCTGGGTATCAGCCAAACGCAGCCGGAGATATTCTTCACGCGTATAACCAAGCATGCTGCAGGCAGCCGGATTGGCCTCGACAAATGACAGTGTATCCACATCGATCAATTCGACAGCGTTGGATGCCTGTTCGAAGACGGCGCGAAATAACTTCTCGCGTTCCGCCAGTTGCTGTTCCATGCACTTGCGCCCGGTGATGTCGCGCGCAATGCCCAGCACACCGATCAGCCTGCCCGTGCCATCATGCATCGGTGTCTTGATGGTTTCCAGCAATTCGCGATGCCCGTCATCGGCGAAGGTAACCCACTCTTCATTGACGCTGGGACTGTCTTTGTCCATCGCCGCGCGATCATGCTCACGGAAGAAATCGGCCAATTCCTTGCCCACAAAATCATAGTCGGTCTTACCGACAATATCCTTTTCAAGCGCGCCGAAAAACTGCTCGAAACGCGGATTACATGCCATGTAAACGCCGTTTACATCCTTCAGCCAGATCATGTCCGGGATGGTGCGAACCAGAGTATGCAGGAATGCTCCTTCGGCATTCAGCTTGCTGTCTATCAGGCCAATAGTCATGGCCTGGGTCAGACCATGCTCGCTGACCAAACCTGCCACACGACCCGCGTGGTCAACCACCACCAGATGACGCACCCCAGACTTCAACATGAGTCCTGCAGCTTCGTTGATAGCGTGGTCCAGCGGAATAGTCAGCACAGGGGAAGTCATGACATCCTTGAGCGGAATGCCGGTTCGATCCAAATTGCCGGAATACAGCCGCACGATGTCACGCTCGGTGACAATGCCCAGCGGCCCCTGATCATCAGCCACGACCACACAGGTATCGCGGTGCAAATGCATGAGATTCAGCGCCTCCTGCAAGCTGGCTTCCGGCGGCAAACTAAACACAGAACGGCTCATGACCGAGGCAATCTGGCGGTGTCCTGCCAGCGTGGCGAGATTGATATGCAGACGGAAATCCGTTTCGCTGACCACACCAAGCAGCCGCCGCTCATCATCCACGATGACCAGATGGCGGATACCATCGCGCAGGCAAACTTGGTACGCATCCAGACAGGTAATGGATTCCGGCATCGTAATAACCGGCGAAGACATGATTTCCCGCAACGCGGTTTCCGGCAAACATCCGGACTGCATGGCCTGCAACATATTGCGTTCGGTAACAATGCCGACCGGGTGTCCCTCCGCATCCGTTACCACGATGGAAGAAATCCGCTTCCCGGACATCAGCTGCGCGGCCTCGCCAACGCTGTCGGCGGGCGCGAGACGAACGACATCGCGCGTGGCGATATCAATCAGCAGCGTGCTTTGATTGATATCTGCGCGATTAATACCGGAAGAGGTGATGTGAGGTTTCATACGAATCGGATGAAGCTGCTGCGCTACTGCGAAATTTCGGTGTTATGGCGTTACATATAAATATTCCGTATGCCGGTACACAAATTCGCAGACAGTGACCACAGCCATTCAAATGCATATATATGTGACATGCATATTACCACACTGACGATGTGGAATAACTGTTCAGACTTACCGGGTTAACATATTAATTGACCATCCAATGGAATGTTTACAGCAAATTCGCCAATCTCATCGGCAAAAGTAGCGTGTCCCGGCCTTCAACTCTCCCACGGAAATCGCGGCAGATTCTCCAGCGCCTGAATCAGGCCCTGATTCCAGGCTTCGGAAATTTTCTTTGCAAACGGATCATTTTCGGTCATCGTCATGCGCTGACCAAAATCCAGACTGTCTTTTTCATAAATCAGCATATCAATCGGCGGGCCGACGGTAAGATTGCTGCGAATTGTTGAGTTCATCGACACCAGCGCGCAACGGGCGGCGTGCGCCAGCGGCGTGTTGCGCTTGATGACGCGGTCGAGTATCGGTTTGCCGTATTTGACCTCGCCGATTTGCAGAAACGGATGCTCGTCCGATTCGTGTATGTAGTTACCTTGCGGATAAATCAGCATGGTCTCCGGGCGGTTTGTGCCGATTTGACCACCCAGAATGAACGTAGCCTCAAAATTGGTGCTGGCGGTATCGCGGCTGGTTTGTTGCTTCTGCACATCCGCACTGATGCTTGCGATGTAATCTGATGCACCCAGCATGTTGGCCACGATACGCAAATTCACCGGGGCCGCGCTTTCGATGTCACTCCAGATACGTTTCACCACGGACTGCGTCGTGGCCAGATTGCCCGCGGATAGCAACACAAAAGTGCGCTCGCCCGGCCAGACGAAGGTATGCATCTTGGAATAAATCGAAATATTGTCGAATCCCGCATTGGTGCGGGAGTCGGAGCAGAATATTAAGCCCTGATCGGTGTTGATAGCGACGCAATAGGTCATGTCAGTTCGGTCTGGGTGTATGGCAATACGCCCTTGGTAGGGAATTTTCTAAAAAGGGCGTATTGCCATACGCCCCTACGGGAAGGTTAATGCAATGTGTCATGCAACACTAACATGACCGTCATCACTCGGCAAACTCGATTTCTGTCCGGGGCTTTTCACCGGGCGGGGCACCGTCATGGTAGGCGTGAAAATACTGCTGCGTAAGTGCGTCATGTAACCCGCCCAGCTCGGCTTGCAGGCGATCCAGATATTCGTGCAGCGCTGCGGCACCGAGACCATTGGTATGGTTCCGCGCGATGCGCTGGCGCAATTGCGCGGCAAGCTGTTGCAACTGCTGCGATTTCGGCATCAGCGTGAAGCAGGATTCCATCTCGCCCAGACAGTGTTCGACGCTGCGCGGGAAGCGCATGTCGCGCAGCAGAAAAGCGACAACCTCGTCGCTGCGCACATGCATGGATACCAGACGGCGATAGGTCTGGTAAGCGGACAACGAGTTCAGCGTGCTCATCCAGATGCGCTCCATGAGCGCTTCATGCAGCACGCTATCCTTGGGAAACTGCACCGCCGAATTAAGATCGAGAATGCGCGTGGTCATGTCTGCGCGTTCTAGATTGCGGCCCAGTTTGATAATCTGGTAGGCAATGTCGTGCCCCATGCTTCCGGCAACCAGACCGATAATGGCATGACGTTGTTCGATGACATTGTTCAGCACCACATAGCGGTCGCGACGGCTGCGGCAGGCAATCGCGGCGTTATCGCGCAGATACAAATACTGGCTGTTGATGCTCTCCCACATCTCGGCGGGGAGCACTTCGCGCAAAGTGCGCGTGTTCTCGCGGGCGTACTGCACGCACGACAGAATCGAACTCGGGTTGCGGGTGTCCTCGATCAAAAAGCGCATGATCGCTTCTTCATTCGCCTCGGGATAATTCTGCTGGAACAGATTATCCAGACCGGCGATTTCGATCAGATTGGCCCAGCCGAATGTCGCGCCGAGCGGCAGATCGAGCAGCACATGGGTGGTGCTGTTGATCAGGCGGGCGGTATTCTCGGCGCGTTCCAGATAACGCGCCATCCAGTACAGATTTTCCGCTGCGCGGGCCAGCATCACCGAGTATCCTCTACGATCCGGCTATCCTCGACGATCCACGTATCTTTGCTGCCGCCGCCCTGTGAGGAATTAACCACCAGCGAGCCTTTGCGCAACGCCACCCGAGTCAATCCGCCCGTGGTGGCGTAGAGCTGATCGGATTGCAGCACGAAGGGGCGCAAATCCAGATGGCGCGGGGCCAATTGCCCGTCCACCAGCGTCGGTGCAGTGGAAATATCCAGTGTCGGCTGCGCCATGTAATTGCGCGGATTGGCGCGGATCAGTTCGGCGAATTGCGCGCGTTCCTCCGCCGTGGCGCGCGGGCCGATCAGCATGCCATAACCGCCGGATTCGTTGGCAGGCTTGACCACCAGTTTGTCCAGATTGTTCAGCACATAATCGCGCTGGTCGTCGTACATGCACAGATAGCTGGGCACGTTGGCGAGGATGGGTTCCTCGTTCAAATAGTAGCGGATGATCTGCGGCACAAAAGCATACACCACCTTGTCATCCGCCACCCCCGCGCCGGGTGCATTGGCGATACCCACCTTGCCGTTGCGCCAGGCGCGCATCAGGCCGCGCACCCCCAAAGTTGAGTCGGGATTGAATACCTCCGGATCGAGAAAACCGTCGTCGATACGCCGGTAGATCACATCCACCCGCTGCAGGCCGGAAATGCTTTTCATGTACACCACATCATCGCTGCCCACCAACAAATCCGAGCCTTCCACCAGATATGCGCCCATCTGCTGCGCGAGATAACTGTGCTCGAAATACGCCGAGTTATAGATGCCCGGCGTGAGTACCGCGATCACCGGCTGGTCGCCGGGTCGGGGTGACAGCGCGGCCAGCGTCTGATAAAGCTGCGTGGGGTAATCGTCGATGGGAAGAATATTGGTGGTGCGGAACACCTCGGGAAAAATCCGTTTCATGATCTGGCGGTTTTCCAGCATGTACGACACGCCGGAGGGCACGCGCAGATTATCTTCCAGCACATATACCGTACCGTCGCGATCCCGCACCAGATCAGTGCCGCAAATATGCGCCCAGACACCAAAGCGGGGCGTGATTCCGACGCATTGCGGGCGGAAGTTGCCCGAACCTTCCAGCACTTCGGCGGGGAATACACCGTCCTTGATGATGCGCTGCTCGTTATACAAATCGTTGATAAACAGATTCAGCGCGCTCAGCCGCTGCTTGAGTCCCGCCTGTATCTTCTCCCACTCGCTGCGTGCCATCACGCGCGGAATCGGGTCGAACGGCCATGCGCGGTCAATATTGCCGGAATCGCTGTAGATGGTGAAAGTGATGCCCATCGCCATGATGGTGGCATCCACCGCCTGTCGCCGCGCCGCCAATTCGCCCTCGTCCAGCGAATCCAGATAATCGAACAGCGGCTGCGCCGCCGGGCGCGGCAGCAGCTCGCGATTCAACAGTTCATCGTAAGCGGTATGAGCGGCGTATTCTGACGAAGCGAGTTCCATGCATGACGTTCTGTAGTTTTCCCTACAGGACATAAAGCGAATACTGTGCCAGCACGGTTAAATGACCAACGTGTGCCACATTTATTGCCATGCGCAAACAAAAAATAAGACCAACCGGGAGAAATAAAGGATCGGTTTATCGTTGGCTGCCTACGCAGCCAATAAAAAGCGCATCGGGGAGGGGTCAGGTGCTGCCCAGGCTGTGAATCACCCCGAGCAGATGAATCGCTTTGCCCTGCTCATCTTTCAGTACGGCACCGCGCTGCTCCATCCGATGCTCCGTGCCATCCGGCCACTCGACCCGGTACTGTATCGTGTAGGGTTTCCCGGTTTTGATGGCGTTTTCCATACAAGCCTGAAGCGGCAGACGATCATCCGGACGCACGGATTTCATGAAATCTTCCGAGGTGTGCTCCAGGCTGCCATCAGGCAGACCCAGCAAAGATTCCGTATTGTCCGACCATTCCATCACATTGGTCGACAGATCCCAATCCCAGGTAGCAGAAAGCGTCAAGGTCTGTGCCAGCACGGTGCGCTGATGCATCTGCAACAGTTTCTCTTGGGCAGCTTTCAGCTCGTTGATTTCATACAGCACGATCATGACTCCGCCCTGAATGTCGTGGTTCAGCATGTAAGGTCGCACCCGCATGTGATACCAATCGCCGTCTTC
This sequence comes from Gallionella sp., assembly GCA_028689145.1. Lineage (GTDB taxonomy): Bacteria > Pseudomonadota > Gammaproteobacteria > Burkholderiales > Gallionellaceae > Gallionella. The sequence continues at coordinate 46,480 of JAQTWT010000012.1, forward strand.
CGCCTGCACTTCGGAGTCTGCCGAGGTTCTGGAGATCAGCGTCTGTCTGGCCAGGGCGATTAGGTCGGCATTCTTGAGGCGATGGGAAATATGCTCGAACGGACGGTTGATGTCGTGATCCAGAATGTTGAACAGGGATTTTGCATTTCTGGTGAAACGCCGGATATTGAGTCCCGTATCGAGAAACAGCGCCACCAGACGCGAGGCCGCCATGAAGTTTTCCATGTCGGCGTTAAGTTCGCTCAACTCGGAAATTTTGCCCTGATACTCGGCATTGACGGTGAATAATTCCTCATTGACCGATTGCAGCTCTTCGTTGGTGCTTTGCAGTTCCTCGTTACTGGCAAGCAGCTCTTCGTTGGTTGCCTGCAATTCCTCGTTGGAAGTTTCCAGTTCTTCAATCGTAGCCTGAAGGCTTTCGCGGGTGAACTGTAGCTCCTGCTCTAGATCGCCCAGACGATGCAGCACCTCCGCGTCGGCATCGTATTTGACCCCATCCGCAATTTCGGTGCTGGGTGTCTTGGCGACCTCGGAAATGATCACGACTGCCAGTAAAGGGGTGTTGCGGCGCACGACCAGCGGGCGTATCAGGATATTCACCTTGGACACCACGTCTTCCGACTTGACGCTGACGTTGGAAAAACTGACCTCGGTGCGGCTCTTGAATACTTTGGTCAGACCCGTGGCGATCGGTACGCCCAGTTCCTTGACCAGAATCTTGGTGATATCGGTGCTCACCTTGCCGGATAATGGGCGCAGGTAGCGTCGGGAGTCCCCGGTGACGCGCAGCAACTCGAACCCCTCGTCCACGATCATGCTGACGGGGATGAAATCGATTGCCAGCGCCTCGATGAAAGATTCCAGTATCCGCGCATCGTCCGCATTGCGGTTCTGGAATTGGGTTCTGCTGGTATGCGCCCATTCGCCGTGTGTGTTGGCGGGCTCGGGCAGCCTGAAGCGCTCGCTGTTCAGCAGCGATTTGCGGTTGCCGCGTGAACGGAAGATTTTGCAGCGATGCTCCAGCGTTTCAAAATAGGGTTCGGCTTCTCCGAGCGATTCGCTGCTTCCCAGCACCAGCAGACCATGAGGTCGCAGCGAGAAGTTGAATCCGTCAAAAATTCGGCGCTGCAAAATAGGTTGCAGATAGATGAGCAGATTGCGGCAACTGACCAGGTCGATGTTGGTGAAGGGCGGATCCTTGATCAGGTCGTGCCGCGCAAACACCACCATCTCGCGTAATTGGCGCGAAACCTGATAGAGATCGTCCTTGCGGATAAAATATTTATTGAGGAAGCGCTGCGGCAGGTCGGCGGCGATGCTTTCCGGGTAGAAACCCTGACTGGCCCGGTTCAGGCTTTCCTGATCTATATCTGTCGCGAACAGCTTGAGGTCGATGGCTTTTCCCAGTTCCTCCGCGATGTCCTGCACCAGCATGCAGTAGGTGTAGGCCTCTTCCCCGGTCGAGCAGCCCGCCACCCAGATGCGCAACTCATGGCCTTCCATGGAGCGAATATAGCTCTTCAGATGTTCGGCTTGGAGCGTGTCAAAGACTTCCGTATCGCGGTAGAAATTGGTCACCCCGATCAGTAATTCCCGATACAGGGCGGTAATCTCAGCGGGGTGCTGGTTGAGATAGTCAACATACTCCTCGATGGATCTGACCTGATTGATGGAGATGCGCCGTTCGATGCGGCGCGTGATGGTCGGGGGTTTGTAATAGGTAAAGTCGATCTTGGTCTTGCTGCGCAGCATGGCAAAAATCTTCGACAGTGCGCTTTTGTCACCGGCATCCTGCTCCAGCTCGGGGCCTCTGGCCGCGAGCGGATGCTGCACAAATCTGAGCAATTGCTCGGGCAGATTTTCTGCCGGCAGGATGAAGTCAGCCAAGCCGTTTGCGATCACATTCTTGGGCATACCTTCAAACTTGGCGGACGATTCGCTCTGCGCCATGACCAGCCCGCCCGCTTCCTTGATCGCGCGGCAACCGCGCGTGCCATCGCTACCGGTGCCGGACAAGATGATGCCAATGGCATTGCGCCCCTGATCTTCCGCCAGCGAATTCAGGAACAGGTCGATGGGCAAATTGAGCATGCTGTGGGAGCGATCCTGCGATTCCAGCAACAGCTTGCCGTGGAAGATGGTCATGTTCTTCTGCGGCGGGATCAGGTAGATGTGGTCGGGCAGCGGGTCGGTGCCGTCTTTCACCACCTCGACCGGAATATCGGTCACCTTCGAGAGCAGTTCGTCCATCATGCTCTTGTAGTCGGGCGAAAGATGCTGGATGACAATGTAGATCAGCCCTGTATCGGTGGGCATGTTCTTGAAGAATGCGGTAATCGCCTCCAACCCTCCCGCCGAAGCGCCGATGCCGACATAATGCTGCTGGGGGAGAGGGACTCCCTTGATGGCCGACTCGTCCTTATTCATGCTTTCCGTTCACAAGCGTCACCAGATATTCTTTATCGCTTCCGATACCCTGTTCCAGAACTGTGACAGCAAGGCTTACCGGCGTTGTTTTTTCCTTCTTGTCCGACAGGCGCACGCCTATCCTGTTCCCGCTCTGATTGTTTATCTCTTGCTTGAACAGGATATCGAAATTCATCCGGTCTGGCGGAGAAACGAATTCGGCCAGCGTCCTGCCGACCAGCCCGGCGGCATCCTGCCCCAACACGTCGGCAGCGGCCTTGTTGCATTCCGTAATCACTCCTCTGGTATTCAGAACCAGCAACCCGGCCGAGGTTAAATTGAAAAATTGCTGGTAGCGGATACGCCCGCGCTCTGCCTGTGCGCGAAGTTCGCCGAGTTCATGGTGGGACTTGAGCAATTCATCGTGCTGCATCTCCAGTTCGATCTGCTGAACAGCGACTTCATGCTTGAGCGCTTCGATGTCAACCGGGAGCGGTATCTTCGCATGCGCCTGGCCTTGCGCCAGCTTGTCTTCTGCCTGCAAACGCAGTTCGGTATATTTTTGATGAAAGAAATCCCTATACATTGCTCTTTGCCTCGACGAAAAGTTATCTGGTATAGAACGCCACGTTCCTGCGCATATAACTTCGCAAAAGTTTACCGCGATCTGGTACGACGGGATTATCGCCGCAAAAACCGTTAATTAAAATACCCTGCGTGAAATACAGAACACCAGACTTTCTTGCCGCACATCAACAGGTGGAAAGGAAGGCCACGAAACAGCTGGCTTGCCGCCAATGCAGCACCGCCAATTCGCCCTCGTCCAGCGAATTCAGATAATCGAGCAAATTGTGCCGACGGGCGCGGCAGCAGATCGCGATTCAACAGCTCATCGTAAGCGGTATGAGCGGCGTATTCTGACGAAGCGAGTTCCATGCATGACGTTCTGTAGCTTTCCCTACAGAACACAAAGCGAATACTGTGCAGGCACGGGCGAACGCTGTCCCGAATGAAATAGGGTACCTATAGTCTGTGGTCGATTTTAGCTAAGAGCTGCTTGGAGTAAATATTTGTATTCGTGTTGATTTGCAATTATTAGGAGCGGCTCAGTTGTGGCCAAATGCAGTCGCTCGTTTTCCTATAGGTAGCAAAAAATCGACTCCGTCACAGCTTTCCTCGTTGGAATTGAAGCTTCAGAATGTCATCAAAAGCCGATCACGTACCTCATGATCCTCAAGACTCTTTCCATCCATTTGAAATCGTTTCAGCATTGAGCGCCCTACGGTGACGAATTCTTCGCGTTCAAACAACCCATCCGGTATTGGTACATCACAAAGCTTGCGACCCGAAAACTTTGTACCATCAATGCTTAATACAACGTATACACCGCGAGCTTTGCATTCTGCGATAGTGGCGAAAAGACGTTGCAGCGAAAACACTTGCGCCCCGTATAAAATTGATTGGCTATCAGCGTAAGGTGGGTCGCAATAGACCAAGTCGCCGCGCTGCGCTTGAATCATTGCATCGGCAAAGTCCATGTGTAGAAAGCGTGTGCCTTGTGTCCTAGCGTGCCAAATGTCTACACGTTTTGCGAAGCTCTCGGGCGGCACTGGATCATGCACTCCCACCGGCGTGCTCATGTACCCATCGTTTTTGCGAAAACGGACAACGCCACCGTAGCACACTCGGCAAATGAAAAGAAGGTCGGCTCCGTTTGGTTTCGCGTTATAGCTTGCCAGCACTTTTTCGTATGCAGCTTTTTTTCCTAGCTGTGCAATAAGGGCGTGGCGTTCGGCGTACTGCTGCTTCAACAGTTCCTTGTCGCTATGAAGGGTCTGCCATATCTGAGCTAAGGGCGCAAAGGTATCGCTTGCAACTGCTCTCTTCGGGGCCAGCACGCCCAGTACACCACCGCTACCAAGAAACGGTTCAAAATATGTACCGAACTGTTTAGGAAAGTAGGCAATGATCGCGTCGGCCTGCTTCTGCTTATTACCCACCCACTTTAATAACTGAGTGTGAAACGGCGTTGTTCCGCCCGACGATGGCAAGGGTGCATCATCACTGGTGAACAACTCGGATTGTGGCTGGGTGGCTGGTGCGAGCATGGTATTTAACATCCTAAATTCAGGCCGCATTCTAACATTCTAATTTTGAATATTCCAACTTAGAATTTACATTGTCCGTATGAAAAAAAACCATCTCGCCGCCCTATTGCGACAAGTCCGCCTGGATGCCGAACTCACACAGTTGCAGCTTGCCGAAAAAATTGGTCAGACACAATCCTATGTGTCCAAGTATGAGAGCGGTGAGCAACGATTGGATTTGATAGAACTCGAAGCGGTGTGCAAAGCAGTTGGCATTGAGTTAACCAGCTTTGTGGAGCGGTATCTTGAAAGCTGATCGCCGTTTCCTCTCCCAGCCCAAAGAGTTTTGGGCAAACGTCCGCACCATCAGTCAAGAAGTCGGCTATACCGAACGTGGAAAAGATTCAATCAAGATTCCTTCGCTTCAATCTATCCGCGAGGAATTTTCCCGGTTAGGACTCAGCACGTCGCATATCGCTGACTCGGACAACGTATTAACTGAATTTGGCCAATGCTTATTTGACTATTTCACATTTCGCGCCGCGATTTTGAATGAGGTTGTTCGTCATCATTTCATGAAAAAGGACTCTGCGCATATCGAGTTCAAGCGACTAAAGAAACAGCTCAAACCCAAATGCCCGTTGCCGATGAACAAGCAAAAAGCCGAGAAGAAAAACTATGCTTTTCTGACCGGCATCGTGAACATGTTGATTGAGGCCAACGTCGGCAGCGTGCCATGCGATTACGATCCGCGCAGCCTGACAACGATTACTCATAATGCAATGCCTCTGCGCACGCTGTCGCGCCGGGTGGATGGCGCATTTCCTTCCGTCATCAATCCAATTGCGATTTGGGAAATCAAGGAGTATTACTACACGACGACATTCGGTAGCCGTGTAGCTGATGGTGTGTATGAAACGCTGCTGGATGGTATGGAGCTGGAAGAGCTCGAAGCCGCTGCCCATCGGAAGGTTCAGCACATTTTGTTCATCGATGATTACTTCACTTGGTGGGAGTGCGGACGCTCGTACCTGTGCCGCATGATTGACATGCTCCACATGGGATACGTTGACGAAATTGTGTTTGGACGAGAAGTTCTTATTCGGCTTCCAGAGTTGGCTATGGAATGGAAAGCCGCTTATGAAGCGTTGCAACAGGATTGATTAGAAGAGCCTAAATCGAATTTCTTTTTAAGCTGAATTACGGCTTTGTGTCGTTTTGAGACGTTCACCACAAATCTAAATCAACTACGAAATATGGTTTGACTGCCGCGTGAATCCTCATTCAAAAATTCATTATCAACCACAGATTACGGAAACCCATTCAACAAAGCATCAAATCAGCACGCCACCAGCACAGGATTAAACGCCTTGGACAGCAGCATCACGCGATCGCCGGGTTTGAGGCGTTGCGCCTCGTCGGCAGTAGCGATGACGCGCACGATCTGGTTACCGACCAGCAGGGTGACGGCGAACACCACGTCCGCCGCTTCGATGGCGAGCACTTCTCCGGCGAAGCTGAATTTGCCGCCCGCGTGTCCCACGCCGAACACTTCGGCGGGTGTGCCCTGCTGCACCAGCTTGCCTTGTTCCAGCAGCAGCACGCGTTGCGACAGGCGGTACACCTCGCCGACATCGTGGCTGACCATTACGGTGGTGAGCCCGTAGCGGCGCTGCATGGCCAGCACCTCTTCGTGCAGTCGCACGCGGGTCGCGTGATCGAGCGCGGAGAACGGTTCGTCGAGCAACAGCAGGCGCGGTTCGGCGGCCAGTGCGCGCGCCAGTGCTACGCGCTGCTGCTGGCCGCCGGAGAGTGTGGCGGGTTTGCGCTGTTGCATTTCGCCCAGCGCCATCAGCTCGATCAGTTCAGACACGCGCCGTTTATCCGCGCCGCGCGGTTGGGCGAATTCCAGATTGCCGCGCACGCTCATATTGGGGAACAGCGCATAGTCCTGAAACATGTAGCCGACGCGCCTTTGCTGCGGCGGCAGGCTGTGGTGCGCTGCGCCGTCGAACCAGGTCTCGCCGCCCACCACGATGCGGCCAGCATCCGGCTCGGCGAGTCCGGCAAGACAGCGCAGCAGCGTGGTTTTGCCCGCGCCGGATGGCCCGAACAGCGTGATGAATTCGCCCGCCGCGACGTTGAATTGCGCATCGAGGGTGAATTCGCCGGAACTGGAGAGCAGTTGCTTTTTGAGGGTAAGTTCGATCATATTCCGCCGACCCGCATGATCAATTTTTTGTTGAGCAGATACACCGTCAGCAAAATTCCGAAGCACACCGCGAACAGCACCAGCGCGTAGAAGTTGGCGCTGGCGTAGTTAAGCGATTCGACTTCGTCGTAGATGGCGATGGAGGCCACGCGCGTCTCGCCCGGCAGGTTGCCGCCGATCATCAGCACCACGCCGAATTCACCGATGGTGTGCGCGAACGCGAGCACGATACCGGCCAGCAACTGCGGCTTGATGTTTGGCAGCAGCACATACAGAAATGTCTGCCAGCGGCTCTTACCCAGCGTGTAGGCGGCCTCGCTCAAACTGGGCGATAAGTTCTGAAACCCGGATTGCACCGGATGCACCAAAAACGGAAAGCTGAAGATTACCGAGGCGATCACCAGCCCTTCGAAACTGAACGCGAGCTTCAGCCCGACAGCTTGATCGACAAAACTCCCGAACCAGTGCGTCGGACTGAATGCCAGCAGCAGATAGAAGCCCAGCACCGAGGGCGGCAACACCAGCGGCATACTGACCAGTGTTTCCAGCACCGGCTTGATGCGCACTTTAGTCTGCGACAGCCACCACGCGAACGGAATGCCGATCAGGCACAGAATCAGCGTGGTGACACCGGCCAGCTTGAAGGTCAATAAAAGCGGTTGCCAGTCATAGCTCATTGTCCGCCTCCATCAACGACACCTCGTTGGCTTTCACCAGTGCTTCCACTTCATCGCCCTGTTGCAACTCAAGCCGCTTCACCGCGCGCGAGGTGATGATGCTGGTGACAGTTTGCCCGTGATGATCCAGCACCACTTCGCTGAGTATTTCGCCATGCCGAATGCTCCGTACCGTTGCCTTGATGCGGTTGCGCAGACTGAGCAGACCGGAGAGATTTTTCGCCAGCGATACTTCGGTTTCCTTGAACAGCACCGCTACCCGGTTACCCACCTTCAGATGCGGTGCACTCTGTGGTGTTTCGAGCAGCATGGCGGTAAAGCTGTCCTGCCCGACCAGCACGTCCACCAGCGATAGATGCTCATTGGATTCGATGGCTGTGATAATGCCGGGCAGGCTATTCATGGCGCAGCATTAGGAATGCGAAAACCGTACTTTTTGAGTATGGCCTTAACTTCGCCAGTTGTTATGAAATGACTAAACTTCGCCGCATCCGGATTATTAGCCGCATGCTTAAGAACCGCATAGCCCTGCTCAAGCGGCATGTGGCTGCGTTCATCTATCAGAAAATAACTGCCCTGCCCTTTCATGCCCGGTGCCAGCACCAGCGAAAGCGCAATGATGGCGGCATCTGCCGCGCCGGATACGGCAAACTGTGCGGCCTGCGAAACATTCTCGCCCAGCACCAGCTTGGGCGCAACTTTGTCCAGCAAGCCGTAGTAAGTCAGGCTGTCTTTGGCGCGTTTGCCGTAAGGCGCGTGTTCCGGATTGGCGATCGCCACCTTGCGATACCGATCACCAGCCAACACTGCAAGGCCTCCCTCCACCGGGAGCGTGGCGCTCCACAACACCAGTTGCCCATAGGCGTAGGTCTTGACCTCGCCGACGGCGAATCCCTGTTCTTTGAGTTTTCTCGGATACTCGATGTCCGCCGAAAAATAAATATCGAACGGCGCACCATTGGCGATCTGCTGGTAGAACTTGCCGGAAGAACCGGAAATCACCTCGACCTTGCTGGCCGGATTGATCTGCTGAAAAGCCGTAGCGATGTCTAGCATGGCGAATTTCAGATCCGCTGCCACCGCGACGGTGAGCGGCGCGGCTGACGCAACCGCGCCGCACGACAGCAACAGCGCCGCCACGAAAAACTGCTGCAACGTTTTCATCATGTCTTTACTCATCCCGGACATTCTACATCCTTTCAAATGCTGGTTCAGGCGGCGATGCCGGGATGACACCGGAATGCGGTGCGCCGCCAAGCACTATGCCGCGAACTTGCTTACCGCCTTTTGCAGATCGCCCGCCAGTTGCTCAAGCGTGCGGGCGGCGCGCGATGCCTGCGACACTTGGGTATTATTCTGCTCGGCCATGCTCGCGATACGCTCGATGTTGCCGGCGATCTCTGTGCCGGTGGTGATCTGCTCGCGCGTGGCGTGAACAATCTCGCTAACCATGCGCAGGGTGTGGTCGGCCCCGTCGTTGATCTGCCCCAACGAATGTCCGGCACGGGTAGCCAGATCAACACCCCGCTCGACCTGTTCGCGGCAGATTTGCATGGTGCTGACCGCTTGGCGCGTTTCTTCCTGGATGGTCTGGATCATCGTGGTGATTTCGGTGGTTGATTGCGCCGTGCGCTCGGCCAGCTTGCGCACTTCATCGGCCACCACGGCAAACCCCCTCCCCTGCTCGCCCGCGCGCGCCGCTTCGATAGCCGCGTTAAGCGCGAGCATGTTGGTCTGATCAGCCACGCCGCGGATCACGCCGAGGATGTTGTTGATCTCGTTGGAGCGATAATCCAGCGAACCCACGACTTCGGACAATTGCGCGATGGATGCGGCGGTCTTCTCCATTTCCTGTATCGCATCGACCACGATGCTTTTGCCGTCGAGCGACAGGGTGTTGGCTTTTTGCGAAATGCCTTCGGTAGCACTGGCATGGGAAGCCACTTTGGCGATGCTGCCGCTCATGCCGTCGACTGCACTGGCAGTGGTCGAAGCGGCGTGATTCTGATGCCGCGAACTTTCGGCGACTCTGGTGGAAATGACGGTAAGCGCGGAAGAGGATTCCGCCAGCCGCCCGGCGACACGCAGCACACTGCTGACGGTATCGTCGATCTTGTCCACGAAGCTGTTGATCCAGCGCCCCAGCTCGCCGATCTCGTTATTGGCGAACGCGCCCGCATCGAGCCGCTGGCTCAACGCATCGCCGCACTCTGCAATGCCGAGCAGGAAGCTGGAGATGGCATCCATGCGCCGCGACAACGGCAACAGCGTGGTGTAATAAAACACCACGGAGGCGACCGCACTTGCCCCCAACACCAGCTCCAGCACTTCGATTGCGGACAGTTGCCAATAATCCCAGCCCCATACGGACAGGGCGGCAGTCAGCGCGAACATCAGCATGCCGCGCGTCATGATGAGATAGGGTATCGGGCGGCGGCGGTACGCCTCTTCCAGATCACCCTCGCACATCATCCCCCAGCGGTCAGGCGAACCCGGCATCTGAAAAGTCAGGCCCTTGCCGATCACCGGAATATGCCGGTAATCCGGATAACCGGGATAAGTGACGAACAGGTTCTCGCCCCTGCTGATAGTTTCCCGCACGCCGGGATGGAGCTCTTTGGTCGCGGGATCGGTGAAGCGCAGCTCCAGCTCGGTGTGCTTGCCGATGAGTACCGTGCCGAAAGCGGTGCGCACGCCATCCTTCAGATTATCCCCACCGGTGAACGCGTCATCCTCAAAGCGCGAACGGGACAGCGCCGTGCCCGGCTCGATACTGTGGTCGAAACGCGAGGAGACCATAAAAATATAGTTGTCGCCGGAATCGCGGTACACATGCCCCGCTTCGCGCTGAATAATGTCGCCCATGACATCGTTCGGGATACGCCCGCACAGGCAGCCGATGGCTTTGCCCGCCTTGAGCAGCGGCTGGTAGAACATCAGGGTGACCGCATCGTGAAATTTCGACGACGACGCGCCGATGTCTTTGGTCATCGGATCGACGTAGGGGCCGTGCAGAAACGGCGCTTTCAACCCTTCCGCCACGGCGCGCGCATTGAGGTCGGACTTGCCGGTGTGTTTAGCGCAGGTGGAGGCCAGCACTTTACCGTTGCAATCGGTCACAAACAGTTCCGAATAATCCGGCGCATGTTGCAGCCACTCGGTGAGCAACTGTACAGTATCGCTGCCCGGATCGGCATCGATCTGTTGCGCCAACGCGGCAAGAAAATCCCAGTTACCTTTCGCCCAATGGATGAGGTGATTGCGCCGGGTATTGGCGATCCCCTCGAAGGTTTTTTCCACGACCGAATAGGTGTCGCGATTCAACCAGCACGACCACCCCAGACGCAATTTTCCGTTTATGCCGAACCACGGCAACCAGCGCCGCTCCGCCGATGAACGGCTCATTTCTTGACTTTTCAGATGCACGATCTTATCCCCCTTAAGTTATTTATCCCGAGATTTCTCCTAATTGAACGGTGCTCTAACGGGCATGGCAAAAGCCACCCCTAATGATGAATCGCACCATACCCGTTTCCCTCTCCCCAACCCTCTCCCGCAAGCGGGCGAGGGGGCAAACGAACGCTGCGCGAATCTCACTTAACGGCACCTGATCGAACTACCCCGTTTCACGCAATGCGGAAGCGGTTTGCCAATACGCCTAACTCTCTCGCCAAGTCTTCCAGATGGAGTGCCGATGACGCGGTCTGCGCGACCGTGGCGCTGCTTTTCTCGGCACCCTGTGCAATCTGCTCAACCTGTTTGGCGATCTCCCTCGCCGCGGAGACCTGCTCCTTCAGCGTGCTGGTAATTTCGTCCACCGCGCGGGTAACCTGGTCGCTGCCGGAACGGATGTCGGCCACCGAAGCACCCGCTTTGGTGGCCAGCTCAACTCCCTCGTTTACGCGCTGCACACCGCCATCCATCTCCAGCACGGCACGCTGGGTGACCTGCTGAATATTGGCAATCATTTTGGTGATCTCCTGAGTGGAACTGGTGGTGCGTTCCGCCAGTTTTCTCACTTCGTCAGCCACCACCGCAAAACCACGCCCCTGCTCACCGGCGCGCGCCGCCTCGATGGCGGCGTTAAGTGCCAGCAGATTGGTTTGATCGGCGATTTCCTTGATCACATTGACGATGCTGGAAATCTGCCCGGAAAAATCCTGCAGCTCCCGAATCGTATTGGCCGTGTCGTTCACCGCATCGGCCATCAAGCGCATTTCATTTGCCGCACTGTGGATGATCAGGCCGCTATCCTCTGATTGCTTGCCGGAGGTTTGGGTGATCGCGCGCGCTTCGCTGGCGTGTTCCTCCACCTGATCGATCGAAGTGGACAACTGCTCCATCGAGGCGGCCATACTGGAAGCCGCTTCGGATTGAGCCTTACCCTCTTGTGCGCTGGCGCTGGTGGAAGCGGAAAGTTCGCCGGCGGATTGCTCGACCGCTTTTACGGTTTGATGCACGGCAGCCACCAGCTCATGCAGGTTCTTGCGCATGGCGGCGAGTTTGAAGACCAATGCGCCGACCTCGTCATTGCGGGCAGCCGGCATCGGTCTGGCAAGATCGCCGGCCGCAATCGCTCCTGCGGCCTCACCGGCTTCGTGCAAGCCGCGGTAAATGCGGTTGATGGTTGGAACGGCCAAAATCAGCACCAATCCCAGCCCCAGCAGCGCGGCTATCCCCAATTGCCAGTAGCCGTTATGCGCGGAAGCATTGAGGGCATTGAGTTTGTCTTCGGCATATTTTCCGGCAAGGCTGACGGTGGCATCCACTCCCTTGCGATGCGCTTCATAGTATTGGCGCATGGTCTGCGCCGAATGCTGGGCCGCAGGCATATCGTTGGACTGGATGGCCGGAAGAAAAACCTCCTGCACTTCCTTCCAGAACAGATCGGCATATTTGCGCTGCTCTCCCATCAGACTGGCCTTGACTGCAGGATCAAGATCGCTGGCATCCCAATATTGGTTGCGCACGTTGTAATCGTTTTGCAGGGATTTGAGCTTATCCAGCAGCGGCTGGCGTGCCGCGGCATCCGCCAGAACGATGTCGATACCGACCAGATGCGCCTCGATCAAATAAAGCGGGGGCGGCAAAATGTCGGCCACCACATCCTTGCCCTGCCCCATGTATTCGGCGGAGCGGTTCATGCCGCTCAGTGCATAGACGCTGATACCCACCAGCACACAGATAACCATCAGCACAGCAATTTGGTTGATGATCAGTGATTTGCCACGAAGACTTGTAAACATATAAGTTCCCCCCTTAATCAATAATTTAATGTTGCGTAAGAATGCTTGTATTCACCCTGCACAATGGTTTAAATGCACAAAAAATCCATCAACCCGCCTTAACGCCTCCCGATTTTTTAGGGCAATTTTTAGCGCAATGCCCCGACGTAGCGATCACCGATGTCCTGCTCATCTACTTTCGTTTCGACTTTCACCTCAACGGGTACCGCTTTCTTGATGCTATCCCCCAGATGGAACACCCCCAGTTTTGCCATCAGGTTATCGGACATACCGGTCAGGCCGTGGGTGGACATGGAGGTCTGGCGGATGGAAGCCGAGGACTGGTGCAAACCTTGGCTGATTTCGGTCAGCGCCTTCAACACCTGATTAGATGCCGATTTTTGCTGCTGCGTGGCAAGCGATATCTGCTGCGCGGATTCGGCAGCCAATTTCGCTCCCTGCAAAATGCTCATCAATTCCCCCGTGGTGAGCATGGCCGCCTGCGCTCCCTCGTTGATTACCCGCGAACCGTTTTCAGAGGCAATCACCAGCCGGTTGATGGATTGTTGGATTTCCTCGATCTTGCTTTCTATCTCGCCGGTGGATTCCGTCACATTGGCGGCCAAACGGCGGATTTCCACCGCCACCACGCCAAAGCGCTTGCCGGCTTCACCTGAGCTCGATGCCTCGATAGCGGCGTTGAAGGCGATCATCTTGGTCTGGTCGGCAATATCGTTGATGATGCCCATGATCTTGCCGATTTCCTTCGACTTACAATCCAGTTCCAGAATCTCCGAGATGTTGCGGTTGTTATCCGAGGTAATCTCACCCATTTTTTCCTGCAATTGATTGAGCGCCAGCACACCCCGCTCGGATTCGCCGAGCGTGCTCTTTGACGTGTTGGCAACCGCATTTGCGTTATCCGCGATCTGCGAGGAAGAGACGGACAGCTCTTCCATGGTGGCGGTGATTTCGTTCAGCGAAGCCGACTGCTGCGAGGTAATCGCCGCCTGCTCCTCGACTGCCGCCGCAATGTCGTTGGCCGAAGCACTCACCTGATCGCTCATGTAATGCACATCGACCACCACATTCTTTAAATTCTGGCTGTGCTTATTGAACCATCCTGCCAATTCGCCGATCTCGTTATTGCTGGCGGCCAGCATCGGCCGGGTTAGATCGCCGGAAGCAATGGCGGCAAGAGCGGCATTGGCTTCGTGCAGGCTGCGATATATGCGGTTAAGGGTGGGAATCGCCACCAGCAGCACCAGCACCATGCCCAGCAGCGCGGCTATCCCCAATTCCCGGTAACCGTTTTGCGCAGAGGTATTGAGATCATTGAGTTTGTCTTCGGCATATCCTGAGGCGAGACTGACGGTGGCATCCACCCCCTTGCGATGCGCTTCATAGTATTCGCGCATGGTCTGTGCCGAGCGCTGTATAGCCTCCATATCATTGAACTGAATAGCAGGAAGGAAGCCCTCATGCACCTCCCTCCAGAACAGGTCGGCATATTTGCGCTGCGCTCCCATCAGGCTGGACTTGACAACCGGATCGAGATCGCCGAGATCCCAATAATTGTTGCGCATGTTGTAATCGATTTGCAGAGATTTCAACTTATCCAGAAGCGGCTGGCGTGCCGCGGCATCCGCCCTGACAATGTCAATGCTGACCAGGTGCGCCTCGATCAGGTAAAGCGGCGGCGGCAAGATGTCGGCAACCACATCCTTGCCTTGAATCATGTATTGCGCGGAACGGTTCATGCCGCTCAGGGCGGTAACGCTTATACCCACCAGCATGCCAAGAACGATCAGTACGGCGAGTTGATTGATGATCAGTGATTTGCCGCGAAAAGCAGTCAACATGGAAGCAACCCCCTATCAATAACTTAAAGCCATAGTACAAATGCCCGATGCAGTTTTTTGCACCGGGCGCATTTGATTTCAGCGCAGCAGCATGTCTGGTAACTACTTGCCGCTTTAATTCAAACCTGTCATAAAAATCCGTTCGCCACCGTTAGACCGGACGGTTTTCGGGAATCCGGATCGGCCCCATTTCCTGTTTACCCTGCTCAAAGCTGACTACCGGAAATTTGCCTTTGAACTTCACGGCTGCCTCGGCGATCTTGTCGAGCTTGGCACCGGTATCCAGTTTCTTCAGGTCGTTGCGTTCCAGACCGATCAGATCGAGCAATTCGTTGTAAACCGTCGCCTCATCCAAGGGCAGCACGTTGAATGTGATGCCGTCCAGCGTGATGGAATATTTTTTGGAGATGTCCACGTTGCCGGCGAACACGAAATACTGCCCGTCCGGTTTGAGAAAATCGCCCAGCACCGCGCGCAGACTTTCCATATAGGCCAGCGAATCGAGCTCGCAGGCGAGAAAATCCAGCTTACCGCCGTTGGCGGCAAACATGGTCTGCGTAGCGGCGATTTCCGGCGGTTTGGCTTCGTCGGCGACCTGCACGGCAAACTTCAGCGCGATCTCGCCGCGAAATCCCTCCTCGGCTTTTTTCAAAGCGCCTTTGTACACCGGGCTAAGCAGGCGTTTTTGCTGCTCAAGAATTTGAATGGCTGATGCGGTCATGGTTGTTTCCTTCGGTTATAAAATCAGTTGGTAATCATTAGCCCCACACTTCGGCAGGCACTTTCAATCGTTCCACCGGCCGGTCAGCCAGCAGATGCTCTTCGATGATGGCGGCTACATCTTCTTTGCCTACCCCGCCGTACATCACACCTTCCGGGTAAACCAGTACGCTCGGTCCGTTGCCGCAAGGGCCGATGCAACCGCTGCCGGTTACGGCAAAACGCCCCCATAGCTGGCGTTGCTCAAACTGCTGCATGAATTCCTGAAACACCTCCACACTGCCGTTCGCGCCGCATGAGCCGCGCGGATGACCCGGCGGACGGGATTGGGTGCAAACAAAAACATGCTTTACCGGCTTGGCCATTTAAATCTCCTTGGTAGGTCGGGTTTTAACCCGACTGTCGGGTTGAAACCCGACCTACATATTCCTCATAGGCATCGAAGCGCGCAGGCTGTCCAGACTGAATGTCTTCACGCCCGTCGCATCCTGAAACACCTTAAACACCTTCTCCGTCACCGCATCAGACTGCACGAAATCCTGATAGGCGCGCTCCAGCAGCGCCTTGTATTCCAACCTGACCGCCGCAGCCTCAGCGCTGCGGAAGCTGTGCCGCGCCAGATACTGGTTGAAGCGCTTCAAAATATGCAGGCGGTTGACGTTGACCACGCGCTGGTCGTATTTCACTTCCAGAAAATTCAGGAACTCTTCAGCAGAAGACAGCTTTCCCAGTTCAGTTACGATTTCGCTCATACCATCATCTCCTTCATGAATGAAAGGCCGGACAAACTCCCCATCGCCTCAAAATAAATTTTTTTCAAATCTTCCTCACCGGGCGAGCGCTTGGTGCGATGGGCGAATTCGCGCAGCTCGCGCAATACCTTCTTTACATCGTCCGTGGAAACCGTGATGCCGATATCGGCATAGGACTTGATCACCGCACTGGCACCGGAATGTTTGCCCAGCACCATGCGGTGCGCCATGCCGATCTCGGCAGGATCAAACGGCTGGTAGTTGAGCGGATTCTTCAGCAGACCGTCCACATGAATACCCGCCTCGTGGGTAAACACCGCCGAGCCGACAATGCTCTTGTTCGCCGCCACGCCGCGGCCGGATGCCTGCGCGACCAGATGCGACAACTCATGGTAGAAATACATATCCACACCGGTCTCGATGCCCTGCAAATGACGCAACGCCATCGCCACCTCTTCCAGCGGCGCATTCCCGGCGCGTTCGCCAAGACCGTTCACTGTGGTGTTGACATGCGTCGCTCCGGCGCGCACCGCGGCTAGCGAATTGGCGGTAGCCAGACCGAAATCGTCGTGGGCATGAATTTCGATTTGCAGGTCGGTAGTTTTCTTGAGCAGGCTGATGCGCTCGAAAGTGGTGAACGGATCGAGCACGCCCAGCGTGTCGGCGAAACGAAAGCGCAATGCGCCGCAGTCCTGCGCGGTCTCCGCCACGCGGCGGACGAAATCGAGGTCGGCGCGCGATGAATCCTCCCCGCCGACGCAGACCTGATAGCCCAGATCGTTCGCCTCGGTGACGAAGCGCCGCACCGTGCGCAGCACCCAGTCGCGGTCTTTTTCCAGCTTCTTGCCGATCTGGATGTCGGACACCGGAATGGACAGGTTCACCCAATCCACCTTGCAGCGCGAGATTGCTTTCAGATCAGCCTCGTGCATCCGCCCCCATACCATCAGTCCGGCCTGCAATTCCTGCGCGGCGATGGCATTGATACCCTCGCACTCCGCTTCGCCCAGCACCGGCACACCGATCTCCAGCTCTGACACCCCGGTGCTCACCAATGCATGGGCGATGCTGATTTTCTCGTCGGCGGTAAACGAAACCCCGGCCGTCTGCTCGCCATCGCGCAGCGTCGTGTCGTTGATCGTCACCATATTGCTGTAGGGTTCGTTGTGCATGATTCATCCTCTCAACTCTGATTCAGCAACAACTGTGCCACTGCAAAAATACTATTTTTTATCAATACAAATCAATATGATAAATATTTATTGGCAGTTTGGTGAGGAAAGCGCAAACCGGACAAAGTGTCGCGTTTGCTACAGGCGCGGAACCTGTTGACCAAGCCATTACTAAATTTGAATTTCGCTGCACCGTAGGCTGGCGGTAAGGCACGAACCCCAGCATCTGTGATGCTTGAACAGCCGGGGTTCGCGTTGCTCACCGCCAGCCTACAAAACCAGTTCCAATACGGAATGGGTTCAGACGTTAAAACTTTCGCCGCAACCGCAGGTATTCTTGACGTTGGGATTGTTGAACTTGAAACCTTCGCTCAGGCCTTCCCTCGCATAGTCCAGCTCGGTGCCGTCCAGATAGGCCAGGCTCTTCTGATCTACCAGCAGCTTCACGCCGAAACTTTCAAAGGCCAGCTCCTCCGCATCCAGTTCGTCGGCGAACTCCAGGCTGTAAGCCATGCCGGAACAACCCGAGGTCTTCACGCTGAGGCGCAGCCCAACGCCTTTGCCGCGGCTGTTCATGAAATTCTGCACCCTTGTCGCGGCGCGTTCGGTTAAGGTGATTGCCATATTGCTCTCCTTGTAAAAAACTATTTCTCCATCTGTAGGTGCGAATTCATTCGCACGCGCAATTTATTCATGAGCGAATTAATTCGCACCTACTTAAACGGAGAATGACGAGCCGCATCCGCAGGTGGACGAGGCGTTCGGGTTGGTGATGACGAAGCGCGAGCCTTCCAGCCCCTCGCGGTAATCCACCGAGGCACCTTCCAGATACTGGTAACTCACCGCGTCGACCAGCAGCGACACGCCGTCTTTTTCGATCACGATGTCGTCTTCATTTGCCGCCTCGTCGAAAGCGAAGTTGTACTGGAAGCCGGAGCAGCCGCCGCCGGAAACATAGATGCGCAACTTCAGTGTCGGATTACCCTCTTCCAGAATTAGTTCGCTCACTTTGCTGGCCGCAGCGCCGGAAAAGTCCAGCGGTGCAACGGTTTCTGCCTGTGCCATGGTTCAATCCTCCATAAAATTCGTATTGCTCGGGATTCAACCGGCAGCAAGGACTATGCCAAAGCCTAAGATGGCGTAATTATTGGGTTTTCGGATGACAAACCGACGTGTAGCGCGTAGCCGTTGTAACGTTTGCGACACACCTCCGTGGTAACATTCACGAACTACTGACATACCTCCTTGTCACACGCGGCATGCAACTTGCTTTTACGAGGAATACAAGCATGACTAAGGAATCCCCAGTGCGCATCTCCAAGAAAGACAACATCGAATTGGTCACCGTGTACGAGGTGAGCAAGATACTCAATTCGTCGCTCGACCTGCACAAGACCATGCGCAGCGTGCTGAACGTGCTATCCAGCCATTTGCAGATGCAGCGCGGCATGGTCGCGCTGTTGCAGGAAGACGGTTACTTGCAGGTCATCGCCGCCACAGGCATGGATCAGAACGAGATTGCCCATGGCCGCTTCAAGGCCGGCGAAGGCGTGATGGGCAACATCCTCAAGAGCGGTGTTCCGGCGGTGATCCCCGACATCGCCCAGGAAGCGCTGTTCCTCAACCGCACCGGCTCGCGCAAGGGCAAGAACAAGAGCGTCATTTCGTTCATCGGCGTGCCGATCAAAGCGGGGCGCGAAACCGTCGGCGTGCTCAGTTTCGACCGCGAAAACCATGAAGATCTACGCAACTTCGGCAACGATGTGCGCTTCCTCTCGATGGTGGCCAACCTGATCGGACAAACGGTGCGCCTGCACCAAAAGGTGGCGCAGGATCGCGCCAATTTGATGCAGGACAAACTGCGCCTGCAATCCGAACTGCACGACAAGTACAACATCGACAACGTGGTCGGGCAAAGCAAGATCATGCAGAACGTGTTCGCCGAGGTGCATCAGGCCGCGCCGTCAAAATCCACAGTACTGCTGCGCGGCGAATCCGGCACCGGCAAGGAAGTCATCGCGCGCGCCATTCACCAGCTTTCGCCGCGCCGCGACAAACCGTTCGTCAAGGTGAACTGCGCGGCACTGTCGGAAACACTGCTGGAATCGGAGCTGTTCGGCCACGAACGCGGCTCGTTTACCGGCGCGTCACAGGAGCGCAAGGGGCGTTTCGAGATGGCGCACGGCGGCACGCTGTTTCTGGACGAGATCGGCGACATCTCGCCCGCGTTCCAGACCAAGCTGCTGCGCGTGTTGCAGGAACGCGAATTCGAGCGCGTCGGCGGCAACAAAACCATCCGCGTGGACGTGCGGCTGGTCGCCGCCACCAACCGCAACCTTGAAGAAGCGGTGGCCGCAGGCGAATTCCGCGCCGACCTGTATTACCGCATCAACGTGGTGTCGATCTTCCTGCCGCCGCTGCGCGAACGGCGCGAGGACGTGCCGCTGCTGGCGGAATACTTTCTGCAACAGGCGAACGAGGAAAACGGCAAGCGCCTGAAATTCTCCGCCGAAGCCATGCAATCGATGTGCGCCTGCAACTGGCCGGGCAACGTGCGCGAGCTGTCCAACTGCGTTGAGCGCATCACCACCATGACGCAGGGCAACGTCATCCGCAAGAAAGACCTGCTGTGCGACAGCGACCGCTGCTTCTCCTCCATTATGTGGCAGCAGCAAAACAAGCGCACCGTCTATCCAATCGTCAACGCAACCGCGCCAAGCGCGCCGCCCGCAAGGGAGCGCGCCGCGCCGTCCGACGAACCGGCAACGCCAATGCATGCCGAGGAACAAGGCGATCCGCAGAAACACCAGATCGTCGAGGCGCTGGAAAAATGCGGCTGGGTGCAGGCCAAAGCCGCGCGGCGGCTCGGCATCACCCCGAGGCAGATGGGCTATGCGATCACCAAGTACGGAATTGATGTGAAGCGCTATTAACGCTACCTTACGGAAGTGCTATTAGCCGGACGAAACACCGCAGATTGCCGCACATCGGCTTCCAGATACGCGCCGCCGATCAAATCGATGCAATACGGAACCGCGGGGAAAATCGCATTCAAACAGTCGTCGATAGCCGAGGGTTTGCCGGGCAGGTTGATGATGAGGCTGCTGCCGCGGATACCCGCGGTCTGGCGCGACAGGATCGCGGTCGGCACGACTTTCAGCGACGCAGCTCGCATCAGCTCACCGAAACCCGGCATCATCTTCTCGCATACTGCCTCGGTCGCTTCCGGTGTCACATCGCGCGGTGCGGGGCCGGTTCCCCCGGTGGTGACGATCAAACAGCAGCCCGCTTCGTCGCTCAGCTGGCGCAACGCCGCTTCAATCTGCGCTTGTTCGTCAGGGATGACCTGTGCGACCGGCAGCCAGTCGTTGCTCAACACGCGCGTAAACCACGCATGAATGGCCGGGCCGCCCTTGTCCTGATACTCGCCGCGACTGGCGCGGTCTGAAATGGTGAGAATGCCGATCTTTGCCGTTGTCATGCAATGCTCCTATTAATTTGCCCCGTAGGCTGGCGGTGAGGTACGAACCCCAGCGTTTACCGATCTCAAACCTGCCGGGGTTCGCGTTGCTCACCGCCAGCCTACAAAGTTAAATGACCTCCGGCAAAGCCGGAGGCTTATTGGGTGAGCCCCTCAAAGGGGCCATTAAACCGTGAGCCGCCCAAGGCGGCTACAGCCCTAGTCTCATCTGGTCGTACCGTTCATCCTCTTC
>JAQTWT010000004.1:0-8222 GCA_028689145.1 Gallionella sp.
TAGCGACTCTGACTCGGATAGCGACTCTGACTCGGACAGTGACTCTGACTCGGACAGCGACTCGGACACTGAAACCCCCACCGCTGCTCCAACTGAAGCACCAACCGCTGCTCCGACTGAAGCGCCGACCGCTGCACCGACTGAAGCGCCGACTGAAGCGCCGACCGCTGCACCGACTGAAGCGCCGACCGCTGCTCCGACTGAAGCACCAACCGCTGCACCGACTGAAGCACCAACCGCTGCGCCGACTGAAGCACCAACCGCTGCGCCGACTGAAGCACCGACTGAAGCGCCGACTGAAGCGCCGACTGATGCACCGGACGAAGAGGAGGGCGACGACGATTCGGACAGCGATTCTGACTCGGATAGCGACTCTGACTCGGACAGCGACTCTGATTCGGACAGCGATTCTGATTCGGACAGCGATTCTGACTCGGACAGCGACTCTGATTCGGACAGCGATTCTGATTCGGACAGCGATTCTGATTCGGACAGCGACTCTGACTCGGATAGCGACAACGACTCGAAGGGCGGCAATAATGGTCACGGCAATGGTGATCAGACTGCTCCCGGTAATTCTGGCACTCATAATAATGCCGAGAACAGCGATAATTCTGGTCAAGGTAATAGTGGTAATAAGAGCGGTAGCTCATCGTCCAGTGGCGGTGGCAAATCTAACGCATTGGCTCTTGAGGATGTTCTTCAGCCTACGCATGATGATCTGCTTGCCAATCTACCGAGGAGCGCAGGCCATTCAGCGGGTAAAACAGAAGATCATAAAGATACCGGGGCGACGGAATCACAAGATCATGAAGCCGATCATGGTGCGATAGCTGAGCAAACAGCGATGTTGAAAGGTTTGCTGAACTCATCCTCGCATCATGATTAGTCCGGGTGGTGCAAGCTAAACGAAATGGGGATGACGCTGTCCCCATTTTACTTTCCCCCGGATTGGGTGCGGCGTTGTTTGCAGCATGCGGCATAGAGGAGCTAACAAATGAAGCAATCAATCAGCAAGTTCGGCCAGTTGGCCTGTTTTATGTGGCTATGCCTCGGCATGGCAGCCGGTGCTTTTGCCGCCACCGCCGATATTGGTGTGGTCATGAATGTGGAAGGCGATTTGACGGCCAAGGGGGTGGACGGTGCGCTACGCAAGCTATCTACCTGGGGCAAAGTGCATGCCGGTGACACGCTGTTCACCGGTAGGGACACTTATGCGCGCGTTAAATTTTCCGATGGCGGACAGATTAGCCTGCGTCCGTCCACACAATTTCAGATTGAGGGCTACCATCATGATGAGCAAAAACCCGCGGAAGATGCTGCCAGATTTAATTTGCTCAAAGGAGGCTTGCGTGCGGTAAGTGGATTGATCGGCAAGCGGGGAGATCCGGACAGTTACAGCGTAAAGACCCGCACCGCGACGGTGGGTATTCGCGGTACAAAATACGGTGTGCTGTTCTGTCAGGGCGATTGCGCCGACCATCCCATGTCCCCCGATGGTAATTTGCCGGCCGATGGGCTTCACCTTGACGTGTTGGAGGGAACCATCATCGTAAAAAATTCCATCGGGGCCCAACTGTTTAATGCCGGACAATTTGGTTTTGTGAGAGATATTAATACGCCCACAGTAGTAGTGCCGAAAGAGCGCGGTGTGACAGTACATATTCCTGCCAGCGTGGCAATCGACAAGTCCAGAGGAAACAATTCGGACGGGGGGAATATTTGCCCGGCCGATTGATGATGTGCTTTGACGAGATTGCTCCGGTTCTGGTCGGGACTTCAGTTCTGATTTTTGTTCCAGAATAATGCGAAAAACAGGTGTGGTCAGTCTTACAAAAACACAGTTCTAACTTCATTCGGATCATGCAACAAAAAAGGGCGCGATTCATCGCGCCCTTTTTTGTTGACATGCACGGTTCAATTTTGCTTGGTTACTCGCGTGGAATTGCCGGACCTGTGGCACCGTCGAAACCGAGCGTGGGTAGCATCGCCAGTTCTTCCGGTCGCTTGACACCTTCCGCAATTACCAGCAAACCGATGTTGTGCGCAATCTGGCAGAGGCCTTCAAGGAAGGCTTGATTGCCGGATTGTGTGTCGATGTCGTTGATGAAGCTGCCGTCCACCTTCAGATAGTGCAGACCGAGGTCGTGCAGTATGCCGATGCGGCTGAATTCACGCCCGAAGTGCTCGATGCCGATGTGGCATTTAAATCCCATTAAATCTTTGCGGAACGCGCGGAAGGCATCGAGATTGGCGAAGGCGCTGGTCTCCGAAATTTCCAGCCATAACCGGTGGCAATGGGCGGTGTTGCCCTGCATCAGTTCGCGCATTTTCTTGCGGAAAATTTCTGATTGCAGCGATTCGCCGGAAAGATTGACTGCCAGATCCGGCGCATTAGGCTCGGAGGCGAGCTGGTTTATGGCGAGGCGTGTTGCGGCGATATCCAATTCCGCCGTCATTTGCAAACGGGTTGCCATCGGCAGAAACTTGCCGGCAGTTTGCCATTCGCCTTCTTCGATGAAGCGCATGCGGAGAGGGCATTCCTGATGCAACAATTTTTTATCTCCAAAGCCTATCACCGGCATCCCAACCAGACGCAGCCAGCCATTCTCAATGGCCATGCCCAACTGCTGCGCCCACTGCGCAGAAGTAGTACGCAGCTCCCCGCCCGCAGCTGCACGGCGCGGCTTCTCCTCGCCAGAGGCTTCGATTTCGGCCAGCGCCCCGTCCAGTTGCCCCATCAGCGGCCCCGCTTCCTGCCCTTGCAAGTAATCGATAAAGCTGATGCGCACAACGGTCGCACCATCAGAAAGATGCGAAAGATTACTGGTAATGCTCTGAAGCATTTCGTTTGCCAGTACTTCAGCATCTTCATATCCGGGAAGTGCTACGGCAAGATCAGTGCCGTTCAGCCGCCCAATCAGGCGTTTGGCGCGGGCATATCGCCCTGCGTGTGACTCAATGGAAGTTTCGATGCTTTTAGCAAGTATTTTCAAAAACTTGTCCGTATCCACGCGGCCTAGGCGCTTATTGATCGCCGCCAAGTCGACAATGCGCAGCAGCAGCAAGCTGCCATGGTCCGCAGACTCGTCTGATTTGCTGAGCAGATTGGAAAATTGCGAGAAGAAAAACATGCGGTTGGCAAAACCGGAAACCGAATCGTAGTTGACCTCGCGGCGAACTGCTTCAAGCCGTGCGGCTTCTTCTTCAAACATGGTTTTTAACCGGCCGACCATGGTGTTCATCGCGAAAGCGAGTTGTTTGAGTTCCGGTACCTTGGGTTCTTCGATCGTGCTGAAACGCCGTTCACAGATCGCGCGTGCCTGATCGACAACCCGCCCCAGCGGTTCGCGCAGGCGTTTGAGGATCATGGCAGCAATCCAGCCGCTGATTGCGCCGGCCAACAACAGCCAGCCGGCCATACTGGTCGCACCTTGCCATAATTCCCCGTAGGCGAATTTGCTTTGACTGCGCAGTTCGATGGTTCCGTATTGTTTCCATCCGTCGCTGATCTGTGCATGTCCGGGTGTGGGTTTGATCGGGAGCAGTTTGGTAAACCAGGCGGGCGCATCGCCGTTGTCCGGTGGGGACTCGCGCTCGACGATGAGTTTGCCTTTCGGGTCGCGCACCTGTATCAGCTCGTAATGCCCGCTATCAAATAATGCCGCGACATACAGTTCGATGGTGACCGGATCTTTGCTCTGTTGGGTAATCAGCAGGGCAAGCGCGCTGGCGTTATCCTCGTTTTTGAGGATAAGCTGCTGTTCGAGATAATGCCTTGATGAAAGCAGGCTGACGACCGCACTGCCCATAAACGAGAGCAGGGTGGAGAGTGCTACTGCCAACATTAGTTGCCGGAATAAAGACATGGTTACCTCATCGCTTTAATATTTATTCAAAACCTTCCGTATGGGCGTGAGCCAGAAGTTCTTCCCATCGTGACAGACGTTTGGTGCTTGTTGAGCTGGTGGAGCCGGAGGCGGATGTGCCGCCGTATATGCCCTGACTGTTGAAGCTGAACACCGGGGTCAAATCAGGGCGGCGTGAGGCGGGCCTGATTTCGCCGAGCAAGTTGTCAAGAATCTGCGGTTCGGCATCCGGGTCACTATAGAAAGCCAGCACCATGTGTGCCTGAGTGATTGCACCGCCTAATTTTGCCTTGACGTAGATCAGCCGCAATTGCGTTACATCCATACCGGCAGAGAGCAGGGTAAAATACTTGGCGATAGCAAAATCCTCGCAATCTCCTTTGCCGTGCCCAAGCGATTCCATCGGGGTTGCCCAGTAATCATCTTGCGTCCATGCTTCTTTATCCTCGGTAAACTGCACGCGCCGGTTCCAGAAGTCGTTTACTTTCTTAATTTGTTGATCCTGATCATCCATTTTCGCCGTGTCAGCCACCAGTTTTTGCCAATCGCGAAATTTTTGTTCCGAGGTGGCTCCAAAACGCTGGGTGATGGATTTCAGCAACTTGTCCGCGTCAAAACCAGCCGCACGTGCCAAAGAAAAGAGCAACATTGTGGCAATGAGCAGTATCAGCATATTGTATATTCTTGAATGTGATTTCAAGTTCGGCATGCAACATCAAAATGTTGGCTTAAATATTCAAAAATGTATTTTCTTGTTGAAGAGTGCGGCATAAAAAACTGTAAATTAAAGCATTCTATGCGGTATGTAAAGTTGACACGTTGAAGTTATTATTATATTTATACACTGTTTTTTAAAGAAAATTAAAAGTAATTTAAATAAGTGATGAAAAAAATCTAACGCAATTTGACGATAGTTTGACTGCCTTTGCGAGAAAAACTCATGCTATTTTGACCTGCTGTATAAGGTTGCAGCTTTCGCGTTGCCTGCGAAGTAATGAATTTTAAAGGTTTTTAGAATCATAATGACGAAATATCAGCACTATGCTATGACATGCAGGCATTGCTTGGCACTGGTGCTTATGGCGGTGATATGGATAGTTGTCTCGGTTGTACCTGAAGCCAAAGCTGAGGTTGATGGCGGGCTTGCTGCGCCACCTCCAATTGAAGTTAAAGCAGCCGCAGATATTGGAGCTGACGCAGCGCGGCTGCAGAAGGTGCAAGAGGCCGATACTCGGACTGGGGAACAGGCCGTAGCGGAAACCAAACCGGCGGCAAAAGCTGCTCGTATCAAGACCAAACCCAAGACTAAACCTAAACCTAAACCGCAAAAACAAGCCGCAGCGGAAGCCCAGCAAGAGGTGGAAGCGGAGGTGGCACGTGTGAAGGCGGAACAAGAAGTACAAGCAGCTGAGCGGGAAGCTGCACGCCTGAAAGCCGAGCAGGAAGCCAAAGTTCAAGCGGAGAAACAGGCTGCGGCAGAAGCGCGGCAAGCGGCTGAAGCCGAAGCGGCACGTGTGAAGGCAGAGCAGCAAGCGCAGGCGGATGCAAAAGCCGCCGCAGCAGCTAAGGCCGCGAGGCTGAAAACGCAAAAGGGCATGCTTGAGGATGTTTCCGAGAATGTGGCGCGCTTGAAGGCGGAGCAAAAAGCCAAAGCGGAAGCTCAAGCCGCTGCCGATGCGAAGGCAGCAAAGCAGAAGGCTGCCCGAAGCGATATGCTGGTCGATTTTGTCCAGCGGGCAGTGCTGCAAAATCCCGATGTGTTAACGCGCTGGCATACCTTTCAGGCTGCTGTCAGCGAAACTACCGCTGCGCAAGGCGGCTATTTTCCCCGTCTCGATCTGACGGTCAATAGCGGACGGGAGCGGGGTCAGTCCTCGATCGATAACTACGGGGTAAATACCAAGAATATTACTTTTACGCTGACGCAAATGCTGTATGACGGATTTGCCACGCGCAATGAAGTTCGCCGCCTGAACAATGTCCAGTTGGCCCGTTACTATGAATTGCTGGATGCTTCTGAAACCGCCGCGCTTGAAGCGGCGCGTACATTTTATGACATGTCGCGGCAACGCAAGCTTTTTGAATTGACCGAGGACAATTACGTCAGGCACCGCACGGCCTTTGAGCAAATCAAGTTAAAAGTGGAAGCCGGTGTGGGGCGCCGTGTCGATCTGGAACAGGCTGCCGGACGTCTTGCTTTGAGCGAATCTAACCTGACGTTGGATAACGCCAATGTCCATGATGTGAGCGCCCGTTTTCAACGGGTAATTGGATTGCTTCCTCCGGCAAAAATGCGCAAGTCACCCTCGCAGGCCAAATTATCCAAACAGATTCTGCCGAATGCCGCCGCTGCGGTTCTCTCCGTTGCGGCTGATTATCACCCCGCCGTCTTGGCCGCAGTGGAAAATGTACGTTCCGCGCGCTACGACATGTATGGACGCAGGTCAGCATTTCAGCCGACGGTGAATTTAAGTATTGCCCAAACCCATAGCAAGAACCTAGGCGGGGTCGATGGCTTAACCGGCAATGCGTCCGCGCAGGTGACGTTGAACTGGAACTTGTTCAGCGGCGGGTCGGATAAAGCAAGATCGAGCCAATACGCAAAAAATCTGGATGCCGCATATGATCTGCGTGACAAGGCTTGCCGCGACATTCACCTGATTCTGGCGATCGCTTACAACGATATATATAAGCTGAATGAGCAGCTCAAATTTCTAGACCAGCACCAATTGTCGATTGAAAAAGCGCGGACCGCTTATCAGAAGCAGTTTGATATCGGTCAGCGTAGCTTGCTGGATCTGCTGGATACGGAGAACGAGCTTTATCAGTCCAAGCGAGCTTACGTCAATGCCGAATACGATCTGGCGATTGCGGAGGTGCGCACACTTGCCGGGATGGGACGGTTGGTGAATGCATTGGGTATATCTCATCTGGAAACGGCAGATTTGCCGGAACTGCTTGGCACCGGCTCGGATGCTTCTGAAAATTGCCCGAGGGAAGCGCCGCTGGCAAATAATATTAACAAAGAAGAGCTTGATGCGCGCGCGATTGAAGAGGCCAAGGCAGCAATTGAAGCGGCACGCTTGAAGGCCGAGGAAAGTAAAGCAAAGCAGGAAGCGGAAGACAAGGCGTTTCTGGCGACTCCGGGTGAAGCTACGGCGGCGGAGCAGGAAACCGGAAAAGGTATCAATACACCTGATACCTCACCGAATGCGGGACAAGGTAATAAGGTTGTCGAACCGCCACAGCAGAAGACCGAAGCGGAAGCGCAAGCGGCAAAAATGCCGGCCGGCACACCGGAAATACTGGTTGAGCGATGGGTAACAAATTGGGCTGACAAGGATGTCGACAGTTATCTGTCGCGCTATGACATTAAATTCCGTCCTGCCGACGGTAAGGATCGCGCGGTATGGGAAGCCCTGCGACGCAAACAGATTGGCGGCGCAGCCTCAATTAAATTGAAAGCGAAAAATCTGCGGATTGAGCCGCAGGGTGAATTGCTTGCGACAGCGCGTTTTGTAGAAGTAATTGAGATTGGCAACTATGTAAATGCATTGCGGAAGAAATTGGTCATGGTTCGCCGTGATGGTACATGGAAGATACTGGACGAGAGGGAAGAAACCAAACTTGAAATAGAAGCGGAAGCCGCGCGGGTGAAAGCGGAACAAGCTGAACAAGCGTCGAAAATTCCGGTTAGTACCCCGGAACTGCTGGTTGAGCGATGGATGAACAACTGGGCAGGCAAGGATGTTGACGGTTACTTGTCGCACTATGATATCGGCTTCCGCCCTGAAAACGGTAAGGATCGCAAGGCATGGGAAGCTATGCGCCGCAGCCGGATTACCTCGGCATCATCAATCAAAGTGCAAGCGAAAAATCTGCGGATTGAGCCGCAGGGCGAACTGATGGCGACAGCGCGTTTTGTAGAAACAATTGAAGTCGGCAAATATGTAAATGCATCGCGAAAAAAATTATTGTTGGTTCGTCGTGACGGTGAGTGGAAGATTCTGGAAGAGAAAGAAGAAACAGAAAGTGAAATTGCAGCAGCGGCAGCGAGCTTGAAAGCGGGGCAGGCATCAGTCCAGCCAGCACAGATGACGGTTGCACCGGAAGCGCAAGCGCCAGTCGCAGAAGCCAAGCCGAAAACGGACGTTAAAATCGAAGCTTCACCCGTTAAATCAGAGCCGACATCCGTTCCCTCAACGCAACTGAAAGCAGAATCGAAAGCGATGGCGGCAGTGGCGGAAAAAGCCAAACCGGAGGAAGCTAAAGTCGAAGCCGCCCCTGTTAAAACGGAGCCTGCCGCAGCGGAGTCCGTACAACTGAATGCCGGACAGGAAGCGCAAGCTGCGC
>JAQTWT010000004.1:8322-248601 GCA_028689145.1 Gallionella sp.
GCGATGGCGGCAGTGGCGGAAAAAGCCAAACCGGAGGAAGCTAAAGTCGAAGCCGCCCCTGTTAAAACGGAGCCTGCCGCAGCGGAGTCCGTACAACTGAATGCCGGACAGGAAGCGCAAGCTGCGCTAGAAGAACAGGCCAAGCTGGAAGCTGAAGCCAAGGTGGCGAAACTGAAAGCCAAACAAGAAGCCAAGGCTGAAGCGGCGCGACTAAAGGCAGAGAAGAAAGCCAAAGCTGAAGCTGAGAAAAAAGCAGCAGCAGAAGCCAAGGCCGAAGCGGCACGGCTGAAGGCCGAGCAAAAGGCCAAAGCCTTGGCGGAAAAACGGGCGGCAGCGGAAGCCAAAAAAGCGGCGGATGCCGAAGCAGCTCGGGTAATAGCAGAGCAGGAAGCACATGCCGCGGCTCCCGCGCAACTGAAGGCTGAGCCGGAAGCGCCGGCGGCAGTGGCGGGAAAAGCCAAACCGGAGGAAGCTAAAGTCGAAGCCGCCCCTGTTAAAACGGAGCCTGCCGCAGCGGAGTCCGTACAACTGAATGCCGGACAGGAAGCGCAAGCTGCGCCAGAAGAACAGGCCAAACTGGAAGCTGAAGCCAAGGTGGCGAAACTGAAAGCCGAACAAGCAGCCAGGGCTGAAGCGGTGCGACTGAATGCCGAGAAGAAAGCCAAAGCCGAAGCCGAGAAAAAAGCGGCAGCAGAAGCCAAGGCCGAAGCGGCACGGCTGAAGGCCGAGCAAAAGGCCAAAGCCCTGGCGGAAAAACGGGCGGCAGCGGAAGCCAAAAAAGCGGCGGATGCAGAAGCTGCGCGGGTCATAGCAGAGCAGGAAGCAGCGCGACAACAAGCCGCGCTGGTAGCTAAACAAGCGGAAAAACTGCCGGCCACCACCCCGGAATTACTGGTGGAGCGATGGGTGAGCAACTGGTCCGGCAAGGATGTTGACAGTTACCTGTCGCGCTACGACATCGGATTCCGCCCGGCAGACGGAAAAGACCGCGAATCATGGGAAGCCATGCGCCGCAGCCGGATCGGCGCAGCATCCTCAATCAGTGTGCGCGCAAAAAATCTGCGGATTGAACCGCAGGGCGAACTGATGGCGACAGCACGATTTGTGGAAACACTTGAAGTTGGCAGCTATATAAAAATATCGCATAAGCAATTGGTCATGGTGCGCCGTGACGGTGCATGGAAGATACTGGATGAGAAGGAAGAAAGCGGACTTGAAGCCGAAGTTTCACCCGTTAAATCAGAGCCGACATCCGTTCCCTCAACGCAACTGAAGGCTGAGCCGGAAGCGCCGGCGGCAGTGGCGGGAAAAGCCAAACCGGAGGAAGCTAAAGTCGAAGCCGCCCCTGTTAAAACGGAGCCTGCCGCAGCGGAGTCCGTACAACTGAATGCCGGACAGGAAGCGCAAGCTGCGCCAGAAGAACAGGCCAAACTGGAAGCTGAAGCCAAGGTGGCGAAACTGAAAGCCGAACAAGCAGCCAGGGCTGAAGCGGTGCGACTGAATGCCGAGAAGAAAGCCAAAGCCGAAGCCGAGAAAAAAGCGGCAGCAGAAGCCAAGGCCGAAGCGGCACGGCTGAAGGCCGAGCAAAAGGCCAAAGCCCTGGCGGAAAAACGGGCGGCAGCGGAAGCCAAAAAAGCGGCGGATGCAGAAGCTGCGCGGGTCATAGCAGAGCAGGAAGCAGCGCGACAACAAGCCGCGCTGGTAGCTAAACAAGCGGAAAAACTGCCGGCCACCACCCCGGAATTACTGGTGGAGCGATGGGTGAGCAACTGGTCCGGCAAGGATGTTGACAGTTACCTGTCGCGCTACGACATCGGATTCCGCCCGGCAGACGGAAAAGACCGCGAATCATGGGAAGCCATGCGCCGCAGCCGGATCGGCGCAGCATCCTCAATCAGTGTGCGCGCAAAAAATCTGCGGATTGAACCGCAGGGCGAACTGATGGCGACAGCACGATTTGTGGAAACACTTGAAGTTGGCGGCTATATAAAAATATCGCGTAAGCAATTGGTCATGGTGCGCCGTGACGGTGAATGGAAGATACTGGAAGAAACCGAACGAGAAATTGAAGCGGAAGCGGTACCCGTGGAAGCTGAACCCGCCGTTGAACCCCAACTGAAAGCAAAACCGGAAGCACAGGCGGCAGAAGAAACAGCGCGGCTGGAAGCGGAAGCCAAGGTGGCAAAATTGAAAGCAAAAATAGCAGCAAAGGCAGAAGCGGCGAGGCTAAAGGCGGAAAGGGCAGCCCAGGCACAAGCTGAGGAGCAGGCGGAAAAAAACAAACAACCGGCCGAAGCCGAAGCAGCGCCCTAACGAACAATCCCAGTTTGAAATTAATTTGGTTTGTGCAGCAAACCTTTTACCGTGGCGCTAAGCAACAGTATGCAAATCGAGGATAGTGCGCTGATGCCAAGGATAATCCGCACGTCACCGGAAAAATGAAACAGTTCGCGCAGCATCGGCACGTTTAATACCAGAGCCACCCCGGCAATGCTGCTGAGCACGACACTCCCAGCACGGGATTTTGTCGCGACAATGCATCTTGCCAGCAGGCGTTTAGAGAGCGGTTGCTGAACACCAGGGCGCGCGGGCTGGACAGGTCGCGCAACGCTTCCAGCCCCCGTTCGTTTTTGTGTTCCTGAAAGACAGTCAATGCGATAACGAGCAACACAAAAAACATCAGCATCAACGCATCAGAAACATCGCCCAGCAACAGATAAATACAGCCCGCCGAGATTAGCAGCAGGAACATCGGCTCGCGTAACGCATCTGCGACCATGTGCCATATCCGGCGCTGTTGCCGGATTCAGCTCGTTGTAGCCGGAGGCGGCAAGGCATTGTTGTGCCTGTGCCGTGCTCAACCCGGAAATTGTCAGGTCATTGCGCTCATGCCGATGGACTCTGTCTTTTATCATGAGCAGAGGATACAGCGATAGCGCTTGTCGAGTAAATTGCAGCAGTTGCCTGACCAAAAAATGCCTGCACAGCAGGAATTTTTCGGGTAAATTTCGCAACCGTTTTATAGAAGTTACCTTTTATCGAGGGAACTTATTCGGAAGAGTTCTATCTTACAGGTTCCGAAAATTTCAGGAGAAAATTTATGACGCAATACAGCAAACGCATGGTGATCGTTCATTGGCTGACCTTGGTACTGTTGGTCGTTGCCTGGTATCTGGGGGAAGAGCTGGACGAGGCACGGCACGAAACGGCGGCTACACTGACCGGCTACGTTGTACATGCCTTGGTGGGCGGCGCGGTTCTGCTGCTGGCTTTTGTGCGGCTGTATTTCCGTAGTGCGGACGGTACACCGCCGCCAATCGGCGATACACCGATGGACAAGGTAGCCAAAGGCATTCATCACGGACTTTATGCCCTGTTGTTCCTGTTGCCGATAACCGGCATCGTGACTTTGGTTTCCAGCGATGTGCTCAAAGCCCTGCAGGCGGGGGATGCAAGTTTGCTACCGCAGAAGTTTAGCGGCGTATTCGCCCATGAAGCCCATGAAATACTGGTAACCGTGTTAATGGTGCTGGTGGCAGTGCATTTGCTGGGTGCGCTCAAGCATCAGTTCATCAGTAAAGACGGCCTGATGAAGCGCATGTCGTTGCACAGAAAAGACTGAACCTAATATTGGGTTGAATGAAAAGGCGGGACATTGGTCCCGCCTTTTTTATTGCTTGTTGCAAAGATATGTGTTTATCAATCGCCCGATATTTCCCGAGTATTTTGAGCGGCATTTCGTTAAATGACTATTGCAAAAGAGTATTTTTGTTTACCCACAAAATCTGTGGATAACTTTGTGGGTAAATATATCGGTTAGTGCTTTAAGTCGGTATTGCATAAGGATTTTTGTTGCGTTGCTTATTTTTTAAGTTTTTAAAAACAATTTAAATACAATGCGTTAACGTAAGTTGCTGGTGTTGGCTGCAGGGGTTATTGCAATAAGCTCCGAATTCTCTGGCTTTGTGGATTGTTTTGAAATGTCAATATACCTTTTAGTGTTTTTTTGAAGAAAAACATCATATTTTGCTTGTCAAAAAACTCGCCATTTCAATCAAATAGTTGCGCGGAAACGGAGTGCATTTGTTACAGGTGCATCGGGAGTATTGATCCGGCAGACGTTGCGAAAAAATGTGCGAGGAGCTGCTAAAAATCGGCGCTTTGCAACAGCCAGCCAGCTCCTCCCAGCGCACCGAAAAAAATCACCAGATGCGCCCATGCCCAGAACAGGTAACGGCGCGATAATTTCTCCGGCGAGAGATTGCTGATCAGGAATAATTTGCCGTCGCGCGGCTGGCCGATGAGGTGGATATCCGCTTGGGTGTGGGCTTCGCGCTGTTTTATGGCCACTTGGCGCTTGGCGGCCTGGCGCGCCAGCAGCCATTCATTCATATCCAGTTCGCCGTCGTTGTTCAAATCGAAGCGCGCATGTAACGCCGGCTTGTCCCGCTTCCATTCGGCGAGCAGTGTGTTGAGTTCGGCGCGGCTGTCGAATTCCACCGCCCCGCTCCGCGTGCGGAATTCGCCGATGACATACAGGAAATCGCTATCGATGATTTTCCATTCGGTGTAGCGATATTCGCCTTCACGCCATTGGTCGCGGTGCTTGGTCACGATCTCGGCGTGTTCCGGATCAACCACGCAGTCGCCAGTGTTGTCGCGCAACAGGAAGGTATCGTTGCTTGTGCCGCTATCCACGGTTTTCCACTCATTTTCCGAGTTGCTTTGCTCGATTGTGTAGCGGTACCACAGGCAGGGTAGCAGGCGGCATTTGCTGATCAGCGGTGTCGCGTCGAACGGCTTGCCGCGCCCGCTCAGTTCGACATAACCCTGCGCGGCGGAAGCGACCTTCGAGGTGGGCGTATCGCGTATCGTACGCAGCCGTTTTAATGACGACAGCCATGCAACGAAGCTGATGAGCGCCATGAGGGACAGGCAGCCCAGCCAGCCTTCCCGCGATTCGAGCTGGAAGCCGACGAACAGCAGCAACAGCTGCGCGCCGGAAGTCACCAGTTGCGCGTAGCTGCGGTGCAGCGAGACCAGCATGGCGGATTAACGAGAGACTCGCACGGCGAGACGTTCGCTTCCTCTCCCGCTTGCGGGATAACCAGCGACTTGGCTATCGTTTTTTGATAGCCTAGCCGAATGGCTAGTAGTCCCAACAGAGGATTGAGGAGAGGGGGCGGGCATGACGGGGCTCATTGCCACGGATAGAAGCAACGCCATGCCTGTTAGCTAAATAGTTGCTTCATATCCACATCCGCCTTCTCTGCGGATGAGAATTCCAGCAGCGGCTTTTCGCCGAAATTGAACAGCTTGGCGATGATGCTGGCGGGAAACACCTCGATCTGCACATTGTTGATATTCACCGACTCGTTATACAGTTCGCGGCGGTCGGCGATGCCGTTCTCCAGCGCAGTGATGCGGGTCTGCAACTGCATGAAATTCTCGTTGGCCTTCAGTTCCGGGTAGGCTTCCGCCACCGCAAAAATGCCGCCCAACCCGGCGCGCAACATACCTTCCGCCTGACCAAGCGCGGGAATGTCCTGATGTTCGCGCGCGGTTTGCACCTGCGAACGCGCCTCGATGACTTTTTGCAGCGTGGCCTGTTCGAACTGCTTGTACTGTTTGCATACCTCGACCAGCTTGGGCAGCTCGTCGTGGCGCTGCTTGAGCAGCACGTCGATATTCGCCCACGCCTTGGCGACCGCGTGCTTCACGCTGACCAGGTGGTTGTACAGGCCGATGCTGTAAAACAACAGTGCGGCTACGGCGCCGAAGAAAATCAGTGTACTCATGCTTGCTCCTTCAGTCGGGTTGATGATTACGGAAATTCGATGGTGCCGTTGATCTGCACCGTCAGGCGGCTGTCACCGCCGGCGAATTCAGGTGCGGGAATCGCCGCGTTGGTCATGGCCGCACCGCGCATCATTGCCATCGGATAAGGCCTCGGCATATCGCTGTTGCTGATCGTGAAATGCACTGTCTTGTATGATTTTGCGCCGAGCACGGTGCGTATCGCATCGGCGCGCATCTGGAAGGCTTTGATCGCTTCGGCGATCAGCACGTTTTCGGTTTTTGCGCGGGTGTCCGGCGCGACGGTGAATTGCACTCCGCCCAGTTGCATCGAGGCTTGCAACTGCATAATGAGTTCACCGGCGGCCTTAAAATCGCGGCTCTCCAGACGAATCTCGCCGCGGCCGCGCCAGGCCTCGATCTGGTTGTTCTTGCCGTATACCGGGTAGGTGTTCTGGTTGCCGCTGGCTGCTTTCACGCTGCCGAATGCCGAGGCTTTCTTCAGCGCGTCGTTCAGGGCGGCGTTGAGCTGCTGGGCGACGCGGGCCGGCTGTTTGTCCTGGATTTCCACACTCATGCTGGTCAACAGCAAATCATTTGCAACTTCGCGCGCGGCTTCGACCTGAAAATCCACACGGTTATATGTATCGCTGTCCGAGGCTTGCGCCAGATGGTTGACGGACAGCAGACTGAACAACAATGCAATACGCAACATGGCAGACTCCTTGGTTGGTAATGCGCATATCGTAATGCAAAATTGCCGTGAGCTATAGCACCAGTTGATTATTCAAACAGGTCTTGGCCTGTGCCAGCCGTGCCAGCGTCGGTTGCAGGTTCAATCCGGTTAGCTTCTTCAGCGCCAATGCGCTTTCTTTCAGGTCATCGAAAGATATTTCGATCGGGTCGCCGCATGTCGCGAAAGCGATTGCATTGCCGGCCTCGCTGGAAGGGAGCACCAGCGTGCGGTCGTCGAACGCCTCGGCGATACGTTCCGCAGTCGCCTTGAAGCCGCGGCTGCGCGTCAGCATGTTTACCGTCAAGACGCCGTCGCCGCTCAGGCGCGTACGGCAGGCCTGGTAGAACGGCAGCGTCTCCAGCGCGCCGGTGCGCGCGTTCTCGTCGAAACCGTCCACCAGAACCAGATCGAATTTTTTGTTGCTGTTCAATACAAATTCCGCGCCGTCGCCAATCACCAGATTGATGCGCTTAGGGTCTTCCGGCAGCTTGAAGAACTGCCGTGCCGCCGCGACCACGGCAGGCTCAATCTCCACGATGGTCAGGTGTGCCAGCGGATAATGGCGGTACAGGAACTTGGTCAGCGAAGCCGCGCCCAGCCCGATTAGCAGCACCTTGCGCGGCGTGTCGCACAGCAACAGGCTCGCCATCATTTCGCGGGTGTACTCCAGCTCCAGATTCCACGGCCGCGCGATGCGCATCGCCCCTTGAATCCATTCGGAGCCGAAGTGCAGCGTGCGCACGCCTGCTTCTTCGCGGATTTCTATTGGTGTAGCCATATTTTTAGTAACCCTTTTGTAGGCTGGCGGTAAGCGTAGCGCACCCCAGCATGAATGCCAGACAAATGCCGGGGTTCATACCTCACCGCCAGCCTACGTCCATTGGTTTAGCAGCCATCTCGCCCATTCGGTTACCTCAGTCGCGGTCATGCCGATGCCTGCCTGCTGTGCAGCCAGCGCATCTCCCGCCGCGCCGTGCAGATGCACCGACAGTAGCAGCGCATCGTCCGTCGACATGCCCTGCGCAATGAAGGCAGCGATCATGCCGCTCAGCACGTCGCCCATGCCCGCCGTGCTCATGCCGGGGTTGCCGGTGCGGTTGACGAACAGCTTGCTGTCGTGTGTGGCGCACAGGCTGTCCGCGCCTTTCAGCACCACGCTGCAGGCGAATTTCTGTGCCAGTTGCCGCACTGCCGCGACACGATCTGTCTGCACTTCCCTGATTTCGCAGCCCAGCAGGCGTGCCGCTTCGCCGGGGTGGGGCGTGAGCACGGCAGGATGAGTGCGTGCACGCAGATCGTCCTGCAGATCGGTATGGCTGGCGAGCAGATTCAGCGCATCGGCATCCAGCACGAGGGGAGTTTTGAATTTCAGCGCCTCATACAGCAGCTTGTAAGCGGCTGTTGACGTGCCCATGCCGCAGCCGATGGCAATTACTGAATTGCCCTTCGACGAGCTCAGGGCGAACGGCTTGAGGGATAAGATGTCGTGTGCGCGGTGCAGCATCAACTCTGGCTGCTGCAAATCCACCGCAGGCGCGTTATCCGCCAGCAGGCCGACATGCACGCAGCCCGCGCCCAGCTTGAGCGCGGCGCGGGCTGCCAGCAGCGGCGCGCCAACCATGCCTACCGCGCCGCCGATTATCGCGACGCTGCCGAACATGCCCTTGTGGCTGTCGCGCGGGCGTTTCGGGAAGTTTGCGCTGACCCGATCCTGATCAATTGCTTCGGGGATGCGTTTGCTCATTTCCGGTCGCATACTGAGTGTGGGGGGCATAGTATAATCCCGCCCCGAATTTAATTTCACTGTCCACGCCATGTTTCGAGTCTCTGTCGGCACTGCCGCCTTATCTGCCTTCCGCTTGGAAAAACTGCGCGCCGCGCTGAACGATGCCGCACCCGGCATCACCCTTGCCGATACCCGCCACTGCTATTTCAGCGCGCTCAAGGACAAAACGCTGAGCAAGGCGCAAGCCGGATTGCTGGACAAGGTGCTGGGGCTGGACAAGGCCGCCGGAGAGCCGAAACAGGCGAATACCCTGTTACGGATACTGGTGGTGCCGCGCCTCGGCACGATCTCGCCGTGGTCCACCAAGGCTACCGACATCGCGCAGCACTGCGGTCTGTCCGGCGTGCAGCGCATCGAGCGCGGCGTGGTGTACTACCTTGCCACTGCAAGCGGAAAGGCATTGAGCAAGGCGCAGCAGGCCGCAGTGTTGCCGCTGCTGCACGATCGCATGACCGAGACTGTGCTGACCGATCCTTCGACTGGGCTCAGGACAGGCTTTACTGATGCGGCGGACAAGATATTCCGCCACGGCAAGCCGCAACCGCTGTCCGGCGTGGACATCCTGAAAGGCGGCAGCGAGGCGCTGGAAGCTGCCAACCGCGCGATGGGGCTGGCGCTGTCCGCCGATGAAATCGAATACTTGGTCGAGAATTTCAAAAAACTCAAACGCAACCCAACCGATGTTGAACTGATGATGTTCGCGCAGGCCAACTCAGAACACTGCCGCCACAAGATATTCAACGCCGACTGGGTGATTGACGGCGAAGCGCAGGATATGTCGCTGTTTGGCATGATTCGCAACACCCATAAGGTCAGCCCGCAGGGCACGGTGGTCGCGTATTCCGACAATTCCTCGGTAATCGAGGGTGCGCGCGTCGAGCGTTTTTATCCGCGTGCCGAAGGTGGCTACGCGTTCAGCGACGAGCTGACCCACACGCTGATGAAAGTCGAAACACACAACCATCCCACCGCCATCGCACCGTTTGCGGGCGCGGCCACCGGCTCTGGTGGTGAGATTCGTGATGAGGGCGCGACCGGGAGCGGCTCCAAACCCAAAGCCGGGCTGACCGGATTCTCGGTTTCCAATTTGAATATTCCGGGCTTTGTGCAGCCTTGGGAAGCCAGCTATGGCAAGCCAAGCCGCATCGTCACCCCGCTGCAGATCATGCTCGACGGCCCGATCGGCGGCGCGGCGTTCAACAATGAATTTGGCCGCCCGAATCTGGCCGGGTATTTCCGCACTTTCGAAGAGAACGTCAGCGGCGAGATGCGCGGCTACCACAAGCCGATCATGCTGGCGGGCGGGGTCGGCAACATTGCCGCGATACACACCCACAAGCACGACCTACCGGTCGGTGCGCTGGTCGTACACCTCGGTGGCCCCGGCATGCTGATCGGGTTGGGCGGGGGTGCTGCATCCAGCATGGACACCGGCAGCAACGCCGAGAATCTGGATTTTGATTCGGTGCAGCGCGGCAATCCCGAGATGCAGCGCCGCGCGCAGGAAGTGATCGACCGCTGCTGGCAGCTGGGCGAGAACAATCCGATTCTTTCCATTCACGATGTCGGCGCGGGCGGCATGTCCAACGCGCTGCCGGAGCTGGTGCACGGCGGCGGGCGCGGGGCGAATTTTGAGCTGCGCAAGATACCGCTGGACGAGACCGGCATGTCGCCGAAACAGATCTGGTGCAACGAGTCGCAGGAGCGCTATGTACTGGCGATTGCGCCTGAGCGTCTCGAAGAATTCCGCGCGTTCTGCGAGCGCGAACGCTGTCCGTTCTCGGTGGTTGGTGTCGCGATCGAAGACAACCAGCTGATCGTGCACGACACCGAGTTCGGCAACGATCCGGTCAACATGCCGCTGTCGGTGTTGCTCGGCAAGCCGCCGAAGATGACGCGCAACGTGGTGCGCGAGACCGCGCGCCTGACTTCGTTCGACAGCAGCACGCTCGATCTGCGCGAGTCCATCGAGCGCGTGTTGCGTCTGCCCGCCGTGGCGAATAAGACTTTCTTGATCAGCATCGGCGACCGCACCGTTGGCGGCATGACCGCGCGCGACCAGATGGTCGGCCCTTGGCAAGTACCGGTGGCCGATGTCGCCGTCACGCTGATGGGTTTTAATACCCTGCGTGCCGAAGCATTCGCGCTCGGCGAGCGTACCCCGCTGGCACTGGTAAACGCGCCGGCCTCGGGACGCATGGCGGTTGGCGAAGCGCTGACTAACATCGCGGCGGCGCGCATCGACAAGATCGGCGACATCAAACTGTCGGCGAACTGGATGGCCGCTGCCGGACATCACGGCGAAGATGCCGCGCTGTTCGATACGGTGCGCGCGGTCGGCATGGAACTGTGCCCGCAACTCGGCATCGGCATTCCGGTCGGCAAAGATTCGATGAGCATGAAGACGGTCTGGCAGGACGGCAAGGAAAATAAATCCGTCACCGCGCCATTGTCGCTGATCGTGACCGCGTTTGCGCCGTGCCCGGATGCGCGCCATACGCTCACACCGCAACTCGCCGCCGACCTTGATAGCACGCTGCTGCTGATTGATCTGGGGCAGGGCAAGAAACGCATGGGCGGCTCGGCGCTGGCGCAGGTCTACAAACAGGTCGGCGATGTCGCGCCCGATGTAGACGATGCTGCCGTGCTCAAAGCATTCTTCGAACTGATCCAGCGTCTGAATGCCGCCGACACGCTGTTGAGCTATCACGACCGCTCCGACGGCGGCGCGTTCGTGGCGCTGTGCGAAATGTCGTTCGCGGCGCATATCGGCCTGACCATCAAGTTAGATGAGCTGCACGGCGATACGCTGCGCGCGCTGTTCAACGAGGAGCTCGGCGCGCTGGTGCAAGTGCGCAACCGCGATGTCGAGCATGTGCTGCAACTGGCGCGCGAAGCAGGGC
This sequence comes from Gallionella sp., assembly GCA_028689145.1. Lineage (GTDB taxonomy): Bacteria > Pseudomonadota > Gammaproteobacteria > Burkholderiales > Gallionellaceae > Gallionella. Next base: position 19,544 of record JAQTWT010000004.1, read on the forward strand.
TGAAAAGTGTGCAGAAAATCGCCACGCTGAATCAGACCGGCATGATCGAAATCGCGCGCGGCGACGAAAAACTGTTCAGCGAGAATGCGGCGCAACTGCAACGCATCTGGTCGGAGACTACCTGGCAGATGCAAAAGCTGCGCGACAACCCGGCCTGCGCGCAGCAGGAATTCGACCGTCTGCTGGACGTGGCCGATCCCGGTTTGCATGTGAAACTGAGTTACGATCCGAATGAGAATATCGGTCAGGGGCTGCTGCGCCATCGCCCGAAGATAGCCATCCTGCGCGAACAGGGCGTAAACGGCCAAGTGGAAATGGCCGCCGCATTCGACCGTGCCGGATTCGCCGCGGTGGACGTGCATATGAGCGACATTATCAGCGGCCGCGTCAATCTGGCCGATTTCAAGGGTGTGGCGGCATGCGGCGGATTCTCCTACGGCGACGTGCTGGGGGCGGGCGAGGGCTGGGCGAAATCCATTTTGTTCAACCCGCGCGCGCGCGACGAGTTCGAAGCGTTCTTCCAGCGCAACGACACCTTCGCGCTCGGCGTGTGCAACGGCTGCCAGATGATGAGCAACCTGCACGAGATCATTCCTGGTGCGGCCAACTGGGCGCACTTCGCGCGCAACCAGTCCGAGCAGTTTGAGGCGCGCTTCGTGATGGTGGAAGTGCAGCCGTCGCCGTCAATCTTCTTCAACGGCATGGCGGGCAGCCGCATGCCGATCGTGGTTGCGCACGGTGAAGGTTATGCCGACTTCGGCGACGCGAAAAAACTCGGGGCCGCGCAGCCACTGGTCACGTTGCGCTATGTGGACAACAGCGGCAAACCGACCGAAATCTACCCGCTCAACCCGAACGGCTCGCCGCAGGGTATCACCGGCCTGACCACGCCGGACGGGCGCTTCAGCATCATGATGCCGCACCCGGAGCGGGTGTTCCGCGCCGTGCAAAACTCCTGGTACCCGCGCGACTGGCAGGAGAACGGCGCCTGGCTGAAGATGTTCCAGAACGCAAGGAAGTGGGTGGGTTAGCGTTCCCGTAGTTGGAAATAACAAGGCGACCGGAAGGTCGCCTTTTTTGTGGGTTGTTGCCAATAATAACAACTTAACCGTTCGTGGTGAGCTTGTCGAACCACCAGTTAGGCACACAGAGCCCTTCGACAGGCTCAGGGCGAACGGAATTTTTTAAGTGAACGATATTGGGGAGATGCCTGATTCTATTTTTCAATCAAAAGTGAAATATCGTAGGGAGCAACAAACGCTAGATCAGAGGTAGTCAATATCCAGTTCATCCCCCGCATAGTACTTTTGTATCGCGATGATGACGGTTTTTGCACCGGTTTTCGACAGAATTTTTTTGACGATGCTGTTCCGGTATTCGTCCATGCGCTCGCGCAGGATGTGCTGATATTCAGGCGGGGCTTTGTCGAGCAATTCGTTCCAGCCGGTATCGATATCGGGGCGTGTTTCACGGGCGCGCCGGATCAGGTTCTCGATGTCTTTTTGCCCGGTGCGGGCGACGATGCGCCCGTCGCCCAGAATCGCGAATATAACCGCAATCGCGATAACGGCATGGGCATCCAGGTCGCCGTCTTTAACGGGACCCGCGTAATGTTTTTTGCGCAGCCATTGTGCGCATTGGATAATTTCTTGGTTCCTTTTCCGCTCCAGCCATTCCCTTTTATAAGTTTCATCGCCTGTCCAGGCCGAGTTCGGATCGGCGCGGCATATCTCAGAGAACAGCGCTTTGATATTGCGCTGTTGCACGAGCGGGTCGTTATCGAAATCCGACAGAAATTCCGCGTAGGGCAGGCCGGATAATTCCCTGATCTGCCGGAACCCCATCTGGAACACATGTTCCGCGCCATGCTGCAGCAGGAAGGACAACCGCGATTCGCCGTCATCGGGAAGGTCGGCCCGGCTGATGCCCAGCGAGATACATCCCACCGTGAGGTAGAACGCTTCCAGCAGGCCATCCGCCGTCCGGTCATTGGTGAATTTTTTGGCGACCAGCACGGTTATGCCGCTCAGTTCATCGAGCAGATTCTGCGCTGCCTCCTGATGATTCACGCGCTGGGCAAGCGCTTCGAGCGCTTGCACCAAATGAGGGGGGCGCGTGGTGATGTGGGCTAGTTGCATGAGTGAATATCAGTTTTATAGAGCCGGATAATGAATAGTAATCCGTTCGCCCTGAGCTTGTCGAAGGGGTGTATGGTTCGACAGGCTCACCACGAACGGCCACCGATCTTTTAATCGTTTATTCTAAAACTATCACGCAAAAATATCCTCGCCCAGACTCGGGCGCGCGCCTTTCTTCGGCGTGGCGAGGGATTTGCCCGGCACTTGTTTGCGCAGGCGCAACAGCAAATCATGGGTGGTGCGGGCAAGCGCAAACTCGTGGTGATGTTCGTCATCATCGCCCTCTTCGGAGCGCGCGCGCAATTGGTTTTCGCCGGGCACCCAGTCGGGGAATATCTCGAACAGCACCCGCTCCCACGCATCAATATCGGCGCGCGCAATTTCCAGCGCGAGCGGAATCACATCGTGGTCGGAAGTCGTCTGTCCGCTGCTGTGCGCCCCGCGCGTGTGGATGTCATGGGCGAGTTCGATGATCTCGCCGGTCGCGGTCGAGAACATCACGGCAAAAGCCGTCGTCCCCCAATCGGTTGCCAGCGCCTCATGAATCAGCTGGCTGCGCCGCACGGGATCGTCGCCGGAGAAAATGATGCCGTGGATATGCGCGAACAGGGATTCTGTCAGCACCTCCGGCTCATCCCCGATCATGTCATCGTTCCAGGTCGCGGCGAAAAAAGCCAGGCTTTCGGCCCAGGCTTTGGGCGAGATCAGCAGCGTCGCCAACGACAGTTTGCCGCCGTCAAAAGCGGTCAGGTGCATCGATGCCACCTGCGGTTCCAGCGTATCCAGTACCGCCACCACGGCCAGATCGCCGAATTGTTCCGCGGTGTCATTGATCGCCTCTTCCGCGTGGACGGAAGAACCGGCCAGAACCAGCTCGGTCACCTGTCGGCTGATGGTGGGAAAATTAGACTGTTCAGACATTGCCGTCCTCGCGTGTATCGAACAGATCAATCACATCCTGCCCCGGCATGTTCCGTTCGTCGTCCTCGGCCTCGTCTGCATCCGGCTTGTTGTCGCCGTCCTCTTCTTCTTGCAGGTCTTCGGATGACTTGTCTTCGGCAGCCCAGCGCTTGGTGTTCTTGAACAAAAATGCGGTAATGATCGCTTTGCGTGCCAGATCGGGATTCCTCACGGAAACAGTGGCGAGTGCTTTGGCCGCATCGGTATCGGTACACGCCACCATCGCGACCACCTGCGCGGCATTGCCGCCCTCATACTGCTGGCTTTGCGCCAGCAGCCCGGCCGGATCATCAAAGCGCAGGTAATCGGCCAGCGCAAAACTCAACAGATTCACATCATCGATCTCCGTGCCTTTCGCGTATTCGCCGAGCAACGCTGCAATGACTCGCGCATAGCTCTTCCGGTCGGGCGGATCGCCCAGCGTATCCTCGATCTGGATGCCCAGTTCGCGCGATTGATAGGCAAATTCGTGATGGATATTTTTATTCATGGGTGTTATTCGGGTGATTTCATTATTAACGTGAAACTCGCGCAGCGATTCGTTCGCCCTTTCTCCCGCTTGCGGGGGAAAGTTGGATAGGGGGAAACGGGCATGGCAAGTTTCATTATCAGGGGTGGCAACTTGCCATGCCCGTTAGTGCGATGAATGGCTATCGTGCGGCAGCACAATGGCGCAACGGTCGAACAGCGCATGCCACAGCGTGCGCGCCTCATCATCCGGGTCGAGGATGATGCGGTTGTTCAGGCTCTGATTATATTCGACTCTTTTTTTCGGGTCTGAAAGCAACTCGTACGCCGTCTTGATCGCGTTGAATCTGATCTCCGAACCGGAGTGCGTGCTGCGGTCCGGGTGATGGCGCATCGCCAGCGAGCGGTACGCTTTCTTGATCTCGTCGCTCGTCGCGGTCGGCGCAACGCCAAGAATATTGTATAGATTTTCCAACGGCTGTCTCCAGTGAGGCGGGGATTTTACACGCTATTGATTAGGCTATTAAACTGATTGAAAGGATCGCTGTAGCGTAGGCTGGCGGTGAGGCACGAACCCCGGCGTTAACCAATGACTTAGCGAGTGTTGTTTGATCGCTTAGTCATAGTCATATGGCTATGCAAAGCTATCCGCCTGTGCGGCTGACATTGCCAGCGAGGGCGTATACCATACGAGGGCGTATTGCCATACGCCCCTACAGGGCGCGCACTTTTACCGTCTTGCCTTTTACCTTGCCTGCCGATAATTTGCGCACTGCTTCCTGTGCGATGTTGCGCGCGACGGCGACGTAGGTGGACTGGTCGGTCACGGTAATTTTGCCGACTTGTTCGCGGGTAAATCCGGCCTCGCCGGTGAGCGCGCCCAACACGTCGCCGGGGCGGATTTTTTCCTTGCGTCCGCCGAGAATCTGCAGCGTGACCATCGGCGGAACCAGCGGCGCTTCATCCTCGCTGTTCAGTTCGCCGAGTTCGTGCCACTCCGGTTCGATATGCATCATTTTCGCGATGCCGATGATGCGGTTACGCTCGCTCGGGGCGCACAGGCTCAACGCCCAACCGTCCTGATCGGCGCGTCCGGTGCGGCCGATGCGGTGGATGTGCACCTCGGGGTCGGGCGTGACATCGACATTGATTACCGCTTCGAGTTGCGCGATATCCAGTCCCCGCGCCGCCACATCGGTCGCCACCAGCACCGAGCTGCTGCGGTTGGCGAACTGGATCAGCACCTGATCGCGCTCGCGCTGTTCCATATCGCCGTTCAGGGTCAGCGCCTTGATGCCCTGCGCATGCAGCACTTCCAGCAACGAGCGGCATTGCTGTTTGGTGTTGCAGAAGGCTAGCGTGCTGACCGGGCGGTAGTGTTTTAGCAACGTGGCGACGGCCTGCAGCCTGTCCCCGTCTTCCACCTTGTAGAAGCGCTGGCGTATTTTGCTCTCCTCGTGCTGCTCCAGCAGCTTCACTTCCTGCGGGGTGCGCATGAACTGGCGCGCCAGCCGCGCGATGCCTTCGGGATAGGTGGCCGAGAATAGCAGCGTCTGGCGCTGTGCCGGGCAATGTTTCGCCACGTAGGCGATCTGGTCGTTAAAGCCCATCTCCAGCATGCGATCCGCCTCGTCGAGCACCAGCGTATTGAGCGCCTCCAGATTCAGCGTGCCGCGATCAATGTGATCCATGATGCGCCCCGGTGTGCCGACGATGATGTGCGCACCGTGCTCCAGACTGGCGATCTGCGTGCGTATGATGCTGCCGCCGCACAGCGTCAGAATCTTGATGTTGTCGGCGGAACGCGCCAGACGGCGAATCTCCTGCGTCACCTGATCGGCCAGCTCGCGCGTCGGGCACAACACCATCGCCTGCACCGCAAAGCGGCGCGGATTGAGATTGGTGAGCAGCGGCAAACCGAACGCCGCCGTCTTGCCGCTGCCGGTCTTCGCCTGCGCGATCAGATCGTGCCCGGCCAACGCGACCGGCAGACTGGCCGCCTGTATCGGGGTCATAGTCAGGTAACCGAGCTGCTGCAAGGTCGCCAGTATCGCGGGCGACAGCGGCAACTCGCTGAACGGGCGACCGGTGGTGCTGGCTGGAGGCGATGGGGTAAGTTGAGAGATGTCGGTCATGCGTAATTCCAATTCAATTTCAAGGGTTCAAGAATTCCGTAGGGACGCGATTCATCGCGTCCTTCTTTCTGGAAAAACAGGGCGCGATGAATCGCGCCCCTACATTACACCGTTAATCGGCAAAGAATATCACCCTTCCTTGCGTCTGCGCGCCGCAAAAGACTTGAACGGTTTGCGCGAGCCCGGATGCTTGCTGTCGATCTCCGCCGGTTTGGGTTTTGGCACCAGCAGATTTTTGCCCGGACTTTTTTTGGCCGCCTGATGTTCCGCAATCGCAACGGCGATTTGTTCCACCGTCAACAGAATGATCGTGTGTTCGCCGTTCAGGTGAAAGTCGGCGAGATTCTCCTTGATGTCGTAGATGCGCTCCTGACTTTTGGCCTTTCTGGCGTGGCCGGACAAGATCTGCTGCGCATCTGCGGTCAGCGTATAGCCGCCGTCCTGCGCGCAAATCAGGCCGTATTCCGAGAGCCGGTAAAACGAATCGGATAATTTGGTTTCGGGCGGAATCACACCCTGCGCCAGATCGGCTGCGGCGATGATCTCGACCAGCTCCGCCGGACGGCGCTTGGATGCAAGCGACAGGGCCAGCAACAGGATTGCATCAACATCGTGGACTGGATACATCGGGTAACCTTTGAATAAATTTGGAAGAGCAGCCAACCGGCCGGGGGCAGAAAATACCACGGACGACTATCTGGCACCCGCGCGGACGAGAGTGTAACAGGCAAAACTATTGATTCGGCACGAATATGTTTGAAGTTTTTCGTTCGGGCTGATGCTTCGACAATCTCAGTACAGGGTACGCAAAACGTATCTAAGCCCATTTACCCTTCGAGACATCAGGGCGAATGGACTTTAAACTTCACTTGGCCGGATCAATAGCCAGCAACGTGAAATTCGCGCAGCGATACCTTCCCCGCGAGATTTTATTGATTGACCCGAACACTCGTCCAGACTACAATCTCCCAAATTGGGAGGATTGCTATGCGGGTGATTGCCAAGAGCGCATTGGTCAAGTTTTGGAGTCAGCCGGAATATGCGGATTCGAAAGGCGCTTTGCAAAGCTGGTACGATGAGACGATCAAGGCAAGCTGGACGACCCCGCAGGACATCAAGGATCAGTATCGCAGTGCGAGTATTTGCGGCAATCACCGGGTGGTATTTAATATTGCCGGGAATAAATACCGCCTGATTGTGGAAATGCAATATCGGGTTGGGATCGTGTGGGTGAAGTTCGTTGGAACCCATGCCCAATACGCTAGAATTAACGCGGAGACGGTCAATGAATATTAAGCCAATCAGAAATGGCGACGATTTGCGCGCCGCATTCAAGCGGCTGGATCTGGTGTATCAGGCGCAAGATGGAACGCCGGAAGCGGACGAGATGGAAATTCTTGTCACGCTCATCGAGGCCTATGAACACAAGCATTTTCCGATCGGCGTGGTCGATCCGGTCGAAGCCATCAAATTCAGAATGGAACAGCAGGGGCTGACGCAAAAAGATCTTGAGCAGTACATCGGCTCCAGCGGCCGTGTTTCCGAAGTGTTGAACCACAAGCGCCGGCTCAGTCTGCAAATGGTGAAGCGGCTGCATGACGGGTTGCACATCCCGTATGAAAGCCTGTTATCCGCTGCATAGTCGCTGCGGAATTTAGTTTTTTAAAGTGTCGAAGCAAAAGACCAAAATCAATAATCGGAGAGCATTTATATGACCAAGCCAGTCCCGTTGAGAGCAATTCCCCAGCACAACATCTTCCGCAAGGGCGATGTCTTCGTACTGTTCGGCGAACTGTTTGGCCGCGGCTACGCCAACGGCTTGGTGAACGAGGCGCGCAAGGCGGGTATGACCATCATCGGCATCACCGTCGGGCGGCGCGACGAGAACAACGCGCTGCGCGCGCTGAACGACGAGGAGCTGGCAACCGCCGAGGCCAATTTGGGCGGGCGCATCATCAACGTGCCGCTGATGGCCGGTTTCGATCTGGATGCCCCTGCGGGCGAACCCACCCCGACCGATCTGCTCGGCGGCATGACGCTGAAAAGCTGGCAGGACGACAAGCTCGACTGGACACAAATCGACAAGTGCCGCGCGGTCGGCGTAAAGCGCTTCAAAGATTCCGTCGCCAAAGTGATGGCCGAGTTGGACGGCATGATTCCGGACGGCAGCAACGCGTTCTTTGCCCACACCATGGCGGGCGGCATCCCCAAGGTCAAGGTATTCCTCGCCATCGCCAACCGTATCTACAAAGGGCGCGGCGAACGCTTCATGTCGTCGCGCGCGCTGCTCGACAGCGACCTCGGTAAGCTGTGCCTGATGAATTTCGACGAGGTCACCGCCAACACTTTCCAGTACCTGATCGAAGGTAGCGCGGCGATCCGCGCGCGGCTGGAAAAGACCGGCGGCCAGGTGCGCTATACCGCCTACGGCTACCACGGCACCGAGATACTCATCAATGGCGACTACCATTGGCAGACCTACACCAACTACACCCAGGGTTACGCCAAGATGCGTCTCGAGCGCGTTGCACAGGATGCCTGGGCGCAGGGCATCAAGGCCACGGTGTTCAACTGCCCGGAAATACGCACCAACTCCTCCGACATCTTCGTCGGTGTCGAACTTTCGCTGTTCCCGTTGCTGAAGGCACTCAAGCAGGAAGGCGGCGGAGCATGGGTAGAGGAACAGTGGCAGGCCTGCCGCGACACCCTGCAGGAAGGCGCATCGCTGGAAGCACTGCTGCAGAAGATCAGCGACTACAATGCAAGCAGCGTGATGCAGGCCTACCGCAATTTCGGTGCATGGCCGATGGACAACTCCGCGGAATTGGCCGACCTGATGATCGGCACCTCGGAAGAGATCACCCAGATGCACAAAGACCGCAAGGCGCTGGTGACCGACATCCTCAGCGCGCTGGTGCTGGAAGGAACCGGCCCGCTGATGTTCCTCGAGGCATCGAATCCTGCCGCCCCAGTGCTGTGGCTCAATCACGATGTCATCGCCAAACAGTTGAATTTGATTCACGGGTGAAATTAGTGGCTGCCGTAGCAGAAATGGATTAATGCGATGCAACCGGTGGAACCCACGCTTGAAACCTATGCGAACCCGCTGGCGCGCTATATCGCGGCAACTAGACCGGCGTTTCTCAGCGCCAGTCTGATGTCCAGCCTGATCGGGCTGGCGATGGCGTGGCATGACGGCATCGCATTTGCCCCGCTACCGGCGGCAGTCACACTAATGTTCGCACTGCTGGCGCATGCCGGGGTAAATGTGTTGAACGATTACTACGATGCGCTGAATGGCACCGATGCGCGCAATATCGAGCGGGTGTTTCCATTCACCGGCGGCAGCCGTTTCATACAGAACGGAGTACTAACGCCGGAACAGACACGCAACTTCGGTTTTGCACTGCTCTTCGGCGTGGTGCTGGCAGGGGTGTGGCTGGTGCTGTGCTCCGCGCCGCAGTTACTGTATATCGGCCTTGCCGGCCTGTTCATTGGCTGGGCATATTCCGCACCGCCGTTCCGTTTGAACAGCCGAGGGTTGGGCGAGTTATGCGTGGCAGCGGGATTTTTACTGATTACCGTGGGGACGGATTTCGTGCAGCGCCGGGGCTTCTCCTCCGCCCCTCTGGTCGCCGGGCTGTCCTATGCATTGCTGGTGACCAATCTGCTATACATCAACCAATTTCCGGATCGCTCTGCCGACACGGCATCGGGCAAGCTGCACTGGGTGGCGCGGCTCGAAATTCGGCACGCACGCTGGGGTTATGTGTTGATTGCCCTGCTGGCGTATGTTTGGTTGCTGCTGGCCGTGCTGGCAGGCCGGTTGCCGCTACCCGCCTGCGTGACCCTGCTGGCCTTGCCGCTCAGCATCCGTGCGGCGCGACAGCTGTTTCGCCATGCCGCGCAACCGCAGCAGCTGGGTGAGGCGATAAAACTGACCGTCGCCGCGATGTTGCTGCACGGCGGGCTGCTGACGTTGGCTTTGTTGATAGCAAAATAAGAGCTACCGGTTTTATTTTATGGTTCGCAGCCCGTTGCCAAGCTGCGGATTGCTTTACCCGCCATTCAAATAAACCAGAATATCTTCCTTGCGATCGAGAAATTCCTGGTCGGATATGCCGAAGTGTTTCAGCACATCGTGCTCAAATTGACACCACTCTGTGTTTTTGACGTTCAAGTGTTCGTCGGCGATGCACTCCGCCATATGTATGATGCCGATCAGGTCGCGGATGGCGGTTTCTTCATCCTCGTCCATCGAGGCAAATACGTCGGTATCGTGGTGATACAGAATGGCTTTGCATATGTTGTCATGGAGCATCCAGTTGCGCGTCAACATATGCCCGACCGTGGCGTGACTGGTTGAGAAAGAATCATTCTCGACATCGCAAAGAGGCTTTCCCGATTGGCATTGAGTCATCACGGTTTCGCGGTACTCGGGAAATTTCAGCATCAGTACCGGGATGCCGCAATCGTGGAACAAAGTCGCAATGTAAGCATCGTCCTTGGATACCGTCATGAATTTTGCCGCTATTTTTTCCGCAATGGTTGCGGTCAAACTTGAGCGCTCCCAAAATTTCTCAAAACTTTGCGAGTTACCGCCAACGCTTTGCCGCAGCGCAATATTCTGTACCAGGTTCAGCGTATTTTGCATACCCAGTACGCTAACCGCCTGCAAAGCGGATGTCACCTTGCTTTTCAAACCGATGAAAGGCGAGTTGGCCAGCTTGAGCAGCGGAGCCACAATGCCGGCATCACCGCTGATCAAATTTGCAAGGCTGTCTATGCGGGTAGAAGGGCGTTTCGCCTCGCGCATAATATTGGTCAGGGAAGCGGGGCAGGGCGGAATGGTGATTCCCATCAACACCTTTCCGGTGATGTCATTCGATAGTTGTGCGTGCATTTTTATAATCTCCCGTAATGATCGTCAGGGTCTGCCTTATAGCTGCAACAGGGAGTGAACAGTAATGCGTTTTTTTACAAAATCATATATGTCTAAATATCTATATATTCCGGCCTAGTGACCAGCACAAATAGCGTATCTACTCCGTTCGGTCTAAGCATGTCGAAGGCTTGAATGTTCGTGGGGACTTGATTTCAGGTCAGACAGTAGCCCGGATGCAGCGTAGCGGAATCCGGAGCAGCCTAAACCCCGTCCTCAACACCCGCCCACAGCACCACCCCGCCCGCATCGAGATAGGTCAGGTAAGCGCGCAGCTCAAACTCTAACTGCGCATAATCGGGTTCCATATAGCGGCAGAGCTGATAAAAAGCCTTGTTGTGACCGAGTTCCTTCAGGTGTGCCAGTTCGTGAACCACGATCATGCGCAAAAATTCCGGCGGCATCTCTTTGAACATTACCGCGACGCGAATCTCACGTTTTGCGATGAGATTCGAACCCTGCACCCGCGAGATGCGGGTATGCGTGCCCAGCGCATTCCTGATGACATGCAACTTGTTGTCGAACGCCACCCTGCTCAGTTGCCCGGCATTGCGCAAATATTCGTTTTTGAGTTCCTGCGCGTAGTCATACAGCGCCTTGTCGGTGCGCACCGTGTGCGCCAGCGGATACTTCTGGCGCAACATACCGGCCAGCCTATTCTGCTCGATCAGCCGCTGTACCTGTTCAGCCTGTGCGGCTGGGTAGCCGGCAAGATAATTCGGCGACGGTTTGGGGTGCATGGAGAAATGGACGAAAGGAGAGTGGTGCGGTGCAAAAAAACTATTGTGATGCAGCTCCAATAGTTGCCAATAGTTCTATGCCGTACAGATTCTGTATTTTGGCAGGATGTTGTAAACCACGTTGAAGCGGTGCGCAGAGATGGCATCGTGAAAATTTTCCATGAGCTTTCCTTCGTTGCCAGAAAACATGACATCTACAAAGTGCAAGTTTGGATGCTGCGATAAATCTGCCTCAAGAACAATATGCCAAACGGCCAATTTGTGTCCCATATTGGGTCTTGTGCATGACTAGCGGCGCTCCTTTTTCATCGCCTGTGCGGCTTCGCGCTTGGAATCCTTTTCCTTTTCGGTGGCGCGCTTGTCGTGCTGCTTCTTGCCCTTGGCTAGCCCAATCTCCAGTTTGACGCGACCGCCTTTGTAGTGCATATCCAGCGGCATCAGGGTGTAGCCGGCGCGTTGCACCTTGCCGATGATCTTGTCGATTTCCGACTTGTGTAGCAACAGCTTGCGGGTGCGCACCGGGTCGGGATGGATATGCGTGGAAGCATTGAGCAGCGGGCTGATATGCGAGCCGAACAGGTACAGTGCGCCGTCTTTTACGGTGACGTAGGCTTCCTTGAGTTGCGCCCGTCCGGCGCGGATTGCTTTGACTTCCCAGCCTTCCAGCATAATGCCGGCTTCATATTTATCTTCGATGAAGTATTCGTGGAAAGCCTTTTTATTCTGGATAATACTCATATTTCCAATCCAATTTCTTCGGTGAAACGGCGTTGATTTCCTCGCTCGCTCCTGGTCGTGCTGCAGCACTGCCTGCCTCGTTCGCTCGTCATCGCCTTGTTTGACCTTCGAAATAGAATTGGAAACAGGTGAGTTTTGCGGTGTGTTCGGCTATTCTACCAGCCTTTGGTTTTGCAGCTTCAAGACAGACTAATGGCGTTAGTGGAAAAAACGGTACTGGTTCCGCACAGCGCGGAGCAGATGTTCAATCTGGTGGATCGCGTGGAAGATTACCCGCAGTTCCTGCCGTGGTGCGGTGGGGCGAGTGTGACCCCGCTGAATGACCGGACGGTGCATGCCACGGTGCATATCGATTACCACCATATCAGGCAGCATTTCACCACCGAGAACGTGCGCACGCCGCCGCACCAGATCGACCTGACTTTGCAGCACGGGCCGTTCCGCCATCTGGACGGCCATTGGCGGTTTATCCCGCTGAACGATTCAGCCTGTAAAATAGAATTCCGGTTGCACTACGAGTTTTCCAGCAAGCTGCTGGAAAAGCTGGTCGGGCCGGTGTTTCATTACATTACCAACAGTTTTGTGGATGCTTTCATCCAGCGCGCGGAAAAGGTTTATACCAACCCATGAGCACGATCACTATCGAAGCGGTGTATGCGCTGCCCGACGAGCAAATGCTGTTCAGGCAATCCGTGCCGGAAGGGGCAACGGTTGCGCAGGCCATCAAGCTGTGCGGCATACTGGAAAAGTATCCCGAAATCGACCTGACGGCCAACAAGCTGGGTATCTTCGGCAAGCTGAGCCGGGCCGACACCGTGCTACGCGACCGGGATCGCATCGAAATTTACCGCCCGTTGCTGGCCGACCCGAAGGAAGTCCGCCGCAAGCGCGCCGGACAGGGGAAGGGGATGAAGAAGGGCGATAGTGGCGTTGTTGAAACATGAAGGGAGTCCAGCAGTTCTTGCCGGGTTGGTGGCTGGCGCAGTGTGGATTTTCTATATTTGCCAGCGCATAGGTAAAAAGTAACAAGCCAGACATGGGGGAGACTTGCTCCCCGAGATTTTAGGTTCTCTTCACGCTGTGATTTCGACTGTCGTTCCGGCGGTTACCAAGTCAAATAATTCGATCAATTCTGCATTGCGCATCCGGATGCAGCCATGCGAGCCGGGCGCGCCGAGCTGCACCGAATCCGGTGTGCCGTGGATGTAGATATAGCGGCGCATGGTGTCGTTCTCGCCGAGCCGGTTGAAACCGGGTTCGCAGCCGGATAGCCACAGGATGCGTGTCAGTATCCAGTCGCGTTCCGGGAATTGCGCGCCCAGTTCCGGCGTGTATATCTCGCCGGTCGGGCGGCGGCGCACGAACACGGTATTTTCCGGCTGGCCCGCGCCGATCCTGGCGCGGATGACATGTTTGCCGCGCGGCGTGCAATAACTCCCGCACACCTCTCCCGCTCCGTTTGCCGCGGTGGATACGCTGTAGCGGCGCAGCAATTTTCCCGCGTCGTCAAATAATTCGAGCTGCTGGGTGGCGATGTGAATGTCGATTTTCATGGTGCCTTCTGTTGCGCGCGGCGCAGCGCGAAAAAATTGCTGAGCAGCGCGCCGCATTCTTCCGCGAGTACGTTGCCGGTCACTTCAGTATGGTGATTTAAGCGCCGTTCGGCAAACACGTCCAGCACGCTGCCGCATGCGCCGGTCTTGGGGTCGCTCGCGCCGTACACCAGCCGCGCGATGCGCGCGTGCATGATCGCTCCCGCGCACATCAGGCAAGGCTCCAGCGTGACGAACAGTTCGCAGCCCACCAGCCGGTAATTGCCCAGCCGTTGCGCCGCATCGCGCAGCGCCACCATCTCTGCATGCGCGGAAGGGTCGTGGCGCGAGATCGGCGCATTGAAACCGCGCCCGACGATCTCGCCGTCTTTCACCACCACCGCGCCGACCGGCACTTCCCCGGCGGCCTGCGATTGGCCAGCCAGTTCAAGGGCACAGCGCATGTAATCAATATCATTCATCTCAAAAATCCAGATTTCATCCCAACAGCTGCGTTGCGGCTGCCCGCAAAAAAATTCTTGCTTGCATATAACCCATATGCGGCGCGGCAAAACGAAGCTTCAGTAGTTATTCGCCTTGGTATGCCTGAAGATGGGTGGCGAATTGCAAGCCGGTTAAGTGATGCCTGATCTTAGGGACGGACAAGTAATTGGCAATTAGAATTAAACGGCTCCGGCTTCGCATGGCCCTTATCGGCCAGTCCACCGGCTCTCCCGCTACCGCGCAACCAATAAAGCGGCAAATTCTTCACAGGGTATAGGCATGCTGAACAGATATCCCTGATAGAGCATGCAGCCATTCGCCTCAAGAAAATCGCGTTGTTCAGTCGTTTCCACGCCTTCGGCGATCACTTCCATGCCCAGATTGTTTGACATGCCGATGATGGTTTGAATGATGGTCGCATCGGAAGCTTTGCTGCCGATGTGGCGCACGAACGACTGGTCAATCTTGAGTTGGTCGAGCGGCAGTCTGGTCAGGTAAGCCAGCGACGAATAGCCGGTGCCAAAATCATCCATGGAGAAACGGATGCCGATTTTTCTAAGTGCCAGCATCTTGGCGATGGTGTCGTCAACATTGTCGAGCACAATACTCTCGGTCAGTTCAAGCTTGAGGCGCAACGGGTTAATGCCGGTCCGTTCGATGATTTCGCTTACCTGCGCGACGAAATCCGCCTGACGGAACTGCCTCCCGCTGACGTTGACGGCAAGCTGCAAATCGCGGGTAAGCGGGTCTGCTTCCCATATTTTGAGTTGCTCGCAGGCGCTTTCCAGCACCCAATGGCCGATCGGCAGGATCAGCCCGGTTTCTTCCGCCAGCGGGATGAATTGCAGCGGAGAAATCAAGCCGCGCTCCGGATGAATCCAGCGCAGCAAAACTTCAGCGCCCAGAATATCCCCGTCGTGGTTGACCTGCATCTGGTAATAAAGCCGGAATTCCTGCTTGCGCAACGCCTCGCGCAGCCCGCCTTCAAGCTGGGCGCGAACTTCCAGTTCCTCCTGCATCACGGGATCGAAGAAGCGCAAGGTGTTGCGGCCGGATTTCTTGGCCTGATACATGGCCGTATCGGCCTGTTTAAGCAACTCGTCAAGATTGTCATTGTGGTTGATGAACAGGGTGATGCCCATGCTCGATGAGCTATGAAACTCGTTTCCGTCCAACAAGTAGGGCTGACTGAGCGCGTCCAGCACTTTCTCTCCCACGCCCCGCGCCTGCACCGCAGCTTGCCCGCTTTCTTCGCTCAAACCTTCCAGCAACAGCACAAACTCGTCCCCGCCGAAACGCGACAGGGTATCGCCCTCGCGCACGCAGGACTGCAGGCGTTTGGCCACTTCAACCAGCAGCAAGTCCCCGACACCGTGCCCTTTGGTGTCGTTCAGGGTCTTGAAGTTATCCAGATCGAGGAACAGCAGCGCGCAACTGGTATGGTTGCGCGCACTGGTGGCCACCGACTGCCGCAGGCGGTCAAGCAACAGGCGCCGGTTGGGCAATTGGCAGAGCGGGTCATAAAAAGCGAGATTGTGGATTTCATTTTCCGCCTGTTTGCGTTCGGTAAAGTCGATAAACGCACCGACGTAATTCGTTACCTTGCCGTCATCGCCGACAACGGCGGTAATGTTCAACCACTCCGGGTAAACCTCCCCGTTTTTGCGCCGGTTCCATACTTCACCTTGCCAGCTATTTTCGTTCTTCAGACTTGCCCACATACGCCTGAAGAACTCCTCGTCGTGGCGATCAGACTTGAGCATGGAAGGAGTTTTGCCGATGGCTTCTTCGGCACTGTAGCCGGTTAGCCGGGTGAACGCCTGATTGACCCGGATAATCGTCGCATGCTCATCGGTCACCATCATGCCTTCTTCGGTCTCGAAAGCGATGGCGGCGATACGCAAAGCGGCTTCGCGCTCTTCCTGCACCGACATCATCTTATTGAACACATGCGCCATATCGGCAATGTCCTTCGGCCCGCCTGGTTCGGCCCGCACCTGTGATTCGCCCATTTTTGCGCGCCTCATGCTGTCCGACAACTGGTTGAGCGGTTGCGTGATGGTGCGGGTAAGGAAGCGGATCAGGAACAGGAATAGCAGCGCGAAAGAAAACGATGTAACCAGATTCGAGATAAAAATGCCGGAGGTCGAGCGGGTTAGCGCCTCCTTGCTCAACACCACCGATACCTGGCCGAGCAATTCCGGGGAAACCGCTTCGCTGAACGGCGATTCAGCGGACGGCTGCGAATAGACCGGCGCGCCAAAATGCCACGCCTTGCTGTTTTCCGCATTGAGCATGGCGGCGGCTTGCAACCCCCCAGTGTGTTCCTCCTGTCCGCGGAATTCACCGATATTGATGTTGCCGCGTGCCAGCAACACATGCCCGTTGGCATGGCGTATCTCCACACCGACCACCCCGGGGAAAGCCATGGTGACATTCACCGCCTCGGATGCATTGTCTGGCGAAGCATAAATTAGCGCCAGTGAACTTTGGTGCGCCAGATTCTCGGTGATGCGCTGACCCTGCTCGATAAGATCACGGCGCGCCCGCTCGTTACCCTGCCACGATCCCACAACAGATGAAAATAATGCCAAAAAGAGAATGCCGAGCGTAACCGTGATACCGAGCTGGCGCTGGAAGGTGAGTTTTTGGAAAAATGCGGAAAACATTTTGTTCATACTAGATTCCGCAGTTGTGGGGTTCGTAGGTGCGAATTTATTCGCACGCTCAGCCGATTATGTGCGAATGAATTCGCACCTACCACCCCATCAATTTTTTTTAGGTTCATCATTGGCGCGCCTTATTGTTCGGGGAACGCCATGTCGAAACTTTTCGGGCGACTAGTATTGAGTCCAAGGTGCTTGGCGGTACGCAGATTGATCGCCATCAGCACTTCGCGCAACGGAACCATGCCGGATACCCCGCTTGCCCCGGAAGCCAGAAAGTCGAGCGCGGAACCAGCAAGATGACGGCCCAACTCGACATTATTGGGGTACAGCGAAAACAGCACACCGCGCCGGACATGGCCGAAACTGCTGGAGAATACCGCCAGATTGCGCGACCATGATTCCTGCAGCACCAGCGGGAGCACCGTGCTGTCTTCCACCGTGGTGGAATCCTGGGGCAGCCATAACGCATCCTGACTGCTGTCGGCGGCGGCAAAAATCTCCTGATAAGCCCGCATCGCGCTGCGCAAGTCCTGTGCCTCGTAGGCGGTAAACTCCAAACCCTGAGCGCGCGCGGCCTCTTTCGCCAGACGCACCATCCACGCATTCTGGCGCGGGTCGTACACCGTGAACACGCGCCGCACCTTGGGCATCATTCCCTTCAGGCGCGAAAACAGCAACGCCGGATCCGGCGACAGGCTGTTCACCTGCCGGTCACTCGCTTCATTTTCCGTCGAGGTCAATACACCGCCCACCACCATACCGAGATTGCTGTCCAGCGTGGAGGCCGCCTTCACCCCCTGCCTGCCCAGCGCAATCACCACTCTGGTATTACTGCGGCGCAGGGAGTTATTCAGTTCACCCGCATCCACATTTGCGCCCACCGCAAAATTGGCAACCCGCCCTTTGGCTTTGGCCTCGATACCCGCAATGATCTGTGCGAATACACTGCGATAAGGTTCGCCGATGTCCGGGTAGATTACCGCGATGTTGCCTTCCCCGGAGGCCTGCGCGATTTTATTGGTAAGGTTTCTGGGTGCGCGGGCGACAACCGAGCCGGCGACTCGGATCGGGAAAACCACCACGTCCGGAAACGCCTCGATGGCGCGAATCACCTCATCTTCCGGCTCCGGCTGCGGTTTGGAAAGTGACGGGATGAACGGGTCGATGGCATGAATTACCCCGGCGTAATCTTCCTGCCGGGAGACATTGCCGTCGGTATCTTTCGGGATCGCCCATGCCGGAGCAGCGGCATCCAGCAGCAGCGCAATTGCCAGCAACCAAGCCGGCAAACTACCCCCCCGACAGTTCGATGGCACTGTGCCGGATATTGAAAGTACCGTGAACTTAGCCATGATTCATTAATATTCTATGTCGTTCAAATGCGCCCGGTGCACGAACCAATTAACTGCGAAACATGCGCTGCGAATATGCCGGCGGGCTATTGCGCAACAATCCGCGCCTGACGCAAACCGCATGAGCCAATTAACACCCGCCGCTTCACTTGTACACAATAATATCAGGATTTACACTAGCCCTACAGCCTTTATGGTTAAATAATACCTGCGCCGCGGAAAATTGCGACCGCATGGCTCACTGCAACAATGACCGGCACAGACCGGCACGCCGATCTCAATCGGCAAACAATAATGAGATGTTATCCAACATCACTTAGGAGTAAGTCCAGTCATGGACATTAACATTGCGCTTGCCCGCAGCCCGGTAATAAAGGCTGCGGCAAGCCCGGAGATTATTCCGGCGCAAACGCCGGAAGTGGCCGATTTGCTGGTGGCCTATCTGGAACAGATCGGTGTCGAATACGTATTCGGCGTGCCGGGAGGGGCCATTGAGCCCCTGTTTAATGCCATGGCGCGCAGCCAACGGCGCGGCGGCCTGCGTCCAATCGTGGCGCGGCACGAGGCGGGGGCGGCATTCATGGCCGACGGCTATGCCCGCGAGACCGGACGTTTGGGGGTATGTTGCGCCACTTCCGGCCCCGGCTCGACCAACTTGATTACCGGCGTGGCATGCGCGCACGACAACAATGTCCCGCTGCTGGCAATCAGCGGTCTCCCGGTTCTGTCTTCGTTCGGCAAAGGCGCGTTGCAGGAATCGTCCAACACCGGCGTCAACGCCTTTGCCATGTTCGACCACTGCACCCGTTACAACGCCATGGTATCCCACCCCGGCCACTTCGAACGCAAGCTGGCCAACGCCCTGATGACAGCGCACCAGGCCCCCGGCGGTCCGGCGCATCTGGCCATCCCGCTGGACATCCTGCGTTGCGCGGCACCGGGCATCACGCCCACTTACGACCTGGCTGCCTTGTTCACCCACGAGCCCGTCTTGATCGACGAACGCGCGGTACAGCAACTCCTGAACGAACTGCGCTTATCCCCGCGCGTCGCGTTTCTGATCGGCGCCTCCTGCGGCGAAGCGATCGAAGCAATCATGCAACTGGCCGACCTGACCGGGGCACTGTTCGTCACCACCCCCGATGCCAAAGGCTTCATCAATCCGCTCCATCCGGCTTATTGCGGCGTATTCGGCTTCGGCGGTCACGCCAGCGCCAACGCGCTGCTGTCCAGCACGCCGGACATCGTATTGGCTTTCGGAACCGGATTCAGCGAATTGATCAGCGGCGGCTGGTGCGATTCCCTGCTCAACAAACGTCTGGTGCACATCGATAATTCGGAGGAAAACCTGATGCGTTCGCCGATGGCCATGCTGCATGTGCGCGGCAACATCCACTCGGTATGCGAACGCCTGATCGGACTGCTGCAAGCCTGCTATCCGTCCGGCCTTGAGAACCCCGCGCGCTCGAACGAATCGCTGCGCGAGTTTCACGTTAACGTAACCTTGCAATCGCCCGAAAACTACAGCTCCGACGCTACTCCGATCAAGCCGCAACGGCTCATGAAAACACTGTCCGAGCGCTGCCCGCCCAACACGCGTTTTCTCGCCGACTCCGGCAACAGCATGTTGTGGACGGTACATTATCTCCAACCCCTCAACCGGCGAATTGAGCGGGCGCGTGCCAATGGGCAAGGGCCGGAACAACGCTCGGGCATGGCCAGCTGGTTGCGCGTGATGATGGACTTTTGCCCGATGGGTTGGGCCATCGGTGCGGCAGTCGGCATCGCGCGCGGCAATCCGGTTTGTCCGGTTGTGTGCATTACCGGCGACGGCGCTTTTCTGATGAGCGGACAGGAAATCACCGTGGCCGCCATGGAGCGGCTCACCGTCGTCTTTGTCGTTCTCAACGACAGCGCTTTGGGCATGGTCAAACACGGTCAGCGGCTGGCTCAGGCCGAACCTGTCGGCTACGAACTGCCGCAGGTCGATTACTGCAAACTTGCCGAAGCCATGGGCATTCCAGGCCACGTCATCTGCTCGCCGCAAGAACTGGATAATCTCGACTTCGACGCGATCCTGCGGCGCAAAGGACCAACGCTGCTCGACGTGCGCATCGACGGCGAGGAAATTCCGCCTATGGTGCTGCGTATGAAAACATTGGGAAGTATGAAATGAACCCTGATAAAAATTTACACGCGCAGCAGGCACCCCAGGTGAATTTACCGATGTGCGTTCCGGTTAACACTATTTTTAAAGGATGATCGTGGACAGACTCAAAGGAAAAACGGTACTGATTACCGGCGGCACAAGCGGCATCGGTCTTGCCAGCGCCAGGCTTTTTCGTTCCGAAGGCGCGCGACTGGCGGTCACGGGGCGCAACCCGGAAAGACTGGCGACCGCGCAAGCGGAGTTAGGCGGCGAAACGCTGGTTATTCCAAGCGAGGCAAGCAATTTGTCCGAAATAGATTCCCTGATGGAGCAGGTGAAAAATCACTTTGGGCAACTGGATGTACTGTTCCTTAACGCGGCGTTGTCCTCACCCGCACCGATAGAACAGGTGTCCGAAGCCCAATTCGACAAAATTATCGGGGTCAATTTTAAAGGGGTATTCTTCACTATCCAGAAAGCGCTGCCGCTACTCGGCAAAAACGCATCCATTATTGTCACCACCTCGATCACCAACCGGACAGGCTCCCCCAATTTTAGCGTGTATGGCGCGAGCAAAGCCGCTTTGCGCTCGCTCGTACAGTCTCTTGGGCTGGCGCTCATCAGCCGCGGAATCCGGGTCAACGCAATCAATCCTGGGCCGATAGAAACCGGGGGCTTTAACCGTTTACCGCTTCCTCGGGATGTGTTCCAAGCCATCAAAAACGACATTGAGGGCAAGTCCCCCATCAAGCGTTTCGGCACCCCGGAAGAGGTCGCGAAGGTGGCTCTTTTTCTTGCTTCGGACGACTCGGCTTATGTGGTCGGCGAAGAAATCGTCGTGGATGGCGGTATCAGCCTGGTGTGCTTACCTTAGGAGTCCATATGCCCGATAACAAAAATGCCAACATGATACGCAGCCGTATCTGGCGCGAAGAGCCGGAACCCGACAATCCATATGCCACCCGTGCTGCTTATTGCCGGGGTTACGATGTCTTCGGTCAAATGGTGGGAAATGCGCGGTGGGTCGAAATGCTGGCACTGCTGTTCCGCGACGAATTGCCCGGCACGGCCGCACTCGACATGCTGGAAGCCTTGGCGGTTGCGCTCGCCAACCCCGGCCCGCGCGACCCGTCGATACACGCGGCCATGTGCGGCGGCGTGGGCGGTTCCAGCGCCGCCGCGTCCCTGATTGCCGCACTCTCCGTGGGTGCGGGTCGCTATCGCGGCGCGCGCGAAGTATTCGATGCCATGACCGCCTGGAAAACCTGCGATACTGATCTCGATGCTTGGAATAACTACAGCCGCCGCGATACAAGCAACGACATCGTGGACACATGGCCCCGGCGCGAACATCCGCCCGGCTTCGATCCCCACGGCGTATCCACGGCCACCAGCGTGCGCCGGTTGCTGGAAACACTGGCGCGTATCGGTGCAACTCCGCGACTAACCTGGCTGGCATCGCAACACCGGGAACTGGAACAATGCGTCGGCCTCCCGCTGGATGTCAGCGGCGTCGCCTCGGCCGCATTTGCGGATTTGGGATACACGCCGAACGAAGGGGAAATGCTTTTTCTGCTGCTGCGTCTACCCGGCGCGGCGGCGCACGCGCTGGAACAGGAAAGCTACGGTTACAAGCGCTTCCCCTTCTACCCAGTGGAACTGGAAGACGATCCTGCGACCAGAGAAATGCCATGAACGGCCCCGAATTATTGGCAGCCCATAGCGGCATCCTGCGCACCAAAGTCGGTGCCTGCTGGCCGGGCACGCGCGCGGTATTTCGCGGCCACGACCTGCATCGGGACTTGCACGATACCGACTGGCTGGAACTATACCTGTTCGGCATCACCGGCCGCCGCTTCACTCCCCGGCAAGTCAAGCTACTGCACGGCATCTGGGTCATCACCAGCTACCCCGACGCGCGCATCTGGAACAACCGCGTCGCCGCTCTGGCCGGCAGCAGCCGCAGCTCTCCGGTGCTGGGCTTGGCCGCTGCACTCGCCGTTTCCGAGGCACGCATCTATGGCGGCGGCCCCGGTCTGCGCGCCATCGACTTTTTTCTGCGCGCCGGAAAAGCGCTCGCCTCCGGCCAAGCGCTACGCGAGTTCATCACCGGAGAACTCACGGTACGCCATATTTACGGTTATGGCCGCCCTATCGATTCCTGCGACGAACGCTTGCCCTGGCTTGTCAACCTTGCCAAGGAGCAAGGGCAGGATCAGGGACAGCATTTCAAAATCGCGTTCGAGGTCGAAAAAATCCTGTTGGAAATGGGAAAAACCAATTTACGCATGAATTACGCCGGCATGACATCCGCCCTCGGGGCTGACTTGGGACTTACGCCGCGCGAATTTCACTTGTTCCGCGTACCGATGTTTTTGGCAGGCATGCCACCGTGCTGGGTGGAAGCAGCGGAAAAACCCCAAGGAACGCTGTTTCCGACACCTTGTGACGGCATTACCTACGAAGGTGTCGGACAACGAGCCTGGCACAATAAAATATCTTGAATAGCCCGTCCGCCAGTGTTGTATACTTTTTCAAACTAACAGGCATGGCAAGTTGCCATCCCTGATAATGAAACTCGCCATGCCCGTTTCCCCCTATCCAACTTTCCCCCTCAAGCGGGAGAAAGGGCAAACAAATCGCTGCGCTAGTTTTACGTTAAATGCCAGCTTGGCACGCCGATCTTCATCGGAAGCCAATCGCAAGATATAACTTGATAACACAGGGAGAGACACCACTATGCAACCGACTACTCGTCACCTGACAATTTTTATCATGCTGGCTTTAGCCTGGAGCGGCACTGCCGCCGCCCAGACCTCCGAAGAGGATGACTTTGCCTTAGTCTACGGCGACAAGTCCAACATCAGCATCGCCACCGGCAGTTCGCAAGCCATCACCCGCGCGCCCTCCAGTGCGACGGTCATCACCTCCCACGACATCAAAGCCATGGGGGCGACCAATCTTGACCGTGTTCTGGAAGCGGTTCCGGGGCTGCATGTTTCTCTGAACAACATCGCCTTGAATCCGATTTACAGCTTCCGCGGCATTACGACCAAGCAAAATCCGCAGGTGTTGATGCTGGTCAACGGTATCCCGATCACCAATGTATTTCCGGTAATCGCGGCCAGCTATGGGGTGGCATGCCGCTGGAAAACGTGGCGCGCATCGAAATCATCCGCGGGCCGGGTTCCGCACTGTATGGTGCCGATGCCTTTTCCGGGGTAATCAATGTCATTACCAAAACGGCGGCTGATGTCAGTGGCACAGAATACGGCGCGCGCGCAGGCAGCTTCAACACCCGCGATGCCTGGATACAACACGGTGGCAAGCTGGGAGAACTGGATGCGCTATTTTATCTGGGGGTGGGCAATACCGACGGACAGAA
The DNA here is from genome assembly GCA_028689145.1 of Gallionella sp. Lineage (GTDB taxonomy): Bacteria > Pseudomonadota > Gammaproteobacteria > Burkholderiales > Gallionellaceae > Gallionella. Next base: position 43,256 of record JAQTWT010000004.1, read on the forward strand.
GGGCATCATCCAGGAAGATGCTCAAACCAGAATGGATGCAAGATTCGGCACGGCGGTATCGCTCGCGCCGGGGCCTATCAATGCGCAGAACAAATCGGTCGATGCGCGCGCCGATTTATCCTATCAGGCATGGCGTTTCCGCGCGGCTTACCAGCAGCGTGAGCTGGGGAGCGGCGGTGGGCTTGGCGGTAGCCTCGATCCTTACGCGCGCACGCACCCTTCACGGCTTTATCTGGATCTGAGCTACGACCAGGCCAACTGGGCGCAAAACTGGAATGTATCCGCAGTGGTCGGGTATTACGACATCAAGGACACGTCCGGCAATCCAACCTATACGTTATTTCCGGCAGGAGCGAAGATTGGTGCCAATACTTTTCCCAACGGGATGATCGGCAATCCGGGACATTACGAGCAGCACACTCACGCCAGCGTTTCAGCCGTCTATACCGGCTTTGAGCAGCATCGGATACGCACGGGCACAGGATACCGTGTCGAGGATATGTATGCGGTTCAAGAGAGCAAAAATTACGGCCCGACATACGCACCGCTTCCGCAAGGACTCGTCGATGCAACCGGCAACCCGGCGCTTGCTTATCTGCTCCCGCACAAACGCAACCTAGCCTTTGTTTTTGCACAGGACGAATGGAACTTCGCACAGGACTGGACGCTGACGGCAGGCGTGCGGCATGACCGCTATTCGGACTTCGGCGGCACTACCAACCCCCGTCTCGCGCTGGTGTGGGATGCGGCATACAATGTCGTGGTCAAAGCCATGCATGGCACGGCTTTCCGCGCCCCGTCATTCTCCGAGCAATTTGGCCTCAACAATCCCGTGGTTGTCGGTAATCCCAATATCAAGCCTGAGACCATCACTACCGACGAGCTGGGTTTGTCCTGGCAGCCGGTACCTCAGCTAAAAACCGATCTGAATTTCTTCCAATACAACATGCGCAACATTATTTTGCCCGTTGGGGCTGTGTATCAGAATAGCGGAGGTCAAACCGGTCAGGGTTTTGAATTTGAGGCAACTTTTGAGGCTGCCAGCAATCTGCAATTGACCGGCAATGTTTCGGTGCAGCACTCGAAGGATGCAGCTACTGGACAGGATGCAGGTTTGGCTCCGCATCAACGCTTTTTTGCCCGTGTTGACTGGCGTTTTGTGCCGCTTTGGCAATTGGGCACCACGATCAACAATGTCAGAGGAAGAATGCGGGAGCCTGGCGACACTCGCGCGCTGCTTCCGGATTACACCACAGTGGATTTAACCTTGCGCCATGAAAAAATCGCCAGCGATTGGGAAATAAGCGCGACAGTGACGAACCTGTTCAATCGCGATGCCAGAGAACCGACCTTTAAATCCGTGGGGATGAATTCCGATCTGCCGCTGCCCGGACGCGCTTTTTACGTCCAAGCGCAGCATAAGCTTTGAGTGAACGGCTAAGCAATTCAACGGGAGAACAGGCATACAAACATTGAATCGCCAAACACTCTGTGCTTTTCTGGCCTTCGCCTCTATCGGCACCGCTGCCGCCGCGCAGACCTCCGAAGAGGAAGACTTGGCATTAATCTATGGTGATAAATCCACCATCAGCCTCGCCACAGGCAGTTCACAACCTATCAGCCGTGCGCCTTCCGTCGCCTCAGTGATCACTTCGCAGGACATCGCAGCGATGGGCGCGACAGACCTCGATCAGGCGCTGGCGAGCGTGCCCGGCCTGCATGTCTCAATGAACAACGTCGCACTGAATCCGATCTACGGTTTTCGCGGCATAGTCACCATAAATAACCCGCAAGTGCTGATGCTGGTCAATGGCATCCCGATCACCAATGTGTTTTGGGGCGACCGCAGCCAGATTTGGGGAGGGATGCCGCTGGAGAATGTGGCGCGCGTCGAAGTGATCCGCGGACCGGGATCGGCGCTGTATGGTGCCGATGCCTTCTCCGGCGTGATCAACGTCATCACCAAGACCGCTGCCGACATCAAAGGCACCGAAACCGGCGTGCGACTGGGTAGTTTCAATAGCCGTGATGCGTGGTTGCAACACGGCGGCAAGCTGGGGGCTATGGATGCCGCTTTTTATCTCCGCATCGGCAACACTGACGGACACCGAGGCATCATCCAGCAGGATGCACAGACGGCCTTCGATACGATATTCGGCACCAATGCCTCGCTTGCACCCGGCCCGATTAACACCGAACGCAAGGCGCTCGATGCGCGCACCGATTTGTCGTTTGATGCATGGCGCTTGCGTGCGGCCTATCAACAACGTGCTGTCGGGGTAGTCGCTTTGGGGGGCAGTCTGGATCCCAATGGGCGCGGACATTCGTCAAGACTCTATCTGGATCTGAACTACGAACAAGTCAACTGGGTGACGGATTGGGATGTGTCCGGCGTGCTCGGTTATTACGACATCAAAGACAAGCCGGGCGACCCGGCCTACACGCTATTTCCTGCCGGTGCCTTTGGTGGCGCTTTCCCCGACGGCATGATCGGCAACCCGGGACATTCGGAACAGCACACGCACACCAGCCTTTCCGCTGTCTATACTGGCTTCAAGCAACATCGTGTGCGCCTTGGCGCGGGATACCGGGTAGAGGATCTGTATGCAGTGAAAGAAGTGAAGAATTTCGACGCGACGTTCGCCCCGTTGCCCGGCGGCTTGGTGGATGCCACAGGCAATCCGGCGCTGGTCTTTCAGATGCCGCACAAGCGCAACGTTTCCTTCGCGTTCGTTCAGGACGAATGGAGTTTCGCGCAGGACTGGAGGCTGACCGCCGGCGTGCGCCACGACCATTATTCGGATTTCGGCGGCACCACCAATCCGCGTCTGGCGCTGGTGTGGGATGCCGCTTACAACGTTGTAGTCAAGGCTATGCACGGAACCGCCTTCCGCGCCCCTTCGTTCTCCGAGCAATACTCCATCAATAATCCGGTGGCCATCGGTAGCCCAAACATCAAGCCGGAGACTATCACCACCGACGAACTGGCGTTCTCATGGCAGACCACCTCCACCCTGCAAAACAATCTGAACTTTTTCCGCTACCGCATGCGCGGCATCATCCTGCCCACTGGCGCGATTTACCAGAACGCGGGTGGCCAGACCGGTCGCGGACTGGAACTGGAATCGACTTATGATGCCACGTCCAACCTGCGCCTGAGCGGCAGCTTCTCCCTGCAACACTCGACCGATGAAGCAACCGGACAAGATGCTGGTATGGCACCGCATCGCCGTCTTTTTGCCCGCGCAGATTGGCGTTTCACGCCGCGATGGCAGCTCGGCACTACAGTCAACCATGTGGCAGACCGGATGCGCGAGCCGGGCGATACCCGCGCGCATATCCCCGACTACACCACGGTGGATTTGATCCTGCGCCGCGAGAAGTTCGCTGACGGCTGGGATGCGCGCGCCACAATAACCAATCTGTTCAATCGCGATGCGAGAGAGCCCACCTTCAAGAGCGCCGGTATGCCTTCAGACATGCCGCTTTCCGGCCGTGCTTTTTACGTCCAGGTACAGCACGGGCTTTGATAAAAACTACCGGTGAAACGGTTAACCATTTCACTCAACTGCACAAATCTCAGCAAGTGGTTGGTCATAAAGGTTGCAGGCATATTCAACCCGTTCACATTTCGACATAACCCTCGGCTTCGGCACGGCTAAATCAGGACGTTTTGGTACTTAGCCAAAAGGTGCATTTGAAAGTGCTGGTAATACTATCGGTAGCGTGCGCTGTGCGCACGATTTTTGGTTGTGTTGTCGTGCGCACAGCGCACGCTACGCGCTAACCCGACACAGACCAACACTTTCAAATGCACCTTATTCCAAAACTTCCGTGCCCCTGATTGGTTCAAGACAGGTATAATGCACGCCGCCCTGCGCCAAACCAATCAGCGTAGCGGTCTCTTAATTCACCCCCGATCTTTCTGATCCCTTTTTCGTCTGCCTCGATTGGTGTTGCTCTGATGGGCAGCAGGCCGTCGCAGGAGCCAAACTTTGTCACATACTGCTATTCCTTTATCCACTGAAATTTCTTTTGCCGATCTGAATCTGGCGCAACCCCTGATGCGCGCGATTGCCGATGCGGGCTACACGCGCCCCACCCCGGTGCAAGCGCAGGCGATCCCGCTGGTGCTGGCCGGCGGTGATCTGCTGGCCGGTGCGCAGACCGGTACCGGCAAGACTGCCGGTTTCACGCTGCCGATCCTGCATCTGCTCACCGCCAAACCCCTTGCCAGTCAGCGCGCCGGCCGGCCGCGCTGTTTGATTCTGGTCCCGACGCGCGAACTCGCCGCGCAGGTCGAGGAATCGGTGCAGACCTATGGCAAATATTTATCGCTGAAGTCGATGGTGATGTTCGGCGGCGTGAACATCAATCCGCAGATCAAGGCACTGCGCGGACAGATGGACATCCTCGTAGCCACGCCCGGACGGCTGCTTGATCACGTCGGACAAAAGACCCTCGATCTGTCCGGTGTCGAAATCCTGGTGCTGGACGAGGCCGACCGCATGCTGGACATGGGCTTCATCCGCGACATCCGGAAAATCATCGCGCTGCTGCCGAAGCAGCGCCAGAACCTGCTGTTCTCGGCGACCTTCTCCGACGAGATCAAGACCCTTGCCGACGGCCTGCTGCACAACCCCGGCTATGTCGAGGTGGCGCGCCGTAACACCACCGCCGAGCTGATCGAGCAGAGCGTGCATCTGGTACCGCAGAAGCTGAAGAGCTATTTGCTCGCTCATCTGATCAAACACCACGACTGGAAACAGGTGCTGGTGTTCACCCGCACCAAACACGGCGCGAACCGGCTGACCGAAAAACTGATCGCGGACGGCATTCCCGCCGCCGCCATTCACGGCAACAAGAGCCAACCGGCGCGCACCAAGGCGCTGGCGCAGTTCAAGGACGGCACGCTGCCGGTGCTGGTCGCCACCGACATCGCCGCGCGCGGGCTGGACATCGATATGCTGCCGCATGTGGTGAACTTCGAATTGCCGAACATACCGGAAGATTACGTGCACCGCATCGGACGCACCGGACGCGCGGGCAGCAGCGGCGCGGCGATTTCGCTGGTGGACAGCGAAGAGTTTTCATACCTGAAGAGCATCGAGCGGCTGATCAAGCGCGAGATTCCGAAAGTAACGGTGGACAGTTTCGTGCCGCCCGCCAACCTGCCCGCCGAAGCCCCGCGTCCACCGCGCCAGCCGCACGGGCAAAAACGCCACAGCCACACCACCGCCAGCGCGCCGCGCCCGGCAGGTTCGGGAAACCGCAACCAGCCGTCGCGCGACGGGCAAGGGCGGAAACCCGGCAGCCAGCAGCCGCGCAATCCGCAACAGCGCAATGGCCCGCAACCGGCCAAACCGCGCCCGGCGGCAAAGCCAGCCGATCAGCATCTGTCCGAAGCGGCACGCCACCAATCCATGCCGCAACCGGCGTTGTTCTCGCCCAAGCCGGTGTGGCGCGGCAAGTAACCCCTATTTCAAAATTCGAATGATCCTGTAGGGGCGTGATTCATCGCGCCCTGATCTATGCGGATGGACGCTGCCCACCATGCCTGCCTTGTCGAAACGGATAGCGAGCTCCATTATCGGGGCTTGCTCTTTGCCATGCACATTAAGGGCAGGCATTTTGCTATAGCACGCCATGCCTCCAGTTTGCGCTCACCTGAAATGGAAGCATTTGCCGGGCTGGTGGACGGCAGGCGCAAATATTCGATGCGGCCGGTTGCGGCGCTGGGTATCACAAATTTCCGGTAGCACTGTTCAGCCTTGCTGCCGTTAAAAAAGACATGGGTGATTTGCGGATGATGCCGGAAGAACAACTCGAAGTCGTTGGGGAGGAGGGTGCTGTCATCGATGTCGGAGTCGAGGCTGCCTTTGCGGTGGCATGAATGGAGCACGTCCCACAGCGCTATTCCGGCAGTTTTTAACGCTTGAATACGCTGTTCGTAAGGCGCTGCCGGATCAGCTCCGGTCAGTTCGCCGATGAAGCGCCAGAACAGGTTGCGCGGATGCGCATAATACTGGCCGGCCCGGAGCGACGCTGCGCCGGGCATGCTGCCCAGAATCAGGATTTTCGCATCCGCATTGGCAACGGGCGCGAAGCTTGTTACGTGCGGCATAGCAAAATCACAGTTTAGTCCGCAGATTACGCAGATTTACACAGATTATTAAGCGGTTGCGGACAACCATTTTTTTCGGGTAAACAAAAAACTTTACAAATACAGCTGACGTTCGCGTTCCGCTGTGGACGGCTCGAAGCCGTGTGTCTCGTAGTGTTTGAAAATCGCGCCGACCACGGCTTCCGGTTCATCTATAAGCTGGATGAGATCCATGTCCTCCGGGCTGATGACTTTTTCTTCCAGCAGCGCGGTGCGGAACCAGTCGATCATACCGCCCCAGAATTGGCTGCCCACCAGAATAATCGGCATCTTGCGGGTTTTGCCGGTTTGCACCAGCGTCAACGCTTCCATCAGTTCGTCCAGCGTGCCGAAGCCTCCCGGCATCACCACATAGGCGCTGGCGAATTTCACGAACATCACTTTGCGCGTGAAAAAATGCTGGAAGGTCTGGCTGATGTTCTGGTAATGATTGCTGGACTGTTCGTGGGGCAGCTGGATGTTCAGTCCGACGCTGGGCGATTTGCCGTAGAACGCGCCTTTGTTGGCCGCTTCCATGATGCCGGGGCCTCCGCCGGAAATAACCGAAAATCCGGCATCGGAGAGCAGCCGCGCGATTTCTTCGGTGAGTTTGTAAAACGGCTGATCCGGTCTGGTGCGCGCGCTGCCGAAGATGCTGACGGCGGGATGGATACGGTTGAGACGGTCGGTAGCCGAGACGAACTCTGACATAATACCGAACACGCGCCAGGCTTCCTTGGAATTCCATCCTTCCGGTATCACCGGGATGGGCAGTTTTGGCGGAGTATTCATGCAATTACCTTTTGGCAGAAAATGAAAACGAACAATTTCGATAAAACATTACTTTTGGTGGACGGCTCATCTTTCCTGTATCGCGCCTTCCATGCGATGCCCGATTTGCGCAACCGCGAGGGTTTGCCGACCGGTGCGATTTACGGCGTGCTCAATATGCTGCGCCGTTTGCGCAATGATTATCCGGCGGATTATAGCCTGTGCGTGTTCGATGCAAAAGGTAAAACCTTCCGCGACGACTGGTATCCTGAATACAAGGCCAACCGCCCCTCGATGTCAGCCGATCTGGTGCAGCAGATCGAACCGCTGCATCAGGCCATTGCCGCTTCCGGCTGGAATATCCTGATGCAGGACGGCGTGGAGGCGGACGACGTGATCGGCACGCTGGCTCAACAAGCGGCGCGGGATGGGGTGCGCTGCATCGTGGCGACGGGAGACAAAGACCTCGCGCAACTGGTGAATCAGCATGTGACGCTGATCAATACCATGAACAACGAAACGCTGGATATTGCAGGTGTGAACGCCAAATTTGGCGTGCCGCCGGAACGCATCCTCGATTATCTGACGCTGACCGGCGATGCGGTGGATAACGTGCCGGGCGTGGAAAAAGTCGGCCCGAAAACCGCGGTGAAATGGCTCACCCAGTACGGTACGCTGGACAACCTGATGCAGCATGCCGATGAAGTCGGCGGCGTGGTCGGCGAAAATCTGCGCAAGGCGCTGGACTGGCTGCCGCAGGCGCAACGCCTGCTTACCGTAAAGTGCGATGTGGCGTTGCCGCAGCCGTACAGCACGATGCTGCCGCCGCAGCCGGATACCGAACAACTGCGCAGCCTGTATGAGCGCTTCGAGTTCAAGACTTGGTTGCGGGAACTTTCGCTCCCCTCGCCTGCAGGCGGGAGAGGGGCTGGGGGAGAGGGGAGTCAGCCCGGAGGCTTTGTCCTTTCACCAGCCCTCACCCCAACCCTCTCCCGCCTGCGGGAGAGGGAGCCAGAGCAGAGTTTATTTGCCGATGCGCCCACCCGCACCGACAGCGCCCACTACGAAGCCATCCTCACCGAATCCCAGCTCGACGCATGGCTGGAAAAACTGCTCGCCGCCGAACTGGCCTGCGTGGATACCGAGACCACCGGGCTGGATGTGATGAACGCGCAACTGGTCGGCATCTCGTTCGCGGTCACGCCGCACGAGGCCGCCTATTTGCCGCTGGCGCATATCTATCCCGGCGCGCCGGATCAGCTCAAGCGCGACCACGCGCTGCACAAGCTCAAGCCGTGGCTGGAAAGTCCGCGGCACAAAAAACTAGGACAGAATCTCAAATACGACCTGCATATTTTTGCCAACCACGGCATCGCGCTGGCGGGTATCCACGACGACACGCTGCTGCAATCCTACGTGCTGGAGAGCCACAAGCCGCACGACATGGACAACCTCGCGCTGCGCCATCTCAATGTGAAGACCATCAGCTACGCCGAAGTGGTCGGCAAGGGCGCGAAGCAGCTGTGCTTCGATCAGGTCGATCTCGACACCGCCACACGCTATGCCGCCGAAGATGCCGACATCACGCTGCAACTGCACCAAGCGCTATCGCCGCAACTGCACGACAAGCTCAACACAGTGTATCGCGACATCGAATTGCCGAGTATGGCTGTGCTGTACATTATGGAACGCAACGGCGTGCTGCTCGACTGCGATCTGCTGAAAATCCAGAGCCGCGAACTGGGCGAGAAACTCATTGCGCTGGAAGCCAGGGCGCATGAGGCTGCTGGACAGCCGTTCAACCTCAATTCGCCGAAACAGATTCAGGAAATCCTGTTCGACAAGCTGCAACTGCCGGTGAAGAAAAAGACCCCGAGCGGCACCCCGTCCACCGACGAGGAGGTGTTGCAGGAACTGGCGCTCGATTACCCGCTGCCGAAAATCCTGCTCGACTATCGCGGCATGGCGAAACTCAAATCCACCTACACCGACAAATTGCCGCAGATGGTGGACCGCAACACCGGGCGCGTGCATACCAGTTACTCACAGGCGGTCGCCGTCACCGGGCGGCTGGCCTCCAGCGATCCCAATCTGCAGAACATTCCGGTGCGCAGCGCCGAAGGCCGCCGCATCCGCGAAGCGTTCGTAGCACCACCCGGCAGCAGCATCGTGTCGGCGGACTATTCGCAGATCGAGCTGCGCATCATGGCGCACCTGTCCGGCGATGCCGGATTGCTGAGCGCGTTCGCCAACAACGAGGACATCCACCGTGCCACCGCCGCCGAAATCTTCATGATTGCGCCTGCCGACGTGGATAGCGAACAGCGCCGCTACGCCAAGGTTATCAACTTCGGCCTGATTTACGGCATGTCGGCCTTCGGGCTGGCCAAACAACTCGGCATCGAGCGCGGCGCGGCAACCGCCTACATCGACCGCTATTTCACACGCTATCCCGGCGTAAAGAACTACATGGACAGCACCCGCGAACAGGCCAAACAGCAGGGCTACGTCGAGACCGTATTCGGGCGGCGCTTATGGCTGCCGGAGATCAACAGCAGCAACGGCATGCGCCGTCAGGGCGCGGAACGCGCCGCGATCAACGCCCCGATGCAAGGAACTGCCGCCGACCTGATCAAGCTGGCGATGATTGCCGTGCAGCACTGGCTGGTAGCCGAAAAACTGCACAGCCGTTTGATCATGCAAGTGCACGATGAACTGGTGCTGGAAGTGCCGGAGGCGGAATTGCCGCTGGTGAAAGACATGCTGCCGAAACTGATGTGCGGAGTCGCTGAGTTGCAAGTACCTTTATTGGTAGAACTTGGCGTAGGTAAAAATTGGGACGAGGCGCATTGACTCGGTAGGCTGGGGTAAGGTACGCACCCCAGCGTTTCAATGTTGCCCAATGCTGGGGTTCGCAGGCTCACCCCAGCCTACGCCCCTACGCCCCCAACCTCATCCGCAACTCTTCATACACATCCTCCCTTGTCGCCACCGACAAAATAGTCAGCAGCCGTTTGGCATCGTTGACGTGGTAGATCAGGCGGTATTGCGGGGTGGTGATTTTTATCTTGTAGCAGTCAGGCAATAAGCCTGTCCTGAGCTCAGTCGAAGGGCGCAGTGCATCTTTTGTCACGCGCGGGTGCTTGAGGTGTTCGCTGGCGAGTTTTTCTTTGAAGCGGCGCTTGATGCTGCCATCCAGTTTTGCCCATTCCTTTTCGGCATCGGGATGGATGGCGAGTTCATAACTCATCCAGCTTGACCTTGCGTGCCTTGCCGAGCGTCGCAATGCGGTTTTTTGCGCGGTTTTCGGCAATGCGGTCGGCGATGGAATCCAGCATGGCTTCCATCATCCGGGGCGAAACGATGTAACCGGCGGGTTTGTTGTGGTTGAGGATGGCGACGGCCTGATCCTCGTCTTCCGCCCGCTTGAGGATACGCGTGGGCGATTCGCGCAGTTCGGTGACACCGATGGTAATCCCCGCATGAATGGCATTCATAATTATGTCCTGAAAAATGTACATTTTGAGTATGCGGGTTTGCTGGGGGCTAGTCAATGCTTGGTAGATTATCCGGCGCAAGGTGCTTCGCCCTTCAATAAGCTCAGCACGGGCATAGCCAGCCTACATTTGGTTACATCTTGTCCGGCTCGGGTTTATTTAAACATGCTTCAATAATGAACCGACCGTGAAAACGTTTATCATATCGCCCATGAAGAAATTGATTTTGCTGATATTGCTATGCCTTTCGCCCTGCGCCGTGGGCGAGGGGTTGCCGGATTTGGGGGATGTCTCGCAGACCGTGCTTACGCCGTTGCAGGAGCGTCAGATCGGCCAGCAGAGCATGTTGCAGATCCGCGCCAGCAAGCAATTTATGGACGATGCCGAGATCGGCGATTATCTCAACCGGCTCGGCTACCGGCTGGTTGAAAGTAGCGCCGAACCCGGTTTGGGTTTCGAGTTTTTCGGGCTGGATGATTACAGCATCAATGCCTTTGCCATGCCGGGCGGTTTCATCGGTGTGAACAGCGGGTTGTTGCTGACGGTGCAGAGCGAATCCGAGTTGGCTGCCGTGCTCGGCCACGAAATTGCCCACGTCACGCAGCACCATCTGGCACGCATGGTGGCAGGCCAACAGAACGACAGTTTGGCTTCGATGGCGGCCATTGCCATTGCGATACTCGCATCGCGCAGTAACCCGCAGGCGGCGCAGGCAACCATGGCCGGTGTGCAGGGGTACGCCATGCAGAAACAGCTGAATTTCACGCGCACTCATGAGCAGGAAGCCGACCGCATCGGTCTGGATATTCTGCAAAAATCCAATTTTAATGTGCATGCCATGCCGGAATTTCTGGATCGCCTGCAAAGAGCCACCCGCCTGCTGGAGGGGAATATGCCGGGCTATTTGCGCACCCACCCGATCACCAGCGAACGCGTTGCCGACATCGAAAACCGTGTGCATAAGCAGCCCTATCGCATGCTTGAGGATAGTCTGGATTTTCAGCTGGTGCGTACCAAGCTGATCGGCGGGCAGAAGACTGCGCCGGATGCCGTCGCTTATTTCAGCGATGCGCTGGGTGCGCAAAAACACGGCAATCCGGTTGCACAACGCTACGGGCTGGTGAGTTCATTGCTGCGCAACAATGAAATCAAACGCGCCGCGCAAGAACTGGCGGTATTGCGCAAACAGGTAAAAATCAATCCGATGATTGAAACGCTGGCCGGGAGAGTTAAACGTGCCGACAAGAGCAGTACCGATACTCTGGCGTTCTACCGTACTGCGGTTCAGGCTTTCCCGCAGCATCGTGCGCTGATTTACGACTATGCCGACCTGTTGTTGCAAAACAATCAGGCTGAAGTTGCCGTCAAGTTGCTCACCGAGCAACTCGTCCGCCATCCCAGCGATACCAAGTTGTACAACTTGCAGGCTCACGGCTACGCGATACAGGGTAAACGTCTCGAACAGCATCAGGCGCAAGCCTATTCATATGCGTGGCAGGGCAATTTGTTTGCCGCGATCGAGCAACTGGAACTGGCAAAACAGGCGGGCGGAAGTTTTTATCAGCTCTCGACCATAGAGAGTGATTTGAGCGAATTGCGGGAAATGACGGACGCGCGGGGAAAGCGGTAACGCAAGTATCAATTCAACATGAACAACTAATCACGAATGGAGTATTTTTTGGATCTGCTTAGCGTATTTATCGACATCGTTTTACATCTGGATGCACATCTACTGGCATTGACCGAGCAATACGGGATATGGATCTACGCCATTCTGTTTTTGATCATATTTTGCGAAACCGGGCTGGTAATCGCGCCGTTCCTGCCCGGCGATTCGCTGCTGTTCGTGGCGGGTGCGCTGTGCGGAATGGGGGCGCTGCAACTGGAGTTGCTTGCCCCGCTGCTGATGCTTGCGGCATTCAGCGGCGATAACACCAACTACTGGATAGGCCGGTTGCTCGGGTTGCGCCTGCTGCAACGCACCAACCGGCTGATTAAACGCGAGCACCTCGACAAGACCCATGCCTTCTACGAGAAGCATGGCGGCAAGACTATTATCTTCGCGCGCTTCCTGCCGATTGTGCGCACCTTTGCCCCGTTCGTCGCGGGCATCGGGCTGATGCGTTATCGCCTGTTTGTGATGTTCAGCGCGCTGGGCAGCGTTGCGTGGATCGCCAGCCTGACGGTGGCGGGGTATTTTTTCGGCAACATTCCGGTGGTGAAAAATAACCTCACCCTGATCATCGTTGGCATCATCGTGCTGTCATTTTTGCCGGCGTTGCGCGAGCTTGTCCGGCACCGTATGAGAGCCTGAGTAACAACTTGAAACAATTTTGGTTGAACGTCCGGGCGGAGATCAAGTCATAATTCGGCCACGTGAATTACGGGGATTTTAGGAGCGAAAAAATGAAGAAAAGTTTATTGATGTTGGCGATGCTTTCCTTGTACGGCAACAGTTATGCGACGGATTTTACCGATACCGCACGGGTAATCTCCAGCACGCCGATCTATGAGCGTGTCAGCGAACCGCGCCGCGAATGCACGACTGAAACCGTGCAGGCTGCGCCTAAAGAGCGTTCCATGAGCGGTGCAATAATCGGCGGTGTGGCCGGTGGGCTGTTAGGCAGCCAGGTCGGCAGGGGTAGCGGCAATACGGCGGCGACTGGAGCCGGTGCGGTGGCTGGTGCGGTAATCGGTGACCAGGTTGCCAACCCGGATAGCAACCGTTCCTCAACCGGCGGGATTGTGGGTGGATTGGCCGGCGCGTTGCTGGGCAGCCAGATCGGCGGCGGTACCGGCAACAAAGCCGCAACTGCGGCGGGCGGTGTTGCCGGTGTACTGATCGGTGATAGTGTCGCCAACCCTAACCAGGCGCGCACCGAGCAGGTTGAGCGTTGCCGTCAGGTGGAATCCACCCGCGAAGTCATCAAGGGTTACAACGTGACTTATCGCTACAACGGTCAGGACATCACCACTACTTTGCCGTACCAGCCCGGTTCAACTATCCGGGTAGGTGTGAGCGTCATCGAAGATCAGCAGAGTCAACGTTATAGCAACCGGCAAGATCGGGGGTATGAAGGCAGCAGGGACAGACCCAGTTACCAGTGATTTGGTTTTTTCCGCAAAAAAGCCCGGCTTGGTCCGGGCTTTTTTGTGGGTATCTGTGCGGTAAGACACTTGCACAGCATGGTTTTTTGCTAGTATGCAAAACCGTTCTGGACGGTAATAGAGAGCTTCAAACTGTATCACGGTAGTTTTGGTAAATATTGCATGGACTGTTGTCGGATGAGGTGATAAGCCTGTCTGGAAATGGTTGGAGGCATAATGCCGGTAAGGCGGATGTAGAATTTTGACCGGTTCAATCGAACTGCCATGATGATTATCGGGGGGCGCATTGGATAATTTGCAATATTTGTTCGACCGTCGCAACCGCCCTGCCTGGGTGGTTTTGGTTATCAGTCTTTCTTTAACTTTTGTATCTTGGTATAGCTTGCATATGCAGGCTATGAGTAGTGCCGAGCAGCAATTTGAACTGCACGTTCGTGATGTGATCGGTTCTATTGAGGAGCGGCTGCGCCAGCATGAACAGATACTACTCGGCGGCGCGGGATTGTTCGATGCCAGTGAATCGGTTGATCGTGAGGAGTGGCGCGCCTACGTCAAACGGCTCGATCTCAGCCAAAATTACCCCGGAATTCAGGGGGTCGGATTCAGCAGGATTATCAAGCCTGCCGATTTACAGGCGCATATCGCCGTATTACGCGCCGAGGGATTTGCGGATTATATGGTTCAACCGCCCGGCAATCGGCCGATCTATAGCCCCATCGTTTATCTGGAGCCTTTTGCCGGCCGCAATCTGGCGGCATTCGGCTATGACATGATGTCCGAAACTATCCGTGCCAAAGCCATGCGTATGGCGGCGGAGAGCGGTAAAACGGCTATATCCGGCAAGGTCAGGCTGAAGCAGGAAACGTACGGCAAGGAGCAGGCCGGTTTCTTGATGTATGTGCCGATCTATCGCCAACATCAGCCGTTGACTACACCGGATGAACGCTGGAAATCCTTGCAGGGATTTGTGTTTAGCCCTTACCGGGTCGATGACCTGTTGTCGGGCATTCTGGGCAGTCGCAAGCTCATGCTGGATTTTGTCATCTTTGACGGCGATGCTGAAATCGACGGGGCACGCATGTCTACGTCGGCGGATGAATCGAGCCAGCAGGCTGCTTCATCGAGATTGAGTGCGTTACGCATCATCAAGGAATATGGGCATACTTGGACGGTGCGCCTGTATAGCCGCCCTGAATTTGAAGCGGGATTTAGATCACCGCTGAATTCAATCATTTTGGTGTTGGGGGGCGGTATCAGTGTGTTGCTATTTGTTCTTGCGATATTCCTGATTTTTAGGCGCGAGCGAGCCGAGGAACTTGCGCGAAAGATGACGAAAGATATTCGCCTGAATGAAGATAAGCTGCGGCAAACCAAATATCTTCTGGATTCCGTTATCGAGAACATCCCTACCATGGTGTTTCTCAAAGATGCGAATGATCTGCGCTTCGAGTTGTTCAATAGAGCCGGGGAGGGATTGCTTGGTTATTCGCGTAGCGATTTGCTGGGCAAAAGCGACTACGATTTTTTCCCCAAAGAGCAGGCGGATTTTTTTATTGCCGCTGATCGTAAAGTTCTGGCATCGGACAAGGTTCTGGAAATCCAAGAAGAACCGATCAAGACTGCCAGCGGGGAGATGCGTTATTTCCAAACCTGGAAAATTGCATTGCGGGATGAGAGCGGTGAGCCAACACATCTGCTCGGCATTTCAATTGATATTACTGAGCGCAAAAAATCGGCAGAGTCTATTGCCCGTATTAGCAACCTTAACCGGGCTATTGTCGATGGTGCGGAACATTTGATTATCACTACCGATACAAATGGAGTTATTCAGTCCTTCAATCATTCCGCAGAGAGCTGTTTGGGCTATCAGGCTGAGGAATTGGTTGGTAAATTGACTCCAGCGGTATTTCACGATCCCGATGAAGTGCTGCGCCGAGCTCAGGAGTTGACTGCTGCCGGTACGCCTGTTGAGCCGGGCTTTGAGGTATTTGTCGCACGTGCAAGGCTGTTATTCGGCGGGGAAACACATGAATGGACCTATATCCGTAGGGATGGTAGCCGTTTCCCGGTGTTGCTGACAGTTACGGCTTTGCGTGATACACATGGCGAGATTAACGCCTTTCTCGGGATTGCAACGGATATTACCGAGCGAAATCAGGCAGCTCAGGAACGGCGTGATGATGCGGCACGGATCGGGGCGATCCTCGATAATGTGGTGGATGGCATTATTACCATTAACGAGGCAGGGCATATCGAATTATTCAATAAAGCCGCTGTGAAAATATTTGGCTATAGCGAAGCTGATGTGACAGGGAAGAACATCAAGATGCTGATGCCGGAGCCTTATCACAGTCAGCATGACGGGTATCTGCACAATTATGCGTCCACAGGGATTAAGAAAATCATCGGCATTGGACGGCAAGTTATCGGGCGGCGCAAGGATGGCTCGGTTTTTCCGATGGATTTGGCGGTATCGGAAATGCAACTTGGAGATAAGCGTATGTTTATCGGTGTGGTGCGCGACATTACCGAGCGCATCAAGATCGAGCGCATGAAGAGCGAATTCATTTCGACCGTCAGTCATGAGTTGCGTACGCCGTTGACTTCGATTCGTGGCGCATTGGCACTGATTGCCGGAGGAGTGGTTGGGGCGTTGCCGGCAGCAGCCAAACCGATGGTTGATATTGCGCATAAGAATAGTGAACGATTAATACTGTTGGTCAATGACATTCTCGATATGGAAAAAATCGAGGCGGGTAAGATGGAATTCGACATTCAGCCGGTTCTTCTTATGCCGTTGCTGAAGCAGGCTCTGGATGGCAATCAAGCATATGCAGAACAGTATCGTGTCAGTTATGAGCTTACCAGCGAGTTATCCGATGCGATGCTGAAGGTTGATAAGAACCGTCTGATGCAGGTGTTTGCTAACCTGTTCTCTAACGCCGCCAAGTTCTCTACCGCAGGTGGCAAAGTGTCGGTCGCTGTCGAGCGGCTCGGACGGCATATCCGCGTGTCGGTGAAGGATAATGGTGCAGGTATTTCGGATGAGTTCAAAGCTCGGATATTTCAAAAATTTGCCCAAGCCGATTCTTCTGACACGCGCAAAAAAGGCGGCACCGGTTTGGGGCTTTCCATTACCAAAGCCATTGTAGAACAGATGGGAGGTAGCATCGGCTTCGATTCGCAGCCGAATGTGCAGACCGTATTTTATGTCGAATTTACTGAATGGTTCGATGAACCGGTAGGTCTCGCTCAGCCGATACCTTTGCGCGACCATGAGATTGGGAAATCAGCGCCGACCCACCCCAAAATTTTGCATGTTGAGGATGATCAGGATGTACTGCATGTGATACGTAGTCTTGTGGGGGAATTGGCAAATTTTGAACAAGCTATGAATTTGGTTGAAGCCAAGCAACTGCTTGCTAAGAGCCGCTATGATCTGGTGATTCTCGATCTGGGTTTGCCGGACGGTTCCGGCAAGGAATTATTGCCGCTGCTGAAAGGAGCTGTGCCGTCGATTCCGGTGCTAGTATTCTCTGCGCTTGAGGTGGGTGCCGATGTTGCGAAAAATGTGGATGGTGTGCTGGTGAAGTCGCGTACCGACAATGGACAGCTACTGGAAGTCATAAAACAATTGATCGGAATTAAGTCGGCAACCGTGGATAATTTTAATGAATAAGCCAAACAAACCTTCTGTGCTGGTAGTGGACGATGACAGCATGATGCGCGAGATGCTGAAACTCATTTTACGCAGCGATGATTATGAGGTGATCGGCGAAGCATCAAACGGACAGGACGCAATCGCGCTGTGCGAGAAATATAAGCCCGGATTGTTGCTGCTCGACATCAACATGCCCAAGATGGATGGCCTGCAGGCGCTGCAAGAGATACGCAAGGTGAGTCCGGTAACAGTGGTGCTGATGGTAAGTGCCGAGGCAACGATGGATCGGGTGCGCGAGGCGGTATCCTTGGGAGCATCGGGTTTTGTGGTCAAGCCGCTTAATCAGGCCAGCGTACTGGATAGAATCGAGAGTTGTTTTAAGAAAAGGGGATAGCAATGGCCGACAAGCTGACACGTATTTTGTATGTGGAGGATGAGCCGGATATCCAGACGGTAGCAAGGCTTGCGCTGGAAGCACTGGGCGGATTTACCGTGGAGATATGTAGCTCGGGTGGCGAGGCTCTGCAACGTGCGCCGGATTTTCAACCGCAACTGATTTTGCTGGATGTGATGATGCCGGGTATGGATGGCCCGACCATGCTGGGCAAGTTGCGCGAATTTCCGCGATTTGCCAGTACACCAGTGGTTTTTATGACCGCAAAGGTTCAGTCGAGTGAGGTTGCAGGTTATCTTGAGATCGGTGCGGTCGATGTTATTCCCAAGCCGTTTGACCCGATGACGTTATCTAGCCAGGTACAGAATATTTGGGAGCGTTGCCATGACTGACCCGATAGATATGCAAGCCAAACTGAAAGTGCTTAGCGATGCTTATGCTGCACAATTGCCCGAGAAAATCAGACAGATTGAGCAGGCATGGGAGTTGTTGCCGCGGGATACGTGGGATGAGGAGAACTTTGCAACCCTGCACCGCATGGTGCATAGCCTGACCGGATCGGGAAAAACCTTTGGGTTTGCATTGCTTACCGATGTGGCGCGCAATCTTGAGGAATATCTCAAGTCACTTGCGCTGGAAAAAATTGCTTTGAACGAGCAACAGCACAATAAGCTTCAGGTGTTAATGCGCGAACTGCATCAGGTAACCCTGCATTGCAATTCTGTGGCAGATGATAATCCACAACTGGTTGTGCCAGCCAGCGGTGAAGCCGCCAGTCCGAAGCGCATTTTTGTGGTGGAGGGCAACCATGAGCAGGCGGAAGAACTGAAAGTTCAACTCAGCTATTTTGGTTACGATGTGGGCGCATTTAATAATCTGGCAGATTTTCGCCTTGCCATGCAGGCGAACCCGGATGTGGTGGTACTGATGGATGTGACCCTTTCTGGATCGAGTCAGGAAGGAATTGAATTAATGAAAGAAATCCAGCAAGGACGGGATATACCCGTACCTGTGTTCTTTTTGACTGCGCGTGACGAACTTGCGATCAGATTGGAAGCGGTGCGTGCGGGTGGTATAGCCTATCTAAGCAAGCCGATCAACATCGGCAATCTGATCGATAAACTGGATACGCTGACTTCGACCCTGCCATCCGCGCCATACCGGGTTTTGGTCGTTGATGATTCGGAGTCGATTACCAGCTATTGTGCAACGGTGCTGGAGCAGACCGGAATGGTGGTAAAGGTGGTCAATAATCCGCTGGACGTGATGTCTCCGCTGCTTGAATTTACCCCGGATTTAATTTTGCTCGATATCTATATGCCGGGATGCAATGGTTTGGAATTGGCCAAGGTCATTCGGCAGCTCGATGCTTTTATCAGCATTCCGATCGTATTTCTGTCCGCCGAAAGCGATTTGGATAAGCAGCTTTTTGCGATGGGCTTGGGAGCAGACGATTTTCTGACCAAGCCGATACAACCTCAGCACATGATTTCTGCAGTAACCAGCCGGATTCAGCGCTCCCTTGTCCTGCGCTCGTTCATGGTGCGCGACAGTCTGACGGGATTGCTTAACCATACCGCCATCAAGGATCAGCTGGATCGGGAAGTGGCACAGACAAAGCGTCGCGGCATGCCGCTGGCTTTTGCGATGGTCGATATAGACCACTTTAAGCATGTGAACGATACCTACGGCCATCCTGCCGGGGATCGTGTGATCAAAAGCCTGTCGCGTTTGCTGAAACAGCGTCTGCGTGAGACGGATATGGTCGGGCGTTACGGCGGTGAAGAATTCGCGGTGATCCTGAGCAATACCAATGGTGAAACCGCACAAAAAGTTCTGGATGCGATTCGCCACGATTTTTCGCAATTGCGCCACATGGCGGACGGGAAGGAATTCTCTGCCACATTCAGTTGCGGGATTGCCGATGTTTCCTTCTTCGGTGATTCAACCAAGCTGTGCGATGCGGCAGACAGGGTGCTTTACAAAGCCAAACATGCCGGTCGCAATCGGGTGCTGTTGGGTGATGCGCCTGCGGTCAGCGGTACCGATTTTGTTTAGCCGATGGCAAGACAAATCATGTTGTTAATACATGATAAAAATAAGTGGCATTAACAGTATGGTGTCCATAAATCCGCAGGGAGTGATAATGATCGTCGAGGATGATGAGCATATTGCTCAGCTTCTCGAGTTTCTTTTTCAGCGCGAGGGTTTTGGAACTAGCTGTGCATCTGACGGGCAGGCAGCGGAACAAATGATCGAATGCGGGCCTCCGCCTGTGCTGATATTGCTGGATGTGATGCTTCCGTATCAGGACGGTTTTCATCTGCTGAAACATATACGCAGACAGCCAAAGTGGGAGACCATTCCAATAATCATGCTGACGGCAAAATCACAGGAAAGTGATATTGTCCGTGCGCTGGATGCCGGAGCGAATGACTATGTGGTAAAGCCGTTTCAACCCAGTGAACTGGTGGCCAGAGTGAAACGTTTATTGAAAGTGCAACCATGAGTTACCGGAACGCCGGCTTATTGATAGTGTCATGTATTTTCATGTCGGCCGCTCATGCACAAGGAAGTGAGCCTATTCAACTCGAAGCGGGTTCTTCGCTTGAGACATTGGATAAGGGCTATGCCGATTGGAAAAGCTATTACATTGAAGGTGCAAAAAAGCTGGGTGATCGCCACACCGTCTATGGGTCATTGCGCGAAACAGAACGTTTTAAAACAAAAGATACCGAACTGCTGGCAGGCGTTTATTACCCGTTATCCAGCCGCTGGACACTGTTGGCGGAAGGGAATGCCAGTCCGACACACAACATCCTTGCCAGATGGTCCGGCTTAGCTCAGATTCAGTATGCGCTGGATGATGGCTGGGGCGTGCATCTCGGTTTGCGCCATACTGATTACAACAATGCATTGAGCAATAACTTGCTTGTTACCGGGGAGCGTTATTGGTCAAACTATCGCGCAGCCTGGACACATTCGTCCAGCACACTGGTA
The DNA here is from genome assembly GCA_028689145.1 of Gallionella sp. Lineage (GTDB taxonomy): Bacteria > Pseudomonadota > Gammaproteobacteria > Burkholderiales > Gallionellaceae > Gallionella. Next base: position 63,829 of record JAQTWT010000004.1, read on the forward strand.
GGCACAGGATCGGCATCAAGCGACCGCATTCAGTTGAGCAGATATTATGATGAGCATAGCTGGATCGGACTCGGCATTTCGCAGGGTGCTGAAATCGAGAGTCTGGGGCCGACGCTGGGTATCCTGAGTTCTCGGGTGCAATCCACCGGATTGACGGGGCGACACTGGTTCAGTAGCGATTGGGCAATTTCTTATGAGATTGCCGCCACCCAGCAAGGCAGTCTTTACACAAGAAATGTATTCCGGCTTGGACTTCGCAGCCAATTCTGAGCCTGTTATCCGCTTCGCATTCTGGAGCGGATTTTGCGCAGTGGTTTTAACCCTGATGTTTATTGCGCGGATTGCCGTATTGCGTATGGCATTGCGGCGAAATGAACGGCGTAAGCAGGCATTTCTTTCGGTCTGGCGCGCCTTGCTGACTGAAAGCGCACTTGCCACTATCGATCCTTCGCGATTACCTGCGATTTCTGCTCAAGATGTGGTATTTTTTCTTTCGTACTGGAATCATCTGCAGAATTCATTGCGCGGCGATACCCGGGAACGGCTTAATTATTTGGCTCGAACAGCAGGTATCGATCATGCGGTACGCCGGATGCTGAAGGATGGCGATAATGCCGAAAGATTGCTAGCCATCGTCAGTCTGGTGCATTTGGGCGACAAAACCGATACGGTAGTGCTGAAAGATTTACTGGTGAGTGAGCAGCCCATTGCCTGTCTTCATGCAGCGCGTGCATTGCTGCACATTGATCCCGGTGCGCTTGGTGAATTGATGCCAATCATCGTTGAACGCAACGATTTGCCCACGGCAGCTGTTGCAAATATTCTTAATGAAGCGGGGCCGGATGCAATTTCTCCGCTGCTCGCAGATATGCTGCGGAATGCTTTCCTGCAGGGCGCAGCCGCACAATATATGGTTCGCCTGATTGCCCTGACGGCAGCGGCACATCCGTCGGTTGTCTATCCGTCGTTATGCGGGATTATGGATAAGACCGGTGATATCGAAGTGCTGGCTGCTTGTCTGAAATCAGTGCGCACTCCTGCTGAGTTGCCCAGGATTCGTCAACTTATCAGGCATCCAGATTGGCGTGTGCGTGTACATGCGGTTTCTGCGCTGGGTGATATGGGCGAAAAAAGTGATCTGGAATTACTGAAGAATCTGCTTTCCGATTCGCAATGGTGGGTGCGTTACCGTGCCGCTCAGGCAATCAGTCGTTTGCCTTTCGTCACGGTTGATGATTTGAATGAGATGAGAGCGCATTTGGACGATAATTTTGCTGTCGACATGCTGGGTCAGGTTGTATCGGAACGTACGTCATGATTTCTTCCTTGATTGAAATTGGCGAATGGATCTTTCTGCTGTATTTCATCGGGCTGAACGGTGGCTATTTGGCACTCAATTTCCTTTCCTTGATCAGTTTGTCAAGGTTGATGCGTAACCGCATGATTGACGATCTGCCGCAGTTTTACTCAGGGTTGGAGCCACCCATCAGTTTGCTGGTTCCCGCTTTTAACGAGCAATCAAGCATCGCGGCATCGGTTCATTCGATGCTGCAGTTGAGTTATCAGGAATTCGAAATAATCGTTATCAATGACGGGTCAAAAGACGATACCCTAAAAGTGCTTGAGCGTGAATTCTCGCTGATTCCTTTTCCGGAGGCATATCACCAGCAACTTGCGACACAACCGATACGCGGTGTGTACCGCTCTACGCGGTATAACAATTTAAGGGTGATCGATAAGGATAATGGCGGCAAGGCGGATTCACTCAACGCCGGTATTAATGCGGCTCGTTATCCGCTTTTTTGCGCCGTGGATGCGGATTCTATTTTGCAGCGTGACAGCCTGCAAAAGGTAGCCCAGCCATTCCTTGAAGACTCGCTGGTTGTCGCTACGGGTGGCAGCATACGGATTGCCAATGGTTGTCAGGTAAGTAACGGCTTTTTGCAGAAGGTGGATTTGCCGAAAAAGATATTGCCCCTGTTGCAGATTGTTGAGTATTTGCGCGCCTTTTTATTTGGGCGTATGGGCTGGTCACCATTGAATGCCATGCTGATTATTTCTGGTGCATTTGGCCTATTCAAGAAAAATGTGGTGATAGAGGCGGGCGGATACCGTACCAATACTATAGGCGAAGATATGGAGCTGGTGGTGCGTATCCATAGGCTTTACCGGTTGGCGAAAAAGCCATACCGCATTGTTTTTGTGCCAGACCCGATTTGCTGGACAGAAGCGCCGGAAGATTTGACTACGCTGAAAAATCAGAGAGTCAGATGGCAGCGCGGTTTGCTGGAGAGTCTTTCCTTGAATATTGGATTGCTGTGCCATTATCGTGGCGGTGCGGTTGGGTGGTTGGCCTTTCCGTTTATGTTGCTGTTCGAAGCGTTGGGACCGATTGTTGAATTGACCGGATATGTGTTTATGTTTGCGCTATTTTTGTCAGGCATGATTTCCGGTCAGGCATTATGGGTATTTTTATTTGTTGCCATTGGTTTTGGAATTCTGCTTTCTGTCAGTGGGTTGCTGCTGGAGGAAATGACATTTCATATCTATCCGCGTCCCAGACATTTGTTGCTGCTGCTATTTGTGGTGTTGATCGAAAACTTTGGTTATCGTCAGCTTAATTCATGGTGGCGGCTGGTCGGTTTGGCGCTCTGGACGGGGGGCGGAAAAGCGAAATGGGGGGAAATGAAAAGAACCGGCGCGTGGCAGAAATAACGCCGATTCATTTCAAGAAATCCACATTGCAGGTGCTAAACCAGACTACGCCGCCGGGGGAGGAGAGGCGGTTTTGAGTGCTTCGAGTTCGCGATGCTTTTGGCGCAAGGCAAAATGCCCCTTTACTTGCATCATGACATTTTGCGGATCAAGTGGCTTGGTCAGAAATCCCACCGCGCCTAAAGCTCGTCCCTGAGCTTCATTCCCTTTACCCGCCATGGCACTTAGGAATATGACTGGGATATTGCGGGTGCGTGGATTCGCTTTGAGTTGACGGCATACTTCGTAACCGTCCATTTCGGGCATCATGATATCGAGCAAGATCAGATCGGGCATCGTGTCTGTTTGCACTAGACGGAGCGCTTCTGCACCGCTGTCGACAGCTACTACCTTGTAGTCATTTTCGAGAAGCATGAGCATCAGGTTGCGTGTATCCGCGGCATCATCAGCCACCAGAATCGTTGCTTTGCGGGCAAAATCAAGAGTATTTGACATGGCATCCCTCCTTGTTTTGAATACTATAACCGATATGACTGAAATTTTTCAGCGTATTAGCCGGCCTTTTTTGGGGAGCTATCGTGGGAGAGGGCCTGCTTGACTGCATCAGCTAAATTTTGCGCTAATTTTGCATCTTTGATGAGCGTGTAATCGGCATCGGTAGCCCGATGGCGGGTTGTGGCGATATTTTTGTTTGATGTGATCAGAATGGTTTTGGTATCGCGGCTTTTTGAGTCGGAAAGCTTTAGCGCACCTATCAATGCCGGGCCGCTTAGCATGGGTATTTCATTGGAGGTGATAACCAGATCAAAAGGCTCCATGAGCGCGCGCGTTAATGCCAGAATTCCATCGCTTATCACTACTGTCTGTACCGGTAGCTCGGATAATATTTGCAGGTAAATATTAGTCGAGAGCTTCGAGTTATCGACCAGCAGTACAGTGAATGGCTTTCTGGCGAGTTGCTTGTGCAGTTTGTTTAGTTGTTCTTCAATCTGCTGGTAGTTAGTATCACCCGCATGAACTTTCACGATGACAGAGCGCAAAAGGTCGATGTAATTCAGGCTGATCGCGATGAGCGGCGGAGAGAATTTGCTTCCGCCCCCGGTAGTGTTGAGCAGGTCTTCCAGTTGGTGGCAGATGGTGGTAATGATATGTAGCCCGAAGGTTCCGCCGCTGCCTTTCAGGCTATGGATGATGCGATAGAATTCGTTGAAGGAGTCGTTGTTTACCCCGGAATTTTCCATCGCAATAAGAAGCTGCTCTAGGCGATCCAGTTTTTCAGGCACCTCATCCAGAAAAGCATTCCGCAATTGCAGCAGCATCTGCTGAAACGTGTCTGAATCAATGGAGCTCATGTAAGGGATGCCGGTTAGCAAAATATGCCGTTCAATCCAGAAACTCTGGCATATCCTAAAGTTGATCAACGTTGCTATATTAACGGTCGTTGAGCCAAAATGTCCAGCAAGGTGGTGGTTCAGGTTTAATCTGATGGTCACACCGAGAGTGCCACTGTCGCTTAACCGAAGCGGCCAGTAATGTAGTCTTCGGTTTCCTTGCGCTTCGGATTGGTGAACACCATGCTGGTGTCGCCGAACTCGATCAGGTCTCCCAGATACATGTAGGCGGTGTAATCGGATACGCGCGCGGCCTGCTGCATATTGTGCGTGACGATGACGATGGTGAAGTCTTCCTTCAGTTCGTCGATTAGTTTTTCGATGTGCGCGGTGGAGATCGGGTCGAGTGCCGAGGTTGGTTCGTCGAGCAACATGACTTGCGGTTTGACGGCGATGGCGCGCGCGATGCACAGGCGCTGCTGCTGGCCGCCGGACAGGCTGGTGCCGCTCTGCTTGAGCTTGTCCTTGGCTTCGGTCCACAGCGCGGCTTTGCGCAGCGCCCATTCGACACGCTCATCCATGTCGTTTTTGCTGAGGTTCTCGTAGAGTTTTACGCCAAACGCGATGTTGTCGTAAATCGACATCGGGAACGGTGTGGGTTTCTGGAACACCATGCCGATCTTGGCACGCAGCATGTTCAGATCCTGGCTTTTATCGAGGATATTGGCACCGTCCAGAATAATTTCGCCGGTAGCTTTTTGTTTCGGGTAGAGCTGATACATGCGGTTGAAGGTGCGCAACAATGTTGATTTTCCGCAACCGGACGGGCCGATGAAGGCGGTTACCATTTTTTCCGCGATGTTCAGGTTGATATCCTTGAGTGCGCGGTCGTTGCCGTAGTAGAAGTTCAGATTCTTGACTACGATTTTTGGATTGGCGATGTTTTCAGCGTTCATTTCAAGCCTTATTTGTGACCAAATTTAGTAGGTGGTAGCGCTCTGCCGGAACAGTACGCGCGCCAGAATGTTGAGTGTCAGTACGCTCAGTGTGATCAGCAGCGCGCCTGCCCAGGCAAGCTGCTGCCAGTCTTCGTAGGGACTCATGGCGAACTGGAAGATCACTACCGGCAGGTTCGCCATCGGCTGATCCATGTTGCTGCTCCAGAACTGGTTGTTCAGCGCGGTAAATAGCAGCGGCGCGGTTTCGCCGCTGATGCGCGCGATGGCCAGCATCACGCCGGTGATGATGCCGGCGCGCGCGGCGCGCAACGTGACAAAGCTGACCACCTTCCATTGCGGTGCACCGAGCGCGGCTGCCGCCTCGCGCAGCGTGTTGGGAATCAGGCGCAGCATGTTCTCGGTGGTGCGGATGACGATCGGGATGACGATGATAGCCAGCGCCAGTGTGCCCGCCCAGCCGGAGAAATGTTTGACGTGGACGACATAGATCTCATACACGAACAGGCCGATGACGATGGAGGGTGCGGAAAGCAGCACGTCGTTGATGAAGCGCGTGACCGGGGCGAGCCAGCCGCGCTGGCCGAATTCGGCCAGATAGGTGCCGGCCAGAATGCCGATGGGCGTGCCGATCAGCGTGCCGACCAGCGTCATCGCCAGACTGCCTGCAATGGCGTTAAGCAAGCCGCCGCCGCTGCCCGGAGGCGGTGTCATTTGCGTAAACACCAGCGGGGTGAGCGCGGGCAGGCCGTATTCCAGCAGCGTCCAGAGTATCCAGATCAGCCAAAACAGGCCGAATGCCATAGTCAGCATCGAAACGGTGAGCCCGATAGCATTGGTGATGCGACGGCGTGTGTAGAGATCAAGCATCATGGTCAGGTAACCTTTCCTTCGCGTTGCCCGAGTTTGTAGAGCATAAAGCGCGCGAGTGATAGCACCACAAAAGTGATGAAGAACAGGATCAGGCCGAGCTCGATCAGCGCGGAGGTGTAGAGTTCGCCGTAGGCTTCGGTGAATTCGTTGGCAAGCGCCGAGGCGATACTGTTGCCTGGCATCAGCAGCGACTTGTGCAGCTCATGGGCATTGCCGATTACGAAGGTGACGGCCATGGTTTCGCCCAGTGCGCGCCCCAATCCCAGCATGATGCCCCCGACTACGCCGATCTTGGTGTAGGGCAGAACAATGTTCCACATCACTTCCCAAGTGGTTGAGCCGAGACCGTAGGCGGATTCTTTCAGCAGGGTGGGCACAATTTCAAAAACATCGCGCATCACCGCGGCGATGAACGGGATCACCATGATGGCGAGGATGATGCCGGCGGTCAGCATGCCGATACCCATCGGCGGGCCGGAAAGGAACGGGCCGATATACGGCATCGCGCCAAAGCGGTCGTTGAGCCAAGGCTCGATATGGTCGGCAAACAGCGGTGCAAATACGAACAGCCCCCACATGCCGTAGATGATGCTGGGGATTCCCGCCAGCAACTCGATGGCGATGCCCAACGGGCGGCGCAGGATGCGCGGCGACAGCTCGGTGAGGAACAGGGCGATGCCGAAGCTGACCGGAATGGCGATCAGCAACGCGATACCCGAGGTGATTAGCGTGCCGACGATAGGAATCAGCGCGCCGAATTGATCGTTGACCGGGTCCCATTCGGAACTGGTCAGGAAGCCGAAGCCGAATGCATTGATGGCAGGCATGCTGCCCATTACCAATGAACCGATGATGGCGGCGAGCAAAGCCAATACGCCAAATGCGGATACGCGTGTCAGATTGCGGAACAGCAAATCCAATACGTTATGTCGTTTAAGGCTTGTTTCGCGTAAAAACGTTGGCATAAATCGGGCCTGTCAGTGAGAAAAATACGGGGGCTTCAAGCCCCCGCGATTATACCTAACTAGAACTGTTATTTAGTCAGCGACGAACCGGATGCATCGCGGATCTGGTTTTTCCAGGCTTTGCGGATCAGGTTCTGCACGTTTTCCGGCAACGGCACATAGTCAAGTTCTGCCGCCAGTTTATTGCCATGGGTATAAGCCCAGTCAAAGAACTTCAATACTTCCTTGCCGCCAGCCGCGTCTTCCTGCATTTTGTGCATCAGGATGAAGGTTGCGCCGCTGATTGGCCAGCTGTCTTTGCCCGGCTCGTTGGTCAGGATTTCGTAGAAACCCGGTGCCTTTTCCCATTGCGCATTGGCAGCGGCTGCCTTGAACGTGACATCGCTGGGTTCGACGAAGTTGCCGTCGAGGTTCTTCATCTGCACATAGGCCATCTTGTTCTGCAGTGCATAGGCGTATTCCACATAACCGATGGAATTCTTGATGCGCTGTACATAGGAAGCCACGCCTTCGTTACCCTTGCCGCCGGTGCCGGCTTTCCAGGAAACCGCAGTGCCTTCGCCTACTGCGGACTTCCACTCGGCGCTGGCCTTGGACAGGTAGTTGGTGAAGATAAAGGTGGTGCCGGAGCCATCGGAACGGTGCACCACGGTGATGTTTTCGTCAGGCAGCTTGACATCCTTGTTCAGTGCGACGATAGCCGGGTCATTCCATTTGGTGATCTTGCCCAAGTAGATATTGGCCAAAGTGGTGCCGTCCAGCTTCATTTTGCCGGGGGTTACGCCCTCGACGGTAACGACCGGCACTACGCCGCCGATCACGGTCGGGAACTGCATCAGGCCATCCTTGTCCAGCTTTTCCAGTGTCAACGGCATGTCGGATGCGCCGAAATGCACGGTTTTTGCCTGAATTTGCTTGATGCCGCCGCCCGAGCCGATGGATTGGTAATTCATCTTGACGCCAGTTTTTGCGTTGTAGGCTTCAGCCCACTTAGCGTAGATCGGATAGGGGAAGGTCGCGCCCGCGCCGGTGATTGTCGCGGCTGCCATGCTAGCGCCGGCATAGGCCATGGCGCTAGCGGCGGTGATGCCGATGATGAGTTGCTTGAGTTTGCTGTTCATTAGGGTCTCCATTGTGTTGAGTATGTGGCTTTATTGTATGATTCTTAACAATTATTTGACGGTGCTGCTTGGATCAACAACGCTTTGATGCAGGCACATACTAAGGTAGTTATATTACGGGATTATTACAAAATAAGGTCAAGTTCGCAGTTTCTCGCTACCTTGCCCAAGATGCCTTTCGCCGCTTCGCTAGCCTGTGGCCGGTGCAATAAAAACGGGCATCCGAGAATGCCCGTTGTTTGTTACTAAACGACGATACTGCTTCGTCGGTAGCGCTATCCTAACCAGCGACTAGGCTGCGGTTTTTTGCATTCTGGTCGATTGGCTAGTGTAGTGCACCGTAATTAACGGAACTTATGTTCAAACCCTTGTAGGTCGGGCTTTAGCCCGACATGTCGGGTTGAAACCCGACCTACAATGCTGCGCTTACCGTTGGTATAAGTTCCAAACAGAATGGCGCACTACACTGGTTGTTTCATCATAACCAGCCACTTGGTTGTCGTTTTTTGACAACCTAGTGGAATGGCTAGTTGTTTCATCAGAAGCTGTGTTTCATACCGAACGAGAACACGGAAGGCGAAGCGCCCACGCCGTTGACGGTACCGGCTGAAGCCGTGCTCTGGCTGAAGCCGTAATCGCTGCCGGTCTTGTTGCTGATACGGGAGTAGATTGCATACAGCTTGGTGCGTTTGCTCATGCCGTGGTCGTAGCCCAAGCTGATCTGGTTCGCGCCGCTATTGACGGTTGTACCCAGTTGGCCAGCTTTACCGTAGGCAAATTTAACGGCATTCATGCCCATATTGTACTTGGCAGCCAGATAGTAGGCATTGTGGCCGCGAGCATTGGCACCCAAGGCACCGGTATTGTCGTCAGTTTTTTCATAGACGAATCCCAGACCCAGAGCATCGATGTCATAGCCTACGCCCAGCTTCCATGCCGACTCTTTAGTGCCCAGAATGCTGCTGAGCTTATGTTCTTCGTAACCAAATCCTGCGTAGAGTGCACCAGCCTTGTACATTCCGGCCAGGCTCAGTGCATTGGACTTGGCTTGCGCGGCAGTGGTGTTGGCTTCTGCCAAATTGACGTAAGCGATTGCGCCGGTGAAGCCACTCATCGCAGGAGAGATGTAGGCGATCACGTCAGGCTGGCGACCATCGAAAGCTGCAAAAGCGGAATCAACGGTAGTGGGGCTGGTCACACCACCCATCAGCGCGCGGTTATCGGCGATGCTGTCGCCAAAAATATCCAGTGCGCGTGTGGCTAACTTGTACGGGGTGTCGTGACGGCCCAGCAATACGGTACCCGCGCTCTCGCTCTTCAAACCCAAGAAGGTGTTGCGGGTACCAAAGGTACCGCCGGTATTGTCCATGTTGATCTGTTGTTCGATCTGCCAGACAGCTGCCAGGCCGTCGCCCAGACCTTCAGAGCCCTTGAAACCCAGTTTGGAGACGTTGCTCGAAACGTTGTTTTTGCTGGTGCCGCCAACGCCGGCAGCAGAAGTGCCAGTGTTGATGACATCAAAGGACAGGTCTGCCGCGCCATAAACGCTTACATTGGCGGTGTCGGCCAAGACGGGCGATGAGAAGGCTGCTGCTGCCACCGCGACGGCGATGAGTTTCTTTTGCTGCGCGAATGCTTTTTGCATCGTTAAATCTCCTTGTAGTTATTAAAGCCGCCACAGTGCGACCCCGGCAGCTTAATTGGCGAATATGATAAATTTATTAATGAAAAATGAAGTATTTGTGACAAAAATATTACCGTCCTAGAAAGTGTTTGGCATAGCGGTTGCTCATGCGCGACATAGGCAACAAAATCAGCAGGTCGGCGGTATTGAATTCTGCATCCCATGCCGGTTCGCCGCAAATATAGGCCCCGAGACGCAGATAACCTTTGATTAGCGGCGGGATTGGCGCGTCGAGGTATTGGTTTAGCGCGTGCAGCGGCAGCGGGTTGCGGGGAAATACGCTGTATTCGATGGGCGCGGCATAGAGGCGGTGCAGTTTGCGGTAGATACTGGCTGCGACGTGGCCGCCGTCCGCCATGCCGATACTGGCGCAGCCGATCAGGTATTCGTGGCGATGTTGTTGCATGTATTGGGCGAGTCCGCCCCACAGCTGGGTAATGGTTGCGCCGTCGCGGTAATCCCGGTGCACGCAGGAACGGCCAACTTCCACCATGCTGTCGCTGAGGTGCAGCAAACGGGTCAGGTCAAATTCGTTTTGGGCATAGTAGCCGCCGATCTTCTGCGCCTGATCGGGGGAGAGGATGCGATAGGTGCCGACCACTTTATTCCCGTCGTTTTCGCGTACCAATAAATGTTCGCAATGCTTGTCGAAAATATCGCGGTCGATTCCTTCGCTGGCGCTCGGCAGGTTGGCCCCCATTTCTTCGGCAAATACCTTGAAGCGCAGACGTTGTGCTTCCAATACCTCCGATTCGTTGTGAGCCATGCTGGTTGTCAGGCGGTGGTGAATTGATGGTTGAGTTTGTCGATTTAGCTCCAGCATTGCATCTCCCTGGTCGGTTTAAAGATGCCGGCAGGTTATGTAATCCCTATTGCAATACGATGACGGGAAGATGAAGAGTTTATGAAATGATTGCTTGGATAGCTGGTTAGAAAAACTGCTGCGCTGCACATTTATATTGCGTTTCAAATCAGTCCCGCGTAAACAATGGAGGCTTCGGTGCTGAAGGAAAGAAAAAATGCCGCTCCCCAGCCCAGACTTTTGTGGAAAGCGTTTTGCAGGCTTTGCTCGGGCTCCCGGTAAATCAGGATGCACGCCATCAGGATGATCATCCCGATGAACAGCCACACCAGCGCTAAAAACAGATAATTCATCGTATGATTCTCCTGTGCAGATTGGATGAGCTCAAGTGGTTGTACGGGGTTGCTGGCATGAAAATGCGCTGCTGCGCTTTGCCGGGATATAAGCATTATTCCGGCTGTCCGGAATAAATACAGAGGTGTGCTTGATGTTAAATATCTGGTTGAAATTGGCGACTTCCAGCAACTTCGATACCGCGCCGGCTGTATTGAGCAGCGAAACCGTCTTGTTGGCTGCATTGGCGCGTTCATTCAGCAGCATCAACATGCCCAGTGCCGAGCTGTCTACATAATCCAGCTGGCTCATCTCGATCTCGATTTCGTGTACTGCGGCGTTATCAAGCAGCGGCGCATAAGCATCCTTGAAATCGCGATGTACTTGGAAGTCAAAACGCCCGGACATCGCAACGCGTGCCGAACGGTCATAGATTCGTACATTGATAGCCATGATTCCCCCTTTGTTGAAAAACTGTTGAGTTTCGAAGAACAGATGTTGGTTGTTCGTCAGGCTGGCGATTAAGCGATGCAGCACTGAGGATCAGGCGGTAGTATTTCGTGTTGTCGATCCGGCTTTGGCATTGCATCTCCTTGATTTACGGAAGATGCATGCAGGTTATTGGATACTTGTTGCTGCACGATGACGGGAATATGAAAGGTTTGTGAAATCGCTATTTGGAAAGTTTGTCGGAAAAACGTAAAGGGGTTTGCAGCGTAACAAAACTGTCACGATGCGCGGGTAGCATGAGTTGCTTGATCTATCTTTAAGTAAGTAGCGGATGACCAATAACGAACACACTTCCAAACAGTTTGATGTCGAACTCGAAGCGGTGCGGGCGCGCGTGCTGCAAATGGGCGGTCTGGTGGAAAGCCAGATCAGGCTTTCCATCGAGGCGTTGATCGGCAGTGATGTGGCAATGATGGATCGTGTCATTGCCGATGATCAACTCGTCAACGCGTTTGATGTCGAAATAGACGAAAGCTGTAACCGGATCGTTGCCTGCCGTCAGCCGACCGCGGGTGATTTGCGCATGGTGATGATGGTGATCAAGACTATCACCGATCTTGAACGGATCGGCGACGAGGCAAAGAAGATTGCGCGCATGGGCAAGTTGCTGGCGGAGAGAAACAGTTTCAGCCTGCCTCGCTATCAGGAGATCAGGCATTCAGCCATGATGGTGTTGGATATGTTGCGCAAGTCGCTGGATGCTTTTGCGCAGCTGGATATTTCCAATGTCGCGGACGTGGTACGCCAGGACGAGTTGGTGGACGAGGATTTTCGTACCATCATACGTCACCTGATTACCTTCATGATGGAAGACCCGCGCACCATATCCACTTCGCTGGAAATTCTGTTCGTGGCCAAAGCCATCGAGCGCATGGGCGATCACGCCAAGAATATGTCCGAATATGTGGTCTATATGGTCAAAGGCCGCGATGTGCGCCATGTCACGACGGAAGAGATCGAACGCGAGGTACGGGAATGAGTTTGAACATTAAAACCCAAGCTGTATTCAAACTAAGGCGGGCATATTGTGGCGGCGAATAACGAGCATACATCCAGGCAGTTTGATATTGAGCTTGATGCGGTAAGAAGCAGCGTCATGCAAATGGGCGGGCTGGTTAGGGAGCAGTTTAAACTCGCGATGAAAAGCCTGCATAGCGGCGATACGGCCGTGATGAAGCATGTGCTGGATTTGGGTTATCAGGTTAACAGCATGGAGGTCGAGATCGACCGCAAGTGCAAACTGGTTCTCGCGCAGCGCCAACCAGAAGCCGTTGACCTGCGGACGATACTGACGGTGCTGAAAATCACCACCGATCTCGAACGGATGGGAGCGCAGACAGAGCTGATCGTGCGGAGGGCGGAAATGCTATTTCAGTCCGGGCGGCTCAACCTGCCCCGTTCCGTCGATATAATCAACTGCGCCGACAAAGCATTAAGCATGGCTGACCAATCGATGGAAGCATTCTCCCGGTCGGATGTGGGTATCGCCATCCGGGTTATCCGGCAAGATAAGCAGGTCAACGAGGAATACAGTTATATCACGCGCAACCTGATAGGTAGCATGCTGGAAGACCCGCGCTTTATCTCGGCAGCGCTGGATTTTCTGTTCGTGGCCAAAGCAATTGAACGCATCGGCGACCATGCTAAAAATATATCGGAATACGTGATCTTCATGGTGACAGGGCATGACGTGCGCCACTCGTCGATTGAAGAAGTGGAGAGTAAGGCCCTGTAGGGCATTAGTCTTGCGGTGTCATCACGCTGTCATCATTCGCTGAAACAATGGCCGCTTCAAACACCATCGTTCAGAGTGCCGTATGAATATGCTGCAATCCCCCAATCTCACCGACGAGTTGCATCGCATGGATGCAAACATAAATCAAACCACCAGCGAGACACACCACGAGCACACCCGCACCGGGCGCTCTGTGGAAGCGCTGAAGCGGGCTTTTACCGATAACCTGTTCTACGTCACCGGGCGTCCTTTCTCCAAAGCGACCGCACAGGACCACTACCGGGTGCTGGCCTATACCATTCGTGACCGGCTGCTGGAGCGATATATCAGTTCTGCACAGGACTACAAACGCAGCAAGGCCAAGACGGTCTGCTATCTGTCTGCCGAGTTCCTGCTGGGGCCGCATCTGGGCAACAACATCCTCAATCTCGGCTTGTGGGAAAACGTCGATTTGGCGATGAAAGAACTCGGTCTGCAACTCGATGTTATTCTGGAAGAGGAGTCCGAACCCGGACTGGGCAACGGCGGTCTCGGGCGGCTGGCGGCCTGTTATCTGGACTCGTTGGCAACCATGGAAATTCCGGCTATCGGCTACGGCATCCGCTACGAATTTGGTATTTTCGATCAGGTGATTAAGGACGGCTGGCAGGTAGAGGTGACCGATGCCTGGTTGCGCAACGGTAACCCCTGGGAGTTGCCGCGTCCAAACTTGCGCTATCCGGTCGGGCTGGGCGGGCGCACCGAGCAATATACCGACGAGCAAGGCAATCATTTGGTCAGATGGATTCCCGGTCACACTGTATACGGAATGGCTTTCGATACCCCCATCCTCGGCTACGGCGTAAACAACGTGAATTTACTGCGTCTGTGGAAATCTGAAGCGCGCGAGTCGTTCGATTTTCAGGCATTTAACATGGGCGATTATTACGGTGCGGTAAACGACATGGTGGTGGCCGAAAACCTGAGCAAGGTGCTGTACCCGAACGATGAACCGCAAGCCGGCAAAGAGTTGCGGCTCAAGCAGCAATACTTTTTCGTGTCCTGCTCGCTGCAAGACATGATCCGAATCGCATTGCGCGACGTGGGTAGCCTGGAATGTTTCCCGGAAAAATTTGCCGCCCAACTTAACGATACCCATCCGGCTATCGCCGTGGCCGAACTGATGCGCCTGCTGGTGGACGAACGCGCCATACCGTGGAATAAGGCCTGGGACATTACCCGCAACACCTTTGCCTACACCAACCACACCCTGTTGCCGGAGGCGCTGGAAACCTGGTCGCTGGAGTTATTCGAACGCATCCTGCCGCGCCACATGGAAATCATCCGCGACATCAACAACCTTTTTCTCGATGAGGTGCGCATGCGCTTCATCGGCGACGAACAGCGTGTTGCACGCATGTCGCTGATCGACGAATCCAACGGGCGCCGGGTACGCATGGCCAATCTCGCCTGCGTCGGCAGCTTCGCCATCAACGGCGTGGCACGGCTGCACAGCGACCTGCTGAAGAGCACGGTGTTGAGCGATTTCCACGATCTATGGCCGGAAAAATTCAGCAACAAAACCAACGGTGTCACCCCGCGGCGCAATATCGCGCTGAGCAACCGCCCGTTGGCGGCATTAATTGACGAGGTGGTGGGCGGCGACTGGTTGCGCAACCTGGACGAGTTGCGCAAGCTGGAGCCTTATGCCGAAGATCAGGCGTTCCGCGAACGTTGGCGGGAGGTCAAGTTGATCGCCAAACGGCGGCTGGCCAATTATGTAGAGCGGGTCGCCGGTGTGAGCATCGACCCGCACAGCCTGTTCGACATGCAGGTCAAACGCATCCACGAATACAAGCGCCAGCATCTCAACGTGCTGCATATCATCACGCTATACAACCGGCTGAAGCACGATCCGTCGCTGGAAATCACGCCGCGCACTTTCGTGTTCGGCGGCAAGGCGGCACCGGGCTACCGCATGGCGAAACTGATTATCAAACTGATCAATTCCGTGGCGGATATTGTCAACCGTGACCCGCAGGTCAACCGCTTGTTGCGGGTGGTGTTCGTGCCGGATTTGAACGTCAAGACCGCACAGCAAATTTATCCTGCTGCCGACCTGTCCGAACAAATCTCCACTGCCGGCAAGGAAGCCTCCGGTACCGGCAACATGAAGTTTTCGATGAACGGCGCGCTGACCATCGGCACGCTGGACGGTGCCAACGTGGAAATCCGCGAGGCGGTGGGAGAAGAAAATTTCTTTCTGTTCGGCCACACCGAGGAACAGGTGCAAGAACTGTGGGCAAGAGGTTACCAACCCTGTAAATTTCTGGAACATGATGCCGAACTGCGGGCTGCCATAGAGCTGATCAATTCCGGCCTGTTCTCGCATGGTGACCGACAGCTTTTTGCACCGTTGACCGGCAATCTGTTGCAGCATGATCCTTATATGGTGTGCGCCGACTATCGTTCATATATTGATTGTCAGGATGAAGTGGGCATACATTACCAGGACGTGGAAAACTGGACGCGCATGTCCATCTTGAATGTCGCCAGAATGGGAACCTTCTCGTCAGACCGGGCCATCCGCGAGTATTGCGAGCATATCTGGAAGGTTCAGCCTGTTCCGGTGCAAAGCCGCCCTTCCGTTGAGAGGCCACGTTAGGAAATTCACATGACAAATTTTCTCGAACAACTGAAATCCATGACTACGATCGTGGCGGATACCGGAGATATTGAAGCGATCCGCCATCATCACCCGCAGGATGCCACCACCAACCCTTCCTTGCTGCTCAAGGCCGCATCATTGCCCGAGTACGCGCCGCTCATCGAAGACTCGATTGCCTGGGCCAAAGCGCAGGGCGGCGATTCCGAACAGCAGGTACACGATGCGCTGGACAAGCTGGCGGTGAATGTCGGGCTGGAAGTACTCAAGATTGTGCCGGGCCGCATCTCGACTGAAGTAGATGCGCGGCTCTCCTTCAATACGGAAGCCACCATATATAAAGCGCGCAAACTGATCGGCCTCTACAACCGGGCCGGCATCGCCAACCATCGCGTACTGATTAAAATCGCCTCCACCTGGGAAGGCATTAAGGCGGCGGAAATTCTCGAACGCGAAGGCATCAACTGCAACCTCACCCTGATGTTTGGTTTCGCGCAGGCGCGGGCATGCGCCGAGGCCGGTGCCACGCTGATTTCTCCCTTCGTCGGCCGCATTCTCGACTGGCACAAGGCGCACAGTGACCGCGTTCGCGATTTTCCGGCAGAGGAAGATCCGGGGGTGTTGTCGGTACGGCAGATTTATGACTACTACAAAACCCACGGTTACAAGACCATTGTCATGGGTGCGTCATTCCGCAACATGGGCGAAATCCTGGCACTGTCAGGCTGCGACCGGTTGACTATCGCCCCGGCATTGCTGGAGGAACTTGAAGCGGGGCAGGGGGTGCTGGTACAACGTCTGATCGATCTGGGAGTGCATCAACCCCGCCCGGCGCGCATGACCGAAGCCGAATTCCGCTGGCAGATGAACGAGGATGCCATGGCCACCGAGAAACTGGCCGAGGGGATACGCGGCTTTACCGCGGATCAAATCAAGCTGGAAAAAGTGCTGGCGGAAAAGCTTTAACGCAAACCCAGTTTGGTCCCTTGCCAGTTTACGCGATAACCTGCGTTTGGCGGGTACAAGCCAGGTCGAATGGCTGGTTGTTTCTTCAGAGAAACGGGTATGGCGGGTTTTATTTTCGGGGCGACTTATTTGTCATGCACGTTAGGGCGATGATTGTCGTGGATTGCAGTTCTGCCGCATGTCAGCGGTTGCTCAGCCGCTATCCAATTTTGTCTGCATCAACATACCTTTTGAAATCAATAACGCCGCATTAATGCGGCGTTTGTGTCTGGTCGATTAGTGCAGACGTTGTGAATGTATGGTTCAGGCAGAAACCCCGCAAATATCGCATTCAATGGAATGTGCGTACCGCATATGCAGTTGCAATGGAGGTCGTATGCAATTTACGAAACAGTTAAGTGTTGGCAATAGAACTCTGGATTCTGAACACGCGAAATTATTCAGCATGCTTAATGCGGTAGACAGCGCGGTTTCAGTGAAGGATGCCGCTGCACTGGCTGATGCATTAAGGATGCTGGAAGATAGTTTATGTGCCTATTTTGAGGTTGAAGCAAAGATTGCTCAGGCGCTCGATTTCGATTTCTCGGAGCACCGGCTGGCGCACCAAGATTTTTTGCTTGAGTTTCGGCTCATGAGGGAGGAGTTGATTGCCCAAAATTATGAGAGACAAAAATATAACGGAAATAGTTGCGTCAAAAACTTGATGGATTGCTTGATTCAACATATTCGGGAAGATTCCAGACCATTGAAGATAGTGCTGGATATGAATTTCTATGATTTCAAGCCAGACTAAGCTTTGGTATGCGCAAACAGAGCGAGAGAACATATGAACAGTAAGCTCTGGAGTAAATAATTTACATCAACCGGTTAGCGAGATCATGAAAGTTATTTTGATAGCGAATCCAAAGGGGGGGAGCGGCAAGACCACGCTTTCAACCAACATCGCGGGCTACTTGGCCTCGCGTGGAAATTGTGTCGTCATGCTGGATATGGATCGCCAGAAGTCTGCATCACAATGGCTGGCCAATCGCCCGTTTGAATTACCGTTTATCGAACTGCTGCAGGGCGGAAGGGAGCAATTAAGCGCGGCGGACTGGCTTGTAATTGATTCTCCCGCCGGTATGCGCGGCAGAAATCTTGAATATGCCCTGAAACTGGTTAACACAGTTATTGTGCCCATAGCGCCATCGCTGTTCGATATGCATGCCAGCCGCGAATTTCTGAAAATACTCAGCCATGAAAAAGCAGTGCGCAAAGGCAAAATATTTGTCGGCCTGGTAGGAATGCGCATGTCGCCGCATACACGAATGGCGACCACAATGGAACAATTCATCGACGGGTTGGATTTGCCAGTGTTGGCCTATCTACGCGAGACGCAGGTATATGTGAATGCAGCCTTCGAGGGTAAGTCATTGTTTGATCTTCCGCCATCCTTGGCCGGGCAAGAAATCGAGCAATGGTCTTATCTGCTGAACTGGTTGGATCAAGCAGAAACGGCAAGCTAGCATATCTGGAAGGTGCAGCCGGTTCCGGTGCAAAGCCGGCATTCATCTTAGCGCACTGGCAATGGCAAAAATTCTGATTGTCGATACAACTTGCCAGATAAATGTTTGCTGCGATATTTTGTTATGCCTTAAAGCCGTCAAGCATATTCAGTATATTCTGTTGTTGGTAATGCCGACTGTGTGAGGGTAAAAATTTTGTCGAAACAGGCGACTTTTAACACCTTCAGCACCGCGCAAGATACATCAAGCAGCACTATCATTTTGTCAGCTATTTTGACACGCTCGTCCAACTGCATCAGCATGCACAGTGCGGAGCTGTCGATGTATTCCACTGCGCTCATCTCGATCTCAATTTTATGTATCGCAACGTTTTCAATCAACCTCATATAGGCATTCTTGAAATCAACATGCGCACTAAAATCAAAACGCCCCGACACGGAAATACGCGCCATGTTGTTATAGGTTTGCACACTTATAGTCATGGTTGCCTCTTGAGTTGACAAACCGGGAGCTTTCCATTTTTTATGAGATAACGGATATCACGAACCGGTGAGCTGAACAGTTTTAATTTGATAACGCATTTCGCGTTAAACTTTAGTAAGCTTGCGTTGCAATTTTATGAAGAAATTATGAAATTGGTATGGTGTCGGATAATAGGGTCAGGATCACCACAAATGCAGAAATGCTACCGAAGGCTATCAGGGCCAAGTAGATATTGTGGACGCAATATTTCTGCGATTTGGTGGAAACTGATGCCCAGATTAAACAGCCCCCCGGTGAATAGCAAAACTCTCTCTGCGTGCAGGACGTAAGGCAGGGGAGATGAGAAGTTTCTTTATCGGACATAAAACATCCTCAGAAAGAATACAGGATAGCTCCCCAATGTTGCGCAGTCATTACAGTACGATTGCAAAAGTAGAGGTTCGGTTAGCACCTTCACGGTTAGAAGGCTCCGATGAACCGCTTATCTGCGCGACTGCCGCGAAGGATATCTTGCTGCACGAGCCAGCCTGATTTTATATTTCTCGAAAAAGCGCAGTCCCACGAAAGTCAGCCAGCCGATCAGAATCAATCCTATGGTAAAAAAACCATAAGCGGTAGGCCATGATATTCCATGCGTCATCATCGAGTATTCGGACATGCCGCCGATACCGGCGATCACATTGAGCGGCATAAAGACCACGCTGAGCACAGTCAGCCGTTTAATATCCTTGTTCTGGTTGATATTGATCGAGCTGTCCGTGGCATCCATCAGGAAGTTGATTTTGGTAAACAGGAACGTGGTGTGTCCATCGAGGGACTCGATGTCGCGCAGAATTTCCCGCACATCATCATGCTGTGCCGCCGATAACAGTTTGGCTCTGAGCATGAACGACAGGGCGCGCCGGGTATCCAGCACATTGCCGCGCACCCGGCCATTCAGGTCTTCCTCCTCGGCGATCTCGGACAGAATCACGGCTGCCTCGTCATCGCTAATGTGCGTCCGGTATACCTGCCTGCCAATTTTAGCCAATTCCGCGTATACGTCTTCCAGTGCATTGGCGGAGTACTCGACATCGGCGGCAAACAGGTCAAGCAACACATCTTTGGCATCGGACACGTAGACCGACTGAGCTTTCGCCCGCAAACGCTGCAAGCGGAACACCGGCAATTCGTCATTTCTTACCGAAAACAGGGTAGCGTTATGCAAAATCAGCGCGACCGGCACGTTGCGTGAATCGTTGTCTCGATCAAGCAGAAAATTGGAGTGCAAATGCACTTCGCCATTTTCTTCTTCGTAGAACCGTGCGCTGGTATTTAGATCGGTCAATTCATGCGGATTGGGTAACTGCACACCGAATATTTCCTGGATCAGGGCTACCTGTGTATCTTCCGGCGCGACCATGTCGATCCAGATAGGCTTTGCTTTGACCAAGTCTTCGCGGCTGGCAACTGGGATTTGCCGCAAACGGCCTTCATGAAGGTCAAACACGCGAAAGGTGTTGTCCTTGTCCGATGGTTTGATGTCTGCCACCAGCTCGACCCTCACCGCATCGGATAACACCAGCAGAATCGCTTCTTTGCGTTCATCCCGTATCAGTTCCCAGATGATTTTGCGATACTCATCCGCTTGTACCTCGATGATATTGGCCACGGATTGTGCGCCGAGTCGTTCGAGCAGTGCCTGTAGTTCGGCCAGATTTTGTTTGTGCGCCAGATTTTCCACCAGATCGTGGCGCTGCATCGCTTCGCGTTGAACCACTTTCTCCACCAGCTTGTACTTCTGGAGAAGTTTATTCACCTGTGCCAAGGTTTCCTGATCGCTGGTTATGATTTTTTCAGACACGTTGGAGGTTCATATGCCGGGTGGCAATGCCTATGGCTGGCGGGATTCAATCACCGATCCATAAAAGTCCAGCATGCGTTCCGCCTGTTTGCCGGCCGACCATCCATGCGCATAAATGCTGCCCGCGTCCCCGAGTTGAATTCGGGCATAGTCATCCTTCAGCATCTTGATGACCTTGCCGGAAAAATCTTCCAGTTCTTCTGCTGCGATCCAGACACCCGCACCTTCGCGCAACACATCTTTGGTGCCCATTTCAGCGGTGGAGACGACCGGCACGCTCTGCGCCATCGCTTCCAACAGCACCAGTCCCTGGGTTTCCGTTCTCGACGAGAATACGAAAATATCCGCCGACTGATAGCAGCTATTGAGTTCGGTGTGGCGATCCAGATAGCCGATAAACATGATGTTTCCGAACAGGCCGAGTTTTTCCGCGTCATGCTCCAGTCCTTCACGTGCCGGGCCTGCACCTGCAATCAGCAACAGCACTTCGGGAATATCCTTTCTGACACGATCAAGCACTCGCAGCAGGAATCCGATGTTCTTTTCATGTGCCACGCGCCCGACGAAAAGCAGCATCGGACGATCCTGATCAATACCGTATTTTCTGCGGAATTCATCGCCATTGCCCGGCACGAAACTTTCCGGTTCCAGCCCGGTCGGGATGACTTCGGCATGCGTCGTCACACCATAGCTTTGCAACACCTCCATCATCGGGCGCGACGGAACCACCATACCATTCAGACTATTGCCCTGATGGCGGGAGAAGCGACGCGCCACGGTTCCCATTATTGCCCTGGGCACGAACGGAATGTAGTGGTGCAGATATTCCTCGAAGAAGGTGTGATAGGTTTCGATGCAGGGAATATTCAGCAAACGGGACAGTTTGACACCGAGGTAATGCGCCACGAACGGTGTCTGGATATGGATGATGTCGTAATGCTCGTTGCGCAATTTTTCGAGGTGTTCCATCACCCAGCCGAATTTCATCAGCCGGTCTTCCGGGTCAAAGGGCAGTTGGCGGGAAGGCACCCGCGTGATATCGC
Organism: Gallionella sp.; assembly: GCA_028689145.1. Lineage (GTDB taxonomy): Bacteria > Pseudomonadota > Gammaproteobacteria > Burkholderiales > Gallionellaceae > Gallionella. The sequence goes on from JAQTWT010000004.1 coordinate 85,338, forward strand.
TTTCATCGGAGCTGGAGCCGGGATAATCCGGCGCGATCAGGTGCACCGTATGGCCGAGTTCGCGCAGCTCATGCCGGAAGGTTTCTATCGAGGTCGAAACGCCGTTGATGCGCGGGAAATAAACGTCGGATATGAACAGGATTTTCATCTTTAGTGTCCGTAGTATTGATAGCGAGCAAGCATCCCAGATAATTCATTAGCCACACAATATTCCCTCCCCCTTGCAGGGGGAGGGCTAGGGAGGGGGTAGAAACATGTAGATTTCACCACTTCTACCCCCATCCTAACCTTCCCCCTGCAAGGGGGAAGGGACAATTCGGTTCTAATGAATTTTTTTGAATCATGTCAACCGAGCAGAACCAGCAGCCAGACTATTACCAGATTGACAATAGTAATGAGTACCGCCGCACTGCCGATGTCCTTGGCGCGCTTGGCAAGCCGGTGATCGTCCAGCGAGATACGGTCAACGGTGGCTTCGATGGCCGAGTTCAGCAATTCGACTATGAGTAGCAGCAATACGCTGCCGATCATCAGTGCGCGCCCGATAGGGGAGGTGTCGAGCCAGAACGCCAGCGGCAACAGGATAACCGCCAGCAATACCTCCTGGCGGAAGGCATCCTCATTCCGATAGGCCTCCTTGATGCCGTCGCAGGAATAACGAAACGCATTCAATAAACGTTTTAATCCGGTTTTACCTTTGTGCGGACTTTCCATCAATAGCCTTTAAATTGGTTGCGCTACCTGACTCTGGCTGGAATTCCACTCAACCAACTCCATGCGCCCGTCGAAATGTTCGACGATGGCGGTACAACTATCCACCCAGTCACCGCAGTTCAAGTAAGAGAGTCCGCCGACTTCCTTGATCATCGGCCAATGGATATGGCCGCAAATGGCACCGTCCAGCTTGCGCTCGCGCACATGATGGATGACCGAATCCTCGAAATTGAAAATAAAATTGACGGCAGTTTTTATCTTGCGCTTGGCATAACCGGCCAGCGACCAGTATCCGGGGCGGCCCAGCGTCCTGCGCAGCCAGGATAAATAAATATTCATGCTCACCAGCATGTTGTACGACTTGTCGCCCAGAATGGCCACCCACCGGTGATGGCGAGTCACTTGGTCGAACTCATCGCCATGCAGCAGCAAATAGCGGCGTCCGTCGGCGGCGGTATGGACGATCTCGTTTGCCACCATGACATCGCCAAACGAGGTACCGATATATTCACGTACCGCCTCATCGTGATTGCCGGGTACGAAAAAGATTTTGTCGCCGTGCCGCGCGCGCCGCAGCAGTTTTTGCACGACCGTATTCTGGGCGGGTGTCCAGTGCACGGTTCCCCTGTTCATCGCCCACAAGTCAACGATGTCACCGAGCAGGAAAATATTTTCTGCCGAATATTCTTTCAGGAATTCAAGTAAACGATTGGCCTGGCATACTCTGGTTCCGAGATGAATATCAGAAAGGAATATAGACCGGACTTGTGTCATCTTGGGCAGGTGGTGATGACGGTTTGTATAGCTGAGCGCTGTTTCATGCAGACAGCATGGCAGGGGAATATTTAATAATGATTAAAGTTTTATGTCGGAAATATGAATTTTGAAACGGCTTGTTACAGGTGTAATAAGCCAAATGATCTGTTAGCACAAAACCACAAATGCCGTTGTTGGAGCGTGCCAACAACCTAATGAATCCCGCGGATTTGTTGGCATCACCAATGAAGGCGCCGCAGCAGTGAATTCTTCTTGCGCTGGTGGGATTGCATGCGGTGCAGGATGTCATCCAGGGTTTTGATAGCCTCGACGATATGCGCGCCTTTGTTCAGCATGACGCATTCGGCACGAACGCCCATCGCAGCGTCGGTAATTTCAGCGCGGCTGGGTTTGCCGTTTTTGGATAATCCCTCCAGCACCTGGGTGGCCCAGATAACCGGTAAATGTGCAGCTTCGGCCAGCCAGAGAATTTCTTCCTGCAGCTCTGCCAGTCTTTCATAACCGCATTCCACCGCCAGGTCGCCGCGCGCGATCATCACGCCGACGGTTGGGGAGCGCAGCAAGGTGAACAGCAGCCCGGGCAAATTATCGAATGCCGTGCGCGTTTCAATTTTCAGGATGATGCCCAGTTTCTCAGCTTTCAGCCGTTTCAAATGCTTTTGCAACAGCTCGATATCCTCTGGACTGCGGACGAATGAAAGCCCGACCATATCGGCATGTTGCACGACGAATTTCAGGTGCTCAATGTCCTGTTTAGTCAGGCCATCCAGCTCAAGGCGGCTATCCGGCAGGTTGATACCTTTGTTGCTCAGCAGCTTTTCACCGCCTTCCCGTGCTTGGGTGATTTCAACCACCATTTTGTTTTTGCTGACGCTGCGGATAACGCCGCCGATCCGGCCATCGTCAATCAAAATGCGTTCGCCCGGCTGGACTGTGCGGAATATTTCCGGCAGGGAGCAGGCGATGCTGGCTGCGCGCAATAAACGTCCTTTCGCATCAAATTGCGCCGGTTTGCCCGGCAAGAGTTAGCGCGTGATGGTCAGGCTATCTCCGGTGTTAAGCCGGATCAATTCGGGTGCCGGAGGCAATGCTCCCACCGTGCCGCTGCGGCCTGCACCGCGCGGATGACCGGATATGGACACCCGCATCAGCTTCAGTTCTATACCGGGCTTGATATAGGTGGTTTGATTCGATTCCGCCCCAAACCCCGTCCCGGCCTGATCAACCAGTTGCAGGGTACGCACTGCACCGCGTGCGTCGGTTAATTCAATTATGTCGCGCGACGATACTTTTGCCAGCCAATCGCCGGCTACCGGCAGACAAGCATCGGCTGGAGCAGGGCAGGGGGTGGTATCGTCTTCGGCATGCAGCCAGATTCGCGCGGGCGCCGTGACCTTGCCGAACATATCCCGCTGCGGACGCCACTTGAGTACCGCAGAGCCGGCAGCGATTTCACCAGTGCGCAGTTTGGGACCGCCCAAGTCCATCAGGATGCGGCAATGTTTTCCTGTTTCAAGGCGGGCCAGCTTGATTTGCTCGATCATGCGCGCCCATGTTTCGGGATCGTCATGCGCGCAATTGATACGTGCACAATCCATACCTTTAAGCAGCATGTTTTTGATCAGGGCATAATCGTCTGCCACTTCACTTGGCAATGTGACCATGATGCGAACATGACGATGTTCGGGAGATTTGCCGAGCAGGTTGCCGGTATTGCGCTCCAGCAGTATGTCCCCCGTCTCGTCTGCGGTTGGCAGCAAACTGTCAACCTGATGTTTGCCCAGGGCGCAACGTAACAGGCCGATAATGGCATTGAGGTTGGTGTGGACATGTGATTCCGCGCGGCCCAGCGATGACAATCCCGCTGCCGCCAATCTTTCCTGGAGTGGACGCATATCCCGCCGTCTCATGCCAAGGTAGTGAATCAGGTTGACTGCGCTGGCCATGTGGAGCTGGTTGGTGTGTTGCAGTGTTACTGCTGACGACTGCGCAAGCTCCATCAACTCGCGCTGCAATATTTCCAAGTCTTCCAGCAGGAAGGCGAGTGGATGGTCTTCGATCCGCACGGGCGGATTTATTTGTTTTCCATGATCTTGTTTGCTTGTCATTTTTGCCATCCTCAATCGATCATGGAATTATCGGCTCAACTGCCGCTCAGGGATTTCTGATATCGGCAGCTTGCTTGCCCTTTGGGCCTCGTATCACTTCAAAGGCGACCTTTTGGCCTTCTTTGAGCGATTTGACACCGCTCGTGTTGATTGCGGAAAAATGCACGAATAAATCATCGCTGCCATCATCTGGAGCGATAAAACCAAAACCTTTTGCGTCGTTAAACCACTTAACTGTACCTGTTGCCATGTGAACAACTCCCTGCTTGAAAATAGTGATACCCGCTGCGCCATAGTTGCGGCAACGGGGTGCTGATTTGCTTGTTTTTGGATTTACATATGCGTTGATAGAGCATGCTGTTCATGGAAGATAATATTATTTTTCATCATGCAGCGAATCAAGGTCTTGATTATTGGATATGTGATCTTGCTCATATCTGCGCAGTGCGGCATTTAGCCCGGTATAGTCAATCTCCTGTGGCTTTTTCAGAAGCGGGATGGGTATTTCCTGTATGCATGATCTAACCCGACTGGATATTCCTTTCAGTTCCACGCAGGGATTCCACTGAAGCAGGTTCATGGCTGCGCCACCTTGCTTTAATCTGGTTGCGCGGCTACAAAACAGTCTTCACGCCAACTGCAGCCGGTTTGATCGCACATGCCGTGAAGGGCTGAGGCAAAGCAGTCGAAGTTACCCTCAACGGTTTGAATGGATTTAATCAGTTCGGCTTTTGAAAATTTGCCCGGCTTGATGCTGAGTGATTTGGCAATGGCGCGCACTTCTTCGAGTTTCATGATGATTCTCCTGGGTGATTTTAGCTAAGGTTAATCCGGCAACCGGATGCAGCGGGTTGCGCAATAAAATTCGCAAAATTGTTGTTCGCGGGAACCCGTGATACTGCCTTTTGTTCAGGCCGTCGCATATTCTGGCTCGCTATTCAAATGAACCGCCTGCTTGATATTAAACATATCGCTTAGGTCGGTAATTTCCAATGCCCGTGATATCAGGATGGAAGTGTTGAGCAGCGATACGGACTTGTTGATCGCGGTGGCATGTTCTTTCAGCTGGATCAACATATCCAGCGCGGAACTGTCCAGAAAATCCACAGCGCTCAGTTCAATTTCGATTTCGCCTATAGTGGTGTCATAAAGTAACGGCGTGTAGGTCTTTATAAATTTTTGCTGAATCGTAAAATCAAACCGTTGTGGCATCGCAATACGTGCTGCTCTACGGGTTGCGTCACTTGGAATGTGCACATTGATATCCATAACATACTCCTCGCACAATCGTTGCAGAGTCTGCAGAATAAACGGGAGATGTTACAAAGGGATGAACTTATTTTTAAATATTTACAACCGGCACGCTGTGCCGATACTTCTTTCCATGCAGACGATGGAAGCGTGAGAGGTGATTTGACTTTAGAGTTTTTTCATTGATGCGAACTCGCTACTTAAGCAAGCCGCTAAAGCGGTAAATCATCGGTATAGCGTCCCCCAAAGCATTGCCTGAGTTTCTCCCGGATAGCTCATTAGAAAAAATTGCGTCATACCGGCCTGACCGTAGGTCAGCCTGTCCTGAGTTTATCGAAGGGCCGGTATGACGGGCTAATGGATTATTGGGGTTTATTCTATTTCACTCTTCAATGCCATGATTGATGTCACGGTTTCTTTTGCGGCATTGACAAATTCTCCCGCCAATATCGCCTTTGCCCCTGCCGGGTCTTTATTTTCGACTTTCTTCACCACCTCGCCCGCGCAACGGTGGAAATTGGCATGTTTGGTCAGTAACTCGTCGTAGTTTGTCGCTGTTTTGTATTTTGTCCCGTCACCATAGATCCATTTGCCCAGCGCACAAGCATTGTCCTGACAAACTATCGCGCTTTCGAGTTTTTCGCTGCTGGTACCGTCGATAAACTGTCCCAGGCGGATCTTCCATTTGATATGAGCCGCGATTGCATCGTCGAAGTGCGTTTGCCCGGACTTGGTTGATTCTGTCTTATTGGTAATGGCCAGTCTGGAACCGGCTGCAGTTTTATCAATCTTGAACACCGACACCGATGTGGACAGGTTCTGCGTTTGCTCTTCCAGAGACTCCGCTGCCGCTGCGGCTTCTTCTACCAGCGCGGCGTTCTGCTGGGTGACTTCGTCCATCTGGGTGATCGCGGTATTGACCTGCTCGATACCCTGGCTTTGTTCTTGGGAAGCCGCGGTGATCTCGGACATGATGTCGGTCACACGCTTGATGCTGGTGACGATCTCTTCCATGGTCTGTCCGGCCTGGGAGACCAGTTTGCTGCCGTCTTCGACCTTCTCCACCGAGTCACCGATCAGCATCTTGATCTCCTTGGCTGCGGCGGCACTTCTTTGTGCGAGGTTGCGCACTTCACCGGCCACCACCGCAAAGCCACGGCCCTGTTCGCCCGCTCTTGCAGCTTCGACCGCGGCATTCAGGGCCAGAATGTTGGTCTGGAACGCGATGCCATCGATCACCGAGATGATGTCCACGATCTTGCGCGATGATTCGTTGATCGAGCTCATGGTCTCTACCACCTGACTGACCACCGCACCGCCTTTGCTTGCCACGTCGCTTGAACCGATTGCCAGCTGGTTGGCTTGCTTGGCATTTTCGGCATTCTGTTTTACGGTTGAAGTCAGCTCTTCCATGCTGGAAGCGGTTTCTTCCAAGCTGGAGGCCTGTTCCTCTGTACGCTGTGACAGGTCGCTGTTGCCTGCGGCGATCTCCTTGGACGCGGTGTTGATTGCATCGACTGAATCCTTGATTTCAGTCACCAGCTTTTTAAGATTTTCCACCGTGGTATTGATGTTCTGCTTGGTCATGTCGAACAGACCGGGATAATCCTTGGTCATGGTTTGGGTCAAGTCCCCCACCGCCAGCGCCTTGGCAACGCGAATGATGTCCATCAGCCCGCCTTCGGTCACCTCGGAAAGCTGGTTCATCAGCTCTGACAGCGTCTTGTTGTAACCCGTTTTTCCTTCCACGTTCAGTTTGGCGCTGAAGTCGCCTTGTCCTGCGGATAAGGCAATAAACTGGATATCGCTGACAATTTCGTTAAGCGCATGCACGGTGCCGTTCACTCCCCGTGCGGTCCCGCCGAACAGTCCGGGGTAATCCTTGGTAATTTTTTGCGTGAGGTCTCCGTCCGCCAGACTTTGTGCCACTCTGGAAATATCCTTCAAACTGTCATCGGTTACATCGGAAAGCTGGTTCAACAACTCGGACAATTCTTTGGTATAACCGGCCTTGCCGTTCATATCCATCTTGGTGCTGAAGCTGCCGCGTATCGCAGCTTCTTCGACGATGTTCTTAATTTCGGCGACGATGGCGCGCAGGCTGTCCTGCATGGTTTTCATCGAACTCAGCAATACGCCGATCTCATCTTTGCCGGTAATGGTGATTACGCTGGAAAGATCACCCCCGGCAATCTTGTTGGCAACTTCCATGCCTTGGTTTAGCGGGCGGGTGATCAGGCGGATAAGGATGAATGCCAGCACCAGAGAAATTGCAATGATGGCAATATTCAAAATCGCCGCAATCATTCGCACCGAGGACGCAGCATCTTCGGTTTCGCTGAGTTCCGCCGTCGCTTCATCCAGTTGGGATTGGACAAAAGGTTTTAGCACGCCTTGCAACGACTCGCTGGCTTGGTCGAAATCGCCCATCTGTTTATTGCCTGAAGCGGGCCCGCCCTCAATGTACGCTTGTGCCATCTTCTTGCCGGTTTCGTAATAGGCACCGAAACGGGTTTTAATATTATTTATTTCACTTAGCCCTTTCTGGTCATGCTCAGCCGTGAACATTTTCTGAAATTTGTCTGCCTTTTCAATAAAACTGTCATGACTTTTTTTCGCCAACTCCAAGCCGTCGCTCAGACCATCCTGGGCGCGTGTTGCCGAGATGTCCGATATGAATTGCTGTACCTGCACGACATCTTTTTCCATATCTTTTGCCAACATGGAGTAAACAACACTTTCATCCTTAACTAATTTTACCGATTCGTCTATGTGTCCCACGACATACCATAGCCAGATACCAAAGCTGGCTGATAACACCAGTGGCACCGCGACTACGGTAGCCAACTTTTGGCCGATTTTCATATTTGCGAATGACATGATATTTCTCCTAAGATTCAAATCGGATGTTTAAGCAGCAACCGCTTCGACCAGATCCATGTCGCGGCTGGTCATGAGTTTTTCGATGTCCATCACGATGATCATGCGATCATCCACGGTACCCAGACCGGTGATGTACTGGGTGTCCAGTGCGGTGCTGAATTCCGGTGCCGGCTTCAGTTGTTCGGCGGTCAGCGTGATCACGTCGGATACCCCGTCCACCACGATGCCGACCACGCGGTTGGCGACATTCAGGATGATGACCACGGTAAGCTGGTTATAGGTCACGTTGCCGAGGCTGAACTTGATGCGCATGTCGATGATCGGCACGATGATGCCGCGCAGGTTGATTACCCCTTTGATGAATTCCGGGGAGTTGGCGATGGTGGTTACCGCGTCGTAGCCGCGGATTTCCTGTACCTTGAGGATGTCGATGCCGTATTCTTCGCTGCCCAAAGTAAAAGTCAGCAGCTCACGGCCTTGGGTATGTGCCACCTTGACTTCGTTTGTTTGCATGGAATCACCCTTTTGGTTGTGCAGCTATTGCCAAGTTTACAGCAGCTTTAGTTACGTTGCCAGCGGCGCGCTGAACAGGACAGGCAATTGCATTCCCTAACTCTCCGGGTGAAACAACTGGTGTACTGCGCTGCAATTAACGGTGCTTATGCTCAAATGCTTAAACCCTTGTAGGTCTTGCTTTAGCCCGACATGTCGGGTTGAAACCCGACCTACAATTAGCGCGTGGTTTTCCAGTCAGGATGTCCTGCTTGCGTCAAAACGGTGGCAAACAACATTTGCCGCATTTCTTTTGATGAGATATGCCACAGGTTTCGTGCGCAATTGCTCAGATGCCGGTCAACACTTTTAAAGGTGTGCGGCATGTTCGGGAACTGATTGAAGTTTTCCGGATTAATATTTTTTGCCGAAACCTTCAGCGCGGTAAGCCCGCCAACCTGTATTGCACCCTGAGTAGATTGCGTGACCGGCAGCCAACGGACGGAGACAAGCTGACCGGTTTCAAGGCTGGGATCGAATTCATTGCAGTTAAACGATACCGTAATGCAAGCCTGATCATGGTAGAGGGTGGCACGATAGTTAAAGCCCGCCGTGTCGCATGGCGCACACTGAATATCTTCAAGGCAGAATATTCCGGGGAATACATCTTTCATATTATTTGCTTTGCGCACGGTTTGCCCCTGTATGCTGTATGTTCTTGCCATAGTCCATCATTCTGATTGTGCAACCGCGAAAGCTGTGCCAGCGCAGCTTGCGCTTTGCACGATTGATCATGACAAATTGTCACTGAATCTGCGCGGCGAGGCCATTTTTACAATACGTCACATATGCCAGAAGCTGGGTGCCGAATCCGGCAGTTCTTGCGGATGCTTTCCCTGCACCGGGGCGCGCGAAGATTGTTTTTGCTCAATGCCATCGTCGGCCGGTGTGACGGTCGTGTGCTTGATATTAAACATATCGTTGAAGCGGCCGCGCAAAGCTTGTGATGCATGAGTGGATGGGCTAAGCAAAGATAGCGACTTGTTTGCCGACTTGGCGCGTTCCTGTAGCAGCGTCAACATATCCAGCGCGAAGCTGTCCAGATAATCCACCGCGCTCAATTCGACCTCGATTTCGCGTATGGCGGCGTTGTTAAGCAGTGGAGTGCAGGATTGCATGAATCCGCGATACATCGTGAAATCGAACCGGTTAGGCATGGCAATGCGTGCAGCCCCACGGGTGGTGTGTATATTTGAGAGCATAATCAAACTCCTCGTTTAAGCGGTTTAAATGAACCGGAAACCCCAGAGTAAACGCGGGATATTGCAACGGCGTGAAACAATTATTAAAAATTTGTAACCGGAACCAGCTATGGAAATTCCGTTATCGTTGACGATGAAAGTAGCAGGGGAGGTCATGGCACTCGGTTAAACTCCAGTGAAGCATTGCGGCAACATTCCCTCCCCCATGCAGGGGGAGGGTTAGGGTGGGGGTAGAAACGTTGCGCCTTCTCCGAGTCAACCCCCTAGATAAAACAACTAGCCATTCGACTAGGCTGCAAAAGACCGCAGCCAAGTCGCTGGTTAATCCTAGCCTTCCCCCTGCAAGGGGGAAGGGACGGTCGCGGTGAGTTGTTTTGGCTTAACCAAGTGCCATGATGGTGGGGGATATTATGTTTCCAGTGCCGCTCTGAAAAGCGCACCGGCAGCCCTTGCGGTTAGCAGGTTGCGGTCATGGTGCGGGTTGTATTCCACGATTTCCATCGCCAAAAAAGCCGGATCATTGCGCAATTGGCGCAATGCCTGTTCCAGTTCCAGGCATAACAAACCATCCGGCTCGGGGCTGCCGACTCCGGGGTCTTCGGAGGGATCGAGCACATCCAGATCAAGGCTCACCCCGTATCCCGCCGTGCCGCGGTTGGCTATGGTCAGTGCTTCAGCCAGAGTTGCCGCCACACCGCGTTGGCGTATTTCTGCCATGCCGATCACCCGCACCCCCAGCTTTTTCAGCAGTGCAGCCTCGCCTTGCTCAAAGCTCCTGACCCCGAACAGGCACACATGCTCCGGGCGCAACTTGGGCTCTGCTGCGCCGATGCCGGTCAACCTTTGTTCGCCGTAGCCCAGCAGGCAGGCCAGCGGCATGCCGTGCAAGGCTCCGCTGGGCGTGGTGGCGAAAGTATGGCTGTCCATGTGGGCATCAATCCAGATCAGGCCGAGTGGCCCCTGTTCTCCCAGCCATTGGTGCACACCGCTCCAGGTACCGATGGCGCAGGAATGGTCTCCTCCGACCACGAGGGGAAAATGACCTGTATCCAGAGTATTTTGCACGCAGTCGGCAAGGCGGAAACACAGCTCGGTGGCGGCCGCGACAGGTGAGTCCGCGCTGGCCGCGACCGGTTGCAGCATATCGCCCCATGCGACCGGCATATCGCTTCCCTGAAAAATCTTGAGCGCGCGCAGATACTGCGGGCCGTCCTCGCAGCCGTGATCCTGTGCGCCAAGGCCGCAGGCGGCACCGATCAGCCTTACCGGATGAGGGAAATGTTTATGCAAGGTAAATCCGACTTATTACTAACGGGCATGGCAAGTTGCCACCTCTGATATTGAAACTCGCCATGCCCGTTTCCCTCTCCCCAACCCTCTCCCGCAAGCGGGCGAGGGAGCAAACGAATCGCTGCGCGAGTTTCACGTTAACTCAGCCATGGCTTCATCGGCATGCTCCGCCAGTTTGTCATTGGCAACGAGTTTATGTTCCCTGCGCTCGATGAACAGCGAGTTACCGGGTATTTTCTTGGCCTGTTTTTTGGTGGCGGTTGCCATGGCGGAAACCTGATGCAAGGAACTGAATTCTTCCGGCAAAATTTTGACTACGCCCAGCGACAAGCTGGTGAGCGGTTGAAAGGTCCTTTTTCCCTGGCGATCCTCGGTGACATAGCCGCCGCGCTCGCGATCCTCGATACTGAAAAATTCCAGAATGCGTTCGCCGAATGCTTTCAGAATATTTTTGCAGCGGTCTTCCCAATCCTCGCTGCGAAACAGCACTATGAAGTCGTCGCCGCCGACATGCCCGATAAAGTCCTGCGCGGGATCGCAGAACTCGGTCAGGACATCAGCCGTCAGCTTGATGACCTCGTCGCCTTTATGAAAACCGTATACGTCGTTGAAAGGTTTGAAATGGTCGAGGTCACAATAGCAGGTGTAAAAAATTACGCCACTTTCCAGCAGGCTGCCGATATGTTCATTGATCGGAATATTGCCCGGCAGCTGGGTCAGGGGATTGGCTTGGCGCGCGGCCGAGATTTGCATCTCGGTGATTTCACGCACCAGATCATGCCCGGTACCCACGCCGCGGTAATAGCCGTTCTCGGTGATGATGAAGCCGTTGGTCAGGTGGTGGCGTTCGCCTTCCACGATCAAGGCACTCAACTCCTGAATGCTGATATTTTTGTCGACGATCAACGGTGTGGTATCCATGAATTTGGAGCATGGTTTCTTGCCGAACAATTCCTGACGGTACGGGCGCGCCATGCGTTCAATCATGGCTTGGCGGTTAATCATGCCGACCGGAATGTCATCTTTCACCACCGGTATGGTATGTAGTTCATGTTCGGCGTTGAACCTTTCAAATACGCTGGTATTGTGGGTGTCCGGGCTGACCGGAGCCACATGGCGCAGCAGCCGTTCTGCGGTAAACGCCGTGCCGCTAGAGGGATCGCGATTGGTTGGCGGGGTGTTGCGTACCAGAGTTTTGGCGACTTCGGCGGAAAGTGCCGAGGCCGGGTGCGCATTCGGGCGGGCAATGTGATAACCCTGTCCGAAAGCGATGCCCAGTTCCCGCAGTAACAGCAAATCCCGTTGTGTTTCGATACCTTCCGCGATCACCTGACAGCCGGTCTTTTCCGCTATTTCATGGATCGAGCGGACGAAATGCCGTTTGACCGGATTGTTGCTGATGTCCTGGATGAGATGCAAATCTATTTTTACGAAATCCGGGCGCAGTTCAGAACACAGGTGCTGGCTGGAAAATCCCTCGGCAAAGCCGTCCATGGCGACCTGAAATCCCATCTCGCGGTAGTGCATGGCCGCCTGATGCAACATGTCGTAATCATAGGTCGGCAAGCTTTCCGTCAATTCAACGACGACCCGCGCCGGGCTCAGGTGCACATCATTTAAATAATTGAGTGTTTCGCCATGACGGGCATCGCCCTGATTCAGGCTTTGCGGATCGACGTTGAGAAACAGCTTTCCGGGCAACCCCAGTTCGGTGAATTTTTCCAGTACCACACGCCGGCATAAATGTTCTATCGGGACCAGTACGCCGTAGCGGGCGGCTATGTTGAACAGATTGATCGGCGAATGCAGGGGGCTGTCAGAAGGGCCGCGGGTCAAACCCTCGTAGCCGATGATATCGCCGCTTCTCAGGTCGGCGATAGGCTGGAATAACACCGTCAACAAGCGCTGCCCGATAATGTCGTTAAGGTGGGCGAGCATGCTGTCGTCCATTTGTTTCAGTCTCGGAGTGTGCCCCCGTTGGGTGATTCTATGCATCAACGCGGGTGCCAATTCATCTCTCCTGTTGAGGGCAACATCATCAAGCGTAACCATAAGCGACTCCTAATTGTTTTCAGCAGCTTCATCACATTTCATATTCGTATTGGGGGGCAGGGGCAATAACGCCAGCCTGGCCCGCCAATAAAACCCCTAATTTTTTCTTTAGCTCGTTGCTGCACGCGGGCTTCGGTTCAGGCAGGAGGTTTGAAAATCCCCCGGCGGAAAACAGGCGGGTGCATTCATCTGCCGGCAGCGGGCGGCTGAAAAAATAACCCTGTATCTCGTCGCAACCGTGCGCAATCATGAATTCGAGTTGCTCCATGGTTTCCACGCCTTCGGAAATAGTCCTCAATCCGAGGCTGTCGGCAAGTGCAATAATGGCCGTGCAAATACTCCCGTTGGTCGGTGTTTGTCCGATGCCGCGCACGAAGGATTGGTCGATTTTGAGCGTGTCGATGGGTAATCGCGCGAGATAGCTGAGTGCCGAATAGCCGGTGCCGAAATCATCCAGGGATAACTTAACGCCCATTCTTTTCAGGTTGATCATGATGGCAATGATGTCTTCGGTATTTTTTACCAGCATGGATTCGGTCAACTCCAATTCCAGCAACTTCGGGTCAAGCCCGCTGTCGTGCAGCACCTTGGCAACATTTGGGACGAATTGCGGATGATCGAACTGGCGGGCGGATATGTTGACCGCGACCCGCACCGGCGGCAGGCCGGCTTCGATCCATGCCTTTGCCTGCAAACAGGCGGTGCGTAATACCCATTCGCCGATGGGAACGATCATGCCGGATCGTTCCGCCACCGGGATGAATTGATCAGGCGGAATCATGCCCTTTTCGGGGTGAAACCAGCGCAGCAATGATTCCACCCCGACAATGCTGCCATTCCCCGGATTTATCTGGGGTTGGTAATAAAGCTCAAATTCTCCCCGCTCGTAGGCCTGGTGCAGGTTGCTTTCCATGTCGAGATGTTGTTTGGCGTGCAAATCGAGATCGTCGGTGTGGAATTGGCTGCTGCCGCCGCCGCGTTCTTTGGCGCGCTGCATGGCGATATCGGCGCTGTGCAGCAGGGTGTCGGCATCCGCGCCGTCTTGCGGGTAAACGGCAATGCCGATGCTGGCGGTGGCGAATAGTTTGTTTCCACCGAGCACAATCATTTGCGACATGGCATCGAGCAGTTTTTGGGCGATGCGCGAACTGTCGCTAACATGGCGGACATCGCGCAGCAGGATAGAGAATTCATCGCCGCCGGTGCGGGCCAAAAAATCGGTGTCGTAGAGCGAACCGGCAAGCCTGTGGGCGGCTTCACGCAACAACTGGTCACCCTTGGTGTGTCCGAGGGAATGGTTGATATTTTTGAACCGGTCCAGGCCGAAATGCAGAACGGCAAACGGCGGTTGTTCGCCCGGTTCGATTTTATCGATTGATTGCTGCAAGCGTTCCCTGAATTGGACGCGGTTGGGCAGCAAGGTCAGCAAATCGCGATTGACCGAGCCGACATATCGCGCCTCGTTGTGTTTGTGTTCTGTGATATCGGCGGCAAAAATCATGATGCCACTGTTGAGGCCTTGTGAATTGTGCAGCGCTGTCGTCCACAATTGCAGATCAAGTGCATCGCCGTTTTTGCGCCGCTGGCCGGTGAGTTCGCGACCGGATAATGAAGCACCGTCCAGCACACGCTCGATCAGGGTATTCAGCGTTTCCTTGCCATTTCCGGTGATGGACGGGAATTCCTGCCCGAGCACCTCGAATTCATTCCAGCCGAAAGTACGTGTTGCCGCCTTGCTCCACTGGGTGACGCGACCGCCCATATCCAGTGCCATGATGGCGAGCGGAGAAGCGTTGACCAGCGCGGAGAGTCGCTCGGCATTTTTGTCCGTGATGTCCTTGGTGCGGCGTTGTGCCTCCATGCTGCGCAAGGTCAGCAAATAAGCTCTTTCACCCTGCCACTCCATCAATTTGATACGCATCTCCGCCTTGGTTTTGCGGCCATTCGCATGTGCCACATTGATTTCGCTGACTTCGCCTTCTTTGGGGATAATATGGCCGAACTGCTGGCCTATCAGCGCATCGGATGTGCCATGAAAAATCTTTTTCGCGGCAGGATTGGCGTAACGGATGATTTTATTTTCCTTGCAGATCACCAGCAGGCCGTCGCTGTTATTTTCCGCCAGCGAGTAGAATAATGCCGCGTCCGACATCACCTTTTTGGCGATGATGGGGAAATTTTCGACGATGCTCGCCAATTGCTCCGAGCTGATTTTTTCCGAACTCACGATAGGGTTTCCATGTTTACGGTCAGCAACGAGATGTCGTCGTGCGGCTCCAGCCCGCCGAGGAAATCGATCACTTCTGCTTTGATGTTTTGTATCAGCGAGCAACTTCTGCATTCCGCGCCCAGCGCTCTGGACAGGCCGTGATCGCCGAACGCATGGCCGTGGGCGTTTTCCGCCTCAACCAGACCATCGCTGTACAGGATGGCATGGCACACATTTTCAGTGGTCACCGTGGCGGTCTGGGAACTGAAGCTTTCCGCATCCAGAATGCCCAGCGGCAATTTGTCGGAACACAGTTGATGGATGACCTCGCGTTTCGCGTTGACCAGCAGTATGGACGGCAGCCCGCCGTTCCAGACCTCTATCCGGTTTTGCTGGGGGGCTATGCTGATCAGGCTGGCCGCACAAAATTGACCCGTAGGCATCAGCCGGTGCAGCTTTGAATTGATTTCAGCGGCGATATCCCCGATGCCGAAACCTTTTTTTGTCATGGTAAAAAAAGTATCCGAGGTCGGCAATGCGCCTATTGCCGCCGCCAGGCCGTGGCCGGTGAAGTCGCCCAGCATGATGTGCAGCGCGTTGTCCGGGGTGCGTTCGAAAATCAGCAAGTCGCCGCTGAAGTGTCCGGCAGCAAGCGACCAGTGATCTATATACGGGATGTTTTCCGGTTTCTGTTTGGTGATCGTATCAAACATGTGTTTCGCCAGATGGAGTTCCTGCTGTGTCCGGTCGCGAAACTTTTCCAGACGACGGTATAGTTCGTCCATCCGTTCGAAACCGGCAATTTTTGCTTTGAGCACCAGATGGTTGTAGGGCGGCTCGATGAAATCATCCGCGCCGCTTCCGAGAAAGTGCGCCAACGTGATGTTGCATGAAATGGTAGTGACCAGAATGACCGGAACAAAACGATCCGGGCTCAGCCGCTTGATCTCAGCCGCACAGCAACCGCCCACCATGTCCGATAATGCCGGTTCCAGCAATACCAGATTGGGCTGAAATTCGGAAAACTGCGCCAGAAGTTCCTTCCAGGTGTCTGCTTGCAACACTTCGTGGCCGTCCAGTTCCAGCATTCTGGTTAACTGGTTCCGGCCGGTAAGATTACTTTCTGCGACAAGGACTCTCATTTCATTCCCCTCTTTCTAGGCATCTGGCAAACCGGTGAAAATTTACCAAACGCACGGCATGGCAAAGTACGGGCGGACAATTTGTTAATCCACCAACCTGACGGATTAACCATTAACCGGTCTGTCAGTGCGGATAGCTGGCTGCCGCCGGATTCGGAATAAAGCCAACCAATAACATGGACGACAAATTAACGGACGCTGGTTAAGAATTGATGACAATTCAAACTTATTGTTCGTTAATTCGACCCAGACTTTTGCACTAAGGTATTAAGAATTCTTCAGCAACACTGTCAAGACCGGGCTATACCGCTGTAGATCGCGGCATGCCCGGTATATATGAAACTTTTGTGAATTTTTTACTTGAGTAGCTGCTCCGGCAGCGGGTTGAAAAGCGAGACATAAGCAGACTGTGCCGCGAGTGATGCTTGAGGAATCGGGGCCGCAGGCTCTTGCACCGGGCGCATTGCGGAGAAATCCCGCAAGCCTTGCGCAATCGCCTCTTGTGCCGTGCGCGCCAGCACCCGGCGATTTTCGCCGGTAGCAATCAGGGCTGGGGTGAATATAACCAATGCATCGAGTTGACGGCAGCGCAAAATTTTCCATATCGATTGCGCGAGCGTTGTGTCGCCGGTGAAAGCAGCAGTATCGCCGGGTTCACCCACTTCATCCTGATAGTGCAGGGCAATCGGGCAAAGCATTGCGCCGGCATCGATCGCGGGCTGGATGAGTGCCGAGTGGAAATGTCCGACCTGTTTTCCGTCGGTTGTAGTGCCTTCCGGAAACAAACCGACGCAAATGCCCTGTTTGAGCAGGGAGCTGACCTGGCGGTTAATCGATGCGGCATTTTGGCGCAAGGCACGCTCGATGAAGATGGTGTTGCTGCGTTTGCACAGCCAGCCGATGAGCGGCCAATTGCGCACTTCTGCTTTGGCGATAAAGCGCGATGGATATATCGCGTTTAATACAAAGATGTCCAGCCACGAGATATGGTTGGCGACCACCATACAACCGCTTTCGCCGCGCACTGGCCGTTGTCCCTCGGTGCGGATGCCGATGTTGAGGATGTCCAGCAGATGCCTGCTCCACAGTTTAAGTATCTTGCGTTGTCTGGCCTGATTGAAATAAGGGTAAAAGATTGCCAGCAGCATTCCGAACAACAGGTGCAGCGCGAGGTGACCGCCCCGGAATGCACTGATTATGATGTTATTCATAACTAGACCCCCGCCATTTCCGGCTGCAATGATTCGCGCCGTTCGACAAACAGGCTGTTGCCGGTTTTTTTCTTGGCTATTTTCCTGGCTACCATGGCGGCTTCGGCAACTTCATGGTGCGACTGGAACGATTCGGCGCTTGCCGGGACGATGCCGATCGAGAGTGTGGGCATCGGGTAGTGGACAATACGTCCATGCCGGTCTTCCTTCAGGTAGCCGCCGATAGAACGGTGCTCTTTTTCAAACAACAGCATGGATGTTTGCGCGAAGGATGTCAGTGCCCGATGGCAGCGTTCTTCCCAATCGGCACTTTGCAGGATTAGGACAAAATCGTCGCCACCGATATGGCCGATAAAATCGCGCTGCGGGTCGCAAATATTGTTGAGCAACTTCCCGGTGAACTGGATCATCTCGTCGCCTTTGCGGTAACCGTATTCGTCGTTGTAGGGTTTGAAGTGATTCAGGTCTGCATAACAGACGGTGAAGGATTGGCCGGATTGAAGTAAAAAATCAATGTGCTCATTGATGGGTACATTGCCGGGCAGCAAAGTCAACGGATTGGCGTAGCGCGCCGTTTCGATCTGTGCATTGGTGATTTCGCGCAATACATCCTGCACTGTGCCCAGCCCGAGGTAACGGCCCTGGTCGGTAATGATGAAGCCGTTGGTAAAGTGTTCGATTCTTGATTCACTCAGGAAATTGCCCAATTCATGAAGGGGGGTGGATTTTTCCACCGTCAAAGGATATGCATTCATCACGTCCTTGCAATATTCGTTAGCGGGCAACTCTTGTAGGGAAGGTTGCGCAAAACTGTCCACGAACTCATAGCGGTTAATCAATCCGACCGGGCGTCCGTTCTCAACGACGGGAATAGCGAACCAGTCTTTGTTTGCGGAAAAAACGGCGGATATTTTTGCAGTTTCTGCGTTGGGCTGGAGCGGCTCCACATAACGCACCAGCGCTTCCGCCGTGATACCGCGTTTGTTGCCATACGGCCGTTCGGTGCTGTAGTTGGTGCTGATCAGGCAGCCGACTTCGGCGGGTGGAATCAGCGGCGGGACAGGGCTGGGGCGGGCAATGAAATAACCCTGACCGCATGCGATGCCGATATCCCGTATTACCCTGAATTCGGCAGCTGTTTCGATACCTTCCGCAATCACTTGCGTGCCGGAACTGAGGGCGATGCTGTGGATCGATCTCAGGAACTGTTGTTTGAGCGGGTCGGCATTGACACCCTGTATGAAATGCATGTCTATTTTGATGAATTCGGGGCGCAACTCGGACCATAAACGCAAACTGGAAAAACCTTCGCCCAGATCGTCTATCGCGATCTGGAATCCCATGCTGCGGTAGTGCAGCAAAGCATTGCGCATCCCCGCAAAATCGAATGTTGGCTGGTTTTCGGTGATTTCGATGATGACCTGTTGCGGGTCGATGCCGAGATGTTCAAGGTAAGCCAGAGTTTGCCCGTTTTTGAAGCTGGGGTGGGTCAATGCTTCCGGGCTGACATTCAGAAATAGTTTTCCGGGCAGGTTTTGGGCGGCAAATGCTTCCAGCACGATTTGTCGGCACAGCATTTCGGTTTCCAGAGAGAGCCCCAGCTGTCTGGCTGCGCTGAATAAATTGGCAGGCGAATGTAGCGGGCTGTTGGCCGGGCCGCGTATCAGTCCCTCGAAGCCGATAAATGTGCCGCAGGACATATCCATGATCGGCTGAAACAAGGCGGAAAGGTTGCGTTGATTCAAGATGTCCTGAAGCGTTTTCATCGTAAATATCCCTAAAGCATGGTGTACGAAACAGGATAGAGGGTGAATGTTTCAATAGGATTAAAACGCCGTGGCAGATTGGTTGCAAGGTTGCGGCAATTTTGTTTTAATACGGTTAGACATTTTAATAATTGTTTAACAATGGAAATGTAAAATGATGCAATCTGCTCAAGTGGTAAAAGCGTTGGCGGCATTGGCGCAACCTACTCGGCTGGCGATTTATCGTCTGCTGGTGGAATGCGGGCCGGAAGGTATGGCGGCAGGGCAGTTGGCCGAAAAGCTGAAAGTTGCACCGGCCACGATGTCGTTCCACTTCAAGACGCTTAGCCATGCCGGGCTGATCGAGAGCAGACAGGAGGGGCGGTTTATCTATTACGCGGCGAATTTTGCGGCAATGAACGGCATGGTGGATTATCTGACCGAGAATTGCTGCGGTGGGAATGCGGATGCCTGCAAGGTACCGGGTAAAAAATGTTGATAACTTTAATAAGGGAATCGAAATGAGTGAAAAACAATACAAGGTGCTGGTGTTATGTACCGGCAATTCGGCGCGCAGTATTTTGGGCGAAGTGCTGTTCAATACATTGGGTAAGGGGAAATTCAAAGCTTACAGTGCCGGCAGTAAACCAGCCGGGCTGGTTAATCCGGGCGCGTTGGAGCTGTTGCAGCAACAAGGTCACAGCATCGAAGGGTTGCGCAGCAAAAGCTGGGACGAGTTTGCCGCACCCGGCGCACCGGAGTTTGATTTTATCTTTACCGTGTGCGACAACGCAGCCGGAGAAACCTGCCCGGTTTGGCCGGGCAAACCGGCCACCGCACATTGGGGTATTCCCGATCCTGCGCATGTCGAGGGCGATGAGGCTCGGCGCGCAGCTTTCAAGAAGGCCGCAGATCAGTTGGCGCGACGTATCCAGTTATTCATGAATTTACCCATTGAGAAATTGGACAAAATCACCCTGAAAGAAAAGCTTACTGAAATCGGGCGCACTCAAGATTGAGGAGGATATGATGGGCAAGCTACAAGTATTCGATCCGGCATTGTGTTGCAGTACGGGCGTATGCGGCACCGAAGTGGATCAGGCTCTGGTCAGCTTCTCGGCTGATGTGGATTGGGCCAAACAAAACGGGGCGCAGATCGAGCGTTTCAATCTGGCCCAGCAACCGATGGCCTTCGCTGAGAATGCGCAAGTAAAGGATTTGCTGGAGCGCTCCGGTCAGGAGGGGTTGCCGCTGATTCTGCTGGATGGTGAAATCGTCTTGACTGGACGTTATCCCACTCGCGACGAATTGGCTGAATGGCTGGACATTGTGGCCGCGCCCTCGCTGTTTACCGCGCAGGTTGCGGAACTCGTTGCCATCGGTGCCGCCATCGCTTGCAACTGCGAACCCTGTTTCAAATACCATTACGATCAGGCACGCAAGCTGGGCGTGAGCAATCTGGATATGCGCTATGCAGTGGATCTTGCGCAAAAGGTCAAGGACACCCCGGCCCGTGTCATGCTGGATAACGCCCAGCGTTATCTCGGCCCGGCTACGTCCGACACTGTCGCGGAAGCGGGTTCATGCTGCGTCACGGCTCCGGTGACTTTCGTTAAACCCGCTTCCAAATGCTGCTGAACTTGCCCATGAAATTCCTCGAACATCCGCCGCGCTTCCTGTTCTTCACCGGCAAGGGCGGGGTGGGTAAGACTTCAATCGCTTGCGCTACCTCCATCCAGTTGGCGGAAGCCGGAAAGCGCGTGCTGCTGGTGAGCACCGATCCGGCATCCAACGTCGGGCAAGTATTTGGCATCACGATAGGCAATCGCATTACCGCTATCCCGGCCGTAGCGCGATTGTCCGCACTGGAAATCGACCCGCAGGCCGCGGCACAGGTATATCGGGATCGCATCGTCGGCCCGGTGCGCGGCGTGTTACCGGACACGGTGGTCAAGGGTATCGAGGAGCAACTCTCCGGTGCCTGCACCACGGAAATCGCGGCGTTCGACGAGTTCACCGCACTGTTGACCGACCCAAGCCTGACCGCTGATTACGACCACATCATTTTCGACACGGCACCAACCGGGCATACGATACGGCTGTTGCAGCTGCCCGGTGCATGGAGCGGTTTCCTGGAAGAGGGTAAAGGCGATGCATCGTGTCTCGGCCCCTTGGCCGGTCTGAAAAAGCAGCGGGAACAGTACAAGGCGGCGGTCGATGCGCTGGCCGATGGCAAGCGTACCCGGCTGATTCTGGTCGCCCGCGCCCAGCAGGCCACCTTGCGCGAAGTCGCCCGCACGCATGAAGAACTCGCGGCCATTGGCTTGCGGCAGCAGTACTTGGTTATCAACGGTGTGCTGCCAAAAATCGAAGCGGAAAATGACCCGCTGGCTGCGGCCATACACGAACGTGAACTCGCCGCGCTGAACGCAATCCCCGACGTATTGAAGGCGCTGCCATTGGACAAGGTTGAGCTCAAATCCTTTAATCTTGTCGGTCTGGATGCCTTGCACCAGTTGCTGACAGATACGGCACCGCTTGCATTGGACTTAGCCAATAACCCCATCTTGTTCGACGAACCTCACTTGTCCGAACTGGTTGACGGCATCGCTGCGGACGGTCACGGCCTGGTGATGCTGATGGGCAAGGGCGGTGTCGGCAAAACCACGCTGGCGGCAGCTATCGCGGTGGAACTGGCACACCGGGGTTTACCGGTGCATCTCACGACATCCGATCCCGCCGCGCACTTGTCAGAAACGCTGACGGGTTCCCTGGAAAACCTGACGCTAAGCCGCATTGACCCGCATGCGGAAACCGAACGCTATCGACAGCATGTGCTGGACACCAAGGGCGCGCAACTCGATATACAAGGCCGCGCAATGCTGGAAGAAGATTTGCGTTCGCCCTGTACCGAGGAAATCGCCGTGTTTCAGGCTTTCTCCCGCATCATTCGCGAGGCAGGCAAAAAGTTCGTGGTGATGGATACTGCGCCGACCGGACACACGTTGTTGCTGCTAGACGCAACAGGCGCTTATCACCGCGAAGTGTCGCGGCAGATGGGCAATAAGGGCATGAACTTCACCACCCCGATGATGCAGCTTCAGGATGTGAAGCAAACCAAGGTGCTGCTCGTGACACTGGCAGAAACCACGCCGGTATTGGAAGCGGCAAACCTGCAAGCCGATTTGCGCCGCGCCGGTATTGAACCCTGGGCATGGATCATCAATACCAGTGTGGCGGCGGCTTCGGCAACATCGCCGCTGCTGCGCCAGAGAGCCGCAAATGAGCTGCGCGAAATCAATGCGGTTGCCAGCCGGCATGCACAGCGTTATGCGGTTGTTCCTCTGCTCAAGGATGAGCCGGTTGGCGTAACGCGCCTGCTGGAACTAGCCGCCGGTTAAATTGCCGTCTAAGACCGGCATCGGACACATAAAGGATTAAAACATGAGCTTATTCGAGCGTTACCTGACCGTTTGGGTCTTTCTGTGCATCATCGTCGGCGTGGTGCTCGGGCAATTTATGCCGGGTGTGTTTCAGGCCATCGCCAGTCTGGAGATCGCCAAGGTAAACATCCCGGTCGGCGTGCTGGTGTGGGTGATGATTATTCCGATGCTGTTGCGTATAGACTTCGGCGCGCTGCATCAGGTGAAGAAACATAGCCGCGGTATCGGCGTTACGCTGTTTATCAACTGGGCGGTGAAGCCTTTCTCGATGGCATTTCTCGGCTGGCTGTTCATCCGCCATGTGTTTGCCGATTATCTGCCACAGGATCAGCTCGACAGCTATATCGCCGGCTTGATTTTGCTGGCCGCCGCGCCCTGTACCGCGATGGTGTTCGTGTGGAGCAATCTGGTGAAGGGCGATCCTTATTTCACGCTGTCGCAAGTCGCGCTCAATGATGCCATCATGATTTTCGCTTTTGCGCCGCTGGTAGCGTTGCTGCTAGGTGTCGCCAGTATCGCCGTGCCGTGGGATACGCTGTTCGTTTCAGTGCTGTTCTACATCGTGATCCCGGTCATCATCGCGCAGTTGCTGCGCAGCCGCT
This sequence comes from Gallionella sp., assembly GCA_028689145.1. Taxonomy (GTDB): domain Bacteria; phylum Pseudomonadota; class Gammaproteobacteria; order Burkholderiales; family Gallionellaceae; genus Gallionella. Next base: position 108,519 of record JAQTWT010000004.1, read on the forward strand.
TGCTGGCGAACGGCGAAGAAGGGTTCAGACACGCGATGGAGCGCATCGCTCCATTCTCGATGGGCGCGCTGCTGGTGACGCTGGTGCTACTGTTCGCGTTGCAGGGCAACGCCATCGTCGCGCAACCGCTGGTGATCGCGATGCTTGCCGTGCCGATCCTGATCCAGGTGCTGTTCAACTCCGGTCTGGCCTATTGGCTGAATCGCCGTCTGGGGGTGGTGCATTGTGTCGCCGCGCCGTCGGCGCTGATCGGCGCAAGCAATTTTTTCGAGCTGGCTGTCGCCACCGCCATCAGCCTGTTCGGTTTTCAGTCAGGCGCGGCGTTGGCAACCGTGGTCGGCGTGCTGATCGAGGTGCCGGTGATGTTGCTGGTGGTTAAAATCGCCAATGCCACGCAGGGCTGGTACGGTCATAAAGAAAGCAACTAAAGGGAACCTCTATAAATCCAAACTCCGTCGCGATACTGCGTTGCTCATAGAAAATTACTCCTAACATATCAAACATATGCGTCGTCGTAATTTTTTACTCGCTCCTTGTCTCGCTTAGGATTTTGAATTTATAGAGGCCCCCTAAAGAGGCGGGCGGTATGCTTAACAATTGCAAATATTAAGCGAACCTATGCTGGTGTTTTTTGTTGATGTCATGTCCGTCGGTAGGCTGTAACAAAAGAAAAAACGCCAAACCATTCAATCGGCTCAAAATATTACAGTTCTATTCATGCAGGATATTGCATATACTGTTTCCGCAACTTTATCTATTGGGAGGAAAAATGACTACCGAGAAGCCTGCTGTAACCGTGAAAAAGACTGCAACCGTTAAAGCGCCTGCCCCGGCAAAAAAAGCGGCGAAGCCTGTTGCAAAACCTGCAACCAAAAAAGCCGTGGCAAAGCCGAAACCGGCGGCGAAAGAACCTGCCAAACAGCCTAAAGCGAAAGTGGTGCACGACAGTTTCTCCATGCCCAAAGCCGAGTATCAGAAGATCGCCGAAATCAAGGAAATCTGCCTGAAGGCGGGGCTGCATGTCAAAAAGAGCACGGTGTTGCGTGCCGGCTTGAAAGCATTGGGGGCAATGAGCGCCGCGCAAATGAAGAGCGCGATTACCGGACTGGAAGCGGTTAAAACCGGACGACCAAAGAAGTCGTAAGACGTGCTACTCAAGCCTGTCCGGCATAGTAGTCGGACAGGCAGCGGGATTCCGCGCTAATCCCCGCTTAATACATTTGCAATATCGCTGCGCAATTCATCGAATTCCTGAATGGAGAACTGCAGGCGTTTCAATACCGGCGGTTGCCATATTTCCCACCAGTCGCTATGCAAACCCAAATGTGAATCCACGATATATTCTGCCGCCTGAACAATGCTTACCCAGTTGCAAATCTCGATTGAGGCCGGGTCGGTAACCGAGGCGAAAATCGTGAGATCATGATGGTACAGGATCGCACGGCACATATTCGGGGGGAGCAACCAGTTGCGCGCCAGCAGATTGCCAACTACCGCATGAGTGGTCGAATAACAGCTGTTTTCGACCGCACAGACATTTCCACTGATACGTGCTATCTCGTCGACATTCTTGAGGTAATCCGGGTATTTCTGCATCAGCACGGGAATGCCGCAATCGTGAAACAGACCGACGGTATAAGCATCGTCGCAGGATGTGCCGGGAATCTGTGCCGCGATGCGCGATGCTGCCAAAGCGGTCATATTGGAGCGGTCCCAGAATTCATCCATACCTGCCAAGTTGGGTACCACATTGGCGCGCAACGCCACGTTACTGAGCAGATTGACGGTATTTCTGAGACCCAGCACAGTGACCGCCTGGGGAACCGAAGACACTTTAATGCGCAGGCCGAAAAACGGCGAATTGGCAAGCTTGAGCATCGGTGCGGACAAGCCGACATCCTGCACGATCAAACGCGCGATCTTGCCCAAATCTGCATCCGGTGATTGCGCCTCTTTCATCGCCGCCAATAATGCGGTCGGACAGGGCGGTAAATGGATTCCGTTTAACACCTGTTCGGCTGCAGTTGTCTCTGATTTGGCATGCATATTTCTATCCTTGGTTATGGTATGGCGGTGTATTCAGCGTGCCCTGCCGGAATTCGATCACCGCAAGACCCTCCAGTAGCCGAATTTTGGCGGGGGTGGAAACTCTACACGCGGCTCAATCAACAATCAACTATTTGATATTTTCAACCGCCTATTTAAGCGCAGGTTGCACATTAAAGCCAAACCTGTTCTGTTGCACGGATTCTCTCCTGTTGTAATGGAATACGGTAACCCGAAATGAAGTCTTCCGGTTTGAAACAGTCCGCCAAACTGCACAGCAAAATTTTTGGATTGCCTGTTATAGTGAGCACTCTAACGGGCATGGCAAGTTGCCACTCTTGATAATAAACTTGCCACGCCCGTTTCCCCCTATCCAAACTTTCCCCGCGCAAGCGGGATAACCAATGACTTAGTTGGCGTTGTTTGCCAACCTAGTCAGATGGCTAGTTGTTTCACCTGGGAAGGGCAAACGAATCGCTGCGCGAGTTTCACGTTAACGCTTTATTTGAGGTAGACATGGCAGTCGAAACCGAGCTCAAATTACGCATCGCTCCCGAGCAGCTGGCCAGGCTGAAGCGGCATCCGCTGCTCGGCAAACATCAAATCACGCGTCCTGTCACGCGCCGCCTCTACAATATTTATTACGACACGCCGAAACTCGAATTGCACAAATCGGCAATGGCGTTGCGTCTGCGCCGCTCCGGGCGGCAATGGTTGCAAACCCTGAAGGGGGGCGGTTCGGTCAAAGCAGGTTTGCACCAGCGCAACGAGTGGGAAATACCGGTAAGCCGCGCGGCGCTGGATTTTTCCTCGCCGCAGGCCGCAGAGTTTGACGAGCATTTGCCGCTGCCGTTGCGCAAAAGATTGCAGCCGGTGTTTGTCACCGATTTTTCCCGCACCAGCCGCATGCTGGACTGGCAGGGGACACAAATCGAATTGTGCATGGATCAGGGCGAGGTGCGTACTGAACAGCACAGCGCGCCGATCTGCGAACTTGAGCTGGAATTGAAATCCGGTGAGCCGCGCCAGTTGTTCGAACTGGCGCTGGCGCTGCTGGAGATCGTGCCGTTCGAGCTGGAAACGGTCAGCAAGGCGGAACTTGGCTTCCGGTTATTGTCGGGATACGCCGACTGTCCGGTTAAAGGCTATGCGCCGGATATTGCCAAAAAAGACACGCTGGCGGATGTGTTGCAAACGTTGGTCTGGTCTTGTCTGCTGCATCTGCAGGGCAACTTGCGCGGGGCGATGGGTAGCGATGATGCGGAATATCTGCATCAAATGCGTGTGGCATTGCGCCGTTTGCGCGTGGTGCTGCGCATGGCAGGAAAGTTACGCGCCGACAGTCAGCTGGAGGCATTGGGTAAAGATGTCGCGGCGCTGTGTATCGCTTTGGGACGCACCCGCGAATGGGATGTATTCATTGCCCAGATAGCGCAGCCGATGTGCGCGCGGATGGCCGGTCATGGCGGTTTGCAGGCGATGCTGGCGACCAGTGAGCGGCAACGCGACGGCTGTTATGCGGCATTGCGCGGCGCGGCGCGGGCGCGCGAATTGCAGCGATTGATATTGCGCTTTGCCGTCTGGATGAACGGTTCGTATTGGCTGCATCAAGGGGAAGATATGCCGCTGGTGCGCAATTTTTCGGCACGCCGTTTGCGTAAACTGGCCGGGCGATTCACCCAGTCCGGCCTGCAACTGGATACTCTGGATGCCGCTCGGCTGCACTCTCTGCGCATTCTTGCCAAGAAGCTGAGATACAGTGCGGAATTTTTTTCCGATTTGTACGGCAGAAAAAAAACCGGGGCATTCCTCGCGGCATTAAGCGAAGTGCAGGAAGTGCTCGGACAAATCAACGATGTGGCGGTCGCGCACCGCCTGCTGGAGGAGCTGGCGGCACTGCCGGATTTATCGCGGCACCAGGAAGCGGTTGTGCTGGCCAAGGGCTGGATAGCCCACGGCTTGTCACACCAGTTCACCGCGTTGAGGAAAGCCGTTCAACGTTTTAATAAGCAGCCCGCATTCTGGGAGAAATAATTCGGTTGCATGATTTTCACGGATTATCACATGCCGCGTTAACCTGAATCATTGCATCGGATGAATAGTTTTTTACCGTGCATACGAAACCGGTCTTGCCACTTAGAGCGAAAATTCAACCACTCGTCATGTGTGTATTGAATCCATTCGTGCAATCCAATAATCTGCGCACGTTTGAAACTTGCTGAAAAATATGGCCGTAAAGCCACTGTGCCAAAGGCGGCTACGCAAGAAGAACTGCGGCTTGGATGTTCATCAGTTAAATAGACAGGTTGATAAAAATGGCTACCCATGGTTTGAGTGAGTTGACGGTTCTTTACGTTGAAGACGATGATGTTTTGCGGCATCAGGTGGCCGACTTCCTTCGTGAAAAATGTGGCGATGTTTTTCTGGCCGCTGACGGTCGGGAGGCATTGGAACTTTACGATCAGTACTATCCCGACATTATCATCAGTGACGTGACGCTGCCGGAAATAGACGGACTGGAGTTTGCCGAAATCATCAAGCAGCGCAATCCTTCCTCGCATTTCATCCTGACGATTGCTTTTAATGATTTCGCTTCACTGCAACGGGCGCTTGATATCGGTGTGGATAATTATGTTATCAAGCCCATTGATCTGGACAAGCTGCATGCGGCGGTGCTGAAGCGTGCCGATTCGCTGCTCAAGACACGCGCACTGAAAGCCAGCCGCACACAACTGGAAAAATACCACCATGCGGCGGAAGAAGAGCGTGCGTTAGTTTCCGAGCTGATGAAACGCATGATGCAACCCGAGCGCATGGTTGACCAGCATGTGCAGTACTGGATCGAATCCGCGGATCATGTCAGCGGTGATTTGATTGCTTTTCGCCGTTCGCGCAACGGCCGGTTGTATATCATGCTGGCAGACTCGACCGGTCACGGTCTGCCGGCGGCGCTAAACCTGCTGCCGGTAAATCACATTTTTTACAGCATGGTCGACAAGGGGTTGCCGGTTTCGATGCTCGTCGAAGAAATGAACTGGGCAGTCAAGGAGCAGTCACCCGTCGACCGTTTCGTGTCCGCTTTCGTGGCTTGCATCGATACGCGTAACCACTTCATGGAGGTCTGGAACGGCGGCATGCCTACGGCGATGCTGGTCAACCAAGACGGTGAAATTTATCACTCGTTCGGTTCCGAAAACCTCCCTTTGGGTATATTGGACCGATCCTTTACCGCGCATACGGAAATTTTTCAATGGAGCTGTCACAGCCAGTTGGTGATTTACTCGGACGGTTTTGTCGAAGCAGAAAATGAGAGCGGTGCAGCCTGGGGAGTGCACAACATTCATCGGGTGATCAGGGAAACACCGGCTGCAGACCGGTTCGATGGATTGAAAAACGCCTTGCGCAACCACTTGGGAGGCTGTCGCGCATTTGACGATTCGACGATGCTCATGATCGACTGTGTCATGTGAAGCTGTTTAAATTGCGCGAGTACAGCCGGTACATGGCGTGAGCCGGGGAGGGTACCCCCTGTGCTCACGCCTGAATATTATCCCCGTGTATTCGACTGCGCCCCGAATTGCGCCAGATCCACCGCCTGCAGCGGCTGCCAGCCTTGCTGGCGGTGTTCGGCAACCACGTTGGTGAAGATGCCACCGCGCACATAAAACTTTGCGGTGAGGCGCATGAAGCGCGGCTGGGTGGCACCGACCAGTTCGTCGAGGATGCGGTTGGTCACGTCCTCGTGGAAATGCCCTTCGTTGCGGAATGACCATATATACAGCTTGAGGCTCTTCAATTCGACGCATTTCTCGTCGGCGATATAGTCGAGGAACAGCGTGGCGAAATCCGGCTGGCCGGTCTTGGGGCACAGGCAGGTGAATTCTGGGATTTCCATGTGAATGTGGTAATCCCGGCGCGGGTTCGGGTTGGGGAAGGTTTCCAGTGTTTTTTCGGGTTGTGTCGCCATTTGGTATGGTGTCCAGCTTGGGTTAGAATAGCGCGCATTATAACGGTCATGGCCGCATTGTTTTTGAAAATGAAGCCTGCTTGCGCCAGACCGTTCCCTCTCCCCCGCCCTCTCCCGCAGGCGGGAGAGGGGGATAAGGCCTCGCTACGCGAGTTTTTACCATTAATGTTGTGATACCAAAATTGCGTCTTACCCAGATTAAACTCGCCGGTTTCAAATCCTTCGTTGACCCCACGCACATCTCGTTGCCGGGTCAAATCGTGGGCGTGGTCGGGCCGAACGGTTGCGGCAAGTCGAATGTGATCGACGCGCTACGCTGGGTGCTGGGCGAATCGAAAGCCTCCGCGCTGCGCGGCGAAACCATGCAGGACGTGATCTTCAACGGGTCGAGCAAGCGCAAGCCGGTATCGCGCGCCAGCGTGGAACTGATTTTCGACAATTCGCTGGGCAAGGCCGCCGGACAGTGGTCGAGCTACGCGGAAATTTCCATCAAGCGCGTATTGCAGCGCAACGGCGATTCCAGTTACCACATCAACAACCAGCATGTGCGGCGCAAGGATATTACCGATATTTTCCTCGGTACCGGGCTGGGGCCGCGCGCCTATGCGATCATCGAGCAGGGCATGATTTCGCGCATCATCGAGGCCAAGCCGGAAGAATTGCGGGTATTCCTCGAAGAAGCGGCGGGCGTTTCAAAATACCGCGACCGGCGCCGCGAAACCGAATTGCGCATCGGTGATACGCGCGATAATCTGCTGCGCGTCAGCGACATCCTGCAGGAACTGGACAAACAACTGGTGCATCTGGGCGAACAGGCCGAAGTGGCGAAGCAATACCGCGCGCTGGAAACGCAACGCGATACCGCACAGCATTTGTTCTGGCTGGTGAAGAAGCAGGAAGCCGAGACGCAGCGCGCCAGAAGCGTGCAAACGATGGAGAAAACCCGCGTCGAACTGGAGGCGGAAACCGCGCGGCTGCGCGACACCGAAAGCCAGCTGGAAACCATGCGCAGCGGACATTACCAGCTATCCGATGCGCTGCACGTCAAGCAGGGCGAGTTGTATACCGCCAATGCCGAAATCGCTCGGCTGGAGCAGCAGATCAAGCATGTCGCCGAACAGCGCCAGCGCATGGCCCAGCAAATCGCCAGCACCGAAAAACAGATCGAGCAACAGCAGCACCAGCGACAGGGTGTGCATTCCCTGCTGGAGCATTGGCTGCGCCAGCAGGACGGTGCCGCCGTCAAAGTTGCCGATGCCGAGCAACACGCGCAGCGGGAAGGTGCCAACTTGCCGCAGGCCGAAGAGGCGGCGCGCATCGCGCAGGAACGCTACAACGCGCTGCAGCGCGAGCAGTTGCAGCTGCAACAACAACTGCAACTGGCCGATACGCAACGCGAACATTTGCAGCGCAATATCCAGCAGATGGAGTCGCGCCGTTTGCGTTTGATGCTGGAAAAGGACAATTTGCCGCGCCCCGATAGCGGAGCGTTGCAAGACGCGCAGCAGCAAATGGCCGAGTTTGAAATGGAGCGCGAAGAGCAGATCGCCAAGCTGGCGCACTTGCAGGAACAGTTGCCGCTGGCCGACAATGAACGGCGCAACCAGCGCGCTTCATTGCAGCAGCAGGAGCGCGTGCATGCCCAGACCGAGGCGCGCCTGCAGGCATTGCAGCAATTGCAGCAGCATATCGACAACGACAAGAATCTTAACACCTGGCTGCAACAGCACCAGTTGGAAAAACTGCCGCGCCTGTGGCAGTCCGTCCGCATCGAAAACGGCTGGGAGGACGCGCTGGAAGCGGTATTGCGCGAGCGATTGAATGCGATTGCCATGCCGTCGTTGGGCGATGCGGCTGGGTGGAGTGCTGTGCCGCCGGGTAAGCTGGCGTTGTTTTCCGTAGGTCGGGATTCATCCCGACATAACGAAGATGTCGGGATGAATCCCGATCTACGCCCGCTGTTGAACTATGTGCAATGTCAGGATGCGCAAGTGCTGCCCGCGGTGCGCGATTGGCTGACGCATGTGTATGCGGTGGCGGATGTGGCGCAGGCTTATGCGCAGCGCGCGCAGTTGCCCGCAGGCGGCTGGTTCGTTACCCCTCAGGGACATCTGGTCAGTGCACACAGCGTGTTGTTTCACGCACCGGACAGCCAGTTGCACGGTGTGCTGGCAAGGCAGCGCGAGATCGAGCGGCTGGAGCTGGAGCTGGCCGAACAGAACCGCAACGCGGAATATTCGCGTGAACAAGTCGCACAGGCAGAGCAACGCTATCAATCAATCGAAGCGCAAATCGCGCCGTTGCGCACCGCAGGCAACGAATTGCAACAACGCCTGCATGGCCTGCAAATGCAGATACTCAAACTGAATCAGGCGCACGAACGCAGCGCGGAGCGCACCATGCAGATCGAGGGCGAGATGCAGGAAGTGGCCGAACTGCTGGGCGGAGAGCAGCGCCAGCAGCAGGATGTCAATGAGCAGATGGCAATGCTGCGCGAGCAGATCGGGGCATTCCACGCGCAGGTCGATGAGGCGCAGCGCAACACCAACCATCAGGATATTGCGTTGCGCGAGCAGCGCAGCCGGGCGCAGCAGGCGCAACACGCGATGCAGGAAGCGCACTTCTTCGCCAAAACCTGCACCGAGAAAATCGCCGACCTGCAGCATAACGTCCGTCAGATCACCGAGGCGCTGGCGCAGTTCGAGCAGAACCTGACGCAACTGCGCGCGGAGTTATCCGGCGGCGAGGATGAAACTGCCAAGCAACAGTTGCAGGTCGCTCTGGAAACACGGCAGATCGTCGAGCAGTTGCTGGGCGAGGCGCGCAACACGCTGGAAAGCGCCACCGTCAATCTGCAAAAGCTCGAACAGGAGCGTCTTGCCTGCGAGCATAAACTCAATCCGCTGCGCGAAAAGCTCAACGAGTTGACGCTGAAAGAACAGGAGGCTCGACTGCATTTTGAACAATGGGCGGAACAGTTGCAGGGCGTGGACGAGCAGGCTTTGCTGCCGCTGCTGGAGTCGGGCAACCATAAGCCGAATGTGCTGCAGAACGAGTTGAACCGGCTGAATGCCGGCATCGAGGCATTGGGTGCGGTAAACCTTGCCGCGCTCGAAGAGCTGCAAACCGCGACCGAGCGCAAGGCCTATCTGGACGCGCAAGCCAAGGATCTGAACGAGGCGATGGCCACGCTGGAAGAGGCGATCCGCCGCATTGACAAGGAATCGCGCGACCTGCTGATGGAGACCTATAACCAGGTCAACCAGCACCTGTCCGAATTGTTTCCGATCTTATTTGCCGGCGGCGAAGCTCGTCTGGTATTGACCGGCGAAGAGATACTCGACAGCGGCGTGCAGGTAATGGCGCAGCCGCCCGGCAAGAAAAACAGTTCGATTCATCTGATGTCGGGCGGAGAGAAAGCACTGACCGCGATAGCACTGGTGTTTTCGATGTTCCAGTTAAACCCGGCACCGTTCTGCCTGCTCGATGAAGTGGACGCTCCGCTGGACGACACCAATACCGAGCGGCTGTGTTCGCTGATCAAGAAGATGTCGCAGCATACCCAGTTTGTGTTCATCAGCCACAACAAAATCACCATGGAGATGGCGCAGCAACTGGTCGGCGTTACCATGCAGGAAAAAGGCGTATCCAATGTGGTGGCGGTGGATATCGAAGAAGCTTTGCGGATGCGCGACGAATAGCAGGTCGCTAAATCTGCAGGTGCCCGATTTATCGCGCCCCTGCAACGATCACTCTATAACGTTTTCCTTGCCCACACACGATTTTTTCAGCAACATTTCAAATTCTTCCACGGGTACCGGTTTGCTGAACAGGTAGCCCTGATAGACCCTGCAGCCGTGAAGTTTGAGGAACGCCAGTTGCGCTTCAGTCTCCACGCCTTCGGCGATGACGTTGAAGCGGAAGTTATTCGCCATGTCGATGATGGTTTGCACCATGATGGCATCGCTCGGGTCGGTGGCGATATCCCTGACGAAACTCTGGTCGATCTTGAGCTGGTTGAGCGGGAGCTGTTTCAGGTAGGACAACGATGAATAGCCCGTACCGAAATCGTCCAGCGACAAACTGATCCCGAGGGCTTTCAGCTCGTGCATTTTGGTGACGATGTCGGCGATATCATCCAGCACCACGCTTTCGGTCAACTCCAGTTTCAGGCATGCCGGGTTGATGCCATATTCCTTTATGGTTGCCGCTACCTGACCCACAAAGTCTTTCAGTTTGAACTGCTGGGCGCTGACGTTTACGGCAAGCACCAGATCGCGCTTTCGCTCATCATCGGCCCATACCGCGAGTTGTTGGCAGGCTGTCACCAGCACCCAATGGCCGATGTCCAGTATCAGTTGGCTTTCCTCGGCTACGGGGATGAACTGGACGGGAGGGATCATGCCGCGCTGCGGATGCATCCAGCGTACCAGAGCTTCCGCGCCGATGATGCAACTGGTATCGTCCACCTGTGCCTGATAATAAAGGCGGAATTGCTGCTCGGTCAGCGCGAGGCGCAAATCGGATTCTATGGCGATACGCGCTTCCAGCACGGATTGCATTTTCGGGTCAAAAAATCGCAGGGTATTCCGTCCCGCGCCTTTTGCCTGATACATCGCAATATCCGCATATTTGAGCAGCGTATCCGCAGACATCCCGTGGCCGACGAACAGGTTGATTCCGATGCTGGCAGTGCTGTGAAATTCGCTTCCGTGGATACGGTAGGGCTGGTTGAGGGCGGCGAGGATTTTCTCGCCCACCTCGTCGGTCAATGACACGGCGTGTTCCATGTTTCCTTTTAACTCTTCCAGCATCACCACAAATTCGTCGCCGCCAAGCCTGGCCACCGTATCGCCTTCGCGCACGCAGGACTGCAGACGCCGTGCAGCTTCAATCAATATCTGGTCGCCGCATTCATGCCCTTTGGTGTCATTGATGATCTTGAAGTTGTCGAGGTCGATGAACATAATCGCACCGTGCCTGCCGCTGCGCTCGCTGGTTGCCAGCGCATGCTGCAGACGGTCGATCAACAGGCGGCGGTTGGGCAGGTTGGTCAGCGGATCGTAGAACGCCAGATTGTGGATCGCATTTTCCGATTGCTTGCGCTCGGTAATGTCGAAATACGAACCGACGTAATGGGTGAGTACGCCATCCGGTGTGGTAACGGCTGTGACCGTCAGCCAAGCCGGGAACACCTCGCCGTTTTTGCGCGTGTCCATGATTTCACCGCTCCATGTGCCGTTACGCAAGATAGTGGCCCACATTTCCTCATAAAACGCTTTGGGATTTCTCTCGCTGCTGAGCATTCTGGGATTCTTGCCGATTACTTCCTCCGGCGAATAGCCGGAAATGTCGCAAAACGCCTTATTGACCCGCAGGATATGCGGGTGGCAATCGGTAATGATGATCGCTTCGTGTGTTTCAAATGCAATCGCGGAAATGCGCAGATCCTCGGCAGCCTTGTCCAATTCCGCCTGCGCCAGCTTTTCGATCATTTGTTTGCGCCACCATGTCCAGAGGATGGTACCCGCACCCAGAATAAATATTGCGCTGATGATCCAGACGTATACCGCTAGGCGGTTTACATGCTCAAGAACCTCGTCGGTATCCATCTTGACTACCATGCCCCATGAGGTGTCCGGTACGGCAATATTGAAGGCCAGTGTTGGCTTGTTGCGATAGTCGAAGGTTTCCAGTGAGCCGAAATAACCGTCCTTTAACATCGCTATCGATGGGCCTACGGGAGCGTCGGTGCTTCTTCTGATCGGTATCCTCAGCTTGAGTGCGGTATCCTTTTTGAAACGCAACTCGTTGAGGAACAGCACATCGTCGCCGTCCCGGGTGACCAGCAAGGTTTCACCGGAAACGCTCTCCACCGGCCAGGATTGCAGCAGTGAATACAGAAAACGCAAATCATCGCGCAATACCAGTACCCCCATGACTGCCGAGGTATCCGGATTGACTAGCGGAACGATAAAATCCATCAGCGGCTTGTCCGAGGCGGACGGATCGCCAAAGTAGATGGGCGAAAGATGCAGGAAGTTATCATGGACAGCTTGCAAAGCCAGGGATTTGGTCTTTCTGGACAGGTTTACATATTGCCCGTTTGTGAAACGCACCTTAGCGTTGGTGTCCAGCACTTGTAGTCCGCCCAGCTGATAGATTGCGCCGATGATGTCCAGCGAGTGGCGCACCGCATCGGGCACATCGCCGGACGGGTTTTTCAGCCAATGTTGCACTGCCGAATTACTCAGCAATCCCGAAACGATGACCGCATCGCCCTTGCGGGACTGGAGATATTGCTGGATCTGTCCGGCCTTGAGCTTGCCGATGCTGTTCAGGTTTTCAAACGCGCGGGCTTTTTCAATTCCCTTGAAATTATCGACAAGAGAATAGCTGGCGATACTGATCAGAATGACGAAATTCAGAAATAAGGCGATCGCCAGATAGGCAGGATGGCGTTCAACTGTGCTTTGGATGCTCATCGGTTCTATTTTCCGTCAGGAACAACCATGGGCAGCAGTTTGTCAGGCCGCCTGAACGGCGATATGGTCGCGCTGCGCAATGATGCGGTTGTGTTCGTCCACATACACGAGCTGCGGATGGAATTTTTGCAGTTCCATCTCGGTGTACATCGCGTAGGTTGCAATGATCAGAATATCGCCCGGATTGGCCTTGTGTGCCGCCGCACCATTCACCGAAATCACCCCGGAATCGCGTTGCGCGCGGATCGCGTAGGTGGTGAAACGCTCGCCATTGGTGACGTTGTAAATATCGATCTGCTGATATTCTTTGATGTCTGCGGCATCCAGCAGATTATCGTCGATAGCGCAGGAGCCTTCGTAATGCAGCTCGGAGTGCGTGACACGCACCCGGTGCAATTTGGCTTTAAGCATGGTTCTTTGCATTTGGTATTTTCTTTCTGACAGGGCGCGAATTATATAACAGCCAACCGGTCAAGTAATCATTCATGCAAGACAAACTTCGACATTGTCCAGCAAGCGGGTATTGCCCAGTCTGGCTGCAGCCAATATCACCAGTTGTTGCACCGGATAACCTTGCTCGGAGTGGGGTGGTTGCAGGTCGGATTGGTTGCGCACCTCTATATAGTCCGCCGACCAGTTCCTTGCCGCGAGGTGTTCGACCGCCTGTTTCTGTAATTGTTCAAAATCACGTTCACCTTGCAGGATAGCTACACGCATACTTTGCAGCGTCTGGTACAGGAAAGTCGCCTCGTTTCGCTCCGCAGTACTCAGGTACTGGTTGCGCGAACTTAGCGCCAGACCGTCCGCCGCGCGCACGGTTTCACCGCCGACGATAAGCACCGGCAAATTCAGTTGCGCGACCAGTTGCCGGATAATATGCAGTTGCTGGTAATCCTTCTTGCCGAACAGCGCGACCTGCGGCTGTACGATGTTGAGCAGTTTCAGCACTACCGTGGCCATACCGCGAAAATGACCGGGGCGCGCCGCACCATCCAATTCGTTGGCGATCGGCGGCGGTTCGACGAAAACGGTCTGCCGTTCGGGATACATCCCGTTGACCGACGGCGCGAACACGATATCCGCCAAGCCTTGCAGGCTGGCGCAATCCGCTTCCAGCGTGCGCGGGTAACGGTCGAAATCTTCATTGGGTCCGAATTGCAGCGGGTTGACGAAGATGCTCGCCACCACGCAATCGCCGTGTTTGCGTGCCAGCTTCATCAGTTCGAGGTGGCCCTCATGGAGGTTGCCCATGGTCGGCACGAAAGCAACGGCGTGTTCGCCGTTCAGCCGGGTGCGTAGTTCGGCGATGGTCGAAATAACCTGCATCAGAAGCTGTGTTCCGCTGCCGGGAAAGTACCGGCCTTGACCTCGGTAACGTAATTTTTTACCGCCGCCGCGATGCTGTCCGCGCCTTGCAGATAATCCTTCACGAAGCGGGCTTTTTTGCCCGGATAGATGCCCAGCATGTCATGCAGTACCAGCACTTGGCCGGAACAGGCTGCTCCCGCGCCGATGCCGATGGTGGGGATGGACAGTTGTGCGGTGATCTCGGCTGCCAGCGATGCGGGCACGGCTTCCAGCACGAGCATGCCCGCACCGGCCTGTTCCAGTGCCGCAGCATCTTCCAGCAATTGCCGGGCGGCTAAGGATTCTTTACCCTGCACACGGTAGCCGCCCAGCTGGTGCACCGATTGCGGGGTCAGCCCGATGTGGCCGCAGACCGGAATGCCGCGTCCGGTCAGAAAATGCATAGTCCCGGCCATCGTCGAGCCGCCTTCCAGTTTGACCATCTGCGCGCCCGCCGCCATCAACTGCGCGGCATGTTCAAAGGTTTTTTCCGGGCTGACCTGAAAGGTGCCGAACGGCATGTCGGCAACAATGAATGCATGCCGCGAACCGCGTGCCACGCAGGCGGTGTGGTAGACCATGTCGTTCAGCGTAACCGGCAGCGTGGTCTCGTGCCCCTGCAGCACCATGCCGAGCGAATCGCCCACCAACAGCACATCGATGCCCTGCGCTTCGAGCAATGCGGCAAAACTCGCGTCGTAGCAGGTCAGCACGGCGATCTTCTCGTCCTTGCCGCGCATCGTTTGCAATGTAGTCAAGGTAGTTCGCATCTGGGTATCTCCATGAATTTCATTTTTTTCGAGCATCCGCTACGCAGATTGCCTACTTGAGCTTAAAAACGGCAGTTGGCGGTTTCGTAGGTGCGAATTTATTCGCACTATACAATGGGGGAGTGCGAATAAATTCGCACCTACAAAGGCATCTGTCATCCACCCATGCTAAAAAATTCGCGCGGTCCGCGCATTTCCCCGATGCGTTGCAGCAGCAGGGTGAAATCCTCGTCGCGATCCTCAAAGTTCAGATGTTCGGTATTCACCGTCAATACCGGTGCCGCCTCGTAATGATAAAAGAAATCGCTATAGGATTGTGCCACGCGCAGCAAATAGGCATCGGAAATGGTTTGCTCATAAGCTCTGGCGCGGCGGCGCACCCGTTCCAGCAGCGTTTCCGGCTCGGCCTGCAAATAGATCACCAGATCGGGCGCGGGAACCTGCAATTGCAGGTTCCGGTAGATATGCTGGTATAGGCCGAACTCTGCATCGCATAGATTCAGCCGCGCAAACAGCGGATCCTTGTCGAACAGATAATCCGCCACCGTGCTGGTGTGGAACATATCCATCTGCGCCAGATCGCAAACTTCGTTGCCGCGCTGTAACAGGAAGAATAATTGTGTCGGCAACGCGTAACGCAACGGGTCATGGTAGAACTTCGCCAGAAAGGGGTTCTCGTCCGGCTTCTCCAACAGCAGCGTCGCGGCAGAGAAATGTTGCGAGAGACGGCGTGCCAGACTGGTTTTGCCGACGCCAATCGGTCCTTCCACTACTACATAACGATACTTGTCATGCAGCATCGTGAAGCATCTCCAATATTTGGTCATGGCAATTTTCAAATGCCGCTCCGGCCTTGCCTTTGCCGGGTATAACTGTGTTCGGTGCAATTTCCAGCAGCGGTTGCAGCACGAAGGCGCGCAAGTGCATTTGCGGGTGAGGGATGGTCAGGCCGTGTTCATGCAGTTGCGCATCGTCATACAACAGCACATCCAGATCCAGCGTGCGCGGCGCATTGCGAAAAATACGCTCGCGGCCATGCCGGTGCTCGATTTGCAGCAGGCTTTGCAGCAAGGCTTGCGGGGTCAGGCTTGTCCCGATCTGTGCCACTGCATTGACGAATTCCGGCTGATCCAGATAACCCAGCGGTGCGCTGCGATACAGCGACGAACGGGCGATGAGGTGCGTATCCGGCAATCGGTCAAGCTCGGCAAAGGCATGTAGCAACTGGCTGCGCGGGTCTTCCAGATTGCTGCCCAGTCCGATGAAGGCGATGTGCAACATTAGGGAACCTCTAAAAATCCAGATTTCATCCCAACTGCTGCGTTGCAGAAAGGAATTTCTTGCTTGCATATAACCCATATGCGGCGCGGCGGAATTTTTTCCACGCCTTGCATTTGGGCGAACTCTGGGTTTTTAGAGGCTCTCATCATGCTGCTGGTTCATTCGTTGCTCCGGGCTTTTTGCGCGGCTTGCGGCGGCGACGTTTCTTGTCCCCGGCCTGTTCCGGTTGCAGCATTTCCGCCTGCCGTTCGGCACCGGCATCCTGAAATTCATCCCACCACAACCCGAGCTCGTCGTCCACCTCGCCGCTGGCGCAGCGCAGCAGCAGAAAGTCGAATCCGGCACGGAAGCGCGGCTGCTCCAGCAAGCGGAACGGGCGTTGCCCTGAACGCTGGTCGAAGCGTTGCTGCAGCAGCCATATCTCTTTCATCACCGCATCATGGCGATGCGGGATCGCGAGCCGCGCCTTTTGTCTGGCCAGTACATCATCCATCGCCGCGTGCATGGCACCGACCGGGCGTTCGCCCTGCTGCACGCGGATATTCCAGGCCGCCAGCACCTCATGCCAGAGCAATGCGGCAAACAGGAAGGCGGGCGAAACCGTCTTGTCCTGATTGATACGTTCGTCGGTATTGCGCAGCGCCAGCATGACGAATTTTTCGCCCATCGGCTGCCCGAGAATCACGTCCAGCAACGGCAGCAGGCCGTGATGCAGGTTCATCTTGCGCAGTTGCTGGATGCATTCCACCGAATCGCCGGACAACAGCATCTTCAGCACTTCATCGAGCAGGCGCGACTGCGGCACGTTGTCGAGCAGATTCTTCATCGCCCCGATCGGTGCGGCGGTTGCCGTATCCAGCCGGAAATCCAGCTTGGCGGACAAGCGCACCGCGCGGAGCATCCGCACCGGATCTTCGCGGTAGCGCACTTCCGGGTCGCCGATCATGCGCAACAGGTGCTTGCGGACATCGGCATAGCCGCCGTGATAATCGTAGATATCCTGGCTGGACGGATCGTAGAACAGCGCATTCGCGGTGAAGTCGCGCCGCGCCGCGTCCTGTTCCTGATCGCCGAATTCGTTGTCGCGCAGCAGGCGGCCATGCTCGTCGGTCTGCGCGTCTTCGGCCTCGACCATGCGCCGGAAGGTGGAGACTTCGACCACTTCCTCGCCGAACATCACATGCACGATCTGGAAGCGCCGCCCGATGATGCGCGAGCGGCGAAACACGCGGCGCACTTCATCAGGCGTGGCATCGGTCACGATATCAAAATCTTTGGGCGCGCGCTCCAGCAGCAGATCGCGCACCGCACCCCCGACCACAAATGCCTGATAACCCGCGGCGTGCAGGCCGTCGGTGACTTTCTTCGCCCCGAAACTGATCTGTTCGCGTGCCACGCCGTGCAGTTCGAATGGAATTACCTGGGCATTACCTGCCGATCTGGTTTTGACCGGTCGGCGCAATACGCGTTTGAGGAATTTTCTGATCATGCAATCTGTATAAAATAAAACGCGACCCGGTCGCGTAAAAGAGTGCGGATTATACACTGCCGCACCAATGAAAAACGCGCCTTGCGGCGCGTTTTCCCGTGCAGCGATGAAGCTTAACCCTTCAGACAGGAACTCATGAATGCCTTGCGATCGGGCCCTTTAAGCGCCTTGTCTTTGGCTTCCGCGTTGCAGGATTTCATCCGGTTCTGCGGCTTGGCCGGTGCGGCAGCGGCGCTCTCGGCCGGCTTGGCGGATTCGTCGGCCTTTTTTTCCATAGCTGCAGGTGCCGCGTCGGCTTTCAGCGTGTAATCCTTGGACAGGCATTTTTTCATGAAGGCTTTGCGTTCATCGCCCTTCATGCCGGTTGCTTCCTTGCTGCAGCCTTTCATTTTTTCGCCGGCAGCGAAAGCCGGGGTGGAAACGGCAAACGCAAAACCCAGACAAGCCAGCAGAATCGTTTTCTTCATGGAAATCTCCTTTGAATTGGTAACGGCATTAGCTCCCCTGTGCGGCGGAAACGATTTCATTATAGGCAAGGCGGGGAATTACACCAGCGGTATCGTTCGGTGCTATGTGGATAAGCCGATAATCCAGTGTGAATACAGATGTTGTGCAACCTTATGCAGCTTAGGCAAGTTGTTTATCATTTGCCGTTGCATCTCGTCCGCGGATTGAACCGCGGGGCCGGAGCGGTTGGCGGCGATCTCGTCGGCACCCGCTTCGCACCATGCAACGATCATCGCGGCGGTCATTTCGATATGGCATTGCAGCGCGAGGTGTTTGCCGATGGCATAGCCCTGATTGGTGCAGTATTGGCTGGAAAGCAGATGGGTTGCACCCTGCGGCAGCGAGAAGGTTTCGCCGTGCCAGTGGAAGCCGTTGAAATTTTGCCCCCCGCCAAACCATGCACGCGCGGTGTCGTTGTCCGCCACTTTCACTGTGCCCCAGCCGATCTCCTTCACCGGATTGCGCGACACGACACCGCCCAGCGCTTTGGAGATCAGCTGCCCGCCGAGACAGTGTCCCAGCAGCGGAATATCCCGCGCCACGGCATCGCGGATCAACGCCAGCACCGGCGGTATCCACGGCAGCTCGTCGTTGACGCTCATCGGCCCGCCCATGAATACCAGTCCGGAGTAGTTCGCGGCGCTGTGCGGCACAGCATCACCCGCATCGATGGCGATCAGTTGCCAGGGGATATGGCGTGCGTCGAGGAATTCGGCGAGATAGCCGGGGCCTTCGGTTGCCGCGTGGCGGAAAATGGCGATGGGGTTCATGGTAGGGGCGTATGGCAATACGCCCGTATTTTATTCACAAAGGGCGTATGCCATACGCCCCTACAGTGTCTTATCTCGTTCAATCAGCGCATACGCTGAATGGTTGTGGATCGACTCGAAGTTTTCCGATTCGACCACATAGGCATCGATGCGCTCGTCCGCATCCATCACCGCCGCCACATCGCGCACCATGTCCTCGACGAATTTCGGATTATCGTAGGCGCGTTCGGTGACGAATTTTTCATCGGGGCGTTTCAGCAAACCGTACAGTTCGCACGAAGCCTGCTCTTCGGCGATGCGCACCACGTCCTCGATCCACACAAAGCGGTTGGTGCGCAAGGTGAGCGTGACGTGCGAGCGCTGGTTATGCGCGCCGCGATCGGAGATTTTCTTCGAGCAGGGGCAAAGGCTGGTGACTGGCACCACCACCTTCATGGTGATGCGTGCCTTGCCGTCAACGATTTCACCGATCAGCGTCACATCGTAATCGAGCAGGCTTTTCACTGCCGAGACCGGTGCCGTCTTGTTCACGAAATACGGGAAATTCATTTCGATATAGCCGGATTGCGCCTCGAGGCGCGTCACCATTTCGCGCAGGATGCTTTCAAACGATTCCACCGAGATTTCGCGTTCGTGCTCGTTGAGTATCTCGACAAAGCGCGACATATGCGTGCCTTTGAAGTTGTGCGGCAGATGCACATACATATTGAAGGTGGCGATGGTGTGCTGCACGCCGACGCTCTTGTCCTTGACCTTGACCGGATGACGGATGCCTTTGATGCCGACGCGGTTGATCGCAAGATGGCGTGTGTCGGCGCTGCTTTGCACGTCGGCAATTGGTTTCGATTTGGCAGTATTCATGGTTATCCTCTCTGGAAAACTTCCCTCATTTCCGGCTTCTTTCCCTGATGCGGGGAAAGGGTGCGCACTAGCGCGGGGGAGGGACTGTAATTATAAACTAATACCGTACTCTTTTAATCGGGTAATTTGTGCCGTATGGCAGTGGCGATACCGGCGGCATCCAGACCGCAATCCGCCAGCATCTGCACGTGTTCGCCCTGTTCGCTGAAACTGTCCGGCAAGCCGAGTTGCAGCAGGGGAATAGCGATACCGTGCTGTTGCAGGCATTCCGCCACCGCGCTGCCCGCGCCGCCCTGCACGACGTTCTCTTCCACCGTGACCAGCAGTTCATGTTCGCGCGCCAGACGCAGCACTAGCTCGGCATCCAGCGGCTTGACGAAGCGCATGTTGGCTACGGTTGCGTTCAGTTGTTCGGCGGCGGCCAGCGCGGGAGCCAGCATCGAACCGAACGCCAGTATCGCCACCCGTTTGCCCTCGCGGCGCAGTTCGCCTTTGCCCACCGGCAGGGCGCTCATTTTTTTGTTGACCGCCATGCCGGGGCCGCGCCCGCGCGGGTAGCGTACCGCGCTCGGTGTATCCAGCAGGAAAGCGGTATAGAGCATCCGGCGGCATTCGTCCTCGTCCGCCGGTGCCATCACCGTCATATTGGGGATGCAGCGCAGGTAGGAAAGATCGAAGCTGCCCGCGTGGGTTGCGCCGTCCGCGCCGACCAGACCGCCGCGGTCGATTGCCAGCACCACCGGCAGATTCTGGATCGCGATGTCGTGGATCAGTTGGTCGTAAGCGCGCTGCAGGAAGGTCGAATAAATCGCCACCACCGGCTTGATGCCGTCGCAGGCCAACCCAGCGGCAAAAGTCAGCGCGTGCTGTTCGGCGATACCCACATCGAAGTAGCGCGCCGGAAACCGTTCGGCGAATGCCGCCATGCCCGAGCCTTCGCACATCGCCGGGGTAATGCCGACCAGCCGCTGATCCTGTGCCGCCATGTCGCACAGCCACTCGCCGAATACCTCCGTGTAGGTCGGTTTGGCGGATTGTTGTTCGGCTTGGGCGGATCCTTCGACGCTGCTCAGGACAGGTTTGGCAATGCCGTTAACCGGGTCGAATTTGCT
Organism: Gallionella sp.; assembly: GCA_028689145.1. Lineage (GTDB taxonomy): Bacteria > Pseudomonadota > Gammaproteobacteria > Burkholderiales > Gallionellaceae > Gallionella. Next base: position 129,154 of record JAQTWT010000004.1, read on the forward strand.
CACGCCGTGATACAGCACGCAATCCTGCTCGGCATGCGCATAGCCCTTGCCCTTTTGCGTGACCACATGCAGAAACTGCGGGCCGTCGAGCTGGCGGATGTTACTCAGCGTATCGAGCAGAACGTTGATGTCGTGCCCGTCAATCGGGCCGATATAGTTAAAGCCGAATTCCTCGAACAAGGTGCCGGGCGTCACCATGCCCTTGACGTGTTCTTCGGCACGCTTGGCGAATTCCAGTACCGGCGGCATGCCCTTGAGCATCTTCTCGCTGCCGCGCCGCATCGCCGCATAAAAACGCCCCGACATCAGTTTGGCCAGATAATTGTTCAGCGCGCCGACCGGCGATGAAATGGACATATCGTTGTCGTTCAGCACCACCAGCAAGTTGGCATCGTGCGCGCCGGCATTGTTGAGCGCCTCGAAGGCCATCCCGCCGGTCAGCGCGCCGTCGCCGATGATCGCCACCGCGCGCCGCCCGGAATTTTCCAGCTGTGCCGCCACCGCCATGCCCAGCGCGGCCGAAATCGAGGTACTGGAATGCCCGGTGCCGAAAGCATCGTAGGGGCTTTCGTCGCGCTTCGGAAAACCGGCGATGCCGCCCGCCATGCGCAGCCTGCTCATCGCTTCGCGCCGTCCGGTGAGTATCTTGTGCGTGTAGGTCTGGTGCCCCACATCCCAAACCAGCCGGTCGTCCGGCGTGTTGTAGATGTAATGCAGCGCGATGGACAGTTCGACCGTGCCGAGGTTTGAGGACAGATGCCCGCCGGTCTTGCTCACCGACTCGACCATAAAATGGCGCAGCTCGTCGGCGAGTTGCGGCAACTGCGCGCGTTCCAGTTTGCGCAGATCGTCGGGGAGGTCGATGGCGGAGAGCAGGGGGTACATCAAAACTTTCTCAGCACGATGAAATCGGCCAACTCGCGCAGGCGTTGTGCCGCCGCGCCGAATTCCGCCAGCGTTTCCAGCGCCTCGCGGTGCAGCCGCTGCGCCATGTCGCGCGCGCCGTGGATGCCGAGCAGGCTGACATAGGTCGGCTTGTCGTTGTCCGCGTCCTTGCCCGCCGTCTTGCCGAGCGTCGCGGTGTCCGCTTCGCAGTCCAGCACGTCGTCCACCACCTGGAAAGCCAGCCCGATCAGCTTGCCGAAATGATCCAGTCTGCTCATTTGCGTATCTGTCAGATTGGCACCGCAATGCGCGCCCAGCAGGATCGCCGCGCGGATCAGCGCGCCGGTCTTGTGGATATGCATGAATTCCAGTTCGGGGAGGGTGAGCGCTTTGCCAACGCTGGCTAGATCGATTGCCTGCCCGCCCGCCATGCCGCGTGAACCGCTAGCCGCTGCCAGCAGCTTGAGCATTTCCAGCTGGCGCGCCGCATCGTCGTTCAGGTGGTGTTCCGCGAGCAACTGGAACGCCAGCGTTTGCAGGCTGTCGCCGACCAGTAGCGCGGTCGCCTCGTCGTATTGCACATGGCAGGTCGGCTTGCCGCGGCGCAGCACGTCGTCGTCCATGCACGGCATATCGTCATGCACCAGCGAATAGGCGTGGATCAGTTCCACGGCGGCGGCGGCGATATCCACCCGTGCCGTATCCGCCCCGGCCAGCTCGCCGGCGGCAAACGCCAGCAGCGGGCGCACGCGCTTGCCGCCGTCTAGTACCGCGTAGCGCATCGCCTCGTGCAGGCGTTGCGGCGCAACGTCCGCACGCGGCAGCAGCCCGCGCAACACCTCCTCGAAACGCGCCTGATGCGCGGCGACCCAGCTGTGAAAATCGGCGCTCATTAATTAGGCCCTGTTTCGCCGCCGGCGGAGAAATCCTTCAGCACGCCGTTCTCCAGCACGCTCACTTGCTGCTGTGCATCGTCGAGACGGCCGCGGCAGAACGACAGCAATTCCGCGCCGCGTTTGTAGGCGGCCAGCGAATCGTCCAGCGGCAATTTGCCCGATTCCATATCGGCGACGATCTGCTCGAGTTCGGCCATGGCCGATTCGAAATCAACGATTTTTTGCGGTTTTACAGCCATGACAGTCTCTGCGTTGCGAAAGGCCGCCATTTTACCCAACCCGCCCTGACAGAGCCAATTTATATTGCCCCGTGCCGGAAATTCGCGGAGAATCCGCGCCCTTTTTGTATCAATTCCAATGCAATGGTCGAATAATCCGGTAGGGGCGCAATGCTGTTCACTTAGCTCCAAACCGTTCGCCCTGAGGTATCGAAGGGTATGCTTCAAGTGGTTCGATACCTCACCACGAACGGTTAAGTGAACAGTATTGGGTAGGGGCGTGATTTATCACGCCCTTCTTTTGATACATAATAAATCAGGGCGCGATAAATCGCGCCCCTACAAATACTTCGCTATATGATTAAAAATAGAATTAATCGTAAATGAAGGCAATGCCCATGAAACGGCTTATGAGCAACCCCGCATGAAATCATCCTGGATGCTGGTCGCCGGATTACTGTTCGGCGGCATGGGTGTGTTTGTCAAACTCGGTGCGCCGCATTTCTCTTATGTCGAGTTGGTGTTCTACCGCTCGCTGTTCGGCCTGTTGCTGGTGTACGGCATCATGTGCTCGCAGCGTATCAGCGTGGTCACGCGGCACTGGCGCGCCCATCTGTGGCGCGGCGTGTCCGGCTCGGTCGCGCTCGCGCTGTTCTTCTACTGCATCACCGTGCTGCCGCTCGCCACTGCCGTCACGCTCAACTACACCGCGCCGCTGTTCCTCACCATTTTCACCATCGTGGTGTTCAAGGAGAAATTCCACCTGCCGCTGACCGTCGCCATCGGCCTGGGATTCTGCGGGGTGGTATTGCTGCTGCATCCCACGCTGGAACGCGACCAGTTGCTGACCGGCCTGCTCGGGCTGATCTCCGGCTGCCTCGCCGGGGTCGCCTACCTCAACGTCAGGCACCTCGGCATGCTCGGCGAACCGGATACGCGCACCGTGTTTTATTTCAGCCTGACCGCCTCCCTCGGCGGCGGCGTGTGGATGCTGTTCGATACGGTGCATGCGATCACGGCGCAAGGATTTCTGATTCTGCTCGGGCTGGGCGGCTCCGCCACGCTCGCGCAACTCGCCATGACGCGCGCCTATCGCACCGGCAAGACTCTGGTGGTCGGCAGTCTGGCCTACAGCACCATCGTGTTCGCCAGCCTGTTCGGCATGCTGCTGTGGGATGAGATTCTTAGCCCGAGCAGTTGGCTGGGCATGGCATTCATCATCGTGGGCGGTGTGTTAAGCTTACGGCTGAGTCCCAATATCAGCTCGAAAAAGGAATAATAAAATGATTACCCTCGAACAAACCGGCAATCTCGTCAACGTCGCTGTCCTCGGCGAATTCACCCTTGCCGATTTCAAGGCGTTTGAAGAAAAAGCGCTGCACCAGCTCGAATTGCCCGGCCCGGAAAACCTGCTGTTCGACCTGCGCGCGATGATCGACTACACCGTGGACGTGGCCTGGGAAGAAATCAAATTCTTCAGCCGCGAACACAACCACGACTTCAGCAAAATCGCCGTCGTCACCAGCGACCAGTGGCTCACCTGGCAGGCATGGCTGTCGCGGCTGTTCATCGACGCGGAAATTTCCGTATTTGCGGATTATGATGAGGCGCTGGCTTGGGTGCAGGGGTAAAGTAGAAAAAATGCGAGCACGGCCTCTTTAATCACAAATTACCTTACACCATGACCGACGCAACTGAAAGGGAGGTGGAAGCATTCCGCCGCTTTCTCCAATTGCTGCCTCACGGAGAAGGGATCGAGCTCATCTTACTGAAGGCGCATCTCTTGATTGAAGAACAAGTGCGCCAAATCATAAAGGAAAGGCTAAGCAATCCATCTGCACTTGATGATGCCCGCATTGAGTGTTATCAGGCCATTTGTATGGCACAGGCGTTCTTCCCGCCGGACTTTCAGCCTTGGCTCTGGGACGGATTGAAGAAGCTAAACAAGATCAGAAACGACATTGCTCACAATGTTGAACCAGTTGGGCTAGAGGATCGAATAGATCATCTTGTTACCGCGTATCCATTTGGCTATCATTGTGCTGACGACGACAAGCTTGCGCGCTTTGAAATTTCTATGTGGTGTCTTTTTACTACCGTGTCGGAGCTGGTGGAACAAAACAATAGAGTTATAAGCACGAGTAGGGTGCAATAAGCGTAGCGCATTGCACCGGATTGCAGTCGCCAGATGCGGCGCAACGAATAATAGTGCGCAATAATAGGGGACAAACCACGGTTTCGCTGTTGTTCCAGCCTGACCTGAAGCATTAGTGTGTTTTTCGAAGAAGGGTACAACGCGCAATATGAACAATATCTCCATTGCCGATATTCTTGAGCTTCCGGTACAGGAACGTATTCGTCTCGTTGAGCTAATCTGGGACAGCGTTGCTGTGGTTCCCGATGCGGTGGAGGTTTCGCCTGCGCTGAAGGCCGAGCTCGAAGCACGCTTGGCGGAGTTTGAGGCTAACCCGGAAGCCGGTTATTCTTGGAGTGAAGTAAAAGTAGCCGCTCTTGCGAAAATCAGGCAATGAACCTTGCCATCAATTTCCATTGTGCTGCCAATGCAGAGTTCGTCGAAGCCAGTGCATGGTATTCGCCTCGGGTGGCATCAACTTCAGTGTGTTGCGGGTGTAGTGACCGGCCAGTCGCGCCGGTTCGTTGACGCGGATTTACCGCTGTTTACCGGGAGCCGCGAGGCGCACGCTTAGTTGTTTATCAAATTACAGGATTGCGAATAGCTTGTTGAAATGGGCAAGCTCCAGTAATTGCGCCATTTTCCGGCTGGGGTTGCGCAACAGTACGGTTTTTTCTGCCGCCAGTGCGCGTTCGCGCAACAGAAATAACATTCCGAGCGATGCGCTGTTGCAATGCTCGACACCGGAAATTTCGATTTCCAGAGTCCCCACCCCGGCTTGTTGCAACAGCGGCTCATAGGCATCCCTAAAGTGCCGGTGTTTGCTGGAATCGAAACGCCCGGAAATTCTGATGATCGCCCGGTCGGCTATATTTGACGTGCTTATATCCATGTTGCGGCCTTTGTGAAATATACGCAATAAAGAACGCATCCCGAGTCTGTTACGCCCTGATGGAATGTTCGAAATGCTTTACCAAATGAGCGAGTTCGGATGAGGTGTAGGCAAGATTTTTCATCCCGTCGTCAATGGCTCCGAGACTGCTGTGATTGGAATCCGTCATCGAGCAAATCTGTTCCATGTTTTTCGATACGTCGTTTGCCGCAGTTTTTTGCTCCATGAACGCCACTGCCACCGATTGGGTGACTGCGCACGCCGAATTTGCGGCCGTCAGGATTTGATGCAGTTTTTCATCGCTGGCATGAATGTGTTCCATGCCGAGCTTCACGTCATCGACTGCCGCATCCATGATGGACACCACGCTGCCGGTGGTGGTGCAAATTTGTTCCACCATCCTGGTGATATCCACCGTGCTGTTGCTGGTCCGCTCCGCCAGTTTTCTAACTTCGTCGGCCACCACGGCAAATCCCCGGCCCGATTCGCCGGCCCGCGCGGCTTCGATGGCGGCATTCAGTGCCAGCAGATTGGTTTGTGCGGCGATCTCGTTGATGGTCTGGGTAATCTGACCGATCTTTTGCATTTCCACATTGAGGTCATGGATCATCCCGCTGGCCGCGATGACAGACCCTTCCGTTTTTTTGCTGGAATGCAGGTTTTGCGTCATGAGTTGTTTGCCCGATTCGACAACCGAGGTTACCTGTGAAGAAAATTCGGTTGCGGCACTGGTATTGTTCACCACATCGGAAATGGACAAACTCATTTGTTCAAGGGCGGCCCTGATCGAGGACACGCGATCCGTCTGCAATACAAAATTTTCGGAGAGTTGCGCGATCAGCCGCTCGGTTTCCACCGTGCTATTGGCGACAATGCCGGAAGCGGCGAATACATCGACAATGATGGCGCGCAAATTGATGCGCATGGATTCTATCGCCATGGAAAGATGCGCGATCTCGTCGTCGCGATTGAATGTCAATCTGTGGTTCAGGTTGCCTTCCGCAATTTTTTGCAGTGCGGCGATTGCCGCCTTGACCGGCACACCGACAGACTGATGCGTCCAATGCGAGGTGAGTATTGCGACAAAAATACCGGCGGCGATCAGCGCGATTGAAACCAGCGGGCTTTCATTCATAACGGCACTGCTTGCCAGCAATATCACGAGTGCCGCCAGCCCGGCATTGACACGAAACTGCAGCGACAGTCGCTCCATGAAACTGCTGCTCATGGTCGGCGTGAGTGTCGCTTGTTTGTCTGCGACCCGGCGATACAGCGCTTCGGCTCCCCGAATATCTGGCTGGCTTGGCTTGCTCCGCACGGATTTGTAACCGATCAGTTTGCCGTTTTGATGGATGCCGGTCACATAAGCCTCAACCCAATAGTAATCGCCATTTTTGCAGCGGTTTTTAACGATGCCTCGCCATGGTCTGCCCGCTTTGATCGTATTCCATAAATCAGCAAAGGCTTCGGGTGGCATATCCGGATGACGAACGATATTGTGGTTCTTGCCGATCAGGGCTTCACGATCAAATCCGCTGACGGCAATAAAAGCATCGTTTACATAGGTAATTTCGCCCTTCAGGTTGGTTTCTGAAACGATGGGTCTGACAGGGTCGACTTCGCGCGCTATATTGGTAACGGGCAGATTGATTTTCATTGCAGTTTCATGCTTTTTGAAATTGAATAAACCATGTAATACAGATGGCGTGGCAGGTTTTTTAACCGACAAACGTCCAAAAAGCGTCCATTGGATGAACGCTGCAAAATGGCCTTTCGGGGAAGCGTGATTGATTTGTAATTGCAAGCGGATGGCAGTTGCCCCGTGATGCCGGTCTTATTGCGTATTTGAGCGGGGTGATATAGACCGATAATGCCGTAATAATTCGGCTGGAGAATGGTGAACTTCTTCGCGCATTTTCTATCCAATTCTGCGCTTGAAAAAACGGGGATACGCCCCAATATAGCGATTGGCGCCAAACTGCGCGCCGTATTTTGATGGAGGAACAGAGAGTATGAAACGGATTTTCTTGTTTATTGTGACCAATTTGGCGGTGGTGGCTGTCATCAGTATCACCTTGCGCCTGCTCGGTGTGGATCGCTGGGTGGACGAAACCGGCGGCATCAATTTCAGCGCCTTGCTGGTGTTGTCGGCGGTGATCGGTTTTGCCGGTTCGCTGGTTTCGCTGGCGATGTCCAAGTGGTCGGCCAAGCGCATGGTCGGCGCGCAGGTCATCGAGAATCCGATTGACCCGACCGAACGCTGGCTGGTGGATACCGTGCGCAAGCAGGCGGGTGTTGCGGGCATCGGCATGCCGGAAGTGGCGATCTACGACGCGCCCGACGTGAACGCGTTTGCCACCGGCTGGAACCGCAACAATGCGCTGGTGGCGGTGAGCACCGGGCTGCTGCACAGCATGAGCCGCGACGAGGCGGAAGCGGTGTTGGCGCACGAGATCAGCCACGTCGCCAACGGCGACATGGTGACGCTGGCGCTGATTCAGGGCGTGGTGAACACCTTCGTGATCTTCTTCGCCAAGCTGTTCGGTTATTTTGTGGATCGCGTGCTGCTCAAGAATGACGGCCGCAACGGCCCCGGCATCGGCGCATTCGCCGCCGAGATCGTGGCGCAACTGGTGTTGGGCGTGCTGGCCAGCATCATCGTGATGTGGTTCTCGCGCCAGCGCGAATTCCGTGCCGATGCGGGCGGTGCCGATCTGGCTGGGCGCAATAAGATGATCGCCGCGCTGGAACGTTTAAAGATGAACCACGAGCAGGCAGTCTTGCCGGAAAAAATCGCCGCATTCGGTATTTCCGGCGGACGCAGCTTCTCCAGATTGTTCATGACCCATCCGCCGCTGGAAGAGCGCATCGAGGCGCTGCGTTCCGGGAGATAAGTGAAATATCGTAGGGGCGCGATTAATCTCGCCCCTACCCTAGTGCGAATCGGATTGGAATAATGATTGTAATAACGGACATGAAAAAGGCCTGCACAAGCAGGCCTTTTTTATCGGGTGTGTTTACTGTTCAGAGAGCCTCTAGACATTCAGAGTTCGCCCAAATGCAAGGCGCGGAAAAAATTTCGCCGCGCCGCATATGGGTTATATGTAAGCAAGAAATTTTTTACGCAACGCAGCAGTTGGGATGAAATCTGGATTTCTAGAGGTTCTCTTTAACGGATGCCGTTGCGCTGCTCCACCCATAGTTGGTGAACATTTTGCTGCGGATACTGTGCCTGGCTCAGCTCAAACGCGGCAGGGGTGGCGGGTTGCTGCGCGATTGAGGCATCGCTTGCCGGGACGGTGGCGGCAGGTGCATCAGCCAGCTGTGCCGATGGCTCGCCGGGAAGAGACGCGTGCGGCTTTACGCTATCTTCTTCCTCATCGTCGTATTTTTCACGCGGCGGTTCGCCGTCGTATACTTGGTTTTTGAGACGCAACAAGTAGGCATCGCGGGTAAATTCGTAGCGATCCAGCGCGGCCTCGTCCAATACCTTTTCCTGATCCAGAAGTTGGGAACGGCGGTTGATTTTTTTGGTTACAAGCAGCTGGTTGCGGGTACGCATATGTTTGACACGGCGAAGCTTGCTCGGACGGCTGTCCGCAACCATGCCGACGCTGTCGCGTAGCGTGCTCGGCCCCAGGATGGGCAGCACGATGTAAGGGCCGTTGCCGACTCCCCAGTAGCCCAGCGTCTGGCCGAAGTCTTCGTCGTGTTTTTCCAGCCGGCCAGTTACATCGAGCAGGCCGAATATGCCGAAAGTGCTATTGAACAAAAAGCGCGAGCCATCGGATGCGGCTTGGACGAATTTGAATTGCAGCAGGTCGTTGGCGGTGACGATGACATCATCCAGATTGGAGAAAAAGTTGCTCACCATGATTTTGCCGGGAACCGGCATCACGGCGTTATAGCCTTGCGCGACCGGTTTGGATACGGCTTTGTCCACAGCATCGTTAAATTGATACACGCCGCGATTGAACGATTCCAGCGGGTCGGCAGGATTATTCGCGTGCGTGGAAGCGCAGCCGGTTAACGCGGCTGCTGAGAGTGCTATCAAAATACGGATGAGATTCATAATCGTTTGGTTCGCTGTAATGTGCATGATTATATGCGGTTTGGGCACTTTCGGTAAAGTTAACCGGGACGTTGAGGATGCTCCTTGTGGTAGCAATTACCGGGATGCCAGTATCTAACCGCGCGGCACAACATGCACATGCCTGTAAGTCTGCTAGAATAAACCGGTTGTAATAGGAAATTAACCCAGACTTCCATTGATTCATGACGATAGTTGCAGTATTTAACCAGAAGGGCGGGGTAGGCAAAACTACCACTTCGCTCAATCTTGCCGCCGCGCTGGCGCGCCGCGGGCATAAATCGGTAGGCATCGATCTTGATCCGCAGGCGCAATTCGGCTCGATTGTCGGTGTTTCCGCCCATTCCGGCGATGACAGCATTTACAGCCTGTTTCAGCGAAACCGTCCGTTGCGTGAAGTGATTCAGGAGTCAACCTGCGGTATCGGTATGATCCCGTCGCACATAGAGTTGTCCAAAGTGGATGCTTTATATGGCAAAGGTTACAACGCGATCAACAAGCTGAATCTGAGTTTGCAGGCGGAAAAAACGGAGAACGGAAACAGGCACTGGGTAATCGACTGTTCTCCGCTGGTTGGAGTGCTTTCTTTGAATGCCATCTTTGCCTGCGATGGTGTCATTGTTCCGATGTCTGCGGATTACCTGTCTTTCAAGGGGGCCATCCAGATTCAGAAGACCCTCAAGGCGCTGGAACGGGTGTTGAAACGCCGCGTAAACCGCCGTTATCTGCTTACCCGTTTCGATTCGCGGCGACGTATGGCACGGGATGTTTTGCTGATGGCTGAAACGGAATTCGGCACGGATGTGTGCCGGACGCTGATTGCCGAAAACGTCAGTCTGGCTGAAAGCCCGTCGCTGAATAAAACCATTTTCGAGCATTCGCCCAGCAGTCGCGGGGCGCGCGATTACGATGCGCTGCTTGATGAATTGATAGCCGACGGGTTTATCGGAAACCCCTGATGGTCCATGATGCTGTGCGCTGCCCGAAGCGGCAGGCGTTTGTCCAATACCGCTAAAGCATCAACTGTGTTTGACGATCAGCGATAACACATCCTCGATATCCGCCGACTGTGACAGATCTTTTTCGGAATTAACGGCTTTGCTTTGCGTCACTTGGCAATGGTAGTACATCTGGCGCAGCTTGCGTTCTGCATCCGGCAAATCTGTACCGAAAATCTGGACACTCTCGACTTTTTGTCCATCCCGTGTAATCACGGAAAAATCGAACTTTGGCATACCCCCCCCAAGAAAATTACTCAAGCATTGAATTTTATCGTGCTGTAAATACAGTTGCGATTATGCGTGCAGCCGTATTGTAACTTGTGTATTGTCGCCATGCGCGTTTCTTGTGAACGCTCTGCTAGAATGCTTTGACTTCGATTAGCTGGGGTATCACCATGACTTATGTCGTTTCGGAAAATTGCATCCGGTGCAAGTACACGGATTGCGTGGAAGTGTGTCCGGTGGACTGCTTCCGCGAAGGGCCGAATTTTCTGGTGATCGACCCGGACGAATGCATCGATTGCTCGCTGTGCGTGGCGGAATGTCCGGCGGGGGCGATCTTTGCAGATGATGATCTGCCGCAGGAACAGCGCCGCTTCATCGCGCTGAACGCCGAGCTGGCCAAACTGTGGAAGCCCATCTTTGGGAAAAAGGACGCGCCCGCCGATGCCGACGAGTGGCTCAACGTGAAAGATAAATTCCACCTGTTGCAGCGGTGAACGCCTCGACCATTTTCTTCGAGCGGATTGCCCGGCATATTCTCGCCGCGCACGCTGCCGCGCTGCCCGATTTGCGCGGCATCACCATCATTCTTCCCAACTACCACGCCGCCCAGCCGTTGGCGCAGGCGCTGCTGCGCGTTGCACGGCTTCCAGCCGTACTGTTGCCGCAGCTGGTGACGCTCAACGACTGGGCGCAAACTATTCCGCTCGATACAGCCGCTGCCACGGATAGCCAGCGCAGCGCGCTGCTGTACCAGCATCTGCGCAAACAGAAGTGGTTCGAGCAGGCCGACCTGTGGAGCATGACACAGGAGCTGTTGGCCTTGTTCGACGAGCTCACCCATGCGCTGACCGCCTTGCCGCGCGATGCCGAAGCTTTTGCCGCCGCGGTGCAGCAGGCCTATCAGGCGCGGCAGAACAGCGCGCTGCAACTGGAAGCACGGCTGGTGTTTGAACTGTGGCACGCGATGCAGAGCGGCGCGGAACCGGATGCGGCACGCGCATACCAGCAGCGTCTGGCGAAACTGGCGGCACAGGCACACCAGCCGTTGTTTGTGCTGCGCACTTCGGAATGGAGCACGCTGGAACAGCGTTTTCTCGATGAATATGCCGGACATGCGGCGGTGCAGGTATTCGACTTGCGCGAGATGGATGCGCAATGGGGTGGCTGGCTGCGCGATCCATCGGTTGGGCTGCGCGCGCAAAGCATCCCGCCGCTCGGCGACAGATTGCGCTTCTTTGCCGCCACCAGTCTAGAACAGGAGGCGGGCGCTGCCGCGTTGCAGGTGCGCCGCTGGTTGCAGGCGGGCAAACGTGACATCGCCGTTGTCGCGCAGGATCGTGTGGTGGCGCGGCGCATGCGCGCGCTGCTGGAGCGCGCCGAGGTGCTGGTCGCGGATGAGACCGGCTGGACTTTTGCCACGCTGTCGGTGAGCACGGTGCTGATGCGCTGGCTGGATGCGCTGCAGAGCGATTTCTACCACCACGACCTGCTCGACCTGCTCAAGTCACCGTTCATTTTTGCCGACCTGCCCGCAGCCGAACGCAAGGCCGCGGTGTATCAACTGGAACAACTGCTGCGCAAACAGGGCGTGGTGGCCGGACTGGAAAAATTCGTCGCGCTTGCCGAACACGAGATGCTGTTGCAGCAACCGCTGGCGCGTCTGCGCCAGGCGGCCGCATCGCTGGTGCAGAATAAACAAAAAACGCTGGCTGATTGGTTGGTAGCCTTGCGCGACAGCCTGCGCGTGCTGGGCATCGACACCGGGCTGCAACAGGACGATGCGGGTATGCAGTTGCTGCGCGCGCTGGAGAACTGGCAGCAGGAATTGGCAACCGACGCGGGGCGTTACCGTTTCATCGAGTGGCGGCGCTGGCTGGCGCAGCAACTCGACACGCAGACCTACCGCGACAGTGGCATCGACAGCACGGTGCGCTTTACCCATCTGGCCGCGACGCGCTGGCGCGCCTTCGATGCGGTGCTGCTGCTCGGCTGCGATGCCGATCATCTGCCCGGTGCGACCGACGGTGGACGCTGGTTCAACGATGCGGTGCGTTCCGCACTGAACCTGCCGACGCGCGGCAGCCACGCCGCACGGCAGCGCGACGACCTGCTGGCGCTGCTGGCGCTGAACGACTGCGTGCTAGTCACCTGGCAGAAAGATCGCAACGGCGAGGCCGGGTTGCTCAGCCCGTATCTGGAAATGCTGCGCGACTTGCACACGCTGATTTACGGCGACGATTTGAGCGAGCGCTACTTGCTTGCGTATCTTGCGGCGGAAGCGCAACACAATGTCTTTTTGCCACCCGCCGCCCAGCCCGCACCGGTTGCGGCGCAACAGCTCGTTCCGCTCAGCGTCTCCATCAGCGCCTACAACAGTCTGGTGGCCTGCCCCTATCAATTCTACGCACGTTACATCCTACGCCTGAACGAACTGGATGAAGTGCAGGAAGGCATCGAGAAGCGCGACTTCGGCGAGCGCGTGCACGACATCCTGCGGCGTTTTCACGAACGTTACCCACAGTTGACCGGGCATCCTTCCAGCGAACTGGAAGCCTCGTTGCGCCAGATCAGTGAAACCGTGTTCACCGACCTGCTGCAACAGGATTTCGCCGCACGCGCCTGGCTGGCGCGCTGGTTCAAGTCATTGCCCGCCTATCTTGAATGGCAGACAGAAAATGAAGGGCAGGGCTGGCGCTATGCCGAGTCGGAGAGCGAATTCGATTGGCAGCTGGAAGGTGTGCGCCTGCGCGGACGTATCGACCGGCTGGATGTGCGGGGAGAAGAAAAACTGGTGCTCGACTACAAGACCCAGAGCGAGCAGGTGCTGCGCAACAAATTGAAAGAGCCGGGCGAGGACGTGCAACTGGCCTGTTACGCCTACGCCCATGAAGCCGCGGATGCCGCGTTCGTCAGCATCGAGAACGGCAAAGTGAAACTGGTGGCTCCCAAAGACGATGTGCCGCTGCTGGCACAGCTCAATGTCGAGCGGCTGGAGCATGCGATGGAGCGGATACGCGGCGGCGCAGGATTACCCGCGAACGGCATCAACCAGGCGTGCCTGTATTGCGAAATGCGTGGCGTGTGCAGGAAAGGGGAGTGGACTTCAGGATTGAGGATTGAGGATTCAGGATTCAGGATTGTGCTCCCCTCTCCCGCAAGCGGGAGAGGGGCTGGGGGAGAGGGTGGATGACTAACTATATCGCCCTTGACCCCAAACGCAGCGTGGTCGTCGAAGCCTGCGCGGGCAGCGGCAAGACCTGGCTGCTGGTGTCGCGCATCGTGCGCCTGCTGCTGGACGGAGCTCAGCCTTCGCAGATTCTCGCGATCACCTTTACGCGCAAGGCGGCGCAGGAGATGCGGGCGCGTTTGCAGTTGTGGCTGCGCGATCTGGCGATGGGCGACGATACGGCAGTGCGCAAATTCTTCGCAGAGCGCGGCTTGGCAACCCTGAGCGACGCGCAGCTACAACGTGCCCGCAGCCTGTACAGCAGTGTGTTGCTGGCACAGCCGGGCATTACCATCAGCACCTTCCACGGCTGGTTCATGCAGGTCATGCAGCGCGCGCCGCTCAACGCAGACGTGATGCAGGGGATGTCGCTGCTGGAACGCGCCGGCAGCGTGCAGGAAGAAGCCTGGGAAGAATTGCTGGAACAGTTGCGCAAGCAGCCGGATGAAGCCGAGGCGCAGCACATGCAATGGCTGTTCGGCGAGTGCGGCCTGTTTTCCACGCGCAAGCTGCTATTCAATTTCATCGCCAAGCGCGCCGAGTGGTGGGCGTACACCCAAGGACAGGAAAATACGCTGGCCTTCGCACTGGATAATCTGTGCGCCGATCTCGCGGTGGATATGGAATTCGATCCGGTCTCGGACTGGGGGATGTGCGGCAACAGCGAAGAATTGTTGCTGGCTTTTTCGCTGCAACTCGCCGGAAATGGCACCGAGGTGCAAAAGACCAAAGCCGGCGAGCTGGAACGCTCATGGACGGAGACTCCAGCGGAAAGGCGTTTTGAGATAATCTGGCCGCTACTGTTCACGCAGGCGGACGAGCCGCGCAAACTCAAACACACCAAGAACCAGAACGAGGTGCTTTTTTCCGTGGCGCTGCATAACCTGCAAGCCAGCCTGCAAGCGGTGCGCGACACGCTCGCCGAGCAGCAGGCGTACCGTCTCAACGCAGCGGTGCTGCATTGCAGCATAGCATTTCTGACGCGCTATCAGGCATTGAAACAGCAAAAACAGCAGATGGATTTCTCCGATCTGGAGTGGCAATTGTGCCGATTGCTGCAACACAGCGAACACGCCGAGACCATGCAGTACAAACTCGACAGCCGCTACCGCCATGTGCTGCTCGACGAATTTCAGGACACCAACCCGCTGCAATGGCAGATCTTGCGCGCGTGGTTCGACGCGGCGGTGGCGGTGGATTCGCAGCCGACTGTGTTCGTGGTCGGCGACCCTAAACAATCTATTTACCGCTTCCGCCGCGCCGATGCGCGGCTGTTTGGTGTGGCGCGCGACTATCTCAAGGAATATTTCGCCGCGCACGAACTGCACAACAACCATACCCGCCGCAACGCGCCTGCCGTGCTGGCGGCGGTGAACGCGGTGTTCGCCGACCATCCGGAAGGTTTCGTGGATTTCGCGCCGCACACCGCCGAGCATACTGGCTTGCCCGGTCATGTGATGGTGCTGCCGCTGGCGGTTGCCGAACAAAGCAAGGAGGAAACCGGAGAGGGGGCGGATGGAGAGTTACACCTGCGCGATCCGCTGACCACCCCGCGCAGCGAAGCCGGGGAGGGTGCGCGCCACCTGGAAGCCGCACAGTTCGCCGGCCTACTGCAAACCATCGTCAGCGACTGGTCGGTAAACGATGAAGGAAAAGAACGCCGCGCGAGCTACGGCGACATCATGGTGCTGGTGCGCAGCCGCACCCACCTTGCAGTGTACGAAGAAGCGCTGCGCGCGAAACACATCCCGTTCATCAGCTCGCGGCGCGGCGGCCTGCTCGACACGCTGGAAGCGGAAGACGTGCAGGCGCTGCTGATGTTCCTCATCACCCCGTTCGCCGATCTTGCACTGGCGGAAGTGCTGCGCACGCCGATCTTCGCGTGCAGCGATGCGGACTTGATGTGTTTAGCGCATCAGGATCGGGGATTGAGGATTGAGGATCGGGTGGAAGATCCTACTTGCTCCTCAATCCCCGATCCTCGCTCCTCATGGTGGTCGCGTCTGCAACACCTCGCCGAGCCGTCGCCCGCACTGCAGCGCGCCGCCGAACTGCTGCAACGCTGGCTGGCGCTAGCCGACAAACTTCCGGTGCATGACCTGCTCGACCGCGTCTATTTCGAGGGCGACGTGCTGGCGCGCTACAGCGCGGTGCTGCCTGTCGAAATGCGCGCCAAGGTTGTTGCCAACCTGCATGCTTTCATGAAAATGGCACTCGACATCGATGCCGGACGCTATCCCAGCCTGCCGCGCTTTTTGCAAGACCTGCGCGAATTGCGCGACAGCAGCGACGATGCGCCGGATGAAGGTAAACTCGGCACTGCGGGCGATGCGGTGCGCATCTACACCGTGCACGAATCGAAAGGACTGGAAGCACCCATCGTTTGGCTGCTGGACGCGAACGCGGAAAGGAACAGCAGGGACGGCAACGACGTGCTGCTCGACTGGCCCACCCGCGAAGAACGCCCGCTGCATTTCTCCCTATACACCGACCAGGCCTCGCGCGGCAAACAGCGCGCGCCGCTGTTCGAGCAGGATGCCGCGCAACAGGCGCGCGAAGAGATGAATCTGCTCTATGTCGCCATGACCCGCGCGCAGCAGGCGCTGATCGTCAGCGGCAGCAGCAAGGGCGCAGACCAGGAAGCAAACAAGAAAACGCTGTCATGGTACGACCGCATCGCGGCGGTGACGATCAACCAACAAGAGCCGTTCGGGCTGAGCCTGTCGAAGCCTGCCCTGAATCTTTCAGACACCAATATTTACCCTTCGACAGGCTCAGGGCGAACGGAAGATGTATCGATTCATCTTCCTCCCATCCTCCCCACCGGCAAACGCTCGTCCCGCAACACCCCGCAACAACAGCGCGGCATCTGGCTGCATGCGCTGTTACAACACCTCACCGATGGCAGCGCGGCGAATGAGAGTGAAATTCAGCAACGCCTCGCCATCCCCTCCGCAGAAATGGACTCTCTCTGGCAGCAAGCCCGGCTTCTGCTTGCCTCGCCGCAACTCGCGCGTTTCTTCGATGCACAGCAATACCAAAACGCCTGCAACGAAATGCCCTACATCAATGCCATGGGCGAACTGAAACGCATCGACCGCCTAGTGGAATTCGGCGACGAGGTGTGGGTGCTCGATTACAAACTGGGCGACAGCGAGGATACGACGCGTTACCTCGCGCAGATGCAGGAATACCGGACGGCGATGCAATTGGTGTATGCGGGCAAGATGGTGCGCTGCGTGCTGGTGTTTGCGGACGGGGTGCTGAGCGAAGTGTAGGGTAGACGCTACTGGTAAAACATCGCCGCCACCGTTATATTGGCGGCAACTGGAATCGACAAGGAGTTTGATGATGAAAGAAAATATCAAAGGCGGAACCCGTGCGCGCAACCCGGATCTGGACTGGAACCTGTTGCGCGAGACGGTACTGATGCTCGAACTGGCGGCCGGTCAGATCGAGCATGCGATGAAGGACAGCAATACCTCGGTGGAGGTGCTGACCGACAGTTTCACCACGATGGCCGGGTATTTGCGCTCGATGTCAGACGTGCTGGACAGCATGCCGGTCGATGGGGCGGGCGGCGCGAAGAAATCCGAGATGCAGCACATGGCCGAGAATGTGACCGGCATGATTCAGCAGTCCATCATCGCCTTCCAGTTCTACGACAAGTTGACCCAGCGTCTGACGCATGTCTGCCATAGCCTGGCCTCGATGAACGAACTGGTGGCCGACCGCAAACGCCTGTATAGCCCGAGCGAATGGGTGGCGTTGCAGGAACAGATACGCAGCAAATACACTACCGTCGAAGAACATGCGCTGTTCGAGGCAGTGATGGAAGGCGTGCCGGTGCAGGAAGCGCTGGATCGCTATATGAGCAGCATGAAGAGCAAGGGCGATGACATCGAGTTGTTCTAGCGTTCGCTGTGGGGGTGGTGTTGCGTGGTTTGAAATAAATCCAACGTACTTTTAATTCAACGTCCTGGATGTGGCAATAATTCTGGAGCTTCGATGGCGACCGATGTAGAAATATTTAACAAGTTGCTTGCTTTGGCAAAATGCTTCAAGGGGTTTGGCGCGAACGATTTGCGCGACCTGCTGAGCATTTCTTCAAAAGCGATATGGCGCACGGGTGATAACGTTTTTCTTGAAGGTGATCAGTGCAGGGACATGTATGTTATCTGCTCCGGCAAGATAAATGTGTGGCGAAAAGCCGGTGGAGAAATAGTGAGTTTGGCCAGACTTTCCGAAGGGGAGAGCTTTGGGGAGCTGGGGCTGATTCTCAACGAGGAACGCAGCGCTTGTGCCACAGCGCTGGAAGATACAGTCGCAATACGCATTTATTATAAACGGCTCCATCAAGTGCCCACTGCAGCCTCCCTGCTATATAGAAATATAGCCAAAGACCTGGCCGAGAAACTAAAAATAGCAAATAACATCATCGTTATGCAAACTCAAATGGGTGCAGAGCCTCCCCATCTGGAAACAATCGGCGTACGGCACAGGCATAAAACGACACAGGCATAAATAAGTTATTTGGAATTTTCGAATGACTGCTTTAACCCGATAAACTCAATCAACTATTGTCTGCCGCCTGCTAATTGGCTAGAATTCGCGGTTCCAATACATACCTCAAGGAGAACATCATGGAACATACCCTACCGGCACTCCCCTATGCGATGGACGCGCTGCAGCCGCATATGTCCAAAGAGACCTTCGAGTATCACTACGCCAAGCATCATCAGGCGTATGTCACCAATCTCAACAACCTGATCAAGGGCACCGAATACGAGAGCCTCGATCTGGAGGCCATCATCAAGAAGGCTCCCGCGGGCGGTATTTACAACAACGCGGCGCAGGTGTGGAACCACAGCTTCTTCTGGAACTGCATGAAGCCGAATGGCGGCGGCGCACCGGCAGGCGCGCTGGCGGATGCGATCGGCAAGAAGTGGGGCAGCTTCGACGAGTTCAAGAAAGCCTTCCAGACTTCCGCGGTGGGCAACTTCGGCTCCGGCTGGACCTGGCTGGTGAAAAAGGCCGACGGCAGCGTGGACATTGTCAACATGGGCGCTGCAGGAACACCGCTGACTACCGGCGACAAGGCGCTATTGTGCGTGGACGTGTGGGAACACGCCTACTACATCGACTACCGCAACCAGCGCCCGAAGTTCGTCGAGACTTACCTGAACAGCTTGGTAAACTGGGATTTCGTGGCGAAGAATTTCGCCTGAGCGTGAGGTATATTTCGCAAGAATAAAGTTGTGAAAAAATTAATAAAGTCGTGAAAAAAACAGCACAGCGAAAATAATAAAGTTGTGAAAAGTGAGGGGGAACAGTTTGTTCCCCCTTGTTTTTTGTATTAATGCTTTTTGTTTCTGGCATCCTTGACTGGCTCGACAATATTCACAGATATTGTGCTCACTGGCAGCAATTGCACATGCAGGTCATTTCGTGGGCATCAAGGCCCGCGCTTAGGCGGATCGTCGAGGTGGCTCACAGCCACACGGCTCAATGTGCGAACCAGCTTATGGCGCAACTAAACAGGGCTGCGGAGGGAATTCGGCGAGAGAGGGCCAGCGTGCAAGCGTGGCACTACTGGCTGGTCGCATCGAATTATCAGTAGTCAGACTTACCGCATCAACGAAGTGTACCGATTCTGTATTTTTCCAACAATTGATTGGCTCGGGACGAGTGTGCGCGCCCCTTATTTTTGGTTTGCCAGGCTTGTGTGGCTTCCTTGCCGCACCACGGCAAAATCAGCTCCGGCGCTGAAGGATGGTCGGGCAGATAAGTCGTAAAGTCATAGACTGAGCCCTCAATCGCCATCCAGCAATCATCTTGTTTGGCGTGCCCGGCTACTTCCGCCAACAGATAGCCCTTGGCGGCAGGTTCCACAACAGGAGAAACATCTGTAACCGGTATAGTCGTCATATACAAATCAGCCAGCCAGAAACCGGCCACTGCCAACCAGAAAATTACCGTCGAAATGATAAAGAGTTTACGCATCAGCGGAAATCGAATCTCTCAAAGTGGATGGACTCTTCGGCAACACCCATTTCGCGCAAAAGCGGCAGCAGCGCTTCGACCATGGGGATCGGGCCGCAGATATACACCTCACGTGCGGTGATCTGGCCGATTTTCCCCAGTAGTTCAGGGAAATCGGGCAATTCCTTGTCGGATGCATCTGTAAGCAGCTCAAATTGAGGGTCTGTCGTTGCCAGCGCCGTGAGTTCGTCGAGGAATGCGGCATCGGCTTCTTTGCGGAACAAATAAATCAGCGTGGTAGGCCAGATGCAAGCGTGCGCGCGTAGCGCTGCCATGAAGGGTGTGATACCGACACCACCCGCTATCCAGAGTTGCTGGGCAAACGGAGAGCCAGATAGAGAACCAGACAGAAAAGTTCCGAACGGCCCTTGCAAACGCACCAAAACTTCCGGCTCAAGGCTTTGAAGTCGCTGCGAACAGGCACCCAGCGCCTTGATGCCGATGCGCAGACCTCCGTCCGCTTCGATGCCGCTCACTGTGAATGGATGATATTCACCGCAACCGCGATAAGTTTTCCCATCACCGAAAGCAACCAGAACAAATTGTCCGGGAGCTACAGTAATGGCTGCGGCGCAAGGGGATAGCAGCGCCTCGATCATACCGCCAGTCTGGCGTACGACTTGTGTTACACGGTATGGATGCGAGGCCATGCCTAGGTCGCTGGCAATCAAACGCCAACCCAGCGCAACGCCTGTCACAACGATCAGCAATACAAGCGTATCCGCCCCGCCCAGCAGCGCGTACACATGAGCCAGAGCGAGCACCACGCCAAGGCCGAGCGCAAAGTGAAATGCCCGCCAGCGCCGGTAAGGCAAACGCACGGCAAAGGTTGCTGCCAAGCCAAACATCAGCAAAACCAATGCGGCCCAGCCCAGCCACAGCGGCCAGGATTGCGCCCACGGCACAAGTGTCTGCCAGGCAAGCTGCGGCGCTTCGACCCAGCCGTTTAGCGCCAGCGCCAGCGGGTGGCACAAGAGCAGCAGATAGGCGATCATGCCGCTGCGGTGATGCCAGCGATACATGGACTCAAGTCCGCCCAATTGTCGCGCGATATGCGGCTCTCGCACCATCAGTACGAGGTTCGCCGCCAGCAGCCCGCTACCGCCCCAAGCGGTGACAATGGCGAGACTGCGCCAGAACGGTATCTCTTCCGGGAATGTCATCCAGACAACAGTAAGCACCAGTATCAGCGCTACGGATGGCGCTGTGAAGCTGCGCGGAGAGAGGCGCTTAGTCAATTAAGCCTGCCCCTTCTCCGTAACTGTTCGCACCCAGATTGATTCTTGCGTTCCAATATCACTCCTTCACGGAGTGCGCGTTCGTTCATGCGAGCGTGATGTTCGGCTTGATAGGTTTTGCATTCCTGATAGGTATCGAAGCTACGCATGCGGCGCTGATGTTCGATACGTTCATCCGGGCTCATGAATTTCCAGCCAGCCGTATTCTGGCCAGTCGCATGCCAAGGGCCGGTTGCCAATGCACCCGTGGTCAGCGCGAGGCTGAGAGCCAGTGACACGAAAAGTTTACGAAATAATCTGCTCATGACTTTTTCTCCTTTTCTCTGGTCATTCGTGCAGCGATCCAAGTGGTGATCACGGCCATACCAAGCAGGCTGAAAGTGATACCCAGATTATTCAAGCGCTCCGGGGCGAGCAGCAACAATGCGCCCAATTCGAGCATCATGGCGCCGGACAACAGCTTCAACAGTCTGCCTTCCCGTTCCGTCAGCTTGCGCGCACCCATGCCATACGCGAAAACCAGCACGATCAGCGCCAGCGGGATTACGTAGATAAAATTGTACAGGGCCAGATACAGATAGCGTCCGGCGGGCGACAATTCGCTCAGGGTCAGCAAACGGGTATAGACCATGGGGAAACCGGCGGTGCACAGCAGTTCGTAGAAATTGGCGGCAATTGCCAAAAACACCGTTGCGGCAACCATCGCTGTCAAATTTTCGGCGTTGAGAATGATGCGGGCGCGGCGAAAGATATCGGGTTTCTTTGATTCGGGTATCGATAGCGTGATGCCCTTCTCGAACAGGAAGAAATCTTTAATATTCACCGTCCCGACAAACACCGCCAGCGCGCCCGCCGCCATCGTCACCCAAGCGAGATGGCCGAACATCTGGAACACGTTGAGCCAGGCAGCCATGAAGGCAAAATACATCACCCCCGAGACCAGCACGAAGATACCGCCGATGACCAGCATGCGCTGCCGGCTCTTCTGGTGCGCCATCATCGACAACAGGAACAACAACACGAAAAAAGCGCAGGGGTTGAAGGCATCCAGCCCCGCGAGGATCAGCGTGAGCGCCGGCAACGAGAGGCTGGCCGGTTCCACTGCGCCCAGCAGCGGCAGGGTTATGAATTCAGTTGGGATAACTTCCGACTCCCGATCACCCAAGGTGCGCGCGCGGCAGATGTCGAGCCGGTGACGGAGCATCACGCCGGTAGTCTCATCGCTCTCCCAGCCGACATGCATCTCGCCGCAGAACAGCCACGCTGGAACCGACGCTCCTTTTTCGCCGAGTTGTTGCGCCATGTTCTGGAACAGGCGGATATTTTCGGCATTGCGCGAGACTTCCAGTGCATGCAGTTTTACCCATGGCCGAGCCTCGGGGATAGTCGCAATGTAGGGATGCGCGGCGGTGCAGTGCGGGCAGCTCTGCGACCAGAAAAAATAAAGCTGCACTTCCGGCTGACCGTTGGCATCCTTCGTCACCCAGGTATCATCGGCATGGGCGGACAACGAAAACAGCAGCAGGCTGGTGGCTATGAACCTGAAAGCTCGGGCAAACATTCTCACTCCCCAATGGATCGTGTGTTAACGCTCATAACCCGAGCACGGAATACAAACATGCTTGTTGCCCACCACCCGCGGATAAGACCGGGCGCATCGCTGCGTTGCGTCGCAACGTGGAAAACCATCTTGGGTGCGGGTTCGTACATATCGGCCTCACTTTAAAAATAGTTGCCACCAGCGGCGACGATTGTTAGGAACTGGTGTATGTAATTCGATGGCCTGTGGTGGTGTCGCACTGAGTATCCAGCCAGGCGGCGAAGGAACGGTGCTGCATGACGAACCCATATGGCTGGGATCGTACACCTTGATCAGTGTGGGCGCTTCGGCATCGTCGGCATACACGATGCCGCAATAAGTCTCGTCATGTTCCCGATGCAGTAAGGCATCCAATGCGTCGATGCGTTGAGCCAGCGCCTCGCCCTTGAGCGGATTCTGCGGCACCAATTCACCGAGCTGATAGACATACCACTCGCCGATTTTTACGCGCGTCCACAGCTCATCCAATTGTGACCACTGCAAGATGCCCTGAAAGCGTCCATTAAGGCGAGCCTGAAACTCGTTCGTCGCGTTTTCCA
The DNA here is from genome assembly GCA_028689145.1 of Gallionella sp. Lineage (GTDB taxonomy): Bacteria > Pseudomonadota > Gammaproteobacteria > Burkholderiales > Gallionellaceae > Gallionella. The sequence continues at coordinate 152,140 of JAQTWT010000004.1, forward strand.
TATGCCTATTCCTGCGCTAAGGAGAGCGTCAAGCCGGCATACCGAGTAACTTGCCGGTCAGTTTACGCGCAATCGGTGCCACAAAAAAGATCACCGGTACGCCGACCGGATAGGCAACTGCGAAAGCCTGTCCCCAGCGCGAGAGGAAGTCCACTGGGAAGCCGATGTTCACCGCAGTGATGACGAAGGTCATCAGCGAAATCATCAACAAGCCCATGACGACCGAGAAAAGGAGATGGAACTTCTTTTGCGGCGTCATCACAGCCACCCCGCAATCTTGTTGCGCGACGGCCCGTCGCCCGCATGCACCACATTGCCGTCTACCACCACGCCGGGCGCGGACATCACGCCGAAGGATATGATGGACTGGATGTCTTTCACCTTCTCAAGCTGAACCTCGACACCTTTTTTCTTTGCGGTATCCTCGATCAGTTTTGGCGTGGTCTTGCTGTTGGCAAAGCCGGTGTCCAGTACCTTGATGTTCTTCATAGCAAGAACTCCTCGAAAAAATGTTGATGAACAAAATTAACATTGGGTCAAGCTGTCATCTTCTGCAACTGATAAGCCAGATCAGTTAATTATGTCTATAAAACCCAGTTAAACCATAGTATTATGGGCATTCTAAGGTATTGAGTTAAATTTGAAAAATGGAAGAAAATGCATAATTCATGTTTAAATTTGTTGATGCAAAAGTGGTTGTAACTACTTTAGTATGATGAAATTACACGCATCCAGCTTGGATAATACAGGCTGGGTTTATCCAGCGTTTGGGTTCAGTTATCAATTACCCGGTTAACGTAGTAACCATATGGCGGGCTGGCCCACCATACCGGGTCGTTTCGACATGGCCCGGACAGGCGTAACCCTGCTAAATTCTGTTCCGGCCCCTTCTGCTTAGCGAGAAGGGCTTGCCGCTTCCAAACTTAGATTAATCAGGAGCAATCAGAGAATGCCCGAGAAGTTGACGCAAGGTACAACATCAAATGTAAACCTTGATGCTATCAAGTTACAGCCAGGTGCCGTGATGCAAATACAATCCTGTGACGAAACTGGGCAAGCGCGTCATGATGTCAGGTTTATTGGTGTCATCAGGGGTAATAGCGTTCTGGTTACCGTGCCTATGATTGGCGGCACAAGGATGTGGATGAAGCCGGGAGGGGATTTTATCCTGCGCGGATTTAATGGACGTTATGCCTACGCATTTACCTCGAAGGTGATCCGTGCGCGCGAGCAACCATTCCCATATGTTCATTTTTCTTACCCGCATTCGGTTGAATACAAGGCGGTGCGCCATTCTTTGCGTATCGGCGTTACACAACCGGCCACTGTTACCACCACCGCCAATTCACCTGTGGCAGTCACGATGCTTGATTTAAGCGCATCGGGTTCAATGATTGAATCGCCCGAATCTTTGGGGAATGTCGGCGATCTCATCCATCTGGCATTTACGGTGCCGCTTGAGGGGCAGGAAGTTGACCTGAGTATCGCCGCGGTTATCAAAAATATTTATCAGACCGACGATACCGGGCGGGGTCGAATCGGGCTCGGTTTCGAGGATGTCAGCCAAAACGATAATTTAATCCTGCATTACTTCCTTGAAATTCGGCAAGAGGAAATAGTGTGATGGTCGCAGTTTGCGTGATGAATAGTAATGATTTATTGAGGTTGATGGGGTCGTACCGGCGGTTCCTGTAATGGCAGAGCGCATTGAACCCTGTTAAAGTAGTGCCGGAAGCCCGTTTTATTGCTAAGCAGCAATCTTTCATACACAGGTGAATACGATGGCCACACCAAAAAAAGTCACTTATAAGCCGTTTCGCCGTTCCGATCAGCATTCGATCGAACACTCGCTGACCAATCACCTGATGTACACGGTGGGCAAGTCTGTCAAAGCGGCCACCGGGCACGATTGGTACGATACTGCTGCGCATACCGTGCGCGACCACCTGATCGAGCGCTGGACGAACACGGTGGAGAACAATTACCAGCAAAATCCCAAGCGCATCTATTATCTTTCGATGGAATTCCTGATCGGACGCACGCTGTCTAATGCCGCGCTGAATCTGGGGATAGAGCCTTCTCTGCATGCGGGTTTGCTCGCGCTGGGGCAGGAAATGGAAAATATCGAGGAGATGGAAAACGATGCAGCGCTCGGCAACGGCGGCTTGGGGCGTCTTGCAGCCTGTTTTCTCGATTCGATGGCGACCATGGATCTGCCGGGCATGGGCTACGGCATCCGTTACGAATACGGCATGTTCACCCAGCGTATCGAAAACAACCAGCAGGTGGAGCATCCCGATAACTGGCTGCGTTACGGCAACCCGTGGGAGTTCCAGCGCCCGGAACGGCTGTACCCGGTCAAATTTTATGGCAGCATCGTCAAGTTCCCGGATGCTCATGCGCTGAGCCATATCGAACACCGCTGGGTGGACAGTGAAACGGTGATGGCGATGGCCTACGATTTTCCCGTGCCCGGCTATAATACCGAGACCGTCAATAACCTGCGCCTGTGGGCGGCAAAGTCCACGCGTGAATTCGATCTCGGCTCTTTCAACGCGGGCGACTATATCGGGGCGGTAGTTGACAAGGATTTGACCGAGAATTTGTCCAAGGTGCTCTATCCGGACGACAGTTCGTTGATGGGGCGTGAACTGCGTCTCAAGCAGGAATATTTCTTTGTCTCCGCGTCTGTGCAGGACATCCTGTATCGCTTTTCATCCGCGCATAGCGACTGGAATATGTTGCCGGAAAAAGTTGCCATTCAGCTTAACGATACTCACCCGGCTATCGCCGTGGCGGAGATGATGCACCAGTTGGTCGATCATCGTTTTCTCGGTTGGGATCATGCCTGGCAACTGGTGACGGGGATATTCGCCTACACCAACCACACCCTGATGCAGGAGGCTTTGGAGGCATGGCCGGTAGAGATGTTTGAACGGGTATTGCCGCGCCATCTGGAAATCATCTACGAAATCAACTGCCGTTTTCTGGCGCAGGTGAACCATTGTTTCCCCGGCGATACCGGGTTGTTGCGGCGCGTTTCGATTATTGACGAGGAGCATGGCCGTAGGGTGCGCATGGCGCATTTGGCGGTGGTCGGCAGCCATACCGTGAACGGGGTTGCCGCGATTCACAGCGAACTGTTAAAGTCCGAGCTGTTTTTTGATTTTCAGCGCATTTTCCCCGGAAAATTTATCAATGTGACCAACGGCATTACGCCGCGCCGCTGGTTGAACCAGTGCAATCCGCGCCTGACCGAATTGATCGCATCGCGCATCGGTTGCGACTTTGTGCGCGATTTGTCGGAACTAAAAAAACTGGCGGAATTCGCCGAGGATGCGGAATTCCGCAAAGAGTTTCGCGCCGTAAAACAGGCCAACAAACTGTACCTCGCCGAACATATCGAAAAGGTGACCGGCATCCGTGTCGATCCGGATTCGCTGTTCGATGTGCAGGCCAAACGCATCCACGAATACAAGCGGCAATTGCTCAACGTGCTGCATGTCATTACTCTGTATAACCGCATCCGCTCCGGGCAGGCCAAGGATATTGCACCGCGCACCGTGATTTTCGGCGGCAAGGCCGCGCCGGGTTACCGTACCGCCAAACTGATCGTGCGCCTGATCAACGATGTGGCGGGTATCGTCAACAACGATCCGGCAGTGGGAAATTTGCTCAAGGTGGTGTTCTATCCGAACTACGACGTTTCTACTGCGGAAAAAATATTTCCGGCCAGCGAATTGTCCGAGCAGATATCCACGGCGGGCACCGAGGCTTCCGGTACCGGCAACATGAAGATGGCGCTAAACGGCGCGCTGACTATCGGTACGCTGGACGGAGCCAACATCGAGATCTGCGAGGAAGTGGGCGAAGAAAATATCTTCATCTTCGGCCTGACCACGCCGCAAGTCGCCGAACTGCGCGCGCGCGGCTACAACCCGTGGGATTACTACAACGGCAATGCGGAGTTGCGTCAGGCACTGGATATGATCGGGAACGGTTTCTTCTCGGTGGAAGAGTCGGACCGTTACCGCTCACTATTCGATAATCTGACCAAAAACGGCGACCACTATCTGCTGCTGGCCGACTATGCCAGCTATATGGAAGCGCAGGATCGGGTGAGTGCGCTGTATCTGGATCGTGAGGAATGGACGCGCCGCGCTATTCTAAACGTCGCCAATATGGGCAAGTTTTCCAGCGACCGCACCATTCAGGAATATGCCGACAAGGTATGGAAAGTTCAGCCTGTGGCACCCGCTTGTACGCTGAAGTGAGCTATGAATTCCGGCATACTTGATCAGCAAAATGGTGCGGATGCGGAAGACAAGCGCAGCAATGCGCATCTGCGTGTGGTGTTCGAGACTGCCTGCCAGATAACCGCACCATTCTTCGAATCCGGCAAGGGATGGGGAGGAAAATCCCTGACGCTTTATGCACGGCAGGCTTTGCGCGAGAAATATCCGGACCTGACGCAGCAGGATATTGCGTTCCTGTTTTCCGCGGTGCAGCGTTTTCACCGGGATAGCGCCAATAAGTAGTTTGGAGTGTTTCATCAGCCATTTTTACCAATGCCGCAGCTGGCTAGTGCGCTACATCTTGCTTGCATTACTGGCACCCGTTGCTGCGAGCGCCGCAGACTTTTCCCTGACTGTTGCCGACATCGTCGCGCCGGATTTCTCCGCACGCGGTGTTACGCTGATCCTGCCGGAAGGTGACTCGGCGGATTTGCGTATTGCACGGCTGTCTGTGCAGCAGCGCAGTTTGCGCAACGTGCATATCCATTGCGCAAACTTCACGCTTTCCACTGCCGGTATGAGTTGTCATGGCGGCACTCTGGAACCGCTGCCGGGCATGCTGCTGGCATTCGATTACCGCTTCGATGCGGCCAGATGGAAAGTCTTTGCGCAGTTGAGTAATGCTCCGGTCAAGCAATTCGCGATCTTTCTTCCTGAATCTGTGCCGCTGCCTACTCAGGGCAAGATTGACGGCACGTTGCGCATCAGCGGCAATGCGTCCGGTATAGCCGACTTTGATGCCGACCTGCGCTTGGCCGATGCGGGGTTCAGCGATGCCAGCGGTTTGCATGCGGCGGAAAAACTGCGCGGGACAATCAAGTTCAGCGCCGCGCGCAAGGCCGCTATTTTGACTTGGCAGACTAATATCGCATGGCACTCCGGTGAAATGTTCTGGCAGCCGCTGTATTTGCGCGGCGGACATCGGATCAGTGCGTCCGGCACTTTGGATAACGTATCCCTGAAAGTCGAGCAGGCCATAGTCGATTTGCCGGAAGTCGGGCGCGTGCAATTCTCCGCACTCTGGGATATGCGGCAAGACGCATTAATGGAATGCACGGTACGCGGTGACAACCTCGCGCTGGAAAAACTATTTGCCAATTATGCAAAACCGTTTCTGGACAAGGGTGCGCTGGCCGAATCGCACCTGTATGGGCATGCCGATGTGGATTGGCAATATCGCAACGGCGCAACCCGGTCGTTGCGTTTGGCGTTGCGTGATGCGGGCATCGCCGATGCGGAACAGCGCTTCGCGCTGCTCGGTGTGAACAGCGAGATCGACTGGCAGGCGGATGCGCCGCGTAACGCCAACATCGCTTTTTCGGGCGGCGCGTTGCTCGGTGTGCCGCTGGGTGCGGGGCAGTGGACGGTGCGGATGCACGGCAAGGATTTCAGCGTGGAGCAGGGCATTTTGCCGGTGCTGGACGGCAGGCTGGAACTGCGCGATTTCAAGCTCTATCGCAAAGATGACGCGTGGAATTGGCAATTTTCCGCTTCGCTCAGCCGTATCTCGATGGAACAATTCAGCCGGGCGGCGGGCTGGCCGAAGATGCTCGGCACGTTGGCGGGGCGTATTCCCAGAGTCGGTTATGACGGCAATGAGATCAATGTGGACGGCGCGCTACTGTTCAGCGTGTTCGACGGCACGGTGGTGGCGACACAGCTTAAATTGGCCGATCCGTTCGGGCGCGCACCGCGGCTATCCGGCAACCTGAGTATGCGCGAACTCGATCTCGATTTGCTGACACGCACTTTTTCGTTCGGCAACATGCAGGGGCGCATCGACGTGGACGTAAACAATCTGCAGTTGCAGGATTGGCAACCCGCACGCTTCGATGCGCGGGTATTCAGCAGCGCCGGAAACTATTCTAAAAAGATCAGTCAAAAAGCGGTGCAGAACATTTCAGCGTTGGGCGGTGCGGGCGCGGCGGCAGCGATCCAGCGCAGCTACCTGCGTTTCTTCGAGAATTTCGGCTATGACCGCCTCGGCTGGAGCTGCGTACTGCGCAACGGCATTTGTACGATGGGCGGCGTGGATGGCGGCAATGGCGGGGCTTACGCCATCGTCAAGGGCGGCGGCATTCCGGCAATCACCGTGATGGGCTACAATCGCAACGTTTCGTGGAACGAACTGATGACGCGCCTGAAGCGCGTGACGCAGGGCAATGTGCAGGCAGTGGTTCAATAACAAGGAGTCGTGATGAGAAAAGTTTGGATACCCATAACATTGGCAGCATTTGCTTTGAGTGCGTGCGTGACGATCAATATTTACTTCCCCGCGGCAGCGGCGGAAAAAGCGGCGGACAAGATCATCGAGGAAGTTTGGCAAACCCAGAAGGCTGAAAAGCCGGCCATAAACCAACCTGCTGAAAAGGAGACAAAATGAGCGCCATGATTAAATTCCTTATCGCATTCATTGCGCTGACTGCCGCACTGAATGTGTTTGCCGCCGCCGATCTCGAGGTTAATTCTCCCGGCGTGAATACGATCAAACAGAGCATGCAGGCGCGCCATGCGCAGCTTGCCGGTTACTACAACAGCGGTGCGGTTGGTTTAACGGCTGACGGTTTGATCGCCGTACGCGATGCCGGTGCCGTACCGTTAGCGCAGCGTCAGGCGGTGAATGCGCTGGTGGCAGCCGAGAACAATGATCGCAATGCGCTGTATGCAGAAATCGCCAACGCTAACGGTCATCCCGAATGGCAGGGTGAGATCCGCAGCACTTTTGCGCAACGCTGGATACAGCGCGCCCAACCGGGCTGGTGGGTGCAGAGCGGCGGCTGGAAACAGAAGTAGGCTAATTTTTCAAGCCCGTTCGCTGAGCTTGTCGAAGCCTTTAAAAACTGCCCTTCGACAAGCTCAGGGCGAACGGTTGGTTATTTTTCGGTTGGCAAAAAACTAAATGAACCCCATCCTCGTCTTTGACATTGAAACCATTCCCGACATTGCCGGGCTGCGCGCGCTGCATGAACTCGATGCGCAGGTCGGCGACACCGAAGTGGCGGAGATGGCTTTTCAGTTGCGCCGCCAGAAGACCGGCAGCGATTTCCTGCCGCACCATCTGCAGCGCGTTGCGGCGATTTCCTGCGTGTTGCGCGAAGGCGACAACTTCAAAGTCTGGTCGCTGGGCGAGCCGGGCGAGGATGAGGGCAGTATCATCAAGCGTTTCTTCGACGGTATCGACAAATACACGCCGCAACTGGTGTCGTGGAACGGCAGCGGCTTCGACCTGCCGGTGCTGCACTACCGCGGCCTGATCCACGGCGTGCAGTGCGCGCGCTACTGGGACTTGGGCGAGGACGACCGCGAGTTCAAATGGAACAATTACATCAGCCGTTACCATACACGCCACCTCGATCTGATGGACTTGCTGGCGATGTACACCGGGCGTGCCAACGCACCGCTGGACGAGCTGGCCAAACTGATCGGCTTTCCCGGCAAGCTGGGCATGGACGGCAGCAAGGTGTGGGAGGCGTATCAGCAGGGAAAACTCGCCGAGATACGCAACTACTGCGAGACCGATGTGGTGAACACCTGGCTGGTGTTCGCGCGTTTCCAGATGATGCGCGGGCAATTCAGCAAGGCACGCTACCAGCAGGAAATTGAGTTGGTGCGCGCCGAGCTGGGCAAACTCGATCAGCCGCACTGGCGCGAATTTCTGGCCGCCTGGCCCGAACAAAAAATATAATCGTGTCGAATGTAGGGGCGCGATTTATCGCGCCCTTTTTTGATGCACGAATAGATCAGGGCGCGATAAATCGCGCCCCTACCAAAGCGGAACTAAATATATGACCACAGAAAACACCGTAACAATTGAATCGCTGGATCAAGAGGGGCGCGGGGTTGCACATTTTGACGGCAAGGTGATTTTTATCGAGGGCGCGCTGACCGGCGAGGTGGTCGGCTACAGTTCATATCGCAAGAAACCGTCCTTCGAGTTGGCGCAAGTCACGCGAATCTATAAGTCTTCACCGATGCGCGTGCAGCCCAAGTGCGCGCATTTCGGCGTGTGCGGCGGGTGCTCGATGCAGCATCTGGATGCCGGTTCGCAGGTTGCGGTAAAGCAGCGCATCCTCGAAGACAGCCTGCGGCATATCGGCAAGGTTAAGGCCGAAACCATCCTGTCGCCGATTCACGGTCAGCCTTGGGGTTATCGCGAGCGGGCGCGGCTGTCAGTGAAGCATGTGATCAAAAAAGGCAAGACGCTGGTCGGCTTTCACGAAAAGCGCAGCAGCTTTGTCGCCGACATGCGCTATTGTGAAATCCTTGCGCCGAAAATCGCCGGGCTGATCCCGTTACTGGCTGAATTGATCGAGGGGTTGTCGATCCGCGAAAAGCTGCCGCAGATCGAAGTTGCGGCGGGCGAGCAGGTCGATGCGCTGGTGTTGCGTGTGATGGAAACGCCTTCGGCGAGTGACGAGGCGGCGTTGCGCGCTTTTGCCGACAAGCACGGAGTGCAGTTCTGGTTGCAGTCCAAGGGGCCGGATACCGTGGTGCCGTTCCACCCGCTGGATACTCCGCCGCTCACCTACACCTTGCCGCAGTTCGGCATCGAGATGCCGTTCGCGCCGACCGAGTTCACCCAGGTGAACAGTGCGCTGAATCGTGTGATGGTCGGCCGCGCGCTGCGCCTGCTCGACCCGCAGCCCGGCGAACGCATCGCGGATTTCTTCTGCGGGCTGGGCAATTTCACCCTGCCCATCGCGCGCAGCGGTGCGCAAGTGCTGGGCATCGAGGGCAGCGCCGCGCTGGTCAAGCGCGCGCAGCAGAACGCCGCGCATAACGGTTTGAGCGGCAACAGCAGCTTCGCCGCGATGAATTTGTTCGAGATGACCGGGGAAGCTTTCGCTAAATTGGGGCGATTTGACAAGCTGCTGATCGACCCGCCGCGCGACGGCGCAATCGAACTGGTGAGATCGTTAGGCGGAGAAAATGCGCCGCAGCGCATCGTGTATGTGAGTTGCAATCCCGCCACACTGGCGCGCGACGCGCAGGTGCTGGTGCAGGAACAGGGCTACACGCTGAAGGCGGCGGGGGTGATGAATATGTTCCCGCACACCTCGCATGTGGAGTCGATCGCGGTGTTTGAAAAGGCCTAGCGCCTATTTCGCGGGCTTGCTATCGGCTTTTTCCGGATCGCCGAACATTGGCGGCATGCCGCCTTTCTTGCCCATATCGCGTTTGAACTGCTCGCGTTCTTCCGGAGACATTTTATCGAAGCGTTCGCGCATCTCTTTGCGGTGCGCTTCGCGTTCTTCGGACGGCATGCTGTTCCAGTGTTCCTTCATCTTCTTGCGCATTTCCTTGCGTTCTTCCGGCGGCATTTTTTCAAAGCGTTCATGCATTTCCTTGCGGCGTTCCGCACGCTGTTCCGGGGTCATGCTGTCCCGTTCCTTGCGTTTTTCTTCGCGGTATTTTGCGCGCTCTTCGGGTGACATGCTCTTCATGCTTTCGCGCATCTTGTCGCGCATCGCTTTGCGTTCTTCGGGAGACAGCTTGTCCATATATTCGCGCATCGCCTTGCGGTGCTCGGCGCGCTGTTCCGGGGTCAGTTGGCTCATTTCCTTGTGCATGGCCTCGTGTTCCTTGGCGCGCTGCTCCGGGGTCATGGTCTTCATGCGTTCCATGCGCTGCATGTGATCCTGCACGGAAGGGATTGTCGCAGTGTTGGCAGCCAGCGCGCTGTTGCCGGTCAATGCAGACAGTCCGAGGCTGAGCAGGCCGATGCCAAACAGGGTGATGAGTTTTGTGTGTGCGGTGTTCATGGCTGTCTCCTGTGTTACGCCGCTATTGGCGTGAATGCATAGTAGGATTGAACTGTAAGCGAAGTGTTTTCGCCAAGCTATACTTTGTAAGAATTTGTTTCAGTTTCGCGCCGGACTCACAATTTCTTACAGCTAGTCCGGCGGTTCGATTTATCATATCACCATGACCAATCCGCAACGCATTCTCATTATTGACGACGACGCGCGCCTGCGCGAGTTGCTGCTGCGCTATCTCGGCGAACAGGGCTTTACGGTCAAGGCGGTGGGCGACGGCAGCGCGCTGGACAAGGCGTTATCGTTGAACCGCTATCACTTGCTGGTGCTCGATCTGATGCTGCCCGGCGAGGATGGGCTGGCGATCCTGCGGCGCTTGCGCGGCGCGGGTGAAACCGTGCCGGTGATCCTGCTTACCGCCAAGGGCGACGAAATCGACCGTATTGTCGGGCTGGAAATGGGCGCTGACGATTATCTGCCCAAACCGTTCAATCCTCGCGAACTGGTGGCGCGCATCAATGCGGTGCTGCGGCGCAAGGGATCTATGCCCGCCGGCGCACCAGATGCCGAAGAGAAACTTATTGCCTTCGGTGATTGTGAACTGAACCTCGCCACGCGCGTGCTGACCAGAGCGGGCGCGCCGGTTTCCCTGACCACCGGGGAATTTGCGCTGCTCAAGGCGCTGCTGACCCATCCGCGCCACCCGTTGTCGCGCGACAAACTGATGGAGCTGGCGCGCGGCCGCGACCACGAACCGTTCGACCGCGCCATCGACGTGCAGGTGTCGCGGCTGCGCAAGCTGGTCGAAGCCGATCATGCCAAGCCGCGTTTCATCCAGACGGTGTGGGGGCATGGTTACGTGTTTGTCCCCGATGGAACAAAGTCCTAGAGTATCCCTTGTTGAGCTTGCCTAAAACTCTGCTGGCGCGTTCCTTCCTGCTGATCGTGGTACTGATCGTGTTGTCGCTCGCCGCTTCCGTGGCAATCTTCCGCCATGTCGAGCAGCAGCCGCGCAGCTTGCAGATGGCTCAGCTGGTGGTTTCGGTGGTCAATCTTACCCGTGCGGCAGTACTGTCTGCCGCGCCGGAATGGCGTTCCGCGCTGCTGTCCGAGTTGGCAGAATCGGAAGGTTTGCGCGTACAGATGGCGGAGCCAAGTGATGCGCTTGAAGCTCTGCCCGAGCATCCGCCCGAATTGCGCATGATGGCGGAGAAGGTGCGTGCCAGTCTGGGCGGCAACACGCGTTTCGCGGCGCAACGCAACGGTGTGGAAGCATTGTGGGTGAGCTTTTTCATCGGCCAGCAGGAATTCTGGGTGGCATTGCCCAGAGAACGCGTCGAACATCCGGTGTCGCAGGTGCTGCTGGTCTGGGGTAGCGTGGTGCTGGCGCTGGCACTGCTCGGTGCGTACTTTATCGCGCGTCAGGTGGCGGGCCCGTTGAAACGGCTCGCGCAGGCGGCGCAACAGCTCGGGCAGGGTGCGATGCCGCAACCGTTAACGGAAAGCGGCGCGCAGGAGATCGCCGCAGTGTCGCGCGCCTTTAACCAGATGTCCGCCGATCTTGCCGCAAACGAGCGCGAACGGGCGTTGGTATTGGCCGGTATCTCGCATGATCTGCGCACCCCGCTGGCGCGCGTGCGGCTGGCTGCCGAATTGAGCGCGGATGAATCGCTGCGTGACGGATTGGCTGCCGACGTGGAACAGATGGATGCGGTGATCCGGCAATTCCTCGATTACGCGCGCCTCGATGAAAACGAGGCCGCCGTGGCGACTGATGTGCGGGCGCTGGTAGAGGAAGTGGCGCAGCGCTTTGCGGCACAAGCCAAATCGCTTGTGCTGGAACTTCAGCCGGTGCCGCCGCTTTATGTCCGTCCGCTGCTGCTGAAACGCGCGCTCTCCAATTTGCTGGAAAACGCCGTCAAATATGGCGGCGGCGAGATCACCGTGCGGTTTGCGCAGGATGGCAACCGGGTGGTGTTGGCGGTGCTGGATCGCGGCGCGGGCCTCCCCGCCGCGCAACGCGATGCCGCGAAACGGCCGTTCGTGCGGCTGGAAAGCGCGCGCAGCGACGCGACCGGATCGGGTTTGGGACTTGCAATCGTCGAACGCGCCGCGCGGCTGCATGGCGGCGAGTTTTATCTTGAGGATCGCGATGGCGGCGGACTGGTGGCCAAGCTGGTGCTGAGTTTGGCGGCAAGAACGGGATAAGGAAATCCCGGCGGAGCCGATTCGAGCCTGCCATTCGGGCTTGCATTTTTCGTATATCCGATTAAACTTGTCGGAATTGATTTTTCGATCAATACAATTCAAGGAATCCGACATGATTCACAACTGTGCCAACTCCACCACGCCCGACATGCGTTACCCGTTCGACGCGCGCGGCGTCGCCAAACGCTTTCGCCATGCCGCTATTTTTGGGGCGTTGGACTCTTTGCATTCTGGCGAAACCATGCAATTTTGCAACGACCACGACCCGTTGCCGCTGCTCGCACAACTGAAAGATCGCTACGGCGATGGCATCGATATCAATTATGTTGCCCGCGAACCCGGTCAGATCGTTATCGATTTCACCCGCAAATAATTGCTTCAGTGATCGTGCATTTGCCCCGGTAGCCGTTCTGCCAGCCAATCCGCCACTTGCGCTGCACCTTGCGGAATGACCGGCTCAGGGCGAGGCGCGTTGCATATCTCTTGCAGCTCCCCTGCAAAATCTCCCCGTTCCAGCGCATCCCTCGATACCTCGCGGCACACGCCCTGCAGCTGCAGCCATTTGGCCAACGCGGGCGTTTCCGGCCAGTCCGCGCGACTGACATACAGCATCGGCGTGCCGCTGCACGCGGCCTCGACGAAACTGCCGTAGCCCGGTTTGCAGATCAGCGCATCGCTGCTGGCGAGCAGGTCGCTGAAATTCAGCGGCAGCGATTCAATGGCGATGGCATCGGGATGTTCCACCTGCCAATCACTTTGCACCAGCCAGCGCACCCCTTCGATGCGCGGCCAGCGTTCGATGGGCAGGCGGCTGGCAATGCCGCCCAGACTCACCAGTACCAGCTTTTCCTGTTGCGATAGCTGCAAATGGCGGTCGAGTTCATCGCGCCGGTTGTTGCCGGTCTCGGCGACGGGCGCGACCGGTACGAGATTGGGCAGAAGCTCCATCGCCATGCCGGGCGTGATGCGCAGGAAGGCCGCGGCATTGGCGTAACAGCCGTGTATTTGCGCCGCAATGGCATCATTGCCGCAATAATGGCGGTAGATGTCAAACCAGTTCAGCGAACACAGCGCGGCGTTTTGAATTCCCGCCCGCTGCGCGCCCGCCAGCGGCAGATAGCCGACATTCGACAGCACCATATCCGCGCCCAGTTCGCGCAGCAGGCAGGCCTCTGCGGCAACGCGCGCATCCCAGTCGGCGTGAAACGCCCGATAGGCCGCGCGGCTCTCATCAGAGAGAACGTCCACCGCCGAAGACATCAGCATGCCGATGTCACCCTCGCTGGTCAGGTGGTCGAACGGCGCGCGGATGCGCGAACGCAGATGCGCCAGCGGCACGCCGGAGCGCACCGTGAGGCGCAGTTGCGGCAGCATCCGCTGCAATGCGTTCAGCACCGGCGCGGTCTGTGCGACATGACCGAAACCGTGGCCGGAGATGGAAACGACGAGATGGTGCATTGGGCGTGTTCTAAGTTTGATGCGGCAAAGTTTGCGCGCATTTGATTATGCGTTATCCGGGCATTATAAATAATCCTAATCCGCGCCGGATACCTTGATATTCCTTTCAGGCAAGTATTGCGCTGCAGACCGTAATTCGCGAGAATGGCCGCTATGGAAAAAACCGTCAAAATTCGCGCTTATTCCGGCGACACCAAGAGTGATGCCGCACAGGGCAATGCTGCGGACGCTCAAAATAAATCGCTTGAACTGGCGATGAAAGATGCCCAGATCGAGGAAGAAAAGAGCAGAGCACTCGAACATCTGAAGACCATCGTGCAACTGCGTGAAAGCCTCAAGCAGGAACAAGCTAAAACTGCCGAAATGGCCAAAAGAATGGCGGAACATGATGCCAAGCTAAAAGAATTGGCCGGTCTGGATGCGAATGCGCTGGCCAAAAAGAATGCCCTTCTTGAAGAAGAACAGAAAAAGTCTCTGGAACATTTGCAGACCATCGCGCAGCTGCGTGAAAGCCTCAAGCAAGAGCAGGCCAAGTCACCGGAGATGGTAAACAAGATGGCCGTGCTGGAAGCCAGAGTAACAGAACTTTTAGGACTGGAAACCAAACTCAAAGAGTTGTCCGGGCTGGAAAATAAGGCCCGAGAAGCGGTTATGCTGGAAGCCAAAGTCAGGGAGTTGACCGAAGCGCTCGGCAAAATCGCCGCTATCGCCGCTGCCGGGAAAGCGGGCTAATAGTTCGTCAATCTCCGGTCTGTCTCAGATCGCGCAACTCTCCAACTCACGCAACTGTTTCATCACGGGTTATTTCAGCACATCGGCGAGAAAGGCCTGCAATTGCGCCCATGAATCCTTGTCGGCATCCGCGTTGTAGGCGAGGGGCATGTTGAACTTCTTGGCATACTCGTCGGCAGCCGGGTTGGTAAAGCTGTGCAGCACGCCGGGGTATGACACCACCCTGGAGTTCACACCAGCCTTCTCCATCTCCTGTTTGAAGGCATCCACCTGCGCGGCGGGGATCATCTTGTCGTCCGCTCCGGTAAACACCCGCACCTGCGCTTTCACCTTGCCGGGCTGTGCCGGCTCATCCGTGCCGAGGCCGCCGTGGAAACTGGCCACACCTTTCAGGTCTTCGCCGTTGCGCGCCATTTGCAGCACCACCGAACCGCCGAAGCAGTAGCCGATGGCAGCCAATTTCTTGCTATCCACATTGCGCCGTTTATTCAGCAACTTCATCGCCGCCTCGAAACGTGCCTTGGCCATTGGCTTGTTCTTCGCCACCTCGCCGGCGAACTTGCCCGCATCGTCCGGATGCAGAGCCTGCTTGCCGTCGCCGTACATATCCACCGCCAGCGCGACATAGCCCAGCTCCGCCAGCATGTTGGCGCGCTTCCTCGCATAGGCGTTATGCCCCCACCATTCATGCACCACCAGCACCGCAGGGCGCTTGCCCTTCGCCGCATCGTCGTAGGCAATCCAGCCTTTCAGCGTCGTGCCGTTGGCGGAGTAACTGACCTCCTTGCCTTGCACGGTGGCAAGCGCGGCGGCGGGGAGCAGGCAGAACAGGGTAAGCGAGAGAAGCAGTTTTTTCATGGCAGTATCCTTTGGTGTGGGTGGGGATCGGGAAGTGCTGGGTGATTTTATCAATAATATTGCGAAGCTGTGCTGCCCCGTTAGTTCTGCTTCGATTGGTGGAAAAATTGTTGCTACATATTGTCGCGCGACACTATGTCGCATTTTCAACCGACAAAAAAGCATTAGATTTAGCCTGTCCAAGCGGGCGGTGCAGAGTTATTTGTAAAGCGGCGTTATTCGCTGCGCAGTTCGGTGTCGATGGCGTGGGGTACGACTTATTGGTGAAAGTCCTTATTTAAAAACGCACCAACCCTGAATCCGGAGGAGCTTGCGTGGAGTGATTTCAGGTGTACCCCCCTTCGATACCCTGGGGCGAACGGACTTCAAACTTCACTTGGACGAATCATTAGTTCGGATAAAAGCGAGGCCCGCAGATGCGGGCCTTCGCTTGATGCTCAAATAGAGCCTGACGACAGTTAAGCCGTTCGATTTTCGGACTGGACCGAAATTACATCCCTACCATCGACGCAACCGGATCGAGCTTACGTACCATCTGCAGCAACTCCATCCCCTCGACTGCATCGGGATCATATTTCACCATTAATGAATGGGGCTGTGGATTGTGGTCGAATTCCGCGCAGTCGACGCCAATATGCCCCATTAATTTTCTTTCCAGCTCCATCCTTGCCTGTGCATCCAACTCCGGGTGCACATGAATCACCATATCCGCAGTGTTCATGATCGTCTCCTTCATTCGGTGAACGAGTGGAAGCAATTAGACATCGCTACATTTTGACAGTTCATTGCGGGACATAAGCTATTGAATGAGCTGGTGGAATACAAGCGGATCGGCGGGAAGCTGGAACGTGTTTGGGACAGGATGCCCGGCGCTATAAAGACAGTCGGCGCTCTGTACGATATTCAGAAATTCGCTGTGGGAGCTTTTAGTTTACGGGGTTACTGCTTCACAAATTATCTTGATGCGCATACTATGCGCATATGGAGGTTTCCGATGAAATCAATGCAAAGCAATCAGGTGCGCAAGCGCCCGGTCAATCTGACGCTCAACGAAGAATTGGTCGCTCAGGCCAAAGGAATGACCAATAATCTCTCCGGCGTGGTCGAGCAGCTACTGGCCGATTACGTGATGAAGCAGAACAACGCACGGCAAGAGAAATTACGTAACGCCGAAGTTGCGGCAAAAGCGTGGAATACTTTTAACGAACGCTCCGGCTCGTTTGCCGACGAGCACTCCACGCTGTAATGGCGCAGTTCGACGTGCACCGGAACATCGGAAAACAGCGGGAAGCTATTCCCTATGTCGTCATCGTTCAATCATCCCTGTTTGATAGCTACCGCCGCCGTGTCGTGATTCCCTTGGTGCGCCGCAGCAATCTGGATAACGCCGCAACGCTGGTTGGATCTGCGCTGAATCCTGCTTTCACGATCGAGGGAATCGAAGTGGTACTACACCCGCTGGAGACCGTATCCGTCGCCACCGATCAGCTAGGCGAAAAGGTCGCCACACTTGCGCAAGAAGGCGACCGCATCACCGGCGCGATGGATGAGTTGCTGACGCGGGCTTGGGCGTAGTGGAAATCAATCCGCCCCTATTGGCTTTCGTTCGCTCTTGGAATAATTTCTCTGCCTATCCAGTGGACAATCGATTGCCGTATAAATTTTGAGGCGAGCATATCGGTATCCCAATTATCGTGGCTATTTCTGTTGCCGATTCCCCAGCCGAATTTCTTAGTTTCAAATTCCCCTAACGGAAAAGAACCTCCGTGAAAGTGTGCCGATCTGATTGACCCATAAAGTCGTTCAAGAAAAGCATCAGCACTGTCATCAGGGATGGGAAATTCCTTCTTGATGAAATCGCTGAATCCACTATAACCTGAGACATTCTGTGTAATGGACTCCACTGCGCCAACTTGGTAAGCGAGCCTTATTGTTGGAAAGCCGCGGCCTGCAGTCAGCGAGATTTGATAAAGTCTTGCACAGGAATCGAAAGCTTCTCTAATATTCGTAGGGCAATTATTAATTCCCCTAAGTATTTTTCTGGTTTCCTTGGGGCACATCAACAATCCCATCGGGTTCGGATGCTCAGAGATTATTGAGGTTTCAAATCGACCCAAACGGCATTCCTCACCTTTTTTTGGCATTTTGTCAGGCCAAGGAGAAAGTACAAAGCCCAAATGTTCAAGCCGCGATACAAACCCTTCACTTCCTTTGTTTTCAAGGAACCACTTCATCCCGCTTGGGGGGTTATACAGAGCAGTGTTCAAAATGAGCGATAGTCTTGCGGAATACTGCAATGCGCGTTCCGAAGCTATATCACTGGCGTGCATTTGATCTATCGCATCAACCTCTTGATCAATGTACAGATAGCGTTCTGCGTTATAAAGGTAAGACTGCTCGTTTTCGGGCATGGCGGGAGCGAATCTGAAGCCTGGTAACCAGTATTCACCATCAAGATCACAACCTGTCCGGCAAAATGTTGACCTGATGAAGAAGCGATCTAAATTTTTAGAAAATGCTGATGTAACAACGCCAGTAATAAAGTTGGACGCATATACGTTCCACTTGGAGTCATCTATTCCATCTGCAGTCGGATGGAACTCAACCTTCTTTAACGAACCGTCAGGTTCGACTGCCATGATCAATTGAATTGCAATGACACCAGACTCAACCGGAAGGTCAATGGACATGGTAATTACATAACGTCCGTCACTTCTGTAGCCTGAACTGCCGGGTGAGCCAAACGGGGAGCCTGTTAATTTCCTGATGGCGGCATGGAGATATTCTTGGAATACATCACATTTTTCTTTTGTTAGGTCGAGAGTGATTTCCATTTTCGTATTATCTCCTCGACAGCTACACCAGCTTCTTCAACTGATAAATCTTCTCCAGCGCTTCCTTAGGGCTCAACTCATCCGGCTGGACTGTGCGCAATGCAGCCAGTAGCGGATGCTCTTCCGGTTCCGGCATCTCCGGTTTGTGGTCGAACAGGTCGCCCTGCGGATTCTGCGCGGCGCTGTTCTGTTCCAGTTTGCGCAGTTGCTTCTTCGCGGCTTTGATGACATCGTTGGGTACGCCCGCCAGCGCGGCGACTTGCAGGCCGTAGCTCTGGCTGGCCGCACCTTCGTTCACCGCGTGCAGGAACACGATGCTGTGCTGGTGTTCGATGGCGGCGAGGTGGACGTTGGCGAGCTGGGCGAATTCTTCGGCGAGGCGCGTCAGTTCGAAATAGTGGGTGGCGAACAGCGTGTAGCTGCGGTTCTTTTCCAGCAGGTGGCGCGCGATGGCGTAGGCGAGGGCCAGGCCGTCGAAGGTGGAGGTGCCGCGCCCGATTTCGTCCACCAGTACCAGACTTTTTTCGGTGGCGTTGTGCAGGATGTTGGCGGCCTCGGTCATCTCGACCATGAAGGTGGAGCGCCCGCTGGCGAGGTCGTCGGATGCGCCGATGCGGGTGAAGATTTGATCGAGTTCGCCGAGCACCGCCTGCTGCGCCGGTACGAAGCTGCCGACATGCGCGAGCAGCGCGATCAGCGCGACCTGGCGCATATAGGTGGATTTACCGCCCATGTTCGGGCCGGTGATCAGCAGCATTTTGCGTGCGGCGTGCAGGTCGGTGTCGTTGGCGATGAAATTTTCAACTTGCGCTTCCACCACCGGATGACGGCCTTTGATGATGTTGATCTGCGCGTCGTCGCCGAACTGCGGCGCGCTGAAGTTCAGCGTGGCGGCGCGTTCAGCAAAGGTGGCAAGCACGTCGAGTTCGGCGATGGCGGCGGCGATGCGTTGCAGTTGCGGGATGAAGGGTGCTAACTGGTCGAGCAGTTGCTCGTAGAGAAATTTTTCGCGCGCCAGCGCGCGGTCGTTGGCGGACAGCGCCTTGTCTTCGAAGGCTTTGAGTTCCGGCGTGATGTAGCGCTCGGCATTCTTCAGCGTCTGGCGGCGGCGGTAATCGTCCGGCACATTCACGGATTGGGCCGCGCTCACTTCGATGTAGAAACCGTGCACGCGGTTGTATTCGACCTTCAGCGTGGTGATGCCGGTACGCGCCCGTTCGCGCGCTTCCAGCGCCAGCAGGAAATCGCCGCAGTTGGTCTGGATGCCCCGCAACTCATCCAATTCTGCATCGAAGCCGTCGGCGATTACGCCGCCTTCGCGCAGGACGGAGGAGGGTTCGGGTTTCAGCGAGGTTTGCAGGATGGTGACCAGTTGCGTATCGGCTTGCAATGCATCGGCTAGTGTTGATAGCAATGCGGGTGATCCCCCCCTCTCCCCAACCCTCTCCCGCGAGGGGAGAGGGGGCAAGGCGGTGTGTAATGCTGGGAGTTGCTGTAGCGTATCGCGCAGGCCGGACAGGTCGCGTGGGCGTGCACTGCGCAGCGCGATGCGCGCGGTGATGCGCTCTACGTCAACGCTGGGTTTGAGATGGTCGTGTATGACGCGATACATCGGTGCGCTGCCAAATACCCTCTCCCCCAGCCCCTCTCCCGCAAGCGGGAGAGGGGAGGTTTGTAGCTTGTCTACCGCATCCAGTCTCGCACGCAGCGTATTCCGTTCGCGCAGCGGGTGATGCAGCCAGTGTGCCAGCAGGCGGCTGCCCATGTTGGTGGCGCAGGTGTCGAGCAGGGAGAGCAGGGTAGGGGCGGGTTCGCCGCGCAGGGTCTGGGTGATTTCCAGATTGCGCCGCGTCGCGGCATCCATGCGCACGTAGCGGTCGGCGCTGTACACCTGCACGCTGCGGATGTGGCTGATGGCTTGGCCTTGGGTGAGCTTGGCGTAACCGAGCAATGCGCCCGCCGCTTCTAAACCGACGCTGAAATCGTCGCAACCGAAGCCGGCCAGATCGAGCGTGGCGAACTGCTGGCACAGCGCGCGGCGCGCCGTATTAAGTTCAAAATGCCAGTCGGGTAGTGTCTTGAAAGCCGCGTGGATATTAGCTTGCAGACCGGTGTTTTCGGCGTGCAGTATCTCGGAGGGTTGCAGGCGTTCCAGTTCGGCGGGTAGGTTTTCGGCGGAGGTTTCACAGACGAAGAATTGGCCCGAGGCGAGGTTCAGCCAAGCCAGACCAAGCTTACCGCTGCGCTGGTGTAGCGCCAGCAGCAGGCAGTCGCGCTTTTCTTCCAGCAACGCGGAATCGGTGACGGTGCCGGGGGTGACGATGCGCACCACCTTGCGTTCGACTGGGCCTTTGCTGGTGGCGGGGTCGCCGATCTGTTCGCAGATCGCCACCGATTCACCCATCTTCACCAGCCGAGCGAGGTATTGCTCCGCAGCGTGATACGGCACGCCCGCCATCTTGATCGGCTGACCGTTGGACGCGCCGCGCTGGGTCAGCGTGATGTCGAGCAGCTTGGCCGCGCGCGCCGCATCGTCATGGAATAGTTCGTAGAAATCCCCCATCCGGTAGAACAGCAGCATGTCGGGATGCTCGGCCTTGATGCGCAAATATTGCTGCATCATCGGGGTGTGCTGGGCGGCAGGCTGCTTCGCGTTCCCTACAGCGGCATCGCTGTGCGTGTCTGGATGTTGCGCGGCCATCGCTTGATCTTCAGGCTTTCAGCGCGGGAGTCAGATGCGGCTTGATGACATCCAGCAGCAGCGGGTGGATGTTCGGGTTGCCCGCGCAGAGGTGGCCGGTCTTGATAAAAGTGTCGGAGCCGTGCAGGTCGCTGACCATGCCGCCCGCTTCGGTGATCAGCAGCGTGCCTGCGGCGATGTCCCAAGGTTTGAGACCGGTCTCGAAGAAGCCGTCGTAGCGTCCCGCCGCCATCCACGCCAGATCAATCGCGGCGGAGCCGGGGCGGCGCAGGCCGGCGGTTTGCTGGATCAGGTCTTTGAAGATGCCGAGATAGGCATCCATATGTTCGAATTTGGTATAGGGGAAACCGGTGCCGATCAGGCTGTCTGCGAGGTGCAGGCGTTTGCTGACGCGCAGGCGCTTGTCGTTGAGGAATGCGCCGCGTCCGCGCGTGGCGGTGAACAGTTCATTCCGGGTCGGGTCGTACACCACCGCCTGGGTGATGATGCCTTTATGCTGCAGCGCGATGGACACGGAATACTGCGGCAGGCCGTGCAGGAAATTGGTGGTGCCGTCGAGCGGATCGATGATCCACAGAAATTCCGATTCGCCTTGGCTGCCGCTCTCTTCTGCTAGAATCGCATGGGTCGGATAGGCTTCCAGCAAGGTCTGGATGATGGTTTGCTCGGCGGCGCGATCCACCTCGCTGACGAAATCCGCGTGGGATTTTTTGGTGATGGTGAGGTGGTCGATCTTGTCGGCGGAACGGTGAATCAGGTTGCCGGCGCGACGAGCGGCCTTCACCGCGATGTTGAGCATGGGATGCATATTGAGTACGACCTTTTTAATGAGCTGGGGAATTCAGCGCGCATTCTAATTGGAATCGCGCTTTGTATAAACCAAATAGTTGGTAGGGGCGTATGGCATACGCCCTTTTCGATATGTCGCCAATACCAAGGGCGTATTGCCATACGCCCCTACAAAAGCAGGGATTATGTTAGATAACATCAGAGTTGTGCTCAGCCACACCACCCATCCGGGCAATATCGGCGCGGCTGCGCGCGCGATGAAGACGATGGGGCTGCGCCATCTGTACCTGATCAACCCGCGTCTTTTTCCCGACCCGCAGGCCGTTGCGATGGCGGCCGGGGCCGACGACCTGCTGCGCGATGCGGTGGTGTGCGGCTCTCTCGATGAGGCGTTGCGCGGCGTGGTGTTCACGGTGGCGATGACGGCGCGGCTGCGCGATATCTCCATCGAGGTGAAAACGCCGCGCGAGGCGATGCCGCTGTTGTTGCAGCAGGCCGCCGCGCAACCGGTGGCGCTGCTGTTCGGCACCGAGATGTCCGGCTTGACCAACGAGGAAATGGGCAAGGCGCAGGTGCTGGTCAATATTCCCGCCAATCCGGAGTTCTCCTCGCTGAATCTGGCGGCTGCGGTGCAGTTGATCGGTTACGAGCTGAACGTGGCGGCGCAGGTTCACGTGCCGAAGTTGCCCGAGACGAATCCTGCCTCGCATGAGCAGATGGAGGGATTGTTCGCGCATCTGGAAAAAACGCTGCTCGAAATCGGTTTTTTCACCACGCAGAATCCGTCGCGCATGATGCAGCGGTTGCGCCGCCTGTATGCCCGCGCGCGTCTGGAACCGGAGGAAATCAACATACTGCGCGGTATCTTGAGCGTGACAACCGAGTACAATGCACGGCTTGCGAAACGCTATTTGGAAGAGCATTCGGATGTTTAAAAACATTAGAGAAGACATAGCCAGCGTATTTGAGCGCGATCCGGCAGCGCGCAGCACTTTCGAGGTGTTGACCTGCTATCCGGGTTTGCACGCGCGTATCTCGCACCGTCTGGCGAATACCCTGTGGCACGCCAACCTGAAATGGCTGGCGCGCTTTCTGTCGCATATCGCGCGCTGGTTTACCGGCATCGAGATCCATCCCGGCGCGACCATCGGACGGCGTTTTTTCATCGACCACGGCATGGGGGTGGTGATCGGCGAGACTGCCGAGATCGGCGACGATGTCACGCTGTACCACGGCGTGACGCTGGGCGGTACCTCGTGGAAGGAAGGCAAACGCCATCCGACGCTGGGAAGCGGCGTGGTGGTGGGCGCGGGCGCGAAGATACTCGGCCCGATCCACATCGGCAACGGCGCGAAGATCGGCTCGAATGCGGTGGTGGTTAAAGATGTCCCTGCGGGCGCGACGGCGGCGGGCATCCCGGCGCGTATCCTCGACGAGGAGAAGAAAAGGGCCGCCGGTTTTAATGCTTACGGCATCGGCAACGATCAGGACGATCCGGTCAATAAAGCCCTGCACGGCCTGCTCGGGCATAGCGTGACGGTGGACCAGCGCATCGACTTCATCCTGCAGCAACTTGAGAAAATGGGCGTGCCCGTGGACGAAGAGCGCGCCACTGCCGATAAATTTGACCCTAATCACTTAAATAAGATAGTTGACTGAAACGCATTGGTATTTTAATATCCACTTAGAGGGTCGGGATTAAATATGAATCGATTCCGAAAAGTCCGGACGCAATGAATAATTGGAGAATGACATGCGATTGACCACCAAAGGACGTTTTGCCGTGACGGCAATGGTTGACTTGACGATGTGCGGCGGAAAAGGGCCTGTGACGATGGCTGCGATCAGCGAGCGGCAAAAGATTTCGCTTTCTTATCTGGAGCAATTGTTCGGCAAACTGCGCCGCCGCAAGATCGTGGAAAGCGTGCGCGGTCCGGGCGGGGGATATTATCTGGCCAGACCGGCGACCAAGATCACCATCGCCGAAATTATTCTGGCGGTGGACGAGCCTCTGGATGCGACCGGTTGCGAGGGGCGAGGCGATTGCCATGATGACCGCCCGTGCATCACCCATGAACTGTGGTTGGGGCTTAACGAAAGAATTTTTGATTATCTGGGTTCCATCACGCTGCAGCAGCTGGTGGATAGCCAAGACAAACAACAGGCTAAATCCAAGTTGGGTTCCGGGAATGTGCATGTTGCAGTGAGGCAATAAAAATCCCCCCAAAGAACCCGGTTACGCGGTAATTACAGTGCAAAACGAAAAGAGTGTATAGATAAAATGAAGCTGCCTATTTACATGGATTACTCAGCAACCACCCCGGTTGACCCGCGTGTGGCTGCAATGATGATTCCCTATATTACCGAAAAATTCGGCAATCCGGCCAGCCGTTCCCATGCATTCGGCTGGGAAGCCGATGCGGCGGTGGAGTTGGCGCGCGAACAAGTTGCCGCGCTGGTAAACGCCGACCCAAAAGAGATTGTCTGGACTTCCGGCGCGACTGAGTCGAACAACCTCGCCATCAAGGGCGCTGCGCATTTCTATCAGGTCAAGGGCAAACATATCATCACTATGCGCATCGAGCACAAGGCGGTGCTGGATACGGTGCGCGAACTGGAGCGCGAGGGTTTCAGCGCGACTTACCTTGATCCCGAGCCGGACGGTTTGCTGGATCTGGAGAAATTCAAGGCGGCGTTGCGCCCCGATACCATCATCGTTTCGGTGATGCTGGTGAACAACGAGATCGGCGTGATTCAGGACATTGCCGCCATCGGCGAGATATGCCGCGACAAGGGAATTTTGTTCCATGTGGATGCGGCACAGGCGACCGGCAAGGTGGCCATCGATCTGCAGCAACTTAAAGTGGATATGATGTCGTTTTCCGCGCACAAGACTTATGGCCCGAAAGGCATCGGCGCGCTGTATGTGCGGCGCAAACCGCGCGTGCGTCTGGAAGCGCAGATGCACGGCGGCGGACATGAGCGCGGCATGCGTTCCGGCACTTTGGCGACGCACCAGATCGTCGGCATGGGCGAGGCGTTCCGCATCGCGCAGGCCGAGATGGCGCAGGAAAACGAGCGGATACGCATGTTGCGCGACCGTTTGCTGAACGGCCTGTCGGCGATGGAAGAGGTGCATATCAACGGCGATATGGAACAGCGCGTGCCGCACAACCTCAACTTGAGTTTTAATTTTGTCGAAGGCGAGTCACTGATCATGGCGGTCAAGGATGTCGCGGTGTCGAGCGGTTCGGCCTGTACCTCGGCGAGCCTGGAACCGTCCTATGTGCTGCGCGCGTTGGGGCGCAGCGACGAACTGGCGCACAGCTCGATCCGCTTCAGTGTCGGGCGTTTTACCACGGTGGAAGAAGTCGATTATGTCGTCGAGTTGCTGAAGAACAAAATCGGCAAGCTGCGCGAACTGTCGCCGCTGTGGGATATGTACAAGGACGGTGTCGATTTGAATACGGTGCAGTGGGCTGCACATTAGAGCAGGATCGGGGATCGAGTATTGGGGGGCGGGTAAAACCGGTTTTCCTGAATCCTCAATCCTCGCTCCTCAATCCTTAGGAGTTGAAAATGGCTTACAGCGAAAAAGTTTTAGACCACTACGAAAATCCGCGCAACGTCGGTACGTTTGGCAAGGATGAGGCGGGTTTGGGAACCGGCATGGTCGGCGCGCCGGCATGCGGCGACGTGATGAGGTTGCAGATCAAGGTCGGCAAGGATGGCGTGATTGAAGATGCCAAGTTCAAGACTTACGGTTGCGGCTCGGCGATTGCGTCCAGTTCGCTGGTGACCGAGTGGGTCAAGGGCAAGACGGTCGATCAGGCGCTGGCGATTAAGAATACCCAGATCGCCGAAGAACTGGCTTTGCCGCCGGTGAAAATTCACTGCTCGATTCTGGCGGAAGATGCGATCAAGGCGGCGGTGGCGGATTACAAGGCCAAGCACGGCGAGACAGTGGAAACACTTGCCTGCAAGGGTAGCGTTTAATAAATACTCGCGAAGCGAGACCCGATTTGCCTTTCACGTTCGCGGGAGAGGGGTGGGGGTGACAACGGAGAAAAAACATGGCTATTTCGCTGACTGAAAATGCAGCCAAGCATGTACAGAATTTTATCGCCAAGCGCGGCAGCGGTATCGGTTTGCGTATCGGGGTGCGCACCAGCGGCTGCTCCGGTATGGCTTACAAACTGGAGTTCGCCGACGAGGCGTGCAGCGATGATCTGCAGTTTTCCAGCAACGGAGTTACCTTGTTGGTTGATCCGAAAAGTTTGCCTTATATCGATGGCATGCAGCTGGATTACACGCGCGAAGGCTTGAACGAGGGCTTCAGGTTCAATAACCCGAATGTGAAGAACCAGTGCGGCTGCGGCGAGAGCTTCGGTGTTTGAAAACTACGCGCTCGGCAAATCGTATTGCTCTGCCATCGTTAATAATGTTTTCAGAGTCATATGCAACCCGATAATTTAGACTTCCAGCAAAACCACTTCCAACTGTTCGGTTTCTCGCCGTCTTTTCAGATAGATACTGCACAGCTAGAGCAGCGGTACCGCACCTTGCAGGCGCTGGTTCACCCCGATAAGTCGGCTCACCTGCCGGATGCCGAGCAACGTGTCGCCATGCAGCGCGCCACGCTGGTGAACGAAGCGTACCGGACACTGCATAACCCGTTGCAGCGCGCACGTTACCTGTTATCGCTGCACGGGGTGGATACACAGGAAGCAACCAATACCGTGATGCCGCTGGATTTTTTGACGGCGCAGATGGAGTGGCGCGAGGCGGTCATTGAAGCGCAGCAGGCAATGGATAGCGCCGCACTTGAACAACTCGAAGCACGCATCGCCCATGAAACGCAACAGCTTGAAGCGCAGCTTGCGGTCAGGATTGATGCCGAACAGGATTATGCGGCTGCGGCCGGTCTGGTACGCAAGCTGCGTTTCATGGAAAAACTGGCGGAAGAGATTCATGCCGCATTCGACGAGATAGATTTATAAAGGCAGTTGGTAGTCGTAAGACGTGAGTTTTGAGTTAAACCCGCGTAACGGACGAAGCCAACTTACAACTTACGTCTTACGACTAACAACTACAAATGGCTTTACTACAAATTTCAGAACCGGGTTTGAGCACCGCACCGCACCAGCACCGGCTGGCGGTCGGCATCGACCTCGGCACGACCAATTCGCTGGTGGCTACAGTGCGCAACGGTATCAGCGTAGTGCTCAACGACGAAAACGGGCGGGCCTTGCTGCCATCGGTGGTGCGCTATGCGGCGGATGGCAGCGTGACGGTGGGCGAGGCGGCGCAAGCCGCGCAGAGCGATGATCCGGCTAATACCATCGTTTCGGTGAAGCGCTTCATGGGGCGCAGTCTGGCTGATATCGGTGAGATCAGCCGCATGCCGTATCGCTTTGCAGACACCCCGGCAGGAGAAGGTTCTAAGCAGGCTGGCATGTTGCAATTGCGCACCGTGGCAGGGGTAAAAAGCCCGGTCGAGGTATCAGCCGAAATTCTAAAAGTATTGCGCAGCCGCGCCGAAGACGCACTGGGCGGCGAACTGGTCGGCGCGGTGATCACGGTTCCCGCTTATTTCGACGATGCGCAGCGGCAGGCCACCAAGGATGCGGCGCGTCTGGCCGGGTTGAATGTGTTGCGTTTGCTCAACGAGCCTACGGCGGCGGCAATTGCCTACGGGTTGGATAACGCCGCCGAGGGGGTATACGCGGTGTACGATCTGGGCGGCGGCACCTTCGATATTTCCATCCTGCGTCTGTCGCGCGGCGTGTTCGAAGTGTTATCCGCCAACGGCGATTCCGCTTTGGGCGGTGACGATTTCGACCAGCGTATCCATTGCTGGTTATTGGAAAAAAACCGGCTCTCCGCGCTTAACCCGCAAGACACGCGCCTGCTGTTGACCCATACACGAGCAGCCAAGGAACATCTGACCGAGCACGGCGAAACGCGCATTACCGCGATGCTGTCGACCGGCGAAGTGGTCGATAACATACTGACCCGCGCCGAGTTTCAGGAGATGTCGCAAAATTTGGTGCAGCGCACCCTGCAACTGATGCGCCGTGCTTTGCGCGATGCGAAACTGGGCGTGGCGGATATCAAGGGTGTGGTGATGGTCGGCGGTGCGACGCGCATGCCGCAGGTGCAGCATGCCGTCGGGGAATTTTTCGGGCAAACGCCGCTGACCAATCTCGATCCGGACAAGGTCGTGGTGCTTGGTGCGGCGATCCAGGCGAACCTGCTGGCGGGTAATCGCGGCGGCGACGAATGGCTGCTGCTGGATGTGATTCCGCTGTCGCTGGGTATCGAAACCATGGGCGGTCTCGCGGAAAAAATTATCCCGCGTAACAGCACCATCCCAACCGCGCGCGCGCAGGAATTTACCACCTTCAAGGACGGACAGACCGCGATGAGCATCCATGTGGTGCAGGGCGAACGCGAACTGGTGAGCGATTGCCGTTCGCTGGCAAAATTCGAGTTGCGCGGCATTCCGGCGATGGTGGCGGGCGCGGCGCGCATCCGCGTGACCTTTCAGGTGGATGCCGATGGTTTGCTGAATGTCTCGGCGCGCGAGATGGGCAGCGGGGTCGAGGCGGCGATCACCGTCAAACCTTCCTACGGGCTGTCCGATGCCGAGATCACGCGCATGTTGCAGGATTCAACGCAGCACGCGCAGGACGATATGCAGGCGCGCGCGCTGCGCGAGCAGCAGACCGAAGCGCAGCAGTTGCTCGAAGCGGTGCAACACGCGCTGGAGCAGGACGGCGAATTGCTCGACCAGGCCATGCGCGCCAAGATTGAGACCCGCATGGGCGCGTTGCGCGATACTCTGTCATCGTCCGATCATCTGACCATCAGACGCGCCACTACCGCATTGAACGATTCCACCGTCAGTTTTGCACAAAAGCGCATGGATAAAAGCGTGGCGAGTGCCCTGTCGGGCAAGAATATTTCCGAACTTGAGGATAAATAATGCCGCAAATTATTGTGTTGCCGCATGAGGAGTTGTGCCCCAAGGGGGTACTGTTCAATGTCGAACCGGGTATTTCGCTGTGCGATGCGTTGTTGCAGCACGACGTGGAGATCGAGCATGCCTGCGAAAAGTCCTGTGCCTGCACCACCTGCCATGTGATCTTGCGCGAGGGCTTCAATTCGCTGAAACAGGCGGAGGAACTGGAAGAGGATATGCTCGACAAAGCCTGGGGTTTGGAACCAAATTCGCGCCTGTCTTGTCAGGCAATGGTGGGGGACAAGGATCTTGTGGTGGAGATTCCGAAGTACACCATCAACATGGCAAAAGAAAAATGATACTGTAAACGGCTTTTTATCCACGAAAGACACGAATTAAACCAAAGAACTTTCTTTCCATGAAATATAACCCGATGGGTGTGTTGCCGAATGAATGTAACCCGTTGTTGTTTTTGTGTATTTCTTGTTTTTCGTGGACAATTGTTTTGTTTTGGAACGATAGGAGTCGCAAATGAAATGGACTGACGTAAGGCTGATTGCGATCGAGCTTGCTGAAGCGCATCCCGAGGTTGATCCGAAGACCGTGCGTTTCACCGATTTGCACAATTGGGTACTGGCGCTGGAAGATTTTCACGACGACCACACACACGGCGGTGAGAAGGTTCTCGAAGCAATACAGGCGGCGTGGATAGAGGAAGCGGAATAACCATGTGGGAGCCTCTAAAAATCCACATTTCATCCCAACTGCTGCGTTGCGAAAAAAATTTCTTGCTTACATATAAAACATATGCGGCGCGGCGAAATTTTCCCCGCGCCTTGCATTTGGGTGAACTCTGGATTTTTAGAGGCTCCCATGCGTAAACTTTGGCAGAGCATCTCCAATCGCTGGCTGTACCTGTGCGGCGCGCTATTTGCCAGCGGTCTGATGGGTTTCGGTTTGTTCCTGCAATATGTCAAACATCAGGACCCTTGCCCGCTGTGCATGGTGCAACGGGTGATCTTCATCGCTATTCTGGCTGTGTTCGCGCTGGCCGCGTTGCATGGTCCAAAGCGTGCGGGTGAACGTGTGTATGCCCTTTTGATCGGGCTGCTTGCGCTATCCGGCATGGCTGTCGCAGCCCGTCATATCTGGATACAAAATCTGCCCAAGGATCAGGTTCCCGCCTGCGGTCCCGGACTGGATTACATGCTGGAAACCATGCCGATGGCCGATGTGCTGAAGCAACTGATGCACGGTTCCGGCGAATGCGCGGAAAAAGGCTGGGTGTTTCTGACCCTCGGCATCCCGGAATGGTCGCTGTTGTGTTATCTCCTACTGGGTGTGTGGGCATCGGCAATTTTGTTCGGAAGGAGAGCATAGTTGTCATATTTGTCATGCTACACTTGACAACTTTTTGTATTTAAATTCTGGTGTTACCAGAGACTCTGAACCTATCAACGTGATGTCCCTTCGCACTCCATTGCTTATTAACCGGTCAAATCCAGCACATATGGCGGGTCAGTATCGCACCTATGTGTTGCCTTGGCTGATTCTGGCCGCGTGTCTGACGATCACTTATCTATCCTGGAATACGGCACAGCATAACGCCACACAGGTGCTGCAAACCCGATTCGATCATCAGGTACACCGGATCGTTGACGATATAAATAAGCGCATGAAGACCTACGAGCAAGTGATGCGCGGGGTGGACGGTTTGTTTGCGCATGCCGATGTGGTAAGGCGTGACGAATTTAAAGGGTATGTCGCCAAGCTGCAGTTGAAGGAGAGTTACCCCGGCATTCAGAGTATCCATTTTGTGCAGCTGGTGTCGCAGGCGGACAAAGAGCGGCACATTGCTGCCGCCCTCCGGGACGGTTTACCCGCATATCTGATCTGGCCGCTCGGAGAGCGGAAGATCTATGCACCCATTATCTACATTGAACCGCATGACGACAGCACTTTGCAGAGCTTCGGTTATGACATGTTCTCCGATCTGGAATATCCACAGATCGGGGATTCCAGTGTGGGATTACGCCGCGCCGCCATGGAACAGGCGCGCGATTCGGGAAAACCGTCCATTTCCGGCAGGATACGGTTGCCGTTCGAGACTGATCTGGACAAGCATGACGGATTTGTGATGTTTCTGCCGGTCTATCGGCACGGCGCTGTGCTCGATACCATCGCCAAACGCCGCGCCAATATTATCGGCTGGATCAGTTCGGTGTTCCGCACCGGTGACCTGATGGGCGGCATTCTAGGTGAGGGTGCCAGTGAGTTTGATATCGGAATCTACGATGGCGAGGAAGTGTCTGACAAGGGGGTGATGTATGATTCCACCCCGTTCGTCCAGCATCAACACCCGCGCTTCCGCAGCTTTCAGCACATCAGCATCGCCGGGCATCCCTGGACCATTAGCGTCCACTCGCTGCCTCAATTCGAGGCGCAAATCGACAGGGATAAACCCCGTCTTATCGCGGTGATCGGTGTCGCTGCAAGCTTTCTGTTTACACTGTTCATCTGGCTGCTGGTGACCGGTCGCGCGCGTGCTTTGCAGGTTTCGTTGCTGTTGAATCAGGAGCTGCATGAGCGACAACAGGCGGAACAGGCATTGCGCGCCAGCGAAGAACTATTCAGATCCGTTTTCGATCATTCCAAAGTGGGCATCACCCTGCTAGGCATGGATTACAAGTATGTAAAGGTCAACCGGGCATTCTGCGAAATGACCGGCTACCCCGAAATTGAATTGCTGAAGCATGATTTCCAGGAAATTACCCATCGCGACGATATCGAAACGAATCTGGAGTGGACTAACAAGCTGCATGCCGGCGAAATAGATTCTTTCAACATCGAGAAGCAATACATCCGCAAAGACGGCAGCATCTTGCACGGGGAGCTGACTGTTTCGGCAGTATGGGATGCGGACGATAAGCTGGTATTCATTATCGTCATCGTCCAGGATGTCACCGAACGTATCCAGTTTCAGAAAAAGCTGCTGATGCTTTCACGCGCCGTGGAAAATAGCCCGGCTACCGTGGTTATCACCGACCGGATCGGCACTATCGAGTACGTCAACAAGAAATTTACCTCGATCACCGGGTATTCTTTTGAGGAGGCAGTCGGACAGAGTTCCAAGATGCTCAATGCCGGTAAGCAGAACAAGGAGTTTTATAAGGAGCTTTGGGCGACTATTCTGTCCGGCAACGAATGGCAAGGCGAGATGTACAACAAGAAAAAAAATGGCGAGGTGTTCATCGAGCAAGTATTCATTTCTCCGGTGATGGACGAACACGGGGCGATCGACAGCTTTGTGGCCGTCAAAGAAGACATCACCGACAAGAAAAAGACCGAAGAGACGATCTGGAAACAGGCTAATTTTGATACTTTGACCGGTTTGCCGAACCGCCGTATGTTCCGCGAACGGCTGGAACAGGAAATCAAGAAATCCAACCGTAACGGCCTGCCGATCGCGCTGATGTTTATTGATCTTGATCACTTCAAGGAAATCAACGACACGCTGGGGCACGACATCGGCGATATTCTGCTGATTGAGGCATCGCGCCGTATCGGCGATTGCGTGCGCGCGACCGATATTGTCGCCCGGATGGGCGGCGACGAATTTACCGTGCTGTTGGTGGATATTGACGATGTCAGCAGCGTTGA
Source organism: Gallionella sp. (assembly GCA_028689145.1). Classification (GTDB taxonomy): domain Bacteria; phylum Pseudomonadota; class Gammaproteobacteria; order Burkholderiales; family Gallionellaceae; genus Gallionella. Next base: position 184,395 of record JAQTWT010000004.1, read on the forward strand.
GCGGATTGCGCAAAACATTATCCATAAGCTTGCCGCATCTTTCCAGTTGAAAGATGAGATTGCATACGTATCTGCCAGCATCGGCATCACGTTGTACCCGAATGATGCGTCCGATATAGAAGGATTGTTTAAACATGCCGATCAGGCAATGTATGTCGCCAAAGAACAGGGTCGCAATCGCCACAGTTATTTCACCCATGCGCTGCAGGAGGCCGCGCAAACCCGGCTGCGTCTGGTGAATGATTTGCGCGGCGCGTTGGCTGCCGAACAGTTCGTAGTTTATTTCCAGCCCATTGTAGAGCTGGCCACGGGTGGTATCCACAAGGCGGAAGCTTTGATCCGCTGGGTGCATCCCGAGCGCGGCCTGGTCAGTCCTGCCAACTTTATCGGGCTGGCCGAGGAGACCGGGCTGATTCTGGGAATCGGCGACTGGGTATTCCAGGAATCAACACGCTGGGCCAAGCGCTGGAGAGATTCGCACTGCCCTGATTTTCAGGTTAGCGTGAACAAGTCACCGATACAGTTTTATAAGGATGGTGAAGAACATACCGCGTGGTTATCCCATATGAGGGAAATCGATCTGCCAGGCGAAGCGCTGGTGGTCGAAATTACCGAGGGGTTGTTGCTGGATTCCAATACCTCGATCAACGGCGCACTGCTCACGTTGCGCGATGCGGGTATTCAGGTTTCCATTGACGATTTCGGTACCGGATATTCATCGCTGTCCTATCTCAAAAAATTCGACATCGATTATCTGAAAATTGACCAGTCGTTTGTGCGTCATCTGGCGGTAGGCCATAACGACATGGTGTTGTGCGAGGCGATCATTGTGATGGCGCACAAACTCGGTATAAAAGTGATTGCCGAAGGTGTTGAAACAAAGGAACAGCGCGATATACTAGTCGCTGCAGGATGTGACTACGCGCAGGGATATTTGTATTCCAGACCGGTACCGGCGGACGAGTTTGAAGAGTTGCTGAAACAGGGTTAGCAGGTATGAAAGAATGGTTCCCGGAATAGATCGGGTGCTTGAATTTTAGAGCATCAGGAGTTACAGTACATTTTCTCGATCAACATCATTTGAAACCAAAGGAATGCATTATGGAAAACAATAAAAAATTGCGTTTGGTAACTCGTAGCGATTTCGACGGCTTGGTTTGTGCTGTGTTGCTAAAACACCTCGATATGATCGACGAGATCAAATTTGTTCATCCCAAGGATATGCAGGACGGCAAGATAGAGATCGGTCCGCGGGATATCACCACCAATCTGCCCTACGTTGCAGGTGCGTATCTGGTGCTCGACCACCATGCTTCCGAAACTATCCGCAATACCGGCGATCGCGCCAATCATATTATTCATCCCGATGCGCCTTCAGCCGCGCGCGTAGTATTCGAGCATTTCGGCGGGCACAAGGCGTTTCCGGCCGAATGGGATGACATGATGGCCGCGGTAGACAAGGCTGATGCCGCACAGTTCTCGCGCGATGAAATTCTGCATCCCACCGGATGGGTGTTGCTCAATTACCTGATGGATTCACGCACAGGTCTGGGGCGGTTCCGCGATTTCCGTATTTCCAATTACGATCTGATGATGGAGTTGATCGATTATTGCCGGAAACACAGCATCGAGCAGATCATGCAGCTGCCGGATGTGAAGGAGCGCTCGGAGCTGTATTTCGAGCATGAGGAAAACTTCAAAAAACAGCTGAAATCCTGCTCGACGGTGCACAAAAATCTGGTGGTGCTTGACCTGCGCAACGAATCGACTATTTACGCCGGCAACCGCTTCATGATTTATGCGCTCTTTCCTGAAACCAATATTTCTATCCATGTACTGTGGGGCGTGAAACAACAGAATACGGTATTTGCCACCGGCAAATCCATCCTCAACCGCACTTCAAAAACCAATATCGGCGAATTGATGCTGCAATACGGCGGTGGCGGACACGAGAATGCAGGCACATGCCAGATAGAGAAAGAGCAGGCGGAAGCCGTACTGCAGAAGTTGATCGCCAAAATTAACGCGGACGGCTAATTAACCCGGAAATGCGGAGTCTGTATTGCGGCAATCCCGGATTGAACGGGGCGTTCCGTTACGGACTCTTTACATGGTGGCTGGTCAAACGCTCTTCCATATAGGCGCGGTCAGCTTCCCGGGCAAACGTGACAAATGTGATGCCGACCCTGAAACACTGATTATTCGAATCATGGATCGCATAGCATGTCCTGCTATGAACGATCACTGTCTTCGACTCGCTGGATCTGCTCAAAGGCGGGATGTGAATGTGCAGGGTTACGCTGGTGCCGGGTTTCAGGTTGCGACCATTCAGGATTGCCGCCCCGTGCATGGAAATATCCTTGATTCTTCCGTCATGCAAATACTGATCCCCGACGCTAACAGCAATTCGCCACGAGGCCTTGTAACGAATTTCGTTGCGGTGCTCTTTGGTGCCTGCCGGCGGTAACGATTCGATTACCAATACCTCGTCCGCCACACCGGACGGGCCGCTGTTTAATATTCCAAACGGATCGTCGTCAGTACTGATCATTGTGCTGTTCCTGAAGCTATATCCAATACCGGACGAAGTTCGCGCCCGGGTGGAGTTGGCAGCTACTGCAAATAGTGGCCGGAGCTGTCCATGCAATCAACCGCACGCGCCGATCGTTCCGCAACTGGTGCAGAATTCGCAGCCGTCCTTTTTGATCAGCGTGGCGTTGCCGCACTCCTTGCACACCTTGCCGGTCATTGGTTTTATTCCGGATGTTTTGTTTTGCGTGGTGGGGACTTCCAGCACGCCCATTTGCTGTACCGGGTAACCGTGCTCGTCGAGGATGCCGAGCATGGAATAGCGGTGAATGATCAGCTTGGCGACATAGGAAACCGTTGACGGATAGCTTTCCATTTTCTCACCGCCCGGCACGCGCGCCATGAAATCGCCCAGCGGTTCACCGAAATTGAGCAGCTTGCGCAGCTTCATCCCGATCCAGGCAGGGTCGATGACGCGCATATCCAGGCTCAATACCTTGCACAGGCCGTCGAGGGCGCGCGGATAAACGCCGGACAACCACATCGAGTAGGGGCGGCGTTGCCCGTCCGGCAGCACCAGTTCCTTCAAGCCCACCACAAAGTCATCGCCGGTACCGCCATTGGAAATATCCACCGTCCAGCTCATCGTGCCGTCGGTGCCGGTTTTCGGTTCCTTCTTGGCGAACAAGGCATCCATCATCGGGGTGGTGACACCTTCGCTGACATCCAGCGCGCCCAAATCCTCGATACGGAATTTCAACAGGTGCGCAAATGCAGCCACCAAACTGGGCATGCGCCGCTCTTCGCCGTTGGGCGGCATCGGCATGTCGAAGGCGTCATCGCCGGCGGTTTTCATCAGCATTTCCAGTTTCATGCGCAACCACACCGGATCGCGCGCGCGCATGTCCATCGACAGCGATTTTGCCAGCGCACCGAGACCGCGCGGCTGCTCACCGCCGTTTACCCAGACTTCGAACGGATGGTTCTGGCCATTTTTGGTATGGGAAACGAAAATCACGAAACTGCCGAGCGGATGTTCCACCACTTGGGAAACCCAGCCTTCGCTGCCGCCCGGTAGCGAAGGGCGGCCCGGCCAGCGCAACGACGCAAGCGACGGTTTCGGCGCGGCTTCCAGCACGATGCGGCGATCCTGGTCAAACATCAGATCCTGCGGCTGTTCTTCGGTCTTGGCCGGGGTGACGGACAGCACCGAACCCAGCACGCTGTTGGGGCGATAGGTTGCCAGTCCCTTCAGGCCGGCCTTCCAAGCCTCGGTATAGAGTTCCTTGAAGTCCTCGTAAGGGTAGTCGGCCGGTACATTGACGGTTTTGCTGATCGCCGTGTCGATAAATGGCGCGACTGCCGCCACCATGTGCATGTGGTCGTTTGCCGAAATTTCCAGCGCGGTCACGAACGCAGCAGGCAGGTTGTCCACATCGCCGCCCGCTTTACGGTACATGCGCCAAGCATGGTCTTCCACCTGATAATCCTTGGTGGAGCCGTCCATCATGCGTTTTTTGCGGGTATAGAACCAGGAGAACGGCGGCTCGATGCCGTTGGAGGCATTGTCGGCGAACGCCAGCGAGATGGTGCCGGTGGGTGCAATCGACAGCAGATGGCTGTTGCGGATGCCATGCTTGCGGATCTTGTCCTTGATTTTTTCCGGCAGACGCGAGGCGAAGCGCGGCGCGGCAAGGTGTTGTTCTGCATCCAGCAGAGGGAAGGGCCCGCGTTCGATGGCCAGATCCACCGAAGCGAGGTAGGCCTCGTCGCGCATGACGCGGGTCAGCTCGGCAGCGAAAGCGCGAGCTTTGTCGGTGTTGTAGGGCAGCCCCAGCATTACCAGCGCGTCGCCCAGCCCGGTGTAGCCCAGCCCGACGCGGCGTTTGTTCTGCGCTTCCTGCTGTTGTTCCGGCAGCGGCCATGCGGTGACATCCAGCACGTTATCCAGCATGCGCACACCGACATGCACCAGTTGCTTGAACTTGGCATGGTTAAAGGCGGCCTGTGCAGTGAAGGGATTGTCCACCATCAGGGTCAGGTTGATCGAACTCAGACAGCAGCAGCCGTAAGACGGCAACGGTTGCTCGGCACAGGGGTTGGTCGCTTCGATCACTTCGATATAACTGAGATTGTTGTCGCGGTTCATCAGGTCGATGAACAGGACACCCGGCTCGGCATGGTCGTAGGTGCTTTCCATGATCTGCCGCCACAGCTCGGAAGCCGGCACTTTGCGGTACACCCACAGGCCGTCGGCGCGTTTTGCCGCACCTTGCTCCTTGAGCGCGGCGGACGGCTCCGCAGCATGAACCAACTCGAAGTCTTCGTTGTTCTCAACCGCGTGCATCAGCGCATCCGTGACACCGACTGAAATATTGAAATTGCGCAGGTCACCCTGATCCTTGGCATGGATGAATTTTTCGATATCGGGATGGTCGCAGCGCAGCACGCCCATTTGTGCGCCGCGCCGTGCGCCGGCGGATTCGACCGTTTCGCAGGAGCGGTCGAATACGCGCATGTAGGAAATCGGCCCGCTGGCGCGGGAATTGGTGCCTTTGACCATTGCGCCTTCGGGGCGGATGGTCGAGAAGTCATAGCCGACGCCGCCGCCGCGCCGCATGGTTTCCGCGGCCTGTTGCAAAGCATCGTAAATACCCGGTTTGCCGTTGCTGATGCCGGAGATTGAGTCACCTACCGGTTGCACGAAACAGTTGATCAGGGTTGCCTGTATCTTTAATCCGGCTGCCGAATTGATGCGTCCGGCCGGTACTAGACCGTTTTGCTGTGCCAGGAAGAATGCTTCTTCCCATTTGGCGCGCTGGTCGGGTTTTTCGGTTTGTGCCAGCCCGCGCGCCACGCGGCGGCGTACATCCTCAATGGAGGTCTCGCCGGGTTCCGCGTATTTTTCCAGCAATACTTCGGTGCTGATTTCTTGCGTCATTATAAATTGCTCCCTGAAAACTTTTATTAAAATAATCAATTGCTTGCTAACTAGCATCAATGCAATTTGCTTGAGGGCAAAGCAGGAAAGAACCGCTATCTTCTCAATTGATATTATCTGCTGGATTACCATCCTCATTGCGATAAAAGAGGCAATATTGTTTCTATTTTCAATGTTGACATGCCGTCTAATAAGTGAGCCATAAATCTGCGTGGCGCGAATGTATACTGGAACTCTTGCGGTAATTTTGATGTGCAGTCGCCGCTTTGGTTGTTCACATGACCGACTGCTTGATTGAGATGGCTATTTACGCTTTAATGCGCGACTTTTAATCGGGAGTACAGTATGAATTTATTTGAAAAATTGTTTGAGGGCGCGTTGTGGAACAGTCGCTTTGTTATTCTGTTCGCTGTGTTAGGCAGCCTGCTGGCGGGGTTCACGATTTTTTACATGGCTACAGTGGATGTGGTTTATTTGTTTAACCACGCGTTGCACTATGCGGATGCTGAATTGACTGCAGAAGCGCGCAAAGCGCTGCATGACAGCACGGTGACGCATATTGTGGAGGTGGTGGACGGATATTTGCTGGCCACGGTGATGCTGATTTTTTCGCTGGGCTTGTACGAGTTGTTCATCAGCGATATTGACCAGGCACATGGCAGCAAGGCATCCAGCAAGATATTAGTGATCAGTAATCTTGATGACCTGAAATCGCGTCTGGCCAAGGTGATTCTGATGATTCTGATCGTTACCCTGTTTGAGGAAGCGCTCAACATGGAATTGACCTCGCCGCTCGATCTGGTCTATCTCGGCGCAAGTATTTCGCTGGTTGCCCTGGCACTGTATCTGAGCCATGCCGCAGAGCACGGTTTAAGTACTAACGATGAATCCGCGGAAGATACTCCAGAAAAGCACGGACATTAGGAAATATGGGAATAATAAAAAAACTGGTATGCGGTCTGTTTTTACTTGTCTTGTCATTGTCTGTCTATGCGACAGATTTTTCACTGGAAGATATGCGAGGCGAGACACACCGTCTGGAAGATTACCGCGGCAAGTGGGTGCTGGTGAATTTCTGGGCAACCTGGTGTCCGCCCTGTCTGAACGAGATTCCAGAATTGAGCAGCCTGCATAACACGCACAAGGATAAGGACTTGGTGGTGATCGGTATCGCCATAGACTCGGGATCCAGCGGCAAAGTGGCCGATTTTGCCAAGGCGCATGGCATCAGTTATCCCGTGGTAATGGGTAATCGAAAAATTACCCGGCAGATCGGCGAGCTGGATGTATTGCCGACCAGTTATCTGTATGCGCCTAACGGCAAGCAAGTAAGCTATCAAGCTGGAGAAGTGACGCGCGAGAGCGTCGAGACCTACATCCGGAACAAGAAATTTAACTGAACAAGCAACGCCAAGACAGTTACTGGGCGAACGGTTATAACAGGGGAGTCATCGAACGGTTGTCGCTGCTGGCGGTATGTTGCGGTACCAGCCAATTTTTGTGCCATGCCGCGCGCACCATATTAGGATATTCGGGGCGACCAAGGCTGCCGTTGTAGCGCCCCAGCGCACGGTACAGGTCGCCGTGTTCTATATCCAGATAGTGGCGCAGAATGGTACAACCGTAGCGCAGGTTGACGCGCAGGTGGAACAGATTTTGTTCGGATGCGCCGATCTCTTTTACCCAGAACGGCATCACCTGCATGTAACCGCGCGCGCCCACGCTGGATACGGCATATTTTTTGAAGCCGCTCTCCACTTCGATCAAACCCAGCACCAATTGCGGGTCAAGCCCGGCACGGTTCGCTTCGTAGTGCACGGTACTCAGAAAGTCGATACGGTATTCGGCATCCGGAATGCGTTTTTGCAGGCGCCGCGACATTTCATTCAGCCACATATTCGCTTCATCCCGCGTATTGAACACCAGCTTGGGGGCGGCCTGATCCGAAACGCTGTGCTGTAACACCGCGCGGACACTGGCGGAGAGCGGCGTATAGACCTGCCCTCCGGCATGAGCCGCAGAGGCGAATAGCAAAAGTGCGGCAAGGATCGAGGATCGAGGATCGATAACCAGCGACTTGGCTTGCGTTTTTTTCCAGCCTAGTCGAATGGCTAGTAGTTCTATCAGGATCGAGTGAAAAACGGAGCAGAGGTGTATCCTCGCTCCTCGCTGCTCGTTCTTCGATCCTATCTTCTCATTCATAGCTTTGATTTTACAAATTCAGTTGCATTTTGCAAGGGAATAGATTGCGCCTGTGCATCGCAGCGCCCCTGATATTCCAGCATGCCTTCTTTCAAGCCGCGCTCGCCGACCACGATGCGGTGCGGTATGCCGATCAACTCCATGTCGGCGAACATCACCCCGGGGCGTTCGTCGCGGTCGTCCAGCAACACCTCGATTCCGGCTGCTTGCAGCGCGGCATACAGTTGTTCCACCGCCTCGCGTACCGCAACGCTTTTGCCCAAGCCGATCGGTACGATGGCGACCTGGAACGGAGCCATCGCGGCGGGAAGAATAATGCCGCGCTCGTCGTAATTTTGCTCGATTGCGGCGGCTACGATGCGTGAAACACCGATGCCGTAACAGCCCATTTCCATGATTTGCGTTTTGCCCTGCGCGTCCAGATAGGTGGCTTTAAGCGCTTCTGCATACTTGGTGCGCAGCTGGAAGATGTGTCCGACTTCAATGCCACGGCAGATTTCCAGATTGCCTGCACCGTCGGGGCTCGGGTCGCCCGCAACCACGTTGCGGATATCGTGCACGTTGGCTTCGTCCAGATGCACGTCGCGTCCGAAATTCGCGCCGGTGTAGTGGAAACCGTCATCGTTTGCGCCGCAGATGAAATCGCTCAATGCGGCAGCGGTACGGTCAGCCAGGATGCGTACCTTGTTGCCCACCGGCCCGATATATCCGGCGCGGCAGCTCATGTTGCGGTGGATCTCGTCGTCGCTGGCGAAGCGGAACTCACCCAATATTTTGCCGGCCTTGATCTCGTTCAGCGTGTGGTCACCGCGCAACAGCAACAGCACGAACTCGTTTTCGTGCGTCATGATTGCGATGGCTTTCAATATGTTGGGTGCAGAGGTGTTGAAGAATGCCGCGACCTCCTCAATGGAACGCTGTCCGGGCGTGATGACCTTCTGCAGTTCCTGTTTGGCTGGCGCACGCGGCGCGACTGGTGCAACGGCTTCCGCCATCTCCACATTTGCCGCGTAATCGGAAGCAGGGCAGTAAGCCAGCGCGTCTTCGCCTGAATCCGCCAGCACGTGAAACTCGTGCGAACCGCTGCCGCCGATTGCGCCGGTATCCGCCGCAACGGCGCGGAATTGCAGGCCGAGGCGGGTAAAAATGCGGCTGTAGGTGTCGTGCATAACCTGATAGGTGCGCTCCAGGCTCGCATAGTCGGAGTGGAACGAATAGGCATCCTTCATCACGAATTCGCGCGCGCGCATCACGCCGAAACGCGGGCGTACCTCGTCGCGGAACTTGGTCTGGATCTGGTAGAAATTGATCGGCAGCTGGCGGTAGCTGCGAATCTCGCGCCGCGCGATGTCGGTGATCACTTCTTCGTGGGTCGGGCCGAAACAGAATTGATTGTCGTGCCGGTCGTTGATTTTCAGCATCTGCGGGCCAAATACTTCCCAGCGCCCGGTTTCCTGCCACAGTTCGGCGGGTTGCACGGCGGGCATCAACAATTCGATACCGCCGCTTTTATTCATTTCCTCGCGCACCACATTTTCCACCTTGCGCAGCACGCGCAGGCCGAGCGGCATCCAGCTGTACAGGCCGCTGGCCAGCTTACGGATATATCCGGCGCGCAGCATCAGCTTGTGGCTGGGCAGTTCCGCTTCAGACGGGGCTTCCTTGAGGGTGGAAATGAAGAATTGTGAGACGCGCATGGTGAGTACAACCTGAATGATAAAAGACAATCCGCGATTTTACAGGGAATGAGCAGAATTTGAACCTGAATCCCCAAATGAGTTCATTCGGGGTGGTAGTTTTTTGTAGGGGCGCGATTCATCGCGCCCCTACAGCCTCAATGCTTGCCGGTACTGCCGAATCCGCCGCTGCCGCGTTCGCTCAGCGGGAACTCTTCGACGATATTGAACTTGGCCTGCATCACCGGCACGATTACCAGTTGCGCCATGCGTTCCATCGGCATCAGTGTGAAAGGGATCTGGCTGCGGTTCCACAGCGACACGAAAATCTGCCCCTGATAATCCGAGTCGATCAGGCCGACGAGATTGCCGAGCACGATGCCGTGCTTATGGCCGAGGCCGGAGCGCGGCAGGATCATCGCCGCATAACTGGGATTGCTCAAGTGTATCGAGATGCCGCTGGGGATCAGCTCGCACTGCTTGGGCTGGATCACCATGTTGTGGTCGATGCACGCGCGCAGATCGATCCCAGCCGATCCGGCAGTCGCGTAGCCGGGCATGTTGTCATGCAAACGGTGGTCGAGAACTTTGACATCAACTGAGATGGGTTTCATTTGCCTGCTCCTTTATAAAGTTGCGCGATGTGCTGCATCAATTGTCTTGCCAATGTGAGTTTATCGGCGCGCGGCAGCGCATGGTTGCCGCTGTCGTCAAACAGCACCAGTTCGTTGTCGTCGCTGCCGATGGCCTGCTGCGCGAGATTACCCACCAGCAGCGGCAGTTTTTTCGCGCGGCGTTTTTGCTCGGCATATTCCAGAAGATTTTCGCTTTCTGCGGCGAAGCCAACACAGAACGGCGGTTTCGGCAGGCTGGCGACATGCGCCAGAATATCCGGATTGGGTAGCAGTTCCAGCGTCAGCGTGCCCGCGCTTTTCTTGATCTTCTGCCCGCTTGGTTGCGCGACGCGATAGTCTGCCACCGCCGCTACGCTGATGAAAATATCTGCCTCCGCCACCTGCTGTTTGACCGCGTCGAACATCTGCGCGGCGCTCACCACCTCCACGCATTGCGCGCCGCTTGGCTTGGCGAGGGCGGTCGGGCCGGAGATCAGCAGCACTTCCGCACCTTGTTCCAGTGCAGCCTGCACGATAGCGTAGCCCATCTTGCCGGAACTGCGGTTGGTGATACCGCGCACCGCATCAATTGCCTCATAGGTAGGCCCGGCGGTGATCAGAATCTTCACCCCGCTTAACTCCCTCCCCCCTTTGCGGGGGAGGGCTGGGGAGAGGGGCGCATTGCGCAGCAATGCCAGCACATCACGCGCCAAATTCTCAGCTTCCAGTATCCGCCCCATACCCTCTTCGCCGCATGCCTGCGCGCCTGAATCCGGACCGAGTATCTGTATGCCGTCGGCGCGCAGTTGCGCGATATTGCGCTGCGTTGCCGCGTTTTGCCACATCTCGCGGTTCATCGCCGGGGCGATGATCAGCGGGCAATTGCGCGCCAGACATAAGGTGGACAGCAGATCATTTGCCAGACCATGCGACAGCTTGGCAATGAAATCGGCGCTGGCGGGCGCGATCACGATCGCATCGGCGGCGCGGCTCAGGTTGATATGCGCCATGCTGTTCGGCACGCTGGCATCCCACTGGTCGGTGAACACCGGCTGGCCGGAAAGCCCCTGCATGGTGGTCGGTGTGATGAAATGGCACGCCGCCTCGGTCATCGTGACCTGCACTGCCACACCCTGCTTCATCAGCAGGCGTAGCAATTCCGCCGCCTTATAGGCTGCGATGCCGCCGGTGATGCCGAGCACAATACGCTTGGTTGGTTCTTGGGTCATAATGCCGCGCATCTTATCAAGAAACTGCCCGGATAGGATGAGGGAGTGACGGGGGCGTTCTATCGGTAGCGTGCGCTGTGCGCACGACAACACAACCTTAAACCGTGCGCACAGCGCACGCTACGCACTTACAGGAAAGCGGGGCGTTTATGGCAATCACCGACTGGCCCGAGTTCGAGCGGCCTCGCGAGAAGTTATTGCAAAAAGGCGCGGCCTCACTCTCCGATGCCGAATTGCTGGCGATTTTCTTGCGCACCGGCGTGACCGGGCAGAGCGCGGTGGACTTGGCGCGCGGTTTGCTGACACGCTTCGGCAATCTCACCAAGCTGTTTGCCGCCTGTGAAAAAGATTTCTGCGACATGCACGGCATGGGGCAGGCGAAATTCGTGCAGTTGCAGGCGGTAATGGAAATGTCGCAACGCGCATTGAAAGAAGAAATACAGTGCAGCAGCGCGCTCAACTCGCCGGGAGCGGTGCGCGACTATTTGCAGCTGTTGCTTGGCGGTCGGCAGCAGGAAGTTTTTGCGGTGTTGTTTCTCGACACCCAGCATCGCGTGATCGCCTCGGAAGAGCTGTTTCACGGCACGCTCGGCCAGACCAGCGTGTATCCGCGCGAAGTGGTCAAGCGCGCGCTGGCGCATAACGCCGCCGCCGTGATTTTCGCGCACAATCATCCCTCCGGTGTGGCCGAACCGAGCCAGTCAGACCAACTGCTCACCACCGCGCTGAAACAGGCACTGGCGCTGGTGGATGTGCGCGTGCTGGATCACTTCGTGGTGACGGCCGGACAGGTGCTTTCATTTGCGGAAAAAGGGTTGATATAGCCCAAAGATATGTATAGGCTCGCAGAATCAATTGGTGGATACTGCTCATAGTAGAGGAGAAAACTCATGGCTCGTCGTTCATCGATTTTGGCTGTTATCGCACTGTTATTCCATTCAGGGGCATGGGCAGCTTCGGCGAATGAAATACGATCTTTGCTGGAGCAGAACAAACCGCAAGATGCCTACCAACTCGGGCGGGCATCCCCGCACATGCTTGGCGATCCGGCCTTTGATTTCTTCTATGGTATAGCGGCCATTGATGCGGGGCATGCCGGGGAAGGCGTATTGGCCCTGGAGCGATATATCCTGTCATACCCCGATAATAGCGATGCGCGTTTTCAGTTGGCACGGGGGTACTTCATCCTTGGTGAAGATCAGCGCGCCCGCGATGAGTTTGAAACCTTGTTGCCGAACAGCGCAGGCGAGCAAAAGGTTGCCGTCGAGCGTTATCTGGATGCTATTCGTACCCGTGAGTCACGTTACCAGCCAACTGCGAAAGCTTACATGGAAGCCGGTTTGGGCGTGGATACGAACATCAACGCAGGATTGGGCAGCGGTGCTACGCCTCTGATACCGGGACTCGGTACTCTTCCTGCCATTTCACCCAATTCGGTCTCCGCACGTGAACGGGATACTTTCCTGACGGCGAGTGCGGGAGTGCAGGGAAACTATCCGGTTTCGCCGGGAGTATCCCTGTATGCCGCTGGAGGCATAGATGCACGTCGGCATCTCGGCAACAATAATGATGTTTTCGATCAGCACAGCTTGGGGGGCGCTGGCGGTGTTTCCTATTTGCGGGAGAAAAATCTGTTCAAGGCCGGAGCGTTTATTTCGCAGAGTTGGGTGGATAATCAAAGTTATGTCCTGAGCTATGGGCTAAATGGCGAATGGAATTACCAGTTTGATCAATCCAATCGTCTCGCCCTCGGCGCGCAGATGGTGCGGTTTGAATACGATGATATGTATGTTTACCTGAACAAGGATAAAACCGGTGGACTTGTGTTGAGTACTGCAACACACCGAAACTCTGATTTTGTCGGTGTTTCCGGCTCGTGGACACACGCAATCGCCACGCCTTTTCAGCCCGTCATTACTCTTTCTGTAAATTATGGAGAAGATCGCAATCAGCGCAATCGTGATGATCTGTCACGTGATATTTACGGTGCGCGCGCTTCGTTCGCGATGACTCCTGCCGAGCGTTGGGGGGTGAGCGCAGGTATCGGCTATCAGGAAAACAGGCATCATGCGGTTTTTACCACAGGCAGTGAAAACCGCCACGACACCTCCTGGAGCCTGGATGGTTCGCTGTCTTATTTCTATACCAAGCAGTTCAGCGTTCGAACCGAAGTACAGATTTTGGATCAAATTTCCAATGTTGGCTTGTTCCGTTACAACCGTGAGGTGGTTTCGGTCAAGGCGCGTTACGAATTTTAAGGGGGTAACATGAAAAATATCAGGTTATTCATCGTATTTGTTGCTTTGTCGTGGCTCTTTGTAAGTCCGGCGGTGCATGCCGAAGCGATCGGCAGGGTGCTTGTTGCGGTGGGCGACACTACCGCACTCAGAGGTGGGGTCGCGGTGAAATTAGCCCGCGGTGAAGAAATACAGAGCGGGGACACCCTGCGTGTGGGCGATGCCAGCAACATGCAGGTGCGTTTCACCGATGAGAGCATTACCGCATTGCGTTCCAACTCGGTGTTGCGCATCGATGACTATAAATTCGAGAGCGTGAAGAACGTGGGCAAGTCGTTCTTCAGTCTGGTGAAAGGCGGGATGCGTTCCATCACCGGTTTGATTGGACGGTTTAACCGGGATAATTACGCCGTCAGGGCAACTTCCGCCACGATCGGTATTCGGGGTACCCATTTTGTATTGGCGCAGTGTAACAACGATTGTTTCAATAAGGATGGCAGCAAGGCAGAGGACGGCCTGTTTGGCGGAGTGACGGACGGGCGGATCGCGGTCAATAATCAGGCTGGTGAAAAGGAATTCGGCAAAAACGAATTTTTTCATGTGCCCAGTTTTGAAGCGTTACCCAAACCGTTGCTGACCCCGCCCTCGTTTTTACGTGACCAGTTGGAAGGACAGACCAAGAGCAAAGAGAGCAAGCCTGTGGTAGCCAAGGCTGCTGATGACGGGACGGCGAAGAACGGCGATAAGGCCGATTCCGGCGAGGAACAGCAAGGCAGCGAGACCGTTAGCGCCACGACAACAGAACAGCAGACTGATACGGCCGTGACCACACAGCCCACCGATACGGCGCAGCCTTCAGTTCAGGTAGCGGTAGACACGCAATTCGTGCCGACAGAACAGGTGGTGGTGCAGACCAACGTATCTTCAGGCTTGATCAACACGGTGCTTGCCGGGCAGACTTTCCCTTATCAGATGACCATGGTTAATGCTTGGGCGGGGGTCAATAATTTCACAAGCGCCACCCCCGTACCCTTTAACGGCACCTCTCTGTTCGGCTTCAGCGAGGGCTGGATAGATCAGGGTAAGCTCACCGTTCTTGATCCCACCAAGTTGCTTCAGGCGCAGGATGTGCTGTTTGCGGATTTTGTCATTAATAAAACCCCGGTGACGACCTTCTTGATGAATGCCTATAGCGCCAGTGGCATTTCGGATTATTACTATTTCAACGGAAATTGCGGCTGGAATTGCGTCGGTATTCTGGATGGAACCGAGAGTTTTACTTGGGCTAAAACCGCTTCCACGGATATCGGTGCGGATGCGGGGGCAGGCAATCTAACTTGGGGGCGTTACACACATACATCTACCAGTCACGTACTGACTGGTACTTTTGCGGGCAATACCAATAGTGAAACCTCTTACGAGCACTGGGCGACCGGCGATTTGCTCAATATTGCGGCGCTTCCGACTACGGGTTCTTTTTCATACGCCTATGCGGGCGGCACCAGACCTACAGACCAGAACGGCAATACGGGCACGATTCTCAGCGGTGGAACGGTGGGAATCACGTTTACCGGTGCAAACGGGGCATCTGTCAGCCTTACCGGAGCAAGCTGGAATATGCCCACTACGGGTAATACTTACAGCATGAGCTTTAGTAATCAAGCTGTCGCCATTTTGCAATCGCCTTATAACACCGCGAATTCCGGGTGGGCAGAATCCGGTACAACAACTTCTCTCACCCCGATCATCAATGTCGGCGCAACCTGTTCAGGGGCGTGCTCCAATAATTTAACCCCGGTCCCCGTGAATTCTACAGTTTCGCCGATGCTGTTCGGTGCCAATGCGCAAGGTTTGGCGGTTGGCGTATATACAACCATGCTGGCAACCGGGGCATCGCCCGCTGAAAATACTGCTTCTGTACAGGTATATAAGGCGGCTGTACCGCCAATTTAAGCTGGTCTAGCATTAGTTTTACAGAGAATTTTTTGCAAAAAATGCCGTAAGGCCGTTCGGGATTTGTTTTTGTGGGGCGGCTGAGCCATTTGGCGGGGGATATTTATCTGTCAGCTTTGTCATTTATGCGTCTTCGCGGGAGCAGCGCTGTTTCCGGTTTCAATGAATAGTCCGGGTTGAATTTGCTTGTGCAAACAGCACTCCAGAGTTGAGTCCGCACCGCCGTATTCTTGTCTATTGACCCATGCTACACATAGAGAGATACTGCAAAAATTGGAGCAATCTACAGGAAATAAATCATGAAATTGGCACGTCTTGCATGTGGGGTATTTTTCGGAGTGATGTCAGCAGCAAGCAGTGCCTTTGCGCAGAACAGCATTACCGCGCTGGATATCGGCGGTAACGGAACGGCAATTATCAAGGTTAACTTGGCGCAGCCGCTGATCGATTTGCCGCCTGCGTTTGCGATTAATGAGCCTCCGCGTATCGTGTTTGACTTTCCCGATACTGCAAACGGCTTGGGTAAATCCGTGCAGGATTTTACCGGAGGGGGGGTGCGTAGCGCCAACATTGTGGAGGCTGCCGGGCGCACGCGTTTAGTGATTAATCTTGACCGTATGCTTGCCTATAATACCAGCATCGATGCCGGTAACCTGCTGATTGCTTTGCAGGGTAGGGTGGTGGATGCGGGCGGTGGCAGCGGCACCTTGCAGCTTGCCGAGGCTAAAGTCATGGATGGGGTGACACCTTTGCAGCAAACCGGATCGACACCGGCAAACAAAGCGTTGACGGCTCTGTTGCGCGAGGCTGATGCGCTAATCAAAGCCGGTAAACCGGCAGATGCGTACAACCTACTAGAGCCTAAAGAGGGTGATTATTCCGGAGAAATCGCGTTTGATTACATGCTGGGAATAGCGGCGCTGGACAGTGGTAAACCGGATCGTGCCACCATTGCTTTTGAACGCGTATTGGCCGTCAATCCGAATTTCGCCGGCGCGCGACTCGATTTGGCGCGCGCCTATTTTGCGATGGGCAGCGATGATATGGCAAAAAAAGAATTTCAAACCGTGCTTGCGCAAAACCCGCCCGAACCGACTGCAGCGGTCATTAAAAAGCATCTTGAACTGATAGAAGAGCGCCAGCAAGCCAAGATACAGCAGGTAACCGCTTATCTGGAAACCAGTGTGGGACGCGATGACAATATTACTGCGGCAACCCCTGATAATGTCGGGGGCGTGGCGGGTATTCTCGGTATGAGCAGAGCGGCGATATTGGCGCTTCAATATCAGCCTACCGGCAGTTCATTGCATTATTCGGGCATGTATACCGGGGTGTCCGGCGGGGTGGATTTTACCCGCCTGGTGAGCGAAGAAAACGGCGTCAGCCTGCTGGCCGGTGTTGACGTAAAACAGCGTGTCTACAATAGCGTTGCACCGATGAATAATATGACGCTTGACTGGCGTGCCGGAGTCGCCATTGCCCGTGGCGACAACAGTTACCGCATAACCGGCACATTTAACCAATACCGCCAATCCGGTTTTCCCCAGACGCCGCCGGCAAACAGTTTTCGCGACACTGCCGGATTGAGCGCGGAATGGAAGCGCAGTTTCGGTAGCAATGACCAGATGACCTGGTCGCTGAGCTTCAGCCGTCCGCGCAACCTTACGGCACCGACGCAGGACACCAACCAAAAATCCCTGAGCGCATCCTGGTTGCATATTTTCGAAGGCAAAACTAATCCGCTGATTTTCGCCAATCTCAACCGTTCGGTTGACCATGCGCTTTACCTCACCAATGTCGCAACAGGTACGCATATGGGACGCACCAATACCGGCGTGCTTGCGCATTTTCAGTTTACACCGTTGGCCGATACGGATTTTTTCCTGTCGGGCGGCGTGACGATCCGGCATGACGATAGCCCCGGTGCCCGTTCACCCGGTCTGACAGATTTTTTTGCACGGGATGAGACGCAGAGCTTAAGTTTTGGCGTGACCACCCGCCCATGGCCAAAGTGGACAGTCAAGGGCTCGGTTGCCTTGACCAATAACCGCTCGAATTTATCGCTTTACCGGTATCGCCGTAACGATAGTTCTGTCTCGTTAAGAAAAGATTTTTAGCAAAATTATTGCTGGTAGGAGATTGTCATGAAATCAAGCGTGCTGAAAAAACTGCTACTTTGCCTGTTGTTAGCGGCCTTGCCTGTTGCAGAAAGTTTTGCGGCGGCAGGCAAATTTAATTTTGTGATGGGCGACGTGCGCGTGGTGAATGCTTCCGGTGAGCGCAAGGTGGAACGCGGCAGCGAGATTGAGGCAAACGAAACCATCGTGTCGGGTAAAGACGGCATGGCGCAATTGCGCATGGGCGACGGAGCTTTTATCGCGGTACGCCCCGATACCGAATTGCGTATTGATCAGTACCGCTACAACGGCAAGCCAGACGAGTCCAGCAGCACGGTGTTGTCTTTGGTAAAAGGAACATTCCGCGCCTTTACCGGAGCGATTGCAAGTTATAACAAAGATAAGTTCAAGATGAAAACCCCGGGTGCAACCATCGGGATACGCGGCTCAGGCAACGTGCTTAACTACATGCCGAACATTCAAACACCGAACCTTGGCACCACTCTGAATCACACCATAGAAGGAAGCCACGTTATTACGGCAATCGATCCGAGCGGCATGATGCGCACGTTGGTGACCATGCCTGGCCAGACAGTGCAGATTAATCCTACCGGGGTAATGCAATTTGTGCCGACACCGGCATTCATTTTGAATGCCGCAACGGTCGCTCCGGAAACTGAATCGAAACAACAGCAGCAAAAAGAGCAAACGCAACAACAAAGTTCTGAGGAAAAGGACTCGGATAAGCAAAACGGAGATAAGCAAAACGGAGATAAGCAAAGCGGAGATAAGCAAAGCTCGGACAAGCAAAGCTCGGACAAGCAAAGCTCGGACAAGCAAAGCTCGGACAAGCAAAGCTCGGACAAGCAAAGCTCGGATAAGCAAAGCTCGGATAAGCAAAGCTCGGATAAGCAAAGCTCGGGCAATAAAGAGCAGGCAACGGCTCAGTCCGGAGAAAATAAAGCATCTGCGGAAAGTAAGCCGCAAGGTGGTGCGCAGGGTTCGGCGGGTGCAGCCGGTGGAGATGGTGTGACGGGAGGAACAGCATCGGGTAAAGAGGCGGCACCCGGAACGGCAGGAGCAGCACCCGGTACGGCAGGAGCAGCACCCGGCACGGCAGGAGCAGCACCCGGTACGGCAGGAGCAGCACCCGGCACGGCAGGAGCGGCACCCGGAACGGCAGGAGCTGTACCCGGTACAGCAGGAGCGGCACTTGGAACGGCGGTGGGCATGGCACCTGGCACAGCAATGGCACCAGGGATGTATAACACCCCTGCTACTGATCCGGCCATGATGGGAAGTATGGCAACCCCGGGCATGTACGGTACGGCAACACCCGGCATGAATGGCGCGGCAATTGGTGGCACATACACAGCTGCGATGCCTGCGGGGACATATGCCGGTGCGATGGATCCTGCGATGATGGGAGGCATGGCCACTCCGGGCATGGCGCCGGGAATGTACGGCACTGCAACCCCCGGCATGAATGGCGCGGCAATCGCTGGTACATACGCACCAGCGATGCCTGCGGGGACATTTGCCGGTTCGATGGATCCGGCCATGATGGGTGGTATGGCCACTCCAGGCATGGCAGCGGGAATGTACGGCACTGCAACCCCAGGCATCTATGGCCCGGCAATGGGTGGTGCATACGCACCTGCAATGCCTGCGGGGACATATGGTAGCGCGACGAATCCGGCCATGATGGGCGGTACGGCAGCTCCGGGTATGGCACCTGGCATGTACGGCGCGGCGACACCCGGCATGTATGGCCCGGCAATGGGTGGCGCATACGCACCAGCGATGCCTGCCGGGACATTTGCCGGCGCGATGGATTCGGCCATGATGGGCGGTATGGCAGCACCGGGCATGGCACAGGGAATGTACGGTGCGGCGACACCCGGCATGTATGGCCCGGCAACGGGTGGCGCATACGCCCCCGCGATGCCTGCGGGGACATATGGTAGCGCGACGAATCCGGCCATGATGGGCAGCATGGCTCCGGGTATGGCTCCGACCATGACACCGGGCATGGCTCCGACCATGACACCGGGCATGGCTCCGAACATGGCTCCGAACATGGCTCCGACCACGGTACCGATGATGCCGCCGATGTCTGTTCCTGCAATGACGATGCCTGTGATGCCGCCGGGCATGGCTCCGGGCATGGCACCGATGACGCCGCCGATGACTGCACCCATGATGCCAAGCATACCCATGCCCATGCCGAGTATGTATCCGATGATGCCAGGCATGTATAGCCCAGTAACCTTGAACACGGCTACGCTTACTCAAATTAACACGATTGCCAATAACATTAATAGTGTTATCGCCAGCGCTGGCGGATGCGATGCTACAAATAATTGGTGTGGGGCGGGTGATCTGATGGCAGCCGTCGCACAAAGCGGATGTACTGCGGAAAATAATTTCTGCGGCACCGTTGCGGTTACAGCTGGAGCTGCTATCACCTGCGATGCGGTGTGTATGGCGGCACGGGTTGCGGCGCAAACAGCGATCGCCACGGTTGGCGCTGCCATTACAGGAGGTTGCACCGCGTTAAATAACTGGTGCGCTATTCCGGTATCCGGCGGAGTAACCAGCACTTGCGATGCAGCTTGCGTCGCTGCACAGGTGGCGGCCGGGACAATTACCGGCACGGGCGGTTGTACCGCGTTAAACAATTGGTGCGGAACAACAAGCGGCACGGCGGGAATGACGGGCGGCGCGACGGGCACGACATGCGCGACCAATCCGGCATACTGCACGGGCGGAACCACTACTACGACGACTGGCGGATGTACCGCGGAAAATAATTGGTGTGCACCGACGACAGTTTGTGATGCCGCCTGCGTTGCTGCACAGGCTTGTGTGGCTAATCCAGCCTCTTGCGGGACTATTAACCCGGCTTACGCCTGGGCATACGACGCGAACGGTGTTCTATTGTCGGGCTATACGCTGGTAGGGGGTATTCCCACTTTCACCGGGGCAGCTGGTGGGGTGACAGGCTGGATCGGCGGTACCTGCACCGGATATATCGCCCCTGCCGGTGCATATTGCTCGGGCGGAGCGTGGGTAACGGCAGGAACAACAGGCGGGGCGGTTGGCTGGATCGGCGGTACCTGCACAGGATACAGCGCGCCCGCCGGAGCATATTGCTCGGGCGGAATGTGGGTATCGTATGTAACAACTGGCGGAGCTGTAGGCTGGATCGGCGGCACTTGTACCGGATATAGCGCCCCTGCCGGTGCTTACTGTGACTCAGCGACCAATTCCTGGATTTCATCCGTTACGACCTATCCGGTTGGCTGGATCGGCGGCATTTGCACCGGATATAGTGCCCCTGCCGGAGCATATTGCTCGGGCGGAACGTGGGTAACGGCAGGAACAACAGGGGGGGCTGTAGGCTGGATCGGCGGCACTTGTACCGGATACAGCGCTCCTGCCGGTGCTTACTGTGACTCAGCAACCAATTCATGGATTTCATCCGTTACTACGACCTATCCGGTGGGCTGGATTGGCGGAATATGTACCGGATATAGCGCGCCAGCCGGGGCGATTTGTTCAGGCGGCTTCTGGGTGACATCAGGAACAACGGGCGGGGCGGTAGGCTGGATCGGCGGCAGCTGTACCGGATACAGTGCGCCAGCCGGTTCTTATTGTGACACAGCCACTAATACCTGGATTTCATCCGGTGCTACGACCTATCCGGTAGGCTGGATTGGCGGAATATGCACCGGATATAGCGCACCAGCCGGGGCAATTTGTTCAGGGGGCTTTTGGGTGACAGATGGAACGACGGTTGGGGCGGTAGGCTGGATCGGCGGCAGCTGTACCGGATACAGTGCGCCAGCCGGTTCTTATTGTGATACAGCCACTAATACTTGGATTTCATCCGGCACTACGACCTATCCGGTAGGCTGGATTGGCGGAATATGCACCGGATATAGCGCACCAGCCGGAGCGATTTGCTCAGGCGGCTTCTGGGTGGCAGATGGAACGACGAGTGGAGCGGTAGGCTGGATCGGCGGAACTTGTACCGGATACAGCGCCCCTGCCGGTTCTTATTGTGACACAGCCACTAATACTTGGATTTCATCCGGCACTACGACCTATCCGGTAGGCTGGATTGGCGGCATCTGTACCGGATATAGCGCACCAGCCGGGGCGATTTGTTCAGGCGGCTTCTGGGTAACATCAGGAACAACAGTGGGGACGATTGGCGGTTCTTGTCTTGACGGCAGCACCGCGCCAGCCGGAGCTACCTGTACCGGTGGAATTTGGGTAAGTACAGCGTTGCCGGTAGGCTGGCTCGGCGGAACTTGTACCGGATACAGCGCTCCGGCTGGAGCGACTTGTTCGGGCGGTATCTGGGTCACAACCACACCGACCGTCGGTGTAATTGGCGGCTCATGTCTGGACGGCAGTACCGCGCCAGCCGGAGCTACTTGTACCGGCGGAATTTGGGTAAGTACAGCATTGCCGGTGGGCTGGATCGGCGGCACTTGTACCGGCTATAGCGCGCCAGCGAACTCATATTGTTCGGGCGGCATCTGGGTCGCCAATACACCGCCAGTCGGCGTAATCGGCGGCTCTTGTACCGACGGCAGTACCGCGCCAGCCAACGCTACCTGTTCGGGTGGAATTTGGGTATCAACTGCCTGTCCGAGTGGTCAGTATTGGGATGGAGCCGCGTGCGTCTCTTCCTGTACGGGTGGTACAGTTTGGAATCCAACTACGCTAACTTGCGCTCTTGCCGGAACCATTCCGCTGGGAACGCCGGGTTTTGCAGCCGATCCGGCTGCGGGCAAGATGTACGATGCATTCGGTGCGCAGGTGCCGATTCCTCCGGCGGGCTACCGGCATATCGGTTATGCGCGTTCATTGGTGGGCATAGCTTCGGCGGATATGGCCTTGAATGAAACAACCAGCGTGTCGTCCGCGCCGAACGGAGCCATTACTTCTTTTGCCGCGCCGTCGGTCAACGGGGCAGCGGCATCCAGCGCCAACCAATTCACTGTCGGAATAGGCAATGCGACCCAGATGGATTTCGGGCTCGATCCGGTTTCCGGCATGAGCTGGGGACGCTGGCAAGGCGATTGGGTAAGCAGCAACCCATCCCAAGGTATAATTTCTGCCGGTGCGGCAGGTAATTTGCACTGGTTTGCGTTGCCCAAGCAAACCCAAGCGATCACTTTGCCGATAACGGGTACTATTTCATATACCTACGCGGGCGGTACTACACCGACGGATAATCACGGTACGCAGGGAACTTTGACTTCGGCAACCTTGAATGCAAATTTCACCGCGCAACAGGTGAATGTGTCTATCGGCGTGAGCATGCCGGCATCAGCCGGGGCCGCGGCAGTGCAACTGAATGCCGTAGCGAACAATGTGCCGATTTTGCCGGGAGCCAACTTTAAAACAACCAACCCCACAGTGACTTGCACCGGATGTGCGGCAGCCGCGACAGGTGTAATCGGCGGGCAGTTCTCGCAGGGCGGGATGGGGGCAGGTGTGGGGTATGGTTTGCAGAACGGGACACAACTTATTAACGGTGCGGCGGCATTTCATAGATAATTGCGTTTTATGTGTCTCATGGATTTTTTTGGTTGATGGTTTATTTTTTGTTAAGGAGAAGTCGTAATGTTGAAAGCGGGCGAATTTACAGGGATGAAGAATTTAAGCGCACTGGCAATTTTCGGGGTGCTGGCGGTAAATACCGCCTTTGCCGCAGACAAACCTGCTGCCGTGGTGAACGGTGTGGCGATTTCGCAGGCGCGTGTTGATCAGCGTGTCAAGGCTGCAGCTGCAGTCGGTCAGGCGGATAGCCCGGAACTGCGCAAGGCAATTCGCGAAGGTTTAATCAGCGTCGAAGTATTGGTGCAGGAGGCCGTGAAGCAGAGGTTGGATAAAAATGCCGAGGTGGCGCAGAAAATTGTACAGGAGCAGGAATTGGCCAGACAACAAGTGCTGGTTGATGCATTGACGAAGGATTATGCCAAGAAGCATCCAATCAGCGAAAAGCAACTCAAGCAGGAATACGACAAGCAGAAGGCGCAGCTCGGAAACAAAGAATACAACGCCCGCCATATTCTGGTTGGAACTGAAGCAGAGGCCAAGGATATTATTGCGCAACTGGACAAGAAGGCACCATTTGACAAACTTGCTGTCAAATCCAAAGATGCTGGTTCTGCAGCGCAGGGGGGCTCGTTGGGCTGGGCTGCACCGGGTAAATTTGTTCCGCCGTTTGGCAACGCGTTGCGTACCATGAAGAAGGGCGAATACAGCAAGAAGCCGGTGCAATCACAATTCGGCTGGCATGTTATCAAGCTGGACGATATACGCGATTTGAAATTGCCGTCATTTGAACAGGCCAGACAGCAGTTGAAACAGACCATGGAGCAGCAAGCGGTTCAAAAGCAAATTGCCGATTTGCGTGCCAAGGCCAAGATCGAGTAATTCTGGCGCAGTTACAGATGCTACCCACCCCTCGATGCGCTTCACACCGCAGCATCGAGGGGCAACACGTTTTAGTTTCGCGCAGCATGCGTAGTTTCCCCGGTACAAAGTCGCAGGACTCAGGGGAACGGTATAACGGAAAAATGCAATGCCATCACCGACTTCCTGGAGTAGTGCCACCAATACTGTCCTGAGCGGAACGCAGAATATTGATGCGCTGCTGGGAGGTACCCAGTGGGTGAGTTCCAGCCTGACCTACAGCTTCCCCGGGATTGGTGCCACATGGTCTACCAATGCTACTACCGGCTATGGTTCGATCACCAGCGGCTCGGAACCATGGAACGTATCTTTTTCACCGCTTTCCGCATCCAATCAGACCTATTTTACCGCCGCGCTCCAGCAATGGGCCAATGTTGCGAATTTGCAATTTTCTCAAATAGCCGATACCCCGACAAACGTTGGAGATATACGTGTTGCTTTCAGCTACTTAAGCTCTTTCTCCAATTCACAGGCATGGTCGTCCACACCGGATAATAGTTCTATTTCCGGGGATGTCTGGTTTAACAGCCTCAGCAGCTCTGCAACCGGTTCATGGGCTCCCGGAAGCTTTTCTTTCTTTACCGCAATACACGAAATTGGCCACGCATTGGGGTTTAAGCATCCTTTTTACGAAGCGGGTATCTCCGGCGCGGTGCTTCCGGCTTCTCTGGATACACGCCAGTATTCGGTGATGTCCTATACCACGCAGGCCAATGATCTATTCAGAACCATTACCTACAACGCCAACGGTACGTTAACGCTGCTTACCTCTCATGTGAATGCAGAGACTCCGATGGTGCTGGATATTGCCGCCATGCAGTATTTATACGGTGCCAACACGTCTTACAATACCGGCAACGATGTCTACAGCTTTGACACAGCCACGCCGTTTTACAAGACTATCTGGGATGCGGGCGGAACCGATACGATTTCGGTCAGTAATTTCAGCGAAAATTGCACCATTGATCTCACGCCCGGAAATTATTCCAGTATCCGAATTGTATCTGCCCCCATACCGGCAGGTTATTACGTTAACGGCGGAACCACGCCAACCTATAACGGAACCGATAACCTTGGCATCGCCTATGGTGTGACTATTGAAAATGCTACCGGGGGCAGCGGCAATGACACGTTGACCGGCAATAGTGCTGCCAACAGTTTGGACGGTGGCGCGGGGAACGATACTTTAACCGGAGGTACCGGAAACGACACACTGCTCGGCGGTTTGGGTAGCGATACCGTAGTGTTTTCCGGCACCTATGCAAAATACGCGATTACCTATTCGTCCGCCGCCAATGCCTACACGGTAACCAGTATTCTGGAGGGTGTTGATACGGTTACAGAAAGCGAGTTGCTGGCATTCACCGACCAAACTGTGGCGGTTTCAGCGCTGGCACTTGCAACCTCCGCAACCGGCAGTACGGGCAATGACACTTTACTAGGTAGTGGTAACACCATCATCGATGCCGGAATTGGTCTGGATGCCGTTAGCTATTCGGGTAGTCGAGCCAGTTTTAGTATCGCTCAATCAGGTAGCAATTTCATTGTCAGCGATATTGCCGGCGCACAGGGCACAGATGTGCTGACCAATGTTGAGCGCCTTGTTTTTACGGATGGTAAAGTTGCGCTGGATATCGAGGGCGCTGCCGGTCAAGCCTACCGGCTGTATCAGGCAGCCTTTAATCGCACACCTGATGTTGCCGGTTTAACCGGCTGGGTGAACAATATGGATAGTGGCATGACCTTGACGCAAGCAGCCGGTCACTTTACGCAAAGCGCCGAGTTTCTAATCAGGTACGGTACCAATCCGACCGATAGCGTATTTGTCACCGGTTTATACGACAATGTCCTGCACCGGGTACCCGACCCGGGTGGCTTTACCAATTGGATGAACCAGCTTACCGCACAAGTTATGACCAGAGCGGAAGTTCTCGTCGGATTTAGCGAAAGTGTGGAAAATCACGTCAATGTGGTGGGTGTCATTCAGAACGGCATTGATCTCAATTTGGCATGAGAACTCATGTAACTTTTCGACGATCCCGAATATGCGAATATACTTAGTCGCGTGCCGCAGGGGTTGGATATAACTGCTTTCGCGCTGACGAGCAGCACTTCTCCACACTTATTATTCCTTGGCATACGGTGACTTTTTTTAGATGATACCCAGACCCAAATTTCCGCAGGATGAAATTGCACAAACCTTGGCGGGTTTCAAAGGCGCATTTAGAACCGTAGGTATTTTCAGTGCCGTCATTAATCTGCTGATGCTGGTGCCGTCGCTGTATATGCTGCAGGTGTACGACCGTGTTCTGGCAAGCGGCAACCAGACTACACTGCTGATGCTGACCCTGATGATGTTGCTGGCTTACCTGTGTATGAGCGCGCTGGAGCTGGTGCGCAGCTTTGTGCTGATACGGGTTGGCGCGCAGCTTGACATAAAAATTAACAAGCGGATTTAT
This sequence comes from Gallionella sp., assembly GCA_028689145.1. Taxonomy (GTDB): domain Bacteria; phylum Pseudomonadota; class Gammaproteobacteria; order Burkholderiales; family Gallionellaceae; genus Gallionella. Next base: position 210,850 of record JAQTWT010000004.1, read on the forward strand.
ACGGCTGCTTTTGAACAAAATCTGAAAAAAGCGGGAGGGAATGCCGGGCAGTCATTGCAGGATTTGACCAATATCCGCCAGTTTTTGACCGGGAACGGGGTGTTCGCTTTTTTTGATGCGCCGTGGTTTCCGGTCTATCTGATTGTCATCTTCATGTTTAGCCCGGCACTGGGAATATTCGCCTTGTGCGGAACAGCCATATTGATCGCGCTGGCATACGCCAACGAATCGGTATCGAAAAAGCCACTGGCGGAAGCGAATGACATGGCCATTGCTTCAAACAATCTGGCAACCAATAACTTGCGCAACGCCGAGGTAATCGAGGCAATGGGCATGTTGCCCAATTTGATGATGCGATGGTTCAAAATGCACGGCCGTTTCCTGCAATTGCAGGCGGAAGCCAGTGAAAAAGCCGGGGTTGTAAGTGCGCTCAGCAAATTTGTCCGTATCTCCCTGCAGTCGCTGATTCTGGGTTACGGTGCCTTGCTGACCTTGAAAGGTGAAATGACCGCCGGTGGCATGATTGTCGCTTCCATCCTGATGGGGCGGGCCACCGCGCCGGTCGAGCAGTTGATTGCCGTATGGAAACAATGGAGCAGTACCCGCAGTGCTTACCGGCGGTTGAATGCACTGCTGGGTGATAACCCGCCGCGCAAAGCCGGGATGCCGTTGCAAAAACCGCTGGGGCAACTTGCGGTAGAGGGCGTGACCGCCGTACCTCCGGGTTCACAGGTGGCGGTACTGAAAAACCTCAGTTTTGCAATTGTGCCGGGAGATGTGCTGGGGATTATCGGGCCGAGCGGCTCGGGCAAGTCGACACTGGCACGCCTGTTGGTCGGGGTATGGCCGGCAGCTTCAGGCAAAGTGCGGTTGGATGGCGCGGATGTTCATCACTGGAACAAGGCCGAGCTGGGGCCGAGCATCGGCTACCTGCCGCAGGATGTCGAACTGTTTGCAGGCTCAGTCAGCGAAAATATTGCACGCTTTGGTGAAATTGACTCCGGCAAAGTAATCACTGCGGCAAAGCGTGCTGGGGTGCACGACATGATCCTGCATTTTCCGCAAGGCTACGACACGCTGCTAGGTGACGGGGGAGCCGGCCTTTCGGGCGGACAAAAGCAGCGCATTGGCTTGGCACGGGCAATGTATGACGATCCCTCGTTGATTGTGCTGGATGAACCCAATTCAAATCTGGATGATGCCGGCGAGCTGGCGCTGGTTATCGCGATCAATGATTTGCGCAGCAGCGGCAAGACCATCGTGCTGATCACCCATCGTGCCAGCGCATTGGGTGCCACCAATAAACTATTGCTGCTGCGTGACGGTGTCGCGCAATTGTTCGGATCGCGGGATATGGTACTGGCTGAGTTGGCCAAGGCCAACCAGCAGATGCAGCAGGCGCAACAGGCCGCAGCGGATACGCAGGCGCGTGCCTATGCGCACGGGCAGGAGCCGGGATGATGAAAAAATTACCCGGCCACAAAGCGGCAGTCACCAATGTAGCCTGCCGTGAAGTTGCAGCAGAAGAGGTAAATACCGACGCGGAAGCATACACGCGCTTGGGCTGGTGGATCGTTATTGCCGGCATGGGCGGGTTTATATTGTGGGCATCGCTTGCGCCGCTGGATCAGGGGGTGCCGGTGAGTGGCACGGTCACCGTGGCAACCAACAAAAAGGTTATTCAGCATCCGACCGGCGGCGTAGTCGAAGAAATTCTCGTCAAGGAAGGCGATGTCGTCAAAGCCGGTCAGCCTTTGGTAAAAATGAACGATATTCAGGCCAAGGCGCAAGCCGATATCGCGCGAGTGCAATATTTTGCGGCGCGTGCCACGGAAGCCCGTCTGATCGCCGAACGTGACGGGCGGAAATCGGTTGAGTTTCCCCCTGAACTGGAGAATGAAAAGAGCAATCCGCGTGTGGCGGCTGATATACGCACCCAGAAACAGTTATTTGATTCGCGCAGGTCGGCGATTCTGAGCGAGCTTGCTATCCTCGAAGAACAGCTCGGCGGGATGCGCGACCTGGCCAGGGAAGGCTTTGTCGCGCGCAACCGGTTGCTTGATCTGAAACGTACTTATGTCCAGCGCCGGCAGGGATATCAGAATGAGGTTCGTTCTCAATTGGCCGACGTACAGAAAGAAGCTGAATCTCTCAAAATGCGCCTGACCAGTCTGGACTTCGATCTGGCCAACGCCATAGTCAAGGCACCGGTAGACGGAACAGTGGTAGGCATGAACGTATTCACCAATGGCGGGGTGATTAGCCCCGGTTTCCGCATGATGGACATCGTGCCAAGCGAAGATCAGCTTGTTGTCGAGGGGATGGTGCCGGTTAATCTGATCGACAAGGTGTACCCAGAACTGTCGGTTGAACTGATATTTGTCGCCTTCAACCAGAAACCTCATGTGCCTGGAGTGGTTATTTTTGTATCCGCCGACCGAATGGTCGATGAAAGAAGCGGCACGCCTTACTACAAGATGAAAGCGGCGGTTACACCGGCAGGCATGAAGCTGATTGGGCATTTGCAAGTACGCCCCGGTATGCCGGTAGAGCTGTTTATCAAGACCGGTGAGCGCACTATGATGAACTATCTGCTCAGGCCTGTCGTGAATCACATGCGAACCTCGTTTAGCGAGGAATAGGCATGGTTGCTCTTCTTCGCCGATTGGCATACACAACAGCGTTTTTCTGCATGCTGCAGTCAAGTCCTGCCGCCGCACTCGGCCTGATTCAGGCCTATGAAGCCGCGCTGCAAAACGATCCCGGCTATCGCGTCGCAGTTTACGAAAACCAAGCGGGGCAACAGTACCGGTTGCTGGGGCGCTCTAATTTGCTGCCGAACTTGTCGGCGAGTTATTCAAACGGCAAAAATAAAGCGGATATCACCAACAAATCCGTTTTCGGACCAAGCACGACCGTGCAACGCGACTATACCAGCGTGACCGGAGTCATTCAGCTGCGCCAACCGCTGGTCAACATGGAAGGTATTGCCCGTTATTATCAGGGGGTCGCGCAAACCGGTTATAGCGGCGCGCAATTTGCCGCGCGCAGCCAAGACTTGATCATACGTCTGGTCGGCGCATATGCGGATGCAAAACTTGCCGAGGAAAATCTGGCGCTGCTTACTGTGCAGCGCGATACCTATGCGGAACAGCAGCGCGTGAATGCGCGCATGTTCGAAAAAGGCGAGGGCACCAAAACCGATATGCTGGAAACACAGGCCCAATTTGATTTGGGTGAAGCTCAACTGATCCAAGCTCAAGATAGTCTGACGGATGCGCGCAACGTACTTTCCGCTATGGTTGGGCGAGAAATTACCGCTCTGGACGCTTTGCGTGAAGACTTTGCCGTGAAGCCGCTACGTCCGGCCGGATTTGACGAATGGAAAGTGATCGCGCTGGAGCGGAATCCGGAAATCCTCGCGCAGCGCCACGCGCTGGAAATCGCCTCCCAGGAAATAAACAAGAACCGTTCTGGTCATTTTCCGCGCCTCGATGCGATTGCCAGTATCAGCAATACCAGCTCGGATACTATCAATACCTATAATCAGGATGCCAAAATCCACAGCATAGGCCTGCAGTTAAATGTGCCGCTATATTCGGGCGGCTATATCAATGCCCTGACAAGCCAATCTGTGTCCAATTACCAGAAAGCTCAAGCCGACCTTGATGCGAAGACCAACCAGGTGTTGATTGACTTGCGCAAGAATTTCAGCCTGGTATCAAGTAGTGCGCAGCATATCAATGCTCTGGTTAAATCCGTGGGCTCGGCGCGTTTGCTGGTTGATGCAATGCAAAAAAGTATCAAAGGCGGCTTGCGCACCAACTTCGATGTGCTCAATGCACAACGGCAATTGTTTGCTTCAAAACGCGATTTGTCGCGGGCGCGTTATAGCTACCTGCTCGGTTATCTGCGCCTGCGTCAGGCAGCCGGGGTGCTTGATGCCCGCGATTTGCAGGAAATAGCGGGGCATTTTGTCGTCACGCAGCAATAATTACATAAAATTGCGCGGGGCAATGATTGGAATCTGGAGCGTGTTTTTTGATGCCAAATGGTATACTGGTAAAGTTAGGCTATAGCTAAGAGCTACGATGAATGCTCGTACTTATTTGTTGATGAATCTAAAGATAGCGATTGGTTTTGGGATTTTTTAATTTTTTGAAGAGGACTGGTCATGGTGAAGATTAGTAAATTGGCAATACTGATAATTTTGGGTGCATTGGCGGCTACCCCCGCTTTCGCTGAAGATAAATCTGCCGCTATGGTGAACGGTGTTTCAATCCCGCAGGTGCGTGTGGATATGCGCGTTAAGGCTGCGGTTGCACAAGGTCAGGCAGACACACCGGAATTGCGCAAGGCCATCCGTGAGGACATGATCAATCTTGAAGTGATGGTGCAGGAAGCTGCCAAGCTTGGTCTGAACAAAAATGATGATGTAGTGCAGCGAATAGAACTGGCAAAGCAATCGGTACTGGTTGACGCATTTGTGCAGGACTACGTTAAAAATCATCCGGTCAGTGAAGATCAGCTCAAGCAGGAATATGACAGATTAAAAGCCAAACTTGGCAACAAGGAATACAACGTCCGGCATATTCTGGTTGAAACCGAAGCGGAAGCAAAATCCATTATTGAACTGCTTGCCAAGAAGGGTAATAAATTCGAAAAGCTCGCGGCAAAATCCAAGGATGTCGCCTCGGCAGCTCAAGGCGGCTCATTGGGCTGGACCGTGCCGGGTAATTTTGTTCCGCCATTTGCTAACGCGATACTTAACCTGAAAAAGGGAGAAAGAACCAAGGTGCCGGTACAAACCCAGTTTGGTTGGCATGTCATTATGCTCGACGATATACGCGAGCTGAAGGTGCCGTCGTTTGACGAACTCAAACCGCAATTGCAGCAGCGTTTGCAACAGCAATCGGTGAGAAAGACAATTGAAGATTTGCGCGCAAAGGCCAAGATCGAGTAATCGGTATTGATGGTAAAAAAAGGGACGCAGCTTGCGTCCCTTTTTTATTTTCGGTCGGTAGGGGGGCGATCCATCGCGCCCAGGTTTATGCATGCACCAAAAGAAGGGCGTGATAAATCACGCCCCTACGGATTTGTACTATTGATGAAAATTAGAATTATTCCCACTCGATCGTGGCGGGAGGCTTGCCGGAGATGTCGTACACCACGCGGTTGATGCCGCGCACTTCGTTGATGATGCGGTTGGAAACCTTGCCCAACAACTCGTACGGCAGGTGTGCCCAGTGTGCGGTCATGAAGTCCTGAGTTTGCACTGCGCGCAACGACACCACCCATTCATAGGTGCGCCCGTCGCCCATCACGCCGACACTTTTGACCGGCAGAAACACGGTGAAGGCTTGCGAGGTTTTGGCATACCAAGATTGCCCCTCGGTATCCTTAGTGGCATGCAGTTCCTCGATGAAGATGGCATCGGCACGGCGCAGCAAATCGGCGTATTCGCGCTTCACTTCGCCGAGGATGCGCACCCCCAAGCCCGGTCCGGGAAACGGATGGCGGTACACCATATCGTATGGCAACCCTAATGCAACGCCAAGTTCGCGCACTTCGTCCTTGAACAGTTCGCGCAACGGCTCCAATAGCTTGAGGTGCAGGCTTTCCGGCAGGCCGCCGACATTGTGGTGCGACTTGATGGTGTGGGCTTTTTTGGTCTTGGCTCCGGCGGATTCGATCACATCGGGGTAGATGGTACCCTGCGCCAGCCACTTGGCTTGCGGCAGCTTTTTCGCTTCGCGCTGGAATACTTCGACGAACTCGCGCCCGATAATCTTGCGCTTCTGTTCCGGGTCGGTTACGCCGGTCAGGTGATGTAAAAACTCCGCGCTGGCATCCACATGGATGACCTTCATATGCAAGTGGCTGGCGAAGGTTTCCATCACCTGTTCTGCTTCGTTCAGGCGCAGCAGGCCGTTGTCCACAAATACGCAGGTCAGTTGATCGCCGATGGCGCGATGGATCAGCGCCGCCGCCACCGAGGAATCCACCCCGCCGGAGAGGCCCAGAATCACTTCGTTGCTGCCGACCTGAGCGCGGATTTTTTTCACCGCTTCGCCGATGTAATCCGGCATGTTCCAGTCCTGCGCGCAGCCGCAGATGTCGTGCACGAAGCGGTTCAGCATCGCCTTGCCCTGATGGGTGTGGGTTACTTCGGGATGGAACTGCAGCGCGTAAAAATGCCGTGTTTCGTCCGCCATACCGGCGATAGGTGTGGTGGCATTGCTGGCGATCACCTCGAAACCCGGCGGCAGCGCAGTCACTTTGTCGCCGTGGCTCATCCACACGTCGATCAGCCCGTGGCCTTCGCTATTGGTGCGATCCTGAATATCGCGCAGCAAAGCGGAACGCCCCTGCGCACGGATCTCGGCATAGCCGAATTCGCGTACCAGCCCGTTTTCAACCGCGCCGCCCAGTTGTGCCGCCATGGTCTGCATGCCGTAGCAGATGCCCAGTACCGGCACGCCGAGTTCGAACACGACTTGCGGCGCGCGCGGCGTGTCGCCTTCGGTTACCGAATTTGGCCCGCCGGAAAAGATGATGCCGGCCGGATTGAATGCGCGGATGGACTCCGCATCCATGTCGTAAGGATGCAGCTCACAATAAACATTGGTTTCACGTACACGTCGCGCGATCAACTGGGTGTACTGGGAGCCGAAGTCGAGAATCAGGATTTTTTTATGGGCAGTCATTTTGAGGATCGGGGCTTGAGGATTTGAATTTCAGCTCGTAGGATGGGTGGAGCGTAGCGATACCCATCATTTACATCGGGTCTGCATTGGCGATGGGTATCGCTACGCTCCACCCATCCTACCTTGCTACCAACTAATCTACATGGTAATTCGGCGCTTCCTTGGTGATCTGCACGTCGTGCACATGCGACTCGCGGATACCGGCGGAGGTGATTTCGACGAATTCGGCTTTGGTGTGCATGGTGGCGATATCGGCACAACCGAGGTAGCCCATGCTGGAGCGCAAGCCGCCCATCAGTTGATGGATCACCGCCAGCACGCTGCCCTTGTAGGGCACGCGTCCTTCCACGCCTTCCGGTACCAGTTTGTCCTGGTTACCTTCGCCTTCCTGGAAGTAGCGGTCGCTGGAGCCTTGTTGCATCGCGCTCAAACTGCCCATGCCGCGATAGGATTTGTAGGAGCGTCCCTGATACAGTTCGATCTCGCCGGGAGCTTCTTCGGTTCCGGCGAATAACCCGCCCAGCATCACGGTATGTACTCCCGATGCAATGGCTTTGGCAATGTCTCCGGAGTAACGGATGCCGCCGTCCGCGATCAACGGTACACCGCTGCCCTGCAGGGCTTTCGCGACGCTCTGGATTGCGCCGATCTGCGGCACGCCGACACCCGCGACGATGCGCGTGGTGCAGATCGAACCGGGACCGATGCCGACTTTTACGCCGTCCGCGCCGTGATCCAGCAAAGCCTGCGCTGCCGAACCGGTCGCGATGTTTCCGCCGATCACGTCAACCTGTGGGAAATTGTCTTTGACCCATTTGACGCGGCTCAGCACGCCCTGTGAATGGCCGTGCGCGGTGTCCACCACAAGCACATCCACACCGGCCTCGGCCAGCAATGTAATGCGTTCTTCCGTGCCTTCACCCACGCCGACAGCCGCACCGGCGCGCAGGCGGCCCAGGCTGTCTTTGCTGGCGGACGGGTGTTCGCTGGATTTCAGGATGTCCTTGACCGTCATCAAACCGCGCAATTCAAACGCGTCATTGACCACCAGCACGCGCTCGATGCGGTGCTGGTGCATCAGGTTGCGAGCCTCTTCCAAGCTGGCATTTTCCTTGACGGTGATCAGCCGCTCGCGCGGTGTCATGATGTTCTGCACCGGCTGATCCAGATTGTTCTCGAAGCGCAGGTCGCGGTTGGTCACGATGCCCACCAGCTGTTTGCCCTGCACCACCGGCAAGCCGGAGATTTTGTGCTGGCGCGTCAGGCCGAGCACATTACGCACCGTCATCTCCGGCGTAATGGTGATCGGATCCTTGACTACGCCGCTTTCGAAGCGTTTGACTTTTGCGACCTGGGCCGCCTGGGCATAGGCCGACATGTTCTTGTGGATGATGCCGATTCCGCCCTCTTGCGCCAAGGCAATCGCCAGACGCGCTTCCGTGACGGTATCCATCGCGGAAGACAGCACCGGGATGTTCAGACTGATATTGCGGGTGAGTTGGGTGCGCAGGGTAACATCGCGCGGCAATACATTGGAATAGGCGGGGACGAGCAGAACGTCGTCAAAGGTCAGTGCTTTTTGAATGATGCGCATGGAACAACACTCCGGCAAAGACGCGCATTATACGCAAGCTCGGCAAGCCGGTAAATCGACTCGTGTTATTAATAGCAAAATATTGCAGGAACGCGATTTATCGCGCCCCTGTCAGGTGGATTTACAGCGCGGTTTCGTTGGTTTCGCCGGTGCGGATGCGGATGATCTGCTCCACCGGCGAGATGAAAATCTTGCCGTCGCCGATCTTGCCGGTGTGTGCGGCCTTGATGATCGCTTCGACTGCCGTATCCAGCAGGTCGCCGGATACAACCACCTCGACCTTGATCTTGGGCAGGAAATCCACCACATATTCCGCGCCGCGATACAATTCGGTGTGGCCTTTTTGCCGGCCAAAACCTTTTACTTCGGTAACGGTCAGGCCGCTGACCCCCAGTTCGGAAAGCGCTTCGCGCACTTCATCCAGTTTGAACGGTTTGATAATCGCTTCAATCTTTTTCATGGTAGGTTCCCCTGGTTCGTTGGTGTGTTGTTATTCCCGCATTCCAATAGCGCTATTGTACCAAGACGGGGCAATATTGAGTTAACCCAGTTCCCGATACTCCACAGCAAGTATCTCCAGTTCCTGCACGCCGACCGGTGTGCGCAATATGGCGATTTCGCCTTCGCGTAATTTGAGCAGCGTCCGGGCCAACGGCGAAACCCAGCTGATCAGGCCGCCGCTGACATTTGCCTCGTCCACGCCGACAATGCTGAACGTGCTCTCGCAGCCGCTGTCGTCGCAAACAGTCACCGTTGCGCCGAAAAATACCTGATCGCATTGCCCGCGCAGAGCCGGATCAACCACCTCGGCCTGTTCCAGGCGCTTGCGCAGAAAACGCACGCGCCGGTCAATCTCGCGCAGGCGTTTCTTGCCGTAGATGTAATCGCCGTTTTCGGAGCGGTCGCCGTTGGAGGCTGCCCAGGTAATGGTCTTCACCAGCTCGGGACGTTCCACCTTCCACAGATGTTCCAGCTCGTCTCGCAGCTTGCGGTATCCGTTCGGGGTGATGTAATTTTTGGCGCCTGCCGGCAACTGAACCGCGTGTTCCGGTTCATCATCGGCGGTATTGTTTTGCGGACCGCTGCTTTGTGATTTGCCTGCTGAATTCATTTTGCGCATGGATGCTTTGCCTGAATTTGAATTCTACAACAAGACCGGCTTATTCTCCGCGCGCTAGCGCGCCATGTTGAATTGCGCGGGATTCGGGCAAGAAAAAGCCCGCAATCCTGCGGGCTGGTTCTTTTGTCTGGCGTCCCCAACGAGATTCGAACTCGTGTTACCGCCGTGAAAGGGCGATGTCCTAGGCCTCTAGACGATGGGGACGTGGATTACATCTTCTTTTTGGTGGAGGTAAGCGGGATCGAACCGCTGACCTCTTGCATGCCATGCAAGCGCTCTCCCAGCTGAGCTATACCCCCGTACCTCGAAAGAGCGCGCATTATATTGATGCGACCTATGCTTGTAAAGCTGACTTTCCAATAAATTATAAGTATTTCTGCATGCGCGCCAGAACAGTCTCGCGCGGGAACAACGTCAGCACGGCATCCACCGAGGGTGTATGCGTCTGCCCGACCAGCATCACGCGCAACGGCATTGCCAGCTTGGGCATTTTCAAATTGTGCTTGGCCAGCAATTCCTTGATCAGCGCACCCAGCGCGGGTGCTTCCCAGGCGACATCGGCAAATCGCCCGGCCAGCTCACGCAACGCGGGCAGCACTTCCGGCAGCAGATGCGTGTCCAGCAGTTCCTGCGCCGGATGCACCTCAATATAAAAAACTTCCGCTTCATCGGCCAATTCGAGCAGCGTCGCGGCACGCTCCTTATATAGCGCGATCACGGCTTCCAATGACGGGGAATTGCTTGCCTGTACGCCGCGCTCCGCCAGATGTTTGCGTACCAGCTCTGCCAGACGGGTGTTATCGGCCAGCTTGATGTAGTGCTGGTTCAGCCAGCGTAACTTGTCCGGATCGAACTGTGCAGCCGATTTGCTGATGTGGCGCAAATCGAACCATTCGACGAATTGCTGTACGGAAAAAATTTCCTCGTCGCCATGCGACCAGCCCAGACGCGCCAGATAATTGATCAGCGCCTCCGGCAGAAAACCGTCCTCGGCGTACTGCATTACGCTGACTGCGCCATGCCGCTTGGATAACCGTTCGCCGTCGCTGCCCAGGATCATCGGCACATGCGCGTATTGCGGCGGTATCGCGCCCAATGCCTTGAGGATATTGATCTGGCGCGGCGTGTTGTTGACGTGATCGTCGCCGCGGATGACTTGGGTGATGCCCATATCCAGATCGTCCACCACCACACAGAAATTGTAAGTCGGCGTGCCGTCGGCACGGGCAATGATCAGGTCGTCCAGCTCGCTGTTCTCGAATACGATCCGGCCTTTGACCATATCGTCCCAAGTGGTCGCACCGTGCAGAGGGCTTTTGAAGCGCACCACCGGTTTGATGCCTTCCGGCGGAGTCGGCAGAATCTTGCCTTGCTCGGGACGCCAGCTCCCGTCATAGCGCGGCTTTTCGCCGCGCGCGCGCTGGGCTTCGCGCATGGCTTCCAGCTCTTCCGGCGCGGTGTAACAGTAATAGGCCGCGCCGTCCGCCAGCATCTGCTGAATAACCTCCTTGTAGCGCTCCATGCGCTGCATCTGGTAGAACGGGCCTTCGTCGTAATCCAGATTCAGCCAAGACATCCCGTCCATGATCGCCTGCACCGACTCCTGCGTGGAGCGCTCCAAATCGGTATCCTCGATGCGTAAAATGAATGTACCGCCCAGCTTGCGGGCGTACGCCCAGGAGAACAAAGCGGTGCGCGCGCCGCCGATGTGCAGATAACCGGTGGGGCTGGGAGCGAAACGGGTGCGTATGGTCATGGCTTAAACAGGTAAGGCGAAAATAAGGCGCGCATTTTACGGGCTTTAGCAATTTTGCGCACAAGTTGTGGTGTGGGCGATTGACTGAGGTCGCCGCGTTATGCTCTAATTCGCGCCATCTTTCGGGCGGTTAGCTCAGCGGTAGAGCACTGCCTTCACACGGCAGGGGTCACTGGTTCGAACCCAGTATCGCCCACCAAAGAATCAATCGGTTACATCACTCCATTACTTCAAATTAAGCGCAACGTGGCCAAAACGTGACCGCTCATCCAATCGCTCGGACTCTTATGCTGCCATCTATCGAACAACGTCTCGCCAATGATATTTCCGCCAAACCCGCCCAGGTCGCCGCCGCCGTTGCGCTGCTCGACGAGGGGGCGACGGTTCCGTTTATCTCGCGATACCGCAAGGAGGCCACCGGCGGGTTGGACGATATACAACTGCGCTTGCTGGAAGAGCGTCTGCGCTATTTGCGTGAACTGGAGGAGCGTCGTGCCGCGATCATTGCCTCGGTCAGCGAGCAGGGCAAGATGACACCGGAATTGCTGGATGCGATCAGTCATGCCGAAGACAAGACCCGACTGGAAGACCTGTACCTGCCGTACAAACCGAAGCGCCGCACCAAGGCGCAGATCGCGCTGGAAGCCGGGCTATTGCCGCTCGCAGATGCGCTGCTGGCTGATCCTATGCTTAACCCGGAGGAGGAAGCCGGGAAATATTTGCAGCCCGCCTTCACTTCCGAGCAGGGCGACAACCCCGGCGTGCCAGACACCAAGGCGGCGCTGGAGGGTGCGCGTTACATTTTGATGGAGCGTTTTGCCGAAGATGCCGGGCTGCTGCAAGACTTGCGGGTGTATCTGCAAGAGCACGGCGTGGTCGAAGCCAGAGTGATGGAAGGCAAGCAAGAGGCTGCCGCAAAGTATGCCGATTATTTCGACTACCACGAGCCTGTCGCCGCCATCCCCTCGCACCGCGCGCTGGCGCTGTTTCGCGGCCGACGCGAAGAGCTGCTGAATGTTGCGCTACGGCTCGATACCGAGGCGGAAAAACCGAAATGGGATGCGCCGCATAATCCTTGCGAGACGCGCATTGCAAGGCGCTTCGGCATCGTCAACCAGAATCGTCCCGCCGACAAATGGCTGACCGATGTGGTGCGCTGGACTTGGCGCGTAAAAAGTTTTTTGCATCTGGAAAACGAGCTGATGGGTGCGTTGCGCGAACGTGCCGAGACCGAGGCGATCAGGGTATTTGCACGCAACCTGAAAGACCTGTTGCTTGCCGCACCGGCTGGGCCGCGCGCGACGATGGGACTCGATCCCGGCTTGCGCACCGGCGTGAAAGTCGCGGTGGTGGATGCTACCGGCAAGGTGCTGGATACCGCCGTGATCTATCCGCATCAGCCGAGGAACGATTGGGATGGCTCGCTGCACATGCTGGCGAAGCTGGCTGAACAGCATAAGGTGGCACTGATTTCCATCGGCAACGGTACCGGTTCGCGCGAGACTGACAAGCTGTCACAGGATTTAATCAAGCTGCACCCCGAACTCAAGCTCACCTCAATCGTCGTGTCGGAAGCGGGTGCATCGGTGTACTCCGCGTCCGAATTCGCCTCGCGCGAACTGCCCGATATGGACGTGTCGCTGCGCGGTGCGGTATCCATCGCGCGCCGCCTGCAAGACCCGCTGGCGGAGCTGGTGAAGATCGATCCGAAATCCATCGGTGTCGGGCAGTACCAGCACGATGTAGGGCAGCACCAGCTGGCGCGCTCGCTGGATGCTGTGGTCGAAGACTGTGTGAACGCGGTGGGCGTGGATGTGAATACCGCCTCCGCACCGCTGCTGGCAAGGGTATCCGGCCTCTCCGGCATGGTCGCGCAAAGCATCGTCAGCTACCGCGACACGCACGGAATGTTCGCCTCGCGCGCCGCGCTGAAAGATGTACCGCGTCTGGGCGACAAGACCTTCGTGCAAGCGGCCGGATTCTTGCGTGTCATGGGCGGCGACAATCCGCTCGATGCTTCAGCGGTGCATCCCGAGTCATACCCGATGGTGAAAAAAATTCTCGCCGACCTCAACAAGAACATCAGGGAAGTGATCGGCGACGGCGCACTGCTCAAGTCGCTCAACCCCGGCAAATATGCCGATGAACAATTCGGCATCCCCACCATCAGCGACATCCTGCTCGAACTGGAAAAACCGGGACGCGATCCGCGCCCCGAGTTCACCACCGCCACCTTCAGGGAAGGCATCGAGGAAATGAAAGACCTGAAACCGGACATGATCCTCGAAGGTGTGGTTACCAACGTCGCGGCGTTCGGCGCGTTTGTGGACATCGGCGTGCATCAGGACGGTCTGGTGCATATCTCGGCGCTGGCCAATACTTTCGTCAAAGACCCGCACAGCGTGGTCAAGGCCGGGCAAGTGGTCAAAGTCAAAGTGCTGGAGGTGGACGAGAAGCGCAAACGCATCGCGCTGACCATGCGCTTGACCGACAGCGCCGCCGATAGCGGCAAAGGGGCAGCACCGCGCGATCGTGCTAACGATGCAAAACGCCTGACGCAGCATAAAAAGCAGGAAGAACGTCAACCGGTGTTGGATAGCGCGATGGCGGCAGCATTTGCCAAATTTAAAAGATGATATTACCTTGCGTTTGCAACACCGGATGCGGATCGGGGTATTATCTCCCCGATCCCTGTATATCCTATGGAATCGGGGTGTGTCATGCATGAAATGTCGTTGGCGGAAGGCGTTCTGCAAATCATCGAGGAATCTGCACGGACGCAAAACTTCACCCGGGTCAGGAAGGTGTGGCTGGAGATCGGCCAGCTGGCGGGAGTGGAAGTCGAGGCGATGCGATTTTGTTTCGATATGGTGGTGCGCGACAGCATCGCGCACGAGGCCGGTCTGGAGATCATCGCAACGCCGGGGCAGGCGTGGTGTTTGCACTGTGCCGAATCTGTTCCGGTGCAGGCCTTGTTCGATGCCTGTCCGAAGTGCGGCAGTTATCAAGTGCAGGTGACGGGCGGTAACGAGATGCGAGTCAAAGAACTCGACGTTGAATAGGGAGAATTTTGATGTGTAATGTATGCGGCTGCGGCACGGGAGAAACGACAATCGACGGCAAAGCAGTGGAGCACGACGGGCACCGGCATGGCGGACATTTCCACGTGCATGCGGACGGCACAGCGCACGATCACGACCATGCGCACGACCACCCTCATGACCATACGGATCAGCCGGTGCAGGGCAAGCATATTCATTATCATCTGCATGAGGACGGCTCTGCACATGAGCACGTGCACGATCATGAGCATACCCATGCGCACGGTCATTCACACAGTCATACGCACGGGGCAAGCCACTACGGTCTCGGCCCGGCAGGCGCGCATGCGCCCGGTATGAGCCAGTCGCGCATGGTAAAAATCGAGCGCGACATCCTTGCCAAGAACGACGGCTATGCCGGAGAAAATCGCGCTTATCTGGCCGCGCACGGCATCTTCGCGCTCAACCTGGTATCGAGTCCCGGTTCCGGCAAAACCACGCTGCTGGTGAAAAGTATCAATGAGCTGAACGGCAGCGTGCCGCTCTCCGTCATCGAAGGCGACCAGCAGACCGACAACGATGCCGCGCGCATCCGCGCCACCGGCGCACCCGCGCTGCAAATCAATACCGGCAAGGGCTGCCATCTGGATGCGTACATGGTCGGCAAGGCCATGCAGCAACTCGGCTTGCAAGACGACAGCCTGCTGCTGATCGAAAACGTCGGCAATCTGGTGTGTCCCGCCAGTTTCGATCTGGGCGAGGCGCACAAGGTCGCGATCCTTTCCGTGACCGAGGGCGAAGACAAACCGCTCAAATATCCCGACATGTTCCGCGCCTCGGATTTGATGCTGCTGAACAAATGCGACCTACTGCCGTATCTGGAGTTCGATGCCGATCTCGCGGTAGCCAACGCGCGCCGCGTCAACCCGAACATTCAGGTGATCCGCATCTCGGCTAAAAGCGGCGAGGGTATGGACGAATGGCTGGAGTGGATCAAGGCGGGGTGTAGAAAAGCAGCTGCAAGACAAAATATTGATAAACAAAACCCGTAGGGGCGTATGGCAATACGCCCTGTTTCGATATGCCACCAAGGGCGTATTGCCATACGCCCCTACGAATAAATGACCGCAATGATTCACGCGCAAATCAGAGTATCGGGGCAAGTGCAGGGCGTAGGCTTCCGGCCTTTTGTCTACAAGCTGGCG
The DNA here is from genome assembly GCA_028689145.1 of Gallionella sp. Lineage (GTDB taxonomy): Bacteria > Pseudomonadota > Gammaproteobacteria > Burkholderiales > Gallionellaceae > Gallionella. The sequence goes on from JAQTWT010000004.1 coordinate 226,273, forward strand.
CATGAACTCGGCTTGTCGGGCTGGGTGCGCAACGACAGCGAGGGTGTGGAGATCGCGGTCGAGGGTGAACACCCGCAAGTGATGCGCCTGATCGAACGCCTGCAAAGCGAACCGCCCGCCTTGGCGCGCGTGGAAAAAGTCACCCACGATCTGGCGCAAACGCTTACCGGCTTGCACGGTTTCAGCATCGCGGCGAGCCAGACCGGAAAAGTGCAAACCGGCATTGCCCCGGATATGGCGATCTGTCCGGATTGTCTGGCGGAACTATTCGATCCAACCGACCGCCGCTACCGCCATCCCTTTATTAACTGCATCCACTGCGGCCCGCGTTACACCCTGACGGAACGTCTGCCATATGATCGCGCCAACACCAGCATGGCGAAGTTCGCGCAATGTCCGTTGTGCCAGAGCGAATACGATACGCCCACCACGCGCCGCTTCCACGCGCAGCCGAATGCCTGTCCCTGGTGCGGGCCGAGCTTGAGTTTGTTCGATGCCCGTTGGCAACCTGTCGCAACGGATGATCCCGTTGCCGTCACCGCCGAACGCATCAGGGCCGGGCAGGTGGTGGCCATCAAAGGTATCGGCGGTTTCCATCTGGTGTGCGATGCACGCAACGCCGCAAGCGTGGCAAGATTGCGCAGCGGCAAACAGCGCGAGGAAAAACCGTTCGCGGTGATGGTGCTGAATAAGTTTTCCGCCACGCGCTATGCAGCGCTTTCCGTCAATGAATCTTTCCTGCTGGAATCAAGCGAGCGCCCCATCGTGCTGCTGCACAAATCCGCATCGTGCGATGCGGAATTACCCGGCATCGCCGCCGGCTTATCCGGCATCGGCTTGATGCTGCCCTACACCCCGCTGCAATACCTGCTGTTTCATGAATTGCTTGGCAAGCCGGACGGCAAGGACTGGCTGCATCAGTCCACGCCGCTCGCCTTGGTTATGACCAGCGCCAACCCCGGCGGCGAGCCGCTGGTGAAAGATGATGCCGAAGCGCGCGCTTCGCTGACCGGGTTGGCCGATGCCTTTCTCACGCATGACCGCGACATCCTGCACCGCTGCGACGACAGCGTGATGCGGGTAACTCCCTCTCCCGCCCGGGGAGAGGGTTGGGGAGAGGGGGCGCAATTTCAATTCATCCGCCGCGCGCGCGGCTACACCCCGCGCCGTATCGTATTGCCGTTCTCAGGCCCGCCAATATTGGCCTGCGGTGCATGGCTGAAAAACACCGTGTGTATTACCAGAGGCAACGAAGCCTTCGTGTCGCAACATATCGGCGACCTCGACCATGCGGGCGCGCGGCAGATGCTGGCGGAAACCGTTGCCTATCTGTGCGAGATACTCGATGTGCAGCCACAAGCCGTGGCGCACGACTTGCATCCCGATTTCTACAGCACGCAGTTCGCGCAGGAATATGCCGCGCAGCACGGCTTGCCGCTTGTTCCCGTGCAGCACCACCACGCCCACATCGCCGCGATCTGCGCCGAACATCGCGTCACCGAACCGGTGCTCGGACTGGCGCTGGACGGTGTGGGGCTTGGAACGGACGGCGGCGCATGGGGCGGTGAACTATTGCGCGTGGCTGGCACGGACTGCCAGCGTCTCGGACATCTCGCCCCATTGCGCATGCCCGGCGGCGACCGTGCCGCGCGCGAGCCGTGGCGCATGGCGGCTGCGGTGCTGTTCGATTTGCAACGCGGCGACGAAATCGTGCGCCGCTTTCCAATGCAAACGGGTGCGGAAACCGTGCTGGGCATGTTGCAGCGCCAATTGAATTGCCCTGCCACCACCAGCATGGGACGCTTGTTCGATGCGGCAGCCGGGTTGCTGAATGTCAGTGAAATCCAGGCTTACGAAGGGCAAGCGGCGATGTTGCTGGAAGGTTTGGCGGAAAGTCACGGCAAGATCGCGCCGCTCGCCGATGGATACATCATCACCGACGATGGCGTACTGGATTTCAGACCGTTGCTGGCAACACTCACCGACTGCAACGATGCAGCTTACGGCGCGGCGCTGTTTCATGCCACGCTGGTCGCCGGACTAAGCGAATGGGTGCGTCATGCTGCTGAAAAATGTGAAATTAATAATATCGCGCTGGGTGGCGGCTGTTTTCTCAACAGTGTATTGTCGCAAGCCTTGACCGAAGGTTTATCAGCACATAATTTTAATGTGCTGGCCGCGCAGCAGTTACCGCCTAACGATGGCGGTATTTCGCTGGGGCAGGCCAGTATTGCCATGCAACGTATCAATCAGGGAGTTTAATCATGTGTCTCGCCATACCCGCCCGCATTGAAGAGCTGACGACTCCGGGCAACGCTATCGTCAATCTGGGCGGTGTGCGCAAGGAGATTTCGCTGGCGCTGGTGGATGATGCCGCTGTTGGCGAATACGTCATCGTGCATGTCGGCTATGCGTTGCAAAAGCTGGATCAGGACGAAGCAGAGCGCACTCTGGAATTATTTGCTGAGATGGGGCAGTTGGATGAGTTACGCGATGAACTGGCGGGGAATGCAGCATGAAATACGTTGACGAATTCCGCGATGGTGAACTTGCCAAGAACATCGCCGCCAACATCGCACGCGAGGCCGACCCTAACGGGCATGCCCGTTCCCCTCTCCTCAATCCTCTCCCGCAAGCGGGCGAGGAGGCAATCGAATCGCTACGCGAGATTTCAGGTAACCGTTCTTATCGCCTGATGGAATTTTGCGGCGGACATACTCATGCCATCTCGCGCTACGGCATCGCCGATTTGTTGCCTGCCAGTGTGCGCATGATCCATGGCCCCGGCTGTCCGGTCTGCGTGCTGCCGATCGGGCGCGTGGATCAGGCGATCCGTCTGGCGCGCGAGCAGGGCGTGATTCTGTGCACCTATGCCGACACGGTGCGCGTACCGGCTTCCGACAATCTGTCGCTGATGCGCGCCAAGGCCAATGGGGCAGATGTGCGCATGATCTATTCGACGCAGGATGCGCTGAAAATCGCGCGCGAACATCCTGATCGGGAAGTGGTGTTCCTTGCGATCGGTTTCGAGACCACCACGCCGCCGACCGCGGTGGCAGTCAAACAGGCCGCCGCCGAAGGTTTGAAAAATTTCAGCATCCTGTGCGACCACGTGCTGACCCCCGCCGCGATGCACGCCATTCTGGCGGTGGAAGGCGGTGTGTCGCTGGACGGTTTCGTCGGCCCGGCACATGTCTCCACCGTGATCGGCAGCAAACCGTATGAGCCGTTTGCCAGTGATTACGGCAAGCCGGTGGTCATCGCCGGATTCGAACCGCTCGATGTGATGCAGGCCATCCTGATGCTGGTGCGCCAGATCAACGACGGACGCGCCGCAGTCGAAAACGAATTCACCCGCGCCGTGACGCGCGAAGGCAATCTCAAGGCGCAGGAGCTGGTCGCTGAAGTGTTCGAGTTGCGCGATGTGTTCGAGTGGCGCGGTTTGGGCAGCGTGCCTGACAGCGCATTGAAGCTGCGCCCCAAATTCGCCGCGTTTGATGCCGAGCTTAAATTCAAGGTGGAATACGTGGCCGTGCCGGACAACAAGGCGTGCGAATGCGCCGCCATCCTGCGCGGACAGAAACGCCCGCAAGAATGCAACATTTTCGGCACGGTATGCACGCCGGAGAACCCGGTGGGTTCATGTATGGTTTCTTCCGAAGGTGCTTGTGCTGCGCATTACAGCTATGGGAGATTTCGAAGTGCCAAAGTTGCGGCGTAGGCTAACATGAGCAAAGCGAATGTTAAGGAACTTAGCTCCGGCCGAAGCCAAAACCCGGTTGGTTCGTGCATGGTTTCGTCCGAAGGTGCGTGTGCGGCGCATTACAGTTACGGGCGGTTTCGGGAGTCTGCAAAATGAGCGCCATCAAACCAAACTACACTCGTTCGCTCGATCTGAAAAACGGCCGGGTGGATATGTCGCACGGTTCCGGCGGACGCGCGATGGCGCAACTCATCACCGAGCTGTTTGCTGCCGCGTTCGATAACGAGTATCTGGCGCAGGGCAACGACGGCGCAGTGCTGCCGCCGGCGAACGGGCGACTGGTGATGGCGACCGACAGCCATGTGGTGTCGCCGTTGTTCTTTGCGGGGGGCGACATCGGTTGCCTGTCGGTGCACGGCACGATCAACGATGTCGCGGTAATGGGTGCCAGGCCGCTGTATTTGTCGGCCTCTTTTATACTCGAAGAAGGCTTTCCGCTGGCCGACCTGAAACGCATCGTCGAGTCGATGGCGCACGCATCGCGCGAAGCGGGTGTACCGATCGTCACCGGCGATACCAAGGTGGTGGAACGGGGTAAAGGCGACGGCGTGTTCATCACTACCACGGGTGTTGGCGTGGCACGCGACGGCATTAACCTGTCCGGCAATCTGGCGCAACCGGGCGACAAGATCCTGTTGTCCGGTACGATAGGCGATCACGGTATGGCGATCCTGTCGCAACGCGAGGGGCTGACATTCTCCGCGCCCATCGTGTCGGACACCGCCGCGTTGCATGGCCTCATCGCGGCCATGCTGGACAGTGGTGCTGCGCTGCGCGTGCTGCGTGACCCGACGCGCGGCGGTCTGGCGACGACGCTGAACGAAATCGCCAAACAATCCGGCGTTGGCATGATGCTGCATGAAGCCGCGATTGCGGTGAATCAGCCGGTCGAGGCGGCTTGCGAGTTTCTTGGCCTCGACCCGCTGTATGTGGCCAATGAAGGCAAGCTGATCGCAATCTGTGCGCCGGAAGATGCGCAGCGTTTGCTGGAAGTGATGCGCGCGCACCCGCTCGGCAGTAATGCGTCCGTCATCGGCGAGGTGCAAACCGATGCGCACGGCTTTGTGCAGATGACCACCAAGCTGGGCGGCCGCCGCGTGGTGGACTGGCTGGCGGGTGAACAATTGCCGAGGATCTGCTGATGGCAGCATGTCGGGCGAAATTTTGTATTATCCTTGTAACGTTTTTACATTATAGTTGCCCCGTTATTTTATAGGCGGGAAGAGAAGTGTAGCCATACCGGTTGGACGAAACGGAAATGCAATGTTTTGGATGAAATCTGAGTTTTTCAAGGTTGCCATAAGGAGATTGCCATGAATAAATTTGCTTGGTTGTGTTCAGTGTTATTTATTGCGGCGGGTGCGTTGCTGCCATCATTCGCCTATGCTCACGTCGGGGTCGGGGAAGCCAGTGGCTTCATGCATGGACTCATGCATCCTGTCGGCGGTTTGGATCATATTTGCGCGATGATAGCCGTGGGGTTGTGGGCTGCACAGATGGGCGGGCGTTCCATATGGGCGGTGCCGCTTACTTTTGTCAGTGTGATGGTGCTGGGCGGTGTGTTGGGTATGATGGGAATCGCCCTGCCGTTTGCCGAGCAGGGTATCGTGTTATCTGTGCTGATACTGGGCGTGTTAATCGCTGCTTCGATTCGTTTGCCGCTCTGGTTGAGTAGCAGCATGGTTGGGTTGTTCGCGCTATGCCATGGTCAGGCGCACGGTGCCGAGATGCCGGAATTGGTCTCTGCAATGGCTTACGCATTCGGTTTTATTCTTTCAACCGCATCGCTGCATGTCACGGGAATTCTGTTCGGTTTTGGTGTGCAAAGGTTGACTCACAAGCGGGTTGTGCGTCTGGCTGGCGCAAGTATCGCGCTGTGCGGAGCGTACCTCGCTGTTTCCTGAAATAAATAAACTGGTTACGGATGCCATTGCATAAGCAGCAGCGTGTTATGTGCTTGAAGGCTTGAGAGCGTTAGGAACTGGTTAAACAGGTTCAGGAACTGACCAGCGAGCGCAGCTTGGCATCCTCGACGCGAATGTGCTGGATCAGCCAATCGCGCAAATAGGACAATACATCGAACCGCGCGACTAGCGGGTTGTCATGCAGCTCTTCATAGAATTCGCGGATCTTTTCTTCAAAGGCGTGATGCTGCTGCTCTTGGCGCTGTATGCCTTCAAATCCATAGTGCTGCATCATCTGTTCCTCGGTGCGAAAATGCACTTTGGCATACATGTCGGTCGCCTTGATCAGTCTGGCTACTTCACGCACGCTGCCCTTGTTGCTGACCACGTCGAACAGGTCGTTGAGCAGTTCTATCAGGTAACGGTGATGTTCATCGATGGTGTTGATGCCGGTGCTCAGGCTGTCATCCCACTGCACCCAAGCGTTGGCGCGCGGCAAGATAGGCGGCAGGACGATAGCCCGCTTCGGGTCGATGATGTCATCCCGGTAGAGTTCGCGTATGCGGAGGATTTCCGGCATGGCTGCCTTGAAAGCACTCACCACGGCAGGATCGAAATGCTCGCCGGATTTAGAAACGATCCAGTCAGTCGCTTCTTCAACCGGCCACGCTTCTTTGTAGGGACGATGTGACGTGAGCGCATCAAATACGTCCGCTACGGCACAGATACGCGCCAGTAGCGGGATGTTTTCGCCGAGCAGGCCTTTCGGGTAGCCGGTGCCGTCCCAGCGTTCGTGGTGCGAACTCGCGATATCGCGTGCTGCGGCCATTAGGGAGTCGTTGCCGGTCAGAATAGAGACACCGATATCTGTATGTGTTTTGATGATCTCATACTCTTCCGGGGTGAGTTTGCCGGGTTTGAGCAAAATGCCATCGGCTATGCCAATCTTGCCAACATCGTGCATCGGTGCCGCGGCATACAGCAATTCCTTTTGCGCATCCGATAGCCCCAACAATTTGCCGATAGCCTGCGCGAAATTGGTCATGCGCATGATATGCCAGCCGGTATCGCTGTCGCGATACTCCGAAGCCACGCCCAGACTCTGTATTGCATCCGCGCGGGCTTCAGCCAGCTCGAGTGCGCGGATACGCAAGGTTTCATTGCTTAAGGTGCGCTGTACCAGACTGGACAGGGCGCGCGACAAGTCGGTCAGGAACTCGAGGTGGGTCGCCGAAGGGTGATACGAGACCGGGGCAAACAGCACCAGATGGCCGAGGTGCTGATCTTCCACGTCCAGTGGCAACAACAGCAATTGCCGCTCGCCTTGAGATTCGGGGTCATCGGCGATGCTGGAGCGAATCAGGCTGCCCGGCAGAAGGGTGGCCTTGTCAAAGGAGGTCAACTGCCAGCGAAAATCATTTTTCCATGCCGGCTCCATGCCGAATTGCGCCACCTGAAATTGATGTCCGCGGGGATTGAGCAGTACTACCGCGCCGCGAGACTCCAGAGGCAAGTCATGCGAGTTTTTCAGAATTGCAAACAACCGTTCCAGCAATACATCAAGATCGGACGCAGCGCTACTGGTTACCGTTAACTCGAATACCAGTTTGCTGATAACGAACAATGCCTCTTTTTTGTTCACGATGAATGAGCCGTGCAAGAATGGACATGGAGTTCGTATGCTACTCCTTTTGAAACCGGATTTGTAGGCCGAAAACCGCTCGGAGGCGGTTATTTTCGCAGACAGTCCGCCCAGTTGTTCGGCGTTTCGTAGATGCGCACTTGTTCGAGGCGCAGGTGGTTGCCGTAGGTGTCCTGATAAGCCGAATCGAGAATATCGAACGCGGTTTGCGCGAGATTTTCGGCGGTCGGCACGACATCGAGGATAACGGTCTTGTGCCCCGGCAAGGTTGCGAGGAAATCGCCCACTACCTTGTCGCCGCGATATACCAGAAACGCGTGATCCCATGTATCAACCAGTTGCTCCTTGGCGATGCGTTTTACATCGGAGAAATCCATCACCATGCCTTGTTCCGATTCTCCCTCGTTGGTGATGATGTCTCCGGATAGGGTGATCTCGATGGCGTAGCGGTGGCCGTGCAGGTGTTTGCACTGGCTGTTGTGGTTGGGGATGCGGTGTCCGGCATCGAATTCAAGGCGGCGGGTGATGAGCATGATGGTTACGGTCGGTTAACTGGTGCGGATTATACCCTGTCAAATTTTTAGGGCGGCAGCGCGTTGCAGAAATTCACGTTGTGCCTGTTCATCCCGTACCGCGCCGTAGCGCAATGCGCTGTAGCGCGCGGCAAGATCGCGGATGGTGTCGGCGAGTTCCGGGCGTGCAGCGGCTATGCGTGCAGCGTAATCCTGTGCGCCTTCGTGCGCGGCGCGCGGCAGCCCGGACTTGGCTAATTTGCGGCACAGTCCGAGCCATGCCGCTTGTACCTTATCCGGTTGGTTGGCAAACAGATGGCGCAGCATGAACAGCGCAAATAGCCCGATCACCAGCCAGATACCGGTTGTCATGATGATGGACATGTTTTGCCAGGTGATATTTTCCATACCGAGACTGGTCAGAAATGCGAATTGGCGTTCGGTGTTGTAGCCCAGCACCCACTGATTCCAGCGGAAGCCGAGTATGTCCCAATTCAGGCGCAGATTGCTCAACCATGCCGGCGGGTTGCTGGTCATGCGCGTTATGAACGGCAGCGCGGCGGTTTCGCTGGCGGGTACGGCCGCGGCGACGTTGGTTTGCACGCGTGCGGGCGCGATGACCGCGGTGGGGTCGACGCGCACCCAGCCCTGTCCGCTCAGCCATACTTCCGCCCATGCGTGGGCATCGGATTGGCGCACGATGTAGTAGTTTCCTATGTAGTTGAATTCGCCGCCCTGATAGCCGGTCACCACGCGCGCCGGAATATGCGCGGCGCGCATCAGGAACACGAATGCCGATGCGTAGTGTTCGCAGAATCCTTTTTTGCTGGTGAACAGAAAGTCATCAATGCTGTTTGCACCGGGCAGTAGCGGTGGTTCCAATGTGTACTGGAAGCCCTGTTGATTTAAATAAGCCAGCGCGCTGCGAACCACAGCGGCATCGTTTGCACCGTTGTCGCGCCATGTTGCCGCGAGCTGCAGTGCTTTGGGATTAAGCGTGGGCGGCAATTGCAGGGCGCGCTGGATTTGCCAGTTCGCCTCGCGCAAATTGGCGTGCGAAACGAGGTGGGAGCGCGCTTCGTAGCGTAGCCTTGAATTGACCGGTGTTTTGCTTAGTACCTGAAAATCATGGGTGAGACTGGACGGAACGGAAATTTTATTCGGCATGTCCAGCATGAACAGCCAGGTTTTATTGTGCGGTTCCAGTGTGACGGTGTAATCGATTGCCTGGTCGAGCTCGGTAAATTGCGGTGCGACGCTGTATGCGGTATTGCCCGGTATCCAGGTGCGTCCGTCGAATTGCCACAGTACCGGGCCGCGCCAGTACATCTGCTCGCGTGCGGGGGGCTTACCCGCATAGCTGACGCGGAACGCCACCGCATCCGACAAGCTCAAGCGGCTCAAACTGCCCGGCGACATCCGGTCGTCCAGCCCGCTGCTGGCGAAGGCATCCTGCGGCAATCCCCACAGAGGGCCTTGGATGCGCGGGAACAGCACGAACAGGATCAGCGTCAACGGAATGGCTTGCAACAGCAATGCCGTGGCGATGCGCAGGCGCGGCTTGAGCGCGATGTTTTGCGCATACAAGTGTATCCATGTTGTCACGACGGCCAGCAGTGTGGCGAGCATATACAGGGCAGTAGGGATACTTTGCGAGTAGAAAAAATTGGTGATGACAATGAAACAGGATAGGTAGATCAACACCATCACATCGCGTGCTGTGCGTAGTTCCATAAACTTGAGCGCAACCATCAGTATCAGCAGGGTAACGGCGGCTTCGCGCCCGAACAGCGTATGGAAACTGATGGCGATGCCGCCCAAACAGGCAAAGGTGAGCAGCGTCAGCAGCCAGTGTTTTGGCAGCGGGTTGCCGCTGTGGGTTAGATAGCTGCGCCACAGCAGCAGGGCGACGCACAGTGAGCTTACCCATGCCGGCAGATGGTTGGCATGCGGCGCGATGACCATCAGGATGGATAGCAGCAGGCCGTAGATGACCGATTTGCTCATGGTTGCGCCTGCTGCGGCAAGTTGAATAGCGCGATCCGGCGCAGACATTCGTCGCGGTGTGCACCACCGTTTTCAGGCGGCATTTCGCCGTCAGGCAGGCGCAACCCGTAGCGCAACCCCTGCGCCTCGGCATCCAGTACCCAGCGCGCCATGCGCGCCAGTTTTGCTTCTTCGTTTTGATCCGGGGTTTCGGCAATATCCAGCCACAATTCTTCGCCGGCTTGGGTTATAAATTGCTTCACCTGCAGTCCCCGACCGCGCGCAAAAGCTTTCCAGGCGATACGCGGCAAGGCATCTCCCGCGACATAGTTGCGCAATCCGCCGAAATCGTCATCTCCGGCAATGTTGTGTTTGCCCGCGCCGTCCGGTCGGGTGCCAAATGGCAGCGGTGCATCGGGTAACGGTTTGGGGTAAACCATGCAGCGCGTATCGAAATGCAGATAAGACCACGCGTAAAACAAACCAAGCGGAAATTCGGTGTGCAGCTTCAATTCGCCCAATGCCAGCCAACCGCGCCGCGTGGCTGGCAGCGGGAAGGCGATCCCGCTGTCCCGTAGGGCAGGCACGTCGAAGCACAACGGTGTCTGTCCGCTCGCCTGTGCCGTCAGGCACAGCTGGTAGCGCGCCAATGCGCTACTGTTGTTGAAGTGCAGCAAAAATTGCGCGGTCTCACCGCTGAACACCGCATCGGCACGGACGGCACGGATTTCCAGTTGCGCCAGATTGCGGAAGGTATGCAGCATCGACATGATTGCCATCATCGCCAGCAGAAAGGTCAGAACATAGCCGAGACTGAGGTTGTAGTTGATGTCGCCGACTAGCATTAGCACCAGCACAAAAGCCAGCGCAAACCCCCGTCGGGTGGGGATGATGAAGATGCGGCGCTGACTCAGAACGATAGTCCCGCTCTCGATTTTCTGGCGGAACAGCCAGCTGCGAAAAAGCTCTTTTAGTCTGTCAATCATGTTGATGAACGCCGCTTTCCAAACCTCATGCCATTTAGCCCGGAAAGCGCAGTTGGCGAGTTTGTAGGTGCGAATTCATTCGCACGAACAGAAGATTATGTGCGAATAAATTCGCACCTACGAGAGCGGCATAATCCATTTATATGTTGGCATGTTGTTCGCCAACTGCGGCCTTCAAGTTTATTGGAGAGTGTGAGTGGAGGATGATCATGGGATTGCCACTGCCTCGATCAGCTCGCGGGCCAGCGTGCCGTTGCTTTGATGCTGGTGTTCGCCGGTAGCCTGCAAGCGGTGGTTGACCACACCCGGCAATACCGCCTGCACATCTTCCGGAATGACCGTGTCGCGTTCATCGAGCAATGCCCAGGCCCGCGCGGCGGAGAGCAGGGCGAGTCCGGCGCGCGGCGACAGGCCGTGTGTATAGCGCGCCGACTCGCGCGTATGGCGCAGAATGGCTTGGACATAGTCGAGCAGCGCGGGGGAGACGAACACTGCTTTGACGCGCTGCTGCAATGCCAGCAGTTCGGAGCTTTCCATTTGCGGAGTGAGGCGGGAGATAATTTCGCGCCGATCCACGCCGGACAGCAGGCCGCGTTCCGCCTGTGCGTCCGGGTAACCCATCTGGATGCGCATCAGGAAACGATCCAGCTGGGATTCGGGCAGCGGGAACGTGCCGACCTGATAGGACGGATTCTGTGTGGCGATGACGAAGAACGGCGCGGGCAGGGGGCGGGTCAAACCTTCAATGGTCACCTGTTGTTCTTCCATCGCTTCCAGCAATGCGCTTTGCGCCTTGGGTGTGGCGCGGTTGACTTCATCCGCCAGAATCATTTGCGCGAAAATCGGGCCGGGATGGAACTCGAATTTCTCGCTGTCGCGCTGATATACCGAAACGCCGAGGATGTCGGCGGGCAACAGGTCGCTGGTGAATTGGATGCGCTGGAACTGCAAGCCCAGTGTGCAGGCCAGCACATGCGCCAGCGTGGTTTTGCCGACTCCCGGCAAATCCTCGATGAGCAGATGGCCGCGCGCCAGCAGGCAGGTCAACGCGAGACGTATTTGTTGCGGCTTGCCGAGGATGATTTGTTCGGCTTGTTTAATGACGTTGTTTAGTGATTGGCTCATATAGATTGTTTGTAGGGGCGTGATTCATCACGCCCTAAGTTTATCGGGAGGGCGCGATAAATCACGCCCCTACAGTTCAAAACAAAATCGCGGCAACCACCTTGCGGCCCTCCGCTACCAGTATGTTATAGGTACGGCACGCTGCCGGGGTAGTCATGCATTCCACGCCGATCCCGGCATCGGTCAGTACGCGGTACAGGCGCGGGTGCGGGAAGCGTTGCCGTGCGCCGGTGCCGAGCAGCAGTACATCGGGTTTCAGGGCGAGAAAATAGGCGAAATGCGCTTCGCTTAATGCGTCGAAACCGGCAGCATTCCAATCGCTGCGCACTTCTTCCGCAAGCACCGCAATGCTATGGTCAAAGCGTTCGCCGTTGACCATGACATGATCCGCGCTATGCGCGGTAAATAGTTTGGCGGTGCCGGAATGGGTCAGATGCAGTTTCAAGGCAACAGCCTCCATTTTCAGTATGATATTTGCTGTGCGAGGGCGGCACGGGTAAAATCGCGCTCTTTGCAGCTTCGTGGCGAATTCTAGCATTTTGTGCATTTTTCATCGGGCTGCAACCGGACAACTCGGGTAACTATATAAAGTGAAACCAATTTTAAAATCGATCAAGTTGGGCAACGTGTGCTACGACATTCGCGGGCCGGTGATGGAACGCGCCAAGCAGATGGAAGAAGAAGGACAGCGCATCATCAAGCTGAACATCGGCAATCTCGCGCCGTTCGGCTTTGAAGCGCCGGAAGAGATCCAGCATGACGTGATCCTCAATATGCCTAATTCTTCCGGCTATTCCGATTCCAAGGGCATGTTCGCGGCGCGCAAGGCGATCATGCATTACTGCCAAGCCAAGAAGATCATGGGTGTCGGTCTGGACGACATCTACATCGGCAACGGTGCGTCGGAATTGATCGTGATGGTGATGCAGGGGCTGCTGAACACCGGTGACGAGGTATTGGTGCCCGCGCCGGATTACCCGCTGTGGACGGCAGCGGTCACCTTGGCGGGCGGTACGCCGCGCCACTATATCTGCGACGAAGCCAACGAGTGGATGCCCGATCTTGCCGACATGCGCAGCAAGATTACGCCGAACACACGCGCTATCGTGGTAATCAACCCGAACAATCCGACCGGGGCGCTGTATTCCGACAGCATCCTGAAAGAAATCATCCAGATCGCGCGTGAACACGAGCTGATTATTTTCGCCGACGAAATTTACGACAAGATGCTGTATGACGGCGCGACGCATACTTCCATCGCATCGCTGGCCGATGATGTGTTGTTCTTGACGCTGAACGGGTTGTCGAAAAATTATCGCGCTTGCGGCTATCGCGCCGGTTGGATGGTAGTGTCCGGCGATAAAAAACACGCGCAGGATTACATCAACGGACTAACCATACTGGCTTCGATGCGGCTGTGCTCCAACGTGCCCGGTCAGTTCGCAATCCAGACCGCGCTGGGCGGTTATCAGAGCATCAATGATCTGGTCGCCCCCGACGGGCGTTTGTGCAAACAGCGCGATCTCGCCTACCAGCTGCTCACCGCGATTCCCGGCGTGACCTGCGTGAAACCGAAGGCTGCCCTGTACCTCTTCCCGCGCCTCGATCCGAAGATTTATCCGATCGAGGACGACCAGAAATTTATTCTCGAGCTGCTGGAAACCGAGAAAGTGCTGGTGGTGCAGGGCAGAGGATTCAACTGGCCGAACACCGATCATTTTCGCGTGGTGTTCCTGCCCAATGTGGATGATCTGGTCGACGCGATGGGGCGCATTGCGCGCTTCCTGGAAAGCTATCGCAAGCGGCACGGGACATAACGTAGGGGCGTATGGCAATACGCCCTTTTATACCTATCTCTGCATCAAGGGCGTATTGCCATACGCCCCTACAAGGAAATAAATGAAACCAATCAACGTAGGACTCCTCGGTATCGGTACAGTCGGCGGCGGCACTTTCACCGTGTTGCAGCGCAACGCGGAAGAGATCGCGCGCCGTGCCGGGCGGCCGATCCGTATCACCGTGGTGGCGGACAAGAATGTGGAACTGGCGAAGCAAGTCACCGGCGGCGCATGCCGTATCACCGACGATGCGTTCTCGGTAGTGAGCGATCCGGAAGTCGATATAGTCATCGAACTAATCGGCGGCTACGGGGTGGCGAAAGAACTGGTGCTGAAGGCGATTGCGAACGGCAAGCATGTGGTTACCGCGAACAAGGCGCTGCTGGCGACGCACGGCAACGAGATTTTCAAGGCGGCGCAGGACAAGGGTGTGATGGTCGCGTTCGAGGCGGCGGTGGCGGGCGGTATCCCGATCATCAAGGCGGTGCGCGAAGGCTTGAGCGCGAACCGCATCCAGTGGATCGCGGGCATCATCAACGGCACCACCAATTTCATCTTGTCCGAGATGCGCGACAAAGGTTTGAGCTTCGACACCGTGCTGAAAGAAGCGCAGCGTCTGGGCTATGCCGAGGCCGATCCGACTTTCGATATTGAAGGCGTGGACGCGGCGCACAAAATCACCATTCTTTCCGCGTTGGCGTTCGGCATCCCGATGCAGTTCGACAAGGCGCACATCGAAGGCATCAGCAAGCTGGATGCCACCGACATCCGCTACGCCGAACAACTCGGCTATCGCATCAAATTGCTCGGCATCACCAAACGCACCGAGGAAGGCGTGGAGCTGCGCGTACACCCGACCTTGATTCCGACCAAGCGCCTGATCGCCAATGTCGAAGGCGCGATGAACGCGGTACTGGTGCAGGGCGACGCGGTCGGCTCGACGCTTTATTACGGCAAGGGCGCGGGCGCGGAACCCACCGCCAGTGCGGTGATTGCCGATCTGGTCGATGTGACGCGCATGCACACCGCCGATCCGGAAAACCGCGTGCCGCATCTGGCGTTCCAGCCGGATCAGTTGGCCGACCTGACTATCCTGCCGATGGACGAAGTCACCACCAGCTACTACCTGCGCCTGCGCGTGCAGGACAAGCCCGGCGTGCTGGCCGACATCACGCGCATTCTCGCCGACGAACAGATTTCCATCGACGCGGTGATACAGAAAGAGCCCGCCGAAGGCGAAGACCAGACCGACCTCATCCTGCTTACCCACCAGACCCGCGAAAAACGCATCAACGCGGCGATTGCCAAAGTGGAAGCGTTGCCGGTGGTGGCAGGCAAGGTGACAAGGTTGCGGCTGGAAGAGTTGGGTTAAACAGGTAGCAAAAACGTAGGATGGGTTGAGCAACGCGATACCCATCGCTCGGGATTCCAATGTTGGGTATCGCTGCGCTCCACCCAACCTACATGATGTTGAGGCAATACGAATGAAATACACCAGCACCCGTGGCGGCATGGCCGCAAAACCCTTTACCGAAATCCTGCTCGGCGGCCTCGCCGATGACGGCGGTTTGGCAGTTCCCGACCACTATCCGAAACTGAGCGCGGCCGATCTGGCGAGAATGCGCGGCATGAATTACCGCGAACTGGCGTTCGAGGTGATCAGCCGTTTTGCCACCGACATTCCGGCGGGCGACCTGAAGGCCATCATCGACAAGACCTACACCGCGCAGGTTTTTGGCAGCGACGAGATCACGCCGCTCCAAACGCTGGAGCCCGGCCTGCATATCCTCGGCCTGTCCAACGGCCCGACGCTGGCGTTCAAGGACGTGGCGATGCAGTTGCTCGGCAACCTATTTGAATACGCGCTGGCAAGGGATCATGCGGAGCTGAATATCCTCGGCGGTACCTCCGGCGATACCGGCTCGGCGGCGGAATATGCGATGCGCGGCAAACGCGGTATCCGCGTGTTCATGCTGTCGCCGCTGGGCAAAATGAGCCCGTTCCAGACTGCGCAGATGTTTACGCTGCAAGACCCGAACATCTTCAACATCGCCGTCACCGCGCCGTTCGATGCCTGTCAGGATATGGTGAAAGCAGTGTCGAACGATCTGGCCTTCAAGGAAAAATACCGGATCGGCACGGTCAATTCGATCAACTGGGCGCGCGTCACCGCGCAAACTGTTTATTACTTCCAGACCTATTTCGCGCTGACCAAAAGCAACGACGAACAGGTTTCCTTTGCCGTGCCGTCCGGCAATTTTGGCAACGTCTGCGCCGGTCATATCGCGCGTCAGATGGGCTTGCCGATCCGCAAGCTGATCGTCGCCACCAATGAAAACGACGTGCTGGACGAGTTCTTCAGGACCGGCGTGTATCGCCCGCGTCCGGAGACGATGCACACCACCAGCCCGTCGATGGATATCACCAAGGCTTCCAACTTCGAGCGTTTTGTTTACGATCTGGTCGGACGCGATCCGCTGATACTCAAGGGCTTGTGGCAGCAACTGGAAAAGGACGGCTACTTCGATCTCAGCACTACGCCGTATTTCGCCAAAGTGCGGGAGTTCGGTCTGGCTTCCGGTGCCAGCTGTCACGCCGACCGTATCGCCACGATACGCCGCGTGCATCAGCAATACGGTGTGGTGATCGACCCGCACACCGCAGACGGCATGAAGGCCGGGCTGGCACACCGCGAGGCGGGCATCCCGCTGGTGTGTCTGGAAACCGCGCTGCCAGCCAAGTTCGAGGAAACCATCCGCGAGGCGTTGGGGCAGGACCCGCAACGTCCGGCCGGTTACGAGAACATCGAAAGCCTGCCGCAACGCTTCGACAAGCTGCCGCCGGATGTCGAACAGTTGAAGGCATTTATTGCGGCACGGGCATTAACATGAAATTCGCGCAGCGATTCGTTTGCTCCCTCGCCCGCTTGCGGGATAACCAGCGACTTGGCTGCGGTCGTTTGCAGCCTAGTCGAATGGCTAGTAGTTTCACCCAGAGGGTTGGGGAGAGGGAAACGGGCATGCCCGTCGCAGTGAGCAATTCTCTCCAGTTCTCCGAAGGTCTTCCATGAGTATTTTGCTGTGGATCGTTGCAGCCAGTTTTGCCGGCGGTGCATTGAGCATATTGTGTGCCGCGCTGTTCGCGCTGAGTTCCCATGCGCAACGCTACCTCAACGCAATGGTGAGCTATGCGATCGGCGCGCTACTGGGCGCGGTGTTTCTTGACATACTGCCCGAAGCGATCGAACTCACACCCAATGTGCCGGTGCTGAGCGGCACGGTGCTGTTCGGTATCCTGCTGTTCTTCATTTTGGAAAAACTGGTGCTGTGGCGGCACTGCCACCATGAGCATTGCGAGGCGCACGAGTTGCCGGATGCAGGGCATAACCACGACCACGGGCGTAGCGGCATGATGATCATGGTGGGGGACACCTTCCACAATTTTGTGGACGGCATCATCATCGCGGCGGCGTTTCTTACCGATGTACATCTCGGGATCGTCACCGCGCTGGCGATCATCGCGCACGAGATCCCGCAGGAAGTCGGTGATTTCGCCATCCTGCTGCATTCCGGTTACAGCAAGACCAAGGCTTTTCAGCTGAATCTAATCTCCAGTTTCGCTTCGGTGGCGGGCGGCGTGCTGGGTTACTTCGTGCTGCAGACCATGCAGGCATGGATACCGTCGTTGCTGGCGCTGGCGGCAGCGAGCATGATCTACGTCGCGGTTGCCGACCTGATCCCGGGTTTGCACAAGCGCGCACAGTTGCGCGACACCGTGCAGCAAGTCGGGCTGATCGTGCTGGGCGTGGCGACGGTGGGATTGCTCGGCTTGTTAATTGCGGAGTAAAAATCCTGTAGGGGCGCGATTCATCGCGGCCCAATTTCAATACAAGGGCGCGATGAATCGTGCCCCTACAATAATGTGTTAGTCACTCTCAGGTTGTCGGGCATAGCCCGACCTACGTCAAATTGAGGTTGTAAATGAGCAAGAAACACACACCGCCGCGCGTCGGCTTCGTCTCGCTCGGCTGCCCGAAGGCAACCGTGGATTCCGAACATATCCTCACCCGTCTGCGTGCCGAAGGCTACCTGATCTCCGGCAGCTATCAGGATGCCGATTTGGTGGTGGTGAACACCTGCGGCTTCATCGACAGCGCAGTAGAGGAATCGCTGGATGCAATCGGCGAGGCGCTGGCGGAAAACGGCAGGGTGATCGTTACCGGCTGTCTCGGCGCAAAGGGCGACGTGGTGCGGTTGGCGCACCCCAAGGTGCTGGCGGTGAGCGGGCCACACGCCACCGACGAAGTGATGGAGGCGGTGCATCAGCACTTGCCGCGACTTCACGACCCGTATTCCGACCTGGTTCCGCCGCAGGGCATCCGCCTCACGCCGAAACATTATGCCTATGTGAAAATTTCGGAAGGCTGCAATCACCGTTGCACCTTCTGCATCATCCCCAGCCTGCGCGGCGATCTGGTCAGCCGCCCGGTCGGCGAGGTGATGCAGGAAGCGCAGAATCTGGTCAATGCGGGCGTGAAGGAATTGCTGGTGATCTCGCAGGACACATCCGCCTACGGTGTGGACGTGAAATACCGCACCGGCTTCTGGGGCGGTAAGCCGCTCAAGACGCGCATGACCGAGCTGGCCGCCGCGATGGGTGAACTCGGCAAACCGGGTGAAGGGGGCGCATGGGTACGGCTGCATTACGTGTACCCGTACCCGCATGTGGACGAGGTGATTCCGCTGATGGCACAGGGCAAGATTTTGCCGTATCTGGATATCCCGTTCCAGCACGCCAATCAGCGCATTCTGCAACTGATGAAACGCCCCGGCAGCAGCGACAACGTGCTGGCACGTATCAAACAATGGCGCGAGACATGCCCTGATCTGACACTGCGCAGCACCTTCATCGTCGGCTTTCCCGGCGAGACCGAGGAAGAATTCGAGGAGCTGCTGGATTTCATCGAGGAAGCACAACTGGATCGCGTCGGTGCGTTCGCTTATTCGCCGGTGGAAGGCGCGGCGGCCAACCAGTTGCCGGATCACGTGCCGCCCGAGGTGCAACAGGAACGCCTTGCACGGCTGATGCTGTTGCAGGAAGAGATCAGCGAGGAACGGCTCAAGCGCAAGATCGGCAAGACCATCACCGTGCTGGTGGACGAGGTGGATGAAGAAGGCGCAATCGCGCGCAGCTCTGCCGATGCGCCGGAAATAGACGGTCAGGTGTACATCGAAAATGGCCAGCAGTTAAACGTGGGCGATTTTGTCGAAGTAACCGTTACCGATTCCGACGAGCATGATCTGTGGGCGGAGACGGTTTAGCACCCTGTCCTGTCGAAAGAAATATTGCTTGCACAACGTGCCGACTTCGATGCCGGCCCGTTAGTTCCGTAAAATAAATTTGAATCTTGTACCGGTAGCGTGCGCTGTGCGCACGGCATTCAATGGTGACTCGCGCGCACAGCGCACGCTACGCCGGTTAAAGGGGGCGGCGCGATGGAATATGACGCTGGTCCCGCTAGTTTGGTTGTGTAATCTCCCAGTCCGCAATCGCACCGGGGACAATGCGAAACAGCGGGTGCGGCTCAGGATGTGCCAAGGGTTTCAGCCCTTCGAGCCATGACGGCGCGCGTGCGCGCAGTTTTGCCATGAGGTGCGCCCACTCGTAATCGAGTTGCCCCCGAGTGGCGCTAATAAGTTCGCTGCTGCTGTCTGATGAAATCTTTGTTGCATTGAAGTTGAACCCCCGCCGCGAGGCTTCGGCATGCACAGCTTGCAAATAGGAAGCGATTGATGCCGCGGGTGAAGATGAATTGCGGAAGCGGATCAGTTGGGGATGACGGGTGTAACCGCGCGTATGCCCGGCCAGCACGGCTTGCGCCAGCAACGCTTCACGCCACAGCGCGACCAGGCCGCGAGTGTCCAGATATTTCGGATGTAGTGTCCAAAGGCGCATGATTTCGATGTGGTATGCACAAGGCAGCTCAAGCGTGTTTATTAGGGAAACGCTGATTAAGTCCTCCGTTCGTGGTGAGCTTGTCGAACCATGCATGGAGGGCTTAATCAGATCAATAGGTTAAATGAGCTACCCTTCGACTGGCTCAGGGCGAACGGACTTAATCAGCGTTCCCTTAGAAGTAATGGCGGATTTTACGCTTTGTTCTTGGTAAGGGGCTACGCCGTTTTGCAATTCAACCTTTGCCCGTACAATACGCTCCTCATTATGAATATCATCACCTTTCCCAACAGCCCGTACCGCCTGCACCAGCCGTTTGAACCGGCGGGCGATCAGCCCACGGCCATCGCGCAGCTGGTGGAGGGGATTAGCGACGGCTTGTCGTTTCAGACGCTGCTCGGCGTGACCGGCTCCGGCAAGACATTCACGATGGCGAATGTGATCGCGCAACTGGGGCGGCCGGCCATCGTGATGGCGCCGAACAAGACGCTGGCGGCGCAGTTGTATTCCGAATTGCGCGATTTCTTTCCCGAGAACGCGGTCGAGTATTTCGTCTCCTATTACGATTACTACCAGCCCGAGGCTTATGTGCCGTCGCGCGACGTGTATATCGAGAAGGATTCCAGCATCAACGAGCAGATCGAGCAGATGCGCCTGTCGGCGACCAAGGCGCTGCTGGAGCGCGAGGACTCGATCATCGTCGCGACGGTGTCGGCGATCTACGGTATCGGCGACCCGGTCGATTATCACGGCATGATCCTGCATCTGCGCCACAACGAGAAGATGGCGCAGCGCGACGTGATCAAGCGCCTGGTCGAGATGCAGTACGAGCGCAACGAGATCGATTTTTCGCGCGGCAAATTCCGCGTGCGCGGCGATGTGATCGACATCTTTCCGGCGGAAAGCAGCGAGCACGCGTTGCGCCTGACGCTGTTCGACGACGAGGTGGAAACGCTGTCGCTGTTCGATCCGCTCACCGGGCATATCCTGCAGAAGGTGCCGCGCTACACCGTCTATCCGTCCAGCCATTACGTCACGCCGCGCGCCACGGTGCTGGGCGCGCTGGAGACCATCAAGGTCGAACTGGCCGAGCGTATCGCGTTCTACCAGCGCGAAAACAAGCTGGTCGAGGCGCAGCGTATCGAGCAGCGCACCCGCCACGATCTGGAGATGCTCAACGAGATCGGCTTCTGCAAGGGCATCGAGAATTATTCGCGCCACCTGTCGGGGCGCAAGCCGGGCGACCCGCCGCCGACACTGCTGGATTATCTGCCGCCGAACGCGCTGATGTTCATCGACGAGAGCCATGTCACCATCCCTCAGATCGGCGGCATGTACAAGGGCGACCGCGCGCGCAAGGAGAATCTGGTCAACTACGGTTTTCGCCTGCCTTCCGCGATGGACAATCGTCCGCTACGTTTCGACGAATTCGAGAAAGTGATGCGTCAGAGCGTGTTCATTTCCGCCACGCCGTCGGTGTATGAGGCCGAGCATGCCGGGCAGGTGGTGGAGCAGGTGGTGCGCCCGACCGGGCTGATCGATCCGCAGATTGAGGTGCGCCCCGCCACGCATCAGGTGGACGACCTGATGTCCGAGGTGAACCTGCGCGTGGCGCAGGGCGAGCGCGTGCTGGTGACCACGCTGACCAAACGCATGGCGGAAGACCTCACCGATTATTTTTCCGAACACGGCATCAAGGTGCGCTACCTGCATTCCGACATCGAGACCGTCGAGCGCGTTGAGATCATCCGCGACCTGCGCCTCGGTATGTTCGACGTGCTGGTCGGCATCAACCTGCTGCGCGAGGGGCTGGATATTCCCGAAGTTTCATTGGTCGCGATTCTCGATGCCGACAAGGAAGGCTTCCTGCGCTCCGAGCGCTCGCTGATCCAGACCATCGGCCGTGCCGCGCGCCACCTCAACGGCAAGGCGCTGCTGTATGCCGACAAGATCACCGACTCGATGAAGCGCGCCATCGACGAGACCGAACGCCGCCGCACCAAGCAGGTGGCGTACAACTTCGCGCACAACATCACGCCGATAGGCGTGCAGAAGCGCATCAAGGACATCATCGAAGGCACCTACGAGCTGGATTCCGCGCGCAGCGAACTCAAGGCCGCGCAGACCCAGGCGAAGTATCTGGCGATGAGCGAGAAGGATGTGTCGAAAGAGATCAAGCGGCTGGAGAAAGACATGCTGCAAGCCGCCAAGAATCTGGAGTTTGAAAAGGCGGCGCAATTGCGCGACCAGTTGAAGAGGTTGAGGGAGAGCGTGTTTATTTCGCCGTTGTAAGCTTGGAGTATCCGTAATAAGTGGTTGATTTTCTATGCCTATTAGCGTCTCAGTTGTGCCAATAGATGCCGTTCGCGCCCCAACCCCAATTTGCTTAAATCATTGAGCGATTGATCAAATAACCAGCTTGACTTGCATAGGCCATTGGCCTACTCTGTGCCTATGGAATTCGAATGGGATTATGATAAAAGTGATACCTGCTTGTTGAATTGCACCTAAAACTGACCCAATTCCGACAATAGTTTGCAGATAAATTTGACCCACGTATAGATACTGTCCTGCTCATTACTTGAGCAGGAGTAAACAGGAGTGATCAACGTGGCGAT